>CAVVIM010000015.1:0-303993 GCA_963748165.1 uncultured Alphaproteobacteria bacterium
CCGTGGACATGCAGCACGGCGTGCAGGATTACCAGTCGATGGTGCAATGCTTTCAGGCCATGAACGGCCATCCGGTGACCCCGATGGTGCGGGTACCCTGGAATGAGCCCGGCATCATCGGCAAGGTGCTGGACGGCGGCGCCTATGGCGTGATCTGCCCGATGATCAACACCCGGCAGGAAGCCGAAAACCTTGTTTCCTACTCCAAATATCCGCCGCGCGGGACCCGCTCCAACGGCCCGATCCGCTCCGGCATGTACGGCTCGGCCGGCACCTACCAGAAAACGGCGAACGACGAGATCGTGCTGCTGCCGATGATGGAGACCAAGACCGCGGTCGAGAACATGGAATCGATTCTCGACGTCAACGGCATCAATGGCGTCTATATCGGTCCGTCCGACCTCGGTTTCTCCTATGGCCTGGTACCAAAACTCGACCGCGATGAGCCGGAGATCCTGAAGATCTACGAGAAGATCGTGAAGGAGTGCGGCAAACGTGGCCTCTATCCGGGCATCCATTGCAGCGGCGCCGACGGCGCGGTGCGGGCGATCAATATGGGTTTCAAGCTCGTGACCTTGTCGAACGAGAGCGGGTTGATGATGACCTATGCCAAGATGCAGGTGGGGCAGACCCGGAAGGATTCCGGCGGCAAGGCGTGAAGCCGCGCGAATAGGGAGTGGCGAGTGGCGAATGGAAAGTAGCGAATGGCAGATAATCCCATTCGCCACTCGCCATTCGCTCTTTTTCCAAGGAGACATCATCATGACCCCGGCGCCTGTCATTCGCCTGCATCCCGATGACGGCGTGCTGATCGCGCGCTCGAGCCTGCCGCCCGGCATGGTGGTCGCCGATGGTGTGAGCACCATCGAGCGCATTCCCGCCGGCCACAAGGTGGCGATCAAGCCGATCGCGGTCGGCGAACCGATCCGCCGCTATGGTCAGATCATCGGCTTCGCCACGGTCCCGATTTCGCCGGGCCAGCATGTTCACACCCAGAATTGCGGCATGGGCGATTTCGCCAAGGACTACGCCTTCGGCGTCGACGTCATCGCCACCCCGAACTTCGATCTGCCTGCGACCTTCGACGGCATTCGCCGTCCCGATGGCCGGGTCGCGACCCGCAACTATATCGGCATCCTGACCTCGGTGAATTGCAGCGCGCATGTCGCCGGCATGGTCGCCGACGTCTTCAGGAAAAATCCGTTTACCGGCGACAATCCGCTGGCCGATTTTCCCAACGTCGACGGCGTGGTCGCGCTCACCCACAAGACCGGCTGCGGCATGACCCAGGACGAGCCGCTGACGTTGCTTCGGCGCACGCTGGGCGGCTACGCGCGGCATGTGAATTTTTCCGCCGTGGTGGTGCTCGGGCTCGGCTGCGAGGTCAACCAGATCGGGGGCCTGATGCAGGAGCAGAAGCTCGCCGGGCGCCTGCGCGAACTGGAAATCCAGCAAATCGGCGGCACCCGCAAGACGGTGGAGGCCGGCGTCGCCTTTGTGCGCGAGGCGCTGGCTGACGCCAACAAGGTGAAGCGTGAGCCGGTGCCGGCCGGCGAACTCACCGTGGCGCTGCAATGCGGCGGCTCCGACGGCTATTCCGGCGTCTCCGCCAATCCGGCGCTGGGCGCGGCGAGCGATTTGCTGGTGCGCCATGGCGGCACCGTGATCCTGTCGGAAACGCCCGAGACCTATGGCGCCGAGCACCTGTTGACGCGCCGCGCGGTCAGCCGCGAGGTCGGCGAAAAGCTGGTGGCGCTGATGCGCTGGTGGGAGGAATATACCGAACGCGAAGGCGCCGAGATGAACGCCAATCCGAGCCCCGGCAACAAGGCCGGCGGTCTCACCACGATCCTGGAAAAGTCGCTCGGCGCGATGGCCAAGGCCGGCAGCACCAATCTTGTCGATGTTCTCAATTACGCCGAGCCCGTCACCAAGAAGGGTTTTGTGTTCATGGACACGCCGGGCTACGACCCGGTCGCGGCGACCGGGCAGGTCGCCGGCGGCGCCAACCTCGTCTGCTTCACCACCGGCCGCGGCAGCGTGTTCGGCTGCAAGCCCGCGCCGTCGATCAAGCTCGCAACCAACTCGCCGATGTTCAGGCGCATGGAAGACGACATGGACGTCAATTGCGGCACCATCCTCGACGGCGAGGAGACGGTGCAGCAATGCGGGCAGCGGATCTTCGATCTGATGCTCAAGACGGCGTCAGGACAGCCGACCAAGAGCGAAAGCTTTGACTTCGGTGGCGCCGAATTCGCGCCCTGGGTGCTCGGCGCCACGATGTAGGGCGTCGTGGTCTTTCCCGGTCGTTCCTTCAGCCGTCATCGCCCGCGGAAGCGGGCGACCCAGTATTCCGCGGCGTCAGTGATCAAACCGAAGGCCGCAGGACGTACTGGATCCGCCGGTTCGCGCGGAGGATGACGAGAGGGATAGACGCTTGTCGCGACAGGAACGCCCTGCGCGCGAATCCGGGGCCTCGCATCCTTCGAATCGGCGCGAGATCCGGCACGCCGAAGGCTAGCTTCATCCGCGTCCGAGCCCGCCTCTTGGCGCCACGAATGTCGATCCGCCGCTCCGATAGGCAGCCGCTGCCCGTTGTTATTGCTTGATCCGCATCGGAACCGGTGTTTTGCTCAAAAAAGCTGCTGGAGTAGCCTGCCTGTGTCGATCTTCGTCGCACTGCATCACGTCACGCATTACAAATACGATCGCCCGATCGATCTCGGCCCTCAAACCATTCGCTTGCGGCCGGCGCCGCACACCCGCACGCCGATCCTGAGCTATTCGCTCAAGGTCACGCCCGCCAATCATTTCGTGAACTGGCAGCAGGATCCGCAAGGCAACTGGCTCGCCCGGTTCGTGTTTCCGGAAAAGGCCACCGAACTCAAGGTCGAAGTCGATTTCACGGCGCAGATGACCGTGATCAATCCGTTCGATTTTTTTGTCGAACCCTATGCCGATGCTTTTCCATTCACCTATACCGACGATCTCAAGACCGAGCTGGCGCCCTATCTCGCGACCGCAGAGTCCGGCCCGTTGTTTGCCGCCTACCTCGCCGGGATTCCGCGCGAGGCATCGAGCACGGTCAATTATCTGGTCGACCTCAACGCCCAATTGCAAAAGAAGATTCGTTACATCATTCGCATGGAGCCGGGCATCCAGACCCCCGAGCGGACGCTGGAGACGGGTGCCGGATCGTGCCGCAACTCGGCGTGGCTGTTGATCCAGATCCTGCGGCATCTCGGCCTCGCCGCCCGCTTCGTGTCCGGCTATCTCATTCAGCTGCGTCCCGACATCGATCCGGTCGAAGGCCCGCGCGAGGTCGAGACCGATTTCACCGATCTGCACGCCTGGGCCGAAGTCTATCTTCCCGGCGCGGGCTGGATCGGATTCGATGTCACCTCGGGCATGCTGACCGGCGAAGGCCATATCCCGGTCGCGGCCACGCCGCATTACCGCTCGGCGGCGCCGATCAGCGGCAGCGCCGGCTTTGCCAATGTCGAATTCGGCTTCGAGATGGGCGTCAAGCGCATCCGCGAGGCGCCGCGGATCACCCGGCCGTTCTCCGACGATTCCTGGGCCCGTCTCGACCGGCTCGGCGAACAGGTCGATGCCGATCTGAAAGCCGGCGACGTGCGCCTGACCATGGGCGGCGAGCCGACCTTCGTTTCCGTCGATGACCTCGAATCGCCGGAATGGAATATCGCCGCGGTGGGGCCGACCAAGCGCGGGCTCGCCGACGATCTCATCAGGCGGTTGCGGACACGCTTCGCGCCCGGCGGGCTGCTGCATTACGGCCAGGGCAAATGGTATCCGGGCGAAAGCCTGCCGCGCTGGGCGTTCGGTCTCTATTGGCGCAAGGACGGCATCCCGATCTGGAAGAATTCCGATCTGATCGCGAAGATCGAGAGCCCGCGCCAGGCCAGGATTGATGACGCCGAGCGTTTTGCGGAAAGCGCGGCCGAGAAACTCGGCGTCGGTTCCGAATTCATCATGCCGGCGTTCGAGGACCCGAGCCATTGGCTGCAGAAGGAGGCCGGTCTTCCGCCGAATGTCGACCCCGGCAATTCGAAGCTGTCCGATCCGGAAGAGCGCTCGCGCATGGCGCGGGTATTCGATCAGGGACTGAACACGCCGAGAGGGTTCGTATTGCCGATCCAGCGCTGGAACGCCGACGCCGGACGCTGGCGCAGCGAGCGCTGGAAGCTGCGGCGCGGCAATCTGTTCCTGACGCCGGGCGATTCGCCGCTCGGGCTGCGGCTGCCGATCTCGTCGCTGCCTTACATTCCACCTGACGACTATCCCTACGTCGTCGAGCAGGATCCGCTGGAGCCGCGCGGCGAGCTGCCGGTGTATGACCAGACCGCGCCGGCCGAGGCCGCGCCGCATCAGCAGGTGCAGGAGCAGCAGCTCAGATCCGGCGGCGTGCGCACCGCGATGTCGATCGAGATCCGCGACGGCGTGCTCTGCGCCTTCATGCCGCCGGTGGAGAAGCTCGAGGACTATCTGGAACTGGTCACGGCGGTGGAAGCGACCGCCGAGGAAATGCAGATGCAGGTCCATGTCGAGGGCTATCCGCCGCCATTCGACCCGCGGGTCGAGGTGATCAAGGTGACCCCCGATCCCGGCGTGATCGAGATCAACATCCAGCCGGCGACCGGCTGGCGCGAGGCCGTCGATATCACCTTCGGCCTCTACGAAGACGCAGCTCATGTCGGGCTCGGCGCCAATCGTTTCCTGATCGACGGCCGGCACACCGGCACCGGCGGCGGCAATCACGTGGTGGTCGGCGGCGGCACGCCGGCGGATTTACCGTTTCTGCGCCGCCCCGATCTGCTGAAGAGTCTGGTGCTGTACTGGCAGCGGCATCCGTCGCTGTCCTATTTGTTCTCGGGCATGTTCATCGGTCCGACCAGCCAGGCGCCGCGGATCGACGAGGCCCGGCATGACGGCCTCTATGAGCTGGAAATCGCGCTGGCCCAGGTGCCGCCGCCGGGAACCAAGGCCCCGCTGTGGCTGGTGGACCGGCTGTTCCGGCACATCCTGGTGGATATCACCGGCAACACCCACCGCGCCGAAATCTGCATCGACAAGCTCTATTCTCCCGACAGCGCCACCGGCCGGCTCGGGCTGGTCGAGTTCCGCGCGCTGGAAATGCCGCCCGATCCGCGCATGAGCCTGGCGCAGCAATTGCTGATCCGGGCCCTGATCGCGAAGCTGTGGCGCGAGCCGCAACAGGGCAAGTTCGTGCGCTGGGGTACGACGTTGCACGATCGCTTCATGCTGCCGCATTTCCTGTGGGAAGATTTTCTGGACGTGCTCGGCGAATTGAAGCAATGCGGTTACGATTTTTCACCGGACTTGGTACGCCGCGCAGCTCGAGTTCCGCTTTCCGGTGTTCGGCCAGGTCCATCATGGCGGCGTCGGCCTGGAACTGCGCCAGGCGCTCGAACCCTGGCACGTCCTCGGCGAAGAGGCGTCGGCCGGC
Source organism: uncultured Alphaproteobacteria bacterium (assembly GCA_963748165.1). Classification (GTDB taxonomy): domain Bacteria; phylum Pseudomonadota; class Alphaproteobacteria; order Rhizobiales; family Xanthobacteraceae; genus Bradyrhizobium. The sequence continues at coordinate 5,489 of CAVVIM010000015.1, forward strand.
GGCACCGTGCGCTATGTCGATTCCTCGGTCGAGCGATTGCAGGTCAAGGCGGAAGGCTTTGTCGAAGGCCGCCACGTCGTCACCTGCAATGGCCGGCGCATGCCGATGACGCCGACCGGCCGCTCCGGCGAGGCGGTGGCGGCCGTCCGCTTCAAGGCCTGGCAGCCGGCATCCGGGTTGCATCCGACCATTCCGGTGCATGCCCCGCTGACCTTTGACCTGATCGATACCTGGAACGGGCGTTCGCTGGGCGGCTGCGTCTACCACGTCGCCCATCCAGGCGGCCGCAGCTACGAGACCAAACCGGTCAACTCCTATGAGGCCGAGGCGCGGCGGCTCGCCCGGTTTCAGGATCACGGTCATACCCCCGGCAAGATTGATCCGCCGCGCGAGGAACGCACAATTGAGTTTCCCTTGACCCTCGACTTGAGGACGCCGCTCCTGCATTGAAAGGAGGCCTGATAGCGTTTTCGAGCGAAGTGGATACCGGTTCGCGTAAGAAAACGCGTCAAGACAAAAACTAAAGCCCGGTTCTGATTTAATCAGAGCCGAATAGGCTTTAGGCAGGAGAGTCGGGATGGCAGTACAGGCCGGCCAGGGAAGCAGCCAGGGGAGCAAGGCCACGCCTGCCAACCGGCGCGTGGGACAGTGGGCGCGCGACTACGTTCGCCTGCCCGGCATTCCCGATGAATATATCGGACAGGATGGGGCGCCCCGCGCGGTCTGGACCCGATTCTTCGATGCCTTCGCCGCATTGACGCCCGCCGAAATCGAGCGTCGTTTCGGTTCCGCCGATCGCCATCTGCGGGAAGCCGGCGTGACCTATCGCGCGCCCGGCGAAACCGCCGACCGGCTCTGGCCGTTGAGCCATCTGCCGCTATTGATCGACGAAGCCGACTGGCAGCAGCTCACCGCCGGCATCGTGCAACGCGCGCAATTGCTTGAACTGGTTCTGAGCGATCTCTATGGCGAGGGCCGGCTGGTTGCCGAGGGTGCGCTGCCGGCCGCAGCCATCGCCGGCAGCGCCGAATATCTGCGCCCGGTTTGCGGCATCAAACCGCCGGGCGGACGCTTTCTCAATCTGTATGCCGCCGATGTCGGCCGCGGGCCCGACGGGCGATGGTGGGTGCTGGGCGACCGGACCCAGGCGCCCTCGGGCGCGGGCTATGCGCTCGAGAACCGGCTGGTGCTGTCGCGCGCATTCAGCACGCTCTACAAATCGATGAATGTGGAGCGCGTCGCGCCGTTCTTCGAGGCGTTCCGCGACAGCCTGCGTTCCGGCGCCGACCGCGACGAGCCGCGCATCGGCCTGCTGACGCCCGGCGCCTTCAGCGAAACCTATTTCGAACATGCGACCCTGGCGCGCTATCTCGGATTTCTGCTGGTGGAGGGCGACGATCTCGCCGTCAGCGGCGACCGCATTCATATCCGCACCGTCGCCGGGCTGAAGCGGCTCGACGTTTTGCTGCGCCGGGTGGATTCCAATTCGCTGGATCCGCTGGAGCTCGATGCCTCCTCGCAGCTCGGCGTCCCCGGCCTGATCGACGTGCTGCGCAAGAACGGTGTCGTGGTCGCCAACATGCCGGGCTCGGGCGTGATGGAGGCGCGGGCGCTGCTTGGCTTCCTGCCCAGCCTGAGCCGGCGTTTCTTCGGCGAAGACTTGAAGATGCCGCATATCGCGACCTGGTGGTGCGGCCAGAAGGCCGCGCGTGCGGAAGTGCTGTCGCGGCTCGACGAGGTGGCGATCGAGGGCGCTTACGGCAGGGCGGTTCCTGGTTTCCCCGGCAATGGGCCCGTTCTCGCCAGCGAATTGTCGCCGAGCGAGCGCGAGCGTCTCAGGACCGCGATCAGCGATCGCGGCATCGACTATGTCGGTCAGGAACTGGTCCGGCTGTCGACGACGCCGGTGTGGGAGAACGGCCGTATCGCGCCGCGTCCGTTTGTGCTGCGGGTGTTCGCGGCGGCGACGCCCGACGGCTGGACCCTGATGCCCGGCGGCTTCTGCCGGATCGCCGAACAGCTCGATGCCCGCGCCATCTCGATGGGAGACGGCGCGCGGGCGGCCGATGTCTGGGTGGTTTCCGACAAGGCGGTTTCCGCCGCAACCCTGCTGCCGACGGTGGATGCGGTGCGGATCAGGCGCATCGCCGGCGTCGTCCCGAGCCGTGCCGCGGACAATCTGTTCTGGCTCGGCCGCTATCTCGAGCGCGCCGAGGCGACGCTGCGGCTGATACGGGCGCTCGGGACCCAGCGCGATCCGGGCAAGGGATCGTCCACAGCGCTCCATTCGGTCGAGCGAATTCAGCGGCTGCTGATGGCCTGGGGTGCGAGCTCGCAGGCGACACGATCGCAGCCCGCCAGGCTCGCGGCCGAGGCGCTGCAGAGCGAAGAAAGATTCGGTTCGGCGCTGTCGCTGGTGCGGTCGGCGCAACGCACCGCGACATCGCTGCGCGAGCGGCTTTCACCCGATGCCTGGCAGGTCATTACCGAGATGACCGAACGCCTCGCCCATGAGGTCGACGATGATGACGGTGTCGTCAGTGCGGCCGAACTGACGCTGCAGGAACTTGCGAGCTTCGCCGGCCTGGCGCAGGAAAACATGAACCGCGCCGCCGGCTGGCGTTTTCTCGAGATGGGCCGCCGCGCCGAGCGCGCCATCAACACCGCGCGTTTCGTGCGCCAGTTCGCCCATGACGAAGCGGGCGGCGAGGATCTCGATACCCTGCTGACGCTGGTGGATTGCCAGATCACCTATCGCTCGCGCTATCTGGTCGGACCGTTGCTGGCGCCGGTCCGCGATCTGGTCGTGCTTGACCCCTATAATCCCCGCTCGGTCGCGTTCCAGGTATTCGCGCTGAACGATCACATCGCCAGCCTGCCGACATTGAAGGAGGGCGGGTTGATCGAGCGGCCGCAGCGCCTCGCCGTCGCCCTGCAAGCCACGCTGACCACGGCGGAGGCCGCCGCGCTCGACACCAAGACGCTGTTCTCGCTGGAGCAGGACCTGCTTTCGCTGGCCGATGCCATCGGATCGCATTATTTCCCGCACGGGCCCAATGCGAGCCGGCCGGAAAAGCTGACGGGCCTCGCGTGATCTACGACATCCGTCATGTCACGACCTACAGTTACGAGAGTCCGGTCAGTTTCGCGCGCTGCTCGCTGCGCCTGGAACCGAGGAGCGGCGGCGGCCAGGAGCTGGTTTCGCACAGCGTCGATATCAGGCCGCGGCCGGCGAGCCGTGCCGATCCGGCACGACTTTTTCGGCACCCCGACCGAGAGCGTCCTGATCGAAGCCCCGCATCGCAGCCTTCGCATCGATTCCAGATCGCGGGTTTCGGTTCACCGCCGCGCATCCGACCGCACCACGCCGGGACCGGTATGGGAGAGCGTGCGCGACCTCGCCTTTGAGGCCACCGCGCTTGGTCCCGCCTCGCCGATCGGATACGTCTTTGCCAGTCCGCTGGTGCCGGTATTGCGGCCGGTCACCGCCTACGCGTCGCAAAGCTTTCCGCCCGGGCGCGGGATCCAGGCTGGCGCCGTCGACCTGATGCACCGCATTCGCATCGAATTCAAATATGACGCGAAAGCGACCGTGATCTCGACGCCGCTGACGGAAGTGTTCGAAAAGCGTCACGGCGTGTGCCAGGATTTCGCCCATGTGATGATCGCGGGGCTGCGCGGCCTCGGGCTGCCGGCGGCCTATGTCAGCGGCTATCTGCGCACCATCCCGCCGCCGGGCAAACCGCGTCTGCAGGGGGCCGATGCGACGCACGCATGGGTTTCGCTGTGGTGCGGTGCGGAGATCGGCTGGGTCGATTTCGATCCGACCAACGACCTCCTGGTCGAGAACGATCACATCGTGCTGGCGGTGGGACGCGATTTTTCCGACGTTTCGCCGGTCGATGGCATCATCGTTGGATCGCGCAAGCAGAAGCTGGCGGTCGCGGTGGATGTGCTGCTGGTGGAATGACGCTCGCTCCGAGACGGACCCGACATGCCCGCCGTCACATGCCGGCTGCGTCGCCGGCTCAGCCTGCGGCCGCACGGCCCTGGATTGTGCCGGCGTCGCGACGGTCGGCCGGATCGGCGCGCAGGTTGCGGAAGAACTTGTCGACCTCGCGCGACAGCGTTTCCGCGGTCGAGGTCAGGTCGGTGGAGGCCGTAAGCACGAATGTCGCGGCCTTGTTGGTCTCGCCGATGGCCTCGCTCAGCGAGCCGATATTGCTGACCAGCGTCCCGTTGCCGCGTGCGGCCATTTGCGCATTCGCGGAAATCTCGCGCGTCGCCGCATCCTGCTGGTTGATCGCGCCGGCGATGTTCGACGTCACTTCGTTGATTTCGCGCACGGCCACGCCGATCTCGCGCACCGCATCCACCGCATTGCGGGTCGACGCCTGGATCATGCTGATGTTCTGGCCGATTTCTGCAGTCGCCTTGGCGGTCTGCCCGGCAAGCGCCTTGACCTCGTGCGCGACCACGGCAAAGCCACGCCCGGCCTCGCCGGCGCGCGCGGCCTCGATCGTCGCGTTCAGCGCCAGCAGATTGGTTTGCTCGGCGATCGCCTGGATCAGATTGAGCACGCCGTCGATGCGCTGGGTCGCCGCGGCGAGGCTTTCGATTTCGGTGACCGATTTTTCGGTTCTCAGACCGGTCTGTTCGACGACGCCAGCGGATTGACGAACCTGCCGGCCGATCTCCTGCACGGAGGCCGACAATTCCTCGGCCGCGCCGGCGACCGCGTTCACGTTGCTGGACGCCTGCTCCGTGGCGCTGGCCGCGGCGACGGCGCGTCCGCTGGCGTCCGACGCCACTTTGGCGATCGACTGCGCGGTATCGCGCATCGCCGATGCGTTGTCGGCGACCGCGCGCAGCACGCCGCCGATCGCCTCGCGGAACGCCTCGACCGACGTTTCGATGCGCCGGGTCCGCTCCTCGCGCGCCTCGGAATCCAGCAGGACCTGCGAATTGAGATTGCGGTTGCGCTCCATCGCCTCCTGGAAGATCCGGATCGCGCGCGCCAGGGCGCCGATCTCGTCGGCCCGGTCGACATGCGGCACCACGACATTCTCGGCACCTTCCGCGACCTGCTTGATGGTGGCGGTGATGGCGGAAAGCGGCCGCGCGACCGAGCGGGAAATGATCAGGACGCCGATGCCGACCACGACCAGCGCAAGCCCGCCGAGGCCGGTCAACACAAAGGCCAGCAAGTGATACAGTTCGCCCTGCTGCGCGAGCTGCTTGCTGCGCTCGGCGTAGAGCTTGGAGAGCGTGCCGAGATCCACATTGAGGGCGGTGCGGACCGCGCGGTTGGCATCATTGTCGCCCCACTCGCGGCCGGAGGCGGGACTGATCTCCACGCCGCGGCGAACCAGTTCCTTGCGGAACTCGACAAACTGTTCGATTCGCTTCTTGAAGGCGGCGAATTGCTCGGCGTCATCGGCCCTGACGATGGATTGCCAGCTTTTGACCACGTCGAGGATCTGGGCGTTGAACTTGAGCAGGCCGTCGCCGAACTTCTTCGCGGTGGTGGTATCGGCCGACATGTAAACGCCGCGGGATTCCATCACCACCGCATAGACCAGCGAATTGACGCGCTGGACGTTGAGCGCGGCACGGCTGGCGGTCTCGACGGCTTCCGTGAGTTCGGCGTTGCCGCGGGTGTTGTAGTCGGACAGCACCGCAATTGCCGCGGTCAGAACCGCGATCAACGCAAACACCGAATACAGCCTGGCCGCGATCGAAAGCCCGGACGCCGTGGCGGAGTCGGCTCGACCGGATTTCGATGGTTCAGGCATGCACGACCGCTCCGAGGAGGCGGCGGAAATGTCGGCCGCTTAAAAACCATGCAAAATGATCATGTATAAATAATTAACCTTTGACATAATTCTGAATGAACGCGCGAAATAGCCGCGATTTTGCTCCGGCGGCGGCGCGAAACCGTTACAACGGGTTGCCCCGCGCCGGCAGCCGATGGCATGGAGCCGCCATGGTCTATCGCCAAACCATCGATGCCACGAGCTACATATTCGACGATCTGCGCGAGCTGATGGCGAAGGCAACGCCGCCGCGCTCCGGCGACCGGCTGGCCGGGATCGCCGCGGCCAGCGCCGAGCAGATGATCGCGGCGCGGATGGCGCTGGCGGACGTTCCACTTGAAACGTTCCTGCACGAGACCGTCGTTCCCTATGAAGACGATGAGGTCACCCGTCTGATCATCGATACCCATGACGCATCGGCCTTTGCCGGCGTTGCGTCGCTGACCGTCGGCGCGTTCCGCGATTGGCTGTTGTCCGACGCGGCGACGCCGCAGTCGCTGCAAAAATCTGGCGCGCGGCATCACGCCGGAAATGGCCGCGGCGGTTTCAAAGCTGATGCGCAACCAGGATCTGATCCTGGTGGCGAAAAAATGCGAGGTGATCACCCAGTTCCGCAACACGATCGGCCTGCGCGGGCGGATGAGTGTGCGGCTGCAGCCCAATCATCCCTTCGACGACGCCAAAGGCATCACCGCCTCGATCCTCGACGGCATCCTGTTGGGATCGGGCGACGCCTGCATCGGGATCAATCCGGCGAGTGACGACCCGGCGGTGATCGGCGGGATGGTGCGCCTCTTGGACGATGTTATTGCGCGGTTGCAGATCCCGACCCAGAGCTGCGTCCTGGCCCATGTCACCACCACGCTCGGACTGATCGAGCAGGGCCTGCCGGTCGACCTCGTCTTTCAGTCGATCGCGGGAACGCAGGCCGCCAATCGCAGCTTCGGAATTGATCTCGCGCTGCTGCGGCAGGCGCATGAGGCGGGATTGTCGCTGCGGCGGGGTTCCGTCGGCAGCCATGTGATGTATTTCGAGACCGGGCAGGGTTCCGCGCTTTCGGCCGATGCCCATCACGGCGTCGACCAGCAGACCCTGGAAGCGCGCGCCTACGCCGTCGCCCGCGCCTTCGACCCGCTGCTGGTCAACAGCGTGGTCGGTTTCATCGGTCCGGAATATCTCTATGACGGCAAGGAGATCATTCGCGCCGGGCTGGAGGACCATTTCTGCGGCAAACTGCTCGGACTGCCGCTCGGGGTCGACGTCTGCTACACCAACCACGCCGAGGCCGACCAGGACGATATGGACAATCTGCTGACACTGCTCGCCGCTGCCGGCGTCACCTTCATCATGGGGGTGCCCGGCGCCGACGATGTCATGCTGAACTATCAATCCACCTCGTTCCACGACGCGCTCTATGTCCGCGATCTGTTCGGCCTGAAACGGGCTCCGGAGTTCGACGACTGGCTGTTCCGCGTCGGACTTGCCGATGCCGGCCATCGGCTCGCTGGCCATACCGGCCTACTGCCGGATTTCGCGTCGCGGCTGATCGTGTGAGGCGGCCGATGCGCCCGGCCAGGACGCAGACTGACGCAACCATTCGACCTGCCGTGGGTTGGCATAGCTGCCACAATGTTGAAAGATTTGTAGCCCAGCCTGCCGCGTGCTTGATTGTCAAGTCGCTGCCGGTCGGTCGTCCCAGAGGAACCTTGATGCGAGCTGAAGGCATAGAGAACGTGCGGCGGGTCCTGTGCGTCTTTCCACGCTACACGTCTTCTTTCGGTACGTTTGAATACGCCTATCCGCTGACCGCCGGGGTCCAGGCCTTCATGCCCCCGCAAGGCCTGCTGTTGATCGCAGCCTATATGCCCGCGCATTGGCCGGTGCGTTTCATCGATGAAAACATCCGCCCGGCGACGGCGGAAGACTTTCAATGGGCGGAGGCCGTTTTCGTCAGCGGCATGCATATCCAGCGCCAGCAGATGAACGACATCTGCCGCAGGGCGCATGCCTTCGATCTGACGGTCGCGATCGGCGGGCCCTCGGTCAGCGCCTGCCCGGACTACTATCCATCCTTCGATTACCTTCATGTCGGCGAACTCGGCGACGCCACCAATGAGCTGATCGCGCGCATCGCCCGTGATCCATCTCGCCCCGAGCAGCAGGTGATGCTGAAGACCGCCGACCGGCTCGACATGACCAAATTTCCGATTCCCGCCTATGAGCTCGCCGACATCAGGCATTATTTTCTCGGCAGCATCCAGTATTCGAGCGGCTGTCCCTACCAGTGCGAATTCTGCGATATTCCGGGACTCTACGGCCGCAACCCGCGCCTGAAAACGCCGCAGCAGATCACCGCCGAACTCGACAAGCTGCTCGAATGCGGCATCACCGGCTCGGTGTATTTCGTCGACGACAACTTCATCGGAAACCGAAAGGCCGCGCTGGAGCTCCTGCCGCATCTGGTCGAATGGCAGAAGAAGACCGGCTACGTGCTGCGTTTCTCCTGCGAGGCGACGCTCAACATCGCCAAGCGCCCGGAAATTCTGGCGGGGATGCGCGAGGCGTTTTTCGCGACGATCTTCTGCGGAATCGAGACGCCGGATCCGGTGGCCCTGAAGGCGATGCACAAGGATCACAACATGATGGTCCCCATCATGGAAGCCATCCAGACCCTCAACCGTTTCGGCATGGAGGTCGTCTCGGGCATCATTCTCGGCCTCGATACCGACAAGCCCGAGACCGGACAGCATCTGCTCGAATTCATCGAAGCGTCGCAAATCCCGCTCTTGACCATCAATCTGCTGCAGGCTTTGCCGGGAACGCCGCTGTGGGATCGGTTGAAGCGCGAGAACCGGCTGATCGAGGATGAGGGACGCGATTCCAACGTCGATTTCCACTTGCCCTACGAAGAGGTCGTGACCACCTGGCGCGCCTGCATGGGGAGCGCCTATCAACCCGACAAGTTGCTGGCGCGCTATGAATTCCAGATCGAGCAGACCTATCCGCACCGGATTGAGCCGCCGGCGTCGCGCGAGCGGTCGTCCTGGCGCAACATCAAGCTCGGCCTGACCATGCTTCGCAACATCTTCTGGAAGGTCGGGGTTCTCGGCGACTACAAGCTCGAATTCTGGAAATTCGCGCTGCGGCGGCTTGCCCGTGGCGAAATCGAATATCTCATCAGCTCGGTCCTGGTCGCGCATCACCTGATCATGTTTGCGCGCGATGCGTCGCGTGGACACACCAATGCGTCCTATTATTCGCTCAAGCTGCAGGAAGCTTCCGTTCCGGCCGAATAGCGATGGCGGGGAACGATGGCGATGACATCCGTGCTGCCAGGCCGCACGCTGCGCGATCTGCGGCAACTTACTCCGGCACGCGTTGGTCTCGGCCGCGCCGGCGCGAGCCTGCCGACCGAGGCACTGCTGCAATTCACGCTGGATCACGCGCGGGCCCGTGATGCGGTTCATGCCGGGTTCGACGTGTCCGCCCTGGTCACGGGCTTGAACAGCCTCGGCTTGCCGACCCTGGAGGTCTCCAGTCGCGCCGGCAGCCGGAGGGATTATTTGCGGCGTCCCGATTTGGGGCGGATGCTCGATCCGGAATCGAAAGCGTCTGCTTGCAAGCCAGATGGCCGGCTCATGCCAGCTTGCGATCGTGGTTGGCGACGGCCTGTCGCCGTCGGCGGTCAACGCCCACGCGATCGAGCTGGTCCGGCGCCTCATTCCGCGGCTCGCGGTCGGCGGGCTCGAAATCGGCCATGCCGTGGTCGCCTCCGGCGCACGGGTCGCGCTGGGCGACGAGATCGGCGCCATGCTCGGCGCACGCCTGGTTGCCGTGTTGATCGGCGAACGGCCCGGGCTGTCCGCGCCTGACAGCCTCGGGGCGTATCTCACCTTCGCGCCGCAAGTCGGCCGCACCGACGCCGAACGCAACTGCATTTCCAATATCCACGGCGCGGGACTCGGCTACGATGAGGCCGCATTGAGAATCGCCTGGCTGATTCGGGAAGCGGTTGCGAGGAAACTCACCGGCGTGACGCTCAAGGATGAAAGCGGCGGTGCGGCTCCCGCGCGTATCGCAAACTTGCAGCCGGGCGGTGAATCCGGAATTTGAGGCAATATCGCCGCAGCAGTGCCGATTCTGCGCCGCCGCCGGCGCTTGCGAGCGGCGGCGGCGACCTGCTAAACCGCTGGGCGGCGAATTACCGCATGTTTTCAAAGGCGAGCGCCAACCAGACAGAGCCGACCAAGGCCTCATTCGCGCTCTCATGGACTTAAGCTATACACCTTGAACCGATGTGGGGACTGGATACGGCATGCTCGAAAAGAACAGCGAGAGTCAGGGTCCACGTCGACAAGATCGAGCAGCGGCCGACCGGGCCCAGCATCGCTTTCGGACTGGAGCGGATCGGCCTCATCGCGGTGCGGGCGCCCGTGCTGTCCTGCATCATTCTCGTCGTGCTGATCATCGGTGCGCTGTTCGGCATCCAGCGCATCAAGATCGACAATTCGCTCAGCCAGCTATTTCGCTCCAATTCGAAGGACTACCGGCAATATGAGGCGGAGACCCGGCGGTTTCCGGCGACCGAATTCGATGTGCTGGTCGTCGTCGAAGGCAAGACCTTGCTCGAGCGTTCCAATCTCGAAAAGCTGCGCGATTTCGTCACCGATCTGCAACTGGTCGATGGCACCCGCGGCCTGATCTCGCTGTTCTCGGCGCGGCAGGCGCCGGCGCCGGGCAAGCTGCCCGCGGCGCTGTTCCCGCCGGAACTGCCGCAGGGCGCGGAGTATGACAAGTTCATCGAGACGGTCAAAACCAACGAGATCATTCGCGGCAAGCTGTTGTCCGAGGACGGCACGCTGGCCCTGATCGTGCTGGCGCTCGAGCCCGACGCGGTCGCCAGCAACCAGCTCGGCAAGACCGTCGGCGATATTCGCAAGCTGATGGCCCAGGATCTTGCCGGCAGCGGGCTCACCGCGGAATTGTCCGGCGTCCCCGTGATGCAGCTCGAGATCCGCAACGCGGTCGAACGCGACGGGCTGACCTACAACATTCTCGGCATACTGGCCGGATGCGTCATCGCGATCATCTTTTTCCGCAAGATATCGTTCATGGTGGTTGCCGCCTTCCCGCCGATGATCGCGATTTTGCTGGCGCTCGGCGGCCTCGGATGGGCCGGTTTCAATCTGAATATGTTCCTGAACGTGATGACGCCGCTGATCATGGTGATCAGCTTTTCCGAATTCGATGCAGCTAACCTTCGCGGCGCGTGATCGCCTGATCGCGGGACAGGACAAATATACCGCGTTCAAGAACGCGATATACGTGGTCGGACCCGCCTGCGTCCTGACCCACGGCACCGCCGGCATATCGTTCATCGCATTGCAATTCTCGGACTCCGACCTGATCCGCAAATTCGGCGAAGCCGGACTTGCCGCGACCATCATCGCGCTGATCGCGGTGCTCTCGCTGGTACCGGTGTTCGGCGTGCTGTTGGTGCGCAACGAGAGGATTTTCGCGGTCAAGTTCCAGGGCGCCGATGCCGGGGTGCAGGCGCTGCGCAATTTTTGCTACTGGATCGCGGTGCGCATGGTCGGCCGTCCCGGGTTGTTCAGCCTGCTCGCGGTATTGGTCGTCGCCGGCCTGGCCGGCGTCTACGGCCATCTGCAGCCGCGCTATCGGCTGGCCGACCAGGTGCCGAACAAGCAGCAGGCGGTTGCGGCGAGCGGCGCGCCTCGATGCCAAGCTCACCGGCGCCAATCCCATCGACGTGCTGATCGAATTCCCCAAGGGCGAGTCGCTGTACGCTCCGGAAACGTTGCAGACGATCGCGGACGTCCATGCGATGGTCGAGACCCAGGCCGGTGTCGGCAACGTCTGGTCGCTTGAGACGCTGCGGCGCTGGCTCGCCGAGAAGGTCGGCACCACCGATGTCGCGACGCTGAAGGAATACGTCAATCTGCTGCCGAAGCATCTGGTGCGGCGCTTCATTTCCGCCGACCAGGATGCGGTCGTGGTGTCGGGCAGGGTGCCGGATCTCGATTCGAGCCAGATCCTGCCGGTGGTCGAGAAGCTCGACACGGCGCTGGACGCCGTCCGCAACAAGCATCCCGGCTATGAGATCGCCGTTACCGGGCTGTCCGCGATCGCCGCGCGCAACAGCGCCAACATGATCGAGAAGCTCAACCGCGGACTGACCATCGAGTTCGCCTTCGTTGCGCTCTTTATCGGACTTGCCTTCCGCTCATGGGTGGTGGGGCTCGCCTGTATCCTGCCCGGGATTTTCCCGGTGGTGCTTTCCGGCACGGTGCTGTGGTTGCTCGGGGAGGGGCTGCAATTCGCCAGCGTGGTGGCGCTCACGGTATCGTTCGGCCTTGGGCTCAGCGCGACCATCCACTTCCTCAATCGGTTGCGGCTCGAGACGACGCCCGGCGTCAGTCCGGCGCTCGCGGTCGAGCGCGCGACCGTGCTGGTCGGTCCGGCGCTGATCCTGACCACGGTGGTGCTGGCCTGCGGTCTTGTGGTGACGGTGTTTTCCGACTTGCCGTCGTTGCGCCTGTTCGGCTGGCTCAGTGCCTTTGCGATGGTCTCGGCCCTGGTCGCGGATCTCTTCATCCTGCGGCCGACGGCGATGTTCCTGATCAACCTGTCGCAGCGGCTGCACGGCACGGCGGGTCGCGCCAATCCGGTGGAGTGATCGGGTCGGCTTCGTGACGTCGCGGCGTCAGCTCTTGACCATGGTGATGTTCACGCCCCTGATCTCGCCTTTGGAGCTGATCTGGACGGTCTGCCGGTTGCCGCTGGTCCGCAAGCTCAGGCTGGCGGCAAAACCCGCGGCCTCGACGAACACATCGATCTGGCCTCCGCCAGCGGTGCCCTGCAGATTGCCGAACACGTTGCGGCTGGCTTCGCTCCAGTTGCCGGAAATGCGGTCGCCCTGGCTCGTGACATCGCTGCTCAGGTCGAATTTATAGCTATCGCTGGCGCAGCGGAGGCTCTGCTTCAGGCCGAGCCCGTTGTCGTTGACCTTGTAGTCCGCCTTGCAGCGGATCCGTTCGGTGGTTCCGTCGGACAGCGCAACGGTACCGTTGCCCGACCACGTTCCGTCAAAGCCGACGAATGGTCCCGATTGCGCGTGGCTTGCCGACACCGACCACATCAGCGCGGCGCCGACGGCGGCAATCCTGATCGCCTGTCCAAACCGAATTGAAACAACCCGCTTCATATTGAATTTTCCCATTCAAATCGAGTTCTCATGCCGGAGACGTCCCGCCGCAAAGATTAGTGCCGCCGCAGTGCGTTAGGTTCAAACGACGACTCAGCCGTCGCGCCCGCGGGAGGTGATCGTCAATTTCAAAATACAGCAAAGCCGACCTCGGCGAACCGCATTTCTGCGCCGCGCCGGCAAATAAACGTCGAGATTCTCCCGCTCACGGCCGCCATCGCCGGGACGATCGGCGAAGTCGTGCCGCCAGGGATCTGGGGAACACAACCGAATCGATGAAATAACAATTCAACATCAATCGGTTATCGATACTCCTGGTCCGCCCGGGAGGTGCCGTTATTTGAAGTTGAGGGCGCGCCGTAAATTTGGCCGCATTTACCAGCGCTGTTGGGTTGTTCGTCGCCGCGGTTCGTGGCGTTCGCAATCCGAGTAATCGGTTCCGTGCCATCCATGTGCTATGCGGGATCGGAATTCTCCGCGGTCACAGTGAAGGAATATGATGTCTAGGTTCTTGCTTGCACTCACCCTGTTGTCGATGTCGGTCTCAACTGGCGCGATCGCCCAGCCGCTGCAACCGCAGCGCAGCGGCACGCCGGAGGAGCAGAAAGCCTGCGTCCGCGACGTTCAGCGCCACTGCCGTCCCGTCATCGATCAGGGCGACTTCACCGTTCTCGCCTGCCTTCAGCAAAACCGTGCCAAATTGTCCGTGGCGTGCGACAAGGTCCTGAAGGACCACGGGCAGTAGGCCAAGCACAGTTCCCCGCCTTTCGCCGCAGCAGGCCCCGCTCCAGGGCTGCAATCGGGTGTGGCCGGGATCGGCCCGCCATCGCGGGTAGCATTGGTTTTGGCCACGTATTCCCCTATATGGGGATGCGCGATCCATGGCGTGCGGCCACGTTGTCGCATGCCACATCGTGATGCCCCCGACCAATGAAGCCAGCCGTCGATGACCACCGCGAACGAATTGCGATCCGGCAAGACTCACCGCGACGAGAACTTTCCGGTCGCGTCGTGGATCATTCATCCACGCCACCGGGCGCTGATCCTGGCGTTCTATAATTTCGTCAGGACCGCCGACGACATCGCCGATCATGCGACGCTCGCCGCCCAGGACAAGCTCGCCTATCTCGATCTGCTTGAGGCCGAACTGCTGGGCAAGGGCGACAGCCAGCCCGAGGCCGTCAATTTGCGTCAGGCGCTGGCGCAGCGTTCGATGCCGCCACGCCATGCGCTCGATGTGTTGACGGCGTTCCGAATGGACGTGACCAAGCTTCGCTACGAGAATTGGGACGAGGTGATCCACTATTGCCGGTATTCGGCCATGCCGGTCGGACGCTTCATGCTCGACGTTCACGGCGAAAGCACGTCGACCTGGGCGGCTTCCGACGCGCTCTGCGCCGGCCTGCAGATCAACAACCACCTGCAGGACTGCGCCAAGGACTACAGGGATCTCAACCGGGTCTATCTTCCGCGCGATGCGCTGGCGGCGGCAGGCGCGTCCGCCGAAGAACTGGCAGCCGGGCGGGCCTCGGCGCCGCTGCTGCAATGCCTGCATTCGCTTGCGGCGCGAACTGCGGCCTTGCTTGATGAGAGCAAGTCGCTGTGTGGCGAAGTAAAGGATTTCCGGCTCGGGCTCGAGATCTCGGTGATCCAGTGCTTTGCCGACAGGATCGTCGGGCTGCTCAAGCTGCGCGATCCGCTCAGCGAGCGGGTCCATCTCAGTCCCGTCGAGTTGCTGGCGCACAGCATCGGTGGCGTCGCGAGCGAAATCACTCGCCGGCTGATCGGACGCCGGCCTGTATCCCGACCGGCGGCCGGCGCATGACGGCGGAAACGGCGGCGGCTCCCGCGAATTACGGCACCACCGCGTCCGGCAGCTCGTTTTACGCGGCGATGCGCATCCTGCCGCGCGAGCAGCGCGACGCCATGTTCCAGATCTACAGTTTCTGCCGGCAGGTCGACGATATCGCCGATTCCGATGGCCCGCGCCCCGAGCGGCTGGCGGCGCTGCAGCAGTGGCGGGACGATATCGATGCGCTGTACCAGGGCCGTCCGCCGGCGCGGCTGCGCGACTACGCCGCCTCGGTTCGGCAATTCGGCCTCAAGCGCGAGGATTTCCTGGCCATCATCGATGGCATGGAGATGGACGTGCCGCAGGATATCCGCGCGCCGGACCTTGCCACGCTCGATCTGTATTGCGACCGCGTGGCCAGCGCGGTCGGACGGTTGTCGGTGCGGATATTCGGTCTGCCCGAGGATGACGGCATCCAGCTTGCGCATCACCTCGGCCGGGCGCTGCAATTGACCAATATCCTGCGCGATATCGACGAAGACGCCGGCATCGGCCGGCTGTATTTGCCGCGCGAAGCGCTGCTGCAGGCGGGAATTGCCAGCGACGATCCGCTTGCGGTGACCTCCGATCCGGCGCTGGCCGGCGTATGCGGGCCGCTGGCCGAGCGGGCCAAGGCACATTTTGAAAAAGCCGATGAAGTCATGAACCGCAACCCGCGGCGGGTGGTGCGCGCGCCCCGGATCATGTCGCGATACTACCGCGCGATCCTGGCATTGCTGGTGGCGAGGGGATTCGCACCGCCGCGCGCTCCGGTTCGCGTCAACAAGATGGCCCGCATCGCCATCCTGATCCGCTACGCTTTGATCTGATGCAAAAGACGGCACACATCATCGGCGCCGGAATTTCAGGCCTGTCGGCGGCCGTCCGGCTGGCCGATGCCGGTTTCAAGGTCCATCTCCACGAGGCCACCCAGCAGGCCGGCGGCCGTTGCCGTTCCTATTTCGACGCCGCGACCAACCTGACCATCGATAACGGCAATCATCTGCTGTTGTCGGGCAATCGTCACGCACTCGCCTATGCGAAGTCGATCGGCACCGAAGCCGGGCTGGTCGGGCCGCAACATGCCCAGTTTCCGTTTGTGGATCTGACGACGGGACAGCGCTGGCAACTCGATCTCGGAGACGGCCGGCTGCCGCTGTGGATCTTCGATGAATCCCGCCGTGTGCCCGACACCGGCCTGCGCGACTACCTGGCCCTGGCGCCGTTGATCTGGGCAGCAACGGGCAAGCCGGTCGGCGATACCATCCCGTGCCAGGGAATCCTTTACCGGCGGCTGGTGCAGCCGTTGCTGCTGGCGGCGCTCAATGTCGATCCGCCCGAGGGCTCCGCGGGGCTGGCCGGCGCGGTGGTGCGGGAAACGCTGCTGGCCGGAGGCAAGGCCTGCCGGCCGCTGATCGCACGGGACGGCTTGAGCGCGGTGCTGGTCGAACCCGCGATCACGCTGCTGCGGGCCAAGGGCGCCGAGGTTCGCTTTGAGCACGAACTGCGCGCGCTCGCGATGTCGGACGGCCGCGTCGGCGAACTGAGGTTTGGCGATCAGGTTGTCCCGATCGCGGCGGATGAAGCCGTGGTGATGGCGGTCCCGCCGCGCGCCGCGGCCGGGCTGCTGCCGGGCCTGAAAACCCCGTCCAGGTTCCGGGCGATTGTCAACGGGCATTTCCGCTTCAATCCGCCCCGCGATCTGCCGCCGATCCTCGGTGTCGTCGGCGGATTGGTGGAGTGGTTGTTTTCGTTTCCGCAGCGGCTGTCGATCACCATCAGCAATGCCGACCGCCTGGTCGATATGCCGCGTGAGGAACTGGCGCAGGCGCTCTGGCGGGACGTCTGCAAGGCCGCCAGCATTCAGGGCGAGCTGCCGCCCTGGCAAATCGTGCGGGAGCGCCGTGCCACATTCGAGGCCACGCCAGAGCAGAATGCCCTGCGGCCGGGTCCGACCACCGCGTGGAAAAATCTGTTTCTCGCGGGCGACTGGACTGATACGGGGTTGCCGGCGACCATCGAAGGATCGGTACGATCCGGGGATCGTGCCGCCGACCTTGTCCTCGCCATGCGGCGGGCCTGATTGTGCCGGGGGAGCCCGGGAAGCGGCAGATAGAGCGGATACTGAGCGACATGCATTCCGGCCATAGCAGCGCTGGCGCAAGGGACCCGGCAGGCCTCGAGGCGAGCATCGCATCGGCGACGCGGGCGCTGCTCGACATCCGACAGCCGGACGGACACTGGGTGTTCGAGCTGGAAGCCGACTGCACCATCCCGGCGGAATATGTGCTGCTGCGCCATTATCTGGGCGAGCCGGTCGACACCGTGCTGGAAGGCAAAATTGCGAACTATCTGCGCCGGATTCAGGGCGCCCATGGCGGCTGGCCGCTGGTCCATGACGGCGCATTCGACATGAGCGCCAGCGTGAAGGCCTACTTCGCGCTGAAGATGATTGGCGATTTCCCGGACGCGCCGCACATGGTGCGGGCGCGCGAGGCCATCCGCTCGCGCGGCGGCGCCATTCACAGCAACGTCTTCACGCGATTCATGCTGGCGATGTTCGGCGTTCTGACCTGGCGCAGCGTGCCGGTGCTGCCGGTCGAGATCATGCTGCTGCCGATGTGGTCGCCGTTTCACCTCAACAGGATTTCATACTGGGCGCGAACCACGATCGTGCCGCTGCTGGTTCTGGCGGCGCTGAAGCCGCGGGCGAAGAACGTCAGCGGCGTCGGTATCGACGAGCTGTTCCTGCAGCAGCCGCATTCGATCGGAATGACCGCCAAGGCGCCGCATCAAACCTGGGGCTGGTTTCTGCTGTTCCGCGGGCTGGACACCGTGCTGCGGGCGATCGAGCCGTTGTTTCCGGAGAAGCTGCGGGCCCGTGCCATCGACAGCGCGGTCGCCTTCATCGAACAACGGCTGAACGGCGAGGATGGATTGGGCGCGATCTACCCGCCAATGGCCAATGTCGTGATGATGTACGAGGTGCTCGGCAAGCCCGCGGACTACCCGCCGCGCGCGATCACGCGGCGGGGGCTGGACAGGCTTCTGGTGATCGGTGAGCACGAGGCCTATTGCCAGCCTTGCGTCTCGCCGGTGTGGGACACCTCGCTGACCTGCCACGCCATGATCGAAGCCGGAGGCGAAGCGGCGCTGCGGTCGGCCAAACAGGGGCTGGACTGGCTGCTGCCGAAGCAGGTGCTGGATATCAAGGGCGACTGGGCGGTGAAACGGCCGGAGGTTCGACCTGGCGGCTGGGCGTTTCAGTACAACAATGCCTACTATCCCGACCTCGATGATACCGCGGTCGTGGTGATGGCGATGGACCGCGCCCGGCGCGCCAATCCGGACCAGCAATATGATGTGGCGATCGCGCGCGGCCGCGAGTGGATCGAAGGCATGCAAAGCCGCAATGGCGGCTGGGCCGCCTTCGACGTCAACAATCTCGAATACTATCTCAACAACATCCCGTTCTCCGACCACGGCGCGCTGCTCGATCCGCCGACCGAGGATGTTACCGCCCGTTGCGTCTCGATGCTGGCTCAACTCGGCGAAACCGCGCAAACCAGCAAGCATGTCGCCGACGGGGTCGCCTATCTGCGGCGGACCCAGCTTGCCGAGGGGTCATGGTATGGCCGCTGGGGACTGAACTACATCTACGGCACCTGGTCGGTGCTGTGCGCGCTGAACGCCGCCGGCGTCAGCCATCAGGACCCGGCGATCCGCAAAGCGGTGGATTGGCTGGTGTCGATTCAGAACGCTGATGGCGGCTGGGGGGAGGATGCCACCAGCTACCAACTCGACTATAAGGGTTTTGAGGGGGCTCCCGCGACCGCCTCGCAAACGGCATGGGCCTTGCTTGGGTTGATGGCCGCGGGCGAGGTCGGCCATCCGGCGGTCGCCCGGGGGGTCGAGTACCTGAAAGGCACACAGACCGAAAAAGGCCTTTGGGACGAGCAGCGCTACACGGCAACGGGCTTTCCGCGGGTGTTTTATTTGCGTTATCATGGCTACGCGAAGTTCTTTCCGCTCTGGGCGCTAGCGCGGTATCGGAATTTGAGCAGCACCAACAGCAGGGTGGTAGGGGTCGGAATGTGAATTTGGGGGCGGGGGACGGGGTTTCCGCGGGCAATCGAATTGACCGGCGGCCGGTGTTGATTGTGACTGGTCTGGTGCAGGAGGCCCGAATTGCGGCCGGCCCCGGCATGACCGTCATCTGCAGCAGCAGCGATCCGAAGCAATTGCGGGCGCTTTTGACCGTGGTCGACCCCTCCAGCATCAGGGGCGTCATCAGCTTCGGGGTTGCCGGTGGACTGGATCCGGAACTGAAATCCGGCGATGTCGTGGTCGCGACCGAGGTCATGGCCGGCGACACCCGCTGGCTGGCCGGTCTGGCGCTGAACGAAGAGCTGATCGCCAATGTCGCTTTGGGGCGCCGCCGCGTCGTCAGGCGTGGCCTGGCGGGCGTCGAGCAGGTGATCGCGGCCCGGGCCAAAAAGGCCGCCCTGTGGTCGCAGACCGGGGCCGCAGCCGTCGACATGGAGAGCCATATCGCCGCCGCCTATGCCGCCGAGGTCGGTCTTCCGTTCGCGGCCTTGCGCGTCATCAGCGACCCCGCCAGCCGGGCTTTGCCGGCGCTGGCGATGGCGGCGATCAAGCCCAACGGGGACATCGATTTGCGCAAGGTGCTGCGCGGTGTGGCACGCAACCCGCTGACCTTGCGCGCACTGGTCTCCACCGGGATCGATTTCAACCGCGCGCTGCGCAGCCTACGCGGCTGTCGAGGCTTTCTGCTGGGCGGCGAGGGCCTCGTCACGGCGGATCTCTGACAGGCGTTTCTGCACTTCCGCCGAGAAGATGTACTGCGCCGGCCGCTGCTTATCGAGATTGATCTCGGGCGCCATCGGCCCGGTCGTCCTCACCCCGCGCAGCGCCACCCACATCGCCTTCAGCGGATCGGCCAGCGCCGCGTTCGCGGCCGTCGGCTCGTAGCCGCAATGCGCCATGCAGTTGGCGCACTTCTCGTATTTGCCGGTGCCGTAGGTCTCCCAATCGGTGGTCTCCATCAACTCGTTGAAGGTCCTGGTGTAGCCTTCACCGAGCAGGTAGCAGGGCTTCTGCCAGCCGAAGATGTTGCGCGCCGGCATGCCCCAGGGCGTGCACTCGTAGTCTTGGTTGCCGGCCAGAAAATCCAGGAACAGGCCGGAATGCATGAAATTCCACTTCTTGCCCTTGCCGAGCGCGAACACGTCACGGAACAGCTTTTTGGTCTTGGTCCGGTTGAGGAAGTGCTCCTGGTCGGGCGCGCGCTCATAGGCATAGCCCGGCGACATGGAAACGCCGACGCCGAGTTCGGTGGTGAAGTCGAGGAATTTGGCGATGTCTTCGGCCGCATGCCCGTCGAAGATCGTGGCGTTGACGTTGACGGTAAAACCGCGCGCTTTCGCAGCCTTGATCGCGGAAACGGCGCGATCGAACACGCCCTTCTGCGAGACCGCCTTGTCGTGGTGATCTCGCAACCCGTCCAGATGCACCGAGAAAAACAGATAGGGCGACGGCTCGAACAGATCGAGCTTCTTTTCCAGCAGCAACGCGTTGGTGCATAGCGACACGAACTTCTTGCGCGCCACCAGGCCGCGCACGATTTCGCCGATTTCCTTGTGGATCAGCGGCTCGCCGCCGGGAATGGCCACCATCGGCGCGCCGCACTCCTCGGCCGCGTCCCAGCATTCCTGCGCCGACATGCGGCGGTTGAGGATCGCGTCGGGATAGTCGATCTTGCCGCAACCGACGCAGGCGAGGTTGCAGCGAAACAGCGGCTCGAGCATCAGCACCAGCGGATAACGCTTGCGGCCGAGCAGTTTCTGCTTGATCAGATAGCCGCCGATCCGCATTTCCTTGAAGAACGGTATTGCCATTACGTTTCTTTCTGAATTCAGTAGAGAAGTGGATCAGCCTGCGGTCAGTTCTGCCGGAAGCCGAAATTCGATATTTTCTTCCCGGCCGGGGAGCACCGATACCTCGACCGGTCCGATGCGTCGCAGGGCCTCGATCACGTCATCGACAAGAACCTCCGGTGCCGAGGCACCGGCGGTAATGCCGACGGCCTTTGCATCCTTCAGCCATTCCGGGTTCAATTCGCTCCCGTCGGCAATCAGATAACTCGCGACGCCGACTTCGGTGCCGATTTCGCGCAGCCGGTTCGAATTGGAACTATTGGCGGCCCCCACCACCAGGATGACGTCCACCAGCTTGCTGAGGTCCCTTACCGCAGATTGGCGGTTCTGTGTCGCATAGCAGATATCCCGGATGTCCGGGCCTTGAATGTCCGTAAATCGCTGCTGGAGCGCGACAATAATGTCCTTGGTGTCGTCGACGCTGAGGGTGGTCTGGGTAATATAGGCGACCGGGGTGTCCGCGGGCAGGCTCAAGGCCGCGACGTCGTCGACATTCTGGACCAGCAGCACCGGGCCGGGAACCTGGCCCATGGTTCCCTCGACCTCGGGGTGCCCGGCATGCCCGATCAGGATCAGTGCGCGACCCTTCGACATGTACCGTTTGCCCTGGTTGTGGACCTTGGTCACGAGCGGACAGGTCGCGTTGAGGACCGGCAGGCCACGCACCGCGGCTTCCTCCTCGACGCTCCTCGCCACGCCATGGGCGCTGAACACGGTAACGGCATGCGGTGGCACTTCCGACAGGTCCTCGACAAAGATGGCGCCCTTGTTTTTAAGGCTTTCGACCACGTATTTGTTATGGACGATCTCATGGCGCACATAGACCGGCGGGCCATACTTTTCGAGCGCGCGCTCGACGATTTCGATCGCGCGCACCACGCCTGCACAGAACCCGCGCGGCTGCGCTAAAAACACTTCCATTGGACGCCCGTTACGCACGTTGACCGAACCCATTCTTTGTCTCCGCGCGGCCACGTTGTCGGCCGTTTGACCGACCGCCCCTCCGTTCCGCGCTTAAGCACATGGAGGAACAGGGCTTTGTGTCAAAAAACGATCTGATAGAAAAGGTAGATCGCAAAAAGTTCCGCCTGGCAAATGAGCACCGGTAACGGGATACAGCGTAACACCCGACCTTAGACTGGGTGAAACCCGGCGAGCCTCACTTGTTCGTCACTTTACCGCGGGCCGATCCGGATTTATCAGCCCCCGACCGCGATTTGGGCAAGTTTGCTCTGTCTGTTCGTCCGGTGAAGACCAAGCCTCCAAAACAACGTTAGATCGGCCGGTGGAACTCCGATAGACAGCGGGGCGTTTCCGGGCCGCTCTTCGCATTTAGAAAGAAAAGATGTGCTGACAAGGATTGTCGTAACGGTCGTTAAAGCTTGCACGCGGTTTGCCTTTGTTACTGTCCTCGTCGCACTCATCCTTGCGATCGCAGCGGGCTTCTACACGGCTCGTAACTTTTCCATCAATACCGACATCAACACGCTGATTTCGTCAAAACTGGACTGGCGCCAGCGCGACAACCAGTTCGACCATGCCTTCGATCGCGACAGCACCATCCTGGCCGTGGTGGATGCGCCGACGCCGGAATTGACCAGCGCCGCGGGTGATGCGCTGAAGCAGAAACTGACCGGCGATACCAAGCATTTCCAGTCGGTTGTGGCGCTCGGTTCAGGCGAATTCTTCGAAAAGAACGGGCTGCTGTTCCTGCCCCAGGCAGAGGTTGCCCAGCTCACCAGCCAATTCGCCTCGGCTGCGCCGCTGATCGAAATCATGGCGGGTGACCCCAGCCTGCGCGGATTGACGGGCGCGCTCGAGACCGGGCTGGTCGGCATCAAGCGCGGCGAATTCAAACTCGACAGCACCGCGCGGCCGTTCACGCAGATCGCCGACACGGTCGAGCACGTCCTGACTACCGGCTCGGGGACCTTCTCCTGGCGCGAACTGGTCAGCGACAAGCCGTTGACCGATGCCGACCGGCGCTCCTTTATCGAACTGAAGCCGGTGCTCGATTTCAACGCGCTCGAGCCCGGCAAGGATGCGACCGACGCCATCCGGCAGGCCGCGAAGGACCTCAATCTTGCCGGCGAATACGGCGCCCGGGTCAGGCTGACCGGACCGGTTCCGATCGCCAACGAGGAATTCGCAACCGTCGCGGACGGCGCCGTCGTCAACGGCATCGGCACCGTGCTGGTGGTGCTGTTCATTCTCTGGATGGCGCTGCATTCGACCAAGATCATATCGGCGGTTTTCCTCAATCTTTTTGTCGGCCTGTCGATCACCACCGCGCTGGGGTTGATGATGGTGGGTTCGCTGAACCTGCTATCGATCGCGTTCGCGGTCCTGTTCATCGGTCTCGGCGTCGATTTCGGCATCCAGTTCAGCGTTCGCTACCGCTCGGAGCGCTTCAAGAGCAATGACCTGCAGACGGCGCTGGTGCAGGCCGCCGAATATGTCGCGGTCCCGCTTTCGCTGGCGGCGATGGCGACGGCGGCCGGATTCCTCTCGTTCCTGCCGACCGATTACAAGGGCGTCTCCGAACTCGGCGAGATCGCCGGCGTCGGCATGCTGATCGCATTTCTGTCGAGCATCACGCTACTGCCGGCGTTGCTGAGCCTGCTCAACCCGCCCGGCGAGAAGGAAGCCGTCGGCTATGCCTTCCTGGCGCCGGTCGATCACTTCCTTGAGAAACATCGCATCGGCATCATTGTCGGTACCCTGGTGGTCGCGGTGGCCGGCCTGCCACTGCTTTATTTCCTGAGGTTCGACTTCAATCCGATCAACCTGCGCAGCCCGAAGGTTGAATCGATCGCGACCTTCCTCGACCTCCGGAAGGATCCGAACACCGGCGCCAACGCCATCAACGTCATGACGAATTCCGACGCGGACGCCCGGAAGATTGCCGCGCGTCTGGAAAAGGTGCCGGAGGTTCTTCGTGTCATGTCGCTTGAAAGCTTCGTGCCCGACGACCAGCCGGCAAAACTCAAGCTGATCGCGGAGGGCGCCAAGGTGCTCGATCCCGCGCTCAATCCGGATTCGATCGATCCCGCGCCATCCGACCAGGAGAACGTTCAGGCCTTGAACGAATTGGCGGCAAGCCTGCGCAAGGCGGCCGGCGATGCAACCGGCCCCGGCGCCGTGGCATCGCGGCGTCTCGCCGATGCGCTGTCAAACCTCGCCGGATCGAGCGAGGCGATGCGGAACAAGACCCAGGCCATCTTCGTGACGCCGCTGAAGATCGTGCTCGACCAGCTCAAGAAATCGCTGCAGGCGCAACCGGTCAGTCTGCAGACCTTGCCGGCCGATCTGGTGGCTTCGTGGAAGACCAAGGACGGCCTGCAACGCGTCGAGGCGCTGCCGCGGGGCGATCCCAACGACAACGACACATTGCGGAAGTTCGCCGGCGCGGTGCTCGCCGCCGAACCGAATGCGATCGGCGGTCCGGTTTCGATACTCAAATCCGGCGATACCGTCGTCAGGGCCTTTATCCATGCCGGTCTGTGGGCGCTGATCGTGATCAGCCTGCTGCTTTGGCTGGCGCTGCGGCGGCTTACCGACGTGCTGTTGACGCTGGTGCCGCTGCTGGTGGCGGGCACGGTGACGCTGGAGATCTGCGTGCTGATCGGGCTGCCGCTGAACTTCGCCAATATCGTCGCGCTGCCGCTGCTGCTCGGGGTCGGCGTCGCGTTCAAGATCTACTATGTCACGGCGTGGCGGGCCGGCAGGACCAATCTGCTGCAGTCGAGCCTGACCCGCGCCATCTTTTTCAGTGCGATGACGACGGCGACCGCGTTCGGCAGCCTGTGGCTATCGAGTCATCCGGGCACCGCGAGCATGGGCAAGCTGCTCGCGCTGTCGCTGGTGATGACGCTCGCGGCGGTGTTGTTGTTCCAGCCGGCGCTAATGGGCAAACCGCGCGATGTCGGGGAGTAGACAGATGTCGCCGACGGGATCAGCCGGGTGCGCCGCCGTTGCCGCCGCCTGCTTTTGCACCGGCAGTTTGGCGGCGGGGTTGGCGGCACCGATCGTCTTGTGCGCTCCGGTCTTGGGAATCGAGCCGGTGCTCTTCGGCGCGCCTTTGGCCATGCTGTTGACCGGGCTGGAGGGAATCGGCCCCGCCACGCGCGTCCAGGTTTCGCCGCCGCAGAGAAAGCCCAGCACGCAGCCTTGGATCTCAAGCTGGTCGGTGCCGACGGGACGAATCGTCGAACTGTAGGTCTGTCCGTCCTTGGCGTTGTAAACTTGTCCTTCCCATTGGTCGGTGCCGTCCTTCTTCTTCATATCGAGCAGGATCGGCATGCCTAGCGTAAGCCTGTTCTGTTTTGACACGTCGGGATTGTGCGTGTCGTGGCCGCCCGGGATCTTCTCCCACGCGACAACCCCCCACATGCTGCCATCGCACTCGGCAACGCGAATGTCGGCGACACCGTCCGCCACCCTCCAGTCGCCGCTGGGATCCGCCGCCAAGGCCGAGGCAACGCTGATGGTCAGAAACAGTCCGGAATATGCTACCGTACGCATGATCGATGGTGGGCAGTGCAACATGGTCTAAACCTGTGCTTTAAGAAGATGGTCCAAGCGGGCATAACGCCGCATTGGGTGTTTTCAGTTGACGAAATGGCCATCAACCGAAGTATGTAGCCGATGTTATATTCAAATCTAGATGTTTCCGAGATGTTTGTGGACCGCCAGGCGCAGCGCAGTTCCATGCATTCGCGGCATCTGAACGAGCAACTCGTCAGGGTCCTCAAGACGATCGGCTATGATGTCGGCTTTCAGAAGGGTCAAGGCCAGTACCTTTTTGATCGTGACGGTGCCCGCTATCTCGACTTACTGAGCGGGTTTGGCGTTTTTGCGATCGGACGGAACCATCCGGCGCTGCGTCAGGCATTGAAGAGCGTCCTCGATAGCGATCTGCCCAACCTCGTTCAACTCGACGTTTCGACGCTGGCCGGTGTGCTGGCCGAGCGGCTGCTGGAATACATACCTTATCTGGACAAGGTCTTTTTTGCGAATTCGGGGGCGGAATGTGTCGAAGCGGCGATCAAATTCGCCCGCAGCGCCACCGGCCGCCCCGGTATCGTGTACTGCGCCCATTCGTTCCATGGACTATCCTATGGCGCGCTGTCACTGACCGACGATTCGAACTTCCGCGGCGGTTTCGAACCGCTGCTGCCCGGATGCACGGCGGTTCCCTTCAACGATCTTGCCGCGCTCGAGCAGGCGCTGTCCTCGCGCGAGGTGGCGGCGTTTATTGTCGAGCCGATCCAGGGCAAAGGCGTCAACCTGCCCACCGATGAATTCCTGCCGGGCGCCGCGGCGCTCTGCAAGCGTTACGGCACGTTGCTCGTCGCCGATGAGATCCAGACCGGGATCGGCCGGACCGGACGGTTCCTCGCGGTCGAGCACTGGAACGTCGAGCCCGACATGGTGCTGCTCGCCAAGGCGCTGTCCGGCGGTCATGTTCCGGTCGGCGCATTGCTGACCCGCAAAAGCATCTTCGACAAGATATTCAATCGAATGGACCGTGCCGTCGTGCACGGGTCGACATTCGCGAAGAACGACCTGGCGATGGCGGCGGGGATCGCAACCCTCGAAGTGCTCAAGTCGGAAAAGCTGGTCGAGGCCGCCGCCAAACGCGGCGCCGAACTTCGCCTGGCGCTGACGCGGATGGTTCCCGGCTATGAGCTGATGAAAGAAGTTCGTGGCAAGGGACTGATGATCGGCGTTGAATTCGGGCCGCCGAAGTCACTGCGGCTGAAGGCATCGTGGAACGTTCTGGAATCCGCCAACAAGGGCCTGTTCTGCCAGCTCATCACGGTGCCGCTGTTCAAGGATCACAAGATCCTCACTCAGGTCTCCGGCCATGGCAGCCACACCATCAAGCTGTTGCCGCCGCTGACCATCACCGAACAGGATTGCAACTGGATCGAGACCGCGTTCGACAGCGTGATCGCATCGAGCCACAAGGTCCCCGGCGCGATCTGGTCGCTGGGCAAGACCCTGGTCGACAACGCCGTCCGCAAGACGGCATAGCGCGATCGGTATCGCGAACCGATCTAGCCTTCGCTGCGCGACGCGGCCTGGAATTTCTCGCCGAATTCGGCGAGTTCGTCGGCGCCAAGATCGCTTACCGCCCAGTAATTCAATCCCCGATCGCTCCAGCGCCAGATGTTGAACCCCTGCATGGTCTCCATTCTGGCCGTGTGGCGTTCGGTGTCGGCGGTCTGCGCAACGAACAGATTGATGATGTGCTGGCGCCGCCGATATACCACCGCGCCGACCGGCCGTGCGTCGATATAATCGAGCCGGCCCCCGATCAGCGTAAAGCCCTGCGCGGTCAGATCGATCACCGGCGGCGCGACGTCCAGTTTGCCGTTGAACCACGGCTTCACGGTATGCTGGTCGGTGGAGATCACGTCGGTCAGATGACCCGCCTGCAGCGAGCGCAGATGCGCCGAGACGACCTCGGACAGAATGCGCTGTTCGTCGTCATTGCGCAGCATGATCGCGACGAGGCCGGTCGCCGCGATCGCCGACATCGCCGATCCCATCGCAAAGCCTCGCAGTACCGAGCGCCGGTTCGGCGCCCGCGTTTGCGCCTGCGGCTGTGGCAGCGACGCCTCGATGCGGCGGCGAAGCCCGGGCGGAGCCGCATAGCGCAAATCGATGCCCATGACGGCCTTGCGCATCTCCCGATAGGCGGCTAGCTCGGCGGTGCACTTCGGGCAGCCGGCGATGTGGTCTTCGACCTCGCGTGCATGGCCGGCGTCGAGTTCGCCGTCGAGCAGTGCGTGAAGAAGAATCTCGGCCTCGTCGCACGTCATCTCGGTTGCTCCTCTTCCGCCATCCATGCCGAGCGCAGCATGGCGCGGGCGCGGGCGAGGCGCGACATCACGGTGCCGACCGGCGCCTCGACGATATCGGCGATCTCGCGATACGAAAGATTGTGAATCTCGCGCAACACCAGGGTCTCCCGGAACGGCTCGGCCAGCGCGGCCACAAGCTCCTGGACCGTCGCTGCCTCCCGTTGGCGCAGCATGTGGGTCTCCGGTGTCTCCGGCGTTTCGTGCCACAGCGGCGTCGGCTCGGCATGGTCAGGCGCATCGTCGACGAGGCCGCTGGGCGAGCCGGCGCGGCGGGCGAATTCGGCACGGCAGACGTTGCGCAGGATCGTGAACAGCCAGGGCTTGATCGCCGGCCCGCGATAGCTGTCGAAATGCTTCAGCGCGCGCAAATAGCATTCCTGCACCGCGTCCTCTGCGTCGGATCGATCGCGGAGCAGGTAGCGCGCCAGCGTGTAGGCATCGTCGAGATGCGGCAGCGCGGCGTCGCGAAAGCGCCGGGCTCTGTCGGTGTCGTCGGAGGAAAAATTGACCGGCATTGCCCCTTGTCCGGCGTTCGCGGAAAATCCATGGACCCGGCCGGCCTCGATCCGCCGGCCGGGCATTGTTGTGATGCCTTGGTTTTGCCCGCTACTCAACCTTGATAATGCCGGTCATGTGCGGGTGCAGCGAACAAAAATAACTGTAATCGCCCGCGCTGGTAAACGTGAACGAGAAGCTGTCGTCGGTGTCCAGCGCCTTCGATCTGAACTTGCCCGCCGAGACCACCGTATGGGGAATGTCATCGTGGTTTTTCCAGGTGACGGTGGTGCCGACCTTCACGGTCAGCTCGGCCGGCGCGAAGGTGAAATTGTCGATGGTTACCGTCGTTGGTTCGGCATAAGCGTTGCCCGGGCGCAGGGACAGGGCGGCAACGACGGCGAGAGCAGCACCGAGGCTGCGGAGAGTTGTCAGTCGCATCTGAGAATGTCCTTCAGCCCTGCAGTGGCGTGTCGATGATTGCGAGGCGCTGCTCGCCCGGCTTGAAATTGATGCTGGCGACGCCGAGCAGGCTGCGCAGCTTGTCGTCGGCGACCTTCATCGGTCCGGGCGAGGGAGCGGTGCCCGGCGCCGGCTGCGGGAAGGCGGTAGAGCGCGCGGTGTGGAAGGTGACGTTGCCCTCGACCTTCTGCATCACCTGATGGATGTGGCCGTTGAGCACCGTCACCGAGCCGAACCCCTTGAGGTAGTCCAGCGCGCGGGCGCCATCGTCGGTGCCCCAGCCCCAGGTCGGATAAACCGTCCACAACGGGATGTGGGCGAACACCACGATCGGCGTCGATTTGGAGCGTCCCTTGAGATCCTGCTCCAGCCATTCCAGTTGCTCGCCGCCGAGATTGCCGAGGCCGCCTGCCTTCAGGTCGACGACGTTGACGAGACCGATGAAGTGCACGCCGTTGGCGTCAAACGAGTACCAGCCGGCACCCTGCGCGCCACGCCCGTAGCGCTCGCGATAGAACTTCACCTCTTCGTCGAGGAAGTCGTGTTCGCCCGGCACGTAGTGCACGTCGAGCTTGGCCTGCGAGATGATGCGGTCGGCATCGTCGAATTCGGATGCCTTCGACAGATGGCTGATATCGCCGGTGTGGATCATGAAGGAGGGCTTGATCGGCATCGATTTGATCTTGACGATCGCTTCCTCGAGGGTGCCGAGGGCATTTGGATTGGCCGGCTTGTCGAAGCCGACATGGCTGTCGCTGATCTGCAGAAAGGTCAGGCCGGCCGGCTCCGCCTGCGCCGAACCGACCAGTCCCAGCGAACGCGGCACGCCGCCTGAAATGGTCCAGAGCACGCCGGTGCCGGCCCAGGTCATGCATTCCAGCACGCGCCGGCGGCTGACGCCGCGGCCTTCATCATGAGAGTCGTGATCGAACTCGTTCATTGCCGTCTCCATGGGCCCGTGATTGGGCTTGCGGGGACGTGATCGGGGAGGTGCGAGGTTTATTCCCGCCTCGCCACGTCAGGGGGCCGGAGTTGGGGTGGCCGCGGATGACGTTTCCGTGATCTTGCGAGGCGATGCCGGCCGGCTCTTCGGCGATCTAATGGGAATCCGCCAGGATCATCGCGGCCCCTTGGTCGGCGATCATTGCGGTCGGGGTGTTGGTATTGCCCGAGGTGATGGTCGGCATGACGGAGGCATCGACCACGCGCAGCCCGGCCAGCCCGCGAAAACGCAACCGCTCGTCGACGACCGCCAGGGGATCGCTGCCGACACCCATCTTGGCGGTGCCGACGGGATGGAAGATCGTGGTGCCGATATCGCCGGCAGCCTTTGCCAGCGCGGCATCGTCGTCACCGACCGACGGGCCCGGCAGGAATTCCTCGGGATGGTAGGGTGCAAGCGCCGGCTGCTTCATCAGCCGTCGCGTGGCGCGGATCGCGTCGGCGGCGACCTCGCGGTCCTCGTCGGTCGAAAGATAGTTCGGCGCGATCGAAGGCGCCTGATCGATCTGGGTCGAGCGAATGCGCACCGTACCGCGGGAGGTCGGTTGCAAATTGCAGGCGCTCACCGTGATCGCGGGAAAGCGGTGCAGCGGGTCGCCGAACTTGTCGAGCGACAGCGGCTGCACGTGAAACTGGATATTGGCGCGGTCGCGGCGTGAATCCGAGCGGGTGAAAATTCCGAGCTGCGACGGCGCCATGGTCAGCGGGCCGCGGCGGCGCAAGGCATAATCGACACCCATCAGCCCGCGCCGGAGCAGCGAATAATAACTCTCGTTGAGGGTGCGAATGCCCTCGACCCGGTAGATCGCGCGCTGCTGCAGATGGTCCTGCAGATTGCGCCCGACGCCCTGGCGATCGAGCACGGTTTCGATCCCGAGCGGGGCCAGCCAGTCCGCCGGCCCGATCCCAGAGCGATGCAGCACCTGGGTCGATCCGATCGAGCCGGCGCACAGGATCACTTCGCCACCCGCGCGCGCCTCGACCATTTCGCCGCCCTGGCTGAAGCGCACGGCGACGGCGCGGCCGTGCTCGACGATCAGGCGATCGACCATCACGTTCTTTTCCAGACGCAGGTTGGGTCGCCGCAGGGCGGGCTTCAGGAAACCCCGCGCCGAGGACCAGCGGCGTCCGCGCTTCTGGTTGACATGGAAATAGCCGACGCCCTCATTGTCGCCGGTATTGAAATCCGGAGTTTTCCGGATTCCCATTTCTTCGGCAGCCTCGCCGACTGCGTCCAGAATGGCCCAGGACAGCCGCGGCGCTTCGATCCGCCAGCCGCCGCCGACGCCGTGATGTTCGCTTTCGCCCAGGAAATGATCTTCCAGCCGCCGGAATGTCGGCAGCACGTCATCCCAGCCCCATCCGGTCAGCCCGAGCTGACGCCAATGGTCGTAGTCGGCGGCCTGGCCGCGCATCGAGATCATGGCATTGATGGCGGAGCAGCCGCCGATCACCTTGCCGCGCGGATAGGCCAGCGAACGGCCATTGAGGCCGGGCTCGGGCTCGGTCCTGAACATCCAGTCCGCGCGTGGATTGCCGATCGCAAACAGGTATCCGACCGGGATGTGAAACCAGATCCAGTTGTCGCTGCCGCCGGCCTCCAGGATCAGGACGCGCTTGGCGGGATCGGCCGACAGGCGGTTGGCGACAATGCAGCCGGCGGTGCCGGCGCCGACGACAATATAGTCAAAATCACCTTCCAGCCGTTTCGGCATCCCTGGATTTCCGCCCGTTTGCGACGACCGTCGTGCCGGCTTCTTATTTCCGATCTGCCGGGTGCGCAAATCGGCATATTGGGCGGGCTGCCAGTCCGTGCTAGACCAAGCCAAAGCCTCACACCGCAACCGAGATTTTTCATGCCCATCCTCAATCGTGTCGCCGACCTTCAGCCCGATATTCAGGCCTGGCGCCGGGATATCCATCAACACCCGGAATTGCTGTACGATGTGCATCGCACTGCAGCATTCGTGGCGGACCGGCTCCGCGAGTTTGGTTGCGACGAAGTCGCCACCGGTCTTGGCCGCACCGGGGTGGTCGGCGTCATCAAGGGCCGCAAGCCAAAAGGCAATGGCGACGTCAAGGTGATCGGGTTGCGCGCCGACATGGATGCGCTGCCGATCGAGGAACAGACCAATCTGGCCTATGCTTCCAGGACGCCGGGCAAGATGCATGCCTGCGGCCATGACGGGCACACCGCGATGCTGCTCGGCGCGGCGCGCTATCTCGCCGAAACCCGCAATTTCGCCGGCGACGCAGTGGTGATTTTTCAGCCGGCGGAAGAGGGCGGCGCCGGCGCCAAGGCGATGATCAACGACGGGCTGATGGATCGCTTCGGCATCGAGCAGGTCTATGGCATGCATAATGGTCCGGGAATACCGATCGGTTCGTTTGCGATCCGCTCCGGCCCGGTGATGGCGGCCACCGATGCCATCGATATCCGGATCGAAGGATTGGGCGGCCATGCGGCGCGTCCGCACAAATGTCTCGATTCCGTTCTGGTCGGCGCGCAGCTTGTCACCGCGCTGCAGTCGATCGTCTCGCGCAGCATCGATCCGCTGGATTCGGTGGTGGTTTCAATGTGCGAATTCCATGCCGGCAATGCCCGCAACGTGATTCCGCAGACCGCCGAACTCAGGGGCACCGTGCGGACCCTGACCGCGGAAGCGCGGGAGCTGGTCGAGAAGCGGGTGCGCGAGGTGGTCTCGGGCGTGGCGCAAATGACCGGCGCGAAAATCGATCTGGTCTACGAGCCCGGCTACCCGGTCACGGTCAATCATGCCTTGCAGACCGACGTTGCTACCAACGTGGCGAAGGAGATTGCCGGCGACGCCAATGTTCATCCGATGCCGCCGATGATGGGCGCGGAGGACTTCTCCTACATGCTGGAGGCCCGGCCCGGCGCCTTTATCTTCTGCGGCAACGGCAACAGCGCCGGATTGCATCATCCCGCCTACAATTTCAACGACGAGGCGATCGTGTTCGGAACCTCGTACTGGATCAAGCTGGTCGAAAACACGCTGGCGGCGTGAAGAGGCGCCGCGCAGTTGCGCGGCGTCTCGAACCATGGAGCCACCGATGGCGACACGTCTTCGCCGATCTCGCGGCGCAGACGCGTCCGAGCTGTGCGTGGAACGTGTCCCTCCAATAGCAGAGGGCGCTGATTTGCCCGTCGGGCAGATTCACCCCCTCGCCGTCATTCCGGGGCGCGCGTCAGCGCGAACCCGGAATCCATCGCGCCACTGTCATCGCGGCCAAATGGATTCCGGGCCGAAATGACTGGAACATTGCCCGTGAGGTGACGTTGAGCCGCCGGGACAATCCCGTCTTCAATCAGGTCTCACAACGGAGCGCGCCATGACCGCCAAAGACAAAAACCTCAACGACCTCTTCCTCGACACGCTGAAGGACATCTATTACGCCGAAAAACAGATCCTGAAGGCGCTGCCGAAGATGGCGAAGGCGGCCAGTTCCGACAAGCTTCGCGCCGCGTTCGAGAAGCATCATGGCGAGACCGAAGGCCAGGTCGAACGGCTCGAGCAGATCTTCGAGCTGATCGACAAGCCGGCGCGCGGCAAGACCTGCGATGCGATCCAGGGCATTCTCGACGAGGGCAAGGAGATCATGGAAGAGTACAAGGGCTGCGAGGCGCTCGACGCCGGCATGCTGGCCGCGGCCCAGGCCGTCGAGCATTACGAAATCTCCCGCTACGGCACGCTCAAGCAGTGGGCCCGGCAGCTCGGCATCAAGGACGCGGTGCGTCTGCTGGATCAGACCCTGCAGGAAGAGCGAAAGACCGATGAGAGTCTGACCTCGCTGGCCGAGGCGGCGGTGAATTTGGCCGCCGCGGCTTGAACCGGTTGAAACAGGCATGTGGCCGGGCTTTGTCCCGGCCACCCACGCCTCTGGTCCCGGACGCGCTGGTTCAGGCCGCGTGCGCGGCTTTCCGCCAGCCATCAAAATCGGTTTCGCTGTCGAGAGTGATGAGATGCATGGGTTTGCCTTATGGCGAGGAGCATCCACTTTCGCCATTGCAATGACGGCGAGAATGCGTAGCTCGGATGGCGCGCAGCGTAATCCGGGGGCCGTCGTATCCGCATCGCGATTCCCGGATTGCGCTGCGCGCCATCCGGGCTACGGCGATGAAGCGGCCTCATATTTGGCGTATCGGCCAGCTTACCTTGCCCATTCATTGTTGAATCCCTTTGATTCCACTGGCAAAAAACTTAAATTCCGATGCCGATTGACTCCCTGGCCGATGTTAGTTTTATATTAGAACATATCATGAACAAATGAGCCAGCAGCAGGTTCATTCGAAGAACCGGTAACGGGTACGAATTTTCAGGAGCGGCGCATGACCGGCGCACGCCTAAGCACGCTTGCGACTTTGCGCGGCAGCATCGAGCGCATCGAAATGCACGGCGCTGCCTCCGCGCTCGACCGGGTGGCGCTCGGTCATGCCGGCGTGGATGCGACATTGCAGGGCGGCCTCGCCAGAGCTGCCGTGCATGAAGTGTTCGCCGAGGGCCGGCACGGCGGCACGGCCACCGGATTCATCGCGGGGCTGATGGCGCGGGCGGCGCCACGCCGGCCGCTGGTCTGGGTCAGGCAGGATTTCACCGCAATTGAATCGGGGGCGCTGTCGACCAGCGGGCTGGCCGAACTCGGGCTCGATCCGCGTCTGCTGGTAAGCGTGCGCGCGGCCGACGTCGACGGCGCGCTGCGGACGGCGGCCGATGCGCTCGCCTGCGATGCGGTGGGCGCCGTGGTGCTGGAAGTGTGGGGCGAGGCGCGTCAGCTCGATCTTGTCGCCAGCCGCAAGCTGACGCTGGCCGCCCAGGCCTCCGGCGTCACCTGTCTGGTGCTGCGGGTGGCGGCGGCGCCGCTGCCGTCGACCGCCGAGACCCGATGGATCGTGCGCGCGGCGCATTCGCCGCCCGCCGCCCCCTCGCATGCGTGGGGGGCGCCTGTCTTCGACGCGCAACTCGTTCGCAATCGTCATGGCCTGGTTGGGCGATGGATCATGGAATGGAAATGTGATGAGTGCCTTTTCAGCGAACCGGCGGCGTATCCTCAGCCTGTGGCTGCCGCGCCTGCCCATCGACCGCATCCGGCGCCAGCTCGCATGCGGCAGCGCCGCGCCGGATGAAAATGCCTGCCGCCAAAGCGGCGATGCACCCAGCATTGTCGTCGCCAGGCAAAACAACGCGCTGCAGATTTCTGCGCTCGATGGCGCTGCCGCGCGTCTCGGCCTTGAAATCGGCCTGCCGCTCGCCAACGCCCGCGCGATCTGCCCGCAATTAAGGGTGTTCGATGCCGATGAAGCCGCCGACGCCAGCCTGTTGAACGACATCGCCGACTGGTGCGACCGCTTCACGCCGCTGGTGGCGCTCGATGCCCCGCATGGCCTGTTTCTCGACATCACCGGCTGCGCCCATCTGTTCGGCGGCGAAGCGGCGCTGATGCAGATGCTGTGCGGCGCACTGAGGCGGCAGGGCTTTGCCGTCAGCGCCGCGATCGCCGCTACCCCCGTCTGTGCGCGGACCCTGCGAAATCACCTCGATGGCCGCATCGTCGGGGAGGGCGGGGAAGCCGCCGCGGTCCAGCCGCTGCCGGTATTCGCGCTCGGCGCCGATCCGTCCATCACCCGTGGCCTGCGCCGCGCCGGGCTGAACACCATCGGCGATGTGGCCGCCCGCGCCCGCCACGAAATCGCGGCAAGGTTCGGTGCCGGTTTCACCACCCTGCTGGAGCAGGCGTTGGGCGAGGGCGATGCGCCGATCAGCCCGCGCAAGCCGCTGCCGGATTACATCGTGGAGAAACGGTTTGCCGAGCCGGTGGCGACCGAGGGCGTGATCTCGGCAACGTTATCCCGCCTGGCGCAGATGCTGGTCACCGCGATGGACCAACAGGGCAAGGGCGCACGGCGCCTGGAAGCGAGCTTCTTCCGCACCGACGGCACCCTGCGCGCGATCATGGTGGACACCGGGCAACCCGCAACCCGAAGCGAGGTGATCGATCGGCTGTTTCGCGAGCGGCTCGAAGCCTTGAACGATCCGCTCGATCCCGGCTTCGGATTCGATCTCATTCGGCTGTCCGCCAGCCGTACCGAAATCGTCGTGCCGCAGCAGCGCGACCTCGATGCCAATGTACATGACAATGACGAACTCGCCGATCTGATCGATCGGATCGCGGCGCGGATCGGCGGCCGGCGCGTGGTCGTGCACCTGCCGCAGGACAGCCATATTCCGGAGCGCGCGGTGATGGCGGCGCCGGCGCAGCATTATCTGGCCGCTGCGCTGCAGGCGAACTGGCCGGCCCGCGTGGCAAGCGAGCCGCCGCTACGCCCGCTGCGGTTGTTCGAAAGGCCGGAGCCGATCAGGGTGCCGTTTGCCACGGTGCCGGACGGGCCGCCGCACCACTTCACCTGGCGGCGCGCCACCCATGCGGTGGTCCGGGTCGAGGGACCTGAACGCATCGCCATGGAATGGTGGAAGCAGGACGGCGAGGTGCTGACACGCGATTATTTCCGCGTCGAGGATGAATCAGGATTGCGCTTCTGGATTTACCGCGACGGGCTTTACGGCAGCGAACTCGTGAACGAGGACGGCAAACCTGCCCCTGCCAACTGGTTCGTGCATGGGCTGTTCGCATGAACATTCCCGACTATGCCGAAATCGGCATCACGACCAATTTCTCGTTCCTGCGCGGCGGCTCGGACCCGCGCGCCTATGTGCATCAGGCGAGTACCTTGCGCCTTGCCGCCATCGGCATCGCCGACCACAACACGCTGGCCGGCGTGGTGCGGGCCTACAAGGAACTCGGCAATCCCGCGGTCAAGCACAAGCCAAAGCTTCTGATCGGTTCGCGCCTCGTCTTTCTGGATGGCACGCCCGATATTCTGGTCTATCCGCGCGACCGCGCCGCTTACGGCCGGTTATGCCAGTTGCTGACCCGCGGCAAGCGGGGCGACGATACCGAGAAGGGCGAATGCCGCCTCCATCTCGATGATCTCCTGGAATTCGCCGAAGCACAGCTTCTCATCCTGACGCTGCCGCATCGCTTCGAGGCGGCAGCGGCGCTCAAGGTGCTGGATCGGCTGCAGCATTGCCGCGCCCAAGGCGTGTGGCTTGCGGCAAGCCTGCTGTATCGCGGCGATGACCGGCGCCGCCTGGGGCGGCTGCACCGGCTTGCCGGCGCGGCAGGCGTGCCGCTGCTCGCCACCAACGAGGTATTGTATCACCATCCGGCGCGCCGCCCCCTGCAGGATGTCCTGACCTGCATTCGCGAGAAGACCACCATCGAGGCCATTGGCCGGCGCCTTGAAGCCAATGCCGAACGCCATCTCAAGCCCGCGGATGAAATGGCGCGGCTGTTCCGCGACCTGCCGGAGGCGATCGCGGAAACCATGCGGTTTGCCGGCCGCATCGGGTTTTCGCTCGACCAGCTCAGATATCAATATCCGGACGAGCCGGTGCCGCCGGGGAAAACTGCGCAGCAGCATCTGGAAGATCTGACCTGGGCCGGCGTGAAGAAACATTTTCCTGACGGCCCTGACGATGCGCTCCGCACCATCTTGCGCAAGGAACTCGCTCTCATCGCCGAGCTCAACTACGCACATTATTTCCTGACCGTTCATGACATCGTCCAATATGCGCGCAGCCAGGACATCCTCTGCCAGGGCCGGGGGTCGGCGGCGAACTCGGCGGTGTGCTTCGTGCTCGGCGTCACCTCGGTCAGTCCCACCAAGGTCGATCTGCTGTTCGAGCGCTTCATTTCCAGGGAGCGGCTGGAACCACCCGACATCGATGTCGATTTCGAGCATTCGCGGCGCGAGGAGGTGATGCAATATGTCTATCGCAGATATGGCCGTCACCGCGCCGCCATCATTGCGACCGTGATTCATTACCGCCCGCGCAGCGCGATCCGCGACGTCGGCAAGGCGCTGGGGCTGACCGAAGATGTCACCACGGCGCTCGCCGATACGGTGTGGGGAAGCTGGGGCAAGGGCCTCAATGACATGCAGGTGAAACAGGCCGGGCTCGACCCCGATAATTCGATGGTCGGGCTGGCGATCGAGCTTGCCACCGAGCTGATCGAGTTTCCCCGGCATCTGTCCCAGCATGTCGGCGGCTATGTGCTGACGCAGGACCGGCTCGACAGCTACGTGCCGATCGGCAATGCCGCGATGGCGGATCGCACCTTCATCGAGTGGGACAAGGACGACGTCGATGCCTTGAACATGATGAAGGTCGATGTGCTGGCGCTGGGCATGCTGACCTGCATCCGCAAATGCTTTGACTTGATCGCGCAGCATAAGGGTGAGCGTTGGGAGCTCGCGACAATTCCCCAGGATCGGGAGCCGGTTTACGACATGCTGTGCCGGGGCGAATCGCTCGGCGTGTTCCAGGTCGAGAGCCGCGCCCAGATGAACATGCTGCCGCGCCTGAAACCGCGCACCTTCTACGATCTCGTCATCGAGGTCGCCATTGTGCGGCCGGGTCCGATCCAGGGCGACATGGTGCATCCCTATCTGCGGAGACGGAATGGCAAGGAGAAGGAGAACTATCCGTCGCCGTCGCCCGAGCATGGCGACAAGGACGAACTGTATAAAGTCCTGCACAAGACGCTCGGCGTGCCGCTGTTCCAGGAACAGGCGATGCGGATCGCCATCGAGGCGGCGAAGTTCACTCCCGAGGAAGCCAACGGCCTGCGCCGGGCCATGGCGACGTTCCGCAATGTCGGCACCATCGGCAAATTCGAGAACAAGATGATCGGCAACATGATCGCCCGCGGTTACGATGCTGAATTTGCCAGGAATTGCTTTGAACAGATCAAGGGATTCGGCAGCTATGGTTTCCCGGAAAGTCATGCGGCGAGCTTTGCGCAGCTTGTCTACGTCTCGTCATGGCTCAAGCATTATCATCCCGACGCATTCTGCTGCGGGCTTTTGAATTCGCAGCCGATGGGCTTTTACGCCCCGGCGCAGATCGTCGGCGATGCCCGCAAGAACCGCGTCGAGGTGCGCGCAATCGATGTGTCCTATAGTTTCGCGCAGAATACGCTGGAGCGGGGTGACGGGAAATACTGTGCCGTCCGGCTCGGCTTTCGCCAGATCGACGGCTTCAGATGGACCGATCCGGATGAGGCGCGGCTGCAATCCCCATCGCCATTCCGGGATGCGCCGCCAGGCGCAGACCCGGAATCTCGAGATTGCGGGTTCGTCGCAGACGCGACGCCCCGGAATGACGGTGGTGACGATTGGGCCGAACGCATTGTCGCGGCGCGCATCCGCCGGCCCTTCACCTCGCTGGAAGATTTCGCCCGCGACACCGGCTTGCCCAAACGCGCCTTGATCCTGCTGGCGGATGCCGACGCGTTCCGCTCCATCGGGCTTGACCGTCGCGCCGCGCTGTGGGCGGTGCGCCGCTTGCCGGATGACGTGCCGCTGCCGCTGTTCGAGATTGCCGCGGCGCGCGAGCAGCCGGACGAGAATGTCCGGCCGCTGCCGCTGATGCCGTTGCCGGAGCAGGTGGTCGCCGATTATCAGACCATCCGGTTGTCGCTGAAGGGCCACCCGATGCAATTCCTGCGGCCGATGTTTGCCAGGGAACGCGTCGTGGCCTGCAAGGACGTCTGTCACGACAATGACGGGCGCCGGCTCCGTTGTGCCGGCGTAGTGCTGGTGCGGCAGCGTCCCGGCAGCGCCAAGGGCGTCGTCTTCATGACGATCGAGGACGAGACCGGTATCGCCAATATCGTGGTGTGGCCGAAGGTGATGGAGCGCTTCCGCAAGGAGGTCATGGGCGCCCGCCTCATTCTGGTCGAGGGCTATATCCAGAGCAGTCCGGAACAGGTGACGCATCTGGTCGCCCAGCGGTTGTTCGACCGCTCGCATGACCTGATCGGTCTCGCCCATGATGCGATGGCCCGCAAGCACGCCGTGCCGGCGGGGCCTGCGCTGATCGAACCGCTCAATGACGACCGCCGCGAGCACCCCGACCATCCCGCGCAGAAAATCCGCCATCCGCGCCATCTGCGCATGCTGCCGCGCTCACGGGATTTTCATTAGGATCGAAGATATGTCCTGGTCTATTCCGGCGCCGCACCGACCGGCGGTCCGCCAGGCGGCCGGTGCAGGAAGGTGATCGTCGCGAACGCGCCAAGCCACGAGCCGACTGCCGCAAACACGACATAGATCCAGTTTTCGGTATAGCTGATCACGGCGTAGGACGAGAGCAGATACCACACGCTGCTCCAGGTGGCCGCCGGCACCCGCCTGCGCGCGACCACCGCCGAGGTAAACATGACATAGACCGCATCCGTCGCGGCGGTCGCCAGCATGACGCCTCCGGCGGTCAATGGATCGATGGCAGCCATTGCAACTCCTTCCATGCTGAGGCAGAGCTTTGGACGTTATCGCGTTTTCGAGCGAAGCGGGCCCGGTTCGCGCCCGGAAAATGCGGCCAGACAGACGATTTCGGGCAACAGCGAGGGATCATGCAAAGTCCCAGAGAGATTCTCACCGCCATCTGGACCGCCGCCGCGGGCGAGCCGTCCGCGCTCGAAAGCGTCACGCTGACCGGTGACGAACCGCTGCTGCCGTCATCGTTTCGCGTCGCCGCCGCGGCGCAAGCCGGCATCGCCGCCGCCGGACTTGCCGCCGCGCAAATCTGGCAATCGCGGAGCCGACAATCGCAGCAAGTCACCGTCGACATGGCTCACGCGGTGGTCGAATGCCGCAGCGAGCGTTACCTGCGGGTCGACGGCAAGCCGCCCGGTCCGACCTGGGATGCGATCGCCGGCATTTACCAGACCCGCGACCGCCGCTTGGTGCGGCT
Organism: uncultured Alphaproteobacteria bacterium; assembly: GCA_963748165.1. Taxonomy (GTDB): domain Bacteria; phylum Pseudomonadota; class Alphaproteobacteria; order Rhizobiales; family Xanthobacteraceae; genus Bradyrhizobium. The sequence continues at coordinate 45,987 of CAVVIM010000015.1, forward strand.
GCATACCAATTTCCGGCATCACCGCGACGCGGTCTGCCGGGTGCTGAACTGCGAGCCGGAACGCGAGGCGGTTGCGGCCGCGCTGATGCGGTGGGACGCCGAGCCGTTCGAGACCGCCGCCTATGCCGGCGGCGCGGTGGTTGCGATGATGCGCCCGCATCAGGAATGGTCGGAATTGCCGCACGCCAAGGCGCTGGCCGAACTGCCTGTGCTTTCAATCGAGAAGATCGGTGAAGCGGCGCCGAAGCCCTGGCCTGCCGGGGAGCGTCCGCTGGCGGGCCTGCGGGTGCTGGATCTGTCGCGGGTGATCGCCGGTCCCGTCGCCGGCCGCACGCTCGCCGCACATGGCGCGGATGTCATGCTGATCTCCGGGCCGGAGCGGCCGGCCATTCCATGGCTCACGATCGATACCGGCCGCGGCAAGCTGACGAGCTTTGTCGAACTCGGCCATGAGCAGGGACGGGCTGTGCTGCGCGATCTCTTGGCGCAAGCCGATATTTTCTCGCAAGGCTATCGCCCAGGCGCGCTCGCCGCGCTCGGTTTCTCGGCCGAACAGGCGGCCCGGATCAGCCCCGGCATCGTCTATGTGTCGCTGTGCGCCTACGGCCATGTCGGGCCGTGGGCGGAACGCCGCGGCTTTGACTCGCTGGTGCAGACCGCGACCGGTTTCAATCACGCCGAAGGACAGGCCGCCGGCCTCGACGGACCAAAGGAATTGCCGGCGCAAATGCTCGACCATGCCACCGGCTACCTGATGGCGTTCGGTGCGATGATGGCGCGCGAGCGGCAGTCGCGCCAAGGCGGTAGCTGGCATGTCCGGGTCTCGCTCGCCCAGACCGGGCGATGGCTGTGGAATCTTGGTCGCGTCGCCGACGGTCTTGCGACCGAGGATTTGCCGGGCGACACGGTGCGGCGTTTTGTCGAAGAAATCCCCTCGGGCTTCGGCCCGCTGCGTGCCGTCACCCATGCCGCGATGCTGTCGAAAACGCCGGCCTATTGGGCTCGCCCGGCCATGCCGCTTGGCAGCCACCTGCCGCACTGGCCGCCCCGCGGCTGACGGGTCTCACCTCCGGCGTTGCGGAATTTTAACGTGAAAGGCCCCGCTGCCGGCGTTTTTAGTTTGTTTGAAACATCAAATGGGCACTATTAGCGCAGCGATGAGGCGGCCGCTGCCGGAATCATCGCCGAACCGACTGGACCTCATGCCGCCCGAATTTACCAAGCAATTGCAGATGTTTAGCAGGCGACATCTGGCCATTGGCGTGGCCTTGCTGGCGTTGGCGGGGGCTGCGATTTTACGGATTCACCGGTCTCGCCCCGGCTCCGCGGGGCAATTCGGAGCTATCGAGCCAATCGCGCAAGGGATTGCAGCGCTATGTCCCGACGCCCGCGGAATGGGCCAGCCTGACCGTCGAACCCGTGACCGAGCGAACCTTCCGGGCCGAGCATGTGACCGAAGGCAAGATCGCCATCGATGAGGACCGCTCGACGCCGGTGTTCTCACCCTATGCCGGCCGCGTCATCAGGCTGTTGGCCAAGCCCGGCGATCACGTCACGCAAGGCCAGCCCTTGTTCGTGATCGAGGCGGCCGACACCGTGCAGGCCCAGAACGATTTCATCTCAGCCATGACCGGCCTCAACAAGGCACAATCGGCGCTCGATCTCGCGCAGTTGCAGGACACCCGTGCCAAGGATCTGTTCGAAGGCAAGGCGGTCCCGCTCAAGGATTATCAGCAGTCCCAGGCCACGCTGATCCAGGCGCAGAACGATCTGCGCTCGTCGCAAACCGCGCTGGAGGCCGCCCGCAACAAGCTGAAAATTCTCGGCCTGAGCGAAGAGGCCATTGCGGCGTTCCAGCAGAAGGGACGCATCGACCCCAACACCACGATCTTCTCGCCGATCGCGGGCACGGTGGTGCAGCGGAAGATCGGACCCGGGCAATATATCAATTCCGGCGCCAGCGATCCGGTGTTCGTGATCGGCGATCTCTCCACCATCTGGCTCACGGCCTTTGTCCGCGAAACCGACGCATCGATCGTGTCGGTGGGGCAGGAGCTGTCGTTTAACGTGCTGGCGCTGCCGTCGCATCCGCTGGTGGCGCGCATCGACTACGTCGCCGCCGCGATCGATCCGGCAACTCGGCGGCTGCTGGTCCGCGCCACGGTGGACAACAGGGATGGCCTGCTGAAACCGGAAATGTTCGCGAATGTGACGATCTATTCCGGCGGCGATCATTCGGCGGTCGGTGTCCCCAAGCAGGCGCTGATCTATGAGGGAGATCAGGTCAGGGTCTGGGTTGCGCACGAAGACAAGTCGATCGAGCTGCGCCTGATCAGGACCGGCCTTACCAACGGCGATCTGGTGGAGGTCGACGGCAATTTGAAACCCGGCGAGCAGATCGTTACAAAGGGCAGCCTGTTCATCGACCGCGCAGCGTCCGGCACCTAGCGCGATGATGACGCAACGCAAGCCGGGCTCCGCATTCGGGACGTCAGTCCTTTCTTCCGCGCATTGAAAGTCCCGATCTGAATGGATCGTCTCGTCGCCATTGCCGTCAACCGGCGCTATTTGATGGTGGGCCTGTTGATCGTCGTGTTGATCGGCGGCCTGATCGCATTCAAGCAGCTCAACATCGAAGCCTATCCGGATCCGACGCCGCCGATGGTCGACGTCGTGACCCAGAGTCCGGGATTGTCGTCCGAGGAGATCGAGCGCTACATCACCATTCCGATCGAGACCCAGGTCGCGGGCATCAAGAACCTTCGCACCATCCGCACCATTTCGCTGTACGGATTGTCCGACGTCAAACTGCAGTTTTCGTTCGACTACACCTATGAAGAGGCGTTGCAGCAGGTACTGAACCGGCTGTCGCAGCTTGCGCCGCTGCCCGGCAATGTGCAGCCGGCGATCTCGCCGCTCAGCGCCATCGGCGAAATCTACCGTTACCGGCTCGCCGGCCCGCCGAACTACAGCGTGCTCGACCTGAAAACCCTGCAGGACTGGGTGCTGCAGCGCCGGTTTCGCGCGGTGCCGGGCGTGATCGACGTCACCGGCTGGGGCGGCAAGACCAAGACCTACGAACTGCAGGTCGATTTCAACAAGCTGGTCGCCTACGGGCTGACGCTGCCGCAGCTACTGCAGGCGGTCGGCAATTCCAACATCAATGTCGGCGGCAATACCGTCAACATCGGCACCCAGTCCGCCGTCGTGCGCGGTGTCGGCCTGATCCGCTCGATCGACGACCTCGCCAACACCATGGTGTCGCAGAGCGGGGGCAATCCGGTTCTGGTCAAGGATGTCGCCACCGTCACCGTCGGCGAGAAGCCGCGTCTCGGCATCGCCGGCCTCGATCAGGACGATGACATCGTGCAGGGGATCGTGCTGATGCGGCGCGGCGAGCAGAGCTTGCCGACCATCCTGCGTGTCGAGCAACTGGTGGCGTCGATCAACAATTCCAGCATTTTGCCGCCGGGCGTGCGGATCGAGCGCATCTACGACCGCAAGGACCTGATCGACCTCACGACCTCGACCGTGCTGCACAACATGGTGGTCGGCATCCTGCTGATCGTGCTGCTGCAGTGGATCTTCCTCGGCAATCTCAGAAGCGCGCTGATCGTCGGCGCCACGATTCCGTTCGCGCTGTTCTTCGCCGTCATCATCCTGGTGCTGCGCGGCGAGTCCGCCAATCTGCTGTCGGTCGGCGCGATCGATTTCGGACTGATCGTCGACGCCACCGTGATCATGGTCGAGGCGATCTTCCGCCGGCTGACCCAGACCACCGCGCTCTCCGACGCGGAGCAGAGCCATATCTCGACCGACACCACGATGGCGATGAAGAGCCACGCCATCCTCAGCGCCGCCGCCGACGTGTCGCGCTCGATCTTCTTTGCCGCCGCCATCATCATCGCGGCGTTCCTGCCGCTGTTCACCTTGAGCGGCGTCGAAGGCAATATCTTCGGGCCGATGGCGCGGACCTACGCCTATGCGCTCGCCGGCGGCCTGCTCGCGACCTTCACGATCACCCCGGCACTGAGCGCGATCATCCTGCCGTCGCATGTCCACGAAACCGAAACCCGGATCATGGCGATGCTGCATCGGCTCTACGTTCCGGTGCTGAACTGGGCGGTCGGCAGCCGAAAGCTGGTGGTGGCGGGAGCGATCGGGCTCGTCGTCATGACCATCCTGTGCAGCCGCCTGCTCGGTCTCGAATTTCTGCCCAAGCTCGAGGAGGGCAATCTCTGGATCCGCGCGACCCTGCCGCCGACCATCTCGCTGGAGACCGGCAACGCCTATGTCAACGATATGCGCAAGCTGATCCGCAGCTTCCCCGAGGTCGAAGCGGTGGTGTCGCAGCACGGCCGGCCCGATGACGGCACCGACGCCGCCGGCTTCTTCAATGCGGAATTCTTCGCGCCCTTGAAGCCGGTCAGCGAATGGCCCGGTACCCATGACAAGGACGAACTGACCGCGCAGTTGCTGGCGAAATTGCAGGCCAGATTTCCCGGCGTCGAGTTCAATTTCTCGCAATATCTGCAGGACAACGTCTCGGAAGCCGTGTCGGGCGTCAAGGGAGAGAACTCGATCAAGCTCTACGGCAACGATCTGCAGACGCTCACCAAGACCGCCAACCAGATCAAGGCGGTTCTCGCCACCGTGCAGGGGATCACCGACCTCGCCGTGTTCACCTCGCTCGGCCAGCCCACCATCCAGATCGACATCGACCGCGCCAAGGCGGCCCGATATGGACTGGCGCCCGGCGACATCAACGCCACCATCAAGGTGGCGATCGGCGGCGACACCGCGGGCGACCTCTACGAGCCCGGCAGCGACCGGCATTTTCCGATTATCGTCCGGCTGGCGCCGGAATATCGCAAGAGCGCCGAGGCGATCCAGAATTTGCGGATCGGTGCGCCCGGACCGAACGGCACCGTCACCCAGGTCCCGCTGAGCGAAGTCGCCTCCATCAAGCTGGTTTCGGGCGCGGCCTATATCTATCGCGAACAGCAGGAGCGTTATCTGCCGATCAAGTTCTCGGTGCGCGAACGCGACCTCGGCGGCGCGATCAGGGAAGCGCAGGAAAAGGTCGCAGCCCAGGTCCAGTTGCCGCCGGGATCGCGGATCGAATGGGTCGGAGAGTTCGGCAATCTGCAGGACGCCATCCGGCGGCTGTCGGTGGTGGTGCCAATCAGCCTGACGCTGATCGCAACGCTGCTATGGTTGAATTTCGGCTCGATGATCGAGACGCTGCTCGCCATGAGCGTGATCCCGATGGCGATCTTCGGCGGCGTGCTCGGGCTGCTGGTCACCGGCATTCCCTTCAGCGTATCGGCTGCAATCGGGTTCATCGCGCTGTTCGGGATCTCCGTGATGGACGGCATCATCATCCTGTCGCAGTACAACCAGCTTATCGACGAGGGCCTCGACCGCATCAGCGCGGTGATCCGTACCGGCGAGTTGCAGCTTCGCCCGGTGCTGATGACCTGCGTGGTCGCGGGCGTCGGGCTGTTGCCGGCGGCGCTGTCGACCGGGATCGGATCGCAGGTGCAGAAACCGCTCGCGGTGGTGGTGGTCACCGGCATGATGTTGGCGCCGCTGGTCATTCTGGTGACGCTGCCGGTGCTGATCTCGCTGATCTCGCGCCGGGCACGGTAAATGGGTGGTGGGCATGTGCCCATAAATCCTGCCCACTTGGTTTGTGGTTGACGCATCCTCGCGGTTGCCCTGTGATCCCGACCCCAAGGGAAGAAACCGCGGGGGACACCATGCGGATCGAGGAGCGCCACGGTCAGGCCGTCGCCGGAACGTCCGATCAGATTCTCGGCGAAATCCGGGATTTTTGCCGCGCGACGCAAACCGCCGAATCCACCTTCGGCCGCCTCGTCGTCAACGATGGCAAGCTGGTATCGCGGTTGCGCGACGGCGCCCGGATCACCACCGCCACGCTCGACAAGGTTCGCGCCTATCTGTCCGAACACCGCACCAATTCGGCGGCTGCGCAACATCAGCCGGCGGCGGCTGCAAGGCCGCTCAACGGCGCCCCGGTGGCGGCCGAAATCGTGCCGCCCGGCTTCCGCTTCTTCGACAACCGGCAGAAATACCTGCTGTTCGTGTCGACCTGCAGCGAGAAGACCGAAATCGCCCACCGGATTTCACTCGAACTCGGCAATCTGCAGCCGACGCCGCCGGCGCTGCGGATCTTCGACGCCGGGGTCGGCGATGGCACCGTGCTGTCGCGGGTCATGCGGGCGCTGCATGCCCGCTTTCCCACCATGCCGCTCTACGTGGTCGCCAAGGAAATCAGCTATGAGGACGTGCGGCTGACGCTCGAGAAGATGGCCGATCGGCTGTTCGAGCATCCCGCCACCGTCATCGTCGTCACCAATCTGTATTATGCCGAGGCGCCGTGGCTGACGCCGCGCTCGGCAACGTCGGCGCAAAGCCTGCTCTGGAAGGACGTCGCGCTGTCCGGCAACACCGCGCACGGTTTTGCCGAGCAGATCGGCGAGCTCGAAGGGTTTCTGGCCGAGCACTGGCGTGCCGGAATCAGCCGGACCACCGGCAACCCGGTCTACACCAGGCCCATCATCCTGACGTTGCGGCGCGAAGATCATTCCTTCCTGCTCGACCCGATCATGCCGCGGCCGGGCCGCGTGATGGCCGACTACGATCTGGTGATCGCCTCGCAGCCTTACCGGGCGCGTGCCAGCGTCGAATTCAAGGCCTCGAAGGTCGTGACGCCGCTGGTCAAATCGCTGCGGCCCGGCGGGCGGCTGATCGGCATCCATTCCCATGGCAAGGATCCGGGCATCGAGATCATCGACCAGGTCTGGCCCGACGACGATCCGTTCAAGACCGATCGCTATGCGATCCTGCGCGAGGTCAAGCGCGAACTCGGCGCGGCGGCGCGGCATTACAATTTCAACGCCTCCTCCGATGCCCGCTCGATCTTCCGCTATCGCATGCACACCTTGCCGGACGAGGTGAGCGGCCCGATCGGGACCTCGACGCTGTTCGCCGCCTGGAACGCCGCGATCTATGTCGCGCAGATCGAGGACGTCAGGCTGTCGGAGGTCGTTCGCGACGGCCGCTACCTCGAAGCCACCGATCGGGTGCTGAAGCAGCATGGCGGTCTCTGGTTCAACGACGAGACCTATGTGATCTCGCGCCGCCGCGCGTGAGGCAGACCCGAAGCCCCGGCGATTTTTGGAGGGATCCGTGACTGCAGCCGACCCCGCTTTGTCCAGCGAGCTTGCCGCGCGGCTGGCGTCCGCCTCGGTCGAGATCTCCTCGCGCGGCCATCAGGTGCCGGAGCTGCGCGATCATTTCGCGGCGGGCACCGATGTCACCATCACCTTTCTGCCCGGCGACAATTATCGCCGCAATGTCGACACCGCATCCGCGCTGCGCCGTGCCGGATTCAATCCGGTGCCACATATCGCCGCGCGCGAAATGCCGTCGCGCGAGGCGCTCGACGATTTTCTGCGGCGGGCGCGCGGCGAGGCGGAGGTGAGGCGCATCCTGGTGATCGCCGGCGACGTGGCGCGCCAGCGGGGCCCGTTCGGGTCAAGCCGCGATATCTGCGCCAGCGGATTGATCGAAGCGCGCGGCATCGCCTCCGTCAGCGTCGCCGGGCATCCCGAGGGCCACCCTTTTCTGGAAGCCGGCGACGCTTTCAGCGTGCTCGAGGCGTGGCGGGACTGGAAGCAGACGACCGGGATCGAGGTCGACGTCATGACGCAATTCTGTTTCGAAAGCCCGCCGATCCTGGCCTGGATCGGCGAGCTGCAGGCGCGCCGGCTCGGCCTTGAGGTGATCGTCGGTCTGGCCGGACCCGCGACGGCCGCGACGCTGATGAAGTTTGCGCTCCGCTGCGGTATCGGCAATTCGATGCGCTCGCTGCGCGGCCGGATCGGCCGCCACAGCCGGCTTTTGACCGATACCGGGCCGGATGACGTCATGCGCGGCTTGCAGTCGGCGCCGCCGGCCGTGACGGCGCCAATCAAAGGCTTCCACGTGTTTCCGTTCGGCGGGCTGCGCAAGGCTGCGAACTGGCTTCGCAGCTACAACGCGGGGATGTTGGTGCCGCCGCGTGCGGCGCCGGCGACCGACGCTCAAAATCCATAGAGCCTGGCCGGATTGTCGACCAGGATCCGGTTGCGGATCGCGGCATCGGGCACCCACACCGCAAGCTGGTTGAGCAGGCGGCCGTCGTCGATCTGGAACAGCGGCGTCAGCTCGGTCGGCTTGCGTCCGGGCGGCGTGGTCGAATTCGGATGCGGCCAGTCGGTGCCCCAGATGATCCGATCGGCATTCGCCGCGATCAGCGCCCGCGCCAGCGGGATGACGTCGGTGTAATCGGGCGCAAGCGTAGACGCCCGATAGGCGCCGGAAATTTTGACATAGGCCTTGCCGGATTGTACCAGCGCGAGCAGATCGGCAAAGCCCGGCTGTTCCGGACCGAGCGCGCCTTTGGCACCGCCGAAATGATCGAACACGACGGGGACCGGTGATGCGGCCACCAGATCCCTGATGGCGGAGATCATGGCGAGGCTGGTGAACATCTGGACGTGCCAGTTGCGGCTCTTGACGCGTTCGATCGCGGACGCAATGCGCTGGCGCCCGATATTGGGATCGCTGACCCCGCCGGTCGCCAGATTGAGCCGGATGCCGCGGATGCCGGCTTCGTTCATGGCGTCGAGATCGCTCTCCGGCGTGTTGTCGTCGATCACGGCGACGCCGCGCGCATTCGGGCCGCGCGCCTTGATGCCGAACAGCGTAGCGGCGTTGTCGGGGCCATAGACGCTCGGGGTCACGATCACCACGCGCTCGATATGCAGCGCCCGGTGCAGCGCCGCCATTTCTTCCGGCGACGCCGGTTCCGGCGTATAGACGCGCCCCGAGAAGAATGGAAATTTCTCCGGGTCGCCGTGGATGTGGGTATGGCAATCGCAAGCGTGGGCCGGAACGTCGAAATTCACCGGCGTTGCCGGCTGCGAGGCCCTGGCGAGGGCATTGCGGCCGGTCATCGCAACCCCGGCGGCGGCCGAGGCACGAAGGATACCGCGTCTGGTGAACATCCATTCACTCCCTGAGATCCTTTTTTTCGTTTGGCGGCCCGGAGATCACTGGCCCGACGGCGTGCGGGTGCGCAGTCCCTCCCAGGCATCGCGCACCTGATGATAGTGCACCTCGGGCAGATAGTCCGGCGTGTTGAGCGCGAGCGTCTTGACGTCGAGCCGCCCGATGGCGCTGAGCAGCGTATAGGACGCGATCACGCGATCGCGCTGCGCGCCGATCAGCCGCGCCTTTGCCGAAATCAGGTCCGCCTCCGAGTTCAGTACATCGACCGTGGTGCGCTGCCCGCCCTGGGCTTCCTTCTGCACGCCCTGCAAGGCAACGGTCGCCGCGCGCACTTCGGATTCGGATGCCGTCACGGCGACCTTGGCGCCTTCATTGGCGACCCACGCGCCGGTCGCCGCGGTGCGTGCCTGGTTGCGGACCTGATCGAGCACGAGCCGGCTTTGCGCAGCGATCTCCTTGGCCTGGCGGGTTTGCGAGGCTGCGGCACCGCCATCGTAGATCGGCGCCGTAACCTGACCGATGATCGAAGCCTGATCGGTCCTGAAGGTGCCGAGCGTCGGATCGTCGTCCATGCTGTGGCTGGCGTTGCCCTGCAGGGTGACGGTAGGCATCAGGCTGCTTTCGGCGACACGGATGGTGGTCGACGCGACATCGACGTCGAAGCTTGCGGCGACCACCGCCGGATTCTCCTTGATGGCGAGCGCGGTCGCGTCGTCGCGGCTGTGCGGCAGATAGCGATCCACGGCGTCGGCCGATTTCAATGGCCCGGGCGGGTTGCCGATCACCTCGGTGTAGGTCGCCTGGCTGACGGCCAAATTGACTTCGGCGGCGTTCAGATCGGCAAGGCCGCGGCTGAGGCGCGCCTCGGCCTGCGAGGTATCGGTCGGGGTGACGTCGCCGGCCTTGAGACGTCTTTGGGTGATCGCGAGGGTTTCGCGCAGAAACGAAACATTGGAGCGCTGCGCTTCGACCAGCGACTGGTTGGCCAGCACGTTGGTATAGGCCGTGACCGCGTCAAGCAGCACGCCCTGGCCGACATTGCGCAGCGCCTCGCGGCCGGACCGCACCTGCAGCTCCGCGACGCGGACGCTGTTGGCCGTCTTGAAGCCGTTGAACAGCGTCTGCGTCACCGTCACGCCGATGATCCAGGGTTTCAGGTTGGCCGATTGCACGGTGTTATCGGGCAGCAGATTGCGTACCGCCTGCAGCCCGCCGCTCAGGCTGGCGACGATCTGCGGTCGATAGCCGGCCAGGGCCTGCGGGACGTTCTCGTCGGTACCACGCTGCCGGGCCCGTTCGGCATTGAGCTGCGGGTTGGTCTGGTAGGCCTTGGCCAGCGCCTCGGGCAGGCTTTCGCCCCGCGCCGCGGTCGCTGCGATGCCGACGCAGGCTACGATGCCGAGGCGGATGCCCGCCCGGAGCACACGCCTTGCCTCGTGGCCAACCCTGACGGCACGCCCAATCATGTGATCCCACAGCAAACCCGGCCGTCCGCTCCGCCTAAGCCTGCGGCATGTTTACCTGTTTAAGGGGCGGCGCCGCCACAGGCAAACCAGCGGGCGTGGAAATCGGTGCAATTCCCCGCTTTGCTGTTGCCGGTTCGTCACAGACGAATCTCGGGCCCAAATCAGCTATAGCTGCCGGTGGTCGGCGTCCGATTCCGGACGTTGGTTTCCCGTTGTTTCCGAGCCAGCCCTTGATGCCGAAACTGTTCTCCGACCCCGAGGCGATTGCGGAGGATATCATCCGCGATGTCGGAACCAGCCTCGTGGTCGGGCTGCCGCTCGGGCTCGGCAAGGCCAACCACATTGCCAACGCGCTCTACGCGCGCGCCTGCGCCGACCGCAGCATCAACCTGACCTTGTTTTCCGCCCTGACGCTGGAAAAGCCGAAGCCGTCGAACCTGCTGGAACGCCGCTTCATCGCGCCGGTGATCGACCGGCTGTTCGGCGGCTATCCCGATCTCGCCTATGCCGATGCGCTGCATGCGGGCCGGCTGCCGCCCAATATCCGCGTCTTCGAATTTTTCTTTCTGGCGGGAAGGTGGCTGCACGTGCCGTTCGCGCAGCAACACTACATTTCCGCAAACTATACCCATGCGTCATCCTACCTGCTGGCGCGCGGGCTCAACGTCGTCACCCAATTGGTGGCAAAGCGCGTGGTCGACGGCACCGCGCGCTACAGTCTGAGCTGCAACACCGATACAACGCTCGACGTCCTGCGCGCCCGCGCCGAGGGCCGGGCGTCGTTCAGGCTGATCGGCCAGGTCAATTCCGAGCTGCCGTTCATGCCCGGCCCGGGCGATCTGCCGGCCGACACCTTCAGTGCCATCCTCGAGGGTCCCGCGACCGAATTTCCGCTGTTCGCGCCGCCATCCGAGCCGATCACCGACAGCAAATACGCCATCGGCCTTCACGCCGCGGGTCTGGTGCGTGACGGCGGCACGCTTCAGATCGGGATCGGGCAGGTTGGCGATGCGCTGGCGCAGGGCTTGATCGTCCGTCATCGCGACAATGCGCAATTTCAGGCGATCATGAACCGGCTCGCACCGGCGGCGGTGCCGCGTCCGGCGGTGCTGGCCGGACCGTTCGAAACCGGCCTTTACGGTGTCAGCGAAATGCTGTTCGAGGCGTTTCTCGGCCTGATCGACGCCGGCATTCTCAAGCGCGAGGTCGACGGCGTAGTGCTGCACGGCGCGTTTTTTCTGGGGCCGAAATCATTCTATCGCCGGTTGCGCGAGATGACGGCGGACCAGATCGCGCGGATCCGGATGATGCCGGTGTCGTTCACCAACGAGCTCTATGGCGAGGAGGATGCCAAGCGGCGCGCCCGCCTCGACGCCTGCTTTGTCAACAATGCGATGATGGCGACGCTGCTGGGGGCTGTGATTTCCGACGGCCTCGAGAATGGACAGGTCGTCAGCGGAGTGGGCGGTCAATACAATTTCGTGGCGCAGGCGTTCGCGCTGGCCGGCGCCCGCTCGGTCCTCGCGCTGGAGGCGACCCGGCAGGACAGATCGGGCAGCGTATCCAACATCCGCTGGAGCTACGGCCACGAGACCATTCCACGGCATCTGCGCGATGTCATCGTCACCGAGTATGGCATCGCCGATATCAGGGGGAAATCCGACGCCGAGGTGATCGCGGCGATGCTGGGTGTTGCGGATTCCCGCTTTCAGGACGGTCTGATGCGGCAGGCCAAGGACGCCGGCAAGCTGCCGAGGGACTTCGAGATTCCGGCGGCGCAGCGCGACAACCACCCGGAGCGGATCGCACGCGCGCTGAAGCCCGCCAGGGAGGCGGGACTGCTGCCGCTATTTCCGTTTGGCAGCGATTTCACCCCGATCGAACAGCGGCTGATTCCGGCGCTGCAATTCCTGCAGGACGCCCGGCGTGCGCCGCTGCGGCTGCCCGGACTGCTGTGGCAGGGCGTCAGCCGGCGGCCGGATGCGGCCGACCGGGAATGCCTGGCACGGCTTGGGCTCGACCGGCCGGCGACGTTCACCGAACGCGCCTACCGTGCATTGCTAGCCGCGGCGCTGGCGAAAACGCGTGCGAGTTGAGAGAATCCAATCCCATCGCCCCGCAATGACGGGACTCCAGCGATTTACCGGTTCTTGTTGACCGGGTTGCGTTTCTCGATGAAGGCCGCCATGCCTTCGGCTCGATCTTCCAGCGCAAAGGTCGAGTGAAACAGATTGCGCTCGACGCTGATGCCTTCCGACAGCGGCGTCTCGAACGCGCGGTTGATGGCTTCTTTCGCCATCGCGGCTGCGGGGCGGGACATCGATGCGATTTTTTCCGCGATCGACAGCGCTTCCTGCATCAGCCTGTCCGCCGGCACGATGCGGCTGACCAGGCCGGAGCGCTCGGCCTCGGCGGCATCCATCATCCGTCCGGTGAGACACAGGTCCATCGCCTTGGATTTGCCGATCGCGCGGGTCAGGCGCTGAGTTCCGCCGATGCCCGGGATGGTGCCGAGCGTGATTTCCGGCTGGCCGAATTTCGCGGTGTCGGCGGCGATGATGATGTCGCACATCATCGCCAGTTCGCAGCCGCCGCCGAGCGCATAGCCGCTGACGGCGGCGATGGTCGGCTTGCGGCAGTTGGCGACACGGTCACCGCCGATAGCGGCGAAATCGCTGGAAAACATGTCGATGAAGGTTTTCGGCTGCATTTCCTTGATGTCGGCGCCGGCGGCGAAGGCCTTTTCGCTGCCGGCGAGAACGATGCATCCGATCTGGTCGTCGGCTTCGAGATCGTCGACCGCAGCGGCGATTTCCCTGAACACGCCGAAGGATAGCGCATTGAGCAGCTTCGGACGATTGAGCGTGATGACGCCGACCGCGCCCTTGCCCTCGACAATGATGTGTTCGAACGTGCTCATGGTCTCCCCGCGCCTGACTGCACGGGACTGTGCCCGCTGGCGGCACGGGCTTCAAGGGCCTGATTCCGGCCGGGCCGGGCGTGAAAGCCGGCCCTTGAATGTTACGCCATGAACATGCGCGCGGCGGAGGCCATGGTCAGCAGCGCCCCGAAGCCGATGAAGATCTTTCCGATCAGCGAGGTCTGGTCCCAGGCGGAGGGTTCGGTGTTCGCAGCCGGGGCGACTGCCGCGGCCGGCGGCTCGGCCGAGGCCACTGCCAGCGTGCCCGCGGGCGGCGCGCTGTCGCGCAGCGAGCGGTCGACGTCGTTGAGCTGATCGGGGGCGACGATCTGGGCATCGGCTGCCGGTTGAGCGTCAGCCGGCACCTCCGGTGTGCTCTGGACGATGGTGTTGGCCCGCGCCGTCATCGCCTTGGCATCGTCGGCCGGCGTATCGGGGGCGGCGAGCTGCGCATTGGCGTTGGCGACCGAGGCCGGGATCGCGGCTGGTTGAACCGTGGGCGAATTGTCGGCATCGCGGTCGGCGGCATCGGCGGTTTTCTTGTCGGGAGCGGATTTCTGCACCAGCCTGGCGTGGGCGTGCTTTTTCCAGTGATGTGAGGCGTGTTTGGTGTATTGGCTCAGTTTCACGGGAGCTCCCGCAGGGGCTTCCGCCGTTGCGGTTGCCGCGTCGGCATCGCTATCGGTGGCGGCCTGCGATGGCGCTGCAAGGCCGACAAATAACCCCGTCGCGATGATCAATGCCGCGCGCCCACTGGCGTTGATAGTCATTCGGCAATCTCCCCTTTTGCCAGCTCCCGGCGGAAAATGAGACCTCGCCCGTGTCGGCAACGGGGCAGAAAAAGGGAATCTTCGGGCCAGTCCGGAACATTCCCGCCGGCAATCCCACCGGTGTCAGCGGCGCAGATCGATGTTATGAGCCTGCCTGTGCCGAACGCAGCCGGCGATTCCCGCGCGCGGGCGATGACGGCGCGGCTCGGCAGGCTTTTCACGGCCTCTATCACGACTTCGTGATCTCTGGCTGTGGACGTAACAATTTGAAAGATCGACCGAATTGCATTGTGGGAGCGCGAGTGCGCGAACGTGAAGACGAGTGGACTGGTCTGATGCGGCTGGCCGTTTCGGGCGACAGTGCAGCGTATCACCGTCTGCTCAAGGCCGTGACGCCGGTGTTGAGGGCCGCGGCGCGCCGCGGTCTGGCGCGGGCCGGGCAACCGGTCGACCAATCCGAGGATATCGTGCAGGACATTCTGTTGGCGGTGCATTTGAAGCGGCATACCTGGGACGCCAACGCGCCGTTCGCCCCGTGGCTGTTTGCGATCGCCCGCAACAAGCTGATCGATGCCCTGCGCCGCCGCGGCCGGCGGGTTTTCGTCAACATCGACGACTTCGCCGAAACCATCCCGAGCGAGCCCACCGCGGAGACCGCGCCGGCGAGCGAGGTCGCGGCGCAGCTCAACTCGCTGCCGACCCGACAGCGCGAGGTGCTGCAGTCGATCGCGGTCGAGAGCGCCTCGATCAAGGACACCGCGGCGAAGTTCGGGATGAGCGAGGGCGCGGTGCGGGTGGCGCTGCATCGCGGGCTGGCCGGGCTGACCGCCAAATTGCGGGAACAATGACCATGGACACCGATCAGCTCATCCGAACCCTTGCGGCCGATAGCGGCCATCGCGCCCGGCCGGTCGGCTTTCTGCTGGCGCTCGCGTTGCTCGCCGCATTGCCGGTTTCGATGGCGATATTTTTCGTGGCGCTGGGCGTTCGCCCGGACGTCATGACCGCGATGCATAATCCGTTCTTCGACCTGAAATTCGTGGTGACGCTGGCGCTGGCAATCGCGGGCATCGCCGTCAGCCTGCATTTGTCGCGCCCGGAAGCCCTGCTGGGCGGCTGGGTGTGGTTGCTGCTGCTGCCCGCCGGGATCCTCGTCGCCGCGATCGGCGGCGAGATGATGATGCCGCAGCGGCTGCCGATGATGACGCGATTGGTCGGCCAGAATTCGCGGGTCTGCATGACGGCCATTCCGGTTTTGTCGCTGCCGCTGCTGGCCGGCGCGCTGATCGGGTTGCGGCACGGTGCCCCGGCCCGCCCGGCGCTCGCCGGCGCGATCGCCGGAATGCTGTCGGCGGGATTGGCCGCGACACTGTACGCCTCGCACTGCACCGACAATTCACCGCTGTTCGTCGCGACCTGGTACACCATTGCGACCGCGCTGGTCACCGCGATCGGCGCGCTGGCGGGATCGCGAATACTCCGGTTCTAGGCCGCCGGCGCTGCCTGCTGCATGCGGTGGAAGCGCAGCACCTGCTGCGCGGTCGAGGGCCGCAGCCGTTCGTAGGTGTCCTTGCAGGCCGTCAGATCGGAGCGATCCAGCCCCGACAGATCGTCGCGCATGTTGATGATCGCTTTCACGGTCGTCCAGCACATTCCCGAAACCTTTGCCAGGATCATCACGCCTTCGGCACGGGTTTCCACCATCATGTTTTCGGCGATGGATACCGACACGTTGGCAAGCGCCGCGATCGCGGCGTTGGCTTCGTCGAATTTGCCGGCGGCGGCGAATGCCTCGACCTGATGCTCGTCGAGCCGGCCGTCGTCGTACAGCGACTTGACCAGGGCATGGGCGATGGCGGTCTCGCGGTTCGGCGCGGACTGCGCCAGTTGCGTCGCTGCGCGCACCGCATTTGGCACATCCCCGGCCTGCTGCGGGTTGGCGGCCTCGAGGCGAGCCCGTACCGTCGCCGACGCCTTCGCGATCAGCTTGAGGTAGAGATGGCGCGGAACCGTCGGCCGCAGGCCGACGCAGGTGGCGAGGTCATCGTCGCCCTCGGCCCGTTCGACCAGCCGGATGAAACCGTGCTCGGAAAATTCGGCGCCGGGATTGTTGACGGTGCTCTGGACTACATCGTCGTTGCCGCGCAGTACCAGCACGTCGGTCACCGCGCCGCTCAGCACCCGGCGGGTCGAGATTGCCATCAGATGCGGCTGGCCCTTGCTGCGGGCGGTTTCGATCAGCGCCTCGTCGTCGAGCCGTTCCGATCGGGCGAGTACCGGACCGGCGATCTCGATGATATCGTCGAACGCCAGGGTGCGGATGGTGGCAGGAGGGGCGCTGCTGATCGGAGCGAGGCGGTTGGCGAGCAGCGTCTTGGCCGATGTCTCGATGTGACGCATCAGGCACTGGAATACATCGTCGAACAGTTCGATCTGCTGGTCGGAAAAATCCACCGCGCCGTTGATGAAGAGATCGGTCACCCGGCGCAGGGTCTCGACGCGGCGCGCCACGGTGCCGTGCGCGAGCGTCGTCTGCAGCTCGTCGAGCAGGTTTTCGGAAGCGGCGGCGGGTTTCGAACTCATGACTCTATCCTGGAGCGTTCGAGCA
The DNA here is from genome assembly GCA_963748165.1 of uncultured Alphaproteobacteria bacterium. Taxonomy (GTDB): domain Bacteria; phylum Pseudomonadota; class Alphaproteobacteria; order Rhizobiales; family Xanthobacteraceae; genus Bradyrhizobium. Next base: position 62,832 of record CAVVIM010000015.1, read on the forward strand.
TTGTGGGCCCGTGGCGGATTCTCCGCCCGGAACGGAATTGGTTGAATCAGGCACTGGCAACACGGTTTCGTCCTCGTGCCTTGGCCGCGTAAAGCGCGCGGTCGGCGCGCGCCAGAAACGTGTCCGGCGTCTCATCGGATCGCAGCGTAGCGAGGCCGGCGGACATCGTTACCCGCAGGCCGGACGAGAACGCGGTCCAGTCGAGATCGGCAATGATCGCGCGCAGCCGGTCGATCATGGGGCCGGCCCTGTCGCCGGGCATATCCGGGAGCACCAGCAGGAATTCCTCGCCGCCATAGCGGCCGAACCGGTCGATGCTGCGGATGTTGGCGAATACGGTGATGGCGAAAGTTCGCAGCACCTCGTCGCCGGTCGGGTGACCATAGGCGTCGTTGATGCGCTTGAACCAGTCGAGATCGATCAGCGCGATCGAGCACGGTGTTCCGCTGCGGCGGGCGCGGTCGATCTCGTCATCGAGCATGCGCATGATGCAGCGGCGATTGAACGAGCCGGTGAGTTCGTCGAGTTCGGCGAGTTCCTCGATCCGCTTGTAGGCTTCGCTGAGTTCGGCGCCGCGCTTGTAGAGTTTCTTGCGCAGCGAGTCGCCGTACAGCCCGACGAAGGCGCATTGTCCGATCGTGAGAATGAAGCACAGCGCCGCGGCCAGACGCTCGGCAGCGGTGGCGACCGGCATGCCGATGGGAATGCGGGTAAGCAGGAAGATCGGGGCGATGCCCATCGCGGTCAGGGTCCACGCAATGGTCGCCTGGCGCGACGTCATCCGCAACGCAGCGACGCCAAAGATCAGAAACAGGACGTTGAGAAAGGCGTAGCCGATCTGCGGCGCTGCCAGCAGAAAGCCGAGCTGGATCGCGACGTGACCGCCGACCTGAAAAACCGTGAGATAGTGGTCTTCGAAGCGGTCGTTGACGTGGGTTTCAGACAGGATCGCGAACACGCCGATCAGGGTGACGCCGGACAGGAAGAAGGCCGAGGGGATCAGAACCGTGACGGTGCCGGCGCTGGCGTAGGCCATGAGCACGGCGGCGCCGATCGCATAGCTTGCCACCTGCACCGCGAGCGTATGCCGGCGATGCGCGACGCGGCGCTGCAGCACGTCGAACGGCAGGTCGCCGGCGAATCCGACCGTGTCGCCAGAGGCCCGATCTTGAAGCAGTGAAGCCGCGCTGATCATGTTCTGCCGTGGTGGAGTACATCCAGCGGAAACCTTAGGGAGAAAAGCCTTTAGGTTTGGTATCTTTCGCGGTCAAATCTGGATCGTCCGGGCTAGTACCACCCTTGTACTACAAAGGAAATTTCGGGGATCGGCACCGTCTGGCGCGAACGGCCAAACCCGGTCGGACCGACGCTCCGGGCGGGTGTTGTGCAAAATGCTGTGTTCCCGGCGAACCCTTGCTAAGGTCGGGGTATCCCGGTCCGGAGTCGGAAGAAAAGAGCCTTCTGTATTATGATACCTCTCGATGGATTTCGGCCGGCAGGCGTCTGCTGGCGGTCGCCGCCCCACCGGGTTTTGTGGGATAGCTCACAGACGCCGGCGCGCGGCCATGCCGGTCTGAAGAATTTTCCTGTTTCCGTCGAACCACCTGGCGGTTCGATCCGACCAACCTTGCGAGGCGGCCATTGAGTGCGACACAGGCGGCTTCGGACGACGTCCTGATCGCTCGAATCGCTGAAGGCGACCGGCTCGCCATGCAGGTGCTGTACGGAAGGCACCATGTCAGGGTGTTTCGTTTCGGGCTTCGGCTCGTGCGGGACGAACAGGTCGCGGAAGATCTCATCGGCGAGGTTTTTCTCGATGTGTGGCGCCAGGCCGGCAAGTTCGAAGGCCGATCCGCCGTTTCCACCTGGCTGCTGGCGATTACGCGGTTCAAGGCCCTGTCTGCGCTGCGGCGCCGGAAGGACGTTGAACTGGACGACGAGGCCGCCCACGCGATCGAGGACCCATCCGACGATCCCGAAGTGACCGCGCAGAAGAAGGATACCAGTCAAGCGTTGCGCAAGTGCCTCACCGCGCTTTCGCCCGACCATCGAGAAATCGTCGATCTCGTCTACTATCACGAGAAATCCGTGGAAGAGGTGGCTGAAATCATCGGCATACCCGAGAACACTGTGAAGACGCGTTTGTTTTATGCGCGCAAGAAACTGGCTGAACTGCTGCAGGCAGCCGGTGTGGAACGAGGCTGGCCATGATGGCGATGAAAAAGTTGCTGGAGCGAGAGCCCGGCGAAATCGAGATGCTGTTGCCATGGCATGCGGCCGGCACGTTGAATACGCGCGACGCGCGGCGGGTCGAGGAGGCGCTCGCCCGCGATCCCGAATTGTCGCGGCAATACGCCGCGATCCGCGAAGAGTATGCCGAGACCATTGATCTCAACGAAAGCCTGGGGGCGCCGTCGGCACGCGCGATGCAGGCGCTGTTCGCGGCGATCGATGCCGAGCCCGAGCGCAAGCCGTCCGCATCGCGCGCCGTCTCGCGCGGCATCGCCGGGTTTTTCGCAGCGCTGAGGCCGCGGACGCTCGCCTGGTCGGCAAGCCTCGCCGCCGCGGTGCTGCTGGTCCAGGCCGGCATCATCGGCGCGATACTGATGCACAATCAGCCGGCTTCGTTCCAGACCGCGTCGCTCAGCACCAACGAGCCGATTACCCGGACCTTGAGCCCGGAAGCGCCGCCGCGCGCACTGGTGCGGTTCGCGCCCGACGCCCGCGTCGGCGATATCACGGCGCTGCTCGACACCTATCGGGCAGCGATCATCGACACACGCGGTGGCATGTTCCGCCTGCAATTCGGCAGCAGGCCGATGTCGAAGGATGAAATTGCCAGCCTGATGCGCAAGCTGCAGGGCGAGAAAATCGTCAGTGTTGCGGTTGCCTCGCCGTAGGCCGTCCGGCGCTGTGCACCAACGCATGGGTTCGAGCTCTCATGGTCAGGAATGATGCCGGCTGGCGGATGAAGGCGCAGCGCGCGATGCGCACGATCGCCACCGCGTTGCCGTTGTTCTGTTTCACCGGCTCGGCGGCGCAGGCGCAAAGCATCATGCGCTCGCCCAACCTCAACATCGAATCGCGTGTTCCCAGCATCGGCGTGGCGCCGCGCATCAACGGCGATGTCGCCGGCCGGGCGATCAACGGCATCGGCCGAATGCCCGTGATGCGATCGGGACCCCGGCTCGGATCGTCGGCCTGCGACGATGGCGGCTGCGGCGATCAGCCGGTCGTGACGGGCGGTGGCGGCAACGGCGGCACTTCGGCCAGCAAGCGGGGCAACGGACCGCGCCGCGGCAGGTCCCAGACGACGGCGGCGTCCGACTTGCACGCCGTCGCCAATCAGATCGTGGCCGAGATCGACGGCTCGCTGTCCGGGCCACAGACCGATGAGCTGGCGCGCCGGCATCGCCTGGTGCGGCTGCAATCGCAGAATTTTCCGTTGATCGGCGCCACCATCGGCCTGTTCCGCATCACCGACCGCCGCACCGTGGAGGCCGCGGGCCGCGAACTCGGCACCGAGGCCGGCGTGCGCTCGGTACAGCCGAACTTCCGATACGTGCTGCAGGACCAGAAGACCACATTGACCGAGGGCGACCCGGCTCAATACGCGCTCGCCAAGCTCCGCCTGCCGGAAGCGCACACCCTGGCGCACGGCGCCAACGTCACCATTGCCGTGATCGATTCCGGAATCGATGCCAGGCATCCGGAACTCGCCAACGCGATCGTCGCCAGTTTCGACGCGATCGACAGCAACGAAGGTCCGCATGCTCATGGCACCGGCGTCGCCGGCGCGATCGTGTCGCATGCGCGGTTGATGGGGAGTGCGCCGGCCGCGAGGATTCTGGCGATCCGCGCCTTCAGTGCGACGCCGGGCGGGGCCGAAAGCACGTCGTTCGTGGTCCTCAAGGCGCTCGATTACGCCGCGGCGAACGGTGCGCAGATCGTCAATATGAGCTTTGCCGGACCGAAGGATGCGCTGGTCGAACGCGGGATCGCCGCGGTTGCCGCCAGGGGCATTGTGATGGTCGCCGCGAGTGGCAATGCGGGAGCGAAATCCCCGCCGCTCTATCCCGCCGCCGATGCCAATGTGATCGCGGTCAGCGCCACCGACGCGCACGACAGGCTGTTTTCGGCATCGAATCGCGGCAGCTATATCGCCGTCGCCGCGCCGGGCGTCGACATCTTCCTGCCGGCGCCCGACGGCAAATATCAGATGACCTCCGGCACCTCGTTTTCCGCGGCCTTCGTCAGCGGGCTGGTTGCCTTGCTGCTGGAGCGTAATCCGGCCCTGAAGCCCGCTGAAGTTCGCGCGATCGTGATCAAAACCGCCCGCGACCTCGGCGCCCCCGGGCGCGACGATCTGTTCGGCGCCGGCGAAGCCGATGCCTATGCGGCGGTGTCGGCGGTTGCCCCTGCGGCACTGCCGGTAGCGGCGGCGTCGGACCCGCGTCCCCTCGAAAAAATCGAACAACAGCAGGATGTTCCTCCAACCCGGGCGCCCGACATGCCGCCCCCCGCGATGGCCGCCGACAAGCCGGCCGACGGTCCCGGCAGGCCATGATTTGCGGTCGGGAACGACGGCTAAAAAATCACGCGGCGGCTTTGAACGTCAGGCGGCCTATCGGCGACAAATTATCCGTGGGAGCGTTATTCCTCCCCATCGAGGCTGTATCCGGCGCGAGCGCCCATCCACCCCAAGCGCCCATATAGCTTGACCCGTCCGGTTGTCCCCCCGGACGGGTCTTTCGTTTGGGGCGTCTGGGGCGTCCCTTGGCCGGGCGGCGCTGTTCGAATGCCGTACAGCCCGTCGGTCGATCGGGTGGTCGAATCGCGCTATGGACAAAATAAAAGTTTTCCACAGAATATCCCCGTCACGTCTAATTGATTCGTCCGCGTTGCGTCGGCGTCCGTCTTTCTCCAACGGGCTGGTTTATGACTCACGGACTCGACGTGGCACGTGGCCGCCACATTGTGGCGCGCTGGTGCAAGCTGGCCGAGCAGCGGCTGGAATACCTCACTGAGCTGTTCGAGACCGGCCGCTGGCGTCGCTTTCATAGCGAAAGAGACATTCTCGAAAATATCCAGGAGGCGCGGACTGCGGTGGAAACCTGGCGCGACCTGCTCACGCGCGAGGCGTCGCGGGACAATTCCGCCGTCGACATGTCCTGGCTGGGCCGCGGCAGAACCACGCTGCCGCGCGCCGAGATGCTGCGCGATCAGCTACGACGGCTTCCGCTGCAACCAATGCCGACCTCGGCCGAGCCGCCGCGGCGCGATATTGCCGTGGCCGTGAAGGCCGTTGACGTGTTTTCGGACCAGGCGCTTTCCGTGCTGAAGCCCGGGCTCCAATCCAGGCTGACGGCGGCGCTGGACCCGATCGACGCGACCGACCTCGCACCGGACATCGCCACGCTCCAGCAACGCTATCCGTCGCTGCGCAACGCGCTGTGACGCAGGCTATGCTCGAACCGAATTGGTCCCGATCATCACCTGTGCAAAGCGTTGCGCGCCGTCGGCGGTGAGATCCGGGGTGACCGGCCGGGCGTGATCGAGACCGACCACGGCGCCACGCGGCGCTTGCGAAATCACGTTGTTGCTGACCAGCGCCGTGCCGGCGCCCGACGCCACCGATACGCCGACGCCGACAAAGGCCTTGCGGATCAGATTGCCGGTAATCACGACGTCGCGCAGATATTTGCCCCAGCCGGCCATGATCCCGAACGCCGGCGCCTGCTCGATGACATTGCCGGTGACCGAGCTGTCGGCCTCGACATAGATGCCGATGCCGGCATCGTCGTCGGGCGCGGTGCCGATCGGCCGCTTCGGCAACAGGTTGCGAATGATGTTGCCATGGACCACCGCAAGGCGTCCGCCCTCGTTGAAGTTGCAGACCGAAACCCCGAAGGCCGCGCCGTCCACGGTGTTGTTGGCGATCACCGCGCCCTCGAACGCGAATTCCGCATACAGCGCCACTTCGCGGACGTCGCTGACGCTATTGCCGGTGATCTGGATATTGGCGGCCGAATTGCCGCGCACCGCCGAATAGTCGCAGTTGCGGATGCGGTTGCCGCGCACGATCACGTTGCCGGCCCGAAATGCGTTGATCGCGTTGCCGTATTGTCCGGAACCACCGCGGCCGGCCTTGATATCCTCGATGCGGTTGTCGGCGACCAGCGTGCCGTCGTCGCCGATCGCGGTGCGCAGGATTTCGATGCCGTTGTCGGCAGTGCCGAGGATGCTGTTGCGCGATACCTGCAAGCCAAGGGCGTCGAACGACACGATCGCGGTCGCGGCCGATCTGGCGATGATGTTGCCGCTGACATCGCCGGAGACCTGCTCGAACCAGACGCCGGCGCCGCCGCTGTCGGTGATTTCACAATCGACGATACGGATGTCGCGGCCACCGCGGCAATGCACGAGACCGCGCCGCGTCGGCAACGCCATGCCGCCACCGTCAAGTGTGATGCCGGTCAGGCCGACGCTTGCCGCGCCTTCGCCCTGAAACATCGATGCGCCGCCGGTGAAGACGAGCCTGGTGGCGCCGCGCACGCCCACCAGTTGCGTGCCGTTCTGAAGCTGAAGCATGCCGGTACGGTAGACGCCCGGCGGCAGCGCCAGCGGTACTTGCGCGCGGGCGGCCTCGTCGATGGCGTGCTGCAAGACCCGGGTCTGCTCGTCCGGGCTGCCGGGCCGGACGCCATATTGCGTGGCGTCGCGCCCGAGCAGCGCGGTGAGTGGCGCCGCACGCGCGGCATCCGGCGACATCGCCAGCGCCCCGGCAACGCCGGTGACGGAAGCCCCGATGAGATGACGGCGGTTGACGTCCATGGTGGCGTTTCCTGCTGCGCGGACACGCATGGCGGGTCCACGATGTCGGAGTAACGCAAAAAAGCGTCCGCACGCCGCGACCGCGAGGACGAAAGCCCGCGATTGTTCGGGGTAGGGTTAACAAGCCATGGATCGACCCAGTCCGTCGTTCCGGGTTCGCGCCAACGCGCGCCCCGGAATGACGGACCCGTAGCCCGGATGGAGCGCAGCGCAATCCGGGAATCGCGGATGGGATGGCCCCGGATTGCGCTGCGCTCCATCCGGGCTACGATACTACGATACTTGCTCGGAAAGCCGCGCCATCCGCGTCAGCTTCACCAGCTCCATCAGCATCGCTTCGCCGGCATCAACCAGTTGTTCCAGGGTGAGGGAAGGCGTCGTCTGCCGGCGTTGCGACGAGCCATCGCGCGCCAGCAGCGGCACATGGATGAACGCCGCGAGGCGAGGGCCGCGGCCGGTTCTGACAGCCTCGATCGCCCGCCAGCTCAGATAGTTGCAGAGGTAGTTGCCGGCATCGCGCGACGCTCGCGCATCGACGCCGGTGGCGATGGCCGCGCGGAGCAATCTGGCGGTGTGCGGGCCGAACATCATGGCGTCGGCCTGACCGGCAATCGATCCCTTGCGATCATGGGCGTGGTCGGCGTCGGGCCACGTCATCGTCACGGCATTGCGGGCGCGGGTTTCGATCCGCAGATGCAAACTGCGCGATGCAAGGCCGAACATCAGCAGCGCCTGCGGTCGGAGCGTGGCGACGAGCTGCGGCAGTTGGCGATCGACCGCCTGGTAGGTCACCGGGAAAATATGTCCCGACAGCGCCACATCGGCCAGAGCCGGACGGCGCAGCCGCAGCAGGCGCGCCACCAGCGGCTGGGTCGGGTTGTACGGCGCGCCCGGGAATGGCTCGAAACCGGTAACGAGGATGTCGAGTTTGTCGCTCATGTCAGCGCAGCATCTCCGCGATCTGTTCCGCCGCGACGGCAGGCGAGATGCGGCCGTCGGCGACCTCGGCTTCGGTCTTCCTTACTTTGGCGCGAACGGCGGGATCGGCGCGCAGCCGCGCCATCATCCGCTGTTCCAGCATCGACCACATCCATCTCACCTGCTGCTGCCGGCGTCGTGCGGCGAATTCGCCGGAGGCCTGCATGGCGGCGCGGTGATCCAGAACCTTCTGCCAGAGTTCGGCAACGCCGGCGCCGGTCAGCGCCGAATAGGTCACGACCGGCGGATGCCAATGCTCCGAGCGCGGGCTGAGGATGTGCAGCGCGCCGCGATATTCGGCGGCAGCAAGATTGGCGCGCTTGACGTTGTCGCCATCGGCCTTGTTGACGGCGACCATGTCGGCGAGTTCGACCAGGCCCTTCTTGATACCCTGCAACTCGTCGCCGGCGCCGGGCAGCATCAGCGCCAGGAACAGGTCCGTCATGTCGCAGACCGCGGTCTCGGATTGGCCGATGCCGACCGTCTCCACCAGCACGACGTCGAAGCCCGCGGCCTCGCACAGCAGCATCGCCTCGCGGGTTTTGGCGGCGACACCGCCGAGCGTACCGGACGCCGGCGACGGCCGGATGAAGGCGCCATCGGAGCCGGCAAGCCGCGCCATCCTTGTCTTGTCGCCGAGGATCGAGCCGCCGGTGCGGGCCGAGGAGGGGTCCACCGCCAGCACCGCGACCCTGTGGCCGCGTTCGATCAGGAGCATCCCGAGCCCATCGATGGTGGTGGATTTGCCGACCCCGGGAGCACCGGTGATGCCGACCCGGATCGCGCGGCCGGTGTCCGGCAGCAATGCCTGCACCAGATCGCGCGCCGCAGCCTGGTGGTCGCCGCGCCGGCTCTCGATCAGCGTGATCGCCCGCGCCAGCGCCGCGCGGCTTCCGGAACGGAGGTCTTTGGCGAGCGATTTGATGTCAGCGGGGTTATTGTCAATCATTGCTCGCCATCGTCACCCTGGGCCGCTCGACACCTGTCATTTGCCGGTCATCTGGAGACGACGTTTGGCAAACGAGCTTAAGCGAGGCAAATGATTTTGGATGATGTCCCAGACGATAGCGGCATCGGTCTCATGATAGGCGTGTCGCAATCGATTGCCAAAATCATTCATTTTTCGCCAATCGATACCTCGTTCATCCTGCTTGACATCATCAGGAAGCTTTCGCGCCGCCTCGCAAACGACTTCGAGATATCGCTCGGTCGCCATACGGCGCATTTTATCTTCGGTGAATTGTTCAAGGCGATAGCCTGCCAGCATCTCGTCGATATCGGCGATGGCTTCAACGATATCCAGCAGCCGGTCTTCGGCGGTGGGTGGCATCAAAAGACCTCGATAACATCGTCCGCGATTCGCTGGGTAATGCGCGGCTTCAGTAGATCCCGCATCGATATCTGCGTTCGAAGACCCGTCGCGTCCTCGATCAAATGCATCACCTTGAACAGGTCAAACGCGGGCAAGGCCGCACGGGCAATGGTATCGACGAGAATATCGAGATCGCTGTCGGGCCGCGCGTCGCCGCGCGCCCGTGATCCGAAGACGGCGAGCTTCGTCACGCCCTCGGCCTTGATCGCAGGCGCGATTCCGCGCAGCTTGCCGATGATTTCTTCCAACGTGATATCAACAACGTCGCTCATGGCCAGACACCAGCACAACCCCCGAATGGCTTTTACTCCGCGGCCTCGCTGTGGCCGAGCCGTGCATTGAGCTTGTGGATCAGCTCTTCCGCGGCATCCGATATCACGGTGCCCGGCGGATAGATCGCCTCGGCGCCGGCCCTGTAGAGCGCGTCGTAATCCTGCGGCGGCACCACGCCGCCGATGATGATCATGATGTCCTCGCGACCCTGCTTCTTCAGCGCCGCCTTCACCTCCGGCACCGCGGTCAGGTGCGCGGCCGCCAGCGACGACAGCCCCAGAATATGCACGTCGTTCTCGACCGCCTGCCGCGCCGCTTCCTCGGCGGTGGCGAACAACGGCCCGATATCGACGTCGAAGCCGACATCGGCAAAGGCCGAGGCAATCACCTTCTGGCCGCGGTCGTGGCCGTCCTGGCCGATCTTGGCGACGAGAATGCGTGGTCGTCGGCCCTCGGCATCCTCGAACGCGTCGATCAGGGCCTGCACTTTTTCGACCCGGTTGGACATGGTGGACGCCTCCCGCTTGTAGACGCCGGTGATGGATTTGATTTCGGCGCGGTGCCGCCCGAACACCTTTTCCATCGCATCGGAGATTTCGCCGACCGTGGCCTTGGCGCGCGCGGCGTCGATCGCCAGGGCCAGAAGGTTGCCGTTGCCGTCGCCGGCGCTGCGGGTCAGCGCCGCCAGCGCGGCGTCGACGTCCGTCTGGTTGCGCTCTTTCCGAAGCCGGGACAGCTTGTCGATCTGCAGCCGCCGCACGGTGGAATTGTCAACCCTGAGCACGTCGATCGGCGCCTCGTCGGTCGGGCGGTATTTGTTGACGCCGATCACCGCCTGCCGGCCGGCATCGATCCGGGCCTGGGTCTTGGCGGAAGCTTCCTCGATCCGCAGTTTCGGGACGCCGGCCTCGATCGCCTTCGCCATGCCGCCGAGCGCCTCGACCTCCTCGATATGGCCCCAGGCCTTGGCGGCGAGATCGTGGGTCAGCCGCTCGACATAATAGGAGCCGCCCCAGGGATCGATGATGCGGGTGGTGCCGGTTTCCTGCTGCAGGAAAAGCTGCGTGTTGCGCGCGATCCTGGCGGAGAAATCGGTCGGCAGCGCCAGCGCCTCATCCAGTGCATTGGTGTGCAGCGACTGGGTATGGCCCTGGGTCGCGGCCATCGCCTCGATCGTGGTGCGCACCACGTTGTTGTAGACGTCCTGCGCGGTCAGCGACCAGCCCGAGGTCTGGCAGTGGGTGCGCAGCGACAGCGAGCGCGGGTCTTTCGGGTTGAACGGCTTCAGCAGCTTGGCCCAGAGCAGCCGCGCCGCGCGCATCTTGGCGACTTCCATGAAGAAGTTCATGCCGATCGCCCAGAAGAACGACAGCCGCGGCGCAAAGCGGTCGACGTCGAGGCCGGCGGCGAGCCCGGCGCGCAGATATTCGACGCCGTCGGCCAGCGTATAGGCGAGTTCGAGGTCCTGCGTCGCGCCGGCTTCCTGCATGTGATAGCCGGAAATCGAGATCGAATTGTATTTCGGCATCCGTTGCGAGGTGTAGGCGAAGATGTCGGAAATGATCCGCATCGAGGGCGCCGGCGGATAGATATAGGTGTTGCGCACCATGAACTCTTTCAGAATGTCGTTCTGAATGGTGCCCGAGAGTTTTTCCGGCGGCACGCCCTGTTCCTCGGCGGCGGCGACGAACAGCGCGAGGATCGGCAGCACCGCGCCGTTCATGGTCATCGACACGCTCATCCGGTCGAGCGGAATGCCGGCGAACAGCGTGCGCATGTCGTAGATCGAATCGATCGCCACCCCGGCCATGCCGACATCGCCCGATACCCGCGGATGATCGGAATCGTAACCGCGGTGGGTGGCGAGGTCGAATGCGACCGAGAGACCCTTTTGCCCGGCGGCGAGATTGCGGCGGTAGAAGGCGTTGGAATCCTCCGCGGTGGAGAAGCCGGCATATTGCCGGACGGTCCAGGGCTGGTTGACATACATGGTGGGATACGGACCGCGCAGAAAGGGCGCGATGCCGGGCCAGGTCTCGAGGAAATCGATGCCTTCAAGGTCGGCCTCGCCATAGCCGGGCTTGACCGGGATTCCCTCCGGCGTGAGCCACGGCTCGGCGCGCCCGGCGGGGCCGGCGCCGGCGGTCCTTTCAAATGCGATCGTGGCGAAGTTCGGTATTCGGCTCATTCTATCAGTCTCGTTCGTCATGGCCGGACTTGTTCCGGCCATGACGCGGTCGGCGTCCAGCATATCATGATAGCCCTGAACCGTCATTTCTGTCGCGGTCGCCATCTCAATCATGGTCCGGGTGCTGGCGGCTGACGATGCCGTTAAGGGTTTCCGCGCCGTAATTCTGCAGTGTGGTCTGGCTTGGCAGGTTGGCGATCGCGACCACCCAGCCAAGCCGGGCTTCGGTTCCATATTGCCGCGTCGGCACCACGCGGTCGGGCCGGTCGAAGGCGCCGGTCATGATCTCGATCTTTGCGCCGTCGATGCGTCGAAAGCTGAGGGGCGTGCCGCAGTTGGCGCAGAAATCGCGCTCGGCGAGCGAGGAGGAGCGGAACGCCGACGGCTGGCCGCGCGTCCATTCGAAGGCACTGCGTTCGATCTCGGCGAAGGACGCAAACGGCGCACCAGTTGCCTTCTGGCACATCCGGCAATGACAGACGCTGACCTTCACCGGCGCTGCCGACAACGCAAAGCGGACTGCGCCGCATTGGCAGCCGCCGGTCAGAATGGGTTTGTTCGCCGAATTCATGTTTCACCCCATCCGCCGATAGGCTTCCTCAAGCGTTGCCAGCGCATCGCCGCCGGCGAAGATAAAATCGCTGACAGCAGCGGTGCGCAAGGCGGCTTCCTGCTCGCCGGGCCGGCCTGCCAGATAGATATGTTCCGCGCCCGCCGCGTGAAGGGCCTTGGCGGCAGCCACGGCTTGTCCGGCATAGATTTTGTCGGAAGAGCAGAGACACACCATAGCGGCGCCGGATGCCTTGAACGCGGCGGCGAGGGCGGCCGGATCGCCAAATCCTTCGCTATCGACCGCCTCGATCCCTCCGGTCTCGAAAAAACTTCGGGCAAATGCCGCCCGCGCGGTGAAGTCGGCTGCCGTGCCGAGATTGGCGAGAAACACTTTTGGCCGCGCGCCGGTCCGCTTCAGCCGCTCGTCCGATTTGTCCCGCAGGCGTTCGAAGGGCTCGGCCCAGCGCAGCGGCGTCAATGCGTCGAATGTGATCCTGGCCTCGCCATAGCGGGCGAGCGCAACCGGTGTTGCTTCCTCGACGGCGACATCGGCCTCATGCAGGTTGGGAAATTCGCTGGCGCCCGTCAGCACCTCCTTGCGCCTGGCGATGTTGGCTTCGCGCGCCGTCCGCGTGGCCGCGACCTTGCGCTGGATCAGGTTTTGCTCGAGCGCCGCAAACACCCCGCCGGCTTGCTCGATTTCCTGAAACAACGACCATGCCGCCTCGCAGAGCTGCTGCGTCAGGGTTTCGATCCCGCCCGAGCCGGCGGCGGGATCGGCTACTTTGGCGAGATTGGATTCCTCGAGCAGCACCAGTTGGGTGTTGCGGGCGACCCGCCGCGCAAACGGATCGGGCAATCCCAGCGCCAGCGTATGCGGCAACACGGTGATCGCGTTGGCGCCGCCGAGGCCAGCCGAGAACGTCGCCATCGTCGCGCGCAGCATGTTCACATAGGGGTCGCGCCGGGTCAGCATCCGCCACGCGGTTTCGGCAGCCATGAAGATCGGCCTCGGCGCAAGGCCGCAGGCGGTCTCGACGCGCGCCCACAACAGGCGCAAGGCGCGGAACTTTGCCATCGTCAGGAACTGATCGGAATCGGCGCTGAGGCGTGCATAGATCATGCCTCGCGCATCTTCGAGCGCAATCCCGGCACCCTCCAGCGCGCGCAAATAGGCGACGCCGGTCGCCAGCGCGAATGCCAATTCCTGCGCTTCCGATCCGCCGGCGTCGTGGACCACCCGGCCATCGGCAACCGCGAACGGCCCGCGGAACCCGTTCGCGGCAAGGCGCTGGATCGCACCGGTGAGCGCGGGCACGATTTCGGGCCAGGCGTAGGGACTGAATCCCCACACCGCGCAGGCGCCGACCGGGTCGAGACCGAAGCGGATTTCGCAGGCTGCCGGCGCGATGCCGTTGCGCTGGAGATGGTCGGCGAGGTGGATCGCAGCCATGCGGGATTGCGGGCCGAGCTGCAGTTCGATGGCGATACCGGCATCGACGAAGACGCCGTCGAGCACCTTGCCGATCGCTTCCGCGGTGGGCTCCAGTCCATAGCCGGCCGCCCCGTTCGCCCCCGCAAACACCAGCGTCAGCCCGGTGGCGCCGTTCTCAAGATCCTGCAGCGCCTGCGCGTTGGCCTTTGCCGCGTCGGGATGATCGATCCGCTGCATGATCTGCCAAGGCGAGGCGGCCGAGCGGCCGGCAATCGGCGCGGCGTTGCGGGCGCGCGGATAGATCGGCTCGATCCGCAGACCGTCATGGCTCTTGCCGACCAGCTTCTCGAACGGCGCGCCCTTCAGCACGCCATCGACCAGCGTGCGCCAGTCGTCATGGCTCGCCGCCGGAAAATCCGCTGCCAGGCGCAACTCGTCACCTCCAGAGGTCATTCGGCGGATCGCTCCTCGCGGCCGGTGTGGCTGGATCGGCAAATTGCCACGGGCCGGCGGTCAAGCCAAACGGTTGTTTTGGTTCGTTCTGCTCAGCCGCGGCCGGGCAGCCGCTCAATTCCAAGGGTTGGCAACTGCGCCAGCGCGGCCGCAATGCTGCGTCCCGCAATCACTCGGTCGGGCGCGATTTCCAGCAGCGGCACCAGCACGAATGCGCGTTCGAACAGGTGCGGATGCGGCAGCGTCAGCTCCGGCTTTTGCAGCGTAACATCGTCATAGGCGATCAGGTCGAGGTCGAGGGTGCGCGGACCCCAACGCTGCTCACGGGTGCGATCGCGGCCGAATTTCTGTTCTATTTTGTGCAGCGTGAACAGCAGCGCATGGGGATCGAGGCCGGTCTCGATCTCGATGCAGGCATTGATGAAGCGGGCCTGCCGCGCTTCGCCCCAGGGCGGCGTGGCATAGTCCGAGGAGCGCGCCAGCAGCGCGGCCTGGGTCATGCCCAGGATATTGGCGATGGCTTTCTGGAAGGTCTGGCGGACATCGCCGACATTTCCGCCCAGCGCGATCAGGACGTCAGCCATCGGCGGATGGCTGGCGCGTGCGGGTCAGGACCACGCCGACATCGTCGAAGATCGCGGCGATCGGGGCGTGCGGCTTGTGAACGGTCACCTTGACCGCGCTGACGCGGGCAAAGGCTGCCAGGATGGCGTCGGCGACGGCGCCGGCGGCGCGCTCTAGCAGCTTGTAATTGGCGTTCTTGAAGGCCGCCGTCGCCGTCGCCACTACGTTGGAATAGGACACCGTGTCGGCGAGACGGTCGGTGCGCGAGGATTCCGAGAGGTCGGCGGAAAGCTCGAGGTCGATCACGAACCGCTGGCCGACTTCGGTCTCGTGTTCCATGACGCCGTGGCGGGCATGGATGACGACACCGGTGATGAAGATCAAATCGGTCATGCGCTGTCCTCGATCGCCGCAGCCACGCGTAGTGCCTGCACCGTTTCCGCCACGTCGTGGGTTCGGACGATCCGCGCGCCGCCCTTGACCGCGATCAGATGCGCCGCGATCGAGCCGCCGATCCGCTGCTGCGGCTCGGACGGCACCACCGAGCTGATGAATCGCTTGCGCGACGCACCGACCAACAGCGGCAGACCGAAGCGGCGCAGTTCGCCAAAGCGGGCCAGCGCCGTCATGCTCTGTTGCTGGGTCTTGCCAAAGCCGATGCCGGGGTCGAGCACGATGCGATCGGCGGAGATGCCCGCCGTGGCGGCGATCTCCAGCGAACGCTCGAAGAAAGCTGCGATATCCTCCATGATATCGATGCCGGCATCGGCGCTGTCGCGGTTGTGCATGATGACAACGGGCACCTTGCGTCTCGCCAGCAACGCGGCCATCTCGCCGTCGCGCTGCAGGCCCCAGATATCGTTGGCGATGGTTGCTCCTGCATCCAGCGCCCAGGCCACCACGGCCGATTTCATGCTGTCGATCGATACGGGAATACCGAGCGAAACGACGTCGCGCAGGATCGGCTGCAGGCGTTTCAGTTCTTCGGCCGCCGGGATCGGTTGGGCGCCATAGGGTCGAGTGGATTCCGCGCCGATGTCGATGATGTCGGCGCCGTCCGCGATCATCCGCCGGGCCCGCGCCAGCGCCTGTTCCGGCGCGATGAACTGTCCGCCATCCGAAAACGAATCCGGCGTCACATTCAGGATGCCCATCACCGCGGGATACCGCCGCGACAGCACGGTCTGCCACACCGGCTGATCAGCCGGCGGCTGCGCCGGGGCGGGTCTGGACGTGGTCGCGATCATGCGGTCGCTTTGCGCGGTCCCTGCAAGGAAGTCAAGATGCAGGAACGCGCCGGCCTGGCCGGTCCGGCGATCCTCAATAGGTTATTTTGGGCTGCAGTTTGCGGGCCTGCGCGATCAGTTGCTCGACCGACTTTTCCGACGGCAAAACGCGCACCAATTTGCGCCTGGTATTCACGTCTTTCATGTTCTGCGCCAGCCGGGCCGGATTGCGCAGCGCGAGCTCGCGTACGGTGGTGACGCCGGCGGCGCGCACCAGCCCGACCTTTGCCTTGCCCATGCCCGGGATCCTCATGTAGTCGGAAACGTTGGCCCATTCGAGTAGCTGCTGCTCGCTGATGCCGGTCTTCGCCGCGAGCGCCTTGCGCCCCTTGACCGTGCGTGCGGCCTCAAGCAGCGCGTCGGTGGTGCGGATGCCAAGCGACTTCAGTTTCGATGCGGTGAAGGCGGACAGGCCATCGATCTCGGAAATTGGATATGTCATGATGCTCGATATGAAAAAGGTGCTTCAGGCGAATTGGCTGAGGCCCGGCGTTCGTGCGACGATCTCGCCCATCTGATCCGCTCCGATTTTGTCGCGGCCGAACCTGAAAAGTTCGCGCGCGATGGTTTGTATCTCACCGATGCCCAGACCGAGCCCCATCAGCCTGGTGCCCAGCGCCATCAGGCCGCCGCCCATCAGCCGGCCAAGGCCGCCGCCGCTGCCGGAGGCTGCAATCGCAGCTTCGGCGCCCGGAATGCTGTCGATCAGGCTCTGAACTTTGTCGGGAGGGCCCTCGCTGCGAAGGAAAGCCAGGATGATGCCGATGGTCTTTTCAGCAACGCCGTTCTCGATGCCGGCTTTTGCAGCCAGCCTGCCTGTCAATTCGTCCATATCGCCCCGCCCTCAACCGGTTGCCTGCCGGGTCGTTGATTGTGTTTTTATCTTGGTCTCCTGCTGCACGAAATACAAGCGATCACCGCATCGCAAAGCCCAATTCCGCTTCGATCGCTTGCCGAGTGTTGCAGCAATGCAAGAGCAAGCGTGGAATTGGCGGTCAAATCGTCGCGGAAGCGCGGCGGTTACAACTTTCGTCGGCTGATTGCGCGGCCGATCGCCGCTTGTCCGACGCATCGGGCTTCATCGCATGCGTCGACCGGTTTCATTCGGCTTGCAAGATGCAGTATGATTGCGACGCTGGGGGTCGGCACCCCTGATGCGCGCAAAGAGGCGATGGCATGGCGACGTCCGACGACAAGCTGGCCGACACTGATGCGAAGATCTTCATTGGCAAGGGCGAACAGCCGGTGTGGCTGACGCTCGCGCTCGGAAATCGTCACGGCCTCGTTACCGGCGCCACCGGAACCGGAAAAACCGTGTCGCTGCAGGTGATGGCTGAAGGATTTGCGCGCGCCGGCGTCCCGGTTTTCGCGGCCGACATCAAGGGAGACCTTTCGGGCATCTCCGAAGTCGGCGAGGCCAAGGATTTTATCGTCAAACGCGCCGGCGACATCGGGCTCACGTTCCAGCCCGACCAGTTTTCGACGGTGTTTTGGGACGTATTCGGCGAACAGGGCCATCCGGTGCGCGCCACCGTCACGGAAATGGGCCCCCTGCTGCTGTCGCGGATGCTCGATCTGAACGACGTGCAGGAAGGCGTCCTGAACGTGGCGTTTCGCGTTGCCGACGACAACGGTCTTGCACTGATCGACATGAAGGATCTGCGCGCGCTGCTCGACGCGATCGTCCCGGACAGCAGCAGGAAGGCGGACGCCGGCGACGATCCGCTGGCGGCGATCCGCAAGGCCGCGCAAGGCTTCGGCAATGTCACCAGGGCAACGGTCGGAACCATCCAGCGTCAGCTTCTGGTGCTGGAAAACCAGGGCGGCAGCAAGTTTTTCGGCGAGCCGGCGCTGGCGCTGAAGGATTTCATGCGCACCGACCGCGATGGCCGGGGCATGGTCAATATCCTGGTTGCGGACAAGCTGATGCAGAGCCCGCGGCTGTATGCGACCTTCCTGCTGTGGATGCTGTCGGAGCTGTTTGAGGAGTTGCCGGAGATCGGCGATCCGCCGAAGCCGAAGCTCGTGTTCTTTTTCGACGAGGCGCATCTGTTGTTCAACGACGCGCCAAAGCCGCTGATGGACAAGATCGAACAGGTGGTGCGGCTGATCCGCTCCAAGGGAGTCGGGGTTTATTTCGTGACACAAAATCCGGTCGATGTTCCGGACAAGGTGCTCGGACAATTGGGCAACCGGGTGCAGCACGCACTGAGAGCGTTCACGCCGCGCGACCAGAAGGCGGTTGCGGCGGCGGCGCAGACGTTCCGGCCCAATCCGAAGCTCGACACCGCCAAGGTCATCATGGAGTTGGGCAAGGGCGAGGCGCTGGTGTCGTTTCTGGAAGGCAACGGCACGCCCGCGATGGTCGAGCGGGTTCTGATCCGGCCGCCTTCGGCGCGGATCGGGCCGATCACGCCGGAGGAGCGCAAGGCGATCATGGACAATAGCCCGTTCAAGGGCAAATACGACACCTCGATCAATTCCGAATCCGCCTATGAGATCCTGCAGAAGCGGGTGGCGGGAACCGCGGCCGCGGCGGATGGAGCGAGCGCCGGCGGCGGGGTTCTCGGCCGGATCGGCGCGATGGTCGGAACGATCTTCGGCACCAACGTCTCGCGCGGCCGACTGTCGACCGGCCAGCTCATCACGCGCAATGTCACCCGTTCGGTCACCAACAAGGTGGTCGGCGGGGTCGTCGCCGATCTCGGCAAATCGGTGGGCGGCTCGATCGGCGGTTCGGTCGGCCGTGCGCTGGTGCGCGGCGCGCTGGGCGGGCTGCTGCGACGCTAGCATCCCAAATCCAGAACGCGAGGTGCGCCAGTGACTGGACGGCTACAAAAGGATATCCAGAGCAACCGCCCGCCAGCCAAGGGAAGGCAAAATGTCCAGCACCTCACAGCTTCAACCGGTTCTCGATCGCATCGACGGTGATTTCGACAACAGCCTGCAGCGGCTGTTTGCCCTGCTGCGGATCAAGTCGATCTCGGCCGATCCGGCCTTTGCCGTCGATTGCAAGGCGGCGGCCGATCATCTCGCCAGGGATATCGCGACACTCGGGTTTGCGACCGAGGTGCGGCCGACCGCCGGTCACCCCGCCATCGTTGCCAAGGCCAATGGCAGCAGAGACGGGCGACCGCACGTGCTGTTTTACGGGCACTACGATGTACAGCCGGTCGATCCGCTCAATCTCTGGCATCGGCCGCCCTTCGAGCCCGCCGTTACCGATCACGCCGACGGCCGAAAGATCATCGTTGCGCGCGGCGCCGAGGACGACAAGGGGCAATTGATGACCTTTGTCGAGGCCTGCCGCGCCTGGAAGCAGGTCACGGGTTCGCTGCCGGTCGACGTCACCATCATCATCGAGGGCGAAGAGGAAATCGGATCGAAACACTTCGTTCCGTTTCTTGAACAGAACAAGCACGACCTCAAGGCGGACTTTGCGCTGGTCTGCGACACCGGCATGTGGGACCCGAATACGCCGGCGATCACCACTTCGCTGCGCGGACTGGTTTACGAAGAGGTGCGGATCAAGGCCGCCAACCGCGACCTGCATTCCGGCATTTTCGGGGGCGGCGCGCAGAATCCGATCCGGGTGCTGACCCGCATTCTTGGCGGCCTGTTTGACGATGACGGCCGCATCACCATCCCCGGCTTCTATGACGGCGTGAAGGATCTGCCCGCCGACATTCTGGCGCAATGGTCCAAGCTTGGTCTGACGGCGGACAGCTTTCTCAAGCCGATCGGCCTGTCAATTCCCGCCGGCGAGAAGGGCCGGCTGTTGATCGAACAGATATCTTCGCGGCCGACCTGCGACGTCAACGGCATCATCGGCGGCTATACCGGCGAAGGCTCCAAGACCGTGATACCGGCCGAAGCCTCGGCCAAGGTCTCGTTCCGGCTGGTGCAGGGGCAGCAGCCCGGCAAGATCCGCAAGGCGTTTCGCGACTATGTCACCGCGCGGCTGCCGGGGGATTGCCGCGCCGAATTCGGCGACCATTCCAGCGCGCCGGCGATTGCGCTCGACTGGAACATGAAGCCGCTTGCCGCCGCCCGGCGCGCGCTGACCGACGAATGGGGCAAGGAAGCGGTGCTGATCGGCTCCGGCGCCTCGATCCCGATCGTGGCGGATTTCAAGCGCATGCTCGGTCTCGACACCGTGCTGGTCGGCTTCGGCCTGGAGGACGACAACATCCATTCGCCGAACGAAAAATACGACCTGAAGAGCTTCCACAAGGGCATTCGTTCGTGGGCGCGAATTCTCGCCGCCCTGGCCGACGCGCCGCGCTGATCGAGCCGCATCACGCAAAAACGCCGCCCGGAATTGGGCGGCGTTTGGCTTCGAAGTGCAGAGGTCGTTGCGCGCGATACTACACCTTATCGGCGTGATTTCAATTCCTGTAGCCGGGATCGAGGCGATCGAGCTTGCGCAGCAGCGGCGGCCAAACCAGGTTGGTCGATCGCAATTCGGAACGGTCGGGATTGGAAAATACCTGCTCGTTCTTGTCGATCACCGCCTGTTCGACCGGATAGGCGGTCGGGCCCAGCATGCGGGTGCGCACCTGCATGGTGCAGGCCCGCTCCAGATGGTACATCCGCTCGAAGGCGGAGGCGACCGAGCGGCCGACCGTCAGCGTGCCGTGATTGCGCAGCAGCATGTGGTTCTTGCTGCCGAGATCCTTCTGCAGGCGCGGGCGCTCGTCATGGTCAAGGGCTACGCCTTCATAGTCGTGATAGGCGAGATCGTGGGTGACGAAATGCGCGGTCTGGTTCATCGGCAGCAGGCCCTCCATGCAACTCGCCACCGCGGTGCCGTCGGGCGTGTGCAGGTGAAGCACGCAGCCGGCGTCCTCGCGCACTTCATGGATCGCCGAATGGATGGTGAAGCCGGCCGGGTTGATGCTGTAGTCGCTCTTGGTGAGCTGGTTGCCGTCGAGGTCGACCTTGACCAGGCTGGAGGCGGTGATCTCGTCGAACATCAGGCCGTAGGGATTGATCAGGAAATGATGTTCCGGTCCCGGCACCCGCGCGGAGATGTGGGTGTCGACCAGATCGTCCCAGCCGTAATGTGCGACCAGCCGGTAGCAGGCGGCGAGATTGATGCGCTGGTTCCACTCGGCCTCCGTCACGTCGGAGGGCACTTCCTTCAGGCGAGCTTCCGCAGGTGACATGGCCGGCTTCTCCCGTGAATTGTGAATTTCGGCCAACACTAGCGCCGTGACCGGTCGGCAGCAAGGCGCGCCGCCAGCGTGGCTGTCATGTTGGTTTCTGTGCTCAGGGCGGCGGAATCGCCAGCAGGCTCGAGATGCTGCGCCCGCGGATGTCGTAGACGCGGGCGAACACCACGTCGTCGCGTTTGACCTCCACCATGACCGGCGCGGTCAGGCTCTTGCAGTAGAACTCGCCGAGCGTCATGGCGAAATCGGCGCCCTGGCTGTCCCAGCCGATGCTGTAGTCGGGGCCGAGCGCGACCTGCGCCGGACGCTGCGGACCGCACACCGCGACCTTCCATTTGCGTCCCGGCGGCGGGGTTTCCCGCTGCTCGGCGAGCGTTTCGTGCAGATTGTCGGATGCCTGCTTGAACGCCAGACCCCAGTAGTCCAGCATGTAAAGATCGTCGGCGGCGCGCACCGTGCCGGCGATACGATTGAAATGAGTGTACTCGTAGGGGTGCAGCCGGATCATTTCGCTGAGCGGCAGCAGCAGACCGAATGCGAAGATGGCCACGGCGGCGGGCTGCCAGCTACGGCGATTGTGCTTGAGCCAGTTCAACCCCCACGCGAACGCGGCACCCGCAATCACCGTCATCGGCGGAATCACGAAGATGAAGTGGCGAATGCCATTGTAGAGCGCCGGGCGCTTCACGATCGCGATCAGCAACGGCAATGTCGCCGCGAGCGTGAGCATCAGCAGGATGGCCTTGCGCCGGGCCGTCACCTCACGGTGCGACAACGCGACCAGCGTGCCGACGACGCCGGCGATGCCAAGACCCAGCAGAACCTCCGGAAGCTGCAACGCGAACAGGGTCGGCAGATACGACCAGGGCATGTCCGGCACCGAGACCAGCGTGCCGTCGAACATTTCCTTCCACGGCTTCTCGAAGAAGTGCGAGAAGTAGGTGACGGCGCGAAAGGGGTTGCCTGGCTCCATGATCGACCAGGGCCAGATCAGTCCCATGACGAGGTAGCCGAGCACGAGGCCCGGCAGCAGGACATAGGCGACGTGCGCGAGCCGCCTCAGCGCATTGGCCGTGCCCTGCATGCGGAACTCGTCGATGAACAACGGTGCAATGCCGATCACCGCATAGAGCAGCGCCAGTCCGCCGAGGACGCGGGAGCCGAGCGACAGGCCGGCGCCGAGGCCGACGATCAGGATGGTTCGCGGCGAGGGAGAGGGATATTCCTCGACCAGGCGGACGAGACCCAGCATCAGGACGACCATCGCCACCGCGAATGGCGCATCCTTCGGGTTCATGAACATATGCCCGTAGAAGGTCGGGCAGAGCGCAAGCAGCAGCAGCGCGGCCAGCCCGGCAAGCGGACCGCCGACGCGGCGGCCCAGCCGCCATGTCATCGCCAGCCCGATGATACCGACGATGGCGCCGACCAGGCGGCGCGTTTCAAACAGCTCGAGCGGGATGACCTTGTGCAGCAGCGCGGCGGCCATATCGAACCCGCCGCCATACATATAGAGGTTGGCAAACGACAGCGCGCCGGTGTCCTTGAAGCCGGAACCGTACATGCGCAGCAACAGGTCGGCATATTCGGCGTGCGTATAGTCGTCCCAACCGAGCCCATAGTCCCGGAAGGTCAGGCTCGCGATCAGCCCCACCGCCACCAGCGCGATGATGGCGAGGTCGTCACAAATCCGCTCCACCGAGCGCGCGAGGGGCGTATCGACGGTCGACGTCGTAACTGATGACATGGCTATTGGAAACCCAGGCGTCCCTTTGGCCCTGTTTTGGCGCTTTTGGGCCTCATTCCCCGGCGTCCATATAGCGCAGTTCAATGCCCAAGTAATTGACAATTGTGGCGTAATTTTCCCGTTGCGACGCAACAATCGCGGCAAAGGTAAAGATCTTCCGACCTTGCGAAAATCCGACAGGCCGGTTTCGGCGGGAGCGGCGAGACCTGCGCCAAATTCGCGCGGAACTTCACCCGCGATTGCCGGTTGGCCATGCACACAATATGACGTTATCGTGGCTTTGGCGGTTCGCGTGCTGTCAAGCGCGGTCGGGGGTGAGTTCGATGGTGGTTTTCTTGTTGGTCGCCGGCATGGGTCTTTTGCTGGCGGGCCTTGCAGCGATCGGATTCGGCATTCCGGTCAAGGAATTCAGTTTCGGCAATACCCTGATTTTCACAGGCTGCGTCGCAGCCTGCACTGGAATGGTCATGCTCGGCCTCTCGATCGTGGTCCGGGAGCTGAAGACGATCGGTCGCCGGCTCGCGGCTGGCAACCCGCTCCAGGCGCGCGCGGCAGCCAAGCCATCCGGCGGCATGTCGGCCAAACAGGTCGCGGAAAACGACGGCCTGATGTTCAACCTCGACCAGCCGGGTCCGGAAAGGCCCCGCGAGCCGGAATCGGCAGCGCCGCCGTCCGGGCCGGCGCCGGCGCCGTGGCTGGAGGAGGCCACTGCGCGCGACCGCGGGCGCCATGACGCGCCGCCGGCGCCGTTGCCCGAGCCGGCGGCGCGACCGCGTCGCAACCTGCTGTTTTCCTCCTCTTCGCGGAAGGAACGCGAGCGCGCCGAAGAGCGAACGGCCGATCCGTCCGCGGCCGATCTCCGCGCCGGATCGACAACCGCGCCGCCGCCGCCCCGACCGGCCGAGACGCCGCCGGGGCCATTGCAGGACGCCTGGCCGCAACCGGAGCGCTCAAGGACCGCCGATGCGCCACCGCAGCGGCGCAGCAGCCGTACGCCATCGACGTTTACCGAACCCGGCGCGGGTGCGCACGCACCAGACCTGCCTCAGCCGGTCGCACCCGACGAGGTGTTGCCGCCGGTGACGGTGCTCAAATCGGGCGTGGTCGACGGCATGGCTTATTCGCTGTATTCGGATGGCTCGATCGAGGCGCAAATGCCGGAAGGCATGATGCGGTTTGCCTCCATCGACGAGCTGCGCGCTCATCTCGACCAGCGTTCGTGAGGCCGCGCTGCCTGCAGCAGCCCTGCATTGAAAAACACCGTTGTTCTTGTCACATCGACAGCAATCCGGTCATATTCGGCAAGTAGTGCACGATTCTGCAAGCGTATTGGCGTGGTAAGATACGGCGCGGTCCGCGCGCGCGTCTTGCGGAATACGTGCCGGGTTCCCTCTATGCCTACGATCGTCGAAAGGTTCAGGCCATGACCGAGGCTGCCGGCAAAAGTTTCATCGACCTGACCGCGAATATCGTCTCGGCCTATCTCAGCAATAATCCGACCCCGGCTTCCGAAATCCCGGCCCTGATCGGCCAGATCCATGCCGCATTGCTGCGGGTCTCGACCGGCCGCACCGAAGCGCCGCTCGAGCCGGCCAAACCGGCGGTTTCCGTCAAGAAATCGATGACCCCGGATTATCTGGTGTGCCTGGAGGACGGCAAGCGCTTCAAATCGCTGAAGCGCCATCTGCGCACGCAATACAACATGACGCCGGAACAGTATCGCGACAAATGGGGCCTGCCCGCCGACTACCCGATGGTGGCGCCGAACTACGCGGTGGCGCGCTCGCAGCTTGCCAAGAAAATGGGGCTCGGCCAGCAGCGGCGGCGGCGCAAATAGCCGGGAAGTTCAGGTGGCCGCGGCGAGCGCCTCGCGTGCGTCGGAGCGAATCCGCTCGACCATGGCGCGCAGGCCGTTGGAACGTTGCGGCGTCAGATGCTCGCGAAATCCGAATTCGTCGAACACCGCGATCGCGTCGGTGGACAGGATCTGCTGCGGCGTATGACCGGAAAACAGCGTCAGCAGGATCGCGATCAGTCCGCGCACAATGTGCGCATCGCTGTCGCCGAGATAGTTCAGCAACGGCTCGTCGTTGCCGCTGCGGTCGACTTGCTTCGATAGCCAGACCTGGCTGGCGCAGCCCTGCACCTTGTTGGCCGCGGAATGCTCGGCTTCCGGCATCGGATCGAGGGTGCGGCCAAGCTCGATGACATACCGGTACCGGTCGTCCCAGTCGTCCAGCAGCGCAAAATTATCCCTGATTTCGTCGATCGTCATGGTGTCCCGCGCCCGATCCGAGACTGATATATAGGATCGCGGGCGGCCGAAAGCGATATTGTCGGGCCAGAAACGGCGGCGGTTCCGGCAAACTCAGGGCGCTGGCGGGACATGCCACCTGGCCACCAGATCGTCCGGTGTCAGCGTGTCGCGCCTCGCCGTTTCGCCGGACGACGGCTCGGCATCCGCGCCGCCGTCGATCGAGCCGGTGTGGTCGGGCGCGCGTTTCTCGGTGATGATCTCATAGAGCTTGCGGGCGCCGCCCTGGGCGCGCTGGCCGATCACGCTCGCGGCCTGACCGCCGACCTCGCAGGCCGCCGGCTGGCGCTTGCAGAATTGCGTCATGTCCGAGACCGCCGCGGTCGCGGCCGAGATGGCTTCCGACGCGCCGATCTGCGGCGCCTTGGCCGATTCAGCCGTCTTGTCCCTTGGCAACAGCACGAGCACCAGCCCGAGCCAGAACGCCATGCGAAGCAGAAAGAACATCTCGCGACCCCGGCCGTTTCTGTTTTTTTGGTCCCGCTGCGTTGATTTCGCGCTTTCGCCCTTGCTAGCAGCGGTCGATAAATCGCAAGTGTCTGCATTGAGCTTAATTCGCCGAAACCTCGCCAAAAATCCGAATGATTCGATTCGGTGTAAATTTTCGATTGATGGGCGTCGCTGCGGCAACCACAACGCCGCCACGTCCACCTTTTCGAAACCATATCTGGCTTGTTCCGGAAACCCGCCGTTCACCATCTGGATTG
This sequence comes from uncultured Alphaproteobacteria bacterium, assembly GCA_963748165.1. Lineage (GTDB taxonomy): Bacteria > Pseudomonadota > Alphaproteobacteria > Rhizobiales > Xanthobacteraceae > Bradyrhizobium. The sequence goes on from CAVVIM010000015.1 coordinate 88,709, forward strand.
AATGAGGCGGCCGGTGCGCGCCAAAACCCCGGCCATGCCGCGCTCTTTCGCGGGCGACTGCAACGCCTTAGCGTTCGCTTAATGTCGCTCTGACACGGTGGCGCAACGATAAAGGGGGCGTTCCGGCGCGTCTGTGCGACGAAGCAGCCGAAGCGCGAGTACCGTGACCGTGTTGAACATCATCCGCGACCGTCTTGATGCGCTGCTGCATCCCTCGGCACGATATGACGTGCTGATGCGGGCGCGCCATCGCGCCTTCATCGCGCCGCGGTTGCTGGGCAGCCTGGCGGCGTTGGCCGCGTTTCCGGTCTATCTCGCGATGCGCGGCGCACCCTCGGCGCTAGAGGTCGCGGCATTTACCTGGCTGATCGCGCCGATTCTGCTGTCCTGGTTCCTGTCGCGTACCGGCCGCTATGAGAGCGCGCATATGTTGTCGTCACTGGCGCTGGCGGGTCTCGTCATGACGGTGGCGATGCGAACCGGCGGCATCGAATCCTTTGTCGCGGTCTGGCTTGTCGTCGTTCCGCTCGAAGCCGCGCTGTCGGCGTCGCGACGCGTCGTCGCGTTCGCATCCGCGCTGGCGCTGGGATGTGCCGCACTGCTGATCGCGCTGGGATATTTCGACATGCTGCCGGCCGCGCACGCGATGCTGCGCGGCGAGTTGGCGGCGTTCGGCCTCGCCTCGGCGACGCTCTATGCCGCCGGGCTCGCCTTCGGTGCGGAATCGCTGGCGCGGACCAGTGTCTCGCTGCTGTACGTCGAGGAAGATCGATATCGCCTGCTGGCACGCAACATGAGCGACGTCATTTCGCGCCATCGCCGCAACGGCGCGGTGCAGTTCATCTCGCCGGCGGCGGAGACGATGCTGGCCGCGCCGGTATCGCGGCTGCTCGGGCACGGCCTGTTCGACCGCGTGCACGTCGCCGACCGTCCGGCCTATCTCACCGCGCTTTCGGACGCCGCGCGCGGCGGCGAGGCGCGCAGCGTCGAATTTCGCCTCAGGCGGGATGCGCCACGCGGAAACGAGCGAGGCCTGACCCATCCGGCCGACTTCATCTGGATTGAAATGCGTTGCCGGCCGCTCGATCAGGCGGCCGAGGCAGCGACGGGGCCCGAGGCCGAAGTGGTCGCCGTCATGCGCGACGTCACCGATCGCAAGATGCAGGAGCAGGCGCTCGATCTGGCACGGACTGCCGCCGAGCAGGCGGACGCATCGAAGAGCCGCTTTCTCGCCACCATGAGCCACGAATTGCGCACGCCGCTCAACGCCATCATCGGTTTCTCCGAGATGATCGTTCAGGAAGACGCGCTGATGCTGGATGCGGCGCGCCGCAAGGAATATGCCCAGTTGATCAACGATTCGGGCCAGCATCTGCTGTCGGTGGTCAACGGCATTCTCGACATGTCCAAGATGGAGTCCGGCAATTTCGAGATCGCGCCGGAGCCCTTCGCGCCGCGGGCGGCGCTGCTCAATTGCTGCAACCTGCTGGCTTTGAAGGCGCGAGAAAACGGCATCGATCTGCTGACCCGCGTCCCCGAGGATCTGCCCGCCGTGACCGGCGATCCGCGCGCGTTCAAGCAGATCGTGCTCAACCTGGTGTCCAATGCGATCAAGTTCACCGAACACGGCGGCAAGGTGACGGTTTCCGCCGCCGTCGAAGCATCGCGGCTGGTGCTTCGCGTCGCCGATACCGGCGTTGGTATCGCCGCCGACGATCTCAAGCGCGTCGGCGACCCCTTCTTCCAGGCCGGCAAGACCTATCAGCGTCGGCATGAAGGCACCGGCCTCGGGCTCTCGATCGTGAAGAACCTGGTCGGGCTGCATGGCGGCGACGTCACCGTGCAGAGCAGGATCAACGAAGGCACCACCGTCATCATCGCGCTGCCGCTGTCGTTCACACCGCCGGACCGGCAGCCCGCAGGCAATATCGCAACGCTGACACCAGCGGTGCGATCCGGACCGCCAGAACCAGCTCATCAGGTGAAGAAACGTGCCTAGACGAAACGCCGGGGATCACGACAAGCCGCGCCGTCGTCGCGGCGCCAATGCGATGGCGCTCGAGGCGGCGACGGAGCGCGGCCTGACGATGCGGATCCTGCTTCACAGTCCGAAAGACACGGTCGCGGGTGCGCTGGCATTCGCGGCCCTGACCGCGATCATGGTCAATGCGTTGTTCCTGCAGGCAGGCCACCATCCGGCGCCGATGTTCGGATCGGTTGTCATGCTGCCGGAGGCGCCGCCTGCCGGCCCGCTGCCCCGCCCGCGTCCGGTCGAAGCCTCGGTCAGGCCGGCGGAGGTCTCGCCGGAATCGAAGCCTGCCGAGCCGAGAAGTGCCGACCCGTTGACCAACCTGGTCAAGGCGACCAGCGAGACGCCGGTGGCGGCCTCCAACGTGCCGCGACCGCCGGCGGCGATCCCGGTTGCGCCCCACAACGAAGCGCTCGTCAGTTCGGGCTCGCGCCGGGTGGCGGCGGTGCAGCGCGCGCTGACCGAATACGGCTACGGCCAGTTGAAGCCGACCGGCACCGTCAATGCGGACACCCTGGCCGCGATCCAGAAGTTTGAGCGCGAGCGCCGGATGCCGTTAAGCGGACAGGTCTCGGAACGCCTGGTGCACGAACTCTCGGCGATGATTGGCCATCCGATCGACTAGCCTCGGCCCTTGTGCCGGCCTGAAGCCCGGTTCTGAAGAACCGGCTCCAATTTGTTGTTTTGACGCGTTTTCTTCACGCGCACCGGTATCCACTTCGCTCGAAAACGCGATAACGTCCGTCCCATGAGGTTGAAATCCAGCATATGGGTGGCGGCTTATCTGCGCCGCTGCCAGACCGAGGGAATCTTCGGCGCGGTGCGCCGGCGCGGCGCGGAAGAGGCCGGCGCGGTTTTCGTCAAGGTCGCCACCCTCGACGGCAATGCCATGCTGTACGCGCCGGCGCCGCAGACCGCGTATGACGACAGCCGCCCGGCGGAGCGCATCTTTGCGCCGGCCTCGCCGCGGCCGGTGCCGGAAGCGTCGGTGGAAGAACGCCTCGGCAGGGAAGTCCGCTTCGACCCCGATGCCTGGATTGTCGAGACCGAGGACCGCGCAGGGCGGCATTTTCTCGATCTGGCCAAGGCCTGATCTTACCAAGGGTCGGCGCGCTCGGAGCACGGCCGGTTCGCAGCGTCACCGCGCGTCCCCGGGCCTCCCCCGGAACCAATCCAGCCACCGCGGCTTATCGCGTAAATCAAACCGGGAGACTGCCATGAAAATCTCACCGATTGTTCTGGCCGGGACTGCGATCCTTACCATCATCAGTTCGGAAGCTTGGGCCCAACAAGCGCTTACGGGAATGCTCACCCAAGTTGACCGCATTCATGGTACCGTCGCGATTAAACAGACACAAAACGGTACCACCGGAGCGAATACCGGCGCTGCTGCCGAAGAGTTCAAAGCACAAGACGGATTGTCGTTGGACGCGTTGCATGCGGGCGACAAGGTGACTTTTTCCGTGACCGAAACCGGTGGGGTCAAGACGATCACGAAGCTTCAGAAACAGTGAATAATTCAGAAACCGCCGTTTGCCAGACCGGAAGCGCAAATGGGAGATTGAGATGGACGACCAAACCGTGCGGGCGGCGCTGCAGCGCCATTGGGACGCCTCGGACGCGAGCGATTTCAAGGTCGAACATGAAATCTACCATGAGGATGCCGTGCTTGATTATCCGCAATCCGGCGAGCGGATCCGCGGCCGGCGCAACATTCAGGAGAGCCGATTCGTCCAGCCGAACAAGAAGCGTTTTACGGTCCGGCGAATTATCGGCAGCGGCGATCTCTGGGTCACTGAATTCGTACTCAGCTATGACGACATCCCATCTTATGCCGTGAGCATCATGGAATTCCGCGAAGGAATGGTGGCCAACGAAACCCAGTATTTCGCCGATCGGTTTGACCCTGCACCCTCGCGTGCGCATCTTGTTGAGTTACACCGCCGAGGAGAACCCTGACCGGCGTTGACGTAGATGAGATTTCATCAGCCCAGGCGAACCGCGTCATGTTCCCGATTGGTCCAGGGTCACCGCGCTTCTATGAAGCGGCGGGTACCGGCTTGTTTCGAACCCTGGTGGCCTGATTTGAAATTGGCAGTGTCCTCACTCGCATCGGAACGTGGAGCCACGGTGCTGGAAAATGCTGTCAGCCTTGCGAACCGGTGCGCGGTGCGACGGCGGCGCCGGGCAGGGCTGGCGCGGCGTGGGTCTCGGCGGGCGCCGCGCGGGCGCGATGGCGCTCGTCGTCGTACAGCGCGGGGCGGTATTTGGCGCGGGTGATGGCCACGGTCGAACCGCGCCACGCCGCCAGCATGATGAGGGCCGATCGCTCGCTGAGCCGGTCGTACAGCCGTGACAGCCGGTAGACGGTGTCCACCGAAGAGCCGAATTCGGATTTGAGAAACAACAGCACCCGCAGAAACACCGGGCTCGGCATGTCGAGCGCGCGGCATGCGCAGGCGAGCGGCTCGCCGGAGGCGTCGTTGACCACCTGGGCTGCCACCCGCGCCGGCACGATCAGCGCCTCGCCGAGCTCGAGCGTGAAGTTTTCGACATCGGCGGCGAACGCGGCCATTTCCAGCGTTTCGATGGCGCGCGCGGCCCGCGCGGCGGGAATTCGCGCCGCGGCCTTCAGCGGCGTGTCCTGCAGATTGTGCAGGATCAGGGCGCGCTCGCCGGCATTGGCGCGGGAAAACATGTCGTTGATTTCGGCGGCGTCCTTCGGCTGCATCGACAGGTTCGAGGCCGCCCGCAATTGCGCCTCGCTCGGCGGCTTGACCGGCGGCGTCGCCACCGGCAGCGGTGCCGCAATCTCGGCCGCCACCGGCAAGGGCCGGGCGGCATGGAACGGGTTCAGCCCGAGCTTCTGCAACACTTCGAGGGGGGTGTCCGGATAGACCGCAAGCCGCGCCCGGACCGCCGCCCGTGTCGCGTCGTCAACCTGGTCGATCAGCCGCGACGTCAGTTCGACGAACTGCCGCGCCTCGTCCTCGCTGTGCCGGCTGGTCTGGACATACAGGTCGGTCAGCACCCGCAGCAAGGTGGGACGGATATCGACCCCCTCCCGGCGGGAGAGCGTGATCAATCCATCGAAGCCTGGAAACGATGAGGATGCGGCCATGTCGGATACGGGACTGAATAATCCTCGCATCAGCCTAGGTCGGTTGCTTTAACAGTTCGTTAAGGAAAACAGTCCGTGAAGAATGGCCGGGACATTGCCGCGACTTGTTGCGCTTTGGCATCAGGGGGTGGGAACGCTGTGGCCCAAAAAGCAAATTAAGATGCCGTTAACCACGTCCTGATCTTAATGATCGCGGTCGCCGGGCAAATCAGGTCCCAGGCGGCAACAACAGCGAGCTTCGAATGGCCACCATCATTGAATTTCCAGCGGATGCGGTCTCGCGGCGGCTGGGTTCGACCTTCGATGGCGCTCCGCGCGAAGGCATGGGCACCATCCTGATCCTTCCTGTCGTCCGCATCGAACGCGACACCGATGAAACCAGCGGTGGCAGCGGACCCGAAGAAGGAACCGCCCCGGGCCGCCGGCGCCGCCGGCGCTGAAATCGGGACATTCGACATGCCGGCGATGCGCTTGCCGACCCGGACCGGGCAGCGGATTCAGATCGCATCGTCGGCGCTGGCGCTTTTGCTGCTGGGCGGGATGCTGGGGGGATGCAGTGGCGGCGACTTCGGCCGCACCCGGGCGGATCTTCGCAACGACGACATGCACGGCTGGATCGGTGCCGAGGCGACCGCGAGCGTCGGCCTGCATCCGTCGCAATTCCAGCTCACCGACTATGAACGGCAGCTTCGCGATCTCGCCTATCCGCTGATCGAGCCGCCGCATTCGCGGCCGGCCTGGAACAGCGTGTTCGGCGACTATCGGCCGATTCCCTCGCCTTGGCGGCAGGCGCCGGCCTTCGATCGCACGGCCTACGGTCGGGCGCTGATCGACGAACCGCACCGCTCGCATGCGTCGCGCTACGCGCAACTGATCGACGATGTGCGCGACGATATCACGCGGTTCGAGCCGTTCTTCACCACCGCGATCCGCGTGCTCGACCTCGACAGGAAGCGCAACGCCAGTCTCGCGCTACGTTTCCGGATTGTCGCCGCGCGAGCGCGCCGATGCCGTCGCCCGCATGGAAGAGAACAGCCTGATCGTGCAATGGGTGCAGCAGTGCCTGGAGCGCAGGATCTCGTCTTACCACTGGGCGCTGGAACGGCTGGTGATCCAGGCGCCGGACAACATGGCGGCCGATGCCGATCGATTGATCGGCGAACTCGCCGCGCTGACTGCAAATCCGCCGGTCGCGGCGCGGCCGGTCATCGGAGCCGCGCTGAGCGTGCGCGGCTGACCCGGTCTTGCGGGCTGGTTCGATCAGCGCTTGGTCCGCGACGGCTCGGCCTGCTTGGCCACCTGCGGTTCGGTCTGCACCTTGCAGGTCGATGCGGCGAGCGATGCCTGGGCCTGCGGCATCAGGCCGGGCTCGGGCGCCAGCGCTCGCAACACGATCAATCCGGTCGTGGTTGGCGAATTGATGATCAGCCGATCGGCCGCCGTCACATCCTCGTCTTCCGGCAGCGCCGCATGCTGGGCTTCCGTCATCAGATCGAGTTCGATCACCTTGCGTCCGGCCGACCGGTCATTGATGCCGTAATAGGCGGTGTCGCTGCGCGTGTAGAACGACACCGCGGTATAGGCCTGGCTGACCGGCACCGCGAGCTTGATCGGCCCGCTCGACAGATCGTAACGGCAGATCGCGGTCGCGAATGCCGGATCCATGTAGGGCATCAGGGTATTGCCCGGATCCGCCGGCGGCAGCGCGGTAACGGCGTTGAGCTTGGTGATCGGGGTGAGGCGGGAGTAGGCGTCCTGGGTTGCGATGCGCGGCAACGCCAGAACGCTGACGAGATGCACGACGCCGCCCAGCAGCACGCCCGCGATAATCGTGAACAGCACGCGGATCACGGGCACCCCACCATCGCGATCGAGGGCATCGGCGCGTCGCGCTGCGTCCGCGTCGCCACCCCGACCGGCGTATCGTAAAGCCGAAGCATCAGCTCATAGCGCTCGATGCCGCCGGTAGGCAGCCAGTTGCCGGAGCGCGACCGCGACGCCACCCGGATTTCGAAGCCGCCGTCGGCGCCGCGGATGACCTCTTCGCTGGTGAAGCCGTAGCGCTGCAGCGAGTTCGCCACCAGACGTCCTTTGCGGTCGTACAGCGTCAAGGTCCAGAACCGCGCCGCAGGCGTGACGCCGCCGACGACGACATCGCAGCGGCCGTCGAGCGGCCGCTTATGGTCGTCCGCGGTCGCCACGAACGCGACGCCATCGCCGGCACCGAGCGGCAACTCGCCGCTGCGGGCGATGGTGGCGCGCGAATACGGATCGACATCGGCGGTGCCGTTCTTCGGCCGCGCGGTCCAGGCACCGATCGTGAGCGTGCCGAGATCGGTTCCGCGCGTCGCCGTGACCCACGTCGCGCCGAGGCCGATGAAGGTGGCGAGCACCAGCGCCAGCAACGTGATGAAGATCAGCCGCACGTCAGTTCTTGCGCGGCACAGGCGCCGCCGCGCCGTCCGATGTCGCCGCCGCGAAGTCTCTCCGGCAAAGCGAGCGAACTCGACGTCGCCGGCCGCGCCGGGTTCGGCGGCTCGTTGGACGAGGTCTTGCCGGCGGTCTTGCCGGCCTCGTCGAGCATCTTTTCCACCTGCACCAGAATATCCGCCCCGCGCTTGGTCAGGACCGGCGGCGGACCCGGCTTGATGTCGAGCACCTTCGGAGCGCCGTTGACCGCAACCGTCGCGGCGGAATCGGGCCTCGGCAGTTTGGTGCCCATTCCCACCCCGGCAAGCTCCTTGATCTCGACGCCCTGATGCGCCGCGACCATGATATCGTGCCAGGTCTGCGCCGGCAGCGAGCCGCCGGTCATGCGGTTGGTCGGCGAATAGTCGTCATTGCCGTACCATACCGCGCACACGAAGTTGCCGGTATATCCGACGAACCAGGCGTCGCGATAGGCGTTGGTGGTGCCGGTCTTGCCGGCGGTCGGAATGCCGTCGAGCGCGGCGCGCCGGGCGGTACCCTCACTGACGACATGGCTCATCATGCCCGCCATGTCGGCGGCGATCGAGGCCGGGATGGCCTGGGTCGGCTTCGGCCCGTCGCGGTCGTAGCGCCAGACCAGATCGCCGGTGCCGGTACGGACTTCCAGCACCGCATGCGGCGTTACCGCCTTGCCTCTGTTGGGGAACGTTGCGTAGGCGACGGCGTGTTCAAGCACCGTGACTTCGTCGGCGCCGATCGGCAGCGAGGGCGTATCCGGCAACGGCGCCTTGATGCCGAAGCGGCGGGCGACCTCGACGATCTTGGCGCGGCCGATCTTGGGATTGCCCTTGCCGAGCGCAATCGACAATTTCACCGGAATCACGTTGATCGAATGGGTGATCGCCTGCGTCAGCGTCACCGGACCGGAATAGGAGTGGCCGTAATTCTGCGGACACCAGTTGCCGATGCAGACCGGACCGTCGACCACGATGGAGTTCGGCCTGAAGCCGTTGAGCAGCGCGGTGGTGTAGACATAGGGCTTGAACGACGAACCGGGCTGCCGATAGGCATCCACCGCACGGTTGAACTGGCTCGCGCCATAGTCGCGTCCGCCGACCATGGCACGGACGCCGCCGTCGAGGTCGGCGACGACGGTCGCCGCCTGCGTCGCGTGATAGTCGCGGCCGAACTGGCGCAACTGATCTTCGATGGCGGCTTCGGCGGCGTGCTGCACGTTCATGTCGATCGTAGTGCGGACCACGAACACGCGCTCGTTATATGATTTCGGAAAGGTATCGACCAGCTTGCGCATCTCGTCGAACGCATAGTCGAGATAATAATTCGGCGAATTCTCGTCGCGGCGATCGACGGCGGTCGCCGGATTGCGCCGCGCGCCGAACACCTGGCCCTCGGTCATGAAGCCGGCGTCGACCAGATTGTCCAGCACCACGTTGGCGCGGGCGCGGGCGGCGGGCAGGTTGATGTGCGGCGCGTATTTGGTCGGCGCCTTGAACAGCCCGGCCAGCATCGCGGCTTCGGCGAGGCTGACGTCGCGCACCGACTTGTTGAAATAGAAATGCGCGGCGCCGTCGACGCCGAACGTGCCGCCGCCCATATAGGCGCGGTCGAGATAGAGCTTCAGGATCTCGTTCTTGGTGAGCCGCGTCTCCAGCCAGATCGCGAGAAACGCCTCGTTCACCTTGCGCTCGATGGTGCGCTCGTTGGTCAGAAACAGGTTCTTCGCGAGCTGCTGGGTGATCGACGAGCCGCCCTGGCGAACCCCGCCAGCCTGCGCGTTGGTCAGTAATGCGCGAAAAGTGCCGGCGACGTCGATGCCGAAATGGTCGTAGAAGCGGCGATCCTCGGTGGCGAGGGTGGCCTTGATCAGATTGTCCGGAAAGTCCTCGAGCGGAATCGAATCATTGTGCTTGATGCCGCGGCTGCCGATCGGGTTGCCGTAGCGGTCGAGGAAGGTCACCGCGAGATCGGATTTCTTCAGCCAGTCGTCATCGGCGGTCTCGCGAAAGGCAGGCACCGCAAGCGCCAGCATCAGGACGAGGCCGGCGAGCCCGATCGTGGCGGCTTCCGACAGCGGCTCGATGAACACCCAGCGTTTCCAGCGGCCGACATAGAAGCGGTCCATGAAGGTCGAATACCGCTCAAAGAGTTCGCGGGCGCCTTTGCCGGACGAGAACAGGGTCGAATCGATGCGCGCGTCGAGGTCCAGCAGCCAGTGCCGGAATTTTGTCTTCCATTGCGGTGGTACGATCTGGCGCACCGGGACCCTTGGTCAGTTCGAAAGCGCTGAAGCACCCGGCTGGGTACCGTTGAAACGTCTTGCGGGAATGTTGCGGCAAACCCAAGGCGCTGTTGCGCTCCCAGGGGACTGCCACATTATGTAACCGAGCAGGGGCGATAAACCAATGGTCCCGCTACGATTTTGAACAGCAGGGCGAAGCCGGGCCAGAGCGGTTCGGGCGACCGCCAGATGGCCCCTTGCGCCGTTGCGGCCGCAACCCCTAGAAGGGCTGACGCCGACATCGCCGGGAACTTGAAGGAACTAATGACCGTCCGATCCAAGCCGCCCTCCAGCCAAGAGGGATTCTTTTGGAAAACCAAGACGTTGGAGGAAATGTCCAGCGCCGAATGGGAAAGCCTGTGTGACGGCTGCGCGCGCTGCTGCCTGGAAAAACTCGAGGACGAGGATACCGGCAAGATCTATTTCACCCATGTCTCCTGCAAACTGCTCGATGCCGGGCTGTGCGCCTGCAAGGACTATGCTGAGTCGCTCCGACCTGGTTCCGGACTGTGTGCGGCTCACCCCGGAAAACGTTCGCAGCCTGAATTGGCTGCCGTCGAGCTGCGGTTACCGGCTGGTGGCGGAAGGGCGCGATCTCTATTGGTGGCATCCGCTGATTTCCGGCGATCCGAACACGGTTCACGAAGCCGGCGTGTCGGTGCGGGGCAGGGTGCAGGGGACCGAGGACGAGGTCGCGGACGCCGACCTCGAGGATCACATCGTGCAATGGCCGACGCTGTTGCCGAAGCGTGCCCGACTGAAGAAGCCGCCGCGATCCAGAGCTAGTTTGCGCGCCGCCCGGTCACGCGATTGCGATTGTCGCTTGGCGGGAGGCACCCATGCAGCCAACCCGCTGCCGCGCCGGCCTTCGCTCCGCTAACTATAGTCGAAACCAGCGATTCCTGGTGTGGCATGCCACCCCTCTGTTGAACCCGAACAACCTCCGCGCACCTTCCCGATGAACAAGTTTGAACGGCAGAGCCCTCGACCGGCTGACCAACAGGTCTTGCCCGAGGAGATCGCGAGCGAGTTGTCGCGGATTCCGGGCGAGGTCATCGAGATCAGCGACGCGCCGTCGATTGCGCCGCGGGTCGCGCTCGCGCCGAGCGAAGTCCGCACCATCCTGATGAGCCTGATGCTGACGATGTTTCTGGCGGCGCTGGACCAGACCATCGTCGCGACCGCGCTGCCGACCATCGGCCGCCAGTTCCAGGACGTCACCAGCCTGTCCTGGGTCATCACCGCCTATTTGCTGGCGTCGACCGCGGTGGCCCCGGTATTCGGCACCCTGAGCGATATTTACGGCCGCCGCGCCATGATCGTCGCCGCGCTCAGCCTGTTCATTTCGGGCTCGATCCTGTGCGCGCTGGCGCCCAACATGCCGATGCTGATCCTCGCGCGCGGCCTGCAGGGGCTCGGCGGCGGCGGCATCCTGCCGATCGTGCAGACGGTGATTTCCGACGTGGTGACACCGCGCGAGCGCGGCCAGTATCAGGCCTATTTCAGCGGCGTGTGGGTTGCGGCCGGCATCGCCGGCCCGATCCTCGGCGGGGTATTCGCCGAACACCTGCATTGGTCGATGATCTTCTGGATCAACGTTCCGCTCGGGCTTGCATCGCTGGCGCTGCTGCTGCCGAAGATGGGCAAGATCCCGGTGTTCCACCGCAGGCGCAAGGTCGACTGGCTCGGCGGGCGTGCTGCTGATGGCCTCCGCGGTCGTGTTCATGCTGGTGCTGACCTGGGGCGGAAACCGCTATCTCTGGCTGTCGCCGACCACGCTGGCGATGGTCGGCGCCTCGGTCGCGCTCGCGCTGGCGTTTGTCTGGCATGCCCGAACCGCCGACGAGCCTTTCCTGCCGTTGCCGCTGATGGGTGGAAGGGTCGTGCCTTACGCCATGGCCGCCGGCGGCTGTGCGCTGGGTGCGATGCTGGGGCTGACCGTGCACCTGCCGCTGTATTACGAGGTGGTCTATCACCTCAGCGCCAGCGAGGCGGGGCTTGCGCTGATCCCGCTGGCCGCGGTCTCGACCGGCGGCGCCGCGATCGCCGGCCGGACCATGGCGCGGGCCAGGCACTACAAGCGGGTGGCGATCATCGGCACCACCTGTTCGGCGGTCACGGGATTGGCGCTGACGTTCACGGTGCTGCCGCTGTGGGGGCTGCTGCTGCTGCTGTCGGTGTTCGCGCTCGGGCTCGGCACGGCGTTTCCGGTCAGCGTGGTATCGCTGCAGAATGCGGTGTCGCGCGCCCAGGTCGGCACCGTGACCGGGGCGATGAATTTCTTCCGCGCCCTGATGGCGTCGTTCACGGTGGCGGCCTTCAGCACCATCCTGCTGATGGCGCTCGGGGCCGATATTTCGCTCAGCGGCGAACATCGCGGCCTGGTAAACTCGATTGCCGCCGCCGACATGGTGGCGGCATTCCGCTACGTGTTTGCAGCCGCCACCGCGCTGATGGCCGGCTCATCGCTGTGCATGATCGCGATGGAAGAAAGGCCGCTGGCCGGGCCCGCCACGCCGGTGGAGATGGCCGAGTAGGCTCGCGCGCGGCTCGGTGATTTCAGCCCGGTGCCGGCTATCCCTGCGGCGCAATTTGATTTAACAGCGGCCGCAAGCCAAATCAGGCATCGAAATCCGACAAGGAGCCGGCCATGAGCAAGCCAACCATCGAGCAGACCCGGATGGGTGCCGAGGGCATTGCGTTCTGCATCGCGCGGACTTTGATCGAACGCGACCCCTCGCTGAAGGCGCCGATGCGCGCCAATTTGCGCAAGATGTGGGAACTGCTGGAGGAGCGCGAGGATCACGGCGCCGCCGACATGGTCGACACCATGATCAAGGCGCTCAACGATCCCGCATTCTTCAAGCCGTAGGCGGCGATCTCATTCCACCTGCTGCAGCCGGGTGTCTATTTCCTCCCGCAGCAGATCGAAATCGATCGGCTTGGTCAGCAGTCCGGTCGCGCCGCTTTCCATCGCCCGGCGTCTGGTCTCGGGATCGCCATAGGCGGTGATCATGATGACGGGAACACCCGGTCGCATCTCCTTGACCTTGGGCAGCATTTCGAGACCGGTCATGCCGGGCATGTTGATGTCCGAGAGAATCAGGATCAGCGACTGCTCGATGGTGCTGGCGATGCGCGCCAGCGCATCGGCTGCGGAAATGGCAAAATCCATCACGAAACGCTGCGCTCGCAGGTCGCGCCGGAATTGCTGGCGGAACAGCGACTCGACGTCGGGCTCATCATCCACCACCAGAACCAGAACACTCACGTCCAACCTCTTTATTTGTTTGAAAAATTGCTTGTACGCGGCAAAACGATCCGAAATTCCGTGAAGGCGCCGGGCTCGGTGGCGACATCGATCGTGCCACCGTGCTGTTTCACGATGATGTCGTGGCTCATCGACAGCCCAAGTCCGGTGCCTTCGCCGGCGCGGTTTGGTCGTGAAGAAGGGATTGAACATCTTTTCCTTCACCTCCGGCGGGATGCCGGTGCCGTTGTCGCGAATCCGGATTTCGACTCGGTCGCCGCGGGCCTTGGTGGTGGCGCTGACGGTCGGCTCAAAACCATGCAGCGCCGTTTCTGGTTTTGCGCTTGGTGACCGCATAAAATCCGTTCGCGATCAGGTTGAGGAATACGCGGGTGATCTCCTGCGGGAATACCTCGATCACCCCGGCGTTCGGGATCGAAGTCGCGCTGCAGCGTTGACATTGAATTGCGGTTTCTCGGCGCGCGCGCCGTGATAGGCGAGGTTGAGGCTTTCGTCGATCAGGCGCGTTGATGTCGGCAGGCCGATGCTCGCCGGCGCCGTCACGGGAATGCAGCAGCATGTTCTTGACAATGGAATCGGCGCGCTTGCCATGCTGCACCACTTTTTCCAGATTGTCCTTCAAAAGACCAGTCAATTCATCGACTTCCTCGCGGATCTTGTCGGCGAGCGTGGCCGACTTCAGCACGTCGTTGAGTTCATCGGTGAGTTCCGCTGAAAGCGCCGAGAAATTATTGACGAAATTGAGCGGGTTCTTGATCTCATGGGCGATGCCCGCGGTGAGTTGGCCGAGCGAAGCGAGCTTCTCGGTCTGCACCAGGCGATCCTGCGCGGTGCGCAGATCGTCGAGCGACTGGGACAATTCCTTGGTGCGCTCCTGCACCTGCTCGAACAGCCGCACGTTTCCAATGGCAATCACGGCCTGGTCGGCGAAGGTCTGCAGCAATTGGATGTGATGGTCGGCAAACGATCCGGCTCCCTTCGCGTGACGCTGATCATGCCGGTCGGCGCACCGCCGCTCATCAACGGCACAAACAGCATGCTGCGATAGCCGCGCAATCGTGCCAGGTCCTTGTTCAATGGAGGGACCCCTTCCGATTCGGTGTCCGCGAACTGAACGGTCGCACCATCGCGAACCATCAAGAACGGTGGGAACGTGCCGATCGGCTGCGGAAACGACGCCTGCAGGAATTCATCTGCCTCCGGGTTGGTCGGCGTGAATGCCGCGAGGTGCAGGCTGTCGCCGACAAAGCGCAGCACCACCGTCGAGAACCCGCCAATCAGCCGGTTGGCGCTGGTCGCGATCGCCTCGAAAACCGGTTGCACATCCGACGGCGAACTCGCGATGACCTTCAGGATGTCGGCCGTCGGCGGTCTGCCTTTCCAGTGCTTGCGCGAGTCTCGTTGAACAGCCGCGCGTTCTCGATCGCGATCACGGCCTGGTCGGCAAAACTCTGCTGCAGCGACAGCTCTTCCGCCGTGAAGGGTTGCAGCTTGTCACGATAAACGACGAAGACCCCGATCGCCTCGCCTTCGCGCCGAAGCGGCGTTCCGGCCGCGGTACAGATGCCCGAAGCGCGCGCGCTCAGCAGACCAGGCCAGTCGGCCACTTCGGGTTCAAGATGGCTAAGGTCGGGAATGTCGAATCTGCCGGTTTTCGCGGACGACGGTGCCGGGCAGGTTGCGGGCTCCGATCCGTGAGCTGTGCCGCCGGAACCTCCGTCGCGATCCGCTTTGAAATCGCCCCGAACGGGATCGAACGTCCCCATTCCGCGCCCTCGGCGATCCGGATCGTGACGCTTTGGGCCGCGAACAGGCGGGCGGTGATCTCGGCGATCTGTTGCAGCGATCGTTCGGCATCCCCCGAGGTGCCGGCTATCGCCTGGAGGATTTCGGCACTGGCCGTCTGACGATCCTGGGCGACGTGCAATTCGCTAAGAGCGAACCACCAGTGTCCGTCCGGGAATCCGATTATTCCATCATGGGGGCGGCGGGGCCAGCGGCAGCCGGACTATTTTCGCACTGCAGCATGGCGGGGTTTTACGTTCCCGGCCTTGAAACCTCGGTCTCCTTCGAGGTGATGAACTCGAGCAGCACCGGGATGCCTTCCTTTGTTTCTGTATGCCGCGCTGGATCGCCGGGATGATGTCTTCCGGCCTTGTCACGCGTTCGCCGTGGCCGCCAAAGGCGCGGGCCATCGCCGCGTAGTCGCCGGAGATATCGGTGGAGCGGTATTTTTCGGTCGATATCGGCATCACCTTCAGTTCGATCGCCATGCTGAAATTGTTGAGCAGGATCGACATGATCGGAATCCGCTCGCGCACGGCGGTCTCGAAGTCCATGCCGGTGAAGCCGATGGCGGCGTCGCCCCAGACGTTGATGCAGAGCTTGTCGGGCCTCGCGAGCTTGGCGCCCATCGCCAGCCCCAGCCCGTAACCGAGCTGGGTGGTCTTGCCCCAGCCGAGATAGGACAATGGTTCGACCGGCCTCCAGAACGGCGAGAGCTGATCGCGCGGGCTGCCGGCATCATGGGTGATGATGGTGTTTCCGATGTCGACGGTATGCTGCAGATCCCACAGCACGCGATATGGATTGAGCGGCGCGTCGTTGCTGGTCAGCTTGGGCATCCATTTTGCGAGCCACTCCTTGTGCGAGGCAGCGATCTCGGCAGCGACGGCTGACGCGTCGCGATCGGTATCGAAACTCTTGCCGATCTCCTCAAGCAGCGCGTCGAGCACCAGGCCGGCATCGCCGACGAGCCCGATCCTGGCCTCGACATCCTTGTTGAGATGCGCCGGGTCGAGCGTGGAATGGATGATGGTCTTGCCCTTGGGCATGGCGATGCCGAACGAGGTTTCCGTGAACGAACAGCCGATGCCGAAAATCACGTCGGCCTCGCCAAGGAATTTCGGCACCGCGCGCGGCACCGCCAATCCGCCGGAGCCGAGCGACAGCGGGTGCGTCTCGGGGAACGACGATTTGCCGCCGAGGCTGGTGGTGACGGGAATGGCGAGCTTTTCCGCAAGCCGCCTCAGTTGCGGCCACGCCTTGGCGTAGTGCACGCCCTGGCCGGCGTAGATCACCGGCCGCTTGGCGTTGACCAGCAGCGCCGCCGCCTGTTTCACATGGACCGGGTCGGCGCCGTAGCGGGTGCGCAACACCGGCGTGTAGTTGAGCGGCTCCGGGACTTCCTCGTTCCACATATCCGACGGAATCTCGACGATGACCGGTCCGCCGCGGCCGTTTTTCAGCCGGGTAAAGGCGCGCCGGAAGATATTGCCGACTTCGGCCGCGAGGTTGATCGGCTCGGCCGACTTCGCAAAGGCCTTCATCGCCTGGCTGGAATTGAAGTTCGGCTCGATATTGGCAAGCCGCCGCGCATAGCCCATCGGCAGCACCAGCACGGGCACGGACTCGCCGTAGCATTGGGCGACGCCGCCCATGGCATTTTCCGAGCCGGGCCCGTGTTGCATGCAGAAGGCACCGATGGTGTGCCCGGAACTGACCCGGGAGATCGCGTCCGCCATATGCAGCCCGATCCGCTCCTGCCGCACCATCACCGGGCGGATGTCGGCGTTGGCCGCGTGTTCGATCAGATGATTGACCGGATAGCCGCAGAGAATCTCAATTCCCTCGCGTTTCATGATTTCTGCGATGGCGGCGCCGAGTTTCATGCCGATTGCTCCCCAAACCGGCCGATGTCGCGCTCGACCTGTGCCGGGTAGTTGGAACAGGAATTGTTCGGCCGGTAAAGCTTGGCCGCGGTACCTGCCGCGGGGCTCTGCCATCTCGTTTTGCATCCCCGGCGCGACCGTCCCGCCTGAGCCGGCGGGATTTCGGTACGGGGAAAATGCTCTCGCGGTGCCGCAAAAGGCCGACCGCCGCCTTAACCTGCTATTCAGCGTGTTCGTGAATACGCTTGCAACGAAATCGCGCTAGGATTACGCCGGACCTTGCACGGGAGGCCCACGGAAAGCGCAACAGGAGCCTTGAATGCGGGCGTTGTTTTCGAGATTCTGCGGCGACGAAACCGGAGCTACCGCGATCGAGTATTGCCTGATCGCGACCGGCATCGCATTTGCGATCATCGCCACGGTTCAGGGCATCGGGCCCCAGCTCAACACCAAATTCGCTTCGATCAACAGTTCGCTGAAGTGAGCGCAAAGCCGGTCGTCGCGGCCTGAATACTATCCATCCGCGTTCAGCGCCCGCATCATCCCGATCCGGGCAAACATCAGCCAGCCGCCGCCGGTCTCCGCGGCATTGATCAGGTTCTCGATCGCGGTTTGCCAGCGCGTCTGCTGTTGAACCTCTTGCGGCAGCTTCACGATGTAATCGGCGGCCTGTTGCAGCGTCACCAGCATGCCGCCGCCGGGCAGCGCAATCGGATCGTCGAAGGGCGTCGACCACGGCATCTCAGGCCGCGCGGCCGGCCGGTTGCGATGTTGCCGGAATGCCCCCGCGTGCCAGCGCCGCGCGCTGCGGTCGGCGCACTACCCCGCCTTTTTCGAGCGCGCCGGGGCGCGAACCGGCTTGGCGGCTTTTCTTTGCTCCGGCGCTTTGGCGTCTTCCTTGGCGGCGCGTTTGCCGCTGATCGGCAGCAGCATTTCGCGCTGGCCCTCGATGCGCTTGCGCGGCTTCCTGGTCTTGGGCTGCGGGGCGGCCTGCTTTTCGCTGGCGAGGCTGCGCTTCAGCGCATCCATCAGATTGATCACGTTGCCGCCGGATTTCGGCGCGGCTTTCGCCGTCGTGCGCAGGCCGTTGCGCTTTTGATTGATGAGATCGACCAGCGCGGATTCGTAGCGGTCCTCGAACCGGTCGGGCTCGAACGATCCGGATTTCTTCTCGACGATGTGCTTGGCGAGATCCAGCATGTCCTTGGTGACCTTCACGTCCTGGATATCGTCGAAATACTCCTTTTCGCTGCGCACCTCGTAGGGATAGCGCAGCAGCGTGCCCATCAGGCCCTTCTCGAGCGGCTCGAGCGCAATGATGTGCTCGCGGTTGGTCAGCACCACGCGGCCGATCGCGACCTTGTTCATGCTGCGGATGGTTTCGCGGATCACCGCGAAGGCGTCATGGCCGACCTTGCCGTCGGGCACGAGATAATAGGGGCGGATCAGATAGCGGCCGTCAATGTCGGACTTCGGCACGAACTCGTCGATCTCGATGGTCCGGGTCAACTCCAGCGCGACGTCATCCAGTTCTTCCTTCGACACTTCGACATAGGTGTCGGTGTCGATCTTGTAGCCCTTCATGATGTCTTCGGCGGCGACTTCCTCACCCGTCTCGGCATCGACCTTGGCGTATTTGATGCGATGGCCGGTCTTGCGGTTGATCTGGTTGAAGCTGACCTTCTCGGTGTCCGACGTCGCCGGATAGAGGGCAACCGGGCAGGTCACGAGCGAAAGGCGCAAAAAGCCTTTCCAGTTGGCGCGGGGGGCCATGGCATACTCCGAA
The DNA here is from genome assembly GCA_963748165.1 of uncultured Alphaproteobacteria bacterium. Classification (GTDB taxonomy): domain Bacteria; phylum Pseudomonadota; class Alphaproteobacteria; order Rhizobiales; family Xanthobacteraceae; genus Bradyrhizobium. The sequence continues at coordinate 107,316 of CAVVIM010000015.1, forward strand.
AACGCAACTGAGGACCAAGGCACGATACCACCGGGGAACCCGGTTTCAAGCTGACCGGACCGGGAATCTGCCAACGGCGTTAACCGTGCGGCCGGCGGGTCGTTCCGGGCGGTTGCCGGCGGCCTCTTGCCGCTGGCTTCGGCGCGGTTGGACCAGGGCTGCGATCGGCCGGAACATCATTCCCGATCATGCGTTGCTTCCGACAGGTGATGTCGAAGGCATTAGCTGGCATTACAGGCACTTATCGGAATGAGGTCACCATGGCAACTCAACGACGCGGCCAAATCGTCGAAACCCCGACCGAGGCGCGCCAGGCCGAACCGGGCCCCTCGGTACTTGCCCTTCTGACGATTTCCACGGGGCTGGCGGTGTTGATCCTCGCCGTGATCTGGTTCGTATTTTTCCGCACCTGAGCGATCGATGCACGGCGAACCGCACATGGTTTGAAGACCGGCGCCGTCAATCGGCATTGGCGGCAGGCCGCGCGGGACGCTCAGGTCCCAGGCCGCAGCCTTCGTTCCGCAGGGCTATTGGGGCTTTCGATCCGGCGTGCTAGGCGTCTCCCTCAACCGACAGGCTGCCCGGATCGGCGGACTTGCCGGCGCGACGGAACGCGGCGAAGCAACCGTCGTGAAGAAAAAGTAACGTGGCGCATCGGCGCCGTTCATAGCCTGTTCACGACGCGCAAGGCTTTCTTGATGGCAGCAAGGCTTTCTTGATGGCAACTGCTTTCTTGAAGGCTGTTGTGATTGCAGTTCATGTTCGGAGACCAGCTTGCGCCTCCTCGTCGTTGAAGACGATCCCGATCTCAATCGTCAGCTGACCACGGCGCTGAGCGACGCCGGCTATGTGGTCGACCGCGCCTTCGATGGCGAGGAAGGCCACTTCCTCGGCGATAGCGAGCCGTATGATGCGGTCGTGCTCGACATCGGCCTGCCCAAGATGGACGGCATCTCGGTGCTGGAGGCATGGCGTCGCAACGGGCGGCTGATGCCGGTGTTGATCCTGACCGCGCGCGATCGCTGGAGCGACAAGGTGCAGGGCTTCGACGCCGGCGCCGACGATTATGTCGCCAAGCCGTTTCACCTCGAGGAAGTGCTGGCCCGGATCCGCGCGTTGTTGCGCCGTTCCACCGGCCACGCCCAGAGCGAACTGACCTGTGGTCCGGTTTCGCTGGATACCCGCACCGGCCGGGTCAGCGTATCGGGCAATCCGATCAAGATGACCTCGCACGAGTACCGCCTGCTGGCTTATCTCATGCACCACACCGGTCGCGTGGTGTCGCGCACGGAATTGGTCGAGCATCTCTACGATCAGGATTTCGACCGCGACTCCAACACCATCGAAGTTTTCGTCGGCCGCATCCGCAAGAAGCTGGAGGTCGATATCATCCAGACCGTGCGGGGGCTCGGCTATCTGCTGACCCCGCCATCGCCCGGCGCTTGATTGAGATTGATCCGGCGCCGGGCTTTTGCTCTGGTTCGGGCATGATCCTGTCCCGGAACCGACGCCGCCTTCGGCCCGCCGTCCGGGGACAGGCTTGTCGGAACGATACCCTGATGCGCGGCAGCTCGCTCGCCACCCGCCTGTTCCTGTCCGCGACCGCCTGGGTGGTGGTGATCCTGGTCATCACCGGCTTCGTTCTGTCGTCGGTCTATCGCGATGCGACCGAGCGCGCGTTCGATCGCCGTCTCAATCTCTATCTGCGCACCTTGGTTGCCGAAGTCGCGACGCCGGACGAGCCGCCCGATCGTCAGTTCCAGTCGCTCGGCGAGCCGCTGTTCGAGTTGCCGCTGTCCGGCTGGTACTGGCAGATCACCCGCACCGACACCGACAAGGCGGAAACGCGGGCCTCGCGCTCGCTATGGGACAAGAAGCTGCCGAAGCTCGAGGACCGCGGCGGCAATTTGACCGCGGCCGGAGTCCGGCTCGGCTATGTCGACGGCCCCGAAGGCCAGACCCTGCGCATGGTGGAAAGGCCGGTCGATCTCGGCGCCGACGGCAAATTCCTGGTCAGCGTGGCCGGCGACGCCAGCGAGATATTCGACGAAACCCGCACCTTCGACTATTACCTCGGCGGCACCTTCGCCGCGCTCGGAATCGTGCTGCTGCTGACCACGATCTTCCAGGTCCGTTTCGGCCTGGCGCCGCTGAAACGCATTTCCGATGCGATTGCCGACATCCGCTCCGGCCGCGCCGAGCGGCTCGAGGGGGAGTTCCCGGTCGAAATCGCACCGCTGGCGCGCGAGACCAACGCGCTGATCGACGCCAACCGGGAAATCGTCGAGCGCGCCAGGACCCATGTCGGCAATCTCGCCCACGCCATCAAGACGCCGCTCTCGGTGATCGTCAACGAGGCCTCCGCGCATGCAGCCGATCCGTTCGCGACGAAAATCCTGGAACAGACCGATGTGATGCGCGACCAGGTCGCGCATCATCTGGAGCGTGCGCGCATCGCCGCGCGGCTGACCATCATCGGCACCGTCACCGAAGTCGTGCCCGCGATCGAGGCGTTGCGCCGGACGATGGAGAAGATCCATCGCGATCGCGGCGTCGTCATCGAGGTCGAGGCCGACGCGCAGGCGAAGTTTCGCGGCGAGCGGCAGGATCTCGAGGAGATGGCCGGCAATCTCGTCGACAACGCCTGCAAATGGGCAGCCTCGCGGGTATTCATCGAGGTGCGCCTGGAACCGCCGCGGGAGACCGGCGCCGGCCCGATCCTTCGCATTACCGTCGACGATGACGGGCGCGGGCTGTCGGCGGCCGAGCGCGCGCAGGTGTCGCGCCGCGGCCAGCGGCTGGACGAGTCGAAGCCGGGTTCCGGACTTGGCCTGTCGATCGTGGTCGATCTGGCGGCTCTTTATGGCGGCAGCCTTTCGCTCGGCAACGCGCCGATCGGGGGACTGCGGGCCGAGTTGGTGCTGCCGGGGGTTTGAGCAAGCTCCAGGCCATATCCCGGAGCGCCCAAGGCCGCTTCGGGCTGTTCCTAAACGACTTCTTAACGCCGGCGCTTTTATGATCAGCGGTGGACCGGTCTGCGGTCCGCGACGCACGCATGCATACCGGACGCATGAGCCAGACATCGACCGAGCGGCTGAGAGAGTATCTCGCACAGCTTCCGCCGCAGGCGCAGGCGCTGCTGATGCGCGAGTTCGAACGCGCCATCGAGCGCGATGAAGATGCCTCGGTCGCGATCCTCGTGCTCGAACAATTGCGCAAGGTCGTGCGCGGGACCGAAGAGGAGACGCAGCCGCGCACCGACGATCCCGCGCGGCTGGTATTCCGCCCACTGGAGCCGTTTCTGGTCGAAGGCAACTATCCGAGACGGCCGGGCCAGATCCGCCGCGCTTCGCTGCTTCCGGTGTGGCAATGGCTGATCCGCGACGGCGCGCCCGAGCAGGCGCGCGAACTCGATGCGGCGCTGGCCGAGCTGCGCAATGCCGCTTCGTTGTCCGCCGTCGAAATCCCGGTCCGCAGCTTCCAGCGCGCCGCGGCGGAGGCGATCGCCAGGATCGCGACGCCCGGCAGCGGCGGCGACCGACGCGCGCTGGCCCGCGTCGGCGCGCCGGACGTGATCGAGGATCTGCTGCCGATCGGGTCGATTCTGCAGGCCTGCGAGGCGCTGGATACGCTCAATGCGAGGCTACCGTCCCACTTCAGGAATTTGGCGGAAACCCAGATCGGCTCGGTCAGCAAGGCGCTCAATGTTGCGTCCCTGCAAACGCCGCCGCTGCTGCCGTTTGCGCTGTCGCTGGTGATGCAGCGGCTGACGGCGCCCTGGCAAATCATCCGTCTCGCCATCAGGATGGCCGCATCCGACGATGAAATCCGCGTCGCCGCCACGCCCTACGGCGTAGCCGTCACCATTGCGCTGCACGATCTGTCCTATCTTGCCGCGCTGCTGCGGACCGATATCAGGCACGGACATTTCGACAACGTCGCCGAGCATCTCAAGATGCTGCATGACGGGGTCCGGGGCTTGCGCACGGAACTCGATCTGCGTCACGATTCCGCGTGGGGCAAGCAGTTGACGTCGATCCGGGCGGAAATCTCCAATGCGCTGCAGTCGGAAATCGACCGCGTGCCCGGCCGTGTCCGGCGGCTTCTCCGCCAGCGCGCCGACAAGGATATTTCCGCCGGCGCCAGCGTCGACGCCGGCGATGTCGATGAAACCGCAGCGCTGATCGATTTCGTCGCGGTGTGCCGGACCTATGCCAGCGAACTCGCCATCAACGAGGTCACGCTGCGGACCTATTCCGATCTGCAGCAATACGTCGAGAAATCCACGGAGTCGCTGGTGCAGGCGCTGCGCGGCGGCGATGCCAGGACGCGCAGCTACCGCCAGATGCAGGTCCAGGCCGCGATCCGCTTCTGCGAGCTGTTGTTCGGCCCCGATTATGCGTCGCTGATGAGCAGGGCGGCCGAGAACGCGGTGACCGGCGAGCGCAGTTCGCGCGCCGGCTAATCCAGCGTGCAAGCACCGGAACATACAATTTCTGGTTGACTGCCCGGCGCGCGCGACGTACCTAGTCGGTATGACCTGCACCATCAGATTTGTCGAAGTCGAGAACCGCGTCATCTCCGCGACCTACCGGAACCTGATGCTGCGGGCAAAGGTGGTGCTCGTCGAGCAGGCCAGCGGGGAACAGTTGGCAGAGCCTGTCACCACCATTTCATCTCCGGCGCCGAGCGGATCCCTGAGGATCCGGTTGCCGGACTCGGTCAAATCGGGCGCCTATTACCTCAAGGCGCTGAACGGGCATGGCGAGGCTGCCGCGCAAAGTGCTGAGTTTTACCTGACTTAGCGCGGGGTCCTGGGGCAGGACCTGAACTGAGAATTGTCAATTGCCCGGCTTGCCGCCCGTGGTGTAAAGCGGCGCATCGGCGCTGCCACGTGGCACGCTGTCGGAACCCGCTTGATGACCCTGTGGTTTGTGTTCGCGCTGATGACGGCCGCGGCGATCTTTGCCGTGCTCTGGCCGTTGAGCCGCCGCGGCGAGCCGCGCAACGAGGGCAGCGAGGCCACCGTCTACAAGGATCAACTTGCCGAGATCGATCGCGACATGGCCGCCGGCTTGATCGGCGCGTCCGAGGCGGAGGCGGCGCGCGTCGAAATCAGCCGCCGCTTGCTGGCGGCCGCGGCGGCCGACGAGCGCGCGCCGCCGACCGCATCGAATATCGGGTTGCGTCGCGCCGCTGCGATGGTGGCGCTGGTCGGGCTGCCGATCGTATCGGTGGCGCTCTACCTGCCGCTGGGCTCGCCGCGTCTCGGCGACTTTCCCCTGGCGGAACGCATCCGCACGCCGGACGCCAACCAGCCGCTCGACAATCTGGTGGCTCAGGTCGAAGCGCATCTGGAGAAAAATCCGACCGATGGCCGCGGCTGGAACGTGCTTGCGCCGGTGCTGGCGAAATTGGGCCGGTACGACGATGCGGTGCGGGCCTATCGCAATTCGATCACCTATAATGGCGACAGCGCCGAGCGTCGTGCCGGCCTGGGCGAAGTCCTTGCCGGCGCGGCGGGCGGCGTCGTCACGGCGGAAGCCAAGGCTGAATTCGAACACGCCGTCGCGATCGACCCGGCCGAACTCAAGGCACGCTACTTCCTCGGCCTTGCCGCCGCGCAGGACGGCCGCAACACCGAGGCGGCGTCGATCTGGCGCGCGATGCTGGAAAAGGCGTCTGCCGATGCGCCGTGGCGTCCGCTGGTTGAGGCCGCTTTGGCCCGGGTCGACGGTGCGGCGGCGCCGGCATTGCCGGACGATACCGTGGCCGCGGCGCAAGCCATGAATGAGGCCGATCGGGGCGCGATGATCCACAGCATGGTCGATCGCCTCGCCACCCGATTGAAGCAAAATGGTGACGATGTGGAGGGGTGGCTGCGGCTGGTGCGGGCCTATATGGTAATGGGCGATCGCGACAGGGCGAAGAGCGCGCAGACCGATGCCCGCCAGGCGGTCGCCAACGACGCGGAGCGGTTGCGCCAGTTGAACGAGGGCCTGAAAAATCTCGGGCTCGATGGATGAACATGGTACCGGAACAGGCCAATCGATTCCCCGATTCCATCACGGGCCGGGCTAGAGGGCTCGCATGACGCGCAGGCAGCGGCGTTTGACCATGATCGGTGGCTCGCTCGCGGTGCTCGGCATCGCCGCGGCGCTGGTGCTGAGCGCGATGCGCGACTCCATCGTGTTTTTCTCGACGCCCGCGGTGGTGGTCGAAAAGCACATTGCTGCGGGCCGGCGTTTCCGGCTCGGCGGTCTGGTCGAACCGGGATCGCTGGTGCGCGGCGACCATCTGGCGGTCACCTTCAAGGTAGGCGACGGCAAGGCCACGCTGCCGGTGGCCTATCAGGGGATTCTCCCCGACCTGTTCCGCGAAGGGCAGGGCGTCGTCGCCGAGGGCGCGCTTGACGGCTCGGGCGTGTTCAGGGCCGACACCGTGCTCGCCAAGCACGACGAGAACTATATGCCCAAGGAGGTCGCCGATGCCCTGAAAAAGCAGGGGCATTGGAAGGACGACTACGGCGCAAAGCTGGCGCCGCGCGCGACCTCCGGAGCGACGTCACAGGCGGCGCAGAACCTGCCGCAGGCAGCGCCGGATGCGGCGCAGGGAGTGCGGCAGTGATCGCGGAAGCCGGACATTACGCGCTGGTGCTGGCACTTGGCCTCGCCCTGATCCAGTCCACCGTGCCGATCCTCGGCGCGCGCTGGCACGATCCCGCCCTGATGAATGTCGCGCGCTCCACCGCGCTGGCGCAACTGCTGTTCGTCGCCGGATCGTTCGCGGCGCTGGTGACGCTGCACGTCACCTCCGACTTTTCGGTCGTCAACGTGTTCGAGAATTCGCATTCGATGAAGCCGCTGATCTACAAGATCACCGGCGTCTGGGGCAATCATGAAGGCTCGATGCTGCTATGGGTGACCATCCTGGCGCTGTTCGGCGGCCTGGTGGCGGCCTTCGGCAACAACCTGCCGCGCTCGCTGCGCGCCCATGTGCTGGCGGTGCAGGCCTGGATCGCCGCGGCGTTCTATCTGTTCATCCTGGTGACCTCGAACCCGTTCCTGCGCATCGCCAATCCGCCGATCGAGGGCCGCGACCTCAATCCGGTGTTGCAGGACATCGGGCTCGCGATTCATCCGCCGATGCTCTATCTCGGTTATGTCGGCTTCTCGATCTCGTTTTCATTTGCGGTCGCGGCCCTGATCGAAGGCCGCATCGATGCGGCCTGGGCCCGCTGGGTCCGGCCCTGGACGCTGCTGGCGTGGATCTTTCTCACCCTCGGCATCGCGATGGGCTCATACTGGGCCTATTACGAGCTCGGCTGGGGCGGCTGGTGGTTCTGGGATCCGGTCGAGAACGCCTCGCTGATGCCGTGGCTCGCCGGCACCGCGTTGCTGCATTCTGCGGTGGTGATGGAAAAGCGCAACGCGCTCAAGGTCTGGACCATCCTGCTGTCGATCCTGACGTTCTCGCTGTCGCTGCTCGGCACCTTCCTGGTGCGTTCGGGCGTGCTGACGTCGGTGCATGCGTTCGCGACCGACCCGACCCGCGGCGTCTTTATCCTGCTGATCCTCTGCATCTTCATCGGCGGCAGCCTGACGCTGTATGCGTGGCGGGCGTCGGCGCTGAAACAAGGCGGCCTGTTCGCGCCGATCTCGCGCGAGGGCGCGCTGGTGCTGAACAACCTGCTGCTGACCACCGCCTGCGCGACCGTCTTCATCGGGACGCTGTATCCGCTGGCGCTCGAAGTCCTGACCGGCGACAAAATTTCGGTCGGCGCGCCGTTCTTCAATTTGACCTTCGCGCCGCTGTTCGTGCCGTTGATGGTCGCCGTACCGTTCGGACCGTTGCTGGCGTGGAAGCGCGGCGATCTGCTCGGCGCCGCGCAGCGCCTGATGGCGGCCGGCGCTGCGGCGCTGATCGCCGTTGCGGTGCTGTGGGCGTGGACCCGCGGCGGCAGCGCGCTGGCGCCGCTTGCGATCGGGCTTGCCGTTTTTGTCGTCGCCGGGGCGCTCAGCGATCTTGCCGAACGGACCGGCCTGTTTCGCGTGCCGTTGACGATCGCCATGCGGCGTGGCCGCGGATTGCCGCGCGCGAGCTGGGGTACGGTATTCGCCCATGCCGGGGTCGGCGTTGCCTTGATGGGCATCGTCTGCGAGACCACCTGGAACACCGAATATATCGGGACCATGAGGCCCGACGACGTCGCCAAGGTCGCGGGCTATGCGCTCAAGCTCGACGGCGTGCGGCAGCGGCAGGGGCCGAACTATCGCGAAATGGTGGCGCAATTCACCGTCAGCGAGGGTGGCACGCAGCTAGCCGCGATGACGCCGTCGAAGCGAAGCTTTACCACCCGCGGCACCACGACCACGGAGGCCGCATTGCTGACGCGCGGCGCAAGCCAGCTTTACATTTCGCTGGGCGATACCGCGGCTGACGGTTCGATCGCGGTGCGTATCTACCACAAGCCGATGGTGCTTCTGATCTGGTTCGGCCCGGTGTTGATGGCGTTCGGCGGCATGCTGTCGCTGTCGGACCGGCGGCTGCGGGTTGGAGCACCGAAACCGGCCGGCGCCACACGCGGCTTGCAGCCGGCGGAGTGATCGCTTGAAAAAACTTCTCGCCGGTCTGTTTGTCGTCGCTGCGTTGATCGGCGCATCCGCCGCCTGCGCGGTGCAGCCGGACGAGATCATGTCGGACCCGGTCAAGGAAGCGCGGGCACGGGATTTGTCGCGCGAACTGCGCTGCATGGTTTGCCAGAACCAGTCGATCGACGATTCCGAGGCGCCGCTGGCGCGCGATTTGCGGCTGCTGGTGCGGGAACGGATTGCCGCCGGCGACAGCGATGCACAGGTGCTTGATTTTCTGGTGGCGCGCTATGGCGAGTTCGTGCTGCTGAAGCCCCGGTTCGAGCCCGCCACATTGCTGCTGTGGCTGCTGCCGCCGCTGGCGCTGGCCGGAGGCGGCCTCGCGCTGTGGGCCTATCACCGGCGGCGCCGGCGTTCCGCCGCGAGCGAAGATCCGGCCAGGATCGGATTGACCGCGGAAGAAGAGGCGCGATTGCAGCGGCTGGTCGGAACCGAGCCCTCGCCGCGCAATCCGGCCTAGCCGAACGGTTTCCTTTGGGCTTTCCTTGGGGTTTCCTTGGGCCGAATCGCGACCGTCCTGCGATAAACTGCCGCACGGGCTCACAGGTTTATTACGAAAGTTTAATTCCCTCGCCAGCGCATCGTAAGGCGGAGATACCCATGTTCAGAACTACAAGGTGCTTGCGCCCCGCACCGTCGATTCAGGCCCTGGAGACTCGCTAGATGACCGACCGTCCGACCGATCTTTCTTCGCTTCCCTCCTATCAGTCGCCCCGCCGTTCGCTGTTCTCCGCGCGCAAATTTGCATTGATGGCCTCTGTCGTCGCCGGTCTCGGCGTGGCGGCCTACGGCTTCGGCCCGTCGCACGATCCGGCCAATATCTTCAGCAGCCCCGCGCAGGCGCAGGTCAATACCGAGGTCAGCAAGGTCGCGCAGCCGGTCGGCTTTGCCGACATTGTCGAGCGCGTGAAGCCGTCGGTGATTTCGGTGAAGGTCAACATCAACGAGAAGGTTTCCAAGGACGACGGCGAGGACACGCCGTTCCAGCCGGGCTCGCCGATGGAGCGTTTCTTCCGCCGCTTCGGCGGACCTGACGGCTTGCCGCCGGGCCTGCGCGGCGGCCACGGCCACGGCATGGTGACCGGCCAGGGTTCCGGCTTCTTTATCTCCGCCGACGGCTATGCCGTTACCAACAATCATGTCGTCGACGGCGCCGACAAGGTCGAGGTGACGACCGATGACGGCAAGACCTACAAGGCCAAGGTGATTGGCACCGACGCGCGCACCGACCTTGCCTTGATCAAGGTCGAGGGTGGCTCGGACTTCCCGTTCGCCAAGCTCGCCGACGGCAAGCCGCGGATCGGTGATTGGGTGCTCGCGGTCGGCAATCCGTTCGGTCTCGGCGGCACCGTCACGGCCGGCATTGTCTCGGCCAGCGGCCGCGACATCGGCAATGGTCCGTATGACGATTTCATCCAGATCGACGCCCCCGTGAACAAGGGCAACTCCGGGGGCCCGGCGTTCAACACCAATGGTGAGGTGATTGGCGTCAACACCGCGATCTATTCGCCTTCCGGCGGCAGCGTCGGCATCGCGTTCTCGATCCCGGCACCGACCGTCAAGAGCGTGATCGCGCAGCTCAAGGACAAGGGCAGCGTCAGCCGCGGCTGGATCGGCGTTCAGATTCAGCCGGTAACGCCCGATATCGCCGACAGCCTCGGCCTGAAAAAGGCGGAAGGCGCGCTGGTTGCGGAACCCCAGGCCAACGGTCCGGCGGCCAAGGCCGGCATTGAATCCGGCGACGTGATCACGGCGGTGAACGGCGAGACGGTCAAGGATGCCCGCGAACTCGCCCGCACCATCGGCGGCCTCGCGCCCGGCAATGCGGTGAAGCTCAACGTGCTGCACAAGGGCCAGGACAAGGTGGTCAACCTCACCCTCGGCCAATTGCCGAATACGGTCGAGGCCAAGGCCGACAACGACGACGACAATCGCGGCGGCGCGACTCGCGGTACCGACGTGCCGAAGCTCGGCATGACGATCGCGCCCGCCAACAGCGTCGCCGGCGCCGGCAAGGAAGGCGTCGTCGTCACCGAGGTGGATCCCAAGAGTGCGGCGGCCGAGCGTGGCTTCAAGGAAGGCGATGTGATTCTCGAAGTCGCGGGAAAGAACGTCGCCAATGCCGGGGATGTGCGCGAAGCAATCAACGCCGCGCGCTCCGACAACAAGAACAGCGTTCTGATGCGGGTCAAGACCGGCGGGGTATTGCGCTTTGTCGCGGTGCCGCTGGCGAAGGGTTGAAACCAGGCATCGCGCGTTGACAGGATGGAGGGTGTCGCCGGCATTGGTCGCCCCCGCCGACGGCGCTCTCCTGGGGGCGGGTCAAAAACTCGCTCCCTCAGTTACCTTCCGGTGGAATACGCCCCCCTCCGTCGGGAGGTCAAAGGGCGGTGAGGTCCCCCCAGCTTCACCGCCCGCTTTTTTTGATGAATCGAGAGGTGTCGGCTCGCCTTGCATGATGATGCCGACGGCGCCATGGTGACAGAAGGCTGACCCACTTGACCGCAACCGATCCCCAAATGCGCCTGCTGATCATTGAAGACGACCGCGAGTCCGCCGACTATCTGGTGAAGGCGTTTCGCGAGGTCGGCTACGTCGCCGATCTCGCCGGCGATGGCGAGGAGGGATTGGCGCTCGCCGATACCGGCGACTACGACGTGCTGGTGATCGACCGGATGCTGCCCAAGCGCGACGGACTGTCGCTGATCGGCTCGCTGCGCGAGAAGGGCAATCGCACCCCGGCGCTGATCCTGTCGGCGCTGGGACAGGTCGACGACCGCATCAAGGGCCTGCGCGCCGGCGGTGACGATTACCTGCCCAAGCCCTATTCCTTCGCCGAGCTGCTGGCGCGGGTCGAAGTGCTGTCGCGGCGCCACGGTGGCCCGGCCGAGGAAACCACCTATCGCGTCGGCGATCTCGAACTCGATCGCCTGTCGCATCGCGTCGCCCGCGGCAAGGACGAATTGACGCTGCAGCCGCGCGAGTTCCGGCTGCTGGAATATCTGATGAAGCACGCGGGACAGGTGGTGACGCGAACCATGTTGCTGGAAAACGTCTGGGATTATCACTTCGATCCGCAGACCAATGTGATCGACGTGCACATTTCGCGGCTGCGCTCCAAGATCGACAAGGGCTTCGAGCGGCCGTTGCTGCACACGATCCGCGGCGCGGGATACATGATCCGTGACGGCATTCGGTAAACTGATCCGCACCACGGCGTTTCGGCTGACGCTGGTCTATCTGTTTTTGTTCGCCCTGTTTGCCGCCTCGCTGCTGGGCTTTTTCGCCTGGAATACGCGCCGGTTGATCACCGAACAGATCACCACCACGGTGAACGCGGAGACCGGCGAGATCGCCGACATTTATGCGCGCCGCGGGCTGCACGGCCTGGTCTTGGCCATCGAGAACCGGGCGCTGCGGCCCAGTGCCAACCTCTACCTCGTGACCACGCCGGCGGGGATGGCGGTCGCCGGCAATGTCGGCTCGCTGGCGGCCGGCGTGCTGGGGACGTCCGGCTGGTCGGAGACCGCCTATCGTCGGCTTGACGACCAGGACACCGGGGATCACCGCGCGCTGGTGCGCGTCACCGAACTGCCGAGCGGCTTTCGGCTGCTGGTCGGCCGCGACCTCGAGGAGCGCCGGCGGCTGTTCGGTATCGTGGCCAAGGCGGCGCAATGGTCGCTGTTGATCGTGATCGTGCTCGGCCTCGGCGGCGGCGTTTTTGTCGCACGCCGGGTGCTGCGCCGCATCGATGCCATGACCGGCACGACGCAGCGCATCATGGCGGGCGATCTCAGCGGGCGGCTGCCGGTCGGCCGCAGCGGCGACGAGCTCGACCGCCTGGCGGAAAACCTCAACGCCATGCTGGAGCGGATCGAGGCCCTGATGATGGGCCTCAAGGAAGTTTCCGACAATATCGCCCACGATCTGAAGACGCCGCTGACGCGGCTGCGCAATCGCGCCGAAGACGCGCTGGCGAAATCCAGCAACGAGGCCGAATACCGCACCGCGCTGGAACGAACCATCGAGGAATCCGACGGCTTGATCCGGACGTTCAACGCCCTGTTGATGATCGCGCGCGCCGAATCCGGCCAGGCCCGCGACAACATGGACGACTTCGACGCCGCCGCGGTTGCCAACGGCATTCACGAACTCTATGAGCCGGTTGCGGAAGACGACGGCATGACGCTGCGCGTCAGGACAATGCCGGCGCCGCTGCATGGCAATCGCGAGCTGGTCAGCCAGGCGCTGGCCAATCTGGTCGAGAATGCGATCAAATACGGCAAGCCGGTGCCGGCCGCGCAGCCGCTTGGTGCCGATGCGGTCGCCGGCGCCAGGGAGATACTGATCGAGGCGCGGCGCGATGGCGATCGGGTGCTGCTGAGCGTCACCGACCATGGCCCGGGGATCCCGACGGCTGACCGCAGCCACGCCGTGGAACGATTTGTGCGGCTTGAAGCAAGTCGCACCCAGCCCGGTTCCGGGCTCGGGTTGAGCCTGGCGTCAGCGGTAGCGACGCTGCATGGCGGTGAGCTGAGGCTCGGCGATGCCGAGCCGGGATTGCGTGCGACACTGGCGATTCCGGCGCTGGTCGGCGACAGGCTTGCGGCGCAATTGCCTGATATGCCACAAAAGGTGGCATGATCTCCTCCGCGAAGGGCGACGCGGACCAACGTCGTCTGGCCGCGCGGTTCGTGGACGGGCCGCATGTGTCCGCACCTGCCGAAGCCGAACAGCGTCTGGCAGGGTGGCTCGTCGATCTCGAGCCGCGGCAGGCGGCTGCGATCGGCGAGCTGGCCGCCCGGTATCCTCGCCTCAACACCATCCTTCTCGGCATTGCGCAGGCCTCACCCTATCTGTTCGACCTGCTGCGGGCCGACGCCGCGCGCGCGATCCGGCTGTTTGATTGTGCGCCGGAGCCGCACCTCGCCCGGCTGATCGAAGACACCTGTCGCGACGTCGAGGCGGCATCGAGCGAAGCCGATGCGATGCAATCGCTGCGGCGGATGAAATCGGAAGCAGCGCTGCTGATTGCGCTGTGCGACATCGGCGGCGTCTGGCCCGTGATGCAGGTAACCGCGGGACTGACTGACCTTGCGGTCGCCGCGGTGCGATCGGCGCTGCGCTATCTGCTGCGACAGGAAGCAGCACGGGGGCGGTTGTCTCCGTCCAATGCCGATCGCCCCGAGGAGAACAGCGGGCTGATCGTGCTTGCGATGGGCAAGATGGGCGCCGGCGAGCTGAATTTTTCCAGCGACATCGATCTGATCGTGTTTTTCGATCCCGACGCGCCGACACTTGCGACCGATATCGAGCCGCAGCCGTTTTTTGTCCGTCTCACGCAGGCCATGGCCCGCCTGCTGCAGCAGCGTTCCGGCGATGGCTATGTGTTCCGGGTCGATCTGCGGCTGCGGCCGGACCCGGCCTCGACACAGGTGGCGATCTCGACCGCCTCGGCGCTCAACTATTATGAGCGGGAAGGGCGGACCTGGGAGCGCGCCGCCCTGATCAAGGCGCGGCCCTGCGCCGGCGACGCCAAAGCCGGCGCGGCGCTGATCGCGGAAATCGCGCCCTTTGTCTGGCGCAAGCATCTCGATTTCGCGGCGCTGGCCGACGTGCACGACATGAAACGGCAGATGCAGACGTTTCGCGGTCAAAGCGACATCGCGGTCGAGGGCCATAACGTCAAGATCGGGCGCGGCGGCATCCGCGAAATCGAGTTCTTCGCCCAGACCCAGCAATTGATTGCCGGCGGCCGGCATCCGGAACTGCGGGTGCGGCCGACGCTCGAGGCCCTGAGCGTGCTGGCGTCAAGCCACTGGATCACCCGCGCGGCGCGGCAGGAGATGTCGGCCGCCTATCAATTCCTGAGGCGGGTCGAACACCGGCTGCAGATGGTCGCCGACGAGCAGACCCACACGCTGCCCGAAGATCCCGAGGCGGTGGAACGCTTCGCCGGCTTCTTCGGCTATGAAAGCCGCACCGCGTTCGCCAAAGACCTTCTAGGCCATCTCAATGTGGTGCAGGGCCATTACAGCAAGCTGTTCGAAGGCGACCCGACCGGCACGGCGAAGCTGCCGGCCGTCGACTATGGCGCAGGCCCGGACGATCCGCGCCTGATCGAGCATCTGGTCGCGATCGGGTTCAAGAAGCCGCTGGTGGTGGCGAAGACGGTGCGGCAATGGATGGCCGGCGACTACCGGGTGTTCCGGCTGGCGGCGACGCGGAACGCCTTCGTCGAGTTCGTGCCGGCGCTGATCGCGGGCCTTGCCCATGCCGAACAGCCCGATGACGCGGTGGCGGCGTTCGACCGCTTCCTGCAGGCGCTGCAGCGCGGCGGCCGGCTGGTCTCGCTGCTCAGCCAGAACAGCGACCTCGTCGCCCTCGTGGCCCTCATCCTCGGCGCCGCGCCGCGGCTTGCCGACATGCTGGCGCGGCAGCCGCAGATCATGGACGGGTTGATCGACCCGCGTTTCTTCGGCGCGATGCCGGACCAGCGTGAATTGTCGGCGCGGCTCGCGGCCACCCTGGCCGATGCCAATTCCTACGAGGAGTTCCTCGACCGCCTGCGGTTGTTCGGTCAGGAAAGCCTGTTTCTGATCGGCACCCGCATCCTGTCGGGCACGGTGTCGGCTTCGCAGGCCAGCGTTGCCTTCGCCGACGTTGCCGAGGGCATCGTCGATACCGTCCACGGCCTCGTGACCGACCGGTTCGCGGCCCAGCATGGCCGGATCAGGCGGCAGGAAACCGCGATCCTCGCGATGGGCCGGCTTGGTAGCCGGGAGATGACCGCCTCGTCCGATCTCGATCTGATCCTGCTGTACGATTTCGACCATGATCAGCCGGACTCCGACGGGGCGCGGTCGCTGCATGGCGCGCATTATTTCGCGCGCTTCACCCAGCGGCTGATCAGCGCATTCACGACCCGGACCAATTATGGCGTGCTCTATGATGTGGACATGCGGCTGCGGCCGTCCGGCCGCGCCGGCCCGGTGGCCTCGCGGCTTGAACTCGTTCGCCCAATACCAGGATCGCGAGGCCTGGACCTGGGAGCACATGGCGCTGACCCGCGCCCGGGTGATTTCGGCCTCGGCGCCATTCCGCGGCAGGATCGAGGCCATCATCCGCGAGGTGCTGACGCGGCCGCGCGACCCCGCCAGCACCGCCGTTGACGTTGCCGACATGCGCCGGGCGGTTGCGCTGGAGAAGGGCGAGGACGACGTCTGGGACATCAAATATGCCGCCGGCGGCATGCTCGACGTCGATTTCATCGCACAATATCTCCAGCTTGTGCACGCCGCCGACAAGCCGGACATCCTCAATGTCAGCACGCTGCAGGTGCTCGACAACGCCGTGCGGCTCGGCGTGCTGGCGCAATCCTCGGCGGAAATCCTGCGTTCCGCGACGCGCCTCTATCACGACCTGACGCAGATCCTGCGGCTCTGCGTCAGCGACAAGTTCAGGCCGGAAATCGCCGGCGAGGATTTGTTGCGGATCATGGCGCGGGCCGGCGACGCCCCGGATTTTTCCTCGCTCGAGGCCCGGGTACGGGAGACCCAGGCCGAGGTGCGGCGGGTGTTTGTGGCGCTGGTCGGCGCCGGCGGCGGCTGAGTTGGATCAGGCAGCCTCGGATATCTTGGCCGGCGCCGTCCGCACGTCGCGCGGCAGCGAGACGCAGACCACGGTGCCGGCGCCGAGCTTCGAGCGCAGCCGCATCGATCCGCCATGCAGATCGGTCAGCGACCTCGCGATCGCGAGCCCAAGCCCTGAGCCGTGATAGGTCTTGGTGAGCTGGCTCTCGACCTGCTCGAACGGCCGGCCCAGCCGCACCAGCGACTGCGGCGCGATGCCGATGCCGGTGTCGGCGATCATCAGGACGATGGAATCGCTGAGCAGCCGGCTGCGCACCACCACCTTGCCGCCATCGGGGGTGAATTTGACGGCGTTGGACAACAGGTTGACGATGATCTGCTTGATCGCGCGGCGGTCGGCCACCACCTGGATGCTGCCTTCGATATCGGCGTCGAGCCGCAGCTTCTTGTCGGCGGCGCGTCCGGACACCACGCGGAGCGATTCCGCCAGCGTCTTCGACAAATCCAGCGGTTCCAGGTCCAGCTTCATCCGCCCGGCCTCGATCTTCGACATGTCCAGGATGTCGTTGATGACCTCGAGCAGGTAGTGACCGCTGGTCAGGATGTCGTGGCAGTATTCCTGGTATTTCTCCGAACCAAGCGCGCCGAACATGCCGCTTCCCATGATCTCGGAGAATCCGATGATGGCGTTGAGCGGCGTGCGCAGCTCGTGGCTCATGTTGGCCAGGAACTTGGATTTGGTCTGGTTGGCTTCCTCGGCGCGGTTTTTTTCCTCGGAATACTTTTCGGCGAGATCGGCGAGTTCGATGGCCTGCTGTTCGAGCGCCGTCTGCGACCGTTTCAGATCGATCACCGTGGCGCGCAGCCTGAGATCATTGTCGACCAGTTTCTGTTCGTGCTCCTTGATGCGGGTGATGTCGGTTCCGACCGAGACGTAGCCGCCGTCCTTGGTGCGGCGCTCGCTGATATGCAGCCAGCTACCGTCGTCGAGCTGGGCCTCGAAGGTGCGCGCTCCCGGCGCCAGGGTGGCGGCCTCGTGCAGCCGGGTGCGAACCTCCGGCATGCTGCCGACCTCGATCACGGTTTCATAGGAGGTGCCCGGCGTCACCGCTACATCCGGCAGCTTGTGCAGGCGCTGGAAGTGCGAATTGCACAGCACCAGGCGGTCGTCCGCGTCCCACAGCACGAAGGCTTCCGGAATGGTCTCGATCGCATCGCGCAGCCGCAGGTCGGCCTCGACGGTCTTCTCCGCGAGGCTCTTCTGCTCGGTGATGTCGACGGCAATGCCGATCAGATGCAGCCCGGAATCGCCCGCGGCGTGACTGAGCTCGCAGCGGACGCGCAGCCAGATCCAGTGACCATCGGTGTGCCGCATCCGGAAGGTCTGGTCGATCTGGCCGATCTTGGCGGCGATCAACTGGTCGGCGATCTCGAACAGGTCGATGTCATCGGAATTCACCAGCGCGTTGACCTCGCCGAAGGTCAGCAGGTCGCTGCGGGCGTCGAGGCCCAGCATCGTGAACATCGATTGCGACCAGAAGATGCGGCCGCGCGACAGGTCCCAATCCCACAATCCACAGCGGCCGCGGTTGAGCGCGGTATCGATCCGGCCGCGCACCGCGTCATTGATGAGGTCGCCTTCGCGGGCGCGGGTCGACTGCCAGTGGAATGCGAAACCCAGGATCAGCACCACGAAGCCGGTGGTAGCGGACAGCGTGACGGACAGCGTGGCGTCGGACCGCCAGAGCGAGTCGCTGTGTTCCTGGATGACGATGACCCGGCCGGGCAGTGACCGCACCAGCCGCTGGACGGCCAGCGCGCCACCGCCGTCGGGCAGTGTGAGTTCGGTGACGCCGGCGAGCTGCCCCGGCGCGTTCAGCGGCAGCGCGGCACTGATGACGTCGAGAATGCGGTCGTTGTCTCCGATCGGGGCCTCGATCGGAATCCGGGCGAGCACGCGCTGGTCCGTGCCGGTGACGATGATATGGCGGCCCGCCGCGAAGCCCCATGACGGTATCAGGCCGGGAAGCAGGCTTTGCAGGTGCCCGATGGTGGCCGCGCGGTCCTGTCGAACCGACGCCAGGCGGTCGAGACGCTCCGCGAGCAGATCGGCGACCGCAGCGAGGTCGCGCTTGAGCGAGTCCCGCTTGAGACGGCTCTGATCGACCACCTGCACGAACGCGCCGAGGCAGATGGTAATCAGGAATGCGATAATCAGGGTAGGCACGGCACGGCGCAGCGCAGGTTCCGCTGTCAAAAGCCGGTGATAGGCCGGTTTCGCGATCGATTGCGCCAATCCCTTGATCGAATCGGATTGGACGCACGCGTTCGCGCCGTGTGCGTGCGGCATGCCCTTGACCCCCATGGTATATTTTCTGAACGCCGATCGGAAGAACCCCACTCGCTTCCGAATCAAGGCGATTTAAATCCAGTTTTCGGGCCCTGTCGAGAGTCAACAATTCCTTAATGAAAATAAATCTTATCCAGAGCATGTTCCTAGTCGCGAAGTGAATACCAATCGAGTCCGAAACGAGAACGCGGGTCCACCCGCTTTTCAACTTTCGCTGTCGCGTTTTCGCGCGAAGCGGGTGCCGGTTCGCGTGAAGAAACGAGTCAAAACAAGAAGCTAAAGCCCGGCTCTGATTCAGTCAGAACCGGGCGTCAGGCCTTGGGCGGCTCGGCGTGACTGATGACGCGCTTCACGGTCGGAAACGCGCGGCGCAAGGCGCGCTCGATCGCATCGACGTTCTCGTGAACCTTGATCACGCTCATCGAGGGGGCGGCACGGCAATGGAAGTTCACGATCTCGCCGGCGTCGGTATCACGCACCCGTACATTATGGATATCGTGAATGGCGCCAGCGGCGGCAAAGCCCGACAATGCAGTCCTGATCGTGTCGATGCGGTCGGGCGCGGCGTCGGAGCCCAGCGGCAACTCGGGCTCCAGCGGCTCGATATGGGTATCGACCTCGACATCCTCGCCGAATTCCTCGCGGACGTTCCGTTCGAGGTCCTGGGCGATGTCGTGGGCTGCGGCCAGCGCCATATCGCCGTCCACCTCGAGATCGATGCTGACGGTGAGCTTGCCGCCGAGATCATGCACGGTGACGTGGTGGACCGCGAGACCTGAATTGCGCGCGATCACCATGATGCGTTCGCGAACGCTCTCGTTGCTGCGCGCGACCGGTACCGCGGTGAATGTCAGATCGGCGTCGTCAAGCGCGCGGCTGACCGCCTGCTGGGCCTTGCGCTTGATTTCGTCGATCCGATCGATCGGATAGGTGCGCGGAACCTGCACCACGGCGTCAATGAAGTGGGTCGGCCCGACCATTCGCACCCGCAGCCGCTCGACATCGACGACGCCAGGCACCGCCCTGATCGCCGCGGCGGCTGTCTCCGAAACGCCGGCGGGTGCGTGGTCGAGCAGGGTTTCCACGGTGGAACGCGCCAGCCGCAATCCCAGCGCCGAGATGATCACCGCGACGCCGATCGCGGCTGCGGCATCGCCCCAGGCGTAACCCAGCCCCGAAAGCGCAAGCCCGGCAATCACCGCGACCGAGCCGAGCACGTCGGATGCAAAATGCATCGCATCGGCAGCCAGCGCCTGGCTTTTGGTTTCGCGGGCGGTGCGATACAGCGCAAAGGCGCGCCAGAGGTTGACGGCGATGTCGAGCAGCAGAACCGCGAACGGGATCGCCGACAGCGTCGGTGGCGGCGCGCCCTCGCGCAGCCGGCTATAGGCTTCGACCAGAATGCCGCCCGCCAGTACATAAAGCATCGCGATCACGCCGAGCGCGGACAGGCTTTCCAACTTGCCATGACCGTAATGATGCTCGGCGTCGGCGGGGCGATCGGAAAACCGCACCACCAGCCAGGTGATCACCGTCGCAACCAGATCGACCGAACTGTGCAGGGCTTCGGAAATTAGCGCGAGACTGCCGATCGCGATCCCGACCACGAATTTCGCGGCCGCCATGCCGGCGCTGGCGACGATCGAGATCGCGGCGACGCGAGCCTTGGCACGGTGAACAAGAGGGTTCATGGGCGCGGGTTTAGCAGCCCGTCATGCAACATCAAAGCGCCGATCAAATGCGCTATCGCCACTCACTTGCAGCAGCAATTGTTGCGAATTGTTCCTACTTGAATCACGCCGGACGCTACAGCGTCACGACAATTTTGCCGAGATGCTGGTTGGCTTCCATGCGCTCGAAGGCCTTGCCGATGTCGGCAAATGCAAACACCTTGTCGATCGGCAATTGCAGTGTGCGCGATTCCACCGCCGGCCAGATGTCGTTGCGAACTTGGTCGAAGATGTCGCGGATCTCCTCGATCGAGCGGGTGCGGAAGGTGACGCCGATATAGCTGATCCGGCGTGCCGCATGCAGGTCGAAGTTGAAGTCGGCATGGCTGCCGCCGAGCCGGCCGACATTGACAATGCGGCCCCTGATTTTGGTGGCCGCGAGATTCTGGCTGGCGAGCTTGCCCGAAACCTGATCGACGATCAGGTCGACGCCTTCGCCGCCGGTCGCGTCCAGCACCTGCTTGACCCAGCCGGGGTCGCTGGAATCCACCGCCAGATCGGCGCCGAATTCCTTCAGACGTCCGCGACGCACGGCATCGGTCGAGGAGCCGATCACGATTTTGGCGCCCTTGAGTTTCGCGATCTGCATTGCCATCAGGCCGACGCCGGAACTCGCCCCCTGGATCAGGACCGACTGGCCGGGCTGCAGGGCGCCGTTGGTCACCACCGCATTGTGCATGGTGGCGAGCGCGACCGGCAGGGTGGCGGCGTCCTGGTAGCTCATGTTGCTGCTGGCGGGGATATGAAACAGCCGGCCGTGATCCGCCAGCGTGTATTCAGCGAACGCGGCGCCGCCCGATCCCATCACGCGGTCGCCGATCTTGACACCCTTGGCATCGGCACCGAGTTCGGCGATTTCGCCCGCCCATTCCATCCCGAGCACGGTGCCGACGCCGCCGGCGCTGCCATGGGCGTGGCCCTTGGTCATGCCGAGGTCGGCGCGATTGAGGCCGCAGGCGCGAACCCGGACCAGCACCTGCGTGCCCTTCGGCGCAGGCTTCGCGACGTCGGTGATCTCAGCGCCGTTGGCGCCATAGACAAAGGCCTTCATGACATCATTCTCTGCTGATCGGCGAGGGCAAGCGGTTATTCCGCCGCTTCGCGGCGCAGGCCGGACATCATGGCTTCGAGCCGGCTTTGAATGATGGCCTCGGCGTCGCGGATGATGCGCGACACCAGCTCGGCGCAGCTCGGGATGTCGTGAATCAGGCCCTGCACCTGCCCGGCGGACCAGATGCCCTCATCGGCATCGCCGGTGGCGTAGACCATCTTGCCGCGTGCGCCGGCGACGAGATCGCGCACCTGCTCGAAGGTGGCGCCTTGCCTTTCCATTGCGACGACCTTGGTGCTGACGGCGTTCTTGGCGACCCGCGAGGTGTTGCGCATGGTGCGGAAGATCAGCTCGGTCTCGCGCTCGTCATTGGCGACGATCTTCTCCTTGATCATCTGGTGGATCGGGCTCTCCTTGGTGCACATGAAGCGGGTCCCCATGTTGATGCCCTCGGCGCCGAGCGCCAGCGCGGCGACCAGCCCGCGGCCATCGCCGAAGCCGCCCGAGGCGATCATCGGAATCTTGACCTTGTCGGCAGCGACCGGGATCAGGATCAGGCCCGGCGTATCGTCTTCGCCGGGATGGCCGGCGCATTCGAAGCCGTCGATCGAAATGGCGTCGACCCCCATGCGCTCGGCCGACAGCGCGTGACGGACGCTGGTGCATTTGTGCACGACCTTGATGCCGTGCTTCTTGAATTCGGTGACGTGTTCCTGCGGCTTGTTGCCGGCGGTCTCGACGATCTTGATGCCGCTCTCGATGATGGCTTGTCGATATTCGGCATAGGGCGGCGGCTTGATCGAGGGCAGAATGGTCAGATTGACGCCGAACGGCTTGTCGGTCAGGTCACGGCAGCGGGCGATTTCCCGGGTCAGATCCCCAGGCGTCGGTTGCGTCAGCGCGGTGATGAAGCCGAGCGCGCCGGCATTGGCGACGGCTGCCACCAGCTCGGCACGCCCGACCCATTGCATGCCGCCCTGCACGATCGGGTGTTCGACCCCGGCAAGTTCGGTAAACCGCGTTTTGATCATGTGTGGCCCCTGAACATTTCCCCCGGCGGACCCGCGTGCCCGCTGATTTTTTTCGGGTTTTCAGCGGGCAGGATGCCGTCAGGCCCGGCAAATGTCCATTGCGCAGGGCGGTCGCCCCGACAACGCCATCATGCAAAAACGCCGGATTTTGTTCTCAGGCGGGAATCGGATCGCGCCGCCGCCGTTGCCTCTTCATCGAATGCGGTAGAAATATCGCGGATGCTGA
This sequence comes from uncultured Alphaproteobacteria bacterium, assembly GCA_963748165.1. GTDB lineage: Bacteria > Pseudomonadota > Alphaproteobacteria > Rhizobiales > Xanthobacteraceae > Bradyrhizobium. Next base: position 129,947 of record CAVVIM010000015.1, read on the forward strand.
CGACGCCGATCAGGCTGTAATTGTCGATCACAGGCAAATGACGGATATGGTTTTTGTTCATGAGATGACGCACCTGCTCGAGTGTGTCGCTCGAACTGCAGGACACCAGTTGCTGCACCGAAATCAGTTGCGAGACCTTGAGGCTGACCCCGGCCGCGCCGTGTTCGGCAATCGCGCGCACGACATCGCGTTCCGTAAACATGCCGACCGCGGTATTGCCTTCGGTGCGCACCACGTCCTTGACCACGAGCGCGCTGATATTGCTGGCGCGCATGAGTTGGGCGGCAATCGCGACCGTCTCGTTCATTCGAACCGTTGCCACACGTGCAGTTTTCTTGCGCAGGATGTCTCCGACCTTCATCGCAACCTCCTTTAGGCCAAACGCAGGGGTGGTGTCGCCGCTGCACGCGATGCTGGCATACATTATTCCAATGGTCAATCCGTCCGGGTCGAAATCCCGGGCGTTGTCATATTGAAAGAAAGCGGCAGCAGCATTGACGTTTTGGCTGGCGGCTGACCATCGCTCGACCCCCGCAGTGAAGCGGCCAATCGAGCTCACCGATCTGTTGGTATTTTGTATTCCAGATGATATTGCAAAAAAGAAGCGCACCGCGATCGGGTGCGCTTCTCCACGGGGTTTGGTGAGGCGAGCGTTCAGCGGGCCTCGGAGGCCGGCCCGCGAAACGGCACTCATTCGGCGAGCTGTCCCACCGGTCGCTTGTTTTCCGATGCACTGATCGAAAGTCGCATCGGCCGCACCACGAACAATGCCATCGCCACCACGATGAAATTCATCACCGCGGCCACCGCGAACACGGCGTGCCAATTGCCGGTGTAAGCCTTCAGGACGTTGGCGAGCGGAACCACGAAGGCCGACAGTCCCTTGGCCGTATAGAGCAGGCTGGTGTTCGTGGTGGCGTATTTGGCACCGAACATATCGGTGCAGGTCGAGGGGAAAAGACTGAAAATCTCGCCCCAGGTGAAGAAGATCAGCGCCGCACATATCACGAAGGTCCAGGGCGTCGTGCCGGCCGTGCCGAGCAGCCAGTAGGCGATGCCACCTGCCGTGAATGCGATCGCCATGGTGTATTCGCGCCCGATCTGATCCGACACCCAGCCGAAGAACGGCCGCGCACCGCCATTCGCAACATTGTCGATCACGCCGGATACGATCAGCGTGGTGGCGCCGAACAGAACCACGGACTGCGCGACCCCGTAATCCTTGGCGATCAATGCGACCTGCGCCGCCACCATCAATCCGCTGGCAGACACCAGCACGAACATGACGTAGAGCAGCCAGAACACCGGAGAAGCCAGCATCTGGCCGGGTGTGCTGCTGGTCCTCGATTGCAAAACCTTGACCGTTGATCCGCTGAGGACCTCGCCCAACAACGGTCCGCGCAGCAGCCATGCCAGCACGAAAATGACGGCACCCTGGCCCAGGGCGAACCAGAAGAAGGTGTCGGAATATCCGATCGAGGCGATCATTTTCTGGATCGGAATCACGGTCACCGCCGCGCCGGCGCCAAAGCCGGCTGCCGTCAGCCCGACCGCGAGACCGCGCCGATCGGGAAACCATTTCACCGCATTGCCGACGCATGTCGCATAGATCGCCCCCGCGCCGATGCCGGACACGACGGCGCCGGCATAGAGCGCCTGCAGCGATCCGGCCTTGGCATTGATGATCCAGCCGATCGCGACAAAGATGCCGCCGGCAGCGACCATCAGCTTCGGACCGCGCGGACCGAGCGAGTCGACGATCCATCCTTCAATCGGCGTCAGCCAGGTTTCCAGCGCGACGAAGATGCTGAACGCAACCTGAATGCTAGCGACGTCCCATGAATTGGCTTTCGCCATCGGACCGACGAAATAGGTCCAGCCATACTGAAGATTGGCAATCATCGCCATGCAGATGACGCCGATGATGAGTTGCATCCAGCGAAAGCTGTTGGGTGCCTGAGCTGAAGCACTTACTGTTGCAGCCATGGTTTCCTCCGATGCGCGCTTTTTGCTTACGGCCCCCCAAGGCCGCGACGCTACATCGAACAAGACTGGTATATTATATTCCAATGTGCAAGGTCGAAATTGACGCAGGGGCGCACACCCCTCCACCGCGAGCGCGAAGGGCGGGGAGGCCCATCTCCGGGGTGGAAAACGAAAGGCCCCGAAACATCGGGGCCGTCGAAACAGGATCGATCCGGTCATGCCGGGCGAGCCGCGGCAATCGCAGCGGCTCGCGAAAAGGTCAGACTTCGCAGCGCAAAACGTCGCCATTGCGGATCGCCGTTTCGGCATAGGCCAGCAACAGACGGTCGATCGAAGCAAACAGCCGGCCGAAAAGGGTGTTGGGCGGCGCGAAGCCGAGCGAGGCGGTCTTTGACATGGTGGGATCCCTTGTTACGGCAGCAGGTGCGCTGTGTTCTCGGGACAATCTACGTATGCCAGATACCAGAGACAATCCGTTATTTTGCATAGCAGCATTTTGCATTTTGCGGTGCAATATAAACCACAAGGGCTGCGAAAAACGCAAAAGACCGCCGGATCGGCGGCCCCGGCATTCGCAAGGTCCAGGGGCTTATTCGGCGGCCACTTTACGCGGCGGATCGAGCGCGCCGGAATCATGGATGTCGGCGACTTGATGATCGCTGAAACCGAGAACCTCGCGCAGGATTTCGTCGGTATGCTCGCCCAGCAAAGGCGAGCGCGTCACCACCGTCGGGCTGTCCGACAGCTTGATGGGATTGCCAACCGACAGATATTTGCCGCGCTCGGGATGGTCGACCTCGACCACGGTGCCGGTGGCGCGTAGCGAGGGATCCTCCGCCAGTTCCTTCATCGACAGGATCGGTCCGCAGGGAATGTCGTCCTTGTTGAGGATCTCCATCGCCTCGAACTTGCTCTTGGTCATGGTCCATTGCTCGATGCGGGCGAAGATCTCGTTCAGCCGCGGCAGCCGGGCAGCGGGTTTGGCGTAATCGGGGTGGGTCTTCCAGCCGGGTTCGCCGATGATTTCGCAGATCTTCTCCCAAACCGGCGCCTGGGTGATGAAGTAGATATAGGCGTTGGGGTCGGTCTCCCAGCCCTTGCACTTGAGGATGCGGCCGGGCTGACCGCCGCCGGAATCGTTGCCGGCGCGCGGCACCGCTTCGCCGAACGGAATGCCTTCGCCGAACTGGCTGTATTCCTTGAGCGGACCGTGGGCGAGGCGCTGCTGGTCGCGCAATTTGACGCGTGCGAGGTTGAGCACGCCGTCCTGCATCGCGGCGGTGACCCGTTGTCCGCGTCCGCTCATGGTGCGCTGATAGAGCGCGGTGACGATGCCGAGCGCCAGGTGCAGCCCGGTGCCACTGTCGCCAATCTGCGCGCCGGTGACCAGCGGCAGGCCGTCGCGGAATCCGGTGGTCGAGGCGGCGCCGCCGGTGCACTGCGCGACGTTCTCGTAGACCTTGCAGTCCTCATAGGGGCCGGGGCCGAAGCCCTTGATCGAGGCCACGATCAGTTTTGGATTGATGCTCTGGATCTTCTCCCAGGAAAATCCCATGCGATCGAGCACGCCGGGGCCGAAATTCTCCACCAGCACGTCGCAGCTCTTCATCAGCGCGGTCAGCACCTCCTTGCCCTTGGGATTCTTGGTATCGAGCGTGATCGAGCGCTTGTTGTGGTTGAGCATGGTGAAATACAGGCTGTCGGCATTGGGCACATCCTGCAATTGGCCGCGGGTGATGTCGCCAATGCCCGGACGTTCCACCTTGATCACGTCGGCGCCGAACCACGCCAATAATTGCGTGCAGGTCGGTCCCGACTGGACGTGGGTGAAATCGAGAATGCGAACGCCCTTTAGCGCCTTGGTCATCGTCTTGCTCCGTATCGTGTCAACTCCTGCCGCGGCAGGAAGGAAGCGGCCTGACGGGCCGGAATTTGCCGGCTATTTCTTCCGGATTTTGCTTTGCGGATTGAGGTTGCCGATCCTGCCGCTTTCGCTGCCGGCCGCCGGATCGATCACCGCGTTGATCAGGGTCGGCTTGCCGAAGTCCATGGCCTCGTTCACGGCGCGCTTCAGTTCATCGGGGGTGGTGGCATTGACCCCGACGCCGCCGAACGCCTCCATCATCTTGTCGTAGCGCGAGCCTTTGACAAAGACGGTGGTCGCAACATCGGAAGTCCCGGAGGAATTGACGTCGGTTCCGCGATAGATGCCATCATTGTTGAAGATCACAACGCAGACCGGCAGGTGGTAGCGGCAGATCGTTTCCACTTCCATGCCGGAGAAGCCGAAGGCGCTGTCGCCCTCGACCGCGAGCACCGGCTTGCCGGTTTCGATCGCGGCGCCGATGGCGAATCCCATGCCGATGCCCATGACGCCCCAGGTGCCGACGTCGAGCCGCTTGCGCGGCTGGTACATGTCGATCACACCGCGCGCCAGATCGAGCGTGTTGGCACCCTCGTTGACGAGGATGGCATCCGGGCGCTCCTTGACGATGGTCCGCAAGGCGCCGAGCGCGCCGTGGTAATCCATCGGCGACTTGTTGTTCATCAGCCGCGGCGCCATTTTGGCGACGTTTTCTTCCCGCTTCGAACCGACGGTCTTGACCCAATCAGCCGGCGCAGACGGCCAGTCGCTGCCCATCGCCGCAAGCAGCGCCGCGACGCAGGAGCCGATATCGCCGACCACGGGAGCGACGATCTCGACGTTGCTGTCCATCTCCCTGGGCTCGATGTCGAGCTGGATGAACTTCTTCGGCGCATCGCCCCAGCTCTTTCCCTTGCCGTGCGACAACAGCCAGTTGAGCCGCGCCCCGATCAGCAGCACGACGTCGGCGTCCTTCAGCACGGTCGAGCGCGCCGCGCCGGCGCATAGCGGATGCGTGTCAGGCAACAGCCCCTTGGCCATGCTCATCGGCAGGAACGGAATGCCGCTGGTCTCGACCAGCGCACGGATATCGCTGTCGGCCTGTGCGTAGGCCGCGCCCTTGCCGAGGATGATCAGGGGACGCTTCGCGCTTCTCAACACATCGAGTGCGCGCTTGACCGCCGCAGGGGAGGGGATCTGTGCCGGGGCCGGGTCGATGACCTTGACCAGCGACTTTGCACCGGCGTCTGCGTCCATCACCTGGGAGAAAAGCTTGGCCGGCAGGTCGAGATAGACGCCGCCCGGACGGCCGGAAACGGCGGCGCGGATCGCCCGCGCGAGCCCGATGCCGATGTCGGCGGCATGCAGCACGCGGAATGCCGCCTTGCAAAGCGGCTTGGCGATCGCAAGCTGATCCATCTCCTCGTAGTCGCCCTGCTGCAGGTCGACGATCTCGCGCTCCGAGGAGCCTGAAATCAGGATCATCGGGAAGCAGTTGGTCGTGGCATTGGCCAGCGCGGTCAAACCATTGAGAAAGCCGGGAGCCGACACCGTGAGGCAGACGCCGGGTTTCCTGGTCAGAAAGCCGGCGATCGCCGCCGCGTTGCCGGCGTTCTGTTCGTGTCGAAACGAGATCACGCGAATTCCCGCGGCCTGCGCCATGCGGCCAAGATCGGTGATCGGAATGCCGGGCACGCCGTAGACGGTGTTGATGCCGTTGAGCTTGAGCGCATCGATGACGAGATGGAAGCCGTCGGTCAGTTCCCGCTCGGCGTCGGCCGTGGCTGCAGCAATGCTCTGTACGACTGCGGACATTCCGCTTTCTCCCTGATCGTTTCCTGCTACGGACGAGTTCGTCGTTCCAGGCCCTCGTCCGAAGTGAAGGACTCCGGTTCGTTAAAACAGCTCCTGGCCGTGTGCCTCGACATAGGCGGCGAGGCCGAGGGTGTGATCGCGCGCCCGCTTTTCCGCAAGCTCGGTATCGCGCTCTTCCAGCGCCTCGATGATGGCCATATGTTCCGGAAGGGACGATGCGGTGCGGTCGGCGCGCCCGATGGTCAACTGCCGGTAGCCGCGAACGTGCAGCAGAATATCGTTGGTCATGTCGATCAGCACCGGCAACTCGCTGAGCGAAATCAGCGCCTGGTGAAAGGCGATGTTGGCCTTGGAATACTCCCCGATATGATCCTGCGGCAGGCGATCCTTGCCGAAGTCCCTGAAAAAGTCGCGCAGCGCCGAGATATCCTTTTTGCGCGCGGTGGTCGTGATCAGCCGTGCGGCCATGCTTTCCAGCGCGGCCCAGGCCCGGATCATGTCGACGATTTCGCTCTTGGTGCGGCGCACGACGACAATGCCGCGGCGTGGCACCGTCTTGACGAACCCGTCCTGTTCCAGCATCGCGATCGCTTCGCGAATCGGGGTCCGGCTGACGCCGAGCCGCTCCGACAGCGCACGTTCATCGAGCATGACCGGCTCGGGAGATGCATAGATGTCCATTTTGAGAATGGCTTCCCTCAAGGCCTCATAGGCCTTGTTCTTGAAGCTCGTCTCCGGCGCGATCCGGACAATTGCAATTTCTGCCTCGGCCATGGGGGACGCCGCCTTGGTTTGTTTCCGTGCGGGCACGATACGATCTCCTCGGTGGGAGATACTTTGGTATCAGAGCAATACAGTGATTATTTTTGGCATACCAAATGCCAGAATGTCAAGTTACCCATTTCTTCGGCACTTCTAGGTCGTCCGGTGGCTTGACAACTTCGTTTCTGGCATACCAAATGCCATAAAGAGCTTTCCCGGCTCGAACAATGCCTCGGCGGCCGCGGACCCGCACGACCGCGATCCGACCCCGAAAAAAGTGACGCTAAGGAGGAAGCCAATGTCGAATTCCAAAGACGCCGTCCGCAAAATACTCGATCTGGTCAAGGCGGATAAGCGCACCAGCCTGACCGCGCCGGAAGGCAAATTGGTTTGCGATGCCTATGGCATCCCGGTTCCGAAGGAAGGGGTCGCCAAATCCGCCGGCGAGGCGGCGAAGATAGCCGCCGACATCGGCTTCCCGGTCGTCATGAAGATCGTCTCCCCGGATATCCTGCACAAGACCGAGGCCGGCGGGGTGATGGTCGGTGTGAAGACCGCCGCCGACGTCGAGAAGAATTATGCGGCCATCCTGGCGAACGCCGGGAAATACAAATCCGACGCCAAGATCGAGGGCATCCAGATCCAGCAAATGCTGCTCGGCGGCCAGGAAGTCATCGTCGGCGCGGTGACCGACGGATCGTTCGGCAAGCTGGTGGCATTCGGGCTTGGCGGCGTGCTGGTCGAGGTCCTCAAGGACATCACGTTCCGGCTTGCGCCGGCGACCAGGCAGGATGCGCTGTCGATGCTGGACGGCATCCAGGCCCACGAGATGTTGAACGGGGTGCGCGGCAGCGAGCCGGCCAACCGCGACGCCATCGCCGATATCATCGTCAACGTCTCGAAGCTGATCACCGATTTTCCGGAGATCGCCGAGATGGATCTCAATCCGGTGTTCGCGACCAGGGACAATGCGATCGCCGCCGACGTGCGCATCGTGGTCGATTTTGCGCCGAAGCCGCCGCGTCCGCGTCCCAACCACGACGATATTGTGCGCCAGATGAACCGGATCATGAAGCCGAAGGCGGTTGCGGTGATCGGCGCTTCCTCCGAGAGTGGCAAGATCGGCAACTCGGTGATGAAAAACCTCATCAATGGCGGCTACAAGGGCGAGATCTTTCCGATCCATCCCAAGGCCGACGAGATCCTGGGCAAGAAGGTCTACCGGTCGGTCAAGGACATCCCCGGCGAGGTCGATATCGCGGTGTTTGCGATTCCGGCGAGCCTCGTTGCCGGCGCACTGATCGAGTGCGGCGAGAAGAAGGTGGTCGGCGCCATCCTGATTCCGTCGGGCTATGCCGAAACCGGCAATGTCAAAGGCCAGGAGGAAATCCAGGCGATCGGCCAGAAATACGGCATCCGCCTGATGGGCCCCAACATCTACGGCTTCTATTATACCCCGGCCAATCTGTGCGCGACCTTCTGCACCGCCTATGACGTCAAGGGCTCGGCTGCGCTGTCGTCGCAATCCGGCGGCATCGGCATGGCGATCATCGGCTTTTCGCGCTCCGCCAAGATGGGGGTCTCGGCGATCGTCGGGCTCGGCAACAAATCCGACATCGACGAGGACGATCTTCTGACCTTCTTCGAGCAGGACGACAACACCAAGATCATCGCGCAGCACTGCGAGGACCTCAAGGATGGTCGCGCCTTTGCCGAGGTCGCAAAACGCGTCTCGAAGAAGAAGCCGATCGTGGTGCTCAAGGCCGGCCGCACCTCGGCCGGCGCCAAGGCCGCCAGCTCCCACACCGGCGCGCTCGCCGGCAACGACAAGATCTATGAGGACGTCTTCAACCAGTCCGGCGTGATCCGTGCGCGATCGCTGCGCGACATGCTGGAATTCGCCCGCGGCGTACCGATCCTGCCGACGCCGAAGGGCGAGAACGTCGTGATCATCACCGGCGCCGGCGGCTCGGGCGTGCTGCTGTCGGACGCCTGCATCGACAACAAGCTCTCGCTGATGACGATCCCTCCCGATCTCGATGCGGCGTTCCGCAAATTCATCCCGCCGTTCGGCGCCGCCGGCAACCCTATCGACATCACCGGTGGCGAACCGCCGATCACCTATATCAACACGGTGAAGCTCGGGCTCGAAGACCCGCGCATCCATGCCCTGATCCTCGGCTACTGGCACACCATCGTGACGCCGCCGATGGTGTTTGCCAGGAACATGGTCGAAGTGAAGAACGCGATGAAGGCCAAGGGCATCGAGAAGCCGATCGTGGCCTCGCTGGCCGGCGACATCGAGGTCGAGGAAGCCAGCGATTATCTCTATCAGAACGGCATCGTGGCCTATCCCTATTCGACCGAGATCCCGGTCGCCGTGCTCGGCGCCAAATACAAATGGGCGCGCGGCGCCGGCCTGCTCTGAAAGATGCGAACGCCGCACAAGCACAAACGCCGCCCGGTTTGCCGGGCGGCTCGTTATGTGTTCGGGCTACGTCTCACAACGGCTGCCGCACGCCGAGACCGAGCATGAAGCGTTCCCGGATCTGCACCGGATCGCGCCGGGTGGCGCCGGTTCCCGGCCTGTCGTCGATGCGTACCCCGATCAGCGTCGGCCCGGATGCCGACAGGGATTGCTCGACCAGTCGCTCGAAATCCTCTTCGTCGGCCGCCCAGGCGCTGTTGGCAAGGCCGCATCCGGCGGCGATGGCGACGATATCCGCGACCGCCGCGGCCGGGGTCGGTTGCGCACCGGTGATCTGGTAGATGCCATTGTCCATCACGATCATGCAGAGGTTCGGCGGCGCCAGCGTTGCGATCGTCGACAGGCAGCCCAGTTGCATCAGCAGCGAGCCGTCACCCTCGAGCGCAAAGATGCGGCGCTTCGGCTGCGCCAGCGCCACGCCGAGCGCGATCGGCAGCGCGAGGCCCATGCTGCCCAGCATGTAGAAATTCTGCGGCCGATGCCCGGCGGCCCACAGGTCGAAATTGGTATTGCCGATGCCGCCGATCACGGCCTCTTCGTGCTTCAGCCTCGCGACCAGGCGCGAGGTGAGATCGAACCGGTTCATCACCTTGGTGTTGCGGGCGGAGGCGGTCGTCGGCTGGTTCATGGGGGCGCTCACTTCTCCACCTTGCCGCCGGTCAGCAGCGGCGACAGGATCAACGCCACCGCCGCCTGGGTGGTGATGGCCTGCTTGATCGATCGATCGACGATGAATTCGAGCTCGTCGAGCCGCGTCGCGGTGTGATGCTCCATGGCAAGCGAGTCCAGCACCGGCCGCATGGTGCGGCAGACCAGGGACTGGCCGTAATTGAACTCGCCCAGCGTTCCCCGCTCGGAGACAAACATGATCAGCGGAATCTGGTAGGGCGCCGCCAGCGAAGCCAGCACGTTGGCGAGCGTCGCAAAGCCGCTGGTCTGCATCAGCACGGCGCCACGCAGGCCGCCCATCCAGGCCCCCGAGACGATGCCGACCGCCTCTTCCTCGCGCGCGGTCGGGAAGGTGGTGAAGAACGGATCGGCGTGAAGGTTCCTGATCAGCGTGGTCAGCACGCGATCGGGAACGTATGGCACCAGCCGGATATCGTTGCGCTTGAGCGATTGCAGCACCACATCGTGCCAGGCCGGGCTTTGCGGGGTTGCTGGTGCGTCGGCAGCCAATCGAATTCTCCCTGTGCCGTGCGACCCCGCACGTTTGTAACGTTACCGCCGGCGGCGCCGGCGAAGCGCCGAAACTTGACGCGATCCCCGGGATTGTCAACATGCCCCGAGCGCCGCGGCGATCTGCGCCACGCGGCGCTGGCCTCGCCACGCCGGGGTGCGACAAGACCCGCGATAAAAGGCTTGGCAGGAAGAAAGACCTGTCAGGACGAAAGACCTGGCAGCAAGCAAGAATATCGGGAGGATCGACATGGCCGGATGGTTCCGAATGGCGGCGGCGGCGCTGGCCGTGCTGGCCGGCGGCGGCATCGCGTCCGCCGAGCCGCCATTTCCCGCAAGAGCCGTGCACATTTTTGTGCCGTATCCGGCCGGTGGCGGCGTCGACATCCTGGCGCGCACGCTGGGCGACGTGGTGTCCCGGCAATGGGGGCAATCGGTGGTGGTTGAAAACCGGCCGGGCGCCGGCGGCGTGATTGCTTCGCAAGCGCTCGTGACCTCGCAACCCGACGGCTACACCCTGATCGTGGTCGCCAGCGGGCATGCCACCAATCCGTTCCTTTATTCGAAGCTGCCCTACGACACCTTCAAGGACTTCACGCCGATCTCGCTGCTCGCTTCCTCGCCGAACATCCTGCTGGTGCGTTCCGACTCTCCGTTCAAGACGGTCGGCGACATGATCGCGCAGGCGAAGGCGAAACCGGGCAGCCTGTCCTTCGGGCACGCCGGCACCGGAACTTCGACCCATCTTGCCGGCGAGCTGTTGAAGAGCCTCGCCAGGATCGACATCAGTCCGATTTCCTACAAAGGCGGTGCGCCCGCGATCAACGATCTGCTGGGCGGCCAGATCCCGATGTCGTTCAACAACGGCCCGGAATCGGTCGGACAACTCAAGGCCGGCACGCTGCGCGCGCTGGCCGTGACCACCGCGTCGCGGGCCGCGTTTCTGCCTGCGGTGCAGAGCATGGCCGAGACCGTTCCGGGTTACGACACGGAAGTGTGGTGGGGCCTGCTGGGGCCGGCCGGGATGCTGCCGGAACTGATTGCAAGACTGTCGCACGACTTCGTGGCCGCGCTCAACACCGACTCGGTGAAGGCGCGCCTCGCCAAGCTCGGGGCGACGCCGATCGGCAGTACGCCGGAGCAATTCGACGCCAAGATCCACGCCGACTATGTGAAATGGGGGCCGATCATCAAGGCCGCCGGCATGACCGGCGAATGACACCGATGATTCCAGCCTGCGAACCGCCGCGCGAGGTCGGCCGGCCGAAACTGCCGCCGCCGCCGAACGCCTGCGATTGCCATGCCCATGTGTTCGGACCCGCCGCACGGTTTCCCTATGCCGGGGACCGCAGCTATACGCCGCCGGACGCACCGCTGGAAAAATACCTGGCCATGCTCGACACCATCGGGTTTGCGCGCGGCATCCTGGTCCAGGGCAGCGCGCATGGCCGCGACAATTCCGCCATGCTGGACGCGCTGGAGCACCGGCCGGATCGGTTGCGCGGCGTCGCGGTGGCCGATGCCGCGACCGCGCCGGCCGATCTGCGCGCGTGGCATCGCCTCGGGGTGAGGGGCTTGCGCTTCAACCATTTTTTCCGCGACGGCCAACTGCATTATCGCGGCGGCGTCCCGCTGACGGCGGCGCCGGCGCTGGCGCCACTCATGGCCGAACTGGGCTGGCATCTGCAGCTCTGGATCGACGTCAAGGATCTGCCGGAGACGGTCGCAACGCTGAGGTCGCTCGGCCTGCCGGTAGTGATTGACCACATGGGCAGGACCGACGCCGGCACCGCGACCGCGGGTTTCCAGAGCCTGTTGCGGGCGGTCGGCGACGGCTGGTGCTGGGCCAAATTGTCCGGCGCGCACCGCCTCAGCCGCAACGCGCCGGATTATCCCGATGCGCGGCCATTCCATGAAGCCCTGGTGCAGGCCAATCCCGAACGCCTGGTGTGGGGCGGCGACTGGCCGCATCCGCGCGTCGAGGGCGACATGCCGGATGCCGGGCACCTGTTCGAGTTGTTTCAACAATGGACGCCGGATCCGGCAACCCGGCAGCGCATTCTCGTCACCAATCCGGCGACGCTCTATGGATTTCCGCACTGAAGGTCAGCCATCCATGTCCGTCAACAACAAGCGCGTTTTCTACGTCAAGTATCTGGCGCACCAGATCTACGCCGACATCCTGCAGGCACGGCCCGATGTGCGTCTCGATCGGCTGGAGAACGAAAGTCCCGAGGACGTCGCCGCACCGATCGTCACCGCGGCGCATGCCTATCAAATCGGTGCGGCGCGCGACGAGATCGCGCCGCACTTTCACGTCGACCGCGACCTGCTGCGACGCGCGCCCGGCCTGCTGATCGTCTCGAGCAATGGCGCCGGCTTCGATCCGGTCGACGTCGATGCCTGCACGGAAGCTGGCGTGGTGGTGGTCAATCAGTCCGGCGGCAACGCTCATTCCGTCGCCGAGCACGCGCTGGGGATGCTGCTCACTTTGTCGAAGCGGATCATCGAGGCGGATCGCGCGCTGCGGCGCGATCCCGATGTGAACCGCAACGCCCTGATCGGCACCGAGGCGCAAGGCAAGACCATCGGCATCGTCGGGCTTGGCAATGTCGGCCGCCGTATCGCCGAACTCTGCAAGGGCCTGCTGCGGATGAACGTGCTGGCCTATGATCCCTATCTGTCGGCAACCGAAATGGCGGCCCGCGGCGGCGAGAAAGTCGAACTGGATACCTTGCTCTCCCGTTCCGACTACGTCTCGATCTCGTGTCCGCTGACCAGGGACAACAGGAACATGATCGGCGCGCGCGAATTCGCGCTGATGCGGCCGCACGCTTATTTCATCACCACCGCGCGGGGCTTTATCCACGACGAGGCCGCGCTCGCCGACGCCTTGCGCAACAAGCGGATCGCCGGCGCCGGGCTGGATGTCTGGGCCAAGGAACCGCCGCCGCCGGATCATCCGCTGCTGCAGTTCGACAATGTGCTGGCGAGCCCGCATACCGCGGGCGTGACCAGGGAGGCGCGCGAGAACATGGGCCGGATTGCCGCCGAGCAGATGCTCGACGCGCTCGACGGCAAGCGGCCGCCGCGCATCATCAATCCCGAGGTATGGCCGCGCTACGTCAAGCGTTTCGAGGCGACCTTCGGATTCGCCCCGGCATAGCTTTGTCGACGGCCGCGAGCCGTTGCTTTGCGGTCAGATAGTGAATCTTCGCCATAGTTAGTTGCTTCCGGGACGGACTAACCTTCGGCGGCGGCGGGGCCGGGCAGGTGAGCAATGATATCCCGAATGCCACCGCCTATGGCGGCACGATCAACACCAATCGGTATAATGTCTGGGCCGCCGGTGTTCTGGTTGGTTACCATGTTCTACAAGTGATTCACGGCTAAACGATCGGCGGAACGGCGCTTCTGCGGCACGCGATTTCATCGCGGGCCGCAGAAACGTGTTGGGAGTCCTGAAACCGCCTCGCGGCGTCGCCACCAAACTGCGGCGATGCGAACGCAATCGTGCCGGCGTCGCCGTGTCGCGCGCTCGGTCAGCGAACGCGAGCATTCACCAATAGCTATTCAGACGCGAAATACCGCGATAGCGAGAATTCAGTCGCGCGTGGCGGCAGCTTTGCTACTCTTTGGTGGTGGAGAGAGCATCGCTCGCGCATCGCGGAGAAGGGAAATTGATCGCGCCGTTCGGCAACCAGCATCAGATCGGATCTTGGCCGGCTCTCTCCACTTTTTCCTTGCATGCCCGCAAGGCATTATCCCTGCCGAGATCGATCTGGTGAACGACGGACGCCGCTGACCGCACGCCAAGCGCAGGGATCATCCGCATCGCAAGGTGGTGCCGGCAAAACCCTTGTCGCTTGCCCCCGGCGGTTGCAACACCTCAACGCGATGCCGGCGAGATCGTCAGATTTTCATCCGAGACCATGCGCATGCGCGGACCCGATTGTCGATCGCTGGTGGTTGTCGCCAAACCGGGCCCGCCACGCCAGGGCCGCGGCGCCGCCGCCATAGACGTTCAAGCTTCCATCGCCATCGTGGTGAGATCATCGACCACGACGTCGGAGGCTTGTTGCGAGCCCATCGATCTGCAAAGGCTGGCGAGCCCCGTCATCGAGCACGGGCAACGCCCGGCACGGGACCCGCACAGCGGCCTTGTTGGCCGACAGATCATTGCTGGCGACGTCAAGGCGGCCTACCAGCGAAGGCCCAGGACGGAAGATACCCATCAATTGGACCTGCTGGTTTAGCGCGCGGCGAACCGCAGGACCGGACGGCAGCTTCAATTCAACCAGGACCAACCGCCTTATCGCGGCTGGGTTTCGCGGCGAACCGTGGTCGCGGGTGCGTCACGTCTGACTTCGGGAAACAGCCACATCGCGAAAATCATGAAAAATCCGAGAAAGGCGACGACGTACTGGACGCGTCCATGGCCGAGCGAATGCTGATAATAGACGGCAATCGCCGCCACCAGGACGACCAGCAGCGAGAGGCCGAGCTTGATCCTAACAGGCATCGCAGCACCTCCCAACGATCACGATATATCGGCCCAGGCAAGCCCGGCAACCTTGGCAAGCGCCGCAAGGGCCAGCACCTGTAACCCGGCCAGCATGACCAGTCCGGTCGTTCCGTCGCGAAACGACGTCGGCCAGATCTCGAACAGTGCCGGTGCAAACAGTACCACCAGCCCGGTGCCGATGATCAAGGTGCTCACCCTCAGTTCGGCATAACCGTAAAGTCCCGTACCCATCAGCAGCACTGCCAGTAAAACCGCGTTGCCGGCGACGAGCAGCGCCGTGGCGCCCGATCGCGCGGCGTCCGGCGCCGAGCGAAGCGGGAACAGGCCCGCCACGATCAGCAAGACCACGGTACCGACGGTCGCGAAACCGGCGAACCAGAGCAGCGAGATCCAGTGCGGTTCGATGGCCTGCATGGCTGCTCCAGGCGGTTGTCTCGCGCGCGATCGGGCCTGTGCTATTCGGCGGGCGCGATCAATCCCGCCGCCGGGGGCGCCATTGCGGGTTTTGGCGTGCGCGAGGTCTTGCGCATGTCGGTCTTGACGTAGCGTGTGTCGTAGCCGTTCAGGAGATGACCGATCAGCCCGCGATCGAGGTCGGAGGTGCCAAACAGCCAATCCATCACCGGGAAGGTCAGGTTCATGTTCCGCTCCATCATGATCGATTGATTGTGATGCGCGGTATGGTGGCGGCGCAGCGTGTTGACCAACGGCGCGTTGCGCACGAACCAGTTGTCATCGATGTGACAGCAGAAATGCATGAACTCGTAGATCAGGTACATCGACGTCGTCGTCGAGATCAGCAGCCAGCCGACATTGGGCGAAATCAGCCAGCCGAGGGCGAGCGCGGGGACGATCGACATCATCGTGAAGGTCACCAGCGCATAGGGCGGAAAGAAGGTGACGCGCCAGTCGTTGTGGTTGGCGAAACGCATCTCCTGTTCGGTGAAGAACTGGTGATGCATCAGCGTGTGCCGGTTGTAGATGGCGCGGAACGCCTTGATCTGCGACGGCCGGTGCATCACGAAGCGGTGGATCCACCATTCGAAGAAATTGGCAAACAGAAAGGTCACCGGCACGATGCCGAGTTCCCACCAGCGCAGCTCGCTGATGTTGGCGAAATACACCGACAGGGCGGTAAATCCGATCACGTAGATGACGAAGACATGTAGCCAGCCATTATACCATCCGGCGATGCGGTGCCGGTAGGTCGCCCGGTAACTGCGCTGCCGCTCGGTCATTTGACTCGATGATAGTTCCATCACCACCTCCCTGGTCGACCGCCTGCGGCCTGATATATCACCAATCTATTAGACCGGCAAGTGGGCCGGCCGCAATGGCGTAGCCCGGATGGAGCGCAGCGCAATCCGGGGCCGTCGCATCCGCTTGGCGATTCCCGGATTGCGCTGCGCTCCATCCGGGCTACAGTCATCGAGCGTCGCAGCAGCGTGGCGGGACCGTGACCTGAGCTGCAAACGCAGGAGAGCCGCATGAAACACTATCTGGGAGACCGAACCATCGACGGTGTCAAGGTGACCGTCGACGGCGTCCCGCTCGATCCTCGGCTGCGGGCGAAGGAATTCTCCAAGAATGGATTTGAGTGGAGCTATGAGGGCCCGGAGCCGCGCCAGCTCGCGCTGGCGCTGCTTGCCGACCATCTCGGCGACGACGCTGCCGCGCTGGCGTCGGTCGAACCCTTCATGCGCTCCGTGGTGGCGAATTTCGGAAACGAGTGGGAGATGACGTCGGCCGACATCGACCAGGCGCTGGCCGCGCTTTCCGGCAAGACGGCGGCCTGACTGATCCGGTTTCAGGTATCGAGCGTCTTGCGTGCGAAATCCTCGATGTAGTCGATCAGCCGGTCCGACGCGCTCGCAGCGGCCTGGACTTTGCGCTGCGCAACCGCCTCCGCGACCGCGGCGTGCAGCTTGGCGGCAAGCGGCAGATCCGCGACCTGCTGATAGTGCTGATACCAGAACCGGCGCGACAGGGCGTTCATCAGCCCCATCGAACGCCGGGCGAATTCGTTGCGGGCGGCGGTCGCGATCAGGATGTTGAAGCGCTGGTCGAGGCGCATAAAGGCGATGTCATCGGCCTTGGCGGCGGCCGCAAGCATGGCCTGCGCCACCTCGGCGAATTCGCGGCGTTCGTCCGGCGAGGCGCGCTCGGCCGCAAGGCTCGCCATCAGCCGTTCCAGCTCGCGCCGCACCTCGAGCAGGCGCAGTTGCAGCCGCAAATTGATCTCGGAGACCATGATGCCGCGCCTCGGCATGATCACCACCAGCCCGTCCCTGGCGAGCCGCTGCAAGGCCTCCCGGATCGGGGTGCGGCCGATCTTGAGGCGCACCGCAAGGGCCTGTTCCGACAACACCGTTCCGGGCGCCAGTTGCAGGGTGACAATCATCTCCTCCAGTTCGCGATAGGCGCGATCGGTCAGCGTTCCATCGGCCTCGACGACCCGGGGCCGGCGTTTTGCTGGCGATTTTGCTTTCAATTCGTTCCTCGTCTCAGCCGGCGGCCGCCCGCACGCAGGCCTGGTCGATCCTCATCCCAAGCGTATATTGGTCATATATCTCAAGGCAACCCTTTCCGTCATTCCGGGCGCGCCTCTTGCACTACTGAGTCGGCGCGAGCCCGGAATCCATACTCCCGATCGTGGTTATGGATTCCGGGCTCGACGCCTGCGCGTCGCCCCGGAAGGACGGAGAGTGGATTGCTGCGTCGCGCGACGAAGCAATCCACGACCGCCGACGCGGCCGGTCAGTGACCTGCCATGCAGCGTCCGATTTCGGTCAGATCGGCCTCGCTGCCGGGTGCCTGATAGACCAGCGCGCCGTGGAAAATCACGGCGATGGTATCGGACAATTCCAGCAGTTCATCGAGGTCTTCGCTTACCAGCAACACGGCGGCGCCGCGGTTGCGCGCGGCCGTGATCTCGGCATGGATTTGCGCCACCGCCGCGAAATCCAGTCCGAAGCAGGGATTGGCGGCGATCAGGACCTCGACCTTGTCGCCGAGTTCGCGCGCCAGCACGGCACGCTGGACGTTGCCGCCGGAAAGCGCCGAAATCGGCGTGTCGGGCGAGCGCGTCTTGATCCTGTATTGCGCGATCTTGCGCTCGGCATCGTCGCGGAATGCCGCGCGGTTGAGCCACCAGCCGCCGCGCGCGAACGGCGTCCGATCGAACTCGCGGAAGGCGATGTTGTCGGCGACGCTCATGGCGCCGACACAGGCATTCTTCAACGGCTCTTCCGGAAGCAGCGACACCCTGTTGCGCCGGATATCCTCGCGCGATGCGTGATAGAGGTTGCCGCCAATCCGGACGTCGCCGCTTTCCGCCTCGCGCTGGCCGGCGAGAACTTCGACCAGTTGCCGCTGGCCGTTGCCGGAAACGCCGGCGATGCCGACGATCTCGCCGGCGCGGATCGAGAGCGAGAAATCACGCACGGCGATCGCACCGGCATCGTCAAGCGCAACAATTCCGTTCAGCTCGAGCCGCTTGGCGCCGAATTCGCCGGTGCGCCGCGGCTGCACCGTCAGTTCTTCGGCGCCGATCATGGTACGCGCCATCGCGTCCGGCGTCAGCTCCGAAACCCTGCCGGTACCCACCAGTTTGCCGCGCCGCAGGATGGTGACCTCGTCGGCAAACGCCATCACTTCGCGGAACTTGTGCGTGATCATCAGGATGGTAAGACCGCCCGCCGCGACCATCGCCCGCAGCATGCCGAGCACCTCGTCAGCTTCGCCCGGCGTCAACACCGAAGTCGGTTCGTCCAGGATCAGGAAACGACGCTTGAGGTAGAGCTGCTTGAGAATTTCGCATTTCTGCCGCTCGCCGGCGGAGATGCCGGAGACTTTCGCGTCCAGCGGAATCCGGAAGGGCATGTGCGCCAGAAACGCCTCGAGCTCCGCCGTCTCCTTTCGCCAATCCACGATGCGGGGCACATCGTCGCGCGCCAGCACCAGATTCTCCGCAACCGTCATCGCCGGCACCAGCGTGAAATGCTGATAGACCATGCCAAGCCCGAGGGCATGGGCGTCCTTCGGATTGGCGATCGCCTGCTGCCGCCCGGCGATCAGCACCTCGCCTTCGGTCTGGCGATAGTAGCCCATGATGCATTTCACCAGCGTGCTCTTGCCGGCACCGTTCTCGCCGAGCAGGGCATGAAACGTTCCGGGCCGCACCTTGAGGTCGACATTGTCGAGCGCGAGGAACTCGCCAAACCGCATGGTCATGGCGAGGGCGTCGACGCCGATGGCGCCGGGTGGAAGCGGCATTTCGCCGATGATCACGACAGCGCTCCGATCACGGTGGACGAATGGGCGACCGCGCCGAACACGCCGCCCTGCATCTTGATCATCCTGAGGGCATGGTCGTGGTTGGCCTTGTCGGTGGCTGCGCAGCAATCCTCGACCAGGACGCACTCGAAACCGCGGTCGTTGGCCTCGCGCATGGTGGTGTGAACGCAAACGTCGGTGGTGATGCCGGTCAGCATGAGGTTGTCGATGCCGCGCACGCGCAATATCAGTTCGAGGTCGGTGGCGCAGAACGATCCCTTGCCGGGCTTGTCGATGATCGGTTCTCCGGGGTGCGGCGCGAGGTCGGGGATGATGTCCCAACCGGCTTCGCCGCGGACAAGGACCCGGCCGCAGGGCCCGGGATCGCCGATTCCGGCGCCGATCTGGCGCGAGCGCCAGCGCTTGTTGGCAGGGAGGTCGCTGAGATCCGGCCGGTGGCCTTCGCGGGTGTGGATGATGTGGAAGCCCTGGCCGCGCATCACCGCCAGCAGCCGCTTGATCGGCTCGATCGGTGCGCGCGTCAGCGACAGGTCATAGCCCATCTTGTCGACATAGCCGCCGACGCCGCAGAAATCGGTCTGCATGTCGATGATGATCAGCGCGGTGTTGTCCGCTCGCAGGTCGCCATTGTAGGGCCATGCATAGGGCTCGGATCGGACGTATCGCTCGGGCATTCCATTGGCTCCAATTGCGGTTCCTTATCGCGTGATCGACAGTTCGGCCGGCGCGCCGGTCAGCGTGCGCTTCGGCGAAGAGGTGATGATCATGATCGCCAGCGTCAGGAAGTAGGGCGCAGCATTGAACAAATGATAGCCCGAGGTGACGCCGACCGACTGCAGCGCCGGCCCGAGCGCCGCCGCGCCGCCGAACGCCAGCGAGGCCCACAGGCACCGCATCGGGTCCCAGCGTGCGAAGATCACGAGCGCCACCGCGGTGATGCCCTGGCCGCTGGATAGCCCCTCGTTCCAGCTTCCGGGATAGAACAGGGACAGGAAGGAACCGCCGATGCCGGCGAGAAAACCGCCGACCATGGTGGCCCGCAGCCGGATCGCATTGACGGAATAGCCCATCGCGCGCGCCGCATCGGCACTTTCGCCGGCGGTGCGGATCAGCAGACCCCATCGCGTCACCCGAAATGCCCAGAACAGGATGGGAGCCAGCGCCACGCCAATGACAAACAGGGCGTTGACCCGGAAGGCGGCGCGAACCTGCGGGACGTCGCTCCACCAGGCGAAATCCAACGCCGGCAGATGCGGCGCGGTCGGCTCGATCAGCGGCTTGCCGAGAAAGAAGGCGAGCCCGGTGCCGAACAGCATCAGGGCAATGCCGACCGCGATGTCGTTGACGCGCGGCAGCGAGCATATTCCGGCGTGGAGAGCGCCCAGTATCGCGCCGACGACGCCCGCAGCCAGCACGCCGACCCAGGGTGAGCCGGTAAGATAGGATATTCCGTAGCCGCTCATGGCGCCCATCACCAGCGTGCCTTCGAGGCCGAGATTGATGCGACCGCTGCGTTCCGTAATGCATTCACCGAGGCTGACGAACAGGAACGGTGTGCTGACGCGGATCGCGCCGCCGATCACCTCGAGCGGCACGCTCCACAGGCCGATCGATCCGTCCGCCATATCAGGAACTCCGTTTCAGAAAGCCGATCCGGCCATAGAGCGCGTCGCTGGCCAGAACCGCGACAAAGATCATGCCTTGCAGGACCAGCACCGATGCGTCCGGCAATCCCAGCCGGCGCTGCAGCAGCCCGCCGCTGGCGTTGATTCCGCCGAGCAGGATCGCGACCGGGATGATCGCCAGCGGATTTTGCCGGGCCAGGAACGCGACCAGGATGCCGGTGAAGCCATACCCCGCCGCAAGGTTGGCGTTGGTTCGACCCTGCACCGCGGCGACCTCGACCATGCCGGCGAGCCCTGCAGCGGCGCCGGCCAGAAAGCAGGTGATCAGGATCAGACGGCCGACGCCGAGGCCGACCAGTTTTGCGGTGCGGACGTTGCCGCCGGCGATCCGTGCCGCGAACCCGAACACGGTATGATAGATCAGGATGTAGCTCAGCACCGCCGCCACAATGCCGAAAACAAAGCCCCAATGGACGTCGGTGCCGGGAATCGTGCCGATCATGTTGACGGCGCCGATCTCGCGCGTCGACGGCTTGTTGAGGCTGGCCGGATCGCGCATCGGTCCTTCGACCAGGTGGTTGAGGATGGCAAGCGCGATGTAGACGAGAAGCAGGCTCGAGATGGTCTCGTTGACCCCCCGGTAGTGGCGCAGTCCGCCCGCCAGCATGATCCACAGTCCCCCGCCGATCATGCCGGCGCAGGCCATGCCGAGCTGTACCGCAAGCGGCGAGGCCCACTGCATCATCAGCGCGGCGGTGGTGGCGAAAAGGGCGCCGATCAGAAGGGCGCCTTCGCCCCCGATGATGACCATGCCGAGCTGTGCGGGCAGGGCGGTGCAGAGCGCGGTCAGGATCAGGGGGGCGGCACGCGTCAGGGTGTTCTGCCACGAGAACCAGGTGCCGAACGCGCCCTGGTACATGTAGAAGTAGAGATCGAGCGGGTTCTTGCCAAACAGGAAGACGAACAGCCCGAACACAGCCAGGGCGGCGGCAACCGCCGCCACCGGAATCAGGATGAATTCGATCTTGCCGCTGTGGTCTTGCAGAAAACGCCGTCCGACCGCGGGAGACGCCGGTGCAGCGGCGATCGAATTCTCGACGTCAGCGGTCACGAAGTCGCCCCGATTACGCCCTCCACCAAATAGTCCATCTTCTCCAGTTCGGGATCTTTCTGGCCGCGCTCGACGCTGGCGGCGATCACGGTCTTGCCGCGGTTGTCGAGAATCGGTCCCTTGAAGATCGTATAGTTGCCGCCGGTGAGCTTCGCCTTGAGGTCGTCGGCCTGGGCGCGAGCCTCAGTCGAGACCATCGCGCCATAGGGCGAGACCTTGACGATGTCTTCCTTCAGGCCGCCGCGATAGAAATTCGGGATCGAACTCGCCGGCCATCATCATCTTCACGAATTTCGGATAGAGCGCTTCCCAGTTCCACTCCGCGCCGGTCAAATAAGCCTTGGGCGCGAGCGCCGACTGGTTGACGTGATAGCCGCACACCATCGCACCGCGACGGGCGGCGTTTTCCACCACGGTCTTCGGACCATCGACGTGGCAGGTCAGCACGTCGACGCCCTGGTCGATCAGGCTGTTGGTGGCTTCGGCTTCCTTGACCGGCATCGACCAGTCGCCGGTGAAGATCACCTGCGTCGTTGCCTTCGGGTTGGCGAGGCGTGCTCCCAGCGTGAAGGCATTGATGTTGCGCAGGACCTGCGGAATCGGCTTGGCCGCAACGAATCCGAGTTTGCCGGATTTCGTGGAATGTCCGGCCACGATTCCGGCGATGAACTGCGCCTCGTCGATATAGCCGAAATAGCTGCCGGCGTTCTTCGGGTCCTTGTCGGTCCAGAGGCCGCCGCAATGCTCAAACCGGACCTTGGGATATTTGTTCGCCAGCTTGAGGACGTGCGGGTTGTAG
Source organism: uncultured Alphaproteobacteria bacterium (assembly GCA_963748165.1). Taxonomy (GTDB): domain Bacteria; phylum Pseudomonadota; class Alphaproteobacteria; order Rhizobiales; family Xanthobacteraceae; genus Bradyrhizobium. The sequence goes on from CAVVIM010000015.1 coordinate 152,397, forward strand.
TAGCCGAACGAGGTCGGGAAGATCAGCGACGCGCCGTCGAGATTGATCATGGACTCGCTGGTCTTTTCGACAGCGTCGGTCTCGGGCACCTTCTCCTCCTCAACCACTTTCAGACCCGGCATTTTCTTCAACGCGGCGGCGCCCTGGGCATGAGCCTGGTTGTATCCGTAGTCGTCACGCGACCCGACATAGATGAATCCGATGGTGGTGTCGGCGGCGGCGGCAGACCGCTCGCCCAACGCCGTGCCAAGCGCGAACACAGCACTTCCCTGCAGGAGGTGCCGCCGAGAAAACCTGTCAAAGGCCATTGATTGCTCCCTGGCGGATAGACCGCTTTTGATGCCACCCATTCTTGCTGCTGGCAGCCGATGCGCGATCCGCATCGCAATCTTCGTGCCAATGCCTGATTGCCGGGCTGCTTCCGCGCAACATGCTGGTATCAGGGGTTTTGTCCGCCTTGGCGCTGCACCGGCGAATTTCGTATTTGACTAAGATTTAGGCATTTCAACATAATTGTATGCAATGATCTGAACAGCCTTTTTGCGATCCGCCCGTTGGTTTTGGGACACAAATGGACCGCTGCCGGAATCCGGCGGGCGCCCTATGCCGGCCGGCGCCGCGTGCGGCGAGGATGCTGCATAAGGTTTAGCCAAAACCCGCCACTTGCATGCAATCGGCGGCTCGACGGTGACGGCGGATCCGTGCGGGGCCCGCGAAATCCGTAAACAGCTTCAATCGAATAGGTGATTCCGCCCGCGCCTTTGATGCGGTGGCACAAACCTTGCGAAGGCAGCTTCAAAGCACCGCGTGCATTGGAGCGCCCGATATGAAGCGTCGCGACTTTCTCAAATCCGTCACGGGCCTCGCCGCCGGAAGCATGGTGCCGGCGCCGGCGATCTGGTCGGCCGCCAAAGCCGATGCCCGTTCGGAGACACTGCTGATCGTCTCGGAAAGCGGTCCCAACAATCTCGATATCCACGGTATCGGGACCAACGTGCCCGGCTACGAGGTGTCGTGGAATTGCTACGATCGCCTGATCAGCCACGAAATGAAGAGCGGTCCAGGCGGCGTGCCCTATTACGACCGCGACAAGTTCAAGCCGGAACTCGCCGAAGACATGAACGTCGGCGACATGTCGGTGACCTTCAAGCTGAAGAAGAAGGCGACATTCCAGGACGGCACGCCCGTCACCGCGAAGGACGTCAAATGGTCGCTCGACCGCGCCGTCAGCGTTGGCGGCTTTCCCACCTTCCAGATGAGCGCGGGCTCGCTGACCAAGCCGGAGCAGTTCGTCATCGTCGACGACAACACCGTGCGGATCGATTTCCTGAAAAAGGACCGGCTGACGATCCCCGATCTTGCCGTCATCGTTCCCTGCGTCGTCAACTCGGAACTGGTGAAGAAGAACGCCAGCGAGAAGGATCCCTGGGGGCTCGACTATACCAAGCAGAACACCGCCGGCTCCGGTGCCTACAAGGTCACGAAGTGGACGGCGGGGACCGAAGTCGTGATGGAGCGCAACGACGCCTGGGTCGGCGGTCCGCTGCCGAAGATCAAGCGCGTGATCTGGCGCATGGTGCCGCAGGCCGGCAACCGCCGCGCGCTGCTTGAACGCGGCGACGCCGACGTGTCCTATGAGTTGCCGAACCAGGATTTCGCCGAAATGAAACGGGAGGGCAAGCTCGACATCACGTCGCTGCCGATCAGCAACGGCATCCAGTATCTGGGGATGAACGTGACCCAGCCGCCGTTTAACAATCCAAAGGTGCGGCAGGCCGTGGCCTGCGCCATCCCGTACCAGAAGATCATCGATGCCGTGATGTTCGGTCTTGCCAATCCGATGTTCGGTGCGGCGCCAGACACGCCGACGCAGGTCAAATGGCCGCAGCCGACCAAGTACAATGTCGACATGGCGAAGGCCAAGGCCCTGATGGCGGAGGCGGGCTATCCCAACGGCTTCGAGACCACGCTGTCATTCGATCTCGGCTTTGCCGGCGTCAACGAGCCGATGTGCGTCCTGATCCAGGAAAGCCTGGCGCAGATCGGCATCAAGGCCGGCATCAACAAGATTCCCGGTGCCAACTGGCGCACCGAACTCAACAAGAAGGTGATGCCGCTCTACACCAATATCTTTTCGGGCTGGCTCGATTACCCCGAATATTTTTTCTACTGGTGCTATCACAGCGGCAATTCGATCTTCAACACCATGAACTACTCCTCGCCGGAGATGGACAAGTTGATCGACGGCGCCCGCGCCGCGGCGGCAACCGGCGACACCGCCACCTACGACACCGATGTGAAGGGCTTTGTCGATCTGGCCTTCGCCGATATTCCGCGGATTCCGCTCTATCAGCCCTATCTCAACGTCGCGACGCAGAAGAACGTTTCCGGATTCCAGTACTGGTTCCACCGCCGTCTCGACTACCGCGCGATGGCGAAGACGTAACGCGGGCAGGGGAACGCCATGCTGAGCATGATCGGCAAGCGGCTGATGTTCGCGATCCCGAGCCTGATCGGCGTCGTGATCGTGACGTTCCTGCTGACGCGAGCCCTGCCCGGGGATCCCGCGGCCTACTTTGCCGGGCCGGCCGCGACCAAGGATGCCGTTGAGCAGATCCGCAAGAAGCTCGGCCTCGACAAGCCATTGATCGAACAGTTCGGCCGTTACACCCTCGATCTGGCGCGCGGCGATTTCGGCAATTCACTCACGACCGGGCAGCCGGTCGCGACTGAAATCCGCAATCGGCTGCCGGCATCGGCCGAATTGACCCTGCTCGGCCTGTTCATAGCGGTCGGGATCGCCATCCCGCTCGGTGTTGTCGCGGCAACGCGGCCGGGCTCCTGGATTGATCATCTGTGCCGGGTGATGACCACCGCGGGTGTATCGCTGCCGGTCTTCTTCACCGGCCTCGTCCTCGTCTATATCTTCTATTTCAAGCTCGGCTGGTCGCCGGCGCCGCTGGGACGCCTTGATGTGTTCTACAGCGCGCCGCCGACCGTGACCGGATTTTATCTGATCGACAGCTTGCTGGCGCGGGATTTCGAAACCTTCCGCTCGTCGCTGAGCCAACTGATCCTGCCCGCCGCGACGCTTGCGATCTTTTCGCTGGCCCCGATCGCGCGCATGACGCGGGCCTCGATGCTGGCGGTGCTGGCTTCCGACTTCGTGCGCACCGCGCGGGCCAGCGGCCTCTCGCCGACTACCGTGATCGTCACCTACGCCTTTCGCAACGCGATGCTGCCGGTCATCACCACGTTGAGCATGGTGTTCTCGTTCCTGCTCGGCGCCAATGTGCTGGTGGAGAAGGTGTTTGCGTGGCCCGGCATCGGCTCCTACGCGGTGGAAGCGCTGATCGCTTCCGACTTCGCGCCGGTTCAGGGCTTTGTGCTGATCATGGCGGTGATGTACCTGCTGCTGAATCTGGTGATCGACATTCTTTACGGCGTGATTGATCCGCGCGTCAGGATGGAGGGATGAGCACGGTCGCGCCGGTGGTTGAGCCTGCATCGCCGGCGCGGACATCGGGTCTTGCCGCGACGTTCGAGCATGCCCGCTATGTCCTCGGCCAGAACCGCGTGACGGCGTTTGCGTTCGGTCTGCTTGTCGTCATCGTGATTGCGGCGCTGTTCGGCCCCTACGTCGTTCCCTACAATCCGCTGGCGAGCGATACCGCCGCGGCGTTGAAACCGCCGTCGGCCGCGCACTGGTTCGGTACCGACCAGCTCGGCCGCGATATCTTCAGCCGCGTCGTCGTCGCCACCCGTCTCGACACGTTCATCGCGGTGGCCTCGGTGGCGCTGGTATTCCTGGTCGGCGGCCTCGCCGGGATCGCCGCCGGCTATTTCGGAGGGTGGACGGACCGTATTGTCGGGCGCATCGCCGACACCATCATGGCGTTCCCGCTGTTCGTGCTGGCGATGGGCATTGTCGCAGCGCTCGGCAACACCGTGCAGAACATCATCCTCGCCACCGCGATCGTCAACTTCCCGCTCTATGTGCGGGTTGCGCGCGCCGAAGCCAACATCCGGCGCGAAGCAGGCTTCGTGCAGGCGGCGCGGCTGTCCGGCAACGGCGAGTTCCGCATCGTGCTGGCGCATATTCTGCCGAATATCCTGCCGATCATGATCGTGCAGATGTCGCTGACCATGGGGTATGCGATCCTCAACGCCGCGGGCTTGTCGTTCATCGGATTGGGGGTGCGGCCGCCGACCGCGGAATGGGGCATCATGGTTGCGGAGGGCGCCTCCTTCATGGTCTCGGGCGAATGGTGGATCGCGCTATTTCCGGGCGTCGCGCTGATGATCGCGGTGTTCTGTTTCAATCTTCTCGGCGATGGCCTGCGCGACATCGTCGATCCGCAGCGGCGGACATGACGATGTTGGATCAGGTCCAGCGACCGCTGCTCGACGTCGACGATCTCACGGTCGAGTTCTCCACCCGACGCGGCCTGGTCAAGGCCGTGCAGCACGTCAATATCTCGGTGGCCAAAGGCGAGACGCTCGGTATCGTCGGCGAGTCGGGCTCCGGCAAGTCGGTCACATCCTACGCCGTCATGCGAATTCTCGACCGCGCCGGCAGGATCGCCGGCGGGTCGGTGATGTTTTCGGGCATGGACGTCAGGCAGGCGACCGAAGCCCAGATGCGCGATTTGCGCGGCCGCGAAATCTCGATGATCTTTCAGAACCCGCGGGCCGCCCTCAATCCGATCCGCAAGGTTGGCCACCAGATCGAGGACGTGCTGCGCCAGCATGCCCAGGTCAATGGCGCCGAACGCGGCGAAAAGGCCATCGAAGTGCTGGAGCAGGTCAAGATCGCCCGGCCGCGCGAGCGCTATCATGCCTATCCGTTCGAACTGTCGGGCGGCATGTGCCAGCGCGTGGTGATCGCGTTGGCGCTGGCCTGCGACCCGCAGCTTCTGATCGCGGACGAACCCACCACCGGTCTCGATGTCACGACGCAGAAGGCGGTGATGGACCTGGTCGTCGAGCTGACCCGCAGCCGCGGCATGTCGACGATTCTCATTACCCATGATCTGGGATTGGCCGCCGCCTACTGCGATCGGGTGGTGGTGATGGAGAAGGGGCGCGTGGTCGAGACCGCGAAGTCGGCCGACATCTTCGTCAGGCCCGAGCACGCCTATACCCGGAAATTGATGCGTGCGACGCCGCAACTCGGCGCGTCCTTGCGCGACTTGCTGTCGGAGGAGGACGCGGCCAGATATTCGGACGCAGCCGGCGCCGAGCGTGGCCCTGCCGCTTCTCTTGCTGCATCGGTCGCGGTGGATCCGCGGGTCGGAGCCGGGGCCGCAGGCGCCAGGGTTGTTTCGGCAAAGCCGCTGCTGCTTGTCGAAAAGCTGGTCAAGGAATATCCGCGCCAGGGCGCCAAGGCCGCGATCGGGACCATTTTCGGTCGCCGGCCGCCGATCCAGCCCGAGCAGTTCCGCGCCGTCGACGGCATCAGCTTCACGATCGGCCACGGCGAGAGCGTCGGCCTGGTCGGCGAGTCCGGTTGCGGCAAATCGACGACCTCCATGATCGTGATGCGGCTGCTCGACCAGACTTCCGGCCGCATCATGTTCGATGGTGACGAGATCGGCGCCATTCTTCCCAAGGCCTTCGCGCGGATGCCGCTGCGCAAGAGCATCCAGATGGTGTTCCAGGATCCGACCGACAGCCTCAATCCGCGCTTCTCGGCCGCACGCGCCATCGCCGATCCGATCATGCAGCTTGGCGAAATCGGAGGCCGCGATGCGGTGCGTGCGCGCTGCGAGCAGCTTGCAGTTCAGGTCGGCCTGCCGCTCAATCTGCTCGACCGCTTTCCACATCAATTGTCCGGCGGCCAGAAGGCGCGGGTCGGTATCGCCCGCGCCATTGCCTTGCAGCCGAAACTGGTAATTCTGGACGAACCAACGGCGGCACTGGATGTGTCGGTGCAGGCGGTCGTGCTGAATTTGCTTCAGGATCTCAAGCAATCAATGGGCATGAGCTATCTGTTCGTGTCACACGACCTGAATGTGGTACGTCTGCTGTGCGATCGTGTGATCGTGATGCGGACAGGACGAATTGTCGAGGAGGGATCGTCGCAACAGGTGCTCGAGGCGCCGCAGGACGCCTACACCAAGGAGCTGCTGTCAGCTATCCCACATCCACCGCTTCCGTTACATTGACGCAAGAAAGACAGGTATGAACGATCCCCTCGACGACTATATCGACGTTGCCGCGAGGATGCTGGCGCTGCCGGTGCAGGCGGCCTGGCGCCCCGCGATCCGCGCCAATCTCGAAGTGTCGTTGCGGCTCGCACGCCTGGTCGAGGAATTCCCGCTGCCTGATGAAACCGAGTCGGCCAGTGTCTTTACAGCCTGACCACGTGATGGCCCTCGAAGAGCCCTGGCAGTCGGCATCGCAGATCGCGCGCGCATTCGCCGACGGCAAGGTGTCCGCGCTCGGTGTCACCGAGGCGGCGCTGGCGCGGATCGCGCGCCACGATCCGGAACTCAATTCGTTCACCGACGTCATTGCCGACCGGGCGCGGATGCGGGCCCGGTCCGTCGATGCCGCGCGGGCCAGCGGAAAGCCGGCCGGTGCGCTCGCAGCGGTGCCGTTCGCAGTTAAAAACCTGTTCGACATAAAGGATCTGGCGACCCGCGCCGGGTCCCGGATCAATCGCGACCGCGTGCCATCCGGCCGCGACGCCACCTTGATCGAACGTCTGGAAGCCGCAGGCGCCGTGCTGGTCGGCGCGCTCAACATGGGCGAATACGCCTATGACTTCACCGGCGAAAACATCCATGACGGACCATCGCGCAACCCGCACGACCTGACCCGGATGACCGGCGGCTCGTCCGGCGGCTCCGCTGGTGCGGTGGCGGGTGGACTGGTGCCACTGGCGCTGGGCTCGGACACCAATGGCTCGATCCGCGTGCCATCGTCGTTTTGCGGCATCTTCGGGCTGAAGCCGACATATGGAAGGCTTTCGCGCGCGCGATCGTTCCCGTTCGTCGCCAGTTTAGATCATCTCGGTCCGTTCGCGCGCCATGTCGAGGATCTCGCCTTGGCCTACGATGCCATGCAGGGACCTGATCGAGATGATGCGGCGTGTACCGAGCGGGCACCCGAGTTCGTGCGGCCCTCGCTCGCCAAAGGCGTCGGCGGGCTGCGAATCGCGATCGCGGGCGGATATTTTGCGAACAATGTGTTTCCTGAGGCGCGCGAGGCCGTGAGTCGTGTCGCCCGGGCCCTGTCCGTTACACAACAGGTCGACATTCCCGAGGCGGCGCGTGCCCGCGCTGCCGCCTATATCATCACCGCAACCGAAGGTGCCTCGCTACATCTCGATCGGCTGCGCCAACGGCCTGGCGATTTCGATCCCGCGGTACGCGACCGGCTGCTGTCCGGTGCCATGATCCCGGCAGCGCTGGTCGACCGGGCGCAGAAATTCCGGCGCTGGTATCGCGCCCGGGTCCTCGAGCTGTTCAGAAGTGTCGACGTGATCATCGCGCCGGCGACGCCCAGCGTTGCACCGAGGCTTGGTCAGACCACCATTGTTCTCGACGGCGTCGAACTTCCGTTGCGGCCGAATATCGGCATTCACACCCAGCCGATCTCGTTCATCGGGCTGCCGGTGGTCGCGGTGCCGGTGCCGCTCGACCCGATGCCGATCGGCGTGCAGATCATCAGCGCGCCCTGGCGCGAGGATATCGCACTGCGTGTCGGCTATGAACTGGAGCGTCTCGGTGCCGTCGCGGCGCCGCGGCCGCGAGGGTTCTGACATGGATATCGATCTTCCGGATGTGCTGGCTGAGGTTACCGCAGCGTTCGCGCGCTACGAAGCCGCGCTGGTCGGCAACGACGTTGCGGTCCTCGACGAGCTTTTCCGCAGGGATGACCGCACGCTGCGTTACGGGATCGGCGAGAACCTCTATGGCTATCAGGCCATCATGGCGTTTCGTGCAGCGCGCTCGCCGGCCGGACTGATGCGCAAAACCGCCGGAACGGTCATTACGACATATGGCCGCGACACGGCGGTGGCGTCGACCTTGTTTTACCGCGAGACCGCGCCGGGCAAGGTAGGGCGGCAGATGCAGACGTGGGTGCGCTTCGGCGAAGGCTGGCGCATCGTCGCCGCGCATGTCAGCATCATCGATGAGCCGAAGGATCAGAAGCGATGAGCCTTGACGATCTTCCGAACCGTGCGCAACGACCGGCCGTTCGCGATGCCGAAGCCGTGGTGCGTCGGGTGGACCGATCGGGCGCGACCTCGGACAAGCTGACCCGGGCGGAGGAGCTGCGCCTGCTGCTTGCCGACGAGATCGTGCGCGGCATACGACCGCCGGGGACGGCGCTGGACGAGACCGAAATCGCCCAGCGCTTCAGCGTGTCGCGCACGCCGGTGCGTGAAGCCTTGCGGCAACTGGTGGCGAGCGGCCTGGTAGACGCGCGTGCCCATCGCGGTGCCGTGGTGGCGCAGCCGTCGCTGGACCGGCTCAATGGCATGTTCGAGGCGATGGCCGAGCTGGAAGCGCTGTGCGCAGGTCTTGCCGCCGAGAGAATGACCGCGGTCGAACGCCAGGCGCTCGAGGCCGTGCATGAGGAACTGCGGGCGCTCAGCTCCGACGGAAGCCCCGAGAGATTTCATGAAGTCAATGAGCGGTTCCACAATGCGATCTATGCCGGTTCGCACAATGCCTATATTGCGGAGATAACGCTGGCGACACGCGTGCGCGTGCAGCCGTTCCGCCGCGCGCAGTTTCGCAACCTTGGTCGGCTGGCGAAATCGCACGCCGAACACGACCGCGTCGTGGTCGCCGTCATGCGCGGCGACCGCGCCGCGGCGGCGGCGGCGATGCGACATCATATTGAAACGGTACGTGGGGAATACGAGCTTTACGCCGACGCGCACTGACGCTTCAGGTCTTGACCTTGGCTGCAACGTAGGCTCGCCAGCCGCCATATTCCGAAATGTCGCGTGCGCCTTCGAGCGCCGCCGGCTCGACCAGGAATCCCTTCACTTCGCGGCCATCGGCAAGCTTGACGGTTCCGATCGAAAGCGGAGCCGGAATCGCCGCCACGAATTGTCCAAACCCGGCAGCCGACAGCGCCCAGGTCTCGACCGCGATCTTCGTTCCGGCGCCGGCCGCCACCCTCAGCATGCCTGGCTTTGGCGGTATGGTGCCGTTGAGGGCATGGAGCCGGTAGTCCGGCGCCGTCTGCGTGGCGTCAAGCAGGCGGCCCCCGAGGTTCTGCAATTCGCCGTTCAGCGCCATTCCGCTCAAATGGGCGCCGACCACCGCTATCTCGATTTCATCCGGCATCGGCGTCGGTGCCGTTTCGGTAAGCGGGGGCTGCGCGACACCGAGCGCACCGAGCGGCAGGCCGGATCGCGCATGAAACGCCCGCCCGATGGCCGCGAGCACGGCGTCGTGGCCGCTGCGCGCGAGCAGGGTGATGCCGAACGGTGTGCCGTCATCATGAAGGGCGGCAGGGACGGCCAATCCGCACATATCGAGCAGGTTGACGAAATTCGTGTATGTGCCGAGCCGGCTGTTGAGCTCGATCGGATTGGCGAGCACTTCATCGACGGTGTAGACCGTTGGCGCGGTCGGCAACACCATCACATCAATGGAATCAAATGTCCGTTCGTGGATGCGCTTCGACGCCTCCAGACGGTAGAACGCCGCGAACGTGTCAGCCGCGCTCGAAATCTTGCCGGCCACGGTGATTTCGCGCGTGACGGGATGAAGGGCATCCGGGTTGGTTTCGATCAGCCGACGCGCCGTGAGATAGCGTTCGGCGACCCATGGGCCTTCGTACAGCAGCCGTGCCGTCTCACAGTAAGGCTGGATATCGAATTCGACAATTTGAGCGCCCAGTTCGGCCAGGCTGTGGACGGCGGCCCGGTAGGCCGCGGCACTCCGCGTGTCGCCAAAGAATTGCAATTGTGCCTCAGGTGGGACGCCCAGTCTCAGACGTTGCGGAAACGCACCGATCGGACCGATCGGTCGGCGGCGGGAGTAGGCATCGGTTGGGTCCGGCTTTCCGATCACGTGAAGAACGGTCATCGCATCATCGACCGTAAGCGAGAACACCGAGATACAGTCGAGCGTCCGGCAGGCCGGCACCACGCCGCTGGTCGAAATCAGGCCCAGGCTTGGCTTCAGCCCGACGATGTTGTTGAGCATTGCGGGCACGCGTCCCGAGCCGGCGGTGTCTGTCCCAAGCGCGATCGGGACCAGCCCCGCCGCAACCGCGACCGCCGAGCCCGAACTTGAACCGCCAGGAATGAGTCTTCGATCGAGCGTGTTGCGTGGAATTCCATAGGGCGACCGCGTGCCGACCAACCCGGTTGCAAACTGGTCGAGATTGGTTTTGCCGATGATGATGGCCCCGGCCGCGCGCAGCAGGGCGACGGCAGTGGCGTCCTTGTTCGGCATGTAGGCATATGCCGGACAGGCCGCGGTGGTCGAAAGGCCGGCGACGTCCACATTGTCCTTGACCGCGACCGGAACGCCGAAAAGCGGCAGTTCGCTGCCGTCGCGACCGGCCAGCTCCCGTGCTTCGGCACGCGCATCGGCCTCGTCGCGAAGCGAGATGAAAACGGCCGGATCGTTGTAGGCGCGGATGCGCCGGTAGGTGGTCGCTATGGTGTCTTCGGGCTTGCTGGATCGATTGCGATGCGCCTGAACGATAGACCGGACTGTGGGCGTCAATTGAAAATCTCGACTGCAAAGGGGGCCGCCACAATCCTAGCATGGCTTGTCGCGGCCGCGACGCCTACTGATTGGGCAACGGCTGAAATCTTGTGGCCTTGGCTTCCCGAAGTGGTCTTTCCAAGCAACTGGAAACAATCGACAATCGCGGGCGGTGCGATGGCGCCGCGGCGTTGTACAATGGCATGGGCTTTGCTTCGCTTTTGACCATCAAAAGCCGTCGGGAACTCCTGATCATGGCGAATTTGGCGAGCCTGTCGCATCAGCCATTGGCGGCAGAGCCCGGCCCCATCGCGTTGAAGTGGGCCGCGACGGCGCTTGTCATCATCGACATGCAGCGCGATTTTCTCGAGCCCGGCGGCTTCGGCGAAACCCTCGGCAACGACGTGTCTCGATTAGCGCGGGCGGTCGAGCCGACGGCAGCGGTGCTGGCTGCGGCGCGCGGCGCCGGGCTGCTGGTGATCCATACCAGGGAAGGCCATCTGCCCGACCTGTCCGACGCGCCGCCCGCCAAGATCGAACGCGGCGCGCCAAGTCTTCGTATCGGCGATCCCGGACCGATGGGACGTATCCTGATCCGCGGCGAAGCTGGACACGACATCGTTCCCGCGCTCTATCCGGCCGATGGCGAGATCGTCATCGACAAGCCCGGCAAGGGCGCATTCTACGCGACCGGTCTCGGTGACGTGCTGCAAGCGCATGGCATCGAAGACCTGCTGGTCTGCGGCGTCACCACGGAGGTTTGCGTCAACACCACCGTCCGCGAAGCCAACGATCGCGGTTATCGCTGCGTCGTGCTGGCCGATTGCTGCGCCTCCTACTTTCCCGAATTCCACGACATGGGCCTGAAGATGATCAAGGCCCAGGGCGGCATCTTCGGCTGGGTGAGCTCATCCGCCGCGGTGCTCGCGGCGATCGCATCCGCCGAAAAGCGCTGAGTTGCGGCTTCTGCTTCGATCCGGGCGGGGCTCCTTCCTTTGTTGCGACGATTTGGCCGCCGGCCCCTGTTCATTCTGCGCTGACGCGGTAATTTGATATCCTGGGTCGGAAAAACCAGGAAGGGCTGGAAATGGCGGGACTCTACTTCGAACAATTCTCGGTCGGTCAGACCTTTGTCCATGAAATCAGGCGCACCGTCACCGACATGGACAACATCCTGTTCTCGTCGCTGACATACAATCCGGCGGCGGTCCACATCGACCATGAGTACGCCAAATCGACCGAATTCGGCAAACCGCTGATGAACTCGATCTTTACGCTGGGTCTGATCATCGGGCTTTCGGTGCAGGACACCACCCTGGGAACGACGGTGGGTAATCTCGGCATGGAGGAAACCAGGTTTCCGCGCCCGGTCTTTGCCGGCGATACGCTGCGGGCGGAGACGAAAATTCTGGCTGTGCGCGACAGCAAGTCCCGTCCGACCCAAGGCATTGTCACGTTCGAACATCGCGGTTTCAATCAGCGTAACGAGGAAATCGCATACTGCCGCCGGATCGGACTGATGATGAGGCGCCCCACATGAAATTGCGCTCGCTTTTGTTTGTGCCGGCCGACAGCGAGCGCAAGTTCGCCAAGGCCGACGGCATCGGCGCCGACGCGTTGATCCTCGATCTGGAAGATTCCGTCGCACCGCCGCGCAAGGCGCTGGCGCGCGGCATGGTGAAAGACCTTTTGGGCGGAATGCCGCATGACTGGGCGTTTCTGGTACGGGTCAACCCGCTCGCAAGCGGCTTGACACTCGGCGATCTGGCCGCGGTGGTCCGCCCCGGTCTCGACGGCATCCTGATTCCGAAGGTCGGCGGTATTCAGGATATCGAGCTGATTTCCAACTACCTCGATGCGCTGGAGGTCGCCGCGGGTGTTACGCCAGGTCATGTCAAACTGCTGGTGGTGGCGACCGAGACGCCGGCCGCCATGATCGGCTTCGCCAGCTATGCGACCCCCAGCCGTCGGCTGGCGGCCATGACATGGGGCGCCGAGGATCTCGGCGCGGCCCTCGGCGCGCTCTCGAACAAGGAAGCGAACGGCGATTGGACGTTTCCCTATCAGATGGCGCGGGCACAATGTCTGTTTGCTGCCGGGGCCGCGGGCGTGCTGCCGCTCGACACCCTGTATGCGGATTTCAGGGATCGGCAGGGGCTGGCGGAAAGCTGCCGGATCGGCCGCCGCGACGGTTTTGTCGGGCGGATCGCCATCCACCCCGACCAGATCGCAACCATCAACGAATGCTTCACGCCATCAGAGGCCGATCTGGCACATGCGCGCCGCGTTGTTGCGGCTTTCGCGGCTCAGCCCGACGCGGGTACGCTTGGCATCGACGGCAAGATGTACGACATGCCGCATCTGATCGCGGCGAAACGCGCGCTCGCCTCGGTCGGAGAGACCAACTAGATGAACGGGGCCGCGCCGGCGTCGGCATCGGCAGAATTGAGATTTTCCGGTTAAGGAATCAATTCTCTCGGCGGTCTCGCCTGCAAGGCGAGACCGCGAACCGACGGGGATGCAGCGTTGTGAATGAGCGGTCCAGGCGTCGCCGTTCGATTCTACGCTCACACTAGGTATGCCACAAATGCTCGAAGTGCTGTCCGAAGTGCTGCGCAAACTGCAACAACCCGCCGTGATCCCCATGATCGCCATGACCGGTCCCGGCTCCAGACCCGGCCGAGCCGCCGGTCGATCCGGCCGAACCACCGGTCGATCCGCTCCCCGTCGCGACGCTTGTGCCGCCGCCTGATCCGGTCCCATTGGCGATATCCGGATTGGTGGTGACGGGTATGGATCCCATGGCAACGCCGTTGGGACTTGTCGCCGTCGCCACCGTGGTGGCAGTGCCGACGAAGCTTCCTCCGCCGATTGGAATGTTGTTTCCGCTGACGTCATTGGCATCGGCGGTGAAGCCGGTTCCCGCTGCCAGGATCTGCGCCTGATCGGCGGCAAGCGTGGCGCCGGTGTCACCATTGGCAATACCGGTGAGCCCGTGCACGGCCGCCTGGGTATCGGCAAGCAACGTCCCGCCCAGAAGTTCGTTGTCGAAGCGGGCGCCAAAAACCCCGCCCTGCGCCTGGTCGAAATTCGCGCCGAATTTCTGGTACGCATCGATCTGGGAAATCAACTGCTGAATCTCGCTGGGGGTATCTTGCCCGGCGGCGACGGCCTGAAGCTGCGTGTTGATGACATTGGCCTCGGACAGGAAAGCTGCCCAGAAGTTGGTCTGCGCCTGGTCGTCCTGGAACTGCGTGATCGTTCCACCATGAGCATCCACGCCATCCGGACCGTTGAGATAGGCCGGCATTTCGCTAAAGCCTCCGACCGTGCCCGGGCTGCCATTGCCGCCGGCCGCCGTGTTCAGGTTTGCGTCATTCTGGACAATGTCGACGATGTCCAACAGATTGTCATTGGTGGATCGCGCCGCGACATTCGGATCGCTGGCGTACGACCCGTCGAACCTGCTGATCTGAAGATTGATCTGATTGAGTACCGTCTGCAGATGAACCGTGGTCAGTGCCGCATCCGCGCCCTGTTCGCCAGCCTCGATCTGCGCGAGTTCTGTAGGGCTGTTCAGGATATTGGTCAGGCCCTTTGAAATTGCCGACATATCATGGCCGAATTCGGCAAGATTTGAGTGATTTAAGCCGCCAACCGCGAGATCGTCCGCGGCATTGAAGACCTGGCCGATCGCGGCCAGGGTTGCATCGGGCGCCTTCGCAGCAGCCAGGCTGGCTGGATCGTCCGCGCCGGCGGGAAGAGCCTCAAACCCCACATTGTTGGCGCCGGTGCCGGTCGCATATTGCACGTTGTTAAGCGCCGAAGAGAGAGCCGGATCGCCGCTGATCTCGCTGAGTATTTCGGTCTGCAACGCATGCACGCTCTGCTGCGCGAGCACTTCGGCATGGGAATTTCCCACGGCGTTGGGAGCGTTGGCGAGAAGCGTTTGAAGCTGGCCTTCGATCTCGGTCAAGGTCGCCACGTCCGTCGTTGACGGCGCATAGGCGACCCCGCCAATGGTCATGGCGGCAGGATTGGCGAGAATTGCAGCAATGTCGTCAGAAACCGCATTGATATCAGTCGTGTACATTCCAAGATAGGCGGGCTGATTGTTGCTGTCAGCCGGCGAACTCCAAAGGCCGCCATCCGCCAGCCGTGTTGCGTCGTTGAACACGGCGCCGGCTTGGGCGAGGTCGGTACTCGAGGCCAACGCGTCATCTCTTACCGTGGTTGGAAGAGCCATGTTGCTTTCTCCGTGTCTGATTTTGAAAATCGCGGGTCGGATGATGAAATCGCGCTGGCAGCCTCAGCCATGATGGGTGCGAATTTGACGAGATGAAGATCGGGCGCGCCACAACCATGTCCGGAGTGGGGTGCTTTGAAGAGATTTTGTTGTCGCTTGGCGAACATGGCTTATGCAGCGTAGAACCAAATCGACAACGTCCAGAGGTTCGAGCAGGGACTCGAACTGCCAAACGCTACCGGAATTGTGCCATGTTCCTCACCGATCGCGACGTCACCGAGTTGATCGAGTGGCGACGAAGGCTGCACCGGATGCCCGAACTTTCCGGTCGAGAGCTGGCAACGGCCGGCGAAGTCCGGCTATTCCTTTGCTCAGCGAGCCCCGATCGCATCGTAACCGAACTGGGCGGACACGGCGTCGCCGCGATAGGCGCCGGCGAAAGTCATCCTGGTCTCCACAATCCCGACTATGACTTCCCGGACGGTTTGATCGAAATCGGCGCGCGCGTATTCATGCGGACGCTTCGCGATTTGCTCGGATAAGCGGTCTGTCGTGGCGACTGGGTCAGCCATGCTTATCCCGCCGACATCATCTATTGAGCGTATCTCAACGCGTGAATGTCCGGGATGTCAAAACCTCGATTGCTAGGTGGTGAGGATGCCGCCATCCACCGGTATCGTCGCTCCCGTAATAAATCCCGCCCGCTCGGACGCCAGAAATGCGGCGATGTCCGCGATATCGGACAGCCGGGCCAGTCGGCCGACCGGAATGCGCTCCACTATCCGGCGTCTTGCGTCCTCGGTGAGCGCAGACCGGGTCATCGGGGTATCGACGACGGCGGGAGCGAGCGCGTTGGCCGTTATTCCAAATGACCCCAGTTCGCGCGCCAGTCCCATGGTCAGTGCAATAACGCCGGCTTTGGTGGCGCCATAAAGCGTGTTGCCGACCGAGCCGCCGCCGCGCATGGCCGACACCGATGCGATGTTGATGATGCGGCCAAAACCTTGCTGTCGCATTCCCGGGATAGCGGCTTTCACGCAGTGGATGACGCCGGCCAGATTGACTTGCGCGATCCGCTGCCATTCGGTGACGGGCAGGTCGGCGACGAGGCCGGTCGAGAGCACGCCGGCGGCATTGACGAGAATGTCGATACGGCCAAGATTGGAAATGGCTTCTACGAAAACCCGTTCTACGGCGGTCGAATCGCCGACATCGACCGCGCCCGGTCGGGCGATGATGCCGGTGGCGGCGAGCGACGACGCAACTTTTTGCGCCGCGCGCGCGTCGCGATCCAGAATGCAGAGGGTGCAGCCTTCGGCGGCTAGCGCCCTGGCAATGCCTTCGCCGATGCCGGAGCCGCCGCCGGTGACAACCGCGACGCGATCTTTGAGGTTGAGATCCATGTCGATCGCGTCGCGTCCCTGTTCTATCCTCTTGTCGCCGAACTAGGCGGGCTTGGCTGCCTTGTTGTCGACCGCCATGTCTCGCTTGTTCAACTCCGTCATGGCATAGACCGACACTGCGCTGATCAGGCTCACCACCAGAACGTACAGGCAAATCAGCCATGGCTTGTTGTCGCCCAGCGGCAACAGGGTCGTTGCGATGATCGGCGTCAGGCCGCTGGCGAAAATGCCCGAGAATTGATAGACGAAGGATGTTCCGGTGTAGCGCACCCGGGTGTCGAACAGTTCCGAGAATAACGCCGCCTGCGGCCCGTAGACGGCCGGATAGACAAAGGCGAACGGAATGGCAATCGCGATCCAGACCAGGATCGGCGACCCCGTCTGCATCAGCCAGAAGGCCGGGAACGTCAGCACCCCGATTGCAAGCGCGCCAAGCGAGTAGAGACGTCGCCGGCCGTACCGATCGGACAGATTGCCATAGATAGGCAGCATGACGATCATGATGGCCGAGGATATCATCACGCCGGCCAGCGCAGTTTGCCGCGGCAGATGCAGCGCGCCGGTCAGATAGCCGATAATGAAAACACCGAAGGTGTTGAAGGTCACGCCTTCGATGTAACGCGCTCCCAGTCCGAGCAGCGTATTTTTTCCGTGGGTCTTGAACAGGTCGACGACCGGGACCGCAACAATTTTGTCTTCCTGCTGGATTCGGCTGAAGGCTGGCGTCTCCATGATCTTGAGCCGGATGTAGAGACCGAGCGCGACCAGCACGGCGCTGATCAGAAATGCGATGCGCCAGCCCCAGGCGAGAAATTCGACGTCCGGCAGATAGGACAGCAGGTAGACCGCGCCGGCGCTTAGCAGCAAGCCGGCGGGGACGCCGATCTGCGGCCAGCTTCCATAAAAGCCGCGTCGTC
This sequence comes from uncultured Alphaproteobacteria bacterium, assembly GCA_963748165.1. Taxonomy (GTDB): domain Bacteria; phylum Pseudomonadota; class Alphaproteobacteria; order Rhizobiales; family Xanthobacteraceae; genus Bradyrhizobium. The sequence continues at coordinate 169,651 of CAVVIM010000015.1, forward strand.
CGGCCGGCGAATGCTCCACCGCCATCAGTACCGCGCCGCCCCATTCACCGCCGATGCCGATGCCCTGGAAGATACGGAGCACCAGAAGCAGGATCGGCGCCCAGATTCCGACGGAGGCGTAGGTCGGAAGAACGCCGATCAGGAACGTAGCCAGACCCATGATGAGAAGGGTGAGGATAAGCACGGTCTTGCGGCCAATGCGGTCCCCATAGTGACCGAAGATGATGCCGCCGATCGGCCGAGAGATGAAGCCGACGAAGAATGTCGTGTATGCCAGCAAGGTGCCGGCGACGGGATCGAAATTCGGAAAAAACAGCTTGTTCAATACCAACGGCGTTACCACGCCATACAGAAAGAAATCATACCACTCGATCGTCGTACCGATCGCGCTTGCGAACGCGATCATGCCGGGCGAAATCGCCGGCCCGCCGGCTCCCTGGTCTGCTTGTCCCATTGCCTTCACTCCCCCCTGTTTTGCCCGAATTTCTAGCCTTCGGGCAGCTTCAATATCCGCCGCGCTTCCGCCGGGCTGGCGGCGTGGCGTCCGTATTTCCCGCACAGTTCGGCTACGCGTGAAACCAGTTCGGCATTGCTGCGCGCCAGACGATCCTTGTCGAACTTGATGTTATCCTCGAGTCCGGTGCGGACGTGACCGCCGAGTTCGAGGCACCAGTGATTGACCTCGAGTTGCTGCCGTCCGATACCGGCGGCCGACCAGGTCGCATCCGGCATCAGTTGGTTCAGTTCCGAGATCAGGAATTCCAGCAGCTTGCGCCGAGGGGGCAGCGCGTTCGGTATGCCCATCACGAATTGCACCTGGCACGGCCGCTTGAGCAGGCCGCGGTCGGCGAGGTTGCGCGCATTGTAGAGCATGGCGACGTCGAACACCTCGATCTCGGGCTTGACGTCGTATTCAAGCATCGAGCGGGCGAGCTCCTCGACAAGTTGCGGCGGGTTCTCATAGATCTGGGTGGCGAAATTCACCGAGCCGGTGGCAAGCGAGGCCATCTCCGGCTTGAGATACAGCATCCGGCCGCGCTCGTCTTGCGAGCGGCCCCGGCCACCGGTCGAGAATTGCACGATCATGCCCGGGCAATGCTTGACCACGCCCTCCTGCACCTTCGCGAACAGCTCCGGGTCGGAGCTCGGGCTCTCATCCGGATTGCGCACATGGATATGGGCGACCGTGGCACCGGCTTCAAAGGCCTCGTGGGTGGATTCGATCTGTTCGGGTGGCGTGACCGGCACCGCGGGCGTATCGGCCTTGCGCGGAACGGCGCCGGTGATGGCGACGGTGATGATGGCAGGCGTTGTCATGCGGGGACTCGGGGCCGTTGAATGAAATGGAACGAGCGAATACCGCGTCGCTGCGCCACTTCCTTGAGCAGGGTGGCGAGCGGCGTGGAAGCGAGCGGATAGTCGGTCTTGATCGGTCCGGCGGCCTTGAGCGCCTCGCATTCGCGTGGCGGATAGAACGCCGCCAGCAGCAGGTCGTCGTCCGACACGAAGGGACCGCGCTCGCGCCGGAGCTTCCGGATGCCGGGCTCCAGCAGGTCGCCGGGCCGCGCCGAGGTCGGCTCGACGCCATTGGCGATGCGATCGAAAAGATCGGGGTCGATCGGTCCGGCGATTTCGCCATAGTAACCGAGCACGTATTTCCGGACCTCGTCCGGAACGGTGGCATAGCGTTCCCTGCCCATCACGTTCAGCACGGCCTGCGTCATGACAAATTGTGCGAACGGACTGACGATGATGGGATAGCCGAGGTCGCAGCGCACCCGCGCCGCCTCCTCGAGCACTTCCGGCAGGCGATGGCCGATTCCCAGCGGCGTCAATTGCGATTTCAGGTTGGAAATCATGCCGCCGGGCATCTGGTGCTCGTAATGAAACGCATCGTATTCGACGATATCGCCGAGCGGTTTGCCCTCGCGCCTGGCGATGTAGCGCAAGCGGTCGGCTACCTCCTCGACCGGCGCCAGGTCGACCGGCACCTCGAACCCGCCGCGGCGGATGTTGCGCGTGAACCATTCCGTGGCGGGATGGGACGCGCCGTTGGCCAGTGGCGAGGTCGCGGTGTGAACCACATCGACCCCGAGCTCGACGGCGCGGCAGGCGGTGTAGGGCGCCAGTCCGGTCAGGCAATGGGAATGCAGATGCAGCGGCAGCGCGCCGCAGGCGGCCTTGATCGCCGGCACCAGGGTTTTCGCGCGCTCCGGCGTCAACAGCCCGCTGGCGTCTTTCAGATACACGGCGTCGACGCCGAGTGAGACCAGTTCGCGCGTCTTGCGGGCGTAGTAATCGTCGGTATGGACCGGGCTGATGGTGTACACTACGCCGCCGGCGGTGTAGAGGCCGACTTTCTTGGCCGCGCGCACCGGAGCCTTCATGTTGCGCATATCGTTGAGCGCGTCATACGGCGTGTGATAGCGCATGCCGTTGGCGAAGATGCGCTCCGCGGTCAGTTCGACGATATCGTCGGGGAAGAACTCGAACGTGAACAGGCTTTGGCCGCGCGTCATCACAACCAGCGGGGTTTGCTTGACCCATCCGCTGAGAATTCGCATGCGCTGCCACGGATCTTCGCGAAGGTAGCGCACGCAGACGTCGAACACCGCGCCGCCGACCAGGTCGATAGCCTCAAACCCGGCGCGATCCAGCCGCGGCGCGATGTCGGCCATCATCGCCGTGGTCATGCGGGTCGCCCACAGGCATTGCGGCGCGTCGCGCAGGGTCACATCGACCAGTCGAACGGTTCTGGTGTTTTGCATCAGTGGGCCGCCATCTGAAAATTTCGCTCGATCCAGCGGGTATCGACCTCGGCGCGCTCAAACTCCTTTTGCTGCAGCAACTGCGCATGGAACGGAATGGTGGTGCTGATGCCGGAAACCTGAAACCGCGCCAATGCCGACTTCGCGGTCTCGACGCTGGATGCCCGATCGGCTCCGCTGACGATCAGTTTGGCGAGCAGGGAATCGTAATAGGGCGGCACCGCGTAGTTCTCGTAGGCATGGCTGTCGACGCGAATCTGGTTTCCGTTCGGCGGGCGCCAGCGTTTCAGGGTCCCGGGCGACGGTTGGAAATCCCGCGCGGCGTCTTCGGCGTTGATGCGGAACTCGATCGCCGAACGGCCCTTGGCAAAGCTCGAGCCGAACGACAGCCGCTCGCCGGCGGCGACGCGAAACTGCTCCGCCACCAGATCGGTGCCGGTAACCATTTCGGTCACGGGATGCTCGACCTGGATGCGGGTATTCATCTCGATGAAAAAGAATTTTCCGCTCGATGGGTCATAGATGAATTCGACCGTGCCGGCGTTGACATATTTCAGCGCGCTGATCAGGCCGACCGCCGCTTCCGCCATTTGATGGCGGGTGGCGTCGTCAAGCGCAGGAGAGGGCGCTTCCTCGACCAGCTTCTGGTGGCGGCGCTGCACGCTGCAATCGCGTTCGCCGAGGTGGACGTAATTGCCGTGGCTGTCGCCGAACACCTGGATTTCGATGTGGCGGACCTGGCGGAAGAATCGCTCGAGATAGACCTCGGCATTGCCGAACGCCGCCAGCGCTTCGGCGGAGGCCTGCTCGAACTGGGCGACGAAATCTTCGGCGCGCTCGACGACCCGCATGCCGCGGCCGCCGCCGCCTCCGCTTGCCTTGAGCAGCAGGGGAAAACCGATCCCGGCGCTCGCCGCCCTGGCCGGCTCCGCCGCCGTGTAGCCGCGTTCGGAGCCGGGGACGACGGGAATGCCGGCGGCAGCCGCGGCTTGTCGGGCCGCGACCTTGTCTCCCATGCGGGCAATCGAAGTCGCTGTCGGGGCCGATGAAGGTCAGGCCGGCTTCCTTGCTGCGCGCGGCGAAGGCGTAATTCTCGGCGAGAAAGCCATAGCCCGGATAGATGGCGTCGCATTTCAACGCGCCTGCGGTCTCGATCAGCGCGCCGACGTTCAGGTAACTCGATTTCGGTGGCGGCGGGCCGATGCAGATGGCGTGATCGGCAGCCCAGCGATGGCAGGAATTGGCGTCGGCCGAGCTGTAGACGGCGACGCTTTCCAGGCCGAGTTGACGGCAGACCCGGATCGCCCGAAAGGCGATTTCACCGCGATTGGCGACCAAAACCCGCTGCACCGCCTAATTCCGATCCTTGGCGGGGTTGAACGTCAGCAAAGCAGCCTCCCTACTATATTACCGATTTTATTTGTTTAACATGAGACTGGCATCGTTTTGTTTCATATTGCAAGACTTTTTGTTCCGGTTTCTAATACACCTCATGCAAACCCCTCTCGATCCCGCCCAAGTGCTCAAAAGCCGTTTCAAACGTCGTCCCGATGAGCGCTCCGAGGCGTCGGTCGCTGAAGGCACAGGAAAAGCGTTTCCAACCGTGAAGGCGGTTGCCATTCTCGAGGCGATGGCGACGGCGAAGCGACCGCTCGGAATTTCCGAATTTGGCGTCTTGCTGGGTCTTCCCAAACCAACCGCCCACCGCATCGTGCGCATGCTGGAAGGCGAAGGCCTGTTGCAACGCGAGCCCGGCAGCAGCCGCTATGTGCCAGGCGTCCGACTGGAGCGCCTTGGACTTGATATCGTCGCGGCCTCGATGTCGCGCGCACCTCGGCATGCGATTCTGGAATCGCTCTCTCAGCAAATCGGCGAGACCTGCAATTTCGGCGTCATGGCCGGCAGCCATGTGGTTTATCTCGACCGCGTCGAGTCGGCCTGGCCGTTCGGGCTGCGGTTCGAACGGGGCTCGCACGTCCCGCTCCACTGCACATCGATGGGCAAGCTGTTTCTCAGCATGCTGCCCGCGGCCAAGCGCGCGCTGATGCTGCGCTCGATCCCACTCTACCGCTATACCGAAAACACCATCACCGAGGTCAGCCGGCTGGAACAGGAGCTGGACAAGATTCGATCGACCGAAGTCTCCACTGACGACCAGGAATTCCTGGCGGGGGTGGTGTGCGTCGCCGTTCCGGTTCATGGGCCGAAGAAGCAGCCGGTCGCGGCGCTGGCGGTTTCGGCGCCGTTGGCGCGCATGTCGCTGCAACAGGGTCTGGCGCACATTCCGCTGCTGCGGTCTGCTGCCGACAATCTGGCCGCGACAATCGAGCAGGATGCAAATTCGAGCGAACAGGAGAATCCGTGAGCCTGAGATACGAGGATGTCGCCGAGATCCTGAAAATCATCGACAGCAGTTCGTGCGACGAGCTCATTGTCGAAACCGGCGATATCAAGCTGGTCGTGCGTCGAAACACGGCGCCCGGCTATGTCGCGCCGGCGGCCGAGCGCGCCGGATCCGCGCCGGCAATTACGGCTCCGCCGCGCCCGTCCCCCAATACGACGACAGCGCGGGGGGTAACGACCGGACAAACGGCGACGGCAGGTCAGATCGAGGTGACAGCCCCCATGGTGGGCACCTTCTATCGCGCGCCCAACCCCGATGCGCCGCCTTTTGTCGAGATCGGGACGCTGGTCAAGCCGGGCCAGCCGCTGTGCATCATCGAAGTCATGAAGCTGTTCACGACGATCAATTCCGAATGCGCCGGACGCGTGGTGCAGATCGGCGCGGAGACGGGGGACCTGGTGGAATATGGACGTACGCTGTTTGTCATCGAGCCGGCCGAGGGATGACGGCCGATTTGATGTCGACGCCCAGCCGCCAGAGACCACACGATCGGGTTTTGCGGAATTATCCGCCAACCAAGAAATAACATTGGTCCGGGAGGGCAAAATGCAAAAGCTGTCAGGAGCGCGTTGCGGATTGTGGATGGCGGCCGCCTTCGCCTTGTGGTGCGGCATGGCCCCCGCGGCGGGGCAGAGTTTCACTGACTGGGGCTGGCCGCAGCCCTACGCCAGAGTTTCCGACAAGTCGATCGCCTGGCTGAAGCAGAAGGGCTGGTGGCCGCTCGCGGTGGGATGGCAGGGGCCATTCTCCGGCCAGAACACCATCAATGTGGTGATGGACAAGGCCGGATTGCTGGAGAAGCGTGGCCTGGACGCCAAATTCCAGGTGTTCGCCGCCGGTCCCGACGTCAACGAGGCAATCGCCGCCGCCCGCATTCAGGTCGGCAATGGCGGGAATTTTCCGTTCACCTCGCTGCTCGACCGCGGCATTCCCGTGCGCGCCATCGCCGTGGTGGCGCCGAACCTCAAGCATTCGACCGTGGTGCCACTGGACTCGCCGGTGAAATCGCTCGCCGACCTGAAAGGCAGCAACCCGCCGGCGACCATCGGCATCGTCACCGGTTCTTCGGCCGAGTTCTACTTTACCCAGGCCGCCGAAGTGGTTGGCCTGCAGATCGGCAAGGATGTCATTCTGAAGAACATGCCTCCCGGCGAGCAATTGCTGATGGTGAAGGGAATCGGCGCGGTGGTGCCGTGGGAGCCGTCGGTCACCATCATCACCGACGATCGCAAGACCGGACGCGAAGTCGATACCATCTTCCCGTATAATCTCTACGAAGGCATGTTCTATGTCCGGCAGGAACTGATCGATAACGTGCCGGATGTCGTTCAGGCGATCAGCGACGCCTTCATGGAGGCAACCTTGTGGATCCGTCTCAATCCGGACCAGGCCGCTGACTTTCTCGCCGCCGAACCGATGCTGAAGGTCTATGGAAAGCCGCTGCTGCTGCAGCAGGTTCGACTCTACAACAACCTGTACAAGCCGACCGCCAGTTATCCGTTCGCCAGGATGTGGGGCGAGGAAAACGCCCGCATCGCGAAATGGCTGAAGGACCGCAACCGTCTCACCAAGGAGCTGACCGCGAAGGATTACGAAAATTCCTTCGATGCCAGCTTCATGGAGAATACCTATCAGAAGCTCGGCTGGGCCATCCCGGCGCAGGCGCCGTTCCTTCCAAAGGGCTGGCCGGGAAAAATCGGCGAGCTTCCCTATCCGCCCTATGCCAACGTCACCACCTTGAAGGATCCGCAGCCGTGGCCGGAAAAGGGCGATCTAACCAGGGCCTGGTCCTTCAATGGCAAGACCTTCCAGCCCTGATGGCGATGCCATGGCGGTGCCGCCCGTGGCCATCGAGCCCGGCGCGGTGCCGCCGCCCCGCAATCGGTGGCGGCTGCGGCTTTGGGCAGCGCTTTCGGTGCTTCCGAACTTCGCCACCCTGGTCGTCCTGCTGATCGTCTGGCAGTTTGCTTCGAAAGTCTGGCTGCCGCGCATCGATCCGCAGATGGCGGTACTGATGCCGGCGCCCAGCACCATCGCGGTGACCGCGGCGGGGATGATCGCGTCCGGCGAGCTGTTCTATCACCTTGTGGCCAGCCTGAAGCGGGAAGCGGTGGCGTTCCTGTTCGCCGCCAGCGCCATTCCGCTCGGCATCATGATGGGCTGGTGGCGCCGGGTGCATGACCAGGTCAATCCGATCATGGAGATCCTGCGTCCGATACCGCCGCTGGCGTGGATACCCCTGAGCATCCTGTGGTTCGGCATCGGCGACGAGCAGAACGAATTCATCATCTTTCTCGGCATCTTCTTCCCGATCCTGGTGAATACCATCGTCGGCGTGAAGAACATCGATCCGATCCTGATCCGCGCGGCGCGGAGCCTGGGCGCGTCCGAACGCAGATTGCTGGCGCGCATTGTGTTCATTGGCGCGCTGCCGCAGATCATCACCGGCATCCGGATCGGTCTTGGGGTCGGCTGGATGGCGCTGGTGGCCGCCGAATTGGTCGGCGCAAGTTCGGGTCTCGGCTTCGTGATCAACGATGCGCGCAGCATGCTTCGTACCGATATCATCATCGTCGGAATGCTGGCGATCGGCGTGATCGGATTGCTGATCGATGCGGCGATTCTGGCGCTCAGCCGCAGGCTGCTTCCCTGGTCGCTGGCAATGCGCAAATAGGTCATGCAATGGGTCGTCTGGCGGTAAGCGGCGTATCGAAAATCTACGGCGATCGTCACGCGCTGGACAGCGTCGTCGCGCTTCGCGACGTTACCTTCGAGGTGCCGGACAACCAGTTTTGCAGCATCCTCGGTCACAGCGGATGCGGGAAGACCACGCTTCTCAACATCGCCGCCGGTTTCGAGCGCGCCACCGCGGGCGGCGTTACGGTCGATGACACGCCGATCGATCGGCCGGGATGGCGGCACACCATGATTTTCCAGGAATACGCTCTGTTTCCCTGGATGAGCGTGTTTGACAACATTGCCTTCGGCCTGGAAATGAAGGGCGTATCGCGGAAGGAGCGCGAGCACATCACCCGGCATTACATCGCTCTGGTCGGTCTCGAAGGCTTTGACAGCAAACTTCCCTATCAGCTTTCCGGCGGCATGCGGCAGCGGGTGGCGATTGCCCGGGCGCTGGCCGTCCAGCCCAACCTGCTGCTGATGGACGAGCCGTTTGCTGCCCTCGATGCGCAGAACCGCGCGTTCATGCAGGAGGAACTGGAGCGGATCTGGCAGCGCGAGCCGAAGACCGTTCTGCTCGTCACCCACAGCATCGACGAAGCCATCAAGCTTTCGGACTGTATTGCGGTGATGACGAGCCGGCCGGGGCGCATCAAGGAGTTCGTCAAGGTCGAGCTGCCGCGGCCGCGCGAGGAAGACGACCCTTCATACATCGCGCTCAAGCGCCGCTTGCGCGCGTTGATTCGCGACGACTTTGTCAGCCAGTGATTGCGGCGGCCGGCCGGCTCAGGCGATTTCACCGGCCCGCGCCTTGGTCGAGACCCAGCCGCCGTCCACCTTCAGCTCGGCGCCGGTGATGTAGCTGGATTCGTCGAGCGCGAAAAAGACGGCGGCGCTGGCGACGTCCTCGGGCGTTCCCCACCGCCCGACCGGGGTTTCGTTGCCCCAGTCATGCTCGGCGTCGGCCGCCTGCGGGGCATTCATCGGCGAATTGATCGACCCTGGCGCGAGTGCGTTCACGGTGACGCCGGTGCCGCGAAGGTCGATCGCCAGTGCCCGGGTCATGCCAAGCAGGCCCGATTTGGCCGACACATACGCCACGCGGTCGGGCCGCCCGACGAAACTCGCGATCGACGCGACGTTGAGGATCCGGCCACTGCCGCCGCGGATCATGAATGGCGCAACCGCCCGGGCGCAGAAGAACGGCCCGGTGAGATTGGTCGCAATCATAACGTTCCAGTCGGCGTCGGTATGTTCGAGAAACGGCTTGGTGATGCGAACCCCGACATTGTTCACGAGGATGTCGAGGCGGCCGAAACGACGGTCGACCTCGCGCGCCATTTGGTTGACCGAGGCGGACTCGGTGACGTCGGCGCGGACGAAGATGGCTTCGCCCTGCGCCGCAATCTCGGCAGCGGCGGCCTCGCCCTTGCGCTCATCGATATCCACCACCGCGACGCGGGCGCCTTCGCGGGCGAAGGCAAGGCTGATCGCCTTTCCGATTCCGCTGGCGCCACCCGTCACGACCGCGACTTTGCCGCGTAACCGCATGATATTCTCCGCTTGCTCTAGAGGTCCGGATATTCGACCGCCGCCGTGGTCGGGCGGCGCCGCGCCAGCAGGCTCTTCGCCACCGGATAGGACAGCGAGATGATGGACAGCGCCATCAGGCTGCCGGCGATCGGCTGGGTGAAGAACACGGTCCAGTCGCGATGATAGGTGATCATGCTGCGCATGTAGGAATCCTCGGCCAGTGGCCCGAGGATCGCGCCCAGCACCATCGGCGAGACCGGGAATTTATAGCGCTCGAACACCGCCGCCAGCGTGCCGAAGATGACGATCATCCACATGTCGGAGATGGTGTTGCGGTCGGCGAACGCCCCGACCAGGCAGAACATGATTACGATCGCGGCCAGCACGCCCTGCGGTATCGTCAGCACCTTCACGACGACATGGATCCAGGCGAAGCCCATCAGGCACATCCCGACCACGGCGACGAACATCGACGCCATGATGGTGTAGACCACCAGCGTCAATTCAGGATTGCCGAACATGAACGGACCTGGCTGCACGCCGTGGAGCAGGAACGCCGCGAGAATGACGGCGGTCGCACCGCTGCCGGGAATACCGAGTGTCAACAGCGGCACGATATGTCCGGCGACCGATGCGGTCGATGCAATCTGCGGCGCGACGATTCCTTCCGGAATGCCGGTGCCGATCTTGTCGCCGCGGCGGCCATATTGTTTCTCGATCGCATAGGACACGAAGGAGGTGATGGTGGCGCCGGCGCCGGGTACGGCGCCCAGTACGGTGCCGAGCAGGGTGCTGCGAACGAAGGTTGCGCGCAATTCCCACAATTCGCGCAAGGACGGGAAACGGGTCTTGGTGCTGGCCCGGTCGGCCGGCGCCTCGATATGAAGACTTTGCCCGAGCTTGATCAGGATCTCGCCGAATCCATACATGCCGACCAGGACCATCACATATGGCACGCCATTGGACAGGATCGCGGAATTGAAGGTAAAGCGCTCGGTCCCGTAGGTGCTGTCGGTGCCGATGGTGGCGACCAGCAGCCCGAGGAACAGGCTGATCAGCGCGTTGGGGATCGACGTGCCGGCCAGCGCCACCACGGTGGTGAGGCCGAAGAACACCGCCGCGAAATACTCAGGCGCGCCGAATTTGAGCGCGAAGTTGCTGAGCGGCGTCGCCAGGGTGGTCATGACAGCGGTCGAGAACAGCCCACCGGTCAGTGCCGCGACCAGTGCCCATCCGAGCGCCTTCGCCGCCTCGCCGCGCTGGGTCATCGCATGGCCGTCCCACAGCAGCGGCACGTCCATCGGTTCGCCGGGAATGCGATACAGGATGGCGGTAAAACAGCCGGCGTAGGTTCCCGACATGTAGATTGCGGTCAGCAGGATGATCGACGGCTCGAGCGCCATTCCATAGGTGAAGGGAAGCGCGAGCACCACGCCCATCACAAGGCCGAGGCCGGGCATGATCGAAACGGCCATGCCGATCAGCAGGCCGATGAACATCATCAGCAGATCCAGCGGCTTGAAAACCTCGGCAAATCCGGCCAGCAGCAATTGGAGGGTGTGCATTCAGCCCTCTTAGTGAACGCCGAGAAGGCGCATCAGGCTGGTCGACAGCCATTCAAAGGGACCGGTGCCGATCGGCAATGCCACGTAGATCACCCGCAGGAACACCAGCATGAACAACAAGGTCGTCACCAGGCTGATGGCGAGTGCGGTCCAGAAGCGGCGAAAGTTGCCGATCCAGATCAAGGTCAGCACGAACACGACGGTGTCGAGGAAAAAACCGACGATCTCGAACAGTGCCAGGTAAACCAGCGACGCCGCCACGCAGGTAAGCACCACCCGCATGTCCGCGGGCTCGCGCTCGAACGGCAATTCGACGGTCGGAACGACGGCTGACCCAGAGCGGGGCCGGCTGGCCGTAAGCAGGCGACGGACGCCCTCGAACGCCGAGGTCGCCATGATCATGTAGAGGATGAGCTTGGGCCAGCTATCCGGGCCGACCTGATCGACCGGTGCGGTGAACTCGAAATGCTGCGCCCGGTAGAGCAGAAACGCCGCCACGCCAAACACCAGGGCATAGGGCAGCACGCGTTCAATCCCCGTGGCGGCGCCACGGACTTCGCTCATTGCTTGGCCTTCGATGCCGCGCTCAGCGAACTTGCCTCCTTCAGCCATTTATTCATGTAGGCGATGGCCTGATCGGCGGGAACGAAGCTCTGCGGCTCGCCGAGCTGTTGTTTGAGGTAGGCGGTGAACTCGGGATCGGTACCGACCTTCTTGACGGCTTCGGAAAGAATCTTGACCTGATCGGGACTGGTGCCGGCTTTTGCAATGATGACCCGAAACTGCGGCAGCTTGACATCGTAGCCGAGCTTCTCGGAGTAGGGAATGTCAGGATAGGCGACGAATGGCTTGTCGCTGAAGAACAGCACCGGACGTATCTGCTTGCCGTCGAGGAAGCTGCGGATGTCGCCCGCCTGCTCGTACACGAGATCGCTCTGGCCGCCGATCACCGACGAGTAGCGTAGGCCCGGCTCGGCGAAAGGCACCAATTCCAGCTTCAATCCCTTGTTGCGGAAATAATTGACGGTGAAGTCGTCGGGACTGCCGAAACCAGTGACCGCAACACGCAGTGGCGCCTTGCGCGCCGCCGCCTCGACGTCGGCCCAATTTTTCCACGGACTGTCTGCCTTGACGAAAAAGCCGGAGGGTTGCTGGATCATGATGCCAAGTGGCGCTAGCTGATCGATCTTGAAGCGGGCGTTCGCGGCCGTGAACAGCGCGAAGGTGTCGCCGGTCATGACCTCGATGGTGTAACCATCTGCGGGACCGGTCACGAGCTTGGTCAAACCGGTCTGCCCGGTCGCACCCGGCACGTTGATGACCGGAAACGAAACCTTCAGTTCCCGTTCCATCAATTTGCCCGCGACGCGCGCGAGCTGGTCGGCGCCGCCGCCGGGACCCCAGGGAACAATGAAGGTGACCGGACGTGCCGGATAGACGTCTTCCGCAGCAACGCCCGACAGCGCGGCCGACCCCAGCAGCAGGCAGCCTGCCATGACAAGAGCACGTCGCATCCTGAAACCTCCCTCTGCACCGCCCCAAAAGGACTTGCGCTTTTTGCTTGGGCCGCTGACGGCCAGATCATCGTTCAATACCGCATCGAGCCTATCAAGTCTGTCAGCCAGATGACAACTTTGGTAGCAGGCCGCCTCGCCGGGTGCGTCAAATTGCCAGCAATCGCGTCAGGCGGACGGGGTCCTTGACCACGATGTGACGGCCGCATTTTTCGATCAGGCCGTCGTGCACAAAACGGTTCAAGGCCGAGGTGACCGTCGGTCGCCGCGCGCCGACCATGTTTGAAAGATCTTCATGGGTGAGCGATATGGTCGGCCTTGCCGCACCGATCGGGTCGCGCTGGCCGAGCGCCAGCAGCGCCCGCGCCAGGCGCTGATCGACACTTGCCGCCTGCAAGTCGGCGAGACGCGAATGCAGGTCCGCCAGCCGATCGACCAGCATCCGCATGACGCGAAGTCCCAGCGCGGAATCTTCCAGCAGGACAGCCTGCATGTCCGCGCGCGTCAGTTCCACCGTGGTCACGGTCTCGAGCGCGGTTGCGGTGGCATCTCGAGCCGGCAGCGCCGCCAGTACCGACATCCCGATCAGGCTGCCCGGCAGGTGAATGCGAAGGATCGTCTTCTGTCCGGAAGCGCCAATCAGGCACACCTTGACGCGGCCTTCGACGAGCAGCAGGACGCTTTCGGCGCAATCGCCCTGATGAAACAGACAATCTCCGCGCTCGAATTTGCGCTCCACGCCGCGGCTGGCCAACAGACGCATGTTGTCGGCGGTCAGCGCCGCGCGCAAATCCTGTCCGGTTCCGATGGCATATTCCCGCATTCGCCGCTATTCCTCAACGCGCAACAGAAGTTTGCCGCGCGACCGGCCCGCTTCCAGATAGACATGCGCCTCGGAGGCTTCGGCGAGCGCGAATTCCCGATCGATGGAAACCTGCAGGCCGCCGTTGGCCACCAGAGCAAACAGATCATCCGATCGGCCGCGGATCTCGCCCGCGTCGCGCATGTAGTCGGCCAGATGCGGCCGGGTAAAGTACACCGACCCGGCTTCCGCCAATTCGATCGGCTCGATCGACGGCACCACGCCAGAACTCGCGCCGAACAGAATGCACATGCCACGCTTCGTCAGGCTGCGGATGCTGCGGTGGATGGTATCACGCCCGACCAAATCGTAGACCACGTCGACGCCGCGGCCATCGGTGAGGCGCATCACCTCCTCGCGGAAATCGGTCTGCCGGTACAGGATTGATTGGTCGGCGCCGCATTTTCTGGCTTGCACCGCCTTGTCCGGGTTGCCGACGGTGGCGATCACCCGGGCGCCGCGCGCCTTCGCGAGTTGGATCAGCAATTGTCCGACGCCGCCCGCGCCGGCATGGACCAGACAGGTATGGGCGGGGCCGAGCGGAAAAGCGGAATGACTGAGATAGTGTGCGGTCGACCCCTGCAGCATCAACGCGGCGGCGACGGGGAGGGGCACCGCGGCTGGAATCGGAACCGCCTTCCATGCCGGCACATTGACGGATTGCGCATAGCTGCCGCGGACCAGGCAGAATCCGACGCGGTCGCCGATGGCATGTTCGGTCACTCCCTCGCCGAGCGCCGTCACCGTCCCGGCGCCTTCCATCCCGATCGTCATCGGCAGGGGGGTCTGATAGGTGTGCGATCGCGCATAGGTGCCATTGCGCATATAGATGTCCATGAAATTGACGCCGGCATAGCCGAGACGCACCGTCACCTCGCCTGTGGCGGGCCTCGGTTCGGCGGCGTCGATCAGCCGGCAAACTTCGGGGCCACCAAATGCTGCAATGCTGATTGCCTTCATGTCGCGCCTTTCGCGCTGGGGCTGGCCGAACCCGCGCCGTAATTCATCAACAGCAGGATCGGCACCGGCAGCAGCGCCAGCAGCCCGAGCAGCAGAAATGCGACGGTGACGGTCCCGCTGATGGAGGTGACCAGGCTGAACAGGCCCGGTCCCAGCAGCGCACCGGCATAGATAAAGAACATCACGCCAGCGGTGGCTTCGCCGACATGTCCGCTCGGCGCGAAGTGGGCGGCCTCGGACAGCGCCAGACCTTCATAAACTCCCCCCCCCCCCCCCCCCCCCCCGCTAGACGATTTTCCGGCGTAGGCAATTGTTTTTCGAGATATTCTGTCTCGTTTTTTAGTATAGGATGGTCGGATCGACGGGGCGGCCGTGCGCCGTCCGGGCTCCATCGGCCACCAAACAAGGGCTGCGCCTTGAGGCAAGCTTCGAAACCGGAACGAAAGCCGCGCGGCGCAAGCTCTGCCGCGATGGTGCCGGAGGAATCGGCGGCCGGCTCGTCGGCCCTGCAAAAGGGGTTCGCGCTGCTGGAGCATCTGATCGCCGCCGACCGCGCTTTGACCCTCGCCGAATTGGTCGCGGCGATGGACATGCCGAAGGCCACCGTGCACCGATTGCTGATCAATCTGGAGGCCGCGCAGCTTCTGAAGCGTGACCTGAGCGGCAAGCGCTATGTGCCGGGCGACCGCCTGACCCGATTTTCGCTGCGCGCGGTGGTATTTGCGGCGCGGATGCCGCCGGTGCTGGCCAATCTCGAGCGGCTGGTCGCCGAAATCGGCGAGTCGGTCAATCTCGGTGTGCTCGATGGCTCGAGCGTCGCCTATGTTCAGCGCGTCGAATGCAATTGGCCGCTGCGGACGCATCTGAGCGCGGGTTCGCGCGTGCCGCTGCATTGCACCGCGACCGGAAAGCTTTTTCTGGCGCTGATGCCGACGGCGCGGCGCGCGGCACTGCTCGACGAGATCGAGTTCCGCGCCTATGCGCCCAATACCATCACGGACCGCAAACGCCTCGAAAGCGAACTGGCGCGCATCCGCGACGAACGGCTGGCCGTCAACAACGAGGAGTTCATGGTGGGTGCGATCGGGCTCAGCGTTCCCTTGATCGGTGTTGACGGCGAGATGTTCGCGGGCCTCGCGTTGCATGCCCCGGTTGCACGCCTGAGCGTCGATGGCGCCCGCAAGCTTACGTCGACGCTGCGCCGCGCCGCCGAAAAACTTGCGCGCACCCTGCTTTGACGGGCCCGCGCCGGGTCCGGCCGGGTGGTTCGCCGCGTCCTCCAACAAGAAGGTCGCGAGATCTGGATAGGGAGCAAACGATGTCACAGTCCCGCCTTGAGCGGATCGAGCTTGACCTGCTGCGGGTGCCACTCAAAACCCCTTACAAATTGGTATTCGGCAATGTCGAGGCCTTCGACACCCTGCTGGTGACGGTGACGCTTGCCGACGGCCGCAGCGGGGTCGGCGAGGCAACCATCCTGACCGGATATACCGAGGAGACGCGCGAGCAATGCTGGCAGGCGGCGCGGGCGATCGGATCGGAATTGCCCGGTACCCGTGAGGGACTGGTCAACGGCCGCCTCGCGCCCTGGCTTGGCGAAAATCCATTCACGGTGACCGCTTTTTCCACCGCGATGGAAATGGCCGGCGGCCACGCCACGCTGCGCCCGACGGCGGCATCGGTGGCGCTGCTCGCCATTTTGAACGAAACCGAGCCGGGTGCGCTTGATGTCGAGCTGGAGCGGCTGCTGCAGGCCGGTTATTCGACCATCAAGGTCAAGGTGGGCTGGAACGTGCAGGACGATCTGCATCGCGTCCGGCATATCCAGCAGGCGCTGCGCGGGCGTGCACGGATCCGGATCGACGCCAATCAGGGATATTCGAAAGACGACGGCTGCAGCTTCGCGCGCAGCCTCGACCCGGCCGGAATCGAATTGTTCGAGCAGGCCTGCGCGGCCGGGGACTGGGACGCGGCACTTGCCGTCAAACGCGCGGCGACCGTTCCGATCATGCTCGATAAGTCGATCTACACCATGGCGGACGTCGAGAAGGCCGCGGCGCTCGGCGCGGCCGACATCATCAAGCTGAAACTGATGAAGCTCGGCAGCATCGACCAGCTCGAACAAGCGCTGGGCCGGATCGGCGCGCTCGGCATGACGGCGGTGCTGGGGAACGGCGTCGCCACGGAAATCGGCTGCTGGATGGAGGCCTGCGTCGGTGCCAGGCTGCTGGCGACGGCCGGCGAGATGAACGGGTTCTTGAAGCAGCGCAGCGGATTGCTGACCGCGCCGCTCCGCGTCGAGCGCGGCCGTATTCTGTTGGACCAGGCGGCCAGGCCGCGGCTCGACCCTGCGGCCGTCGCCGCCGCGCGGGTCGGGCGCGAGGAGTTCTATGTTCCGGCCAGTGTCGGCATGACGGCGCCGTGAGGCGCCCGGAAAAATCGCTTGCCTGCGGCAGCCGTTTCCAGGCACAATGAAAAACCGGTATGTTTCGTCCCGATTTTTGAATAGAGAGTTGAACACCTTGCCATGCTGCTGCTTGACGCCGACGTTCACGAAAGCTTCGCGGGCATTCGCGACCTCATTCCCTATCTGCAGGAACCCTACCGCGAATGGATTGCGCGGGGTGCCTGGCGCGGCTTCAGTCAGCCGTTTGCCTATACCTCGCCGGGGTGCGGCAATCGCGCCGATGTCCGCAATGCCGACGGCTCGGCTTCGGTCAGCGATTACGGGGTGATGCGCCAGCAACTGCTCGATCCCTACCAGCAGACCTATGCCGTGCTGACCGGCTATTTCTATCCGACCATGCTGAAGCTGCAGTACGGGTTGAGCTCGGCGCTCGCGGCCGCCTATAACGATTATGTCGCCGAGCATTGGCTGGCAAAGGACAAGCGGTTCATCGGCAGCATCCAGATCAATGCGCGCGATCCGGAAGGCGCCGCGCGGGAGATCGATCGGATGGCCGCCCATCCGCAGATCAAGCAGGTGATGCTGCCGGTGGTGGATGACATCGCCTACGGCCACCCGATGTATCGCCCGATTTTCGCCGCCGCCGAGCGCCACGGCCTGGTGATTGCGCTGCATCATACCATTCTGGCCGAGGGGCCGTTCGGCATGGGGCTGCATTACATCGAAAGGCACACGCTGCTGCCGACCTCGATGATGGCGGAAGTCATCAGCCTCATTCTCAACGGCGTGTTCGACGGCTATCCCTCATTGCGCTTCATCATCCTCGAAGGGAGGATTTAGCTGGCTGCCGCATTTGATGTGGCGGATGGACCGGGAGTATCGCCAGGGCCGTGTCGAGGTGCCCTGGGTCAAGAAGCTGCCGAGTGAGCATATGCGCGAACGTCTGCGGTTTTCCACCCAGCCCGCCGAGGATCTGACCGGCGAGCAGTGGATGAAACTGATCGATCTGATGGGCAGCGACGAGTATCTGGTGTTCTCGACGGATTATCCGCATTTCGATTTCGACGATCCGACGGTGTCGATACCGCGTTCCTTGCCCGACAGCCTGCAGGAGAAGATATTCTGGAAGAACGGCGCGTCGCTGTATGGCGTCGAGGCCCCCGCGTCATGACCAGGCATCTGGTCTGCCGCGCCGACGAAGTCGCAGGCCACGCCATGATGCCGGTGGCATTGGGGCGCGGCAAAATCCTGCTGACGCGGCTGCCGTCCGGTGAAATCAAGGCGGTCGCCGCCCGCTGTCCGCACCAGGGCGCCAACCTGGAGCACGGATGCCTGACCGGGTATGCCCATAGCGATCAGCCCAACGTGCTGCTGATGGACAGGCCCGGGCAGATTTTGCGTTGCCCGTGGCACGGCTTCGAATTCGATCTTTGCAGCGGGAAATCGATTGCCGATCAGGCAAGCTGCGGCTTCGTCGTTTCGATGTCGAAATCGAAAACGGTGATGTCTTCATCGTGATGTAGTCGGTAACCTATGAGACAAATGTCTCACTCAATGAGACAAATCAGGGATGGACGCTACATTGGCCGGGGCTGAATTCGATTACATCATCGTCGGCGCGGGATCGTCGGGCTGCGTGCTGGCCAACCGGCTGAGCGCGGACGGCCGCTTCAAGGTGCTGCTGCTGGAGGCCGGTCCCAGGGACAACTACCTCTGGATCCATATCCCGATCGGATATGGCAAGACGATGTTTCATAAGGCCTATAATTGGGGATTTTACACCGACCCCGAGGCCAACATGCACGATCGAAAGATCTACTGGCCGCGTGGCAGGGGACTGGGCGGATCGAGTTCGATCAACGGGCTGATTTTTATCCGCGGCCAGAGCGAGGACTACGATCACTGGGCGCAGCTCGGAAACGCCGGCTGGGACTGGAAAAGCGTCCTGCCGTATTTCATCAAGTCGGAACACAACAGCCGCGGCGCCAGCGACTCCCACGGCGCTGACGGTCCGTTATGGTCGTCGGACATCGAGGAAAAAAGCGAGTTGATGGAGGCCATCATTCGCGGTGCCGCAGGAGCTCGGCGTTCCCCGCACCACCGATTTCAACGGCGGCAACCAGGAAGGCGTCGGCTACTTCCAGTTGTTCACCCGCAACGGCTGGCGCAACAGTCGGCGGTGGCCTATCTCAAGCCGGCGCGCGGGCCGGCAAAACCTGCGCGTCGAAACCGACGCCCAGGCGACCGGTCTCATTCTCGAGGGGCCGAGCGGCGGGCCTGCGCTATCGCCAGCACGGCGCCACGCATGAAGTGCGCGCCGCGCGCGAGGTGGTGCTGTCCGCGGGCGCGCTGCAAAGCCCGCAACTGCTGCAACTCTCCGGCATCGGCCCGGCCGGCCTGCTGCGCCGCCACGGCATCGAAGTCGTGCACGATCTGCCGGGCGTCGGCCAGAACCTGCAGGACCATCTGCAATTCCGCCTGATGTACCGGGTGGCAAAGCCGATCACCACCAACGATGATTTGCGCACGCTCGCGGGACAGGCGCGCATCGGCCTGAAATGGCTGATGAGCGGGCGGGGGCCGCTCGGCATCGGGATCAACCAGGGCGGGCTGTTCACGCGCATCCTGCCGGGCTCGCAAACACCCGACATCCAGTTTCATTTCGCCACCCTGTCGGCGGAGCTTGCCGGCGCCAAGCCGCATCCATGGTCGGGCTGCACCTTCTCGGTGTGCCAGTTGCGGCCGGAGTTGCGCGGCAGCGTCGAGATCAGATCGGCGGATCCGATGCAGCCGCCGTCGATGCGTCCGAACTACCTCGCCACCGAAAAAGACCGCCTCTGCGCGGTCGAATCGATCAAATACGCCCGCAGGCTGGCGGCGACCATGCGCTCAGGCCCTACATCGAGAGCGAATACAAGCCCGGCGCCGCGGTGCAGTCGGACAGCGAGATCCTCGAATTCGCGCGCGAAAATGGCGCGACGATCTTTCATCCGACCGGTACCTGCAAGATGGGACCGACGGCATGGCGGTGACGGATGCGAGCCTGCGGGTGCACGGCATCGCCGGGCTTCGCGTCGTCGACTGCTCGATCATGCCGACCCTGGTGTCCGGCAACACGCATGCGCCGGCGGTGATGATCGCGGAAAAGGCTTCGGACATGATCCTGGCAGGCCGCGAGAGCAGCGGAAGTCGATGGCGGCGTTAAGCGAATGGACGTGAAAGGTCGCGGTCGCCCGGCAGTATCAGCATGTTGCTGATACGGGCTTGAAGATCGCCTAGCGCCTGTTCTCTCGACAACACCGTTCAGGGCAGGCTGAGCTGCGCCAGCGCGCAGGATGCGATCCGGGCGCGCCGTGAATCGGCGCGGCTGGTAAGGATGATCGGCACCCGCGCGCCCAGCACGACGCCGGCGCATTCGCCGCGTCCCATATAGATGAAGGATTTGTAGAGCACGTTGCCGACATCGAGACCGGGCACCATCAGGATGTCGGGCTCTCCGGCAACCGGCGAGGAGATTCCCTTGGTCGCCGCCGATGCCGCCGAGATCGCGTTGTCGAACGCCAGTGGGCCGTCGACCATCGCGCCGCCGATCTGGCCGCGCTCGGCCATCTTTGAAAGCGCGGCCGCATCCACGCTCGAGGCATGATCGGGATTGACGGTCTCGATCGCCGACAACAGCGCGATCTTGGGCGAGGCGAGCCCGATGGCATGCGCAAATCCGATCGCGTTGGCGAGGATATCGACCTTGTCCTTCAGGCTCGGCGACATGTTCACGACGGCGTCGGTTACCATCAGCGGCTTGTGGTAGGCCGGCAGATCGAACCAGAAGACATGGCTCATCCGTCGCGACGTTCGCAAATTGGCGTCGCGCGACACCACCGCGCCCAACAGCTCGTCGGTGTGCTGCGATCCCTTCATCAGCGCGCTGGCTTCGCCGGCGCCGACCAGTGCGACCGCCGCCCGCGATGCCACGATCGGATCGTCCTCGGCCTCGACCAGCCGAAATCCGTCAAGACTGACCTGCAGCGCGCCGGCGCAGGCTTCGATCCGCCGCCGCGGTCCGACCAGCACCGGCTCGATGATGCCCGCCTCGCAAGCGGACACCACCGCCGCAAGCGCGTCGGTCGAACAGGGATAGGCGACCGCCACCGCGAGCCGGCCCCTGCCGCGGGCGGCGGCTTCCAGCGCGTCCAGCCTGGGAAATGTTGGTTCGGTTGTCATGAGGTTCATGGCTACTCGGTAAGGGTGATTGCGAGTGCGTCCGCAGCGCGCTGCAGGACCGGGAGCTTGGTCAGGATATTGGTTTGCGACATCCGCGTGACCGGCGCCTGGATGGCGAGCGCGGCGACGCAGCTACGCGACTGCGCCTTCTGCTGGAACACCGGAACGGCGAGACAGACCAGGCCGGACAGGAATTCTTCGCGATCGAGCGCGTATTTGACGCGACGAATTTCCGCGAGTTCCTTGAGCAGTTCGGCTGTGCTGGTGATGGTGTTGTCGGTCAGCCGCTGCAGCGGCATCAGCCGAAGCAGCAGATCGCGCTTGGCCGGCCGCATCAAGGCCAGAAACAGCTTGCCGCTGGCGGAACAATAGGCCGGCACCTTGGATCCCTGCTGGAACGAGATGCGCAGCAGCCACTCCGCTTCGACGCGGTCGAGATAGCTGACCTGGGTGCCGTCGAGCACGGTCAGATTGCAGGCTTCGCCGACCTCCTGGACGACGCGCTGCAGAATCTCGTGGCGCAGCGTGCCGCCGGGCCGGTTGCCGAGGATCGAGAATGCGAGGCGCGAGGCACGCGGCGCGAGTTCGAATCTGCGGCCGTCGAGCGTTCGCTGCAGCAGGCCTGCCGTCTCGAGTGCGGAGAGCCAGCGATGCATGGTCGGTTTGGGCACGCCGACGCTCGCCGCGAGCTCGGCCAGCGTGGCGGAATGCGGCATGCCGGCCACGGCCTCCAGCAGGCCGAGCGGTTTCAAGGAGGCAAACAACTCGTTCATGGCATAGGAATAGCAAAAATTCCGGAATATGAAACAAAAAGAATGTAATTTCGAGATATTTGTTGCGGGAGCCCGGGCGACGTGCCAATGATCCCCGGCACAGCCAATCCCGCCAAAGCGTTGGAAAAGACACGAGGACGCGCCATGAAAATGACCACCGAAGAAGCCTTTGTAAAAGTCCTGCAGATGCATGGCATCGAGCATGCGTTCGGCATCATCGGCTCGGCCTTCATGCCGATCTCCGATCTGTTTCCGCAGGCCGGCATCACCTTCTGGGACGTCGCCCACGAATCCAACGGCGGCCTGATCTGCGACGGCTACACCCGCTCGACCGGAAAGATGGCGATGGCCATCGCGCAGAACGGGCCCGGCATTACCGGTTTCGTCACGCCGATCAAGACGGCGTACTGGAATCATACGCCGATGCTGCTGGTGACGCCGCAGGCGGCGAACAAGACGATCGGGCAGGGCGGCTTCCAGGAAGTCGAGCAGATGGCGCTGTTCCGCGACATGGTCTGCTATCAGGAGGAGGTGCGCGACCCCTCACGCGTTGCCGAAGTGCTCAACCGGGTGATTCTCAAGGCGAAGCGTCTTTCCGCGCCGGCGCAACTCAATATCCCCCGTGATTTCTGGACCCAGGTCATCGACGTCAACCTGCCGGCGATCGTCGAATTCGAGCGTCCGGCCGGCGGCGATATCGCCGTCACCGAAGCGGCAAAGCTGCTGTCGGAAGCGAAATTTCCGGTCATCCTGTCGGGCGCCGGCGTGGTACTCGGCAATGCCATCGGGACCTGTACCGCGTTGGCCGAAAAGCTCGACGCGCCGGTCTGCAACAACTACCAGCACAATGACAGTTTTCCGGGAAGTCACAGGCTTGCGGTCGGCCCGCTCGGCTACAACGGCTCCAAGGCGGCGATGGAATTGATCGCCAAGGCCGACGTGGTGCTGGCGCTCGGCACCCGGCTCAATCCGTTCTCGACGCTTCCCGGCTATGGCATCGACTATTGGCCGAAGAGCGCGAAGATCATCCAGGTCGACATCAACGCCGATCGGATCGGCCTGACCAAGCCGGTCACGGTCGGCATCTGCGGCGACGCCAAGCTCGTCGCCGAAGCCATTCTGTCGCGGCTTTCGCCGAGCGCCGGCAATGCCGGCCGCGACGAGCGCAAGGCGCTGATCCACACCACCAAGTCGAAATGGCTGCAAACGCTGTCGAGCATGGACCATGAAGAAGACGATCCGGGCACGACCTGGAACAAGGACGCGCGCACCCGCGACAGGGAGCGGATGTCGCCGCGTCAGGCCTGGCGCGCGATTCAGGCGGGTCTGCCGCGCGACGCCATCATCTCCAGCGACATCGGCAACAACTGCGCGATCGGAAACGCCTATCCGACATTCGAGAAGGGCCGCAAATATCTGGCGCCGGGGTTGTTCGGGCCGTGCGGTTACGGATTTCCGTCGATCATCGGGGCCAAGATCGGCAATCCCGGCACGCCCTGCGTCGGCTTTGCCGGCGACGGCGCGTTCGGCATCTCGATGAACGAGATGAGTTCGATTGGCCGCAAGGAATGGCCGGGGGTCACCATGGTGGTGTTCCGCAACTACCAATGGGGCGCCGAGAAACGCAATTCGATCCTCTGGTACAACGACAATTTCGTGGGCACCGAGCTCGATCCCAACCTCAGCTATGCGAAGGTGGCCGAAGGCTGCGGCCTCAAGGGCGTCGCCGTCAAGACGCAATCCGAACTGACGGAAGCGCTGCGGAAATCCTGCGAGGACCAGAACAAGGGCATCACCACCTTCATCGAGGTCGTGCTGAACCAGGAACTCGGCGAGCCGTTCCGGCGCGACGCCATGAAGAAGCCCGTCGTCGTCGCCGGCATCAAGCGCGAAGACATGCGTCCGCAGAAGACCGCCTAGCGCAATTTCCGACCTCGGCTTGTTGCGGATACCGTCATGGCCTGGACAAGCCTGGACAAGCCCGGCCATGACCATTCTCAACCGGCAACGCTCGTTGGCGGGGCGGCGGCGTTGCCGAGTTCACGGGCGATGTACTGCGCGAGCTGCTCGGCGGCGTCGGAAATGCCCTGGCTTTTTCGGTGCATTACCAGTTCGATCGGCGGCAGCGGCGGAAGGCCGTCTTGCTCGCCGAGGCTGCGGATGTTGGGTCCGATGGCGCAGCGCGGAAACACCGAGACGGCAAGGCCGGCAAATACCGCGGCCTGAAGTCCGGCGATGCTGTCGCAGACCGAGCGGATCGACCATTGCTGTCCGGCGGCGCCCAGCGCCTCGAGCGCGTGATGACGGTAGACGCTTCCTTGCGGCAACACCGCCAGCGGAAGCGGCTTGCGCGATTCAGGGCTGCTGCCGACCGCAGCGACCCACACCAGCGGCTCGCGACGTACCAGTTCGCCGCGACGGAACTCGGGCTGATTGGTCATCAGCGCGATGTCGATCTCATTGCGTTCCAGCGCCGCGTGGAGGTGGATGCTGCGGGTGCAGCGCAACTGGATTTCCACGTTCGGGTGGGAGCGCGAGAAACTTTCGAGCACTTCCGGAAGAATATAGGGGGCGTAGAGATCCGGGGTTCCCAGCGTGACGTGGCCGGCGATATCGGGTGTCGAAAAACGGCCGCGCGCCTCGTCGTTGATCCGCAGCATGGCACGGGCGAACTCCAGCAGCACTTCGCCGTCATGGGTGAGGCTGAGCTTGCGGCGGTTGTCTTCGAACAAAGTACGGCCGGTCAGGTCCTCCAGCCGGCTGATCTGATGGGTGATCGCAGGCTGGGTGCGGCCGACTTTTCTGCCGGCCGAGGTAAGTCCCCCGGTATCGACGATCGCGACGAACGTCCTCAGCAACGCGATGTCGAGATCCTGGTTCAATGATAAATTCCGCGAATGGTGGCGATGCAGACTATCGATTTCGCCATGGCCTGCTCACCTTGTAGCATACGGCAAACGGGTGCCCGCCTGACCTTCGGTTTAACCTCCGATGCGGTAGCTGGGCAAACCCCAAATAAGAAGCCCCGGGAGTGAAGCATGAAGGTCATGAGGAACCAGGCGAGCCGCCTTATCCTGTTCACGATCTGCCTGATGTACCTCATTTTCTATGTCGATCGGGTCAATATCTCGACGGCGGCGCCGATCATGCAGAAGGACCTCGGCCTTACCGCAACACAACTGGGTATCGCATTTTCCGCTTTTGCCTATCCCTATGCCTTCTTCCAGATCGCCGGCGGATGGCTCGGCGATCGCATGGGGCCGCGCCTGACGCTGTTCCTGTGTGCGCTGCTGGTCGCGGCGTCGACGGTATGGACCGGCATGGTCGGCGGATTGGCGGCGCTGTTCATGTCCCGGCTTGCACTCGGCATCGGCGAAGGACCGGCCTTTCCC
This sequence comes from uncultured Alphaproteobacteria bacterium, assembly GCA_963748165.1. GTDB lineage: Bacteria > Pseudomonadota > Alphaproteobacteria > Rhizobiales > Xanthobacteraceae > Bradyrhizobium. Next base: position 194,729 of record CAVVIM010000015.1, read on the forward strand.
ACCGCGACGCGCGCGCTGTCGAACTGGATGCGCCCGGACCAGCGTGGCTTTGCGCAAGGCATCACCCATGCCTTCTCGCGATTCGGTAACGCGGCGACGCCGCCGCTGATCGCCGCCATCATTGTTGCGTTCTCGTGGCGGATGTCGTTCTACGTCCTCGGCGGATTGAGCCTGGCCTGGGCCGTGCTATGGCTGGTCTATTTCCGCGACGATCCGCGCCAGCATCCTGGCATCCAGCCGGAGGACCTCGAAGGACTGCCGCCATCGTCGGTCGCGGCGACACGCCGGGAAGTTCCGTGGGGCCCGCTGCTGAAGCGCATCATGCCGGTCACCCTGACCGATTTCTGCTACGGCTGGATCCTGTGGCTCTATCTCAATTGGCTGCCGTCGTTCTTCCTGCATCAGTACAAGCTCGACCTCAAGAAATCGGCGCTGTTCGCGGCCGGGGTGTTCTTTGCCGGCGTCGTCGGCGATACCGTTGGCGGCATGCTCAGCGACCGTATTCTGCGGCGCAGCGGCGATGTCGGAAAGGCCCGGATTTCGGTGATCGTGGTCGGCTTCCTGGGATCGTTCTGCTTTATGTTGCCGATATTGTTCATCCATGATCTGCTGACGGTGGCGATCTGCCTCAGCATGGCCTTCTTCTTTGCCGAGCTGATCGTCGCGCCGATCTGGGCAATCCCGATGGATATCACGCCGGAGTATTCAGGCAGTGCGAGCGGTTTCATGAATTTCGGCTTCGGCATGGCCGGCATCATTTCGCCGGTCGTATTCGGCTACGCGATCGACCTGACGGGCAGATGGGACGTACCGTTCGCAGGCTCGCTGGTCGTGCTTCTGCTCGGCGCGCTGCTGGCGCTGCGATGCAGGCCCGGGGAGCGCTTCGTCGATGTCCGCGACGATTTCACGCCGATCCTGAAGACGACTTGATATGCCGACGCCCCCGCGGGCCTGCTTCGTTCGCGGCCGATGTCAGCCAATTGGAAAAAGGAGAATATCATGAGCGCTGTCGTTGAAATGACCGGTCGAGTATCGGATGCGCAGCAAATCGCCGCCGATCTGGTGCGGCTGGCGCGGATCGCACAGGCGAGTTTCGCAAATGCCGACCAGGCCCGCGTCGACGAAGCCGTGCGCGCCGTGGCGTGGTCGCTCTACAAGCCCGAGCACGCGCGCGAACTTGCCGAACTCGCGGTCAAGGATACCGGTCTCGGCAATGTTCCGGACAAGATCATCAAGAAGCAGCGCAAGACCTTCGGCACGCTGCGCGATCTTCTGCGCGCCAAATCGGTCGGCGAAATCGAGCGCGACGACAAGCGCGGCATTGTCAAGTTCGCCAAGCCGATGGGCGTGATCGGGGCCATCACGCCGTCGACCAATCCGGGCGCGACGCCGGTCAACAAGGCCATGATGGCGATCAAGGGCCGCAACGCGGTGATCATTGCGCCATCGCCGCTCGGTTATCGCACCACGGCTCTGACCGTCGAATATATGCGCGAGGCGCTCGCCCAGGTCGGACTGCCCAGGGATCTGGTTCAGATCCTGCCCGAGCCGGTGACCAAGGACACCACGCAGGCCATCATGGAAGCGGTCGATCTCGTCGTGGTCACGGGCTCGCAGGACAATGTCCGCCGAGCCTACAGGAGCGGCACGCCGGCCATCGGCGTCGGCGCCGGCAACGTTCCGGTCATCATCGATGAAACCGCCGATCTTGCCGCCGCGGCGCAGAAGATCTGCGCCTCCAAGACCTTCGACAATGCCACCTCGTGCTCGTCGGAAAACGCCGTGGTGATCGTGGACGAGGTGTACGACGCGGCGATCGATGCGCTGAAGAAGGCCGGTGGATATCTGGTCGATGGCGCGCAGAAGGCGCGGGTACAGGGCGAGTTGTGGAAGAACGGCAAGCTCAACCGCCATCTGATTGCGCGCGACATGCCGGTGCTGGCGGAAAGCTTCCGCCTGCCGGCGGCCGCCGCCGCTGCGAAATTCCTGCTGGTGGAAGAGACCGGGATCGGAAAGGCGTATCCGCTCTCGGGCGAGAAGCTTGCGCTGGTGCTCACGGTGTACCGGGCGTCCGATTTCGAGGCCGCGACCGAGACGGTGCGGAAGATCCTGGATTTCCAGGGCCGTGGTCATTCCATGGGCCTGCACACCACCAACATGGCGCGGGCGCGTCAGCTTGCCGAAGACCTTCCGGTGGTGCGGGTGCTGGTGAATTTTGCCCATACCTTCGGTAATGGCGGCGGCTTCGACAGCGGACTGGAATTCACGCTGACGATGGGATGCGGTTCCTGGCAGAAGAACAGCATCTCGGAAAACCTCAACCTCAAGCACTTCCTCAATATCACCCACCTCGTCGTTCCGATCCCGGAGGACAAGCCGTCCGAGGAAGAGCTGTTTGGGCCGCATTGGGCACGCTACGGACGCTAGGACATCGCCATGAACCTGGAAGAATACGCAGCCAAGCGTCACGTGTTGTTGCCGGCAGGGGTACCCATTCCGAACGGCATGGTGTGCAGGACGCCGGAGGAAGCTTCGGCCGCCGTTGCCAGGATCGGACCCTCCGTGGTCAAAGCCCAGGTGCCGACCGGCAAGCGCGGCAAATCCGGCGGCATCAAGATGGCCGACAGCGCCGATGACGGCGCGGCGGCGGCGCGCGCCATCCTCGGCATGACCATCGGCGGCAGCCGCGTCGAACGGGTGCTGATCGAGGAGCGCTGCCCGATCGAAAGAGAGTTATATGCCGCCGTCCTGGTCGATGTCGGCAGCCGCAGTCCGATGGTGCTGTTCTCGACCGAAGGCGGAATGGACATTGAGGAAGTCGCCGAACGAAAGCCCGATGCGATCCGGCGGCACGTCGTTGACGTCGGGCGCGGCTTCGGCGCGGCCGAGGCGGCGGCGCCTGCTCGAGGGGATGCAACTCGGCGCGGCGACCGACGGCGTCGCCGATGTGCTCGTCAAGATCTACCGGGCGTTTTGCGAGAAAGATGCCGAACTGGTCGAGATCAATCCGCTTGCCATCCTGCGCGGCGGCAAGGTGGTCGCGCTGGATTGCAAGTTCGTGCTGGACGACGCCTCGACGGCGCGGCAGCCCGACCTCGTCAAGGTCGCCTCGCCGGCGAAGATGACGGTGCTGGAAGAGCGCGGCGCCGCGCACGGGCTTCGCTTTATCCAGCTCGACGGCAACGTCGGCGTTCTCGCCAACGGCGCCGGTCTGACCATGACCACCATGGACGTCATCGATCATTTCGGCGGCCGGCCCGCGAACTTCCTCGAAATCGGCGGCGAGGCCTATACCAAGGCCGAGGTGGCGCTCGATCTGGTGCTGTCCAATCCCGGCGTCAAAAGCCTGGTGGTGAATTTCTGCGGCGCATTCGCGCGAACGGATGTGATGGCGGACGGCGTGGTTCGCGCCTGGGAAAAGCTGAAACCAAAGATCCCGGCGTTCTTTTCCATTCATGGCACCGGCGAAGACGAGGCGGTCAAGCTGGTCCGGGAACGGCTTGGCATCGAGCCCTATGATCTCATGGAAGACGCCGTCAAGGCGGCGGTCGAGGCGGCACAATGATCTATCGGCGCGGTCAAAAGGTTCTGGTGCAGGGCATCACCGGCAAGCAGGGAACGTTCTGGGCAGCCAGGATGATGGAGCGCGGCACCGAAATTGTCGCCGGCGTCAATCCCAAGCGGGCGGGGGATAGCCATATCGGCGTTCCGATCTTCAGCTCCGCCGTCGAGGCTGCCAAACAGACACCGTGCGACATTTCGGTGATCTTCATTCCGCCGACAATGGCGAGGGACGCGATCATCGACGCCATCGATGCCGGGATCGGCACCATCGTGGTGCTGACCGAACACATTCCGGGCCATGACGTGCTGGACATCTTTGCCCGCGCGCGCGGTTCGAAAAGCCGGATCGTCGGGCCCAACACCGCGGGCATCGTGACCCCGGGAGAAGGCTTTGTCGGGATCATGCCGGGTCACAATCCCAACATCTTCATGCCCGGCCGCGTCGGCGTGATTTCGCGCAGCGGCAGCCTGGGAACGTTGATGTGCCTGAACCTGACCCGCGCAGGGTTGGGGCAATCCGCCTTCATCGGCATCGGCGGCGATCCGATCATCGGTACGACCTCTCGCGACGCGCTCGAGGCGCTCGATCGCGACGATCGCACCAGGGCGGTTGTTCTGGTCGGCGAGATCGGCGGCTCGATGGAGGAGGAAGCGGCGGAATACGCCCGCGGGATGAAGAAGCCGGTGGCGTCCTTTATCGCCGGGCGCTCGTCACCACCCGACAAGAAGATGGGCCATGCCGGAGCGATCGTAACCGGCGGCCGCGGCGGCTACGCGTCCAAGCGCGCGGCACTGGAGAAAGCGGGCGTCCGGGTCGCGGATACGCCGCACGAGATCGCCGAGTTTCTCGCAGGCGTCGGCGGTCTTGCGCCGGCGTCGCCGGTTAATGCCTGATTGGTTCGGCGGTCCGTAAGACCGGCGATACCGCGATGCTGTCACCAAGGGAGAAAGCAAATGATGAACCGGAGAACAGTTCTGCAAGGGGGCGCGGCCATATTCGCGGGAGGTGGCGCGCTCGGCGGCTCGTCGCTCGCGAGCTTTGCCGCGCAGAACGTGACGCTGCCGTTCGAAAACGGCGAGCGGCCGATCGTCAAATATCCGCAGAAGCGGCCGATGATCGGGCTTACCAGCCGGCCGCCGCAGTTCGAAACCCCGTTCGCGGTATTTAACGAGAGCGCGATCACGCCGAACGACGCGTTTTTCGTGCGCTACCATCTCGCCGGCGTGCCGCTCGATATCGATCCCGACAAATTCTCGATCGAGGTCAAGGGAAAGGTCGACAAGCCCGCCAAATTGTCGCTGGCCGATATCCGCAAGATGCCGGCGGTCGACATCGTCGCCGTCAACCAGTGTTCCGGCAACAGCCGCGGCTTCTTCACGCCGCGCGTCGCCGGCGGTCAGCTCGGCAATGGCGCGATGGGCAATGCGCGCTGGAAGGGCGTTCCGCTGAAGGCGGTGCTGGACAAGGCCGGGGTGCAGGCCGGCGCCAAGCAGGTGGTGTTCGGCGGCATGGATGGCCCCGTCAGCGACAGGACGCCCGATTTTGCCAAGGCGCTCGACATCGACCACGCGCGCGACGGCGAGGTGATGCTCGCCTATTCGATGAACGGAACGGATCTGCCGTTCCTCAACGGCTTTCCGATCCGCCTCGTGGTGCCCGGCTATTACGGCACCTACTGGGTCAAGCATCTCAACGAGATCAACGTGGTCGACACGGTCTTCGACGGTTTCTGGATGAAGACCGCTTACCGCGTCCCGGATAATGACTGCCACTGCGTCGAACCCGGCACCGCGCCGAAGGCCACCATTCCCATCAACCGGTTCAATGTGCGCTCGTTCATCACCAATATCGCCGACGGTGCCAAAGTGAAGGCCGGCAGCACCGCCCTGAAGGGGATCGCGTTCGACGGTGGTAGCGGTATCAAGGACGTTGCCGTGTCCACTGACGACGGGAAGACCTGGGAGACGGCCAGACTGGGCAAGGATCTCGGCAAATACTCCTTCCGTGAATGGAGCCTCTCGGTGAAGCTCGCGGCCGGCGCCCACGGACTGAAGGTTCGCGCGACCAGCAATGACGGAAAGACACAGCCGATGGAGGCGACCTGGAATCCGGCGGGGTATATGCGCAACGTGATCGAAACCGTCCGCGTCACGGCCGCCTGAGGAGAACGATGATGAAACGATCGACACTGATTGCGCTTTCGAGCATCGTTGCGACGGCCATCGGCGGTTACGGCGTGGTCACCGCCGTTGCGAAGACGGTCACCTACAAGCTGCCGGACGAAACCGCGGCCTTCAGGCCCGGTCCGAACCTCGAGGTCGTGCAGAACAATTGCACGGCCTGCCATTCGGCCGACTATGTCGCGACCCAGCCACGCGGACCGAAGTACAAGAAGGATTTCTGGCAGGTCGAAGTCAACAAGATGATCAAGCTCTACGGCGCCCAGATCGACGACGCCGATGTTGGTAAGATTGTTGACTATCTTGCCGCGACGTACTGACAAATACACGACGCAGGCCGAAGGCGCGCCGATCGACGGTGCGCCTTCGCCGTTCGCACGGGGGTGCGATTTGCTGTACAAACCCGGATTCGCACATGGTGGTGCATGGTCGATTGCGCCTGTCGGCGCGCAGGAGTGAGGGATGTCTGCAGTCAACAAGCCTGACTCTGCGGCAAGCGCCATCGCCGCGCGGATCAAGTCGCTGGCGCCCGGTATCGCGCTCAGCGTCGCCATCACGCTGGTGTCGCTCGTCCTTCAGCAGCTCGAAGAGCGCGTTTTCAGCCATCCCTATCTGGAAGCGCTGGTGATTGCGATCCTGATCGGCATCGCCGTCCGCAGCTTCTGGGAACCGGACCAGCGCTGGCGTCCGGGGATCGCATTCAGCGCCAAGCAGGTGCTGGAATTGGCGGTGGTGCTGCTCGGTGCCACCATCTCGTTCTCCACGATTGCCGCTTCCGGCCTGACCCTGATTTCCGCGATCGTGATCACGGTCGGAGTTATCCTCGCCGCCAGCTACGGCATCAGCCGAATGCTTGGACTGCCGGTCAGACTCTCGATCCTGGTGGCCTGCGGCAATTCGATCTGCGGCAATTCGGCGATCGCGGCGATCGCGCCCGTGATCGGTGCGAACGGCGATGACATCGTGGCGTCGATATCCTTTACCGCCATCCTCGGCGTGGTGATCGTGCTCGGCCTGCCGCTGCTGCTTCCGTTGCTGGCACTTTCGCCGACCCAGTACGGCATTCTGGCCGGCCTGACCGTCTACGCCGTGCCGCAGGTGCTCGCGGCCACCGTACCGGTCGGCCTGATCAGCACCCAGATCGGGACGCTGGTCAAGCTGGTGCGGGTTCTGACGCTTGGGCCGATCGTGGTTGGCTTCTCGCTGCTCGGACGCGGACTGCGGCAAGGAGCAGGGCGGGCCGGCGGCGGTGACCGGCTTCAATCCGCTTCAACTGGTGCCCTGGTTCATCATCGGCTTTTTGGTTCTGGCAGCGTTTCGCTCGTTCGAAATACTGCCCGCTGCGATTGCGGCGCCGGTGCTGAAGGTGGCTTCTCTGCTGACGGTGGTTTCGATGGCCGCGCTGGGACTGGGCGTCGATATCACCGTGCTCCGGCGTGTTGGCGGCAAGGTGACGGCGGCGGTGACGATTTCATTGCTTTTGTTGTTGATGATGAGCCTTTGTATCATCCGCTTGTTCGCTTGACGCGATCTCGGTGCGCCCGAGCGGTCGGCGTGACGACCCCTGCCACGGCAGGCGACGGTCATGCCTATTCGAGCGTTGTTGTTTCGGCGCCGCTGGGCTACCAGACGGCTTGGCCGGAATCTCGCAAGGCCGCCAGTTTCGAGGGGTCTCATGCAGGATCACACCCTCCCGCAACACCATGGTCCCGTCGCCGCAGCGCAAAATAATGGCATCGGTCAGCCGGTCCGACGCAAGGAAGATGACACGCTCGTCCGCGGCAAGGGCCGCTACACCGACGATTTCAGTCTGCCGGGCCAGCTCCATGCCTGGATGGTTCGCAGCAGTCAGGCCCACGGCATCATCCGCAGCATCGACACGGTGGCCGCCAGGGCGATGCCGGGCGTCCGCGGGGTCTGGACCGGCGCGGATCTCACCGCGGACCAATATGCTCCCTTCACCTGCGGCATGCCGCTGAAGAATCGGGACGGCTCGCCGTTGCGGCAAACCAATCGCCTGCCGTTGATGACCGACAAGGTTCGCTTTGTCGGCGATCCCGTGGCGTTCGTGGTCGCCGATACCGTCACGCAGGCGCGGGATGCGGCGGAGGCCGTGCTGCTCGACATCGAGCCGCTGCCGGCCGTCACCGGCGCTGAGGCCGCCGCGAAGCCGGGTGCGCCGCGGCTCTATGATCACATCCCCGACAACGTCGCGCTGGATTACCATTATGGCGACACCGCCGCGGTGGAAGCCGCCTTCGCTGCCGCCGCCCATGTCACCAGGCTCGACATTGCCAATACCCGGGTCGCCGTTGTCGCGATGGAGCCGCGCACCGCGCTCGCGCGTTGGGACAAGTCGAGCAAGCGCTATATTATTCATGCGCCGACCCAGGGCGTTGCAGGCAATGGTGCTGCGCTGGCGCAGCTACTCAAGGTACCTCGCGACCAGATCCGGCTGCTCACCGCCAATGTCGGCGGTTCGTTCGGCATGAAGAACATCCATTACCCGGAATATATCTGTATCCTGCACGCCGCGAAGGCGCTTGGCCAACCGGTGAAATGGACCGACGAACGTTCCGGCAGCTTTCTTTCGGACAGCCAGGGCCGGGCTCAGAACATCCACGCCGAACTGGCGCTCGACGGCAACGGCAAGTTTCTCGCGATCCGCGTCAGCGGTTACGGCAATCTCGGCGCCTACATTTCCAACGTGTCGCCGAACCCGCTATCGGCAAACATCGCAAAGAACATCACGAGTGTTTATTCGACACCGCTTCTGGCGGTGGATCTCAAATGCGTGCTCACCAACACCACGCTGATGGGAGCCTATCGTGGCGCCGGACGACCGGAAGCCAATTATTTCATGGAGCGCCTGATCGATCGCGCCGCCGCCGAACTGGGTGTCGACCGGCTGGCGCTGCGCAAGCGCAATTTCGTCAAATCGTCACAGATGCCGTACTCGGCAGCCTCCGGGGTCACCTATGACAGCGGTGATTTTGCCGGCGTGCTCGGCACGGCGCTGGAATTGTCGGATTATTCCGGTTTCGGCAAACGAAGGAAGCAGAGCCGGAAGCGCGGCAGGCTGCGCGGCATTGCCGTGGGATCCTACCTCGAATCTACCGCGCCGCCGCGGGGCGAACTCGGCAAGATCGTGTTCGAGCCGGATGGTGCGGTGACGCTGGTTACGGGGACGCTGGATTATGGCCAGGGCCATTCGACGCCGTTTTCCCAGATATTGTCGGCGCAACTGGGAGTTCCCTTCGACAAGATCAGGCTCGAACAAAATGACAGCGACATCGTGCATTTCGGCGGCGGCACCGGCGGTTCGCGCTCGGTCACGGCCACCGGCCTTGCCATTGTCGAAGCTGCGGCCCTCGTGATCGCCAAGGGCAAGCAGGCGGCCGCGCATCTGATGGAAGCCGCCGAGAGCGACATCGTATTCTCCGACGGCCGGTTCACCATCGCCGGAACCGATCGCAGTATCGACATCATGGAGTTGGCGCGCCGACTGCGCGACGACAAGATGCCGGAGGGACTGCCGGCCTCGCTCAGCGTCGATCACAATAGCAGCGAAGTTCCCTCGACCTATCCGAACGGTTGTCATGTAGCGGAGGTCGAGATCGATCCCGATACCGGCGTCGTAAATGTCGTGCGCTACACCGGCGCCAATGATTTCGGCACCATCATCAACCCGATGCTGGTGGCGGGACAGATGCACGGCGGCGTTGCCCAGGGCATCGGCCAGGCGCTGATGGAAGAGGTCAGCTACGACAGCAGCGGGCAGCCGATCACCGGCTCGTTCATGGACTACGCGGTGCCGCGCGCGGAAGATATTCCGTGGATGGCCGTCGGCAGTCATCCCTCGCCGGCGAAATCCAACCCGCTGGGCACCAAGGGGTGCGGCGAGGCCGGCTGTGCCGGCAGCCTGACCACCATCGTCAATGCGGTGATCGACGCGCTGTCGGAATTCGGCGTCGCGAAAATCGATATGCCGCTCACGCCGGAGCGGGTGTGGCGCGCCATTCAGGAAGCGCGCGCGGCGGGCGGGTCTGTCTCCCGGACCTCGCACTGATCCCGGCGGTTGAGCCAACGGACAGCAGGGGTGATTCGCCCGGGGGCGTTCGGCCCTGAGGGTCCGGTTCTACCGGCGGCCCGCAACGCAAAACAAAGCATTCGCCGTCGACGCAACATTGAAAAATCCGACCATTGCCCTGTCGGGCGCTCTTGCCACATAAATTGCGCTGGCAACGAGCAGCAACGACGGCGTAAATCGCGATGTTGACCGAGAAATTCGACCCCTATGGCGAGGTATCGCCGGCCACGACCCGGGAAAATCGCAGGGCGGCGAGAATCGAGTCCGCCTCGGTTGCGCTGGACCGCGCCGGCCAGTTCGCCTTTTGGCTGCTTGTCGTCGTCATCGTCTCCGCCCGGATCATCTGGTATCCGGTGGCACCCCGCTTCGAAGTCGGCAGCGCGAGCGAGCCGAAGCACCTGGTCATGCGATAGCCGGTACCGGCGGCAACGGTCCCTCGTCATTGCGGCGGCGAGAATTCGTAGCCGGGATGGAGCTGAGCGGGCTCCCTGATCCGCGTACAGCGGTCGCCCGCGGCCTGAGCGCAAACCCTCAGCCAACATTCAACGTTGACCATTCGGCGGCGCAGGCCCCCTTGTAACCGGATGGTTAACAGGCATAGAATTCGTGGCGCCCACAAAAAAGACCGTGCCATGAATCAAATGTCCGCTGCACAACCCGGTAACAACGCCCGCATCCTGACCACCACGGTCGGCTCCTACCCGGTGCCGGACTGGCTGGTGGCGCTGCCGTCCGAGCAGGCGGTGATCGACGCGACCCGGGTCGTGATCGACACCCAGGAGCAGGCCGGGATCGACCTCGTATGCGACGGGGAACTTTACCGGTTCGATGTCAATCATCCCGAGACCAACGGCATGATCGAATTTTTCGTGCGTCCCATGTCGGGCGTGCGCAACGAAATCGGGCTGGCCGAATGGCTGGCGTTCAAGCAATCGCCGGACCATAAATTCCGCAGCCGGCCGCCAGGCGTGGTTGACGGCGCTATCGGTCCGGGCTCGCTCGATCTGCCGGCCGCCTGCACGCGCGCGAGAAAGCTCGCGACGCGGCCGTTGAAATTCACGCTGACCGGTCCGCACATGCTCGCCAAGATGCTGCTGGACAACCACTACAAGGACAAGGCGGCACTCACCATGGCGATCGCCGACGTGCTGGCGGAACAGGTCAGGCATATCGATGCAGACGTCATCCAGGTCGACGAAGCCAACCTGCCGGGGAGCCCCGAGGAGTGGGAGTGGGCGGCGGACGCCATGAATCGGGTGCTCGACGCCATCCCGACCGTACCTGCGGTGCATCTCTGCTTCGGCAATTACGGCGGCCAGACCATCCAGAAGGGCGGCTGGGGCAAGCTCATCGACTATCTGAACAGGCTGCATGTGAACCACATCGTCATGGAGAACGCGCACCGCCCGCCTGAGGAACTCGCGGTGTTCAGGGAATTGCGGCCCGAGATCGGCTTCGGGCTCGGCGTCGTCGACATCAAGCAGACGGTGGTTGAATCCGCTGACTGCATTGCCCGTGCGATCGAGCACGCCGACAGGATTCTGGGTGTCGGGCGGGTGAAATATATCCACCCCGACTGCGGGTTCTGGATGCTCAAGCGCGGCATTGCCGACGGCAAGATCCGCGCGCTCGTGCTCGGCCGCGACCTCTATGAGGGCCGCAACTAGGCCATCTGCCTGAGCGTTTCCCAATCGGGGTGGGCGGCGGAGGCAAAACCGGGTCGAGCGAGCGATCCGATGTCGAGCCGGCCGGCGCGAATCTTGAGCCGGGTTGCGCCGTATGTATGCTCGTAGAGATCGGGATGCGCGGCCAGAAAGCTGGTTTGCTCGGCCGCGGGAAGGCCGGCCATGCCGTTCACATAATGGTGGCCGTTGCGTTCGACATGCTGGATGCCGATCAGATTGACCAGTGCGAGGTCCTGCTGCAGCGCAAGGCCTGCCTGAACGGTCAGGTCTTCGCCGGTCATGAAATAGCGCGGCGTACCGGCCTCGACATTCCACTGCGCGCATCGCGCGGCATTGAAAATGGATTTGTACAGCCCCTTGCAGCCCTTGCTGGAGACGCCGCTGTAGCCGAGGCCGCGGGCTCGCGGGAAGGCGCCGAGTTCGTCGTCGGATTCGTCGATGATGACCGGCTTGACGCGAGACAGCGCCGACACGTCGTCATCGAGCGCATGGGCGCGGGTGATCGGCTGTTCGATGAACAGAATGCTCGCGACCAGCCGCTGCAGCGAGCGGCGCATCCTGCATCCGGCGCCACAATTCGAGCAGCGCCGCGATATCATTGTATTGTTCGTTGCCGTCAAGCGAGACGAAGTAAGGCCCTCGCAGGCGATCGAGAACGGCGGCAATCTCGGTCAGTCTGGCCAGATCGGCGTCGAGGTCGCCGCCAACCTTGAGCTTGAAATAGCGGTGGCCGTAGGTCGCCACGACTTCCTCCAGCGATTCCGGCAGGCCATCGCCGACTTGTCCGGGATGACCGCCGATCGCGTCGACCAACCCGACGGTATGGCGCGCGGCGACGGAGCCCGCCGGTGCCAGTTGCGCGAGAAAACCCGGCATGTCGAAACCGGCAAGGTCCTCGCCGTCGCGGCCCAGCAGCGCCGGATCGATACCGGCGAGGTTGTCGTGCATGCCGGCATAGAACGAACAACCAAGCGACCGGAACAGCGCGTCGAGGATGGCACGGTCGAACTGCGCCGGGCCGTAATTGGCCACCAGCGAGTTGAGGCCGTGCGCGGCGCCGGTCTCGATCTGCTCGCGGTAATGCGCGGCGAAATGGCCAAACGCGGTTCGTGCCTTGCCGTCGATATAGGCGCCGGCCGCGAGCCGCAGCGCCAGCCGCAACTGGTCGAAATTATCCTCGTTCGACAGCGCCAGGTTCTTGTCGAACCATTTCGGGGCGAGCAGTTCTGCGGCGGCGCCCCATTGCGATCGGCCGTCGGCAAACTCGACACGAACGCGCACGAAGCATTGCGGCGCCTCGGTGAGTGTCACGACGCCGAACCGGAACGGCATCCGCAGCCGGACGTCTCTTTCGTAGAGAACAACCTCGCGCACGCCGAACAGAGGCGCAGTCACGCTGTCATCGCCCGCCAGCGACCGCAGCGGTCGATAGCGCTCGGGTCGCCCAATCCATGCTCAAGACAAGATGCGTCAGTCATGTTCCGCGCACTGCACGCTGGCCGGCTCAGCCGCCGTCCCGGCAGATTCCCGGCCGCCCGATAATTTTGCTCGCGCTGATCTAACCAGATAGTTAAACTCGATCCAAGCCTCTTGCGGCAGCGGGCAAGGCTCTGCGGTAGCGGGCAAGGCTCTGCGGCAGCGGGCAAGGCTCTGCGGCAGCGGGCAAGGCTCGCAAACAGGGCATCGGGCCAGGAACGCGAGGGGATTGCGATCGAGTCGTACTAAAGTCGATGACGAACGTGACGCAGGCCCGGGCAGCTTTACCGGTTTGCGGCCTCTGATACGCTAATGCAAAACCGCACGATCGAACGATGCGGCCTGGGAAAGGGAACGATGGCGCTGGCGAGTGATTCTGCAAGACCCGATGACGGGGAGGCGAGCGCGGCAGCAGGCGGTATCCTCGGGAGACTGACGCCGCTGGCCGGCATCGTGGGCTTCCTGCTGGTGTGGCAGATTTTCGTGGTGGCCTGGGGCGTGCCGGCCTATCTGCTGCCCTCACCCTCCGCCATCGGCCACGCCTTCATCGATCAACTTCCGCTGTTGCTCAGCAATGGCTGGATTACCGTCTACGAAATGCTGGCGGGCTATGCCATGGCGGTCGGCATCGCCATTCCGTTGGCAATCGCGATCACGTCGTCGCGGCGCTTCAATCAACTGGTGATGCCGACCATGCTGTTCTTCCAGATCATTCCGAAGGTGGCGATCGCGCCATTGTTCCTGGTCTGGTTCGGGGTCGGGCCGACGCCGAAAATCCTGGTCGCGTTCCTGATTTCGTTCTTTCCGATTGTCATCGACGCGGCGGTCGGGTTGCGCTCGATGTCGTCGGAAATGACGGACCTCGCGCGCTCGATGGGCGCTACACGGATGCAGGTGTTCGCGCGGTTCAGGCTGCCGACCAGCCTGCCGTATCTGTTCAGCGGCCTCAAGGTGGCGGCGACGCTGGCGATCGCCGGCACCGTGGTCGGCGAATTCGTCGGCGCCGACAAAGGCCTCGGCTATCTGCTGCTCGTCACCAATTCGAACATGGAGTCGGCGCTGATGTTCGCCACCATCGTGGCGCTCACCATCATCGGCCTGGTTTTCTATTACCTCGTTGAATTGCTCGAGAGCTTCCTGATCCCATGGCATGTCACCCATCGGGTGGAGTCGGGCACCATGTAGCCGGAAGCGAGTTACGATCGAAGGCCAAACAGAGCTTCGTCGCGAAGGCGAAGACAAGTTGCAGGGAAGAAAATGATCATGAGGCGTAGAGAGATCCTACTATCGCTGATGGCGGCGGCCGCTGCCATGACGCTGGCCGCGCCGGCCGGTGCTCAGGCGCTCGACAAGTTTCCGTTTCGGCTGAACTGGACGCTGTATGGCGAGCACGCGCCTTTCTTCGTGGCGCTGGACAAGGGGTTCTACAGGGAAGCCGGCCTCGACGTCGAGATCCTCGAAGGCAGCGGCTCGACCACGGTCGCGCAGTTGACCGCCAACGCCACCAACCCGGTCTCCTATGTCGATGCGGCGACCATGATGCGCGGCATCAATGCCGGCATGCCGATCAAGGCCGTCGGCGTGACGCTGCAGCAGAGCCCGATGTCGTTCATCTACCGTGCGGACAATCCGCGGCCGAGCAAGATATCCGAAATCAAGGGCAGCCGGATTGCCATCACCGCCGGCGACGCCAGCCTTGCGATCTTCACCGCTTTCATGGGCAAGCTCGACATGAAGGTAAGTGACGTGAAACTGGTCACCGTCGCCAATCCGGCGGCGAAAGAGCAGGCCGTGCTCGGCGGCCAGGCCGATGCCCTGCTCGGCTATTTCATGGATCAGGGTCCGCGCATGCAGCTCAAGAGCGGCGTCAAGATGGGCTGGACCAGGCTCTATGACATGGCCGGCATTTCGACCTTGAGCAGCGCCATCATCGTCAACAATGATTGGGTCAGCGATGCCAGGAATCAGGATCGGCTGCGGCGCTTTCTGGCGGCATCGCAACGCGGATGGGAATATACCAGGCAACATCCCGACGAGGCAGCCGCGATCTTTATCAAGCATGCGCCGGCCTTCAACTCCGAGATCGCGCTGCTGGAAATCAACGGCACGCTGACGATCACCAACACCAAGCACACCGAGGGCAAACCGCTGTTCTGGTCGGCCAAGGAAGACTGGCAGGAAAGCCAGGACTTGCTGGAGAAATACGCCGGCCTGACCGCGCAGGCCGATCTGGGCAAGTACTATACCAACGAATATCTCGCGCAGCCGCCGTACACGACGGCCAAGCAATAACCCCGATATCGCGTCCCTGCGCGGGCTACCCGCGCGGGGACATTTTCGTCTCGCGTGATCCGACGGTGGAATTTGCAGGCCATGAGCGAACCCTACATCCGGCTGTCGAATGTCGGCAAAAAATTCCGGACCAAAACCGGGATGGTCGAAGCCTGTGGCGAGATCAATCTGGATATCCGGCAGTCCGAGTTTGTCGCCGTGGTCGGACCCAGCGGCTGCGGCAAGACCACTATCCTCAAGATGGTGGCGGGACTGCAGCCCTACACATCGGGAACCATCACGGTTGCCGGCAAACGGGTCGATCGTCCGCAGACCGACGTCGGCATCGTGTTCCAGGAAGCCATCATGCTCGACTGGCGCGATGTGCTGGCCAACGTGATGCTTCAGGTCGATATCCGCAAGCTGGAACGCGCCAGATATGAGCCGATCGCGCGCAGTCTTTTGAAGGCAACTGGGCTTGAAGGGTTCGAGAGCAAGAAACCCTACGAGTTGTCCGGCGGCATGCGTCAGCGGGTGTCGATCTGCCGCGCGCTGGTGCACGGCCCGAGCATGTTGATGATGGACGAGCCGTTCGGCGCGCTTGACGCGCTGACGCGCGAGCAGATTTCGATGGATATACAGCGGCTGTGGATGGAAACCCGCAAGACTGCATTGCATATCACCCACAGTATCCCGGAAGCGGTGCTGCTCGCCGACCGGGTGGTGGTGATGGGACCGCGGCCGGGACGGATCGTGGAGATCATCGACATCGACTTGCCGCGCCCGCGGCGGCTGGATCAGCTACCGGCGCGGTTTCACGAGTATTCCACCCGCATTCGCGACATCTTCAAGTCGAAGGGCGTGCTGGCGATGGATTGACGCGCCGAGGCGGTTCCTCATATAACTAACTAGATACTTATTAAGGGCAATGGGTTGCGGACGATGCGGTCAACGCGGTTGTTCAACGGGAAGAGTCGGCTGGATTTGGCGACGGCATCGCGCATCGGCGCTGCGCTGCGCAGTCGCGGCGTGGCGGCATAACGGACATGGCACCGCGAGTCGTCACGGCCGATCAAGCTGCCGAACTGGTCGCCAGCGGCGATACGCTGCTGATCGGCGGTTCCGGCGCCGGACATTCCGTGCCCGACACGCTGATCGCGGCGATCGCCAAGCGCTTTTTGGCCGAAGGCGAGCCTCGCAATCTGACCACGGTGCATCCCGTGGGGCTCGGCGACCGCGCCAACCGCGGCATCGGCCATCTGGCCCATCCCGGCCTGTTGAAGCGGGTGGTCTGCGGCACGCTGGTCGACTCGCCGCCGGTCGAACGCATGGCCGCCGCCAACACCATCGAGGCCTATACGCTGCCGCAGGGCTGCCTGTCGCAATTGACGCGCGAAATGGCGGCAGGCCGCCCCGGTCTGACCACGCATGTCGGCCTGCACACGTTCGTCGATCCGCGCCTTGGCGGCGGCAAACAGAGCGAACGGGCGACCGAAGATCTGGTCGAACTCACCACCATTGGCGGCAAGGAATATCTGTTTTTCAAGTCCTTCCATGTCGACGTCGCGCTGGTGCGCGGCACCAGCGCCGACGAAGACGGCAACGTCACGATGGAGCATGAGGCGGTATTCGGCGAGATGATCTCGATGGCGCAGGCTGCCCGCCGCGCCGGCGGCATCGTGATCGCCCAGGTCAAGCGCATGGCTTTGCGTGGCACGCTGCCGCCGAAGCAGGTGAAAATCCCGGGCATGCTGGTCGATCTGATCGTGGTCGATCCCGGGCAAACCCAGACATTCTTCACCGTGCATGATCCGGCCTATGCCGGCGAGATCAAGGTGCCGCTCGGCCACATCGCCGCGCTGCCATTTTCGGTTCGCAAGGTGGTGGCGCGCCGTGCCGCGCTCGAGCTCTATCGCGGTGCAATCTGCAATCTCGGCTCCGGGATCTCGACCGGAATTGCGTCGCTGGCCGCCGAAGAAGATGCGATCGACGAGGTCGTGCTCACCAACGAGCAGGGGCTGATCGGCGGTGTGCCGGCATCGGGCAACGAACCGGGGGCGGGCCGCAACTATCAGGCCATGGTCGACCAGCCCTATCAGTTCGATTTTTACGATGGCGGCGGGCTCGATCTGGCATTTCTTTCTTTCGCCGAAGTCGACGAGGCCTGCAATGTCAATGTCAGCCGTTTCGGCGACAAGATCGTTGGGCCCGGCGGCTTCATCAATATCAGCCAGAACGCCAAGACCATGATCTTCAGCGGCACATTCACCGCCGGCGGCCTCGATATCACCTGGAGCGACGGACGAACCCATATCGGCCGCGAAGGTACCGAAAAGAAATTCGTCGGCAAGGTGCAGCAGGTGACCTATTCCGGCGCGCTGGCGGCGCAGAACGGTCAGCGGGCGTTGTACATCACCGAGCGGGCGGTGTTTCGACGCAACGAAGCCGGCCGCCTCGAATTGATCGAGATCGCGCCGGGTGTCGAACTCGAACGCGATATCCTGGCGCAGATGCAATTTCGGCCGGAGGTCTCGCCGGCGCTGAAAGCGATGGATTTGCGGATTTTTCGACCGCAAGCCATGGGGCTCGCCGCTATCATCGCCGGCAAGGATCGGCCAATTCGATCCGAGCGTCTCAACCGGTTTTTGACAAAGGCGGTGTCGTGATGGCTGTTGCGGCAACCACGAAAGCCAAGCGGTCGGCGGCATCGGCAAAGGCAAAAGCGCCGCTCGAACCGGTGCGCGATGCCGAGCGAACCCGGCAGGCCCTGCTTGCCGCCGCGGAGATCGAATTCTCCACCAAGGGACTTGCCGGCGCCCGCGTCGACCTCATTGCCGATCAGGCGGCGGCCAACAAGCGCATGCTGTACTACTATTTCGGCTCCAAGGAAGAGCTGTATCTGGCGGTGCTGGAACGGGCTTACAGCGCCATGCGCAAGGCGGAACGCGAACTCAACCTCACCGACCTTGCGCCGCTGGTCGCGATCCGGACGCTGGTCGAATTCAAGTTCGACTACTGCGAGAAAAATCAGCAGATCATCGCGTTGCTGGCCGGCGAGAACATGCTGGGTGCGGCCTATCTCAAGCGTTCGCGGCGGCTGCGCGACATGAATCTGTCGTTGGTCGATGTGATCCGCAGCGTCCTCGACGCCGGCGTCGCCAACCGCGAGATCAGGCCCGGGATCGATCCCCTGCATCTGTATATCTCGATGTCGGCGCTGAGCTACTTCTACTTTTCCAATTCGGCGACGCTGTCGGTGGCGTTCGCGCGGGCGCTGGGCAGCCCGGCCGAACGCCGGCTGCGGCGGGCACATGCTGTCGACGTCATCCTGGCTTATGTGAAGGCGCCCTGAGCACAATGGTGTAGCGCGCTATCCTGGCAAGAAGGCGGAGCATATGAAGTTTGGCGACTATCCCAAGGTCGGCTCGCTCGATGGCGTCACCGGCTTTCGCAACTACCTGCAATCGCTCGGGATCGATATGCCGTGCGACGACATCGTCGCGCATGGTCCGAATGCGCCTTTGGCGGCGCCGGTTGAAATCGACGGCATGAAAATCGGACATCGCCTGGCGATCCAGCCGATGGAGGGCTGGGATTGCGAGCGCGACGGCAAGCCGTCGGACAACACCAGGCGGCGCTGGCGCCGCTTCGGGCTCAGCGGCGCCAAGTTGATCTGGGGCGGCGAAGCCTGTGCGGTGCGCTTCGACGGTCGCGCCAATCCGAAGCAGCTCACCATGACCGCGGAAAGCCAGAGTGCGATCGCGGCCCTGCGCGACCTCGTCATCGACGCGCACAAGGAAGCAACCGGTGACGACGACGACCTCGTGATCGGGCTGCAGTTGACGCATTCGGGCCGCTTCTGCAAGCCGAACGACAACACCAAATTCGAATCCATCATCGCCTATAACCATCCTCTGCTCGATCGCAAATTCGGATATCCGCCCGGCCGGCCGGTGATCGGCGACGACGAGATCAAGCGGCTGATCGATGACTATGTCGTGGCTGCGAAGCGCGCCGGGGCCTGCGGTTACGATTTCGTCGACGTCAAGCACTGTCACGGCTATCTCGGCCACGAATTCCTCAGCGCCGTCGAGCGGCCCGGCCCCTATGGGGGAAGCCTGGAAAATCGCACGCGATTCATGCGCGAGATTGTCGAGGGGATTCGCACTGAGGCGCCGCGGCTGAAGATCGGCGTTCGGCTTTCGGCGTTCGATTCGGTGCCGTTCAAGCCGGATCCGGCGCTTTCGGTGCCCGGCGCGCTCGGGCCCGGCGTGCCGGAAAATCACAGCGTACCCTATCGCTACGCGTTCGGCGGCGATGCGCAAAATCCGCTTCGATACGATCTCACCGAAACCAGGGCGTTGTTTGAGATCATGCGCAAACTGGGGGTGCGGTTTGTCAATGTGACGGCAGCGAGCCCGTATTACAATCCGCACCTGATCCGGCCGGCACTGTATCCGCCGTCCGACGGCTATCATCCACCCGAAGATCCGCTGATCGGCGTGATGCGCCAGCTTTCGGTGGTGCGTGAACTCAAGACCGCGTTTCCGGATTTCTGCCTGATGGGTTCGGGCTACACCTACCTGCAGGAGTTCTTTCCGAACGTGGCGCAGGCCGTCGTCCGCATGGGTTGGGTCGACCTTGTCGGCCTCGGTCGCATGGTGCTGGCCTATCCCGAACTGCCGCTCGACATCCTGCAGGGCAAGCCGGTGAACAAGAAGCGCAACTGCCGCACCTTCAGCGACTGCACCACCGCCCCGCGCAACGGCATTGTCTCCGGCTGCTATCCGCTCGACCCGCATTACAAGAAGTCGCCGGAATTCAAGCAGCTCGCATTGCTGAAAAAAGCCCAGGTCGGATAGAAGATGCCGACCGCCTCCGATCGCCGCATTGCGCTGCTGGGCACCGGGATCATGGGAGCCCACATGGCGCGGCGGCTGGCGCAGGCCGGTTTTCCGGTCACGGTCTGGAATCGAAGCGCGGCCAAGGCCGGCCAGCTCACGCCATTCGGCGTCAAGGTTGCCGATAGTCCGTCGTCGGCCTGTGCCGATGCCGATGTCGTGATCGTCATGCTGAGCAACGGTGCGGTGGTGGAAGAGGTGCTGTTTTCGCCGGACCACGCCGGCAACCGGCCGGCAGAGGCCATGGCGGCGGGATCGGTGCTGGTGGTGATGAGTTCGATTCCCGTCGAGACCTGTCAGTCCCAGGCGCCGAGGCTGGCGGCGCGGGGGGTCGGCTATATCGACGCGCCGGTATCCGGCGGCGAGCCGGGCGCGCGCGACGGCACGCTCGCGATCATGGCCGGTGGCGACGCCGGCGTGGTTGACCGCCTCGCCGACGTGTTCGCCGCGATGGGGCGCGTCACCCATATCGGTCCGGTCGGCACCGGCCAGATGACCAAGCTTGCCAATCAGATCATTGTTGGCGCCACCATGGTCGCGGTTGCCGAAGCCCTGCATTTCGCCGCCAAAGGCGGCGCGGATCCGGCCGCGGTGCGCAGGGCGTTGATGGGCGGCTTTGCCGATTCGCGGATTCTCGATATTCATGGTGAGCGCATGGTCGAACGCAATTTCGTTCCGGGCGGACCGGCGGAATACCAGCTCAGGGATCTGCGCACCGCAAAGGCGCTTGCGGCTGCTTCAGGGATGCATTTCACGCTGCTGGATTGCCTGGTCGGCATGTTCGGCGACATGATCGACCGGTTCGGCACCGGTCTCGACGTCGCCGGCATCCTGCAGGAAGTGGAGCGGCGTTCCGCAGCAAAGGTTCAGTCATGACCGGACGCGTCACGCTCCACATCGAAAACGGCATCGGCCAGATCCTGCTCGATCGGGCCGACAAGATGAATGCGATCACGCCGGAAATGACACAGGAGATTCAACAGGTCTGTCGCGTGGTCGACGCCAACCGCGCTATTCGGGTGGTGACGATCGCCGGCGCCGGCGAGCGCGCCTTCTCGGCCGGCAGCGATCTGAATGCACTGGCCGGCCTGTCGGACGTCATGGCGTTCCGCGATCGGATCGAATACGCCGCATTGGTGCGGGATATCAGGAAACCGGTGATTGCCGCATTGAAGGGCTGGGTGCTCGGCGGCGGCATGGAAATCGCCATCGCGGCCGATATCAGGATCTGCGGACGCGGTGCGAGGATCGGTGGCCCGGAAGTCACGCGCGGCTGGCTTGGCGGCGGCGGCGCGTCGCAGATGCTGCCGCGCCTCGTTGGCGTCGGGCAGACGATGCGGCTGTTGCTCACTGGCGAACCGGTCGATGCCGAAACGGCGCTGCGGCTCGGTCTGGTCGAGGAAGTGGTCGATGACGCAGAGGTGACGGCGCGGGTGATGGAAGTGGCAAGGAAGATTGCCTCGTTCAGCCCGACCGCGACGCAAGCCATCAAGGCCGCGGTTCGCGCCGCGATGTCGACGCCGTTGGAGGCGGGGCTGCGTTACGAGAACGAACTCCACGTCATCTGCATGTCCGACCAGGGCCGGCTGGAAGGTATCAAGGCGTTCCAGGAAAAACGCGACGCCAAGTTCTAAGAACATGACCGAAAAAGGCGGCGCGCATTTTCAAACCCTAGCCGACCAAGAAGGATCCGTTTTTCGTCATGGCCGGGACGAGCCCGGGCATAACGATCAGAACTCTAAGGCCGGGCATTCGCGCGGTCGAGCCCCAGGAATTGCATCATCAGGTCGAGTTGGCTGTTGAGCATGTGGATACCGAAATGGATGGCGTGACCGCGCTGTTCGGCGGCGATCAGCAACGGCGTCATATCCGGCTTCATCACGACCTCGGCGACCAGCGCGGACGGATCGGCGCTGGCGAGATCGAATGAATAGCCGTCGTCGGGCTTCAGACCGAGCGACGTTGCATTGACGACAATGGCGTGCCCGCCGGCATCCGCACGACCGACCCGAACGTCGATGCCGGGGAATGCAGCGCCGACCTCGGCGACCAGCCTTTCGGCTTTGGACCTGGTGCGGTTATGGATCGTCAGCGCCACGGCGCCGGCGTCCGCCAGCGCATAGGCGAGGGCGGTGCCGGCACCGCCGGCCCCGGCCATGTAAAATCGCTGGCCTTTGACCGGATGACCTTGCTTGATCAACCCGCTGACAAAGCCGCGGCCGTCCAGCAGGGTACCGCTGAAGCTGCCGTCCGGCTCGCGGCGGACCGCGTTGACCACCCTGGTGTGCACGCCATCGCCCGCGAGCCTGTCGCAAAGCCGGGCCGCCTCCACCTTGTGCGGCGCGGTCACGATGAAGCCGTCGAGGTTGGCGATCGATTTCAGGCCGGCCCAGCCTCTCGGCAAATCGTCGCGCCCGATCTGAACGGGAAGGCATACCGCTTCAATTTTTCGGGCCAGAAAATAATCGTTGAACGCCATCGGCGTCCGGACATGCGCGATGGGGTCGCCGATGATGGCGTAAAGCCGTGTCGTCCCGGTGATCATGGGTGCCCTTAACTATCTAGTTACATAACATAGAATAGGCGCCGGGGTTGTCAACGTCGGCTTCGCCGAGCCTGGCTGCACCGCGTGCGGCGAGATCAGCTCACCATACCGACAACTGTTTGGTCGAATTTTATGCGTCGCGAATCATCGCGTCGGCGTCGGCGTTGACAGCGGCGGAATCGAACTTCAGTCTGTCGGGCATGGACTGGCGAGATTTAGAGACGTTTTCGTTCGGCGATGGCCCCGACCTGGCCAACAGACTTCTTGAACTGGTTTTGTCTGGAACCAAGCGTGCGACCTGCTGGGCGGAAAGCCAGGGCCTGCTTGCTGCGGAGGTCGGCAAAATGATGGTCGTCCTGGACGGGCAGGGCGTCCCGAAAGCCGTTGTCAAGACCATTGAATTGACGAAGCGGCGTTTCGACGAAGTGGATGACGCTTTTGCTTATGACGAGGGTGAAGGTGACCGTTCCCTGCAATACTGGCGCGAGGCGCACACGCGATACTTCAAGCGGCTTGGAAGATATGCTCCGGATATGATGCTCTGGTGTGAGCGCTTCGAACTTGTCGAGCGCATCGGCTAAGCTAAATGTTTTCATTACGTTAGAGCGTAGATTTAGTGTCGCCCGCTAAAAAGTCCAGAGCAGGGGGCTGACTTTTGATCAGGCTGCGTCCGAGACGCGCATTTCAACATGCAAGCCGGCAGCCCCAATCATATTGACCAAGGTATCGAGGCCAAACAATTCGATCTTGCCACGCATGAGATCAGAGATGCGCGGTTGGGTAACACCAAGCAGCTTGGCGGCCTGCGATTGGCTTAGCCCTGTCCGGGCGATATGATCCTTCAAAGCGATGATCAACGCCGACCGGAGCTTCATGTTCTCAGCCTGCGCAGGTGTATCCTCGATTGCATCCCACACATTAGCGAAGCGCTTCTTGCTCATTGATCCAGCTCCTTTAGCAATTCCCGGTAACGCTGCGCGGCCAGGTTCAGATCTGCTTTGGTTGTTTTCTGCGTCTTCTTTTGGAAACAATGCAGCACATAGACGGCATCGTCGAATTTCGCCACATACAGCACCCTGAATGCTCCCGCGGCATCTCGGATCCGAATTCCCGCACTCCTCGGCCAACTGCATTCATGGGCTTCCAGTCGTCCGGCTCGCGCCCACGCTGGACTTGGTCGAGCTGATATCCCGCCTCACGCCGGGCCACTGCCGGAAATGCACGCAAATCGTCGAGCGCACTGCCTCGGAATTCAACGGGCTTGAGATCAATCATTAAAGCCGACTATACAAAATTTTGTATGAGCCGGCAACTCCTTTCGACTGCTAGTGCCGAGACCGGCGATTGGCGATCTTTGAGTTAAATTGCAGCTTCAGGATTGGTATTATTCGGGAGAATAAACATCGGCGCACTGCAGTCTTCGCGATGAAGCAAACAGACGCTAGACCTACTGAACTCATGGCCCGGCTACAAGATATTGGGTACGCGCGATCTGTTTTCTAATTGGGCGGTTACGCCGAACGAGTCTGCATAAGTTTCGAGCGCATCGCCGACCGATCAAGCATCTGCATCACGGCAGTGCCATTCCTCCCATTCCGATTTCAAATTCGATGATCTGGCGTAGTTGAGCGCGGTCAAAGCATTCCACCGAGGCGCGGTACTGACGGGCATTTTGGTACTGCCGTGCAGTACCGGACTTGGTCGAAATAAGCGAAAATAATCGAGTGATGCGATCAAGCCGTTGAAAAGAAAGGAAAATTGCTTTAGGTCTAACGCTTCGGATTGTCCGTCGAGCCAAAGTCGATTGGACCGACAGAGATAGTTAAGTTGAATAAAAACAACATGTTAGACTACCGCTTTGCCGTGGCCCCGCTGATGGATTGCACCGACCGGCACTGCCGGGTGTTCCATCGCTTGCTGACGCGGCGGGCGCGGCTTTACACGGAGATGCTGACGACGGGCGCCGTGCTTCACGGCGATCGGCAGCGTCTGCTCGGTTTCGATGCCGTTGAACATCCGGTGGCGCTGCAGCTCGGTGGTTCGGACCCGCGTGATCTCGCACTGGCGGCCAGGATCGGCGAGGATTTCGGCTATGACGAAATCAATCTCAATGTCGGTTGTCCGTCCGATCGGGTGAAGCACGGCCGTTTCGGCGCCTGCCTGATGGCGGAGCCGGCGCTGGTCGCCGAGGGTGTCGACGCCATCAAGCGCGCGGTCCGCCTTCCGGTCACGGTGAAGTGCCGGATCGGCATCGACGATCAGGATCCGGAAACGGCGCTGGACGCGCTGGCAGGTGGCGTCGTCGCCGCCGGCGCGGATGCCGTGATCGTCCATGCCCGCAAGGCCTGGCTCAATGGACTTTCGCCGAAGCAAAATCGCGACATTCCGCCGCTCGACTACGACCGGGTCTATCGGCTGAAGGCCGCTTGGCCGGAACTGCCGGTTGTCATCAATGGCGGCATCGCGAGCCTCAGCGAGGCCCGGCGCCATCTCGACCACGTCGACGGCGTGATGCTGGGACGCGCCGCCTATCAGGAGCCATGGCGATTGCTGAACGTCGACCGCGAGCTGTTCGGCGAGGCGCCGCCGCACACCACGATGCAGGACGTGTTCGAGGCGATGATGCCCTATATTGAACGTGAACTTTCGCGCGGCGTCCGCCTGCATTCGATCACGCGACACGTCGTCGGCGCGTTTCATGGGGTTCCCGGGGCGCGGGCCTTCCGTCGCGCTCTCGCCGAGCATGCCGTCAAGCCGGGTGCCGGCGTCGATGTGCTGCGCGATGCGATGGCGCTGGTCGAACACCGCAGCGCCGCGTCGCTCGCCGCCTGATTGGGAAATCTCAGGGATAGCCGTGCAGCATCAGCCTGTCGGCGTGCACTTCCCAGCTTTCCAGCCGATCCAGAAAGCTCATCCCGAGCAGGTTGGTCTTCATCTGGCCATGCGGTACCACCAGCGCCGGGACCGAGCGTTCGACGAGCTTGCCGATCGCCAGGCGGTCGAGCGTCAGCCGCGCCGCCTTTGTGTGTCCGCCGGCGGTTTCGACGTCGACATCATACTCGAGCAGCTCCAGCGGCAGGCCGGCAGCCTTCGCCGTCTCATAGGTCAGCACGACCGAGGTCGCGCCGGTATCGATCACCATCGGGGCCCTGACGCCATTGATCCTGGCGAGCAGCGCGAATTCGCCGCTCTGCCCGCGCGGGATCTGCACCGCGCGCGCCGGAGGCGTGGCCCGCTTGCGCAGCATCTCCGAAACGGTGTCGCCGGCCCGCGCGATCCGGCCGGGATCGCCATAGGCGACCACGGCTCCGGCCGTCGCCGCCAGCGTGACAAGCACGAGCAGGATGCGGCTCACGGCGGGCCTCCCGCGCCATGATATCGATGGGTCAGCCCGGCTCCGAAGCGCAGCCGCTTGCGAGCCGAACCATTCCCGCATCGGCCATGCGGGCCGGCAGCAGCGCCATCACCGCCTGCCGTTCGGTTCCGTCCATGCGGTGCCAGCGCGCGATTTCCGGAAGCGTGCGTCCGCAGCCGAAACAGAGGCTGGTCCTGGGGTCGATCATGCAGACTGCGATACACGGCGTTTCCATGCTCATTGCGGGATAGTGAAGCGTATTTGGCGGTTGGCGCAAGTGCCGGGGCTACAACCCGGTACCTGCGCTCATGATCGGCTTGTTGCGGGCCCGGCGCCTTTCGTCGGTGGGTGTGGAGACCGTGTATTCCGGCTGCAATGGCGGGGCCTCATCGGCCATCGGCGCGAGCGCGGACATCACGCGCTCCGGCGGGAAGGTGACAATGACCTCGGTGCCGATCCGAAGCTTCGACTTCAAGGTGAAGGTACCGCCGTGCATGTCGATCAGGCTTTTCGCGATCGGCAGTCCGAGGCCCGCGCCTTGCTCGGCGGACTTGATTGAATTGGAACCCTGGCCGAACGAGGCCAGCACGATCGGGATCTCATCCTCGGCGATGCCGGAGCCGGTATCCTTGACGCTGAGATATTGACCGCCCGACGCCGTCCATCCGACTTTCAGCCAGATTTCGCCGCCCTGCGGCGTGAACTTGATGGAGTTCGACAACAGGTTGAGCACGATCTGGCGGGTCGCGCGCTCGTCGCCCCAAATCCGCGGCATGCCCTGCTCGAACACCTCGTGAATGGTGATGTCGCGGCTCGACGCGCGCAGCTTCAGCAAATGGTGGCAGTCGGCAACGACATGCACCAGCGACACCGCCTCTTCGTTGAGTTCGTACCTGCCGGCCTCGATCCGCGACAGGTCGAGAATTTCATTGATCAGATTGAGCAGGTGCACGCCCGAATTGTGAATGTCGGCCGAGTATTCCTTGTAGACCGGCACGGCGTGAGCGCCGAAGATTTCGCTCTTCATCACCTCGGAAAATCCGAGGATCGCATTGAGCGGTGTTCGCAGCTCGTGGCTCATCTGGGCCAGAAAGCGCGACTTCGCCACGTTGGCGGACTCCGCACGATGGCGCGCTTCGTCGGAAATCGCCTTGGCCTGTTCGAGTTCGCCGATCAGCGCATCCTTTTCGGCGCGTGCCTCCAGCGTCGCCAGCGTGGTCGAGTGCAGGCGATGGGCAAGCAGCGCGAAATACCCTTCCGCGGCGAGCGCCAGCAGCGCGAGCACGTAGTTGTCGAAGGTCCCGCTGAACACGAAATCCACGGCGATCGCCGCGGTGACCGGCGCGGTGGCCGCCAGCGCCGCGATCGGCAGGTTTGCCGCAAGCATGCTCGATACCGCGATCACCAGCAGCATCAGGAACATCATCAGCGTATTCGAGACGACATCGAGACCGGCGGGATGGATCAGGATCGCCGTCCAGCACAGACCGTAAAGCAGATCGAGCAGGACAAATCGCGTGCGCCATCTGCGGGTCGCGGTGAGCGAGGCCGGCTCTGCCAGGAACCTGGCGCAGCTATGGATGATGGCGGCATGAACGCAGAGCATGCCGCAGGTCCATGCCGCGGCCGACACCGGCTGCATCCAGAAGCCGAACAGCAGCCCGGTTGCTACCACCAGCAGCATGACGACGTAGGAAGCCGAAATGCGCGTTTGGGCATATTGCCGAAGCAGTTCGCGATCGAAAGCGGGGCGGGTTCCGCTGGTCGACGTCAGGCGGTCGCGGGCCTCGCGCACGCGCTGTGCGGCGGCACGGCGATTGCTGGCCGGTGCGGCAACGGGCGTCTCGGCCGGAAGCTGGACGACCTCAGGCCTTTGAGCTGATCTACTCATCAAACAACACAAATCCTGCCCGTGGTCGCCCGGGCTTTTTGCATTGTCTATCTCTGGCGCCAAATCATTAAGAGCTGCCTTAAAGAGCGCGGCAATCGCGTTAACGGCAGGTTAAATTAACCGTCTCCCGCGCCCTTCGGGGATCAGCGTTCCAGCCGCGCCAGCAGGCTCGAGGTATCCCAGCGCCTGCCGCCCATCTTCTCGACTTCGGAATAGAACGCATCGACCAGGGCGGTCACCGGCAGGCTCGCCCCGTTGCGCCGCGCCTCGGCCAGGCAAATCGAGAGGTCCTTGCGCATCCATTCCACCGCAAAGCCGAAGTCGAATTTGCCCTCGTTCATGGTCTTGTAGCGGTTTTCCATCTGCCAGGACTGGGCGGCGCCCTTGGAGATGGTGTCGATCACCGCCTGGACGTCGAGCCCCGACTTCTTGGCGAAATGGATGCCTTCGGAGAGGCCCTCGACCAATCCGGCAATGCAGATCTGGTTGACCATCTTGGTCAGTTGCCCGGCGCCGGCCGGCCCAAGCCGCTTGCACATCCGGGCATAGGCGGCGATCACCGGTTCGGCACCGGCATAGGCCTCTTCGCTGCCGCCGCACATGACCGTCAAGACGCCATTTTCCGCGCCGGCCTGGCCGCCGGACACCGGCGCATCGACAAATTTGAAGCCGCGTCTGGTCGCCTCGGCGTCGAGTTCGCGGGCGACCTCCGCCGATGCCGTGGTGTGATCGACGAACGTTGCCCCCTTCTTGATGCCCGCGAAGGCTCCGTCGGCGCCAAGGGTAACGGCGCGCAGATCATGGTCGTTACCGACGCAGGCCATGACAAAATCCTGACCTTCGGCGGCAGCTTTCGGCGTCGGTGCGGTACGGCCGCCGAATTTATCGGCCCATTGTTTCGCCTTGGACGGGGTCCGGTTGAACACCGTCACCTCGTGGCCACCTTTTTTCACCAGATGTCCCGCCATTGGGAAACCCATGACGCCGAGACCGAGAAAAGCGACTTTAGCCATGTTTCACAACCCCAAGGGTTTTGCCGGCGGCGCTGGTTCGGCCGGACCGTATTTGAAGAATGGGCGATACGCTGGTTCGACCCTCGAAACAGGTGCTCGCCGCAGATGTGGAACCTGGTACAATAAACCCTGCGCCACGAAGGGCAACGCCCCCGTTCGGCGGCTTTAGTGCTAGTCTAAAGAATGCCCGGCAAGACGATCAAGCAGAACAACGGGAGTGACAACATGAGTGTGGGTGTGCTGGATCATTTCAATATCCGGACCCGGAAACTGGGCGAAACCGTCCAATTCTACGAGGAGGTGCTCGACCTCAAAAAGGGCGAGCGGCCGAATTTCGCGTTTCCTGGAGCCTGGATGTACAGCGAGGGCAAACCGGTGGTCCATCTCGTCGATATTTCGCAGACGAGCGAGCAACAGAAGCCCGATTCCGGCGTTGTCCATCACGTTGCATTTGCGAGCCGCGATTTCGCCGGCATGAAGCAGCGGCTCAAATCCAAAGGCTTGCCGTTCGACGTCCGCGAGGTCCCCGGTGTCGATGTCTGGCAGATTTTCGTCACCGACCCCAATGGCGTGATGATCGAACTCAACTATGAAACCGCCAAGGAGCGGGCTTAAAGGCCGGGACACCGTCCTGTTGCGCGGGCCTGATGCGGCGCCAGAGCAGTATCCTTTCTTGCCGGATCGCTCTATGTGTCGCCCCCGGATGTGGGCAGCAGGAGAGATGCATTGAGCGTCACGCAGCAGCAGGTTCTTGACGGTCTGGCCAGGGTGATGACGCCGCGCGGCGTCGCCTTGACCAACGCCGGCGTGGTGTCGGCAATATCGGTCAACGACGGCAAGGTGTTCTTCTCGATCAATGTCGACGCCTCGGAAGCCCGCGCCTGGGAAAGCGTGCGGGCGGCGGCCGAAGCGGCCGTGCGTGCGGTTCCCGGGGTCACCCACGCGATGGTGGCGCTGACCGCCGAACGCAGGCCGGGTGCCGCGGCGCCGCCGCCGCATCGTCACGCGCCAGGCGTGCCGCCGGTTGCCTCGCACCGGACACCGCAACAACCGAACGCCGGCTCGCCGATGTCGCGGCAGGCCGAAATTCCAGGCATTTCCGCCGTCATTGCGGTGGCCTCGGGCAAGGGCGGCGTCGGCAAATCGACCACCGCGCTCAATCTCGCGCTCGGCCTGCGCGACCTCGGTCTGCGTGTCGGCCTGCTCGATGCCGATATCTACGGACCGTCGGTGCCGAGGCTGACCGGCATTCGCGACAAGCCGCAATTGAACGACGCCAAGAAAATGATTCCGATCGTGCGCTTCGGCCTGGCGATCATGTCGATCGGCTTTCTGGTCGAGGAGGATACTGCGATGATCTGGCGCGGGCCGATGGTAATGTCTGCGATTACCCAGATGCTGCGGGACGTCGCCTGGGGTACGCTTGACGTGCTTGTGGTGGACATGCCGCCGGGCACCGGCGACGCGCAACTGACGCTGGCGCAGAATGTGCCGCTCAAGGGCGCGGTCATTATTTCGACGCCGCAGGATCTTTCGCTGATCGATGCGCGGCGCGGGCTTGCGATGTTCAGGAAGGTCAACGTGCCGGTTCTCGGCATTGTCGAAAATATGAGCTATTTCCAGTGTCCGCATTGCGGCACACGATCGGACATCTTCGGCCATGGCGGGGCGCGGCATGAGGCCGAGCGGCTCGGCGTCCCGTTCCTCGGGGAAATCCCGCTGCACATCTCGATTCGCACCACGTCGGATTCCGGAACCCCGGTGGTGGAAAGCGACCCTGACGGGCCGCACGCGGCGATCTACCGGGCGATCGGTGCCAAGGTCCGCGATCAGTTGCAGAGCGTGATTGCCGCAGCGTGAACCGAGTTCAAGGCGCCGCCACGATTTGCATCTATGCGACTTTCGTTTAATCAGTGCTGTCATGCCTTTGTTGCGTTTTCGCCGCCGGGACTTCCGTGTTAAAGCCCCGGCCAGCGCCTTCGGTCGATGCAGAGATCGCGTCGCCGAAACAAGGACTCCGGCAAATCTGCGAAACGGCCACTTGAGGAGAAGCCTGAATGAAGCGTCGTGATTTCTTGAAAGTTTCCGCCGCCGGTGCCGCGGCCACCGCGATAGCCTCGCCGGCGATTGCGCAAACCGCGCCGGAGATCAAATGGCGCATGACGTCGAGCTTCCCGAAGTCGCTCGATACCATTTACGGCGCCTCCGAATTTTTTGCGAAACAGGTTGCCGAGATGACCGACAACAAGTTTCAGATTCAGGTGTTCTCCGCGGGAGAAATCGTGCCCGGCCTGCAGGCGCTCGATGCGACCTCCAATGGCACCATCGAGATGAGCCACACCGTGTCTTATTATTACGTCGGCAAGGATCCGACCTTCGCGATCTACGCCTCGGTGCCGTTCGGACTGAACGCGCGGATGCAGAACTCCTGGTGGTATCAGGGCGGCGGCATCGAGCTCGGCAACGATTTCTTCAAGAAATACGGCGTCATCGGTTTCCCCTGCGGCAACACCGGCACCCAGATGGGAGGCTGGTTCCGCAAGGAGATCAAGACGGTCGCCGATCTCTCCGGATTGAAGTTCCGCATCGGAGGAATCGCGGGTCAGGTGCTGCAAAAGGTCGGCGTCGTTCCGCAGCAGCTCGCCGGCGGCGACATCTATCCGGCGCTGGAAAAAGGCACCATCGATGCGGCCGAATGGGTCGGACCCTATGACGACGAGAAGCTCGGTTTTCAGAAGGTCGCGAAGTACTACTACTATCCCGGTTTCTGGGAGGGCGGCCCGACCGTCCACGCCTTCTGCAATCTCGAGAAGTGGAATTCCCTGCCGAAGAACTATCAGGCCATTGTCGCCAACGCGTGCGCGAATGCCAATAGCTGGATGGCGGCGCGCTACGACATGCAGAACCCCTCGGCATTGAAACGCCTGGTCGCGGGCGGCACCCAGCTTCGGCCCTTCACCAACGAAGTGCTGGAGGCATGCCTGAAGGCGACCAACGAATTGTGGGGCGAGATTTCCGCCAAAAACCCCGACTTCAAGAAATCCATCGACGCGATGCAGGCCTATCGCTCCGATCAATATCTGTGGTGGCAGGTCGCCGAATACACGTTTGACAGCTTCATGATCCGCTCGCGCACGCGCGGCTGATGATCCGCCGCTGGTCCGGCGACGCCCGGTCTTCCCGAGAGGGAGGCCGGGCTTTTTGCATTGCGGTATTCGCAGTTCGCCATGGAAATCCGGAACCGGATGTTCCATGGTTCGGGCAGGCCTCGACATGAAGGCTGTACACACGTCACCAGGGGAGAACTCAATGAAACGTCGAGACTTTATCAAGGTCACCGGAATCGGGGTTGCGGGGGCAGCTACCATGGCGGCACCGGCGATCGCGCAATCGATGCCGGAGATCAAATGGCGCATGACGACGAGCTGGCCGAAATCGCTCGACACCCTGCATGGCGGTGCCGAGATGATGGCGAAGGCGGTCGGCGAGGCCACCGACAACAAATTCCAGATCCAGACTTTTGCAGCCGGCGAGATCGTTCCCGGCCTGCAGGTTCTCGACGCCGTACAGAACGGTACCGTCGAGCTCGGCCATACCGCGTCCTATTATTACTTCGGCAAGGACCCGACCTTCACCTTCGGCACGTCGGTGCCGTTCGGGCCCAACATGCGCCTCAACCAGGCCTGGTACATGCTGGGCGGCGGCAAGGAGGTGCTGAACGAGTTTTACAAGGGCTACAACGTCTACTCGCTGCTTGCAGGCAACACCGGCTGCCAGATGGGCGGCTGGTTTCGCAAGGAGATCAATACGGTCGACGATCTCAAGGGACTGAAATTCCGTATCGGCGGTTTTGCAGGACGGGTGATGCAGAAGCTCGGCACGGTGCCGCAGCAACTCGCCGGCGGGGACATCTATCCTGCGCTCGAGAAGGGTACGATCGATGCGGCGGAATGGGTCGGCCCCTATGATGACGAAAAGCTCGGTCTCTACAAGGTCGCGCCGCATTACTACTATCCCGGCTGGTGGGAAGGCGGCCCGATGCTGCTGGCGATGGTCAATCTCGATAAGTGGAACGCGCTGCCGAAATTCTATCAGAATGTGCTCGAGCAGGCCGGCCACTATGCCAACAACTGGATGATGGCGAAGTACGACGCGGTCAATCCCATGGCCCTGCGGAAGCTGCTCGCCGGAGGAACCAAACTGCACGGGTTTTCGCCGGCCATCATGCAGGCGAGCTTCACGGCGGCGAAGGAGCTTCATGCCGAGGTCGCCGCGTCCAACGCGAATTTCAAGAAGGTCTATGAGTCGATGACGGCCTTCTCGAATAACGGATATCAATGGTTCCAGGTCGCCGAAGTCGGCTATGACAGTTTCATGGCGCGTCATTCGCAGAGCTGACCGCGACCGCCGACGATGCAGCGGAAGAGAGAAACCCCGGGGCGAAAGCTCCGGGTTTCGCGCTGGGTGAAACGGGATCGCTACTGCTTTGCGGGAGGACCGAAGTCGAGCGGCGGGACATCGATTTGCGGGACATCGATCTTGATCTTGTTCAGATCGACGTTGACGGGCTTGTCGAGCAGGCCGGTCACCGTGACCGGGAAGGCGATCACCAGGAAGACCATCAAGGCCTGCAGACCGATCCACGGCATGGCGCCCCAATAGATGTCGGAGCTCTTGACTTCCTTGGGCGCCACCCCGCGCAGGTAGAACAGCGCGAACCCGAACGGCGGATGCAGAAACGACGTCTGCATGTTGACGCACAGCATGACGCCGAACCAGATCAGCGCCGCATCGGGGCCCACCACCGGGGCGAGGATTTTCTGCGCGATCGGCGCGATCATCGGCAGGATGATGAAGGCGATCTCGAAGAAATCCAGAAAGAACGCCAGGAAGAAGATGAACAGGTTGATGAAGATCAGGAATCCCCACACCCCGCCGGGCAGCGACGTCAGCAGATGCTCGAGCCAGACGCCGCCGGAGACGCCGAGGAACACCACCGAGAAGCAGGTCGAACCGATCAGAATGAAGGTGACCATGGTGGTGATGCGCATCGTCGTCTCGTAGCCCTGCTTGATCAGGCTCCGCAGTTCGGGAATGCGAACGGCCTCAAGACAAATCCACACCACCGCAAAATAGGTGACGGCAAAGGCGATCTTGAAGATCAGTCCCTCGGTGAGGAAGATGCCGACGATGGTACCGATGCCGCCGGCGATCACACCGATGATCAGGATCTTGCGGCCCGCGGTGCTGAAGTCCTTGCTGTGGATTGCCGCGAGCACGATGGCGCCGACCGCGCCCATGGCGCCGGCTTCGGTGGGCGTCGCAAGGCCCATCATCATCGTGCCGAGCACCACGAAGATCAGCACCGCCGACGGGATAATGCCGCGCAGGCATTTGCGCCACAGCGGCCATCCGGTCAGCGTCAATGCGGTCTTCGGCACCGGCGGCAGATAATCCGGCTTGAAGACGCCGAGCAGGAACGTGTAGCTCGCGAACAGGAAGATCTGGAAAACCGACGGCCCCCACGCTCCGAGATACATGTCCCCAACCGACTTGCCGAGCTGGTCGGCGAGCACGATCAGCACCAGCGACGGAGGTACAAGCTGGGTAATGGTACCCGAGGCGGCGAGCACGCCGGTAATGTAGCGGATATTGTAGCCGTAGCGGATCATCACCGGCATCGAGATCAGCGCCATGGCGATGACCTGGGCCGCCACCGTTCCGGTGATCGCGCCCAGAATGAAGCCGACAATGATGACGGAATAGCCGAGGCCGCCGCGGATCGGCCCGAACAACTGACCCATCGAATCCAGCATGTCCTCCGCTAGCCCGCAGCGTTCCAGGATCGCTCCCATGAACGTGAAAAAAGGAATGGCCAGCAAGAGCTCGTTCGAGAGCACGCTGCCGAATACGCGGCCGGGAATCGCCTGCAGGAAATTCAGGTCGAAAAAGCCGAGATGAATGGCGAGGAACCCGAATGAAAGCCCGACCGCGGCCAGCGTGAAGGCCACCGGGAAGCCGATCAGCATGGCGACCACCAGACCGCCGAACATCATCGGCGGCATTGTCTCCAGCGTGATCATTGCGTCGGCCTCTCGTATTTCGCGTCGATCGTCGCCTCGCCGCGCAGGGCGGCGATCCGCTTGATCACCTCGGAGACACCTTGCAGCGCCAGCATCACGAAGCCGGAAGGGATCACGAACTTGATCGGCCAGCGCACCAGGCCGCCGGCGTTGCCCGACATTTCGCCGACGGCATAGGCCTGATGGAAAAACGGCCAGGACAGATAGCTGAGCAGCAGGCAGGCCGGAATCAGGAAAAACAGCGTTCCGATCAGGTCGAGCCAGAGTTGGCCGCGCTCGGACAGGAACAGATAGAAGATTTCGACCCGGACATGTTCGTTGCGCTTGAAAGTATATGATGCGCCGAACATCACGAGGATGGCGAACATGTACCATTGCAGTTCGAGCCAGCCGTTCGAGCTGTAGTCGAAGGCGTAGCGGATCATGGCGTTGCCGGCGCTGACGATGCAGGCGGCCAGCACCAGAACATTGCAAACGTTACCGATCTTTTCGTTGACCAGGTCGATCGCCGCGCTAACCGCCAACAATGGACGCATCGTGGTCTCCCCAGCGCTCGTCATCGGTGCGCGCCGACCTTTCCGACAGCTATCGCTTCGCCACCGCGCGTGGAACGCGCAGGGCGGGGTTCACTTTCGGGAGCGATCGCGACAAGGGTTCTCCCCCCAAATGCGCTTCTGCTGTCTTGGCTGCGCATCGGGCGCAACGGCTTGTCCAGCCGGGCTAGCATGAAGCCGGCGCACCATTTCAGCGCGAGGTGACTGCGTCAATTGGAAAATCGAAAAATTGCGCGGGTCAACCAGTTGTACGGTCTGGCGAATCTGCAGCCCGGCGATTCAGCCGCCGGTCACGCTCATGTGGCGGCTGACGCTCGGCCGGTTATGCCTGCGGTCGATGATGAAGTCGTGGCCCTTGGGCTTGAGGCCGATGGCGCGGTCGATCGCCGCGCTCAGCAGTTCATTGTCGGGGGAGGCGCGCAGCGGCTTGCGCAGGTCGGAGGCATCCTCGTGGCCGAGGCAGGTATGCAGCGTGCCGGTGCAGGTGATGCGGACCCGATTGCAGGACTTCGCAGAAATTGTGGGTCATCGGGGTGATGAAGCCGAGCTTGCCACCGGTTTCGCTGACGCGAACGTAACGCGCCGGGCCGCCGGTGTCCTCGGCGAGCTCGGTCAGGGTGAATTGCTGGGCCAGACGGGCGCGGAGCAGGGACAGCGGCACGTATTGGTCGATGCGCCCTTCGCCGATGTCGCCCATCGGCATCACCTCGATCAGCGTCAAAGCCATGCCCTTGCCGTGCGCCCATTGCATCAAAGCGGGGATTTCGTCCTCGTTCATGTTTTTGAGCGCGACGGCATTGATCTTGACGGCAAGGCCGGCGTCACGCGCGGCCTCGATGCCGGCCAGAACCTTGTCGAGATCGCCCCAGCGGGTGATGGCGCGGAATTTCGCCGGATCGAGCGTGTCCAGCGAGACGTTGACGCGGCGGACTCCGCAGTCGCGCAGTTCAGCCGCGAAGCGCGCGAGCTGCGAGCCGTTGGTCGTCAGCGTCAGTTCGTTCAGCGCACCGCCGTCGAGATGGCGCGACAGCGAGCGCACCAGCGACATCACGTTGCGGCGCACCAGCGGTTCGCCGCCGGTCAGGCGCAGCTTTCGCACGCCCTTGGCAATGAATGCCGAGCAGAGCCGGTCGAGTTCCTCCAGCGTGAGCAAATCGGCCTTGGGGAGAAACGTCATGTCTTCCGACATGCAATAAAAACAGCGCAGATCGCAGCGATCGGTGACCGATACCCGGAGATAGCTGATGGTCCGGCCAAACGGGTCGGTCATCGGGCGAGCCAGTGAGGTGGTCGGACTCGGCAGGGGTCCATTCATTTCAATCGGCCTTGTCACTGGCGCCGCAGTCAAACACGGCAGCAACTCTGCAGCTCAATCTATGCATCCAGCGATTGGCATACAATCAGCACCTCGTCGGTGCAGTGCAGCGATCACCGGCCGGGCTGCGGGGCGGGGGCGGCGGCGGGCGGTGGAGCGGCTGCCGCCGGGGCTTGCTCCTGGTCGGGGAACGGAGAGCCTGCGGCAGGCGCCGGCGCGCTCTTGGGCGGTTTCGGCTTTCTCGGCTTCATCA
Source organism: uncultured Alphaproteobacteria bacterium (assembly GCA_963748165.1). Taxonomy (GTDB): domain Bacteria; phylum Pseudomonadota; class Alphaproteobacteria; order Rhizobiales; family Xanthobacteraceae; genus Bradyrhizobium. The sequence continues at coordinate 231,906 of CAVVIM010000015.1, forward strand.
CTCTTTTCCGGACCGGTTTGGGCGGCGGACCGGCCGGCTGCAGCTCGGCAACCACCGGGTTGGGGTTGACGGCGGCCGGCGAGGTGAGGTCGCCGTGGACGAGCTGCACCGGAACGGTGACCGGCTGGAACCTGTTCAAGGTGTAGGTCACGGAGAACCCGGTGTCTGGGACCGTTACTGCGACCGAGCAGGGCGTCTTGCAGCCGGGACCAACCGAGGTCAGGGCGTCGGCTCCCTGCGGAGTCGAATCGAGCTGGACCTGCACGGTGGGCGGTCCCGGCTTGAACGCGTCGAGGGAAAACGAGGAACAGCCCGCGAGACTCAATCCCGCTGCCGCAATCACGATGGCACGACGCATGGTCGATCCGTCACTCTGTAGCGTCTTCGGGCGAAGTGGGTAGCGGTTCGCGTGAAGAAAGCGCGTCAAAACAAGAAACTGGAGCCCGATCCTGACTTAGCGCCGAACCGGCTCAATTGCGGCCAACTGCCACAATCCCCGGAATCGACCATAGGGGGGTCGGGACAGACGCGCAACAGGGCGGGGCCTTACGGTTAAGTAATGGTTAACGCGACTGCCGAGCGATCCAGATTGCTGTCATGATATCAATAGCTTGTCCGGAGGCTTGACAGTCTAGCCGGAACTGTGGCGAGGCATCAGGCTTGCCACCGCGGCCGGCAGATCGCGCATGTGATCGACCAGCCGGTCGGGTTTGAGATCGACCATCGGAACGTCGGTGTAGCCAAATCCAACGCCGATGACCGGAATGCCGGCGCGGCGGGCCACGCCAATGTCCGGGCCGGCGTCACCGACCATGATCGCGGACACCATCTGCCCGCCGGCGCGGGCGACCGTCTGCCGCAGGATGGCCGGATCCGGCTTCGAGACGCCGAAGGTGTCCGCGCCACAAATCGCCGAAAACCGCCCGCTCAATCCGAGCTGGTCGAGCAGCCGCTTCGACAGCCATTCCAGCTTGTTGGTGCAGACCGCAAAGCGATAGCCGCGCGCCCCGAGATCGTCGAGCGCGTCTTCCAGCCCGTCGAACGGCCGGGAAGCGTCGGCGATATGGGCGGCATAATAATCGATGAAATCGGCCGTCAGCCGGGTCAAATCGTCAGGGGTGGCGGCGCGGCCCTCGAGTTCGAGGCCGCGCTCGATCATGCGGCGGGCCCCGGCGCCGATCATATTGCGTGCCGAAAGCAGCGGGACCGGGGGCAGGCCCTCGCGTTCGAGCACGAAGTTGAGCGCGGCTGACGAGATCGGGCGCGGTATCCACCAGCGTGCCGTCGAGATCGAATACAACAGTGCGGGCAATGGCCATCGGAAATCGCTATCGGCCGCGGCGCAATCATGCAAGTGGGGCGTGGGGTATGTCGAACTCATCAATTACGGTTATGCCGGGGTATAGCGCTGTTCCTCCCGGTAAAACGACGCTAGATATGCCCCCGCCGGACATCGGCGGCCGCCCGATCGGCGGCGGCTCCAGAGGTATCCCTTACCCGTGACCATGGACGAATTGAAACGGCAAGCCGCCACCCGTGCGCTCCAACAGGTGCGTGACGGGATGAAGCTGGGCCTCGGCACCGGATCGACCGCGAAACATTTCGTCGAACTGCTGGGCGAGCGGGTTCGCGCCGGACTTGACGTGATTGGCGTGCCGACCTCGGAAGCGACCCGCCTCGACGCGGAGCGGTGTGGTATCCGCCTGACCACGCTTGATGACATCGACCGGCTCGATCTGACCGTTGATGGCGCCGACGAAATCGATCCCGCGCTCAATGTCATCAAGGGCGGCGGCGGCGCGTTGCTGCGGGAAAAAATCGTGGCCACGGCCTCGGATCGGATGATCGTGATCGCCGATGAATCCAAATGGGTCGAAAGTCTCGGCCGCTTTCCGTTGCCGGTGGAGGTCGTTCCTTTCGGCCTGGCTGCGACCCGGCGGGCGCTGGCCGAGGCATTTGCGGAATGTGGCATTTCCGGCCAAATGGGGGTCCGAAATGGCAAGGATGGCCACGTTTTTGTCACCGATGGCGGCCACTGGATTATCGATGCCCATCTTGGACGAATAGCCGATGCGCCACGCCTGGCACGATCGCTGAGTGCGATACCGGGCGTTGTCGAGCACGGATTGTTCATTGGCCTTGTCGGCGTGGCAATGCTTGCAGGTCCCCAGGGAATTCGTGTTGTTGAACGGCGGTAACGCTGCAATCGAGGAGAACCGGAATGAAGAGCCTTTCGAAAATGCTGTCGGCCGCGGGCCTTGTGCTGGCGCTGGCTCTTGGCGGCACGCCTGCCGGCGCCCAGCAGCCCGCCGGTGCCCAGCAGCCCGCGGCCAAGCCGCCTTCTCCGGCGGCGATCGCGGCGGCGAAGGAAATCCTGGCGATGAAGAATGCGAACGCCATCTATGCGAACGCCGTGCCCAACATCGTGCAGAAGACCAAGGACCAGTTGTTGCAGACCAATCTCAATTATCAAAAGGATCTGAACGAGGTTTCGGTGATCGTGGCCCAGAAGCTTGCCGGTCGCGAGAAGGAGATCGGCGAAGGAATGGCCAAGATCTATGCCGCCGAGTTCACGGAGCAGGAATTGAAGGATCTGGTGATCTTCTACAAATCTCCGCTGGGGCAGAAGCTGCTGTCGACCGAGCCCAAGGCCATTCAGATGAGCATGGGATATATGAGCCAATGGGCGCAGAATTTCGCCGAGCAGGTCAATGCTGATTTCCGCGCCGAGATGCGCAAGCGGGGCAAGCAAATCTGATCTGTGCGATCCAACGAGATCGGGGCTGAAATGGCTGAGTTCGACGTCGATCTGTTCGTGGTAGGAGGCGGCTCCGGCGGGGTACGCGCGGCCCGGATCGCCGCCGGCTACGGCGCCCGGGTGGTGGTTGCCGAAGAGTACCGGATGGGCGGGACCTGCGTGATCCGCGGCTGCGTGCCGAAAAAGCTGTTCGTGCTTGGATCGCACGTCCATCAGGAGATCGAGGATGCCGCCGGCTTTGGCTGGTCGATTGCCTCGATCAGCTTCGACTGGCCGACGCTGGTCGCCAACAAGGACAAGGAGATCGCGCGGCTCGAGGGCATCTACACCTCGAACGTCGAAAAATCCGGCGCGCGCATCGTCAAGGCCCGCGCCGTTCTCGAGGATGCCCACACGCTTCGCCTCAGCAACGGTGAAACGATCAGGGCGAAATACATCCTGGTCGCGACCGGGAGTGCGCCGAACCACGGTCCGGCGATTCCCGGGATCGAGCACGTGATTTCCTCCGATCAGGCGTTTCATCTGCCGGAACTGCCGAAGCGCGTCGTGATCCAGGGCGGCGGTTACATCGCGCTGGAGTTTGCCTGCATTTTCGCCGGTTTCGGCGCCGACGTGACCGTGATCTATCGCGGCGACAATGTGCTGCGCGGCTTCGACGAGGACGTCCGTGCCCATGTGCGCGCCGAGATGGAAAAGCAGGGCATCACCATTCTCACCGGCTGTACCGTCAACAGGATCGAGAGGCATCGCCAGGAATTCACGACCCATCTGTCGAATGGCTCGAGCATCGCCTCGGACCTCGTGATGTTCGCGATCGGACGGCATCCGAACGTCGCCAATATGGGTCTCGAGAAAGCCGGAGTCGCCATCAATCCGAACAACGGCGGTATCGCGGTGGACGGCTGGTCAAAGACCTCGGTGCCGAATATCTATGCGATCGGCGACGTCACCCATCGCATCAACCTCACGCCGGTCGCGATCCGCGAAGGCCATGCCTTTGCCGATACCGTGTTCGGCAAGCGGCCGGTCGAGGTCGATCACTCGAACATTCCGACCGCGGTATTTTCCCAGCCGGAGATCGGCACCGTCGGACTGACCGAGGCCGAGGCGCGCGCGCAATTCAGCCTGGTCGATATCTACAAGACCGATTTCCGACCGATCAAGTCGACGATGTCGGGTCGCGATACCCGCATCCTGATGAAACTGGTGGTCGACGGCACCACCGACCGTATCGTCGGCTGCCATATCGTCGGCGATGCCGCCGCCGAAATCGTGCAGGTCCTCGGCATCGCGGTCAAAATGAAGGCGACCAAGGCCGATTTCGATGCAACCTTCGCGTTGCACCCCACGGCCGCCGAGGAACTCGTGACCATGCGGACCCCGACCGCACGCCATGTGCGTCAGGCCGCGGAATAGCCTCTGTCATTTCAACGCCGTCATTCCGGGGCGATGCATCCGCATCGAACCCGGAAATCTCGAGATTCCGGGTTCGCACTCGCGCGCGTCCCGGAAATGACGGCGCATGCGAATTCGGCTTTGGCGGCAAGGGCTTGTCGCGGAAGCCAGAAATCCGATGGCGGTCCGTCATCAGCCTGTGTATAAACCGGCCCTTCGCTGCCCGCGATAAGTAGCGGTTTTTGCTCAGGAGTTGACGTCATGTCCGAGCGGTGGACACCCGATAGCTGGCGCGCCAGGCCGGTTCTGCAAGTACCCGATTATCCCGACGCCAAGGCCCTGGCCGACGTCGAGGCGCAGCTCGCCACGTTTCCGCCGCTGGTTTTTGCAGGTGAGGCCCGCAACCTGAAAAAGGCGCTTGCGCGCGTCGCCGCAGGCGAGGCCTTCCTGCTTCAAGGTGGCGACTGTGCCGAAAGCTTCGCCGAGCATGGCGCCAACAACATCAGGGATTTCTTCCGCGTGCTGCTGCAGATGGCGGTGGTGCTGACCTACGCCGGCGCGATGCCGGTGGTAAAGGTCGGCCGCATTGCCGGGCAGTTCGCCAAGCCGCGCTCCTCCACGGTGGAGAAGATCGACGGCGTCGAACTGCCGAGCTACCGCGGCGACATCGTCAACGATATCGCCTTCACGGCGCAATCGCGCGTGCCCGATCCGCAGCGTCAGTTGATGGCGTATCGGCAGTCGGCGGCGACGCTAAATCTGCTGCGCGCGTTTGCCACCGGCGGCTTCGCCAATCTCGGCAGCGTGCATCAGTGGATGCTTGGCTTCATCAAGGATTCCCAGCAGTCGCGCCGTTACAAGGAACTGGCGGACCGCATCTCGGACGCGCTGAATTTCATGCGTGCCTGCGGCCTCGATCTCGAGAGCCATCCGGAATTGCGCGCCACCGATTTCTACACCAGCCACGAGGCGCTGCTGCTCGGCTACGAACAGGCCATGACGCGGGTCGATTCGACGACCGGCGACTGGTATGCGACCTCGGGTCACATGATCTGGATCGGCGATCGTACCCGCCAGCTCGACCACGGCCATGTCGAGTATTTCCGCGGCATCAGGAATCCGATCGGACTGAAATGCGGTCCCTCGCTCAAGCCGGACGAATTGCTGCGGCTGATCGACGTGCTCAATCCGGACAACGAAGCCGGACGGCTGACGCTGATCAATCGCTTCGGCTCCGACAAGGTCGGCGATCACCTGCCGCCGCTGATCCGCGCCGTGCAGCGTGAAGGCAAGGCGGTGGTCTGGTCCTGCGATCCGATGCACGGCAACACCATCAGCTCGACCAGCGGCTACAAGACCCGTCCGTTCGACCGCATCCTGTCCGAGGTGAAGTCGTTCTTCACCGTCCACGCCGCGGAAGGCACCCATGCCGGCGGCGTGCATCTGGAGATGACCGGGCAGGACGTGACCGAATGCATCGGCGGCGCGCGCGCCATCACCGATGAGGACCTGAACGATCGCTACCACACCGTCTGCGACCCGCGCCTCAATGCCGAGCAGTCGATCGACATGGCGTTCCTGATTGCGGAACTGCTCAAGCAGGATCGCGGCGGCAAGGTCAAGCCGATGCCGGTTGCGGCAGGGCTTTGAGTTGCTGCGGTTCTGGCGGGCCACGATCAATACCTGCAACGGCCTTGTCTTCGCGATTGGTTCCGAACAGGCCATTCGGGAAGAGCTGGTGGCGCTGCTGCTGGCGCTGCCGCTGGCGTGGCTGATCGGCGTGACCGGCATGCGCCGCATCGAACTCGTCGCGGCCGTCGTGCTGGTGCTGATCGTCGAACTGCTCAACACCGCCATCGAGAAACTCGCCGACCGCCTCACCACCGACCATGATCCGCAGATCGGGCGGGTCAAGGACATGGGCTCCGCCGCGGTCGGCGTTACGCTGGTGATGGCGGGCCTGTTCTGGATATTCGCCATCGCCGAGCGCATGGGCGTGGTCTGAAGCATGCAATTGCAGTTTGTCGCTGCGCAAGGCACCATCCGGTCATGACCGAACCCGCCGCCCAGTTTGCGATCACGCTTGCCCAGCTCGACCCGACCGTGGGTGACGTTGCCGGCAACGCCGCCAAGGCGCGCGCCGCACGGGTTCAGGCGCGGGCCGAGGGTGCCGACCTGGTGGTCCTGTCCGAACTTTTCATTGCCGGCTATCCGCCGGAAGACCTGATCCTGAAGCCGGCGTTTCAGGCGGCATGCCGCGCCGCCATCGAGGAGCTGGCGCGCGACACCGCCGACGGCGGACCCGCGGTCCTGATCGGGACGCCCTGGGCCGAGGACGGCAAGCTCTATAATGCCTGTGCGCTGCTCGACGAGGGCCGTATCGCTGCGATTCGTTTCAAGGCCAATCTGCCGAACTACGGCGTCTTCGATGAAAAGCGCCTGTTTGCGCGCGGCCCCGCCGCCGGGCCGGTGACCATCCGCGGCGTCCGGGTCGGCGTTCCCATTTGCGAGGACATCTGGCTTGAGGAGTTGGCGGAATATGAAAACGTCGTCGAATGCCTCGCGGAAACCGGCGCGGAAATCCTGATCGTGCCGAACGGCTCGCCTTACGCGCGCGACAAGAACGATTTGCGGCTGTCGATCGCGGTGGCGCGCGTCACCGAAAGCGGGCTGCCGCTGATTTACCTCAACGAAGTCGGCGGCCAGGACGAACTGGTATTCGACGGCGCCTCGTTCGCCCTCAATGCCGACCTGTCGGTGGCGGCGCAGTTGCCGGCCTTTGTGGAGAACATCACGACCTTGCGCTGGCGCAAGGACCACAACGGCTGGCGCTGTGCCGGGCCGGTGGCGCCGGTGGTGGATGGCGACCAGGGCGACTACGCCGCCTGCGTGCTGGGGTTGCGCGACTACGTCCGCAAGAACGGATTTCCCGGCGTGCTGCTCGGCATCTCCGGCGGTATCAACTCGGCGTTGTGCGCGGCGATCGCGGTCGATGCGCTGGGCGGACAGCAGGTCCGCGGCATCATGCTGCCGTTCAGGTTTACCGCCCAGGTCTCGCTCGACGATGCCGCCAGGCTCGCCGGCGCACTCGGCATTCGCTACGAGGTGCTGCCGATCGCAAAGGCCGTCAACGGCTTCGAGGAGATCCTGGCGGATACGTTCGCGGGATTGCCGCGCGACATCACCGAGGAGAATCTGCAGGCCCGCACCCGCGGCACCCTGCTGATGGCGATCTCCAACAAGACCGGGGCGATGGTGGTCACCACCGGCAACAAGTCGGAAATGTCGGTCGGATATGCCACGCTCTATGGCGACATGAATGGCGGCTTCAATCCGATCAAGGATATCTACAAGACCGAGGTGTTCCGGCTCTCGAGCCTGCGCAATGCGTGGAAGCCCGCGGGCGCGCTCGGTCCCTCCGGCGAAGTCATTCCGCTAAACATCATTACCCGGCCGCCGACCGCCGAGCTGCGGGAGAACCAGACCGATCAGGATTCATTGCCGCCCTACGACGTGCTCGACGCGATTCTGGAACGCCTGGTCGAGCGCGAACAGCCGCTCGCCTCGATCGTCGCCGCCGGCTTCGATCGCGAAATGGTGGCTCGGATCGATCGTCTGCTCAACATCGCCGAGTACAAGCGGCGGCAGGCGGCCCCGGGCGTCAAGGTCACGCAGAAGAATTTCGGGCGCGACCGCCGCTATCCCATCACCAACCGCTTCCGCGACATGGCTGCGGCGCTGCCCGAGCCGGATCATGCGCTGGTCGCGCGCGCGAGCCGCGGATCGGTCGATGCGTTCGACGGCTAGATCAGCGCGCGGGGATGAAGGTCGGCCCGACCGTCCGGATCGTCTTGTTGTCCGGCGCTGCCGCGGTCGAATCAGCCGGGTCTGCCGGCGGCGCGGTCGGCGATCCCTTTTTGGCTGAAACCGCCTTCGGCGGCGGCCGCGACATCTTCTTCGCGCCCTCTTCGGTCACGATGATGTCGCCCTGCTGCTGGGCGGCAGCCTTGTCGTCGATGTTTTTCAGGGCGTCGGACCAGGTCTGTCCGGCAGCCTTGCACGAACAGGACGGATTGAACTCCTGGCGATAGCGAAACGCGTTGGGCGACGACGCATAGGGCTGACCGTTGATCGACACCGCCGAACTCATGTCCTCGCCGGGATTGCGATAACTGTAGAGCGTGGCATCCGCCGCCGGGCAGAGCGCCTTGCAGGTCCTCTCGTCGTCGGGGAAACGCGCCGGCACGGTCGCGAACGAGATCGGGAAATAGAAGCCGTCGCAAGAGCGCACGCAAACGGTGCGATAGGTCCCGGACTCCGGGCCGAGATCGGCGCTTTGCGGCGCGCCCGGATTGCTGTTGCTGTTTCCCCCGAACAAATTCTGCAGAAAATTGCCCGGGGAGGGCGCGGCGTTGGAGTATTGCGGGCCGCAATTGTTCTGGGCGAGCGCCGCCAGAACCGAGCGGCGCTGGTTTTCGCGCTCGGAGCCGCCGAGGCCGCCGCTGCGCAGCCGCTCGAGGCTGGACGTGATCTGATCGAGATTCGACCGCATCTGCTGAATCTGGTTATTGACGGGGTTGCATTGCGCCGACCGGCCGTTGAACAGCGAGAAAAATCCGGAACTGTCGCAGCCCATGCGTTTGGCCTGCGCGGTTACCCGATCGAGTTCGGCCTGCTGCTTGGAGGCGGCATCCTGGTAGCGGCGGATCTGGTCGTCCCGGGCGGGATCGCCGGTATTGCCGCCGCGATCGATGGTCGCCAATTGCGCCTCCAGCCGGACGCACATCGGATTGACCGGCGCGCCTTGCGGCGGTGGCGCATCCGGATCCGCCTGCGTCTGCGCGTGCGCATCGGCGCTGAACGCGACGGCGGCGAGCAGCGCGGCGCAGGCCAGGATCGATCGGGTGAAGGCAACAGGTGTTTCGAGCATATCCGGCCAATAAAGCGATTTCGCGCCGGCCGGGAAGCCGTCATGGCGCGGCCAACGCGGCTTCCACATAGCCGCTTCTCAGGGCAGCGTCACGTCGTTTCCACGGCGCCGATGTGGCAGCAGGTACCTCCGATTTCTGTGTGCACGGCTGCTTCAGCGTTGACAGGTAATGGCAATGTATTCGTTGCAGCCGGCGTGACGGCAGTTTCCGCCGATCGCCTTGGGAACCGACCCCGTGATTTCATCCGGATCGACGCGCCGATAGGACGAGGCCTGGGCGAAATCGCGCGACTGGCAATAGGACCGCGCGGCATGGGCGCCGCATTTGTCACCCCTGGCCAGGCACTGATCGATCCCGTAACCGTCGGCCTGGTTCTCGATGATGAAAACACGGCTGTCGGCGGATGCCGCCGAGGCCGCGAACAGCAACATAAAGGGCAAGATCGGGCAAAATCGCGGGCAAGATCGCGGGAGGAATCGCATGCTGCACCGTTGAATGAGAGGACGCCCCTCATTCGCTAGACCAAAGCGGTTAATAATGATTAACCATGCCGGCCGGCGGCGTTTGGGGGCCGAAATCGGCTTTTTTACGGCTCTTGACGCCGTCCCCCCGGCTGGACCATGGTAGGGCGCATGTACGGTTTCCTCGCCATTTGTGGCATTTGCCGCGAGATTACGAGCTAGCGATTCGCTGGCTGAGGCCGTCTTTTCTCAGATGAGATCACTGGACGCCCGGCCGCAAGGGACGGGATATCCATGGAACTGCGTCTTTACGATACCTTGACCCGGGAAAAGCGCGCCTTCGTGCCGCTCGATCCCGACAATGTGCGGATGTATGTCTGCGGGCCGACAGTCTATGATTTCGCCCATATCGGCAACGCGCGGCCCATCATCGTGTTCGACGTGCTGTTCCGGCTGCTGCGGCAGCTCTACGGCGCCGAGCACGTCAGCTACGTCCGCAACATCACCGACGTCGACGACAAGATCAACGCGCGCGCGGCGCGGGATTTTCCCGGCCTGCCGCTGAACGCGGCGATCCGCAAGGTGACCGAGGCGACCGCGGCGCAGTTTCATGCCGACGTGGCGGCGCTCGGGGCCTTGCCGCCGACCTTCGAACCCCGCGCCACCGATTTCGTGCTGCCGCGCGCCGATGGCAGGGCCGACATGGTGACGCTGATCCGGCAACTGATCGCGCGCGGCCATGCCTATGAAGCGGGCGGCGAGGTTCTGTTCGACACCGCATCGATGCCGGACTACGGCGCGCTGTCGGGCCGCCGGCTCGACGAGCAACTGGCCGGGGCGCGGGTGGCGGTCGACGCCCACAAGAAAGACCCGGCCGACTTCGTGCTGTGGAAGCAATCCTCCGCCGATGAGCCGGGCTGGGAAAGCCCGTGGGGCCGCGGCCGGCCGGGCTGGCATATCGAATGCTCGGCCATGGCCGCCGCCTATCTCGGCGATGTCTTCGACATCCATGGCGGCGGTCTCGACCTGGTCTTCCCGCACCATGAAAACGAAATCGCGCAATCGCGCTGCGCGCACGGCACGGACGTGATGGCGAACTACTGGATGCACAACGGCTTCCTGCAGGTCGAAGGCGACAAGATGTCGAAATCAACAGGCAATTTTGTGACGATCAGGGAGCTGCTGGACACCGATAAATTTGGTCAACGCAAGTGGTCGGGAGAGGTTCTGACGGTTAGCAATGCTGACAACTCACTATCGTCAGCCCATCGACTGGACATGAACGCGCTTTAGACGAAGCATTGAAGACGGAAAGAAACTGGCGTCGGATCCTTGAGGCCTCGCGAACTGGATCGAAGAGGGGAGAACCCAATTCTCGTTTCCTCGAGGCCTTGGGCAATGACCTCAATACGCCGGCTGCCATTGCAGTTCTCCGCGAATTGGCGTCGGAAGCAAAAGCAAACGCCAAGTCCCGCCGCCTTCTTTCTGAGTTCTGCGCAGGCAATCGGGCTTCTTTTGACAGAGCGGCATTATACTCTGGAGAAAGATAGAATCCGTTTCGTTTGACGCTGCAAAGATAGAGATCCTAGAATTGATTGCCGCTCGTACCGCCGCACGCGAGAGAAAAGAATTCAAGGAATCCGATCGTATCCGGGACGAATTGACCGCGATGGGCATTCTCATCAAAGATTCCAAGGAAGGCACCACCTGGGAGATCGCGCCATGAGCAGGCGGGGTGTTTGGTGATGGGACAGGCGCTGCCGAAGCCCGCCTTGCGGCCGTACCTCGCGGCCGATACGCCGGTGCTGGCGGCGATCTTCGTTGCCGCCATCGAGGAACTGACCGGCGAGGATTACAGCGAGGCGCAGCAGCAGGCCTGGGCCGCCGCCGCGGATGACGAAGAGCAGTTCGGCCAGCGCCTCGGCGGCGCGCTCGCGCTGGTCGCGACGCTGCAGAATTCGCCGGTCGGGTTTGCCGCGCTGAAAGGCGGCGATCATATCGACATGCTGTACGTTCACCCCGGCGCGGCCGGGCAGGGGGTGGCGTCGATGCTGTGCGAGGCGCTGGAGAAGCTCGCCGGCGGCCGCGGCGCGAAAAGCCTCAACGTCGATGCCAGCGACAATGCGCAGCCGTTTTTTGCCAAGCGCGGATATGTCGCCAAACAGCGCAACAGCATCACCGTCAACGGCGAATGGCTTGCCAACACCACCATGCAGAAGACGCTGGCCGAGAGCGCAGCGCCGGGAGTTCCGACATGAGCCGCGAACGCCTTTATCTGTTCGACACCACGTTGCGCGACGGCGCGCAGACCAACGGGGTCGATTTCACGCTGCATGACAAGGAGCTGATCGCCGGCATGCTCGACGAGCTCGGCATCGATTATGTCGAGGGCGGCTATCCCGGCGCCAACCCGACCGACACCGAGTTCTTCGCCGAGAAGCCGAAGCTGGCTCATGCCCGCTTCACCGCGTTCGGCATGACCCGGCGTCCGGGCCGCTCGGCCTCCAACGATCCGGGCCTTGCCGCGCTCCTGGCAGCCAAGGCCGATGCGATCTGCTTTGTCGCCAAAGCCTCGGCCTATCAGGTCCGGGTGGCGCTCGAGACCAGCAACGAGGAGAACCTCGCCTCGATCCGCGACAGCGTAACGGCGGCGAAATCGGCCGGCCGCGAGGTGATGCTGGACTGCGAGCACTTCTTCGACGGCTACAAGGAAGACCCGCAGTTCGCGCTCGCCTGCGCCAGGGCCGCCTATGATTCCGGCGCGCGCTGGGTGGTGCTGTGCGACACCAATGGCGGCACCATGCCGCACGAGATCGAAACCATCGTCGGCGAGGTCGTCAAGCAGATCCCGGGCGACCACGTCGGCATCCACGCCCATAACGACACCGAGCAGGCGGTCGCCAACTCGCTGGCCGCGGTGCGCGCCGGCGCACGCCAGATCCAGGGCACGCTGAACGGCCTCGGCGAACGCTGCGGCAACGCCAATCTGTGTTCGCTGATCCCGACCTTGCGGCTCAAGCGCGAATTTTCCGATGCCTTCGAAATCGGCGTCTCGCCGCACCAGCTCGCGACCCTGATGAAGGTGTCGCGCACGCTGGACGACATGCTCAACCGCGCGCCGAACCGTCATGCGCCCTATGTCGGTGAAAGCGCGTTCGTCACCAAGACCGGCATTCATGCCTCGGCGGTCCTCAAGGACCCGCTGACCTACGAGCATGTCTCGCCCGAAATCGGTCGGCAACCGTCGCAAGGTGCTGGTCTCGGATCAGGCCGGCCGTTCCAACGTCATGGCCGAGCTTGAGCGGGCCGGCATTGCCTGCGACCGCAACGATCCGAAGCTCGCGCGTCTGGTCGAGGAAATGAAGGAACGCGAGGCTGCCGGCTATGCCTATGAATCCGCCAACGCCTCGTTCGAGCTGCTGGCGCGCCGCACGCTCGGCCGGGTACCGGAATTTTTCCGGGTCGAGCAGTTCGACGTCAATGTCGAGCAGCGCTACAGCTCCAACGGCCAGCGCGTCACCGTGGCGATGGCGGTGGTGAAGGTCGACGTCGCCGGCGAGAAACTGATCTCGGCGGCCGAGGGCAACGGTCCGGTCAATGCGCTCGACGTCGCACTGCGCAAGGATCTCGGCCAGTACCAGAGCTTCATCGAAGGCCTCAAGCTGATCGACTACCGGGTGCGGATCCTCAATGGCGGCACCGAAGCGGTGACGCGGGTGCTGATCGAGAGCGAGGACGAGGCCGGCGAGCGCTGGACTACGATCGGGGTGTCGCCCAATATCATCGACGCGTCGTTCCAGGCGCTGATGGATTCGGTGATCTACAAGCTGGTGAAATCCGGCGCGCCGGCGTGAGTGGCCCGCCGTCATTCCGGGGCGGCCCGCAGGGACGTGTTGAGAACGTCATTGCGAGGAGCGAAGCGACGAAGCAATCCATCGTACCTCATGCTGGGCTCTGGATTGCTTCGCTCGCAGTGACGGAAGAGAGGTCGGAGACGTTACATGCTCGATCATGTCTCGGTTGGCGTCGGCGATCTCGAGCGTTCGGCGCGGTTTTATGAACGGACGCTGGCGCCGCTCGGGCTTTCCCGGCTGGTGACGCGACCGGCGACCGTCGGTTTCGGCAAGAGCTATCCCGAGTTCTGGATCAATCTGCGTGCAGGCCTGGCGCGGGCAGCGCAGGGAAGCGGTACGCATATCTGCCTTCGTGCCCGATCGACCGAAGCGGTCGACGCATTCCACGCCGCCGCGCTCGATGCGGGAGGGACTTCCGATGGCGCGCCCGGTCTGCGCCCGCATGATCGCGTACGTTACTACGCGGCGTTCATTGTCGATCCCGACGGCAACCGGATTGAGGCGGTGACGTTCCCCAGCGACTAGTCCAAGCGTGCCGCGCGTTGGGGAAATCGTCATGGCCGGGACAAGCCCGGCCATGACGACTACAACCGCCGCGCCACTTCGGGGCTCAGTTCCTTGCTGGCATCGGATACTCGGCTCGCAGCGCTACGCAGCCGCGGCAGGATATCCTCGACCCGCTCCGCCTTGAGGATATTGACCGCCAGAGTTGGCCGGATGAACTCCGTTGCGCGCATATGCGTCAACAGGTCGAGCAGGGGCTCCCAGAAACCGTTGACGTTTGCGAGCAGGATCGGCTTGGCGTGGCGGCCAAGTTGCTGCCAGGTCAACTGCTCGACCAGTTCCTCCAGCGTCCCGATCCCGCCGGGCAACGCGACAAAGGCGTCGGAACGCTCGAACATCAGCCGCTTGCGTTCGTGCATGTCGGGCGTGACGATCATCTCCTGGACTCGCGTGAGCGCGCTTTCGCGCGACCTCAGGAACTCGGGAATGATGCCGGTGGCCGAGCCGCCATGATCCAGCACGGATTTGGCGACGGCGCCCATCAATCCAAGCGAACCGCCGCCATAGACGAGGCGGACCCCGTTCTCGGCCAGCACCTTGCCGAATTCGATCGCAGCTTCAACAAATTGGGGATCTGTGCCGGGTCCGGAGCCGCAATAGACACAGACGGTATTGATCTTGCTCATGTCAGCCATGTGGCACTGCAGCGTAAAGGCGTCAAGCGCGCAGGTCGTCGGACGCGACCGAGACTTGCTTCTAAATGCCGGAAACTGTGAAAGAATTGATTACGCGAGGGTGTGCATGGCAAGCAAACCGCCTATATGATTTAGCGAATGAACATGATCGGAAAAATGCGGGCGGCCGCAAATCGGCGCGCGGCTTGGCTGGCGGACCTCAAGCGATGACGCACCATGATTCCCGGGGCCCCGGCCCCGCAGGGCCTGTTGCCGACAGGTCGTTCGAACAGGCGACCCTGATCGGGACGCTGGTGCATCTGTGGCCGTATATCTGGCCCGGCGATCGCGTCGATCTCAAGATGCGCGTGGTCTGGTCGGTGGTGCTGCTGCTGATCGCCAAGGTCGCGACGCTTGCGGTGCCGTTCACGTTCAAATGGGCGATCGACGCCCTGACCGGCGCCGATACCGCCCCGCTGCAGCCGTCGAACTGGACGATGTGGCTGATCGCTTCGCCGCTGATCATGACCGTGAGCTACGGCGCCTTGCGGATCGTGATGGCGGTGCTGACCCAGTGGCGCGACGGGATCTTTGCCCGGGTGGCGATGCATGCGGTGCGCAAGCTCGCCTCCATCACTTTCGTGCACATGCACGAGCTGTCGCTGCGGTTCCATCTGGAGCGCAAGACCGGCGGACTGACCCGCGTGCTGGAGCGCGGCCGTCTCGGCATCGAAGTGATCGTCCGGATGGTGATCCTGCAACTGGTGCCGACCATCGTCGAGGTGTCGCTGCTGATGGCGGTGCTGCTGTGGAAGTTCGACTGGCGCTATGTGCTGGCGACGATGACCACCGTCGTGGTTTTCATGTATTACACCTACATCGCCACCGAATGGCGGATCGAGATTCGCCGCAAGATGAATAAATCCGATACCGAGGCGAATACCAAGGCAATCGACTCGCTGCTGAACTACGAGACCGTGAAGTATTTCGGCGCCGAAGCGCGTGAAGCCAATCGTTACGATCAATCGATGGCGCGCTACGAGCGCGCCAGCGTCAAGACCTATACGTCGCTGGCCCTGCTCAATACCGGGCAGGCGATCATTTTCACGGCCGGCCTGACCGCGACCATGTTGATGTGCGCGATCGGCGTGCGCAGCGGGAAAAATACCGTGGGCGACTTCGTCATGGTCAACGCCATGATGATCCAGCTTTACCAGCCGCTGAATTTCATGGGCATGGTCTATCGCGAGATCAAGCAGGCGATCATCGACATCGAGAAGATGTTCGCCGTGCTGTCAAAGCCCCCGGAGATCAAGGATATTCCCGGCGCCAGGGAACTCGCCGTCACGGCGGGCCATCTGCGTTTCGACAATGTGCGCTTCTCCTACGATCCGGAGCGTCCGATCCTGCGCGGTCTCAGCTTCGAGGTGCCCGCCGGCAAGACGGTTGCGATTGTCGGGCCGTCCGGTGCCGGCAAGTCGACCATTTCGCGGCTGCTGTTCCGGCTTTATGACGTTTCGGGCGGCAGGATCCTGATCGATGGCCAGGACATCCGCAACGTCACCCAGACGTCGCTGCGGGCATCGATCGGCATGGTGCCGCAGGATACCGTGCTGTTCAACGATACCATCCGCTACAACATCCGTTACGGCCGCTGGGATGCGACCGACGCCGAGGTGGAGGAGGCGGCGCAGCTTGCGCAGATCGATGGTTTCATCCGGATGTCGCCAAAGGGCTACGAAACCCAGGTCGGCGAACGCGGCCTAAAACTGTCCGGTGGCGAGAAGCAGCGTGTCGCCATTGCGCGCACGGTGTTGAAGGGGCCGCCGATCCTTGTGCTCGACGAGGCGACCTCCGCGCTCGACAGCCACACCGAGCACGAGATTCAGGGCGCGCTGGAACGGGTGGCGCGCAACCGCACCTCGCTCGTGATCGCGCACCGGCTCTCCACCATCGTGGGGGCGGATGAGATCATCGTGCTGGACCAGGGCCTCATTGCCGAGCGCGGGACGCATGCCCAGCTTTTGGCAACCGGTGGACTTTATGCCAGTATGTGGAATCGGCAGCGCGAGGCCGAAGAGGCACGCCAGAGGCTGGCGCGGATCGCCGACGAGAACGCAGCGCCGAACCGGGCGCCGCCACCGGTCGACGATGCGCCGGCGACGCCGGTCGCCGCCGAACTGACGACGCCGGCCGCGGCCGAATGAATGCCTGAACCTCGGGAGATTCGGCTCAGGCTGAAGGATCGCTTCGATGTCGATTACTAATTCCATCCGCGCGCAGATTCCGCCGATCCACCGCGAAGGCTACCCGTTCATCGGCGGCTTTGCGCTGGCCACCCTGATCCTGTTCTGGATCTGGACGCCGCTGGGCTGGATCGGCACCTTGCTGACGGTCTGGTGCGCGCTGTTCTTTCGCGACCCAATGCGGGTCACGCCGGTGCGGGAAGGGCTGGTGGTGGCACCGGCCGACGGACGCGTCTCGATGATCACGCAGGTGTTGCCGCCGGCCGAACTCGGCCTCGGCGACCGGCCGCTGCCGCGGATCTCGATCTTCATGAGCGTGTTCAACTGCCATGTGAACCGCAGTCCGGTCGCGGGACGGATCGACCGCATCGCCTACCGGCCGGGCACCTTCATCAATGCCGAGCTCGACAAGGCGAGCGAGGACAACGAACGCAACTCGCTGGTGATCTCGACGCCGGGCGGCCGTGTCGGCGTGGTCCAGATTGCGGGGCTGGTGGCGCGCCGGATCGTGTCGTTCGTCCGCGAAGGGCAGTCGATCGGCGCCGGCGAGCGCTTCGGGCTGATACGGTTCGGCTCGCGTCTCGACGTCTATCTGCCCGAAGGCACGCCGTCGCTGGTTTCCGAAGGCCAGACCGCCGTGGCCGGGGAGACCATTCTGGCCGATTTCAAGCTTGCCGACGCCGGCCGTACCTTCCGGGCGGATTAACGGTCATGGACAACTCGCAATGGGAAATTAGCCGCCTTGTTGCACGGTGGTATCTTGGAACCGGCGTTCTACAAAGAGCCGACTCTGCTGGAACGGTTTGCGCCGCTATCCGGTTGTCAAGGTTCGCTAACGGGCAGCCATAAACCCTTGGATGGGGCAATCCGATGATTGAGCCAATCAAGCGCCTCAGTGTGGATGTGATACCCCAAGCAGTAGTAGGGCTTCCAGTCGGGAAAATTGCGCAACGGTGGGAGCATTTCAGCGAGGGAAGCGACGATCTGGATTTCTATGAAGGAGCGTCGTTCAGGCTGGATAACAAAATCGAGATAGCTGTCCGGCACTATCGCGGGCATCCAAGTGATACAACGACGATATACATTGATTGCCGAGAGCGTGACGTCGAGCATATCACGCACCTCATAAGAAAAATTATGACAGAATTGCGCATTCCGGAAGAAACGCTCCGATGGGAGCGCCGACAAATCCCGATCTCTAGCGTTTCCCGCCTTCGATTGCTGTGAAAATTCCGCTTTATGGCGGCTTTACCATGCCGGGACGTCGAACGGCGGGCGAACCCGCCACATGGCGGTGGCAGCCCGCGCTTGCTATATGATGGGAACCATGCAGATGCCGCTCGACCCCCGTTATCCGGAAATGCGCCGGCGCCGGTTCCGCCCGATCCCGGTGCGGATGCTGGTGCCCAACGTCATCACCTTGCTGGCGATCTGCGCCGGGTTGACCGCGATCCGGCTGTCCGCCGAAGGGCGGATGGAATTGGCGGTGGCCGCGATTGTGTTCGCGGCGGTGCTCGACGGCCTCGACGGCCGCGTCGCCCGCATGATCAAGGGGCAGTCGAAATTCGGAGCGGAGCTCGACAGCCTCGCGGACTTTGTCAATTTCGGCGTCGCGCCGGGCCTCATTCTGTACTTCTGGCAGTTGCATGAATTGAACAATGGCGGCTGGATCGCCGCGATGGTGTTCGCGATCAGCGGCGGGCTGCGACTGGCGCGTTTCAATGCCACCATGGACGATCCCAACAAGCCGCCGTTTGCGGCGAACTACTTCACCGGCGTTCCCGCGCCCGCCGGCGCGATCACCGTATTGCTTCCGATCTATCTGGCATTTCTCGGCATACCGAAGCCGCCGGCGATCCTGACCGCGTTGTACACCCTGACGATTGCCTTCCTGATGGTGTCCCGCCTGCCGGTGTTCTCGGGCAAGACCGTGCGGATGCGCGTGCCGCCGGAAATGGTGCTGCCGGTTTTCGTCTCCGTGGTCTTCTTCATCGCGCTCCTGGTCAGCTATCCCTGGTACATCCTCTCGGTGGGTTCGGTGCTGTATTTATTGAGCCTGCCGGCGGGATGGAAATCGTATCGCGATCACGCCCGCCGCGCCGCCGCGCCGGCTGCAGCGCCGGCCGATGCGGCTCCGTCCGATCCTGCAGCGCCGTTTGCTCCGGCTACTCCCGAACAGGACAATCGACCGGCCAGGTTGAACTGAGCCGATCGGCGCTCCGCCCTGGCGGCTCGCGGCTCGCCGCGTGCCGGGCCGGGCTGCCATAGCTGCCATGACCGGTGGGCGAGTTGGGTTCGACCGCAAGGTCGGCTATACGGCAAACCAGTGCGGCGGCAAGAGCCGGCCGCGACGGGATCGAGGAGAGACATGCCGTGACGACATCCGCATCCGCGCCGCTGCCGGCCTCGCTGCTTGAAGCGCTGGCACGTTACGACACGCCGACGATCTGCAACGCGATGGAAATCGTGGCGCCGGAACGCCGTCTGATCGGCTACACCACCAAGCCGTTGCTGTGTCCATTCCCCGATCTGCCGCCGATCGTCGGTTATGCACGCACCGTGACCATCCGCTCGGTGCTCGCCTCCGGCCTTCCAGCAGCCGAACAGCAGAAGCGCCGGACCGCCTATTACGAATATGTCGGCACCGGCCACGGTCCGCGCATCAGCGTGATCCAGGACATCGACGGCGCCGATGTCGGATACGGCGCGTTCTGGGGCGAGGTTCAAAGCTCGGTGCACAAGGCGCTCGGCTGTCTCGGCGTCGTCACCGACGGCTCGATCCGCGATATTGCGCAATGGGCGCCGGGCTTCCAGGCCCTTGCCGGTTCGATCGGGCCTTCGCACGCCTACGTCCATGCCGAAAGCTTTGGCGGCGAGGTTCGCGTCGCCGGGATGACCGTGCGTTCGGACGACCTCATTCATGCCGACCGCCATGGCGCGATTGTAATTCCGCCCGGCGTCGCCGCCAAACTGCCCGATGCCGCCGAACTTTGCGGCCGGCGCGAGACGCCGATCCTGGAAATTGCCCGCAGTCCCGACTTCACGCTCGAGAAGCTGAAGCAGGCCTTGCAGCGTTCCGCGGAGATTCACTAAACCGTTTTCCCGGTCCGGGATGGTCCGAAGGACCAGACCCCAGATGCGCAATTGCGCATCCGGGAATCTCGAGATTCCGGGTTCGATGCTGACGCATCGCCCTGAGACTCTGGATCGCTTCACTTGACGAGATGGAAGGCGCCGTCCTTGACCTCGATCAGGAACGCCGACCGCTCGTCATAGCCGTTATGGTTGTCCGGCGTCATGTTGGAGAGGCCGTTGTTGAGCGCGAGATCCCTGGTCTTCTCGATCTCGTCACGCAGTGCGGCGCGGAATGCTTCGGTGCCGGGCTTGGCCACTTTCAGCGCCGCCGGAATGGCGTGCTCGACCAGGGTCATCGAGTCCCAGAGATGGGCGCCGAAGATCGAGGGGACGGTTCCGTTGGCGGCCTTGTAGGCGTCGATGAAGCTCGCCGTGACTTTCCGGAACGGACTGTCGGCCGGCAGATCGTTGACGACGGTGAAGGCCTCGCCGGTGAAGATCGCACCGTCGACGTCCTTGCCGCCGAGCTTGATGAATTCCTCGGTGGCAACCCCGTGGGTCTGGAAGATCGGCCCCTTGTAGCCGCGCTCGCGCAGCGCCTTTTGCGGCAGCACTGCCGGGGTTCCGGCCGAGGCGATGAACACCGCGTCGGGCTTGGTCGCGATCACCTTCAGCGCCTGGCCGGTAACGCTGGCATCGCTGCGGGCGTAGACCTCATGGCCGGTCAGCGTGATGCCGAGCTTGGGCGCGGCCTCGCTCAGCACCTTGTAATAGCCCTCGCCATAGGCATCGGAGACGCCGATATAGCCGAGCGTCTTGACGCCGGTCTTGGCGATATATTTCAGGACCGCGTTGGCCATGATGTCGTCGTTCGGCACCACCTTGAACACCCATTTGCGCTTGGCATCCATCGGCGCCACCAGCACAGCGGCCGCTGCCATGGTCATCAGCGGTGTCTTGGCCTCCGCCGCAATGTCGACCAGCGGCAGGCTGACCGGCGTGAGGGACGAGCCGATCAGAACGTCGACCTTCTCCTCGGCGATCAGCTTGCGCGCGTTCTGCGCGCCCTTGGTCGGGTCCGATTCGTCGTCGAGCGGAAAATAACTGATCTTCTGTCCGGCGATTTCCTTGGGCAATGCGGCCACCGTCTTGCTTTGCGGCTGGCCGAGCGCGGCGCCCGGTCCGGACGCGCTCATGGTGATGCCGACCTTGATCTGCGCTTGCGCGCTGCCAATGCCCAACAGCGTGGCCAGCACGATCATCCAACTCTTGTTGCGTAACATCGCCTTCTCCCTTTGTTTGTCGTTATTCCTAATACTCGTTGCCGCCGAGGCCGAGATAACTTTCGACCAACCTCGGATTGCGGGCAATTTCGTCCGGCGATCCCTGCGTGGTGATGGCGCCGAGCTCCATCACATAGGCATAGTCAGCCACCTCGAGCGCGGCGCGCGCGTTCTGCTCCACCAGCAAAATCGAAACGCCGCCCTTGCGCAAGTCGGTCAGGATATGAAAGACGTCGCGCACGATCCGCGGCGCCAGCCCCAGGCTCGGCTCGTCGAGCATCAACAGCGTCGGCCGCGCCATCAGCGCGCGGCCCATCGCCAGCATCTGCCGTTCGCCGCCGGACAGCGTCCCGGCCAGTTGCCGGCGCCGCTCCTTCAACCGCGGCAGCCGCGCAAAGATCTCGTCCAGCGTCTGTTTTCGCTCGGCCCGGGGGCGGCGGAAAGCTCCGAGCAGCAAATTGTCCTCGACCGCCATGTCGGCGAACAGTTCACGCCGTTCCGGGACCAGGCAGAGTCCTTGCTGCACGCGGTTTTCCAGCGTCACCGCGCCGATCGCGTGACCGCGGAATCCGATATGGCCCTTCGACTTCAGAAGTCCCATGATGGCGTTGAGCAGGGTGGTCTTGCCGGCGCCGTTGGAACCTATCACGGTGACAAGCGCCCCTGTTGCCACCGATATCGCGACGTCGTGGACCACTTGAGCGCGACCGTAGGACACACAGAGATCGCGGACATCCAGCAACGGCGCGGTCACGACACGCCTCCGAGATAGGCTTCGAGCACGGCCGGATCCTGCCTTATATCAGCGGGGATGCCTTCGGCGATCTTGGTGCCGAAATCGAGCACCACCAGGCGATCCGCCAGGCTCATGACGAAATCCATGTCGTGCTCGACCAGCAGCACGCTGATTCCCTCGGTGCGGACCTCGCGCAACAGACGTGCCAGTGCCTTCTTCTCGCCGACGCGCAGTCCGGCCGCCGGCTCGTCCAGCAGCAACAGCACCGGATTGAGGCACAAGGCGCGGGCGACCTCGACCAGCCGCAACTGGCCCAGCGCCAGCGTGCCGGCCGGCTTGAACGCGACGTCGGCGAGGCCGACGCGATCGAGCTGGCGTTGCGCATGGGCCAACAGCAGCGCCTCTTCGGCGCGGTCGAGCCTGAGGATCGCGCGCAGCAAGCCGGCGTGTCCGCGCAGATGGGCGCCGAGCGCGACATTCTCGATCACGCTCATGTCGGCGACGATCTCGACATGCTGGAAGGTGCGGCCGAGCCCCAGGGTCGCGGCGCGTTGCGGCGTCTGCGCCCGCAGCGGATGGCCCTCGAATTCGATTCGGCCGGAGCTGAGCGGAAACACGCCGGTGATGAGATTGAAGGTGGTGCTCTTGCCGGCGCCGTTGGGGCCGATCAACCCGATGATCCGTGCGCTATCGACCTCGAAGCTCACATCGTTGACGGCGACCAGCCCGCCGAACGCCTTGCGGGCCGCCTGCGCCTGCAGCAGCGGTGTCCCCGGAGGCGGCAGTTGGCGATCCGGCAGCCGCTGATGGCCGACCGGCATTGGCGGCGCCGGAGCCGGCGGCGGGCCAAACAGGATCGGCCATATCCCGTTGGACGCGGTTTGCAGGATCAGCACCAGAATGGCACCGAACGCCACCGTCTCGAAATTGCCGGTGTTGCCGGTCAGCCAGGGCAGCAGGTTCTGCAACTGATCGCGAAGCACGGTGATTCCGGCCGCACCGAGTATGGCGCCATAGACCCGGCCGGCGCCGCCCAGCACCGCCATCAACAGATATTCGGTGCCGGCATTGATGCCGAACGGACTTGGCGAAACCGAGCGCTGGAAATGTGCATAGAGCCAGCCCGCCAGCCCGGCCAGCATGGCCGCATAGACAAACACCATCAGCTTGGCGGCCGAGGTATTGACGCCGAACGCCTCGGCGGCGCGGGTGCTGCGCCGAAGCGCGCGGATCGCACGCCCGATCCGGCCGCCCAGCAGATTTTGCGTGGCGATCACGGTGAGCACGACAGCGATCCAGACCACCACGAAATAGTCGCGCGGATCGGTCAGCGCATGGCTGCCGATCCGCAGCGGCGGGATGCCGTCCAGCCCGTCATGCGCGCCGAGCCAGCCGACATTGCCGAACAAATAGAAGAAAGCGATGCCCCAGGCGATGGTGCCGAGCGGCAGATAGTGACCGGAAAGCCGGACCGTGACCGCGCCGATCAGGCCGGCGGCCAGCATCGTCACGACCAGCGAAGCGGGCAAGGTCAGCCACGGTGAGATGCCGAGATGTACCGTGAGCGCGCCGGTGGTATAGGCGCCGAAGCCGACAAAGGCCGCCTGTCCGAACGAGGTCATGCCGCCGACACCGGTCAGCAGCACGAGACCGATCGCCACCAGGCTGGAAATGCCGATGTAGTTGAGCAGCGTGATCCAGTAATCCGGCATCAGGCCGGTGAAAGGCAGGATCAGGATTGCGGCTGCGCAACAGCCGGCGATCAACGGGCCGCGCGACGGTTTCATTCCGTCTCCTCGGCATGCGGCGCATAGACCGAGCGCCATGCCAGCACCGGAATGATCAATGTGAACACCAGCACTTCCTTGAAATTGCTGGCCCAGAAGGAAAACAGCGCTTCGGCAAATCCGACGCCAAGGGCGGCCAGTACCGTCAGCGGATAACTTGCGAGCCCGCCCAGGATCGCCGCGACGAAGGCCTTCAGCCCGATCAGAAATCCGCTGTCGTAAAACACCGTCATCAGCGGGCCGACCAGGACGCCGGAGACCGCACCGAGCAGCGCGGCCAGGGCGAACGCGATTTGTCCGGCGGCGGAGGTCGGAATTCCGACCAGCCGGGCGCCGATGCGGTTCGACGAGCACGCCCGCAGCGCCTTGCCGAGCAGGGTGCGGCCAAAGAACAGCGCGAACAGCACCAGCAGCACGGCCGTGACGATCAGCACCGCGACGCTTTGTCCGGTTATGACGAGGCTGCCGAGCGAAAACGAGGCCGAGGACAACGGCGTGGTGCCGGTGCCTTCAGGCCCGAAAAACAGCAGGCCCAGCCCGGTCAGCGAAAAATGCACGCCGAACGCCGCCATCAGCAGCACCAGCACGCTGGAATCGGCGATCGGTTCGAAGGCGATGCGATAGATCATCGGGCCCATCGGCGTGATCAGCGCGATCGCCAGCAGAATGTCCGCAGCCTGGCCGAGTTTCATCGGCGCCAGGGTTCGCGTCAGCCACAGCAGCGCGACCGGCAGCACCAGATCGAACAGCGCGATTCGGGCCACGCGGCGGAGGCTGAGCTCGTGGAAATGCCGCACCCCTTCGGATAGAGCGGCGAGGCCGCCGAGCGCCAGCAACAGCCACGGCGTCGACGGCACACGACCATTTTCGAGGGCCGCGATGGTCAGCGCCGTGAAGGCCACAAACTCGCCCTGCGGTACCAGGATCACCCGCGTCACCGCGAATACCAGCACCGTCGCGATCGCCACCAGGGCATAGACCGCGCCGTTGATGATACCGTCCTGCAGCAGAAACAGGAAAATGGTGGCGTCCACGCGCGTTCAACTCCCGGCAGGCGCTGGATCGGAGGGGAAGTTGCCCCGGGGCGCGCTGGCTTTCTGGCTGCCGCCAAGTTCACCAACCGCCTACCTAATTCAAGCGGATAGTTTGGCGCAGCTCGTCCCGGACCGCTCAACTTCGAACGCGGGCTCGGTGGCAGCGGCGTCGCCGGCGTATCCACCCATCTCCCGGTCTGCGCTGCCCGGTCCCGCCGTTTGGTCATTGCCGCAGCGCACAATAAACGGACGCGCGTGCGACGAAAGTGACATTGACAGGGGTGTCGATGGTGAAGCGATATGGGAGCTGATGCGGGCACGCCACTTGCGCCGTTAACGAGCGCCAGCGTCCGCGCTGAATACTCTGAATCGCCGACGATAGTCGGGTAATCACAATATATTTGGGAGGACCGGTAGTGAAAAACCTAGTTGTCGGACGAGATTCCGGCCTCGTTGTGTCCCGCCGCATGCTGCTGCAGACCGCGGCAGGTTTGGCAGGCGGCGCGATGCTGCCGTTCGGGATGCCCACCGCATTCGCCGAGGATCACCCGGCGATCGGCACCTATCCAGCCGGTTCTTCCGGCTCCTCGGTGTTCATCGGCGTTGCGGTGCCGCGGACCGGCACCTATGCGGTGCAGGGCGAAGACGAGCTCAAGGGCTGGGAGCTCGCGGTCGAGCACATCAATGGCGGCCACGAGCTGATCAAGAAAATCTCGCCCAAGACCACCAAGGGCGTGCTCGGCAAGGAGTTGAAGCTCGGCGTCGCCAACTCCGCCGCCAAGCCGAACGATGCCGTGCAGGCGGAGCAGCGCTTCATCAGCGAGAACAAGGCGATGTTGATGACGGGCTCGACCTCGAGCGCGGTCGCGGTGGCCTTGAACAAGCTCGCCCAGCGCGAAAAGGTGCTGTACCTCGCCGGCATTTCCGGTTCCAACGACACCACCGGCAAGGACTGCGTGCGCTACGGCTTCCGGCAGTGCTTCTACGGCCAGACCGCCGCTGCGGCGATCGGCCCGATCATCGTCAAGAACTACGGCAAGGACAAGAAGGCGGCCTATCTGACGCCGGACTACACCTACGGCCACACCGTCACCAAATCGATGCAGGACTTTCTCGCCACGGCGGGATGGACCACGGCGACCAATCAGGTTGCGCCGCTGGGTGCGCCCGATTACTCGTCCTATCTGCTCAACGTCGCCAATTCCGGCGCCGATCTCCTGATCAACGTCAACTGGGGGCACGACGCCGTGCTCTCGACCCAGCAGGCCAAGCAGTTCGGCGTGCTCGACAAGATGAAGCTCGTGGTTCCCTATCAGGTGCCGTTCATCGCCCGCGAAACCGGCGGCCTGATGCAGGGCGTCTTTGCCGCCACCGACTACTGGTGGACGATCGAGGACAAATATCCGCTCGCCAAGCTGTTCAACGACGCGTTTGACAAGAAGTACGGCTACAAGCCGGAGTGGGGCGCGGCAAACGCCTATATCAGCTTCGCCCATTGGGCGCGCATGGTCGAGGAAACCGGCAGCTTCTATCCGCCGGATGTCATCAAGACCTACGAGAAGGGCGAAACCATCCCGTCTTTGGTGGGCGACGTGCACTACCGCAAGGAAGACCATCAGTGCGTTCGTCCCGTCATCATCGTCAAGGGCAAGCTGCAAAAGGACATGAAGGGCAAGGAAGACTACTACGACGTGGTGGAAATCGTGCCCGGCGAAGGCCTGATGCAGAAGCCGGACGCGTTTAGCTGCAGCCTCGGCGACTATACCTAAGCGACATCCGAACTATGGCGCCGCGGGGCCTGGATTTCCGCGGCGCCATTTTTTGCGTCCGTGCGCCGGATTGCGTGATATGCTCGTGACCACGCCCTGTGATTGCATTTCATGATTAGTTGGCCGAATTTCATTTCACAGTTATTCAATGGGTTGGCGCTCGGTGCCCTGCTGGCGCTGATCAGCTCCGGGCTGACCATTATCTATGGCACGCTTGGCGTGCTCAACCTCGCGCATGGCGCGATGTTCATGATCGGCGGCTACGCCGGTTACGTCGCCTATGAATATACCGGCTCGTTCATCGTCGCGGTGATCGCCGGCTCGCTGTTCGTGATGTTGCTGGGCGTGGTGATGGAGCGCGTCATCATCCGCCACTTCTATCACCGTCCGCATGAGGATCAGCTCCTCGTCACCTTCGGGCTCAGCATCTGCTTCGTCGAGGTGGTACGCTTCTTCTTCTCGAGCCAGTCCAAGCTGGTGCCGCCGCCGCCGTTGTTTCAGGGCATCACCTCGCTCGGCTTCATGTACTATCCGACCTACCGTCTGGCGGTCGTCGGCATCGTCGCGGTCGCGCTGGGCGCGCTGTTCGTCGTTCTCTACCGGACGCGGCTCGGCATGATCGTGCGCGCCGGCATCGAGGATGCGGTGATGGTCAACTCGCTCGGCATCAACGTCCATCGCGTCTTCATGATCGTGTTCGGCATCGGCGCGATGGCCGCCGGCTTTGCCGGTATTGTCAACGCGCCGGTGGTGTCGCTGACGCCGGGTGTCGGGGACGACATCCTGGTGGAAACCTTCGTGGTGGTGGTGATCGGCGGGGTCGGATCGTTTCCGGGCGCCATTCTCGGCGGCCTGATCGCCGGCGAAATCATCAGCGTCACCTCCATGTTCAATCCCAGCTACGCCTACGTCATGCTGTTTGCGGCGATGACGCTTGTGCTGGTGGTGCGGCCGCATGGCCTGCTCGGCATGCAGGGCCGCGAATGAGCGTGGTCACCTGATGCTCAAGCAACGCCCATTCCTGATCGAAACGCTGACCGCGATCGGCCTGATCGTCGCGCCGTTCGTGCTGCCCCATATCGGGTTTGCGCCCAACACCGTAAACCGGATTCTGGTCTGGGGCCTGTTCGGTCTCGGCTTCGATATCCTGTTCGGCTTCACCGGACTGCTGTCGTTCGGCCAGTCGGCGTTCTACGGCACCGGCGGCTTTGTCGCGGCCTATCTGCTGACCCGCGCGGGATTTCCCAACGTTTTCCTGGCGCTGGTGATCGGCATGGTGGCCGCCGCCGCCGTCGGCTATCTGGTCGGGCTGATCGCGCTGCGCCGTACCGGCATCTATTTCGCCATGATCACGGTGGCGATCGCCGAGGTCTTCTTTTTCGTCGAGTTCAATCCGCTCGCCAACTGGACCGGCGGGGAGAACGGCTTGCCCGGCGTTCCGACGCCGAGATTCAACCTCGGCTTCACCACCCTTCATTTCACCGACGGCTGGTCGATGTATCAGTTTCTCGCCGTGTGTTACTTCGTCGGCGTCCTCATTGCGCTGCGGATCGTGCGCTCGCCGGTCGGCGCGATCTTGAGCGCGATCCGCGACAATCCGCTGCGCGCGACCGCGGTCGGTCATAATGTCCATGGCTACAAGCTGACGGCCTTCGTGATCGCGGCTGCCTATGCCGGCTTTGCCGGCGGCCTGCTCGGCGTCATGCAAGCCTTCATGCCGCCCGACGCCTTCACCTTCGATACCTCCGGCCAGCTCGTGATGCAGACCGCGATTGGCGGCCGCGGCACGCTGTTCGGCCCGCTGGTCGGCGCCGCGGTCTGGCTTTTCCTGCAGGACTTCCTGCAAACCGCGCTGGATCTCGGCGCCGCGTGGAAACTGGTGCTCGGCATTGTGTTCGTGCTGCTGGTCTGTTTTCTGCGCCGCGGCATCGTCGGCGGCCTCGAGGATCTCTACCGCTGGATCTCGGGCAGGCGGCATACCGAGCCAAAACGGCCGGCAGCCGTGGTTGACGCCGCCGCTGCGGACGGGCCGATAACACCCAAACCCGTGGTTGCCGGAGCCACCTCGACGCCGGCGCGGCGCGGCGGTGACGGCGCGTCCGGCCCGATCCTGCGCGCGACCGGCCTGACCAAGCGCTATGGCGGCCTGCTTGCCAACAGCAATATCGATTTCACGGTCGACCGCGGCGAACTGCGCGGCATCATCGGCCCCAACGGGGCCGGCAAGTCGACCTTCTTCAAGATGCTGACCTGTGAAATTCCGCCGACTTCGGGCAAGATCGTGTTCGAGGGGCGCGACATCACCGGCACCAACGTCACCGACGTCTGCCAGCTCGGCCTGACCAAGAGCTACCAGGTCAACCAGCTATTCACCGGCCTCACGGTCCGCGAGAATGTCATCATTGCCGCGCTCGCCCGATTGCGCGGCAGGTTCCGGCTCGACTTGTTCCGAAGCGTCGATAGTATCCCGGAGCTGAACGAGCTGGTGCAGCGCACGCTCGAACTCGTCAATCTCACGTCGCGGCCCGACACCCCGGTATCCGAGCTCGCCTATGGCGAGAAGCGACGCCTGGAAATCGGGCTTGCGCTGGCGACCTCGCCGAGCCTGCTGCTGCTCGATGAGCCGCTTGCCGGCATGAGTCCGCGCGAGCGCGTCGAAACGGTCAAGCTGCTCAAATCGATCAGCCAGGGTCGTACCATGATCATCATCGACCACGACATGGATTCGCTGTTCGAACTGGCCGAGCGGGTCACCGTCCTGCAGGAAGGCCGCGTGCTGGTCGAGGGCACCCCGGAGGAAATCAAGAACAGCGCCGTGGTGCAGGAGGCTTATCTGGGCGGCGTGCATGGAGTGCTCGGCGCATGAGCTTGCTCGAGGTCAAGGGGCTGAACAGCTATTACGGGGATTCCCATATCCTGTTCGACGTCTCGCTGCGCGTCGAGCGCAATGAAGTCGTGGCGCTGCTCGGCCGCAACGGCGCCGGCAAGAGCACGACGCTGAAAAGCCTGATGGGCGTGGTGACGCCGCGCACCGGTGCGGTGCTGTTCGATGGCGTCGATGTCGCCGGGCGAAAGAGCCACGCCATCGCGCAGGCCGGCATGCAGCTCGTGCACGAAGACCGCAGGATTTTCGGTAGCCTCAATGTCGAGGAAAACCTGGTTCTCGCCGGGCTGACCGCCTCGAAGCGTTGGCCCCTCGAGCGGATTTACGACATGTTTCCGCGGCTGCGGGAGCGGCGGAACAATCGCGGTACCGATCTGTCGGGCGGCGAACAGCAGATGCTGGCGATCGCGCGCGCATTGGTGCGCGATCCCAAGATCATCCTGCTCGACGAGCCGTTCGAGGGCCTTGCCCCGATCATCGTTCGCGATCTCATGAAGGCTTGCGGCGACCTCGCGGCGGCCGGCCAGACCATCGTCCTGGTCGAACAGAACCTGGCCGCGACGCTGACGCTGGCCCAGCGCATCTACATCGTCAACAACGGACACATCGTTCACGAGGGGCCGGCGCAGGAAATCAAGGCGCAGCCGGAGGTCCTGCATCGCTATCTCGGCGTATGATAACGGAGTGCGGTCGCTACCCAGGGAGCAGCTTGCATGAACGAGAGCATCTCGGCGCCATTCATCCGGTACCCGATTGCGACCTCGCTGTTGATGGCGGGTATCCTCTTTGTCGGGCTGGTGTCATATCCGCTGCTGCCGGTTGCGCCGTTGCCGCAGATCGATTTTCCCACCATCCAGGTTTCGGCGTCGCTTCCCGGCGCCAGCCCGGAGACCATGGCGTCCTCGGTGGCGCAGCCGCTCGAGCGGCAGCTCGCGCAAATCCCCGGCATTGCCCAGATGACCTCGACGAGTTCGCTCGGCTCGACCGCGGTCACGATCCAGTTCGATCTTAACCGCAGCATCGACGGCGCCGCCAACGACATCCAGGGCGCCATCAACGCCGCCAGCGGTCAGTTGCCGAAAAATCTTCCGACGCCGCCGACCTACCGCAAGGTCAATCCGGCGGACGCGCCGATCCTGCTGTTGTCCGCGAGCTCCGATACGTTGCCGCTGACGACGGTGAGCGACGCCGTCGACGCCCAGCTCGGCCAGCAGATCAGCCAGATTTCCGGCGTCGCCCAGGTGTTCATCGGCGGCCAGCAGAAGCCCGCGATCCGGGTCCAGATCGACCCCGCGAAGCTGGTGGCCAAGGGCCTGTCGCTGGAAGACATCCGCAACCAGATTGCGGTCACGACGGTCGACAGTCCGAAGGGCAGTATCGACGGCACCACGCGTGCCTATACCATCTATGCCAACGACCAGTTGCTCGACCCGAACGCCTGGAATGACGTCATCATTGCCTATCGCAATGGCGGTCCGCTGCGGATCCGGGATATCGGCAGGGCGGTTTCCGGGCCCGAAGACATGAAGCAGGCGGCCTGGGCCGACGGCAAGCGCGGGGTGTTTCTGGTCATCTTCAAGCAGCCCGGCGCCAATGTCATCGATACCGTCGACCGGATCAAGGCGGAGCTGCCGCGGCTGGTCGCTGCGATCCCGCCGGCCGTCAAGATCAAGGTCATCAGCGATCGCACCCTGACCATCCGTTCCGCGGTCGAGGACGTGCAATACACGCTGCTGATCACCATCGTGCTGGTGGTCATGGTGATTTTCATCTTCCTGCGCAGTGCATGGGCGACGATCATTCCGAGCGTCACGGTTCCGCTGGCGCTGCTCGGCGCCTGTTCGCTGATGTGGGCGTTCGGCTATACGCTCGACAATCTGTCGCTGATGGCGCTGACGATCGCCGTGGGATTCGTGGTCGACGACGCCATCGTGATGCTGGAAAACATCACGCGCTATATCGAGCAGGGCGAGAAGCCGCTTGCCGCCGCGTTCAAGGGCGCCAGCGAGATCGGTTTCACCATCGTGTCGATCAGCGTGTCGCTGGTCGCGGTGCTGATTCCGCTGTTGCTGATGGGCGGCATCATCGGCCGGCTGTTCCGCGAGTTCGCGGTGACGCTGGCGATGGCCATTTTCGTCTCGCTGATCGTATCGCTGACGCTGACGCCGATGATGGCCTCGCGCTTCCTGCGCGCGCATGGCGAAGTCAAGCACGGCCGGTTCTATCAGTGGAGCGAGCGCGCCTTCGACAGGATGCTGCACGGCTACGAACGTATTCTCGACCTCGCGCTGCGCTGGAGCCTGACGACGCTCTGCATCTTCTTCGCGACGCTGGCTCTGTCGGTCTATCTGTTCATCATCATTCCCAAGGGCTTCTTCCCGCAGCAGGACAACGGCTTTCTGACGGCGACCTCGGAAACGGCGCAGGATATTTCCTTCGACGACATGAAGCGCCACCAGGAGGAGCTCGGCGCCATTGTGCAGCAGGATCCCGCCGTCGACAGCATCGCGATGTTCATCGGCGGCGGCGGCAGCGCGCTCAACACCGGCCGCCTGTACATCACGCTGAAGGACCGCAGCGAGCGCGACGCCAGCGCCCAGCAGATCATCGCCCGGCTGCGGCCCAGGCTGGAAAAGGTCGAAGGTGCGCGGCTGTTCATGCAGGCTTCGCAGGACGTCCGGCTCGGCGGCCGCGCCACGCGTACCCAGTTCGAATATACGCTGCAGGACGCCAATCTGGACGAGCTCAACCAATGGGCTCCGAAGATCCTGGCCAAGATGCAGACCTTGCGCGAGCTGCGCGACGTCGCGACCGATCAGCAGACCCAGGGCACGACGCTGACGCTGACGATCAACCGCGACACCGCCGCGCGCTACGGCATCCAGCCGCAACTGATCGACGACACGCTTTACGATGCGTTCGGCCAGCGCCAGGTCACCCAGTATTTCACCCAGCTCAACAGCTACCATGTGATCCTGGAAGTGCTGCCGGAGCTGCAGGGCAGCATCGACACGCTGAACAAGCTCTACATCAAGGCGCCGACCACCGGCGCTGAGGTTCCGCTATCGGAGTTTACGACCTGGTCCAGCGTGCCGGTACGTCCGCTCTCGATCAGCCATCAGGGCCAGTTTCCGGCCATCACCATCAGCTTCAACCTCGCCCAGGACACCGCGCTCGGGCAGGCCACCGAGGCCATCCAGCGGGCGGTTGTCGAGATCGGAGCCCCCGCCACACTGAACTCGAGCTTCCAGGGCACCGCGCAGGCGTTCCAGCAATCGCTCGGCACCGTGCCGCTGTTGATCATGGCGGCGCTGGTGGTGGTGTACCTGATCCTCGGCATTCTCTATGAGAGCTACATCCACCCGCTGACGATCCTGTCGACGCTGCCCTCGGCCGGGGTCGGCGCGCTCGCGATCCTGATGGCGTTCGGGTTCGACTTCAGCCTGATCGCCCTGATCGGCATCATTCTGTTGATCGGCATCGTCAAGAAGAACGGCATCATGATGGTCGACTTCGCGATCGCGGCCGAGCGCGAAGAGCATCTGTCGCCGCGCAACTCGATCCGCAAGGCCGCCTTGCTGCGGTTTCGCCCGATCATGATGACGACGATGGCGGCCATGCTCGGCGGCGTGCCGCTGATGCTGGGCACCGGCACCGGCTCGGAAATCCGCCAGCCGCTGGGCTATGCCATGGTCGGCGGCCTGATCGTCAGCCAGGCGCTGACGCTGTTCACGACGCCGGTGATCTATCTCTACCTCGACACCTTCTCGAACGCGCTGGCGCGCTGGAGCGAGAACAGGAAGTCGACCGGCGAGCCGCCGGCGACGGAGCAAGAGGCGCAGAAATACGCCGCCGAATAGCCGCCGTGCGGTGGAACAAGCCGAAGCGGAGCGGGTTGGTCGCCATCGCGAGGTGAGCGGGAACGGCCTTCGCCGACGTGCATCCGATGGGTCGTACCCGGCGATGCCCCGGCCGAGCCGGATGCGACGACGGAGGAACCAACATGGCTGACGAGCAGGCCGCGCCGGCCGGGCCGGATCTGACACAGGGCGTCGCCTCGGCCGATTTCGGCGGCGAGACCTTGCTCGGTCATGTCGGCGATCAGGAAGTCTTGCTGGTGCGCTCGGGGTCCGAGATATTCGCCATCGACGCCCATTGCAGTCATTATCACGGTCCGCTGGCCGACGGTCTCGTGGCCGACGGCGGCATCCGATGCCCCTGGCATCACGCCTGCTTCGATCTGCGGACCGGGGAGGCGACCCGCGCGCCGGCGTTGGCGCCGCTCGCGGTCTGGCAGGTCGAGCACGAGGGCGATCGCATCTTCGTCCGGCGCAAGCGCGAGCAGCCGAAGCCGGGCCGCAAGGCGTCCGCCGCTGCGCCGGGCCGGATCGTGATCGTCGGCGGTGGCGCCGCGGGCTTTGCCGCAGCCGAGATGCTGCGGCGGCAGCAATTTGCCGGCGAGATCGTCATGCTGAGCGATGACGGCGCGGCGCCGCTGGATCGGCCGAACCTGTCGAAGGACTACCTTGCCGGCAGCGCGCCGGAGGACTGGCTGCCGTTGCGCCCGGACAGCTTCTACGCTGAATCCGGCATCGAACTGCGGCTCGAAAGCCATGTCAGCTCGATCGACACCGGGGCCCGCAAGATCATCGCCGCCGGCGCTGCCGTTGCCTACGATCGCCTGCTGTTGGCGACCGGCGCCGAGCCGGTGCGGTTGCCGATCCCGGGCGCTGACCAGCCGCATGTCCATACCCTGCGCTCGCTGGCCGACTGCCGCGCGATCATTGCCTCCGCCAACGGCGCGCGCCGCGCCATCGTGATCGGCGCCAGCTTCATCGGCCTTGAGGTCGCGGCGGCGTTGCGCGCGCGCGAGATCGAGGTCCATGTCGTGGCGCCGGAGCCGCGGCCGATGGAGCGCGTGCTGGGGCCCGGGATGGGCGATTTCGTCCGCGGCCTGCATGAGCAGCATGGCGTTGTCTTTCACCTCGGCGACACCGTGACCGCGATCGACGGCCAGCGCGCGACGCTGAAAGGCGGCGGCGTGCTGGAGGCGGATCTGGTCGTCGTCGGCGTCGGGGTGCGGCCGCGCCTGGCCCTCGCCGAACAGGCCGGCCTTGCGCTTGATCGCGGCGTGACGGTGAATGAATTTCTCGAAACCAGCGTTGCCGGAATCTATGCGGCCGGCGACATCGCCCGCTGGCCCGATCCGCATTCGCAGGACAACATCCGGGTCGAGCACTGGGTGGTCGCGGAACGCCAGGGCCAGACCGCGGCGCGCAACATGCTCGGGCAACGCGAGGCCTTCGACGCGGTGCCGTTTTTCTGGAGCCAGCACTATGACGTGCCGATCAATTATGTCGGCCACGCCGAAAAATGGGACGAGATCGCGATCGACGGCGACATCGCGGCGCGGGATTGCCTGCTGCAGTACAAGAGCAGGGGCCGGGTGCTCGCCATTGCCTCGATCTACCGCGATCTCGCCAGCCTTCAGGCCGAACTTGCGATGGAGCGGAACGCGGCGCGCTGAGCGGCGCTTCGCTCCTCGCAATGGCGGCCGAACCGCCCGGACTCTAGCTTTTTGTTAACCAATTGTTATGCCTACCAAATTCGGTAACGCGTCTTTAATTGCGGGAACGTAGGGTCATTTCGCGGCCTGGAACGGGCTGCGCCACCGGCCAGGATGGCCGGAAGTTCGCGTACGCGTTGGAGTTCTCCATGGATATCATGACGAGCGTTGGGCTCGTGTCCGGCATTCTTGTCGTGACCACGATGGTACTCATGGGCGGTGATCTGCACATGTTCATCAGCGAACATGCGGTCATCATCATCTTCGGCGGATCGATCGCCGCCACCATGATCCGGTTTCCGCTGATGGCCATTCTGCACGGCCTGCCGCTCGGCGCAAAATTTGCCTTCACCATGAGCCGGCTGTCCGCGCGCGACCTCGTCGACGAACTCGCCCGCATCGCGGAAATCGCGCGCAAGCAGGGGCCGGTCGGCCTCGAAAAGGTCGAGACCGACGAGCCGTTCCTTGCCAAGGGCATCCGCTATGTCGCCGACGGCTACGACCTCGAGTTCATCCGCGACAATCTCGAGCGCGACCGCGACAATTTCCTGATGCATCTCGACGAAGGCGGCAAGATCTACCGCGCCATCGGCGACTGCGCGCCCGCCTTCGGCATGATCGGAACCCTGATCGGCATGGTGCAGATGTTCGCCAACATGACCGACCCCTCCAAGCTCGGTCCGTTCATGGCGACCGCGCTGCTGGCGACGCTCTACGGCGCGCTGGTCGCGAACCTGTTCTGCCTGCCGATCGCCGACAAGCTGCATGGCAAGCTGCTCGACGAGGAGACCAACCGCACCCTGATCATCGACGGCATTCTGATGATCCGTGATTCCAAGAGCCCGACGCTGGTGCGGGAAATGCTGCTGGCATACCTGCCCGAGAAGCACCGCCATGAGGAAGGCGAACCGGTCCCGGCCTGAACGGTCGGTCCCGGTCCGGAAAGTCAAGCATGGCCAAGAAGAAACGTGGCGACGCGCATGGAGGAGGGCACGGCTGGTTCGTGACCTTCGCCGACCTGATGGGCCTGATGATGAGCTTCTTCGTGATGCTCGTCGCGTTTTCCACCATGGACAACAACAAGCTCAAGATCGTCGCGGGCTCGATGCGCGATGCCTTCGGCGTGCAGACCGAGAAGCGCTATTCCGGAATCATCGAATCCGATGGCCTGCCGACCAGGCCGAAGCTGAAGAACGCCGCGCACATTCCGCCCGAGGAATCGTCCAACACGCCGACGCCGGACGAGCAGGATAACAGCCGCAGCAACGGCGCCCGCATCAAGAACGATCGCGAATTCGCGCTTGCCTCGGCATCGCTGCGGCAGGCCTTGCAGGACATGCCGGAGCTCACCGAAATCTCGAAGCACATCATGTTCGAGGAGACCAAGGAGGGTCTCAACCTGGAAATCGTCGACCAGGACGGCCGGTCGATGTTTGCCGACGGCTCCAAGGTGCCTTACGAGCGCACCCGCCGGCTGATCGAGAAGCTGGCCGCTCCGCTCAAGGCGACGCCGCTGCGCATCGCCATCGTCGGTCACACCGCGGCGGGATTTGTGCCGACGCAAAGCGACTATGGTGCGTTCGATCTGTCGGCCGACCGTGCCAACGCGGTGCGCCAGATTCTGGAGCGGGAGGGCCTGCCGCCGGCCCACATCTTCGCGGTGTCGGGCAAGGCCGATACCCAGCCGTTGTTTCCCGACGATCCCTCGCTGTCGGCGAACCGCCGCGTGACCATCACGCTGATGCGCGAGGATCCGCCGATTCCGCCCGACCTGAAGCCGTAGTTTCGGCGCGTTACCATGTTACCTGTTGAGGCGGGACGCCGGGTTGCCGGCGCATCCGGCCGCGCCGGCATCGCCGTGGTTGATTGGTTGACAGGCCCGGCGGAAGCGTCGATAGCCGACCCGGATCAAATCAATCGGCACAGCGTTCTCCCGCACGATGGCTTTTGGCGTCACATCTACCGAAGCCCGGGATGGGTCGATCACGACTGGCTTTTGGGCGTTGACGCTGGGAAGCATTGGCGTGGTTTTCGGCGATATCGGAACGTCGCCGCTATACGCGTTCCGCGAGGCGGTCGCCGCGGCCGCCCAGGGCCAGCCGATCACGCGTACCATCGTGCTCGGGGTGCTGTCGCTGATCCTGTGGGCGCTGCTGATCGTCGTCACCGCAAAATACGTGCTGCTGCTGCTGCGCGCCGACAACAACGGCGAAGGCGGCACGCTGTCGCTGATGGCGCTCGGTCAACGCGCGCTGGGACGGAGGAGCTGGCTGTTGCTGACGCTGGGCGTCATCGGGGCGTCGATGTTCATCGGCAATTCCATGATCACGCCGGCGATCTCGGTGCTGTCGGCGGTCGAGGGTCTCAAGCTCGCCACGCCGGCGCTCGAGCATTATGTGGTGCCGCTGACGGTCTTCATTCTGGTCGTGCTGTTTTCGGTGCAGAGCAGCGGCACGGCACGGGTCGCGTCGGCGTTCGGACCGGTCATGGTGGTCTGGTTCGGCACCCTTGCGGTGATCGGTTTGGTGCATATCAGCGACGACCCATCGGTGCTGGCGGCGATCAATCCGTGGTATGCGTTTCATTTCCTGCTGTCCCATGGCACCATCGGAATGGTGACGTTGGGCGCCGTCTTCCTGGCGGTGACCGGCGGCGAGGCGCTGTATGCGGATCTCGGCCATTTCGGACGCAAGCCGATCCAGGCCGCGTGGCTTTATTTCGTGCTGCCTTCGCTGCTGATCAACTATTTCGGGCAGGGCGCGCTGGTGCTGGCCCATCCCGCGGCGATCGAGAATTCATTTTACCGGATGGTTCCGGAAATACTGCTGTTGCCGCTGGTCGGGCTGGCGACCGCGGCAACGGTGATCGCGAGCCAGGCGGTGATCACGGGGGCCTATTCGCTGACCCGCCAGGCGGTGCAGCTCGGCCTGCTGCCGCGCTTCGAGGTCCGCTACACCTCGGAGGCGCATGCCGGGCAGATCTACCTGCCGCGCGTCAACACGCTGTTGCTGACCGGCGTGCTGCTGCTGGTGCTGCTGTTCCGCACCTCGAGCGGATTGGCCTCGGCCTATGGCATCGCCGTCTCCACCACCATGGTCGCCGACGGCCTCATGGGTTTTGTGGTGATCTGGAAACTGTGGAACTGGCGCGCGGCCACCGCGGCAGCGATCATCGTTCCGTTCGTCGTCGTCGACATGACCTTCTTCAGCGCGAATTTGCTCAAGCTGTTCGAAGGCGCCTGGGTGCCGCTGCTGTTCGGATTTGCCATGGCGATCACGATCTGGACCTGGCGCCGCGGCGCCGCGATCCTGATCGCCAAGACCCGGCGGACCGAAGTCCCGCTCACCGACCTGATCAAGAGCCTCGAAAAGCGTCCGCCGCATATCGTCAAGGGCACCGCGGTCTTTCTCACCAGCGACCCCAATTTCGTGCCGACGGCGCTGCTGCATAATCTCAAGCACAACAAGGTGCTGCACGAGCACAATGTCATCCTGACCATCGAGACCGCGCAGACGCCGCGGGTCGATCCGGCTGACCGGGTCCGGATGGAGCCGATCAGCGACCAATTCGCCATCGTCCGGCTGCGCTTCGGTTTCATGGAATCCCCGAACGTTCCCAAGGCGCTGGTGATCGCGCGCAAGCTCGGCTGGCAGTTCGACATCATGGCGACATCGTTTTTCGTGTCGCGGCGCTCGCTGAAGCCGTCGGCGCAGTCGGGAATGCCGCAGTGGCAGGATCGCCTGT
This sequence comes from uncultured Alphaproteobacteria bacterium, assembly GCA_963748165.1. Classification (GTDB taxonomy): domain Bacteria; phylum Pseudomonadota; class Alphaproteobacteria; order Rhizobiales; family Xanthobacteraceae; genus Bradyrhizobium. The sequence goes on from CAVVIM010000015.1 coordinate 270,607, forward strand.
TCATTGCGCTGAGCCGCTCGGCGAACGACGCCACCGACTATTTCCAGATTCCGACCGGCCGCGTGGTCGAGGTCGGCACCCAGGTCACGATCTGAGTCACGATCTGAGTCACGATCTGAGTCACGGTCTGACAGGTATGCATTTGAGCATGACTATAGCCCGAAATCAGGCCATGCTATGCTTCAAGCGCAAGGCTATAAGCCCCGTCGCTTTGCTATGGTGCAGTGAAGCATTTTTGAGGCCTCCACTTTCATGATGAGTAACGTCGCAGCAGCCGCCGCGGACACCACGGCGGCGAATGGTCATGGCAATGCCCATTCCACCGCCGGATTCAAGGCGCTCATGCTCGGCAGCATCGGTGTCGTCTATGGCGATATCGGCACCAGCCCGCTCTATGCGCTGCGCGAGGCCGTGATTGCGGCCAGCGGCGGCGAGGGCGCCGTCAATCCCCAGGCCGTGCTCGGCGTGCTGTCCCTGATCCTGTGGGCGCTGATCATCGTGGTGACGCTGAAATACGTGCTCATCCTGCTCCGCGCCGACAACCACGGCGAGGGGGGAACGCTGGCGCTGATGGCGCTCGCGCAGCGCGCGGTGAGTTCGGACGCGGGCAAGATCGTTCTTCTCGGAATTATTGGCGGTGCTCTTTTTTACGGCGATGCGGTGATCACGCCGGCGGTCTCCGTGCTTTCGGCAATCGAGGGAATGACCATAGTCACCGCGGCGTTCGAGCCCTATGTGGTGGCGCTGACGATCGTGATCCTGCTCGTCCTGTTTGCGGTCCAGTCGCGCGGCACGGCGCGTGTCGCCGCCTTTTTCGGGCCGGTGATGTGCATCTGGTTCGCCGTCATCGCGATCGCGGCGATACCCTCGATCATGCGACATCCCGAAGTGCTTCTTGCGCTAAATCCGCTCTACGCGGTCTCCTTCATGCTTCATCATGGTATTGTCGGGTTCGTGACGCTGGGCGCGGTGTTTCTCGCGGTCACCGGCGCCGAGGCGCTGTACGCGGATTTGGGGCATTTCGGCAAGCGGCCGATCCAGACTGCCTGGCTGTTTATCGTGCTGCCGTCGCTGGCGCTGAATTACCTCGGGCAGGGCGCGCTGGTCATCGCCTATCCGAAAACGCTCGCGAACCCGTTTTTCCTGATGTTTCCGGATTGGGCATTGTTTCCGATGGTCGTCCTTGCCGTCGTCGCCGCCGTGATCGCGAGTCAGGCGGTGATCACGGGAGCCTATTCGCTGACCCGGCAGGCCATTCAGCTTGGGCTGCTGCCGCGCTTCGAAATCCGCCACACCTCGGAATCACACTCCGGCCAGATCTACATTCCGCGGGTCAATATGCTGCTCTCGATTGGCGTGGTTTTGCTCATCGTCCTGTTCCGATCTTCGAGCGCACTGGCGTCGGCCTACGGCATCGCGGTCACCGGGACCATGGTGGTGACGGCCATGATGGGCTTTGTGGTGATCTGGCGGGTCTGGAAATGGTCGCCGGTGGCGGCCGCCGCGCTGATCGCGCCGTTCCTGTTTCTCGACCTGACATTCCTCGCCGCCAACCTGCTCAAGGTGTTCGAAGGCGGCTGGGTGCCGCTCGCGCTCGGCTCCGTGGTGATGCTGCTGATGTACACCTGGCGACGGGGCAGCCGGCTGCTGTTCGAGAAATCCCGCAAGCTCGAATTCCCGCTGGCGGATCTGGTGGCGATGCTGGAGAAGCGGCCGCCGCAGCGGGTTTCCGGCACCGCGGTGTTCCTGACCAGCGATCCCGTCAGTGCGCCGACGGCGCTGATGCACAGTCTGAAGCACTACAAGGTCCTGCACGAGAAGAACGTTATTCTCACCATCGAGACTGCGCCGACGCCGCGCATCGACCCGTCGGAGCGGGTGCGGCTGGAGGAAATCAGCGCGACCTTCTCCAAGGTGACGCTGCGGTTCGGCTTCATGGAATCGCCCAATGTTCCGAAAACGCTGGCGGTCGCGCGCAAGCTCGGCTGGCAGTTCGACATCATGTCGACCTCGTTCTTCCTGTCGCGGCGCGCGCTGAAGCCGGCCGCGCATTCCGGCATGCCGCGCTGGCAGGATCACCTGTTCATCGCGCTGAGCCGGACGGCCAACGACGCCACCGATTATTTCCAAATTCCGACCGGCCGGGTGGTCGAGGTCGGCACCCAGGTGACGGTCTAGACTGGAGCTACAGGGGGGCCTCGTGGTTCGAGACGCGTGGCGTTGCCACGCTCCTCACCATGAGGGTCCAAGACCTCATCCTGAGGAGCGCGCTTGCGCGCGTCTCGAAGGATGAAGCCGCCGTGACGCTTGATTTTCATCACGCCAAAGGCGACGTTGGCGACGGAGGGCGGGCCATCCGCGTTCGGCATGGGCAAATCCGTTCGCTGAAAAGGTTGGGAGATTGGTGTGGCGGATCAGGGTCATCAGGTTCACGATTTGACGCCGGAGGATGTCTCGCGGGGAATGGCCGAGGGACGCTATCTTTTGGTCGACGTCCGCGAGCCGAATGAAGTCGCCGTGGAAGCCTATCCGGGCGGCGTCGTGGTGCCGCTTTCCAGCTTCGATCCGACCGATATTCCCGACCCCCAGGGCAGGCAGGTGGTGTTTGCCTGCCGCTCGGGGAAAAGGTCGGTGACGGCGTCGCTGGCGGCGCAATCGGGCGGCCTGCCCCATGACAAGCACCTGGCCGGCGGCATGCTGGCGTGGAAGGCCGCGGGATTGCCGACCACGACCGGCGGCTGACCCGTCCATGACGTCGATGAACAAGGTTTTTGCGGACCTCCCGGTTACGATCTTCGAGGCGATGTCGCAGCTCGCGCGCGACAACAACGCGATCAATCTGGGCCAGGGTTTCCCCGACGATCCCGGTCCGGAAGACATCCGCCGCGCCGCGGCGGACGCCTCCGTGAATGGCTACAATCAATACCCGTCGATGATGGGCATTCCGGAGCTGCGCCAGGCGATCGCGGCGCATTACGGCCGCTGGCACGGGCTTTCGCTCGATCCGGCCACCGAGGTGATGGTGACCTCGGGCGGCACCGAGGCGCTGACGTCAGCCATCTTCGCCGTGGTCGAGCCGGGCGACGAGGTGATCGTGTTCCAGCCGGTATATAATTCCTACCTGCCGATCATCCGCCAGGCCGGAGGCGTTCCGCGGCTGTTGCGTCTCGAACCGCCGGACTGGCGGCTGACCGAGGAGATGCTGCGCAGCGCGTTCAACCGCAACACCAAGGCGGTGCTGTTCAACAATCCGCTCAATCCGGCTGCGGTGGTCTATCCGCGCCAGGACCTCGAATTGCTGGCGCGATTTTGCCGGACCTTCGATACGATCGCGATCTGCGACGAGGTCTGGGAACATGTGATCTTCGATGGCCGCGAACATATCCCGCTGATTACTATTCCGGGCATGCGGGATCGCACCATCAAGGTCGGTTCGGCGGGCAAGATTTTTTCCCTGACGGGTTGGAAGATCGGCTTCGTCTGCGCCGCGCCGCCGCTGCTGCGGGTCGCGGCCAAGGTACACCAGTTTCTGACCTTCACCACCGCACCCAATCTTCAGGCCGCGGTCGCCTACGGCCTCGGCAAGCCGGCGGATTATTTCCTCGACATGCGCAAGGCGCTGGCGCGCAGCCGCGACCGTCTGACCCAGGGACTGGAAAGCATCGGCTTTCCGGTGCTGCGATCGCAGGGCACCTATTTCCTCACCGTCGATCTATCGCCGCTCGGTCTCAACGAGACCGACGAGGCCTTCTGCCGAAGGATCGTGACCGATTACAAAGTCGCGGCGATTCCGGTATCGGCGTTTTACGAGAAGGATGCGGTGACCTCGGTGGTGCGGTTTTGCTTTGCCAAGAAGGACGCGACCCTCGATGCCGCGCTGGAGCGGCTGTCGGATGCGGTCCATCGCCGGTAGGGGGCACAGATGATGCATGGCTGGGCCGGCACGCCGATCCGATGGGCGGTCGCGATCTCGGCGGCGCTCGCCGGATTTGCGCTGCCCGCCCGGGCGCAGCCGCGCACCGTCAATTTCTACAATTGGTCGAACTACATGGCCCCCGGGGTGCTGGAGGATTTCACCCGGGAAACCGGCATCAAGGTGGTCTACGACACCTTCGACGCCAATGAGACGCTGGAGACCCGGCTTCTGGCCGGCAAGTCCGGCTATGATGTGGTGGTCCCCACCGCCTATTTCCTGCAACGCCAGATCAAGGCGGGCGTGTTCCAGAAGCTCGACAAGTCGAAGTTGCCGAACCTCGCCAACGCCTGGCCGGAAGTGACCCAACGGCTCGCCGTCTACGACCCCGGCAACGCCTACGCCGTCAATTACATGTGGGGCACGACCGGCATCGGCTACAATGTCAAGGCGGTGCAGAAGATTCTCGGCCCGGATGCCAAGATCGACAGTTGGGACATCGTCTTCAAGCCGGAAAACCTCGCCAGGTTCAAGGATTGCGGCGTTCACATGCTGGACTCCGCCGACGATATTCTTCCGGCGGCGCTGAACTACCTCGGGCTCGATCCGAATTCGACCAGGCCGGCCGATCTCGAGCGGGCCGCCGATCTCGTCGCCAAAGTCAGGCCCTTTGTCCGCAAGTTCCATTCCTCGGAGTATCTCAGTGCGCTCGCTACCGGCGAGATTTGCCTGGTGGTGGGCTGGTCCGGCGACATCATGCAGGCGCGCAGCCGTGCTGCCGAAGCCAATAACGGGGTCGAGCTCGGCTATGCCATCCCGAAAGAGGGGGCACAGATGTTTTTCGACAATCTGGCCATCCCGGCCGATGCAAGCCACGTCGCTGAGGCCTATGAGCTGATCAACTATCTCTATCGGCCCGAGGTCGCCGCCAAAAATTCCAATTTCCTGTCCTATGCCAACGGCAATCTGGCGAGCCAGAAGCTGGTCGATCCCAGGATCTTCAACGACAAGACCATCTATCCCGACCACGCGACACTGGCGAAGCTGTTCGTGATCACCGCACGCGACCCCGCCACCCAACGCGTCATCAACCGGCTCTGGACCCGGGTCAAGATCGGGCGGTAGTTCTCGCCGTCATTACCAGCGCAAGCGAAGCAATCGAACGCTCGCTGTCATTCCGGGTTCGCGCTCCGCGCGCCCCGGAATGACGCTGGGGGTTCGATGCGGAGCCTGTCATCGGGCCGCGCTTCGCGCGGACCCGTTGGCATCGCGCCGGAATGACGGCGGGACGGCCGCGTGCTACCGCCAGCGGCGGTGCAGCCACAGCCACTGCTCCGGGTATTGGCGAATCCAGCCTTCGACCACCGACGTCACCGCCTGCATCGTTCCCTGCACATCGATCTGTCCGGAAGCGTCCCGCACCGGCTTCACCTCTTCGGACAACTCGGCCCGAAAGCGGTGATTGGGCAGGCGGATGATGCGCACCCCGTGAATCGGGCACTCGATCTGCCGCAGCAACCGCGCCAGCGTCGGATTGGTCCGGGTCCTGCGGCCGAAAAACGTGACCTCGACACCGTTGGTCAGGTACTGGTCGACCAGCATCGCGACGTGCTGACCGTTGCGCAGCGCCTCGGCCAGCCTCAGCGGTGCGTCACGGCCGGCAGGAATGAGCGTTCCCATCTTCACCGCGCGGATCCGCTCGATGATGCGGTCGGCCGAGGCAATGTTCGGTCGGCGATACAGGATCGCCGCGTCCAGGCCGTGGGCCACGGCCGCCAGCGCCGGCAGTTCCCAATTGCCGAGGTGGCCTGCAAAGATCAGAGCGGGTTTGCCGTCGAGCCGAAGCTGCGCAAACAATTCGTGGGTGCGTAGCGGGATTTCGATGCGGCTGTGCTCGGGATGCGCCGGATCGTGCTCCCAGATATGATCGAGATGGGCGAACTCGGCGCCGACCCGGCCGAGATTGTCCCACACGCCGGCGAGGATGCGGTCGATCTCCTCCGGCGATTTCTCCGGGAAGGCGGCAGTCAAATTGGCGCGGCCGATCCGCTGTTCGCGCAGCTTCGGTCCGATCAAGCGGGTCACGCGGCCGAACAGGTTTGCCGTCTTGATCGGATCGAAATAGCGGGTGGCGCGCAGCATGGCGATCGTCAAGGCGCCGAGCGCGGCTTCGCCGAGCAGCTTGGTCGCGTTGCGAAGGCGGGCTATGGTGCGCGGCAGCAGGCGGGACATCAGAAATACACAACGATCTTGCCGAACACACGCCGGCTTTCCATGCGCTTGAGGGCGCCGGCGACATCCTCGATCGGCACTTCGGTGTCGATCACCGGATGCATGCCGCCGGCCATCTTGTCGAGGCTCTCGGCGATGTTGCGCATCGTCGCGCCGAACGAACCGAAGATGCGGTATTGCTGCTGGAACAGTTGCATCAGATTGATGGTGGTGGTGGGACCCGAGGTCGAGCCGCAGGTCACGAGCCTGCCGCCGCGCCGCAGCGTCAGCAACGAGCCGTTGAAGGTATCGGCGCCGACATGCTCGAACACCACGTCGACGCCCTTCTTCCTGGTGATCCTGCGGGCTTCGTGTTCGAAACGGTCGGTGCGGTAGTTGATGACGTGATCGGCACCGAGGGCCTTGACGCCTTCGATCTTGCTGTCGTCGCCGACGGTGGTGATGACCGTGCAACCGATTTGCTTGGCCATCATGATCGCCACCGTTCCAATGCCGGAGCCGCCGGCATGCACCAGCACGGTTTCGCCCGGCTGCAGTCTGGCGTTGTCGAACAGCATGTGCTGGACGGTGGAGAATGCGATCGGCGCACAGGCCGCGTCGCGGGCGCTGACGCCTTCGGGCACTGCCATCACCAGCCGTTCCGGCATGTTCAGGAGCTCGCGCGCGAAACCGTCGACATGGAAACCCATGATGCCTGCCACGCTTTCGCAGAGATTGTCGCGGCCCTCGCCGCAGGCACGGCAGCTCCCGCAGGTGAGGGCGCCGTACATCACGACCGCCTGGCCGGGCTTGAAGCGCGTCACCTGGTCGCCGACGCCGGCGATTTCGCCGGAGGCCTCGGCGCCGACCACCAGCGGCAGACTGCGCTTCGCAAACGCCATGCCGCGATAGCCCCAGACGTCGATGTGATTGAGCGCGACCGCCCGGATACGGATCTGCACTTCGCCTCGGCCCGGCGGTGGCGGCGGCGGTGCATCCGCGACCACCAACTGACGATCGGCAACAAGAGTGAGCGCGCGCATGACGCCGTGTCCCCGGCAGAGTGAACAGATTTCCGACCGCGTGCGTATCGCCGGTTCGGGCGATGTCGTCAACCGGCGGCGCCCTGCAGGTTTCGGCAGCTAGATCGGCTCGCGCGTCAGGATCAGCGACGCGTTCTGACCGCCGAAGCCGAACGAATTCGACATCACCGCGGTGACGCGGGCGTCGCGGGCCCTGTTGGGAACCACATCGAAGGGAATCGCCGGATCCGGAACGTCGTAATTGATGGTCGGCGGGATCCGCTGATGTTCGAGCGTGAGCAGCGAGAATACCGCTTCCACCGCGCCCGCCGCCGAGAGGGTGTGGCCGACCATCGATTTGTTGGAGGATACCGGGATCCGGCCGGTATGCTCGCCGAACACCGTCGAGATGCCGAGATACTCCATCTTGTCGTTTTCCGGCGTGCCGGTGCCGTGGGCATTGATGTAATCGATCTGGTCCGGAACGATCCCGGCGTCGGACAATGCGTTGCGCACGCATCCGATAATGGGTTTGCCGTCGGGGCTGGACCGGGTGCGGTGGAACGAGTCCGCGAGTTCGCCGCAGCCGGCGAGGACGCCGAGGATCCGCGCTCCGCGTGCGGTGGCCGCCTGGTAGCTTTCGAGCACCAGCGCGCCGGCGCCTTCCGCCATCACGAAACCATCGCGGTTCTTGGAAAACGGCCGCGCCGCCGCCTGCGGCGGGTCGTTTTGGGTCGACAGCGCCGACAGCAGCGAGAACCGGATCAAGGCTTCCGGATTGACCGAGCCGTCGGTTGCGACGCATAGCGCCGCGTCCGCCTCGCCGCGACGAATCGCCTCGACGCCGAGCTGGATCGCGCTGGCGCCGGAAGCGCAGGCGGTCGACAGCGAAATCGGCGACCCCTTGGTGCCGAATTTCTCGGCGAGACAGTTCGAGACCGAGCCGAACATAAAGCGCCGGTGGTACTGCGTGAATTTTCCGCCGCCGCTGACCCGCAGCAGCGCGTCATAATCGAAGTCGCTCCTGCCGATCTCGCGTCCAAGCTCGAGCCGTTGCGGCCACTCGACCTCGACCGGCGCGACGGCGAGAAACAGCGGCCCCGGAAAATCGCCCCGGGTCCCGATCGCGGCTTGCGCAATGGCCTCTTCGGTCGCGATATCGGCGAGCCGTTCCGAAAGATCGGTCGAAGAAAACGGCTCGACCGGCACAAAATCAACCGTTCCGGCCATCGTGGTCTTCAGCCCGTCGGTCGGAAAGCGGGTGATGGTGCGGATTCCGGACTCGCCGGCCGTGAGTTTGGTCCAGTTGTCGGCCTTGCCCGAGCCGAGCGACGTCACCACGCCCATGCCGGTGACGACGACGATCGGCCTGCCGAATTTGTCGCGCGTAGCTGTCATGCTTTCCCCACCGCGCTTACCTGATGGCCTCGACCAGCGCCATGCCTTCACCCCGCCAGTGACCGGCTCCGACCACCACAATCTGGGTCGGAGGTGCCGACATTTCAACCTCCCGCGCGGTGGGATCGTTGGGCGGAAACAATGCGCCGCGCGAGATCGAAAGCGCCGCCAGCGCTATTCCCAGCGGAAATTGCGTCTCCATGGTGTGGCCGAACATGGTGCCGGTCGCCCGTACCGCAAAAGACGGGTGGCGATCCAGGAACGCCAGTTCCTCCGAGGTGACCGGTTCGGCCCCGGTGGCGCCGGTGATGATGGCGCCCTTGTCGTCGAGCTTGCCCAGCTTCGACCACAGCGTTTCCAGGGTTGCCGTGATCTCGCCGGAACTCTTGCGGCGTGCCAGATCGGCCACGACGTTGGTCAGGCGCGCATAGGGTTTTGCGCCCCGCGCTTCGGCGTGTGCCCTTGATTCGATCACCAGAAAGGCGCCGGCCGAGCCGAGCGCAAAGCCGCTGCGCGGGCGCCGCGCCCAGACCGGCGCAAAGCTGTCCTTCAGGTTGAAATCGCCGAACTCGTAGAGCACCAGCAGGTCCTTGCGTTCGCCGTTTTGCGAGCCGCCGACCAGCGCGATGTCGCTCTGACCGGCGGCGATGCGCGCAAGCGCGATGCGCGCCGCGTCGACGCCGGCGGCTTCCTCGCCCATGAAGGTGCGCGAGGAGCCGGTCACGCCGTGAACGATGGCGATATTGCCGGCGAGCAGGTTCGAGAGCTGGGCGAGAAACAGGGTCGGCCGCAAATCGCTCATCAGCCGTTCGTTGAGAAAGCCGGGGGCGGAATTGCCGTTGGCATCGGCCTTCAGGATGGCGATGTCGACGCCGATGTCGCGCTCGCCGCCGCCGGCGGCGACAATCATGTCCATCCGCGCCAGGATTTCCCTGTTGCCCTTGATGCCGGCGGAATCCAGCGCCAGTCCGGCGGCATAGGTTCCGATCCGCTGCCAGGCTTCCATCTGGCGCTGGTCGCCCTTCTTGGGGATTTGCGTATCGAGGTTGACCGGTACCCAGGGATGAACGATGTAGGGCGCGAAGCTGTTTTCGTCGACGTTGATACGCCGCTGGTTCAGGGCGTCCCAGTTGGCATCGAGCCCTTCGCCCAGCGAAGTGGCAAGACCGATGCCGGTGATCCAGACTTCCGCGGATCCCCGGCTCGAAGGGTTGGTCTCAGTCATGACCACGGACCTGTCGTGGAAAGCCGATACGTTCGGCGACGGCGTCCATGTATCCGCGCAAATCCGGATGAGGGAAGGCGATGTGCCGGAACGTGATGGTCGCGTTGCACTTCAATTGGCCGCCCACCCTGACCTTGGCTTCCGTGATGGCAAAACCCGAGCCTTCGTGAACGATGCCGGCGTCGATTGTCAGCAAGTCCCCGGGGTTGACGAAGCCCCGCATCTTGGCCTCCTTGACCGCGCCCAGAAACGGCATGCGTTCGAAATCCATCATCGCGATCAGCAGCCAGCCGGAGGTCTGCGCCATCGCCTCGATCAGCAGCACGCCCGGCATGATCGGATAGCCCGGGAAATGCCCCTCGAAGATGGTGCTGTGGGTTGGAACCTGCGCCTCAGCCGTGATGGTGCGCTCGTCGAGCTTGAGGTCGAGGATGCGGTCAATCAGTTGGAAAGTTTCAAGCTGCATGACGGGCGGTTACGCGCCCTTGGCCGCAACCAGCTCGTCGATACGGGCGCACAGGTTTTTCAGCACGAAATACTGCTCGGTCGTGGCCTTGCCATCGTTGACTTCCTGCGTCCACTTCTCCAGCGGCAATTTGATGCCGAACGCCTTGTCGATCGCGAACGCGATGTCCAGGAAGTCGAGGCTGTCAATCCCGAGATCGTCAATGGCGTGACTCTCCGGGGTGATCGTGTCGCGCGGGATGTCGCAGGTCTCGGCGATAATCGTGGCGACCTGATCGAATGTGGATGACATCACTAAGCCTTTGATATATTGAAGGTAAATTCTATGGCGGCGGGGCGGCCTGGCATCGCGTCCCGGAATGCCCTATTCGCCGTGCTGTGTCGAGTGCCCGTATATCGGAGCGCCGCCCCGAGTTCAATGGAGGCCGCCGGCCGAAGGTCCGACCGCTCGGGGCAGCGCGAGCCGGCCTCGCGCCTGGAAACCCTAGATAGAGGGCGTCGAAATACGCACGCAGTCGCGCCGTCCCATCAGCACGCAATCCTGGGTTCGGCGCAGATTGGCAATACTCACGGCCAGCCAGAGCGCGACCGCGGTCAGCGCCACCGTGAAGGCGAACGCTGCAATGTTTGCCAGCATGCGATGGCGGAAATCATCCGGTTCGTCCCGGTCCTGCTCATAGCGCGACAGGTCGTAAGGCTCGGGGCGGATGTCCTGCTGCCGCGCCGTCGCGTCCGGCTCTCTGTGCCAGCCGGGAACGGTCGGCGGGGTGCGCGGCCGGAACGGGAGCACGCGGTGCTCGTCCTGCGAGGTGATCGGCCGCTGCGGTTTCACTGCTGCTGGCTCCGCGACATGCTGCTCCTAATTAGCACGCGCGCAAGACGCATCCCAGCAAATGTTGAGCGGGGACGGATGCGACAATCGATCTATCCCTGCCGATCTATCCCTGCCGATCTATCCCTGCGTCGTCTCGTGGAACCTGCTGTAGTCGATGCGAAGCCGGCCATCCTCGAGGGTGTCGAGTATATCCGCGTATTGGCGCCCGAAAAGAATGTCGGGATGATCGTATGATTTGCGGGCATGAACGGTTTGCGCCGCAACAACGTCGTACCCCGACACCACCACGACCAGCGCAACGCCGGATGCAGCGAGGTCTTCGGCATTCTGTCCGTGCAGCGGGCTGGTCTCGTCGAGCACATGGTAGAGCGTCCAGCTCAGGGCCAGCGCCGGGTGCTCGTTCCGCACCAGCGGCAGCTCGTAAAATCTTCGATAGGAGCGGCCTTCCGTGCTCTCGACGTTCTTGAGCAGCCACAATTTGGCGGTGGCATTGCCGATGATATTGTGACGCTCGTTGGCAAGACGCACCATCAGGGTCGGCGTGCCGTCATGCGTGGAGATCACCGCGTTGTCGGCAAACAGCAGCCGGGCATTGGGGCGCGAGAACCGCGCAAAGATCAGCCCGGTCATCAGCGACATCGAGAAGATGCCGGTGAACAGCTCCACGGTCGCGATGAAATGCCCGTAATGGGTTTGCGGATGCATGTCGCCGTAACCGGCGGTCGACAGCGTTTCGATGCTGAAATAGAGGTAGTCGATATAGGCGCCGCCGGGCACGTTGGCGATCGGCTGATCCCCGATCCAGTAGAACAACGCGAAAATCGCGTTGAAGACCAGAAACACCAATGCGGCACCGCCAATGAAGGCCGGCCAGGAGGCCGTCATGCAGCGATGGCTGATGTCGGCCCAGAAGCTGAGGTGAAGACCTTCGGCGATGACTTCGCGACCGCCGAGCCGAACCACTTGTGGCTTCGATGTTTGCTCGCTGTGGCCTTTGACCATGTTCAGAATCTTGCGGCACCCGTGGCTAATGGCGTTGGATCGACTGTGCCATCATGGCATAATCGCAGCGATTTAAGCCAGATTTTTGCCGGTCAGAACCGAGGATTAACGTCATGGCGAATACGCGCGAACCGTATCGTTCAGCCAATTCCAATCCTCTCGCTGCGGCCGACCCAGATGACGGTCGGGATGCGGGAGGTCAAGGAAAAGCGCAAGCGCTGGCGCGAGCACAAATCCAGGAAGAAACAGGCGGAACTGCTCGGCAAGCACATGATCCCGGTCGTGGTCGGACCCGACCAGCATTACTACGTGGTCGACCATCATCACCTGGCGCTGTCACTGCACGATGAGGGCATCAAGGATGTTCTCGTCACCGTGATCGGCGATCTCGCCATGGTCGAGCGCGATGCGTTCTGGGGCGTGATGGACAACAAGCGATGGGTCTATCCATACGATGCCAAGGGCGAGCGCCGCCACTTCCGCGACCTGCCGAAGACGGTGACCGAACTCAAGGACGATCCATTCCGCAGCCTCGCCGGCGAATTGCGCCGGGTCGGCGGCTTCGCCAAGGACACCACGCCGTTCAGCGAATTCCTGTGGGCCGATTTCCTGCGCCGGAAAATGTCCCGCAAGAGCGTCGAAGCGGACTTTGAGAAGGCCATCGAGAAGGCGATGACGTTCGCCAAGAGCAAGGATGCGATCTATCTGCCGGGCTGGTGCGGACCGGCGTCGGACGATTAGGGGCGCGAGGCCGGCGGCTATTTCGGCAGCCGCCCCATCATGTAGAATTCGTGGTTCGGGCGCATCGCGGTGACGTTGGCGATCCGGTTCGACAGCGCGAAGAACGCCGAGATCGCGGCGATGTCCCAGATGTCGTCGTCGCTGAAGCCGTGAGCGGCGATGTCGGCGAAATCCTGCTCCGTGATCTTGTTCGCCTCGACGCTCACTTTCATCGCGAAGTCGAGCATCGCGCGCTGGCGTGGCGTGATATCCGCCTTGCGGTAGTTGACGGCGATCTGGTCGGCGATCTCCGGATTTTTCGCCCGGATGCGCAGGATCGCGCCGTGCGCGATCACGCAGTAATGGCATTGGTTGGCGCTGCTGGTCGCCACCACGATCATCTCGCGCTCGGCCTTGGTCAGCCCGCCGTCCTTGTCCATCAGCGCGTCGTGATAGGCAAAGAAGGCGCGAAATTCCTCCGGGCGCCAGGCCAGCGTGAGGAACACGTTCGGCACGAACCCGGATTTCTCCTGCACCGCGAGGATGCGGCTGCGAATATCCTCCGGAAGCTTGTCGATGGGGGGCGTCGGGAAGCGCTGTGCGGTCGGCTGGGTCATGCGGCAATTTCCGGCTTTGGCCTGTGCGAGGCGGTCGCCCGCCAGCATAGTCGATGGCCGCGCCCCCGCAAGGCATCGCCGATCGCGCCGCCGCGAGGTCAGCGCAGCGGCTTTTTCAACAGCGAAAAGCGGTCGGGATCAAGCCCCATCGACGGCTGCAGCATCGGCGCTTCGACCGTGCGCGGGGCGGGCCGTTCGTTGACGCCGGGATCGTTGGGAACGTCGCGGTGGGAGGTGGCGCCGCGCCAGCGTTCGAGCACGGCGCCGACGAAATGCATGTCGTGGCCGGCCGCAACTGACGGCACCGTCGCAATGGTGGCCTCGCTGCGCGGCAACTGATGCATCGGCACCTCCTTGAAGCGCAGCCGGGTCGGAAGCGCCACCCCTTCGCCGAACGCCAGCACCTCGCGGGTGCCGAGCGAAGGGACGAACGACAGCAGGTTCGCCGCGGCGTCGGACACCGCCGAGCGCAGCAGCGACTGGTCGCGCTCGTTGGCGAGCCGCATGGCGAACAGGGTGTTGCACTGGGAAATGATGGTGGCGTCGAGCTCGGCGGGGCGCTGCGTCACGAGCCCGAGATAGACGCCGTATTTGCGGCCTTCCTTGGCGATACGCGAGACCGCCTTGCGGGTCGGCCCGAAACCGATATTGCGGTCCGCGGAGGCATAGCGGTGGGCCTCTTCGCAGACGAACAGCAGCGGCGAGACGCCGTCGCTCCACAGCCCGAAATCGAACGCCATCCGGCACAGCACCGACACCACGGAATCGACCACCTCCGCCGGGAAGCCGGCAAGCTGCATGATCGTCATCGGCCGGCCGTTGGCCGGCAACCGGAACAGATGGCTGATGACTTCCGCCATGGTGTCGCCGCCGACATTGGCGTTGTCGAACATGAAGGCATAGCGCGGATCGTTGCGCACGGTCTCGACGCGCGAGATCAGCTTGTGGTAGATGATGCGCGACGAGCGGTTCTCGAGCTTGCCCATGCGCTCGTCGATCAGCGAAATCAGGTCGACCAGGCGATAGGGGACGGGCGTGTCGACGGTATAGCCCACCGTCTTGGGATCGGCGCGTTTCAGTCCGAGCCGATCGATGTTCTGATATTGCGTATAGATCCCCTTCGCCACCGGAATGACCTCGGCGAGGATATCGAGTTCCTCGGCCACGCCGGGGCGGCCGGCGAACAGCACGTCGACCACTTCCTCGAAATTGAACAGCCAGAACGGCAGCTTCAGATTGCGCGGGTTGAGAACGAGCGCGCGCTCGCCGAAACAGCGGCCGTATTCGTTGTGAACATCGAGCAGGAAAATCCGCAAATTGGGCCGCGACTTCAGAATTTCGTTCAGCAGCAGCGACACGCCGCTCGATTTGCCGACGCCGGTCGAGCCGAGCACGGCAAAATGCTTGGACAGCATTTCCTCGACGTCGACATAGGCAATGACCGACGGATCCTGCTGCAGGGTGCCGACATTGATCTGGTCGGATCCCGACGGCGCATAGACCGTGCGCAGTTCCTGGTTGGTGATCAGTTCGACGGCGTCGCCGATGGTCGGATAATTGGTGACCCCGCGCTGGAATTTGGGCCGCTCCGGCCCACCGAGGATCTCGCCGAGCAGATCGACCGAGGCGCTGGCGATATAGACATCGGAGGTGGGCAGGTTCTCGCAGGACACCTCGGTGATCATGGCGACGATGGTGGAATTGGTGCAGCGGATGCTGACGAACCGGCCGACGGTGGCCCTGATTTCCGAAACCGCCATCCGGCTCGTCGCGAGCAGTCCAACCCGCGCAAGGGACCCGCGTACCAAGATCACACGTCCAAAGGATGCCACGGCGATTGAACCTTACATGGTGAGTATTTCGCGAGCGCGTTTAAGTTGTCCGGACTATGCGGGACAGTCGTTGGAGAAACGGTTAAATCGGGGTGGCTAAATGTGCGCCATCGGCATCGGAAATTCACCATGACCTGGTCCGCCCCGGCAGGGCTTTTGTTGCCCAATGTTGCTGAAAGCGAAGTGTTTTCAGTCGTCTCTTGCGGCCCCGGCGCCCCGGGCCGCGTTAAGGTCTGGTTTACCATGGCGGAAGAGAGGAAACGATGTCGTGAAGCGGCACAGCGTACGTAGCTTTCGATCTGCCGATCATCTGGCCCGCGCCGATCAGTTGGCCTGGAAAATCGCCGAGGTGGCCGCCGATCCCGTCGCTGTCGGGGCCGAGGTCGCCGAGATGATAGGCAACCGCCTGATCGACAACGCCGCGGTGGCCGCGGCTTCGATCGCGCGGCGTCCGGTGGCGAGCGCGCGAGCCCAGGCCGTATCCCATCCGTTTCAGCCCGGCGCGACGGTGTTCGGATTGAAGCGGACGCAGCGCGTGTCGCCGGAATGGGCCGCCTGGGCCAATGGCGTCGCGGTCCGTGAACTGGATTTTCACGACACGTTTCTGGCGGCGGACTATTCGCATCCCGGCGACAACATTCCGCCGCTGCTCTCGGTCGCGCAACACTGCGAACGATCGGGCGCCGATCTCGTCCGCGGGCTCGCAGCGGCCTACGAAATCCAGGTCGATCTGGTCAAAGGCATCTGCCTTCACGAGCACAGGATCGATCACATCGCCCATCTTGGCCCCTCGGCCGCTTCCGGCATCGGTGCGCTATTGGGGTTGCCGACGGAGACGATCTATCAGGCCGTGCAGCAGGCGCTGCATGTCACCACCACGACGCGGCAATCGCGCAAGGGCGAAATCTCGAGCTGGAAAGCCTTCGCGCCGGCCTTCGCGGGCAAGATGGCGATCGAAGCCGTCGACCGCGCGATGCGCGGCGAGGGCGCGCCGTCGCCGGCTTACGAGGGCGAGGACGGGTTTATCGCCTGGCTGCTCGGAGGCCCGAAAGCGCAATACAACGTGCCGTTGCCGGAAAAAGGCGAACCGAAGCGCGCCATCCTCGACAGCTACACCAAGGAGCATTCGGCCGAATATCAGAGCCAGGCCCTGATCGACCTCGCGCGCAGGCTGGGCCCGAAAATCGGCGACCTGTCGAAGGTCGAAAGCATCGTCATCCACACCAGCCACCACACCCACACCGTTATTGGCAGCGGCGCCAATGATCCGCAGAAGATGGATCCGAAAGCGAGCCGTGAAACGCTCGATCATTCGATCATGTACATATTCGCCGTCGCGCTCGAGGACGGCGGCTGGCACCACGAACATTCCTATGCGCCGGAGCGTGCCGGGCGCGAAAACACGATCGCGCTCTGGCGCAAGATCAGCACCGTCGAGGATGCGGAATGGACCCGCCGTTATCACAGCCCCGACCCGGACCAAAAGGCGTTTGGCGGCCGCGTGGTGGTGACGCTGAAGGGTGGCCCCGTAATCGCGGACGAGATCGCGGTGGCAGACGCCCATCCGTTGGGTGCCCGGCCGTTCGGGCGGCCGGACTATATCCGCAAATTCCGCAAGCTGGCCGACGGCGTGGTGACTGCCATCGAACAGGATCGATTGATCGCGGCGGTCGAGCGGCTGGCCTCGCTGAAATCAGGCGAATTGGTCGACCTCTCCTTTACGGTCGATCCAGACCGGCTTGCAGAGAATTTTTCGCGCGGCATCTTTGACTGGCGCGACGATGGGTCCGTCGAGTCTGACGGCGAAACCGGCAAACCGCAGAGGAGGTCGCCATGACCGCGATGAAATCATGAGCTTTCTTGTTGGTGCGAGCCTGGCCGATCGGGCTGCCGGAAGTCGCTTTCGCGAACTCCTGGAAAGGCCCGGCATCCTGCCGATGCCGGGGACCCACAATGGGATGGCTGCGCTTCAGGCACGGGACGCCGGATTTTCCGCGCTCTATTTGTCCGGAGCGGCCATGACGGCCTCGATGGGGCTGCCGGATCTCGGCATTATCACCATTGACGAGGTCGCCTTCTTTGTCCGGCAGGTCGCGCGCGCGAGCGGTCTGCCGGTGCTGGTCGATGGCGACACCGGTTATGGGGAAGCGCTCAACGTCATGAATATGGTCCGGACCTTCGAAGACGCGGGGGCGGCGGCGGTTCATATCGAGGACCAGTTGCTGCCGAAGAAATGCGGCCACCTCAATGACAAGAAACTGGCGGATGCCCACGACATGGCGGCGAAAATCGCCGCCGCGGCCAAAGCGCGCCGGCATCTCTATCTGATCGCGAGGACGGATGCCGCGGCCAGCGAAGGCATCGACGGCGCGGTGGCGCGCGCCAGGCTGTACCTCGATGCTGGCGCCGATGCGATATTTCCGGAAGCCATGACCTCGCGCGAAATGTTCGAGCAGTTCGCCAGGCGCATGCCCAAGGTGCCGCTGCTGGCGAACATGACGGAGTTCGGCACAACGCCGTTCTTCACCGCATCGGAATTCGAAGCGATGGGCTACCGGATGGTGATTTGGCCGGTGTCGTCGCTGCGCGTTGCCAACCGGGCCCAGCAGGAATTGTTCGCCGCGATCCGGCGCGACGGCGGTACCCACAACATGGTCGATCGGATGCAGACCCGCGCCGAACTTTACGCAACGATCGGGCTCGCCGATTATGAAGCGCTGGACGCCTCGATCGTCCGGACCGTCGTGCCCGAGGGCATGCCGCGACGTTAGGTCAGGGACGCATCGCTGGTCGCAGTGCCGGCGGGTTGCGAATGCTGCTGCGATTGACATAGGGCGGTATCGACGCTGTAATCCACCCGGCAAAAACAGGTTCCGGAGCGGTGAAATCCCTCTCCTGGAACAACAATCCGGGCAGGGTGGGACGCGATGAACCGCGGCATCGAGCGTTGAGCGAGGTCGCGCGGCCTTCGGCGCTGGCGCCCTTCGGCATCCGGAATTACCGCTTCCAGTGGCCCGCCGACCTGCTCACCTCCTGGGCCTTCGAGATGGAGACGCTCATTCTCGGCTGGTATGTGCTGACCGAGACCGGATCGGTGCTGCTGCTGACCCTGGTCGCATCGCTCAACTACACGGGGACGCTGATAGCCCCGATTTTCGGGGTGATCGGCGACCGCATCGGTCACCGCGACCTGCTGGCGATGATGCGGACCACCTATGCGGTGCTCGCCGCCACGCTGATGACCCTGGCGCTGAGCGGCCATCTCAGTCCGTTCTATGTCTTCATCATCGTGGCGATCATGGGTCTCGTTCGACCGTCGGATCTCGGCGTGCGCGGCGCGCTGGTTGCCACCATCATGCCGGCGGATCGATTGGTCGGCGCCATCAGCCTGTCGCGAACCACGTCGGACACCGCGCGGATCGCGGGCGCGTTGAGCGGCGCCGGCTTGCTGGCCTCGCTTGGAATCGGACCGGCCTATGTGGCGATCTTCAGCCTCTACATCACGGGCACGTTGCTGACCCTGTGCGTCGTGGCCCCGTCGGTGCCGGGTCCGGCCGATGCTGCCGCCGCCGCGCTGCAGCGCTCGCCGATGCGCGAGCTCAGGGCAGGCGTCGCCCATGTCTGGACCACACCACGGATGCGCGCCGCGGTCTGGATCGCATTCCTCGCCAATCTCACCGCCTATCCGTTCTCCAACGGATTGCTGCCCTATATCGCGCGGGACATTTACGGCACCAACCAGGCCGGGCTTGGCTATCTCTCGGCGAGCTTTGCGGTCGGCTCGCTGGCCGGCTCGGTTGCCCTGAGCCTGATCGGCGGCCTCCGGGTGGCGCGGCTGATGATCGGCGCGACGGTGACCTGGTATGCGGCACTGCTGGTGTTCGTGCACATCCAAACCGTGCCGGCCGCGATCGCCTGCCTGATGCTGGCCGGGTTCTCGCAAAGCCTGACCATGATCAGCATCGCGGTCATTCTGATGCGCACCGCCAGCGAACGTTTCCGCGGCCGGGTGATGGGCGTACGCATGCTCGCGATCTACAGCCTGCCGCTCGGCCTGCTCGCCGCCGGCAGCCTGATCGACGCCATCGGCTTTGTCGCGACCGGCACGCTGTACGCCTCCGCCGGGCTCGCGCTGCTGCTGGCAATCGCGCTGCATTGGCGCACCGATCTGTGGCACGTCCACGCGCCGGCCAACGCGAAATGAGCGATGGTCGGCGCTGCTTTGACGCGTTTTCTTCACGCAAACCGGGATCCGCTTCGCTCGAAAACGCTATAAACTCGATCCACAACGGTCGCAAAGCAGAGGAATGCCATGGCAAAAACCGGTCTGGTGGTCTCAGCCCACCCGGGAGACTTCGTCTGGCGCGCCGGCGGCGCCATCGCGCTGCACGCCAAAAAGGGCTACCGCGTCAAGATCGTCTGCCTGGCGTTCGGCGAGCGCGGCGAATTGCTGGGGCTGATCAGGTTCGGATCGATTATATTGCCCTGGATCGGCTGCCGCGTGATAGTGGATCCAGTCTGCGTCGCGGTAAACGGATTGTAGAGCTGGAACTGGCTGCCTTGCGCGAGCAGCGCCGAGAAATCGCCGCCGCGTTCGGCTTGGGTCGGCACGGTGAGCAAGGTGGTGTTGGGCTGATTGTCCTTGAGGCCCTCCCACGCGAAAAACCAGAACAGCTTGTTGCGGCCATCGTAGACTTTCGGGATCCAGATGGGCCCGCCGGCCGTCACGCCGTACTGATTGTAGTGCGTAACCGGGTTGGCAATTCCATTCTTGTTGTTGAAGTAATTGTTGGCGATCAGAGTGTTCGGTTCGTTGAATTCCCAGGCCGACCCGTGCAGCCCGTTGGTGCCGGTCTTGAGCACCTGATTCATGGTTCCACCGCCAGTGTGGCCGAAGGTCGCGTCGGAATCGAATGCTTTCACGCGGACTTCCTGGACCGCGTCGGTGGGCGGGCTGTAGGCTAGACGGCCGTCCCAGGTTGCATCCGGCGATCCGTCGATCAGAATCTCGTTGGTCTGCGAAGCCGTTCCGCCGATGCTCCATCCGGCGGCGCCGGCGCTATCGAACGGATGAATCAGCGACGGCTGCCCAGTGGCGAGCACACCCATCGACAACGCGGCGTACACCAGCGGTGTGCGTCCGTTGAGCGGCAAGTCCTCCACCTCGCGCGTGGTGATCGCCTGGCCGACCGATGCGTTTTCGGAATTGAGCAGCGACGCGTCCGCAGTCACCTCAACGGTCTGCGTGGTGTTGCCGACTTCGAGCTTCACGTCGATCACCGGGTGATCGCCCGATCCAACGTGCACGGCTTTGCGCAGAGCGCCCTTGAAGCCTTCCTTGGTGACCTCGATGTCGTAATCGCCGGGCGCAAGGAATGGGACAGTGTATTGGCCCGAGGAGTCCGAAGCGCTGTCGATTTTGGTGCCGGTGTGAGTTTCAGTGACGACGACTTTGGCCCCGGGGATCAGCGCGCCGGTGGAATCAGTCACTACGCCGCTGAGTGTTCCGCGGAACTCCTGAGCGAACGCCGGAACCATGACAATTGCCGCAGCAATGGAAACGAAAACAAAACGAAACAACTTGGTCATCCCTGACCTCCTGTAGCCAACGAGGGCGAGGAGAGTGAATTTTTAATGAAACGAGACTCTCTGTGAGGACTATAAGCGCGACGGATGAAGGCGTCAACCCAAGATTTCTAAAGCAGCCGTTGAGGTTCGCTAAAGGCAATGGCCGGCGCGTACTTGTTTGCCGTCGAGGCCATGTCGTCGGATGCGCACAGCTCAGAGCGACTCGTGGAGAACGAGCCTCGCCAGATCGTGACGTGTATACTAGACTGAAGTCCTGTAAACACGTCTTGTGCTTGCCTGAGAGAATGTTAGGGAGGAGAGAAACGACGATGAAATTGGCGATGCTTTTCCGCCCTGGTGCCGGTGGCGGCCTGGGCTCAGGTCAATGCGGGGCCAGCAGAAGCCCGAAGAGAACCTGCCGTTCACGATGACCACGGTGGGCACCTTTGAACTGCCCTGGCGGATTCGTTCCTGCCCGATGGCCGCATGCTGATCACGGAAAAGGTGGGCCCCGTTTGGCTGGTGTCGCAAACGGGAGAGAAATTCCCAGTGAGCGGCACGCCGCCAGTTTACTGGCAGGGTCAGGACGGCATGCACGGGGTGTTTCTTCACCGCATTACGCCACCGACAACACCGTCTATCTCACTTATGTCGAGCCCGGCGATTACGGCGGCGGCCTGGCGCTCGCCCGTGCCAAGCTGAACGTCGGCCGAAGTCGGCAAGACTCCAGAACTTCGAAGTGCTCTGGCGCCAGTTCCCCGAGGTAAGGGCGGCCAGCCAGGCGCGCAGGTCCGTTCTCGCCCGACGGTCAATATCTGTTCCTCACGGTGGGCGACCGCCAGCGCATGACTCCCGCTCAGGATCCCGACCAGCCGGTCGGCAAGATCCTGCGCCTGACGCTGGATGGCAAACCGGCGCCCGATAATCCCAACCACGGCAAGATTGGCGCGGGTACCGTTCCACTGATCGATCCGCCGACCGACACCGAACAGGCTAAGACCGCCAAGGTGGTCAGCACCTATACATTCTTGACCCCCAATCTGACGCCGTCGGAAACCTGGGCGAGTGGCGTTCGCACGCCCTTTGGCCTGGCATTTGCGCCGAACGGTGAATTGTGGGAAGTGGAGCACGGCCCGCTCGGCGGCGACGAACTGAACCTGATCGAGCGCGGGAAGAACTACGGATGGCCGGTGGTCTCTTACGCGTCTAACTACAACCGCGTACCGATTCCGCATCCCGACACGCATCCCGAATTCCAGAAACCGGCGATTTATTGGACGCCGGTCATCGCGCCCGGCAACCTGATGTTTTACAGCGGCAAGCAGACGTTCCCGCAGTGGGATGGCAACGGATTCATTAGCGGCCTGGGGAGCATGACGCTCAACCGCATCATCTTCGACGGCCACGGCGCGCCAAGACCGGCGAGCGGGAGGATAGGGAAACGCATCCCGATGTCGAAGAAGGCCCCGACGGTTCACTGTGGATGCTGGAAGACCCCAACCCCGGCGCTCTGATTCACGTCACGCCAAAGTGATTCGCTAGACCTTCCAGCTCTTGCCGATGATAGTCACGTCATCAGCGGTCAGGCCTTTGACGTTTCGATCAGGTTCGGGTTCGCCACGCCGTCAAACTTGCAGTGCGACACCTTGACGTCGACAATCGGATCGGTGGCATAGCCGCGGAAATTCAGCGCGTACTGCGCTTTCTGGCAGTCCGCTTCGCCGATATCGATGTTGCGAATCACCGGATGATACGGGCCGCCCGGCCCTTCTTCATAAAAGTAGTCGAGCTGGATAACGTCGTTGGCCACTTCGCCCACCGTGACGTTGTGAAAAGCGATGTTCTCGATGATGCCACCCCGAAAGGAATTCGTTTTGATGCGCAGCGCGCGCTGCAAATGCGGACTGCCCATTTTGCAATCGCGGACATCACGTTCCGTATATCGCCCGAAACTTCGCTGCCGATGCTGACGCCGCCGTGCCCGTCCTTCATCGTGCAATTCTCAATGATCATGTTTTCGCATGGACGCTTGACTCGCGTCCATCTTCATTGCGGCCGATCTTGATCGCGATGCAATCATCGCCCGTGTCAAACGTCGCAATTCCCGACATGCACATCGTCGACGATTCCGGATCGCAGCCGTCATTATTCGGTCCGTGGCTATTGATGCTCACATCGCGCACCGTGATGTTCTGCGACAGCACCGGATTAATTTCCCACATCGGAGAATTCAGGATGGTCACGCCTTCGATCAGGATGTTTTTGATCGATACGGCTGTAGGAAATTGGCCGCAGAAAATGTCCCTGTCCGAACACGCGCTGGGCTATCGGCACGCCTTTCGCGCCCATTTTCAAAACAGTTTGTTGCGAATCGGGCTGCCATTTGCTCCGCCAGCCCCACCAGTTTCCGTGCTGCCCTGCCCGTCAAGCGTGCCCTTGCCCGTTAACCGCGATATTCGACTGTTCGAACGCGTAAATCAGCGGCGAATATTTCATGCATCACACGCCTTCATGAGCGGGTGAACACGATGGGAAAGTCTTTCGGATCGGTGCTGAATTTGAGCGTCGCGCCTTCGCTGACATGCAGGTTAACGTTGCTCTTCAGCGTGATCGGCGCGGTGAAGAATACTCCGCGCGGGTAATCAAAACGCGGCCTCCACCGGCAGCCGCACAAGCATCGATGGCTTTCTTGATAGCGCCGCTTGCGTCGGCGTTAGGCTGCGCGCCGTACTTGGTGATATCGAAATCGCGATTGGGGAAACACCGGCGGCTTGACGCGCTTCAGGATGTCGGCCGCTTGCGCACGCCAATCCATGGTTTCAGCGGCGCGAAGGCGCTGCGCAATTGCGGCGGCGCGCGGACATGGCGGCAAATCCTCGTCGTGTGAGCTGCATTCGATCACCATACTCGCAGTTGCCGGCAAAGTGTAGTTTAGCGTCGCTCAATGGTCGATTTAGAAATTCGAGAACATTTCGTGAGATAGAATCGGGGCGCGATGAAACTGGCTTTTCTATTGTTACCGGCGCTGGCATTGGCACAGGACACGCGCAACGTGACCGAGCCCGTGATTCCGGCGGTGGGCGCGACGTTGACCGCGAAGCTCACCGCGCCGTTGAAAGACGCTGATGAAGCGATGCTCGATTCGCGGCGTATTCAAGAGGCGATCGATCACTGCGCGAAGGGTCAGGCGGTCGAGCTCAAGCTGGATGGATCGGCGAACGCCTTTCTTTCCGGGCCGCTCGAACTCGCAGCGGCGTTACGCTGCTGATCGATCGGGCGTGACTGCTCTACGGCTCCGCAATCGCAAAAGAGTTCGATATCGACGGCGCTGTGGCACCGTCGATCAGCGCGGGCGCGGCTGCAAGGCGCTGATTTCGGGCACGGGTATCGAAGGCGCGGGCGTGATGGCGAAGGAGCGATCGACGGACGTGGCGGCTCGAAACTCATCGGAAAGAACGTGTCCTGGTGGGATCTGGCGCAAGAGGCCAAGGTCAAGAACGAGAGCCAGAATGTCCCGCGAATCCTAGTCATTTCGAAGGCCAAGAACTTCACGCTATATAAGATCGCGCTCAAGAATTCGCCGAATTTTCACGTCAGCTTCAACGGACGACGGATTCACCGCGTGGGGCGTGGTGATCGATTCACCGGAGCGCGCGCGCAACACCGACGGGATCGATCCCGCCAACGCGACCAACGTCACCATCACGCATTGCTTCATCCACACTGGCGACGATCAGGTGGCCATCAAAGGCGGCGGATCGCGAACGGCGCAGCGCCATCCACGCACATGACCATCGCGCACAATCATTTCTACACCGGCCACGGCATGTCGATCGGCAGCGAGACCGACGCCGGCGTCAGCGCGATTCGCGTAACCGATCTTTCCATCGACGGCGCGGACAACGGCATTCGCATCAAATCGAACGTTACACGCGGCGGATTGGTCACCGATGTTGTCTATGACGACGTGTGCATTCAATACACCAAGAATCCGATCTACATGGACTCCAACTATTCCGCGACAATTGACAAGGACAGCGATAAACCCCCAACGTTCACCGGCATCATTTTGCGTAACATTCGAGTATTGACGCCAGGCCGGATCACGCTGGACGGGTTTGATGAGAAGCATAAGCTCGGCATGATCTGGATGGCGTTTCGATCGCGCACGGATCCGAGATCGTCGAGAACCACGTGACCCTCCAACTCACAAACGATGCCGCCAATTTCTGTGCTGCAACGATCCCGCCCATGCCCCAGCGCTAGAACAAAGCGCTAAGCCTGAATCCTGACATGGACGTCCGCCAGCCTGAACTTTTCCTTGCCGTGATGGAGTGCAGCAGCGTCACGCGTGCGGCAGCTCGCGTGAATTTGTCGCCCGGCGCCGTCAGCCTGCAACTTCAGAATCTGGCAGCCGATCTGCGCACCGATCTTTTCGTGCGGGCGGGAAAACGGTGGTGCCCACGCGCTGCGGCGCATCGTTAGCCGGCTCGGCAAGGCGTAATCCGTCAGATGCGGGTAAAATCGAAAATGGTTCGCCAACGATCCTTCCCGCCGACTGCGTCCTTTCTACCTGGTCACCGGCGCGAACGACGTTGATCCATCGGCTGGGCGGCCGCTGCGCGAGCTTCGAAGCAATTCCGAAAACGCCGGTGACGATCACGGTCTCGGCGACCGAAGAGATGGTCGCTGGGCTGCTCGATCGGCGTTCGACCTCGCATGATCAATGTTGGCCGGTCGACGACGTAGAGAATCTCACGATTCTGCCGCTGTCGAAGAAGCGCTGACTCGATATTCGAGCCGTCGCCGACCATGATCAAGGGACGAGACATCGGAACGATTACGCCTGAGGAGGTCGCCTCGGCGCAATTCCTGCTCTACCCACGAACGAGGCAACATGCGGACCATCATCGATCATTCTTTTTTCGGGAAGCAGGCATTGCGCCGTGCGTCGGCCATGAAGCCGACGCACCGAGGCTGATCAAAGTGCGGCTGGTAAAAGCGGATTCGGCTACTCGATCCTGTGAGTTTGCGTGGCGCGGGGAGCCTGCGCTTCTTCAAGATGTTTCGCGTGAAGGGGCATCGCTGGTCCGGCAACAGGCGGTGGCCATGGCGCGGTCCCAAAGGGCGCGCGGTCACGCAGCTCGATCGCGCATTCCTGCAGGAGGCGCTCTCCGTCAAGGCGAGCGATGCCGGCACAAGTGAACCTCTAAAATTCCTCAAGTCACTGTTGAAGATTTTGCTTGGAACCGATAGCCGACACCACGTTAAGATTCTGAAAGTCGGGCAATTCGTGACAACGCTGGTCCACAACTCGTACCGGAAGCTTCGCAAAAGAATCCCGCCTATCACCGGACCGAATCTTTCTCTGCATCGTCGAACACGAGCTACGCGCAGCCGCCTTCATTGATGTGCGCACGCACCTATTCGATGCCATCGATCCAGGGGCTGGGGCTGTGGGGCATCGACGAACTGATCACGTATCACTATCTGGAAGCCGAGCTATCCGCTTCTGGCGACCTCAAAAAACCCGAAAAATATTGGACGATGAATAAACGTCAGCAGGCGGAAACTGGATCTGGCTACGCTGTCGTCGAGAATGCTCCGGTTCAGAGGCCACGCGCGGATGATTCCGGCTACTTCACGGCGTTTCAACTGAAAACCTCGGCGAGCGATGTAACTGAAGGGCTCGCGAGTTTTTCGAAGCCGGAACTGTCGGCAGCATATCGATCACGTGGTCGAGCGCGCGGGCATGAGTGAAGCCGTGATGACCAACGATCCCCTGGAAATCCGGAAGAAGCGGCGCTGGTGGACGGGCGGCGCCGAACCCGACCCGCGATTTCATCCGGTGATGCGGCTGGATCGAATTTTGAACAAATGGGCGGATCACTGGCGCGTGCTCGAATCGCAAGGGTACGGGGTGGACGACAGCGCGTCGCCAAAAGCATGCGCGGAGGTTCGCCGCTTCCTGGCGGACTGGTCACGGCGTATGAATCCGGTGTACATGGCGGTGTCCCTGCCCGACACGTTCGCATTTCCGGAAGATTCGGTTCGTGCGCGTTTTTACTCGGGATGCCGTTCTGCCCGCGTGCGAGAAGTTCGACGCTGACTATGCTGATGATCGGGGTCCGTTATCTGGTAAATCCGCGATTGCGACTGGCGGGCGATGCGGTGGGCCGCGCCGATCTGCGCGCGCTGGAACATCTGTGCGCGAACTATCCCGACAATCGATTCCTGACCAGCGTGCTGAGCCGCGAGAATCAGCATGAGTTGTGCGTGTACGCGCGCAAGTTCGCGAATCTGATGCCGTTCGGGTGCTGGTGGTTTCTGAACAATCCTTCGGTGGTGGAAGAGATCACCAGGGAGCGGCTGGAGATGCTCGGCACGAGTTTCATTCCGCAGCATTCCGACGCGCGCGTGCTGGAGCAAGTGATTTACAAGTGGCGCAATACTCGTCGCACGCTCACGCCGATTCTGACGAACGCGTACAGCTTGCTGGTGCAGGACGGTCGCGCCGTCACTCGCGCGGAAATCCGCGCGGATGTGACCAAGCTGTTCCGCAGCAACTTCGAGAGTTTCGTTTAGGGGCGCGGGCTGTCAAGCCTGCTGCGTCGAGAGTCGTCTCGGCGCTTCCGAAGCTGTCGACGCTGCGGGGGGGTTAAAACCCGCCCGTTCGTTTGCGAACGGAAAAGTGGGCCGATTGGAAATCGGCCGCAGGATGAAATCCTGCCCTATATCGTTTTTCAGCGACCTCTGGACGCCTGCACCACGTCATTTCGATGGATTCCAGCCATCGAAGCACGAAACTAGGGATGCGGCGGCGGTTCAGGCTTCCAGCTATCAAGAATCGTGCGCAACGTATACAGATCGATGCCGATCACCTGGCGATCCGCATCCGCAAGGGGCGCGTTCTTCTGCAGAAAGTCGATGTTGTCGACTGCGCGCACTAGACGCTCGCGTTCCGCCTGCCACTTTCCGTCTTTGGCCGCGATCACTTCGCTCAAGCCTTCGAGATTCCTTACCGCGGCATCGTAACGGCCACGTTGTTGCTCACTGAGCTTGTCGCGCTGGATGACGTTGCCCAGATCCTTGTCGGTGCGCTTCACACCATCGCGGACCTGATCGCGCAGTTCCGTAATCTCGCGGGCCAGTGCGCGTGGAGCGATCAGGGCAATCGCACCGAGCGCGACAGAGCGTAAAGTACCGCATAGTAACCTACGGCTTGGCGGCCTTCGCAGCTTCCGCTTCCTGGAACCGTGCGCCGCGCAGAATATCGCCGAGCGCATAGTTGGCTTCGTGGCAGGCGTATTCATAGATCAATCCTTTGGTCGCGGGCCACGTCATTTCGCCCGTCCACGGTTTCGCCCACGTTTCGGGATCTTCGATAGTGAACTTGTAGAGCAGCGTGTCGGGGCCGGTGCGCGTGAAGCGCTCCGTCACGTGGAGATTTTCCGTCGATCCCCGGAACCGCGTCTTGTCGGTGAAATTCGTCGTATCGACCACGAGCGTGTCGCCTTCCCAGTGACCTACCGAATCGCCCAGCCACTTGCGGATGGTCGGCGGCACGTGCTTCGCGTTCATTCGGACTACACGAACGTCATGCACCATCTCGGTGAGGATCATGATACTGTCGGGCGTCTGCACGATCTGGTGCAGGTTGTTATAGAAATAGTCCGGCAGCATGGGAGGGCCGGAAGTGGAGCCGAATCCGAGCAGGCACTGTTCGCCGAGCGGCCGCCGCTCCGGATCGTCGTACGCGCCGGGCGCCGTTTCGAGACCCGGATCGTTGCTTTCAGTAGCATCCGAGCGCGGTCCGGCACGCTGCCCGGACATCCGCTTTAGAGCTTCGGGGGTGAAAGGCGGCACGCGTCCGTCGGGAGGATCGATCACGATGCGACGTACGAAACTGGCCATCCACCATGTCGAAAGTAGAGCCTGGATCGAGCCATCCGGAGTTATAGCCGCCCACATTGCGCTGCCGCGCCCACCGAGCCATCAGCCGCCTTTTGGCGGGGCGGATGCGGTCGCCCGCGATCTTCTGATCGCCCTGTGCCCGCCGCTTCGCCATTGCGGCTTCCAGCTTGTCGACCTGCTCTTTGGTCATTGTGGGACCCGCCGCGCAGCGCGTTCCACCGGCGTCAGTGTGGCCAGATCGTATGTGCCCTGCAGATCCGGATGGCCGTCGGCCATGCGCTAAACGGTGTACGGTTTGCCCGAACCCGGCGTCTGCGCTCCAAGCGCACCTGCCAGCGCCACAACCGCGGTGAATACAATCAGTTGAACTCGCATTTCAATTCCTCCGGTGTATGCGGACCGCCTACGGGTCGAGCGGCTTCTTCCGATATTTGCCGTAGATCAATTCTTCCACAAATTCGGCGCACTTGAAATCCAGCAATTGAACGTTGCTCTCCTGCCGCCGATAAAGCGGCATGCTGATCTTCCACGGCTTCGAAAACACACCGGGGTCTTCGATTGTCGCTTCATAGGAGATGATGTCGGGACTGGTGCTCGTGTAGCGCTCCACGACATGCAGCTGATCGGTATGAAAATCACCGGCGCGATCGAGCCAGGACAGGTCGTTGAAACCTTTCACGTCGACCACCAGCGTGTCGCCTTCCCAATGACCGACCGACTGGCCCATCCACGAATCGACCGGAGCCGGTCCCGGGTCTTTCAGATAGATGTTGCGCACCGCGCCCGCATATTCATAGGCGAATGAAGAGCGTGCTGGCGTTTTGGAAGATCTGGAATGGGTACGGCATGTAGGTCGCGCGCGGCACGCCCGGCAGGTAGCACTTGATTTCGGGATCGCGCGTCAGCCAATTCTCTTCGTTCTCTTTCTTTTTCGCGAGAGCTTCCGGCTTGTACGGAATCTCGCCGCCTTCCACAACTCCCATGCCCGGGGGAACCGCGCCCACCGCGCCCAGCGCCAGCACCTGCGCCGCGGGAACGGGACCGTGGGCCCGGCCGAGCTCCATGGCGGGCCGCGCCACGTGCCCTTCCAGATCGTAATTGGCTTCGCTCAGCGCTTGCCAGATTCCGTTCAGGTCGGGATTGCCGTCGCCCGGGCGCGGTGCTCGATAAGCCTGACCGGCCAGTGGTACGATCCCAATCACCATGATCGCAGCGAACAGAGATCGGGCTGCGAATCTGCTAACGACATTACCCATGCCCTCTATCGTATTTCAAAAACGGTACGCTTGCCTGTCAAGATAAGTAAATAGGGACGGGTGACCGATCATGAACTATTTGGGGACTCTGGGGATTTTGTTATTGCTGCCGCTTGCGGGCGGACGCGCCGACGCGCAATGGACGCGGTTTCGCGGGCCGAACGGCTCAGGTGTCGATTCCGGCACGGGTTATCCGGTGGAATTCTCGCCGGCAAAGAACGTCGCGTGGAAAGCACCGGTTCCGTACGGTCAATCCTCGCCGATCGTGGTGCGCGGACGCGTGTTCGTCACGGCGAGCGTCGGCGATAAATTGCTCACCATTTGCATGGACTCGCGCACGGGGCGCGAATTGTGGCGCTCGCGAAATCCGCAATGAGCATCCGCAGAAAACATTCCGGGCGAACGATCCGCTTCTCCCACACCCACCGCCGACGACACCGGCGTGTTCGTGTTCTTTCCGGATTTCGGATTGGTCGCCTATACGCTGGATGGGAAGGAACGCTGGCGTTGTCCTCTTGGCCCATATCGCAACTTCTATGGCATGGCGACGTCGCCGATAGTCGTGGGCGATCTGGTGATTCTGGTTTACGATCAACGGCCGGATCGTTCATCATTGCGCTGGATCGCGCCACGGGTGCTAAGCGCTGGCGGACCGAGGAGGCCGGAGACACGATCGGCTGGGCGACGCCGATGGTGTTTCGTCCCGAGAATCGACCGGCGGAACTAGTCGTGTTGGGCACGACGAGTCTGGCTTCCTACCAGCTCGCTACCGGGGAACGGCACTGGTGGAGGCCGATCGCCACGAGCGGGGGCGTTGGGACGCCGCTGGCTCGCGGTGCGTCGATCCTGGTGGCGACGTTGGGTGCGACCGAGCCATCGATGCCGCAGTTCGCCAGCATGCTTGCGAAATACGACAAGGACAAAGACGGACGGCTCTCGTTCGAGGAATTTCACGGCGACCCCGATCTGGGCGAGCACTTCGGCTGGATTGACGATAACCACGACGGCTTCGTCAATCGAAAAGAGTGGGATCTGGCCCGCGGATTGGGTGTGGGCGAATTCGGCGCGATCGCGCTGCAGCCCGGCGATGCAAAGGGGAAACTGGCAGATACCGCGGTGCGTTGGCGTTTCGACAAGAATCTGCCGTTCATTCCGGTGCCGTTGGTTTATCAAGATGTGTTCTACATGGTCAAGACGGGCGGCATCGTGACGTCGCTCAATGCGGAAACCGGAAAGCTGCTCAAACAGGGTCGCGCACGCGATGCGTTGGGTGAATACTACGCATCCCCCGTCGCTGCCGACGGCAAGGTATTCTGGCGAGCGAAGAAGGCAAGATGAGCGTTCTGAAAGCCGGAGCGGGAGTGGGAAGTGCTGGAAGTGAACGATCTGGGCGAAGAAATCACGCCACGCCGCGCTGGGAGCGAGGACAGGTACATCTACGTGCGACACGCGAACATCGTTGTACTGCTTTCGGTCCTAAATGATTCAGCGCCGTCTGGGTGTCTGGGAAATCGCGGCCGTCGGTGCGGTTCTCCTCATTGGACTGTGCTGAAACTCCGTCTGGTGATTCCCCTCTATTTCAATCCGGACGAGGTATATCGACTCGTTCCTGGCATTCGAGCCGTGGGGGAAGGCGTTCCACGATTCGACTTCTGGAAGCTCATCCGCCGCTGGTGACGATGTTGCTCCACACGGTCGCGCAATTCAGTCATCGCGATCGGGCTCTTGTGCATGCTCTCGGTTGTGACCGGAGTCTGTTCCCCGTGGTGATCTGGGCATGGCTGATCGCGTCGCGGGCAAGATGGCCGCGTTCGTGGCTCTTCTTCTGTTGACGATGTCGCCGAACGTGACGCCATCAGCGCACAAGTGAGGACTATGCGCCTGCACTGTTTTTTCTTTCCCTTGCCCTGTTCACGTTGAAACTGGCGCTGGAACGCGCAACTGGCCGCTCATGACGATCTACGGCATGCTTTGTGGCTCTGTATTTTTTCGGTCTACAGCATGGCGTGGTTTGCGGGCGCCGCAGGCGCGTATGCTCGTTTCGATTGCGAGGTTCCTCGGTTCAGATGAAGGTGGCATGGGGCGCAGGTCAAGTAGTGGCACTCGGGACGTACGCGTATCTGTTCCATGCCCAGGTAAACGCATACCGCGGCTCCAAAGACCAGGCGGATGCGGTGTACGGGTGGTTGCGAACGTCGTTCCCGGTGCCCGGCCATGTGATCGCGTTCGTGCGATCGAATACTGTGGATCAGTTCACGTATCTCATGGGCTCGGAGCCGATGGGGCAGCTCGCGCTACTCGCTTTTGCTGCGGGAATTATCCTGCTGTGGACTGGACGATTCGCCATGGAGCGCAATCGGGCTCGTGCGATCGCAGTATTCCTGACCATTCCCTTCGCACTCGGAATCGTCGCCGCTTACGCGCATATGTTTCCGTACGGGGGGTCGCGTCACACCATGGTTCTCGGCGTATTCGGGGCGATCGGCATCGGGATCCTGTCTGAATCATGCCTCCTATTTTCGCCGTCTCGTTGCTATTGGCGATCCTCGTGCCGATCCGCGGATGGGGCCCGCTGGTTTCGTTGGAGAATATCTCCGCGGATCGCAATCAGAAATCGCAATACCTGGAATGTGTCGCCTACCTGAAATCGGCGATCCCGCCCGGCACCGTGATTTTCACCGACAGCGAAACTCTGGAAACTCTGGTTTACTATGACGGCCAAACGGTGCGTCCGCGATGGCCCGTACCGCAGCATTTTTCAGCTCACAAGTTGTCTGGTAAGTGGAGCCTTGCTGAGCGCGATTATCAATATTCGACGTTCGAGGAATATCGCGACGCACTCACGGCGTTCCGCCGTCAAGATGGCTTCGCGACCGAGGATCCCGTCTGGGTGGTCGAATGGCGGCTGGTGATTGTAACCGGCACCCCGGACGACACGCGCCCTTTTACTCGTGGGATGACAATTTTTCAGGCGGGGCCGGATGGCCGCCCGATTTCTTCGTCTCAATCCAGATCTGAACAGCGTGGGAATCGGCGCCGATTGCTATGGACCAACGCGGCTTTCCCCTGGATCGACCCAGTTCAACTCCTAAGCCGTTGGAGACGTAGCCGACAACTTCTTGCCCACTATCTTTAAATCCTGATTTGAGGAATAAGAAGGAACTAGCTCAGCTCGTCGAATGACCAATCGTTGATGGTCAAGCTGCTCCGGTCCGGCTTTCTTCATAGATACCATTCTGGATTGCTTGGGCAGTTGTTCCATGCGTCATCGCTCAAGTAGATCACACCGGCGTTGGTGTTTCCGGTGTACAGCGCCGATGACAAGTAATCGTCCCAGAGGTGGAAAAGGCTCGAGCGAGAGCAGACTGCCGAACTGATCAGGACGACCTTTTGAAACGCGAATTCCCTT
>CAVVIM010000016.1:0-284509 GCA_963748165.1 uncultured Alphaproteobacteria bacterium
GATCATGGGAGGATCGGGCGGTCACGCGGATACGGCTGCCGGCGCCAAGCTCGCGCTGATCACGTCGCGCCTCAATGCCGGGGGCTACGCCAAGGTGGTGGACCAGGTCGGCACCATCACGACACCGGGCGAAACCGTCGATGTCCTGGTGACCGAGGAGGGCATCGCGGTCAATCCGCGCCGCAGCGAGCTGCGCGATCGCTTGGTCGAGGCGGGCTTGAACGTACGGGACATCGAGGAACTCAAGTCGCTGGCGGCGCGCGGCGCGGTCCGGCCGCGACGGGCCAAGACCGACGGCCGGCCGGTCGCAGTCGTGGAATATCGCGATGGGACCGTCAGCGACGTGGTCGCCGCGGTTCCGTGACGGCGTCTGCCATTACATAGAGCCGGAAATGATCCTGCGAAGGCGCGCGGCCTTTTCTTCACCGACGGCCCCGCGCCTCATGCCGATCTCGATGGTCCGGTCGCAGACCACGCGGTAGAATTCCATCACGTCAGGCGGCATTGTCGACAGCGCGGCGACGTGCTTCTCGATGCTGCCCACGTCTCCCCGCGACACTGGGCCGGGCATGCCATTGGCGATGCCGGCCAACTCGATCGACGACAGCGTGCCCTTGGCCAGCGGCAGCAGCGCGCGCACCGCCTCTTCCTCCGTCGCGCCCCACGACTTCCAGATCTTGGTGGCCTCTGAGAATAGCGCATTGATGAACTGTGACGTATAACCCGCCGCCGCATGGTAGCGGCCGCGCATGCCCGGTGGCAGGCGGTTGACGCGGCATTGCAGACGCTCCGCGAGGGCATTGAGCGTGGTGAGCAGCGGCTCTTCGGCCTCGATCGTGATCGTGCACCCCGGAAGCGACCGCACCGCGGCCATCGGGTCGCCGAATGTCTGCATCGGGTGAAAACCGCCGGTCATGGCGCCGGCGCGCGCTGCGTTTACGAGTTCCGCGACCTCGGTGACTCCGCTGCAATGCACGGCAGAGACGCCGGGCCGCCATCGGACTTGCGCTGCGGTCGAGCCAATCGCCTCGTCGGGTGTCGTGACGAAGACCAAATCGGTGGTGTCGACGACCTCCTGCATGCTCGCGACGGCGCACGCCGGAATTCGGGCGGCGAGCCGCCTGGCGTCTGCCTCAAGCAGGCTTGCCACCGCCGCGACCGTCAGGCCACGATCGCCGAGGCTCCAGGCCAAGGCCGAGCCAAGGCGGCCGGCGCCGATGAAACCGATGCGAAGCGATCGCAGTCCGTCGTCGATCCCGTACATGGCGCTTTCCTGGGTAATCGGGGGCATTTATTGCGGCCAGGTGCGATAGCTCGAGAGAGCACGCAGATCGGGGACGCTCCCGAGCCCGGGCTCGGTCGGCACCGGCACGCGTCCTTCGTGCACGGGCAGCAGGGAACCGGAAACAACGGCTTCGCGCCCAGCATTGGGATGACAATCGAACTCGAGCAGACCTTCTCCACCAGAGGCGGCGAGCAGATGTAACGATGCCAGCAGCGCGACGCCGCCACCGAAATAATGCGGACAGTAGCGCTTGCCCGCCGCTACCGTCGTGCGCCCGATGTGGATATTGCCGGTGATGCCGCCCCATTTTGTGACATCGGGCTGCAGGACGCGATACACGCTACCAGCGATCGCGTCGTCGAACTGCGTACCTTGAAAGTTCTCCCCGCCGGCGATCTCGACCGGCGAAGCGGCGGCGAGCGCCTGCCAATCGGCTGCCAGCGCATCCACCCGCAGAGGCTCTTCCAGCCAGGACAGATTGCTCGGCGCGATCTCGCGGCTGAGCGCAATAGCATCCGTGAGTGAAAGGGCCTGGTTGGCATCGCACATCAGCTTTGCGTCATTGCCCAGGGTTTTGCGCATATTGGCGAGATTCCTGACGTCGATTTCGCGGCCGAAGCCGATCTTTAACTTGAAGGCCCGGTGCCCTTCCCAGTAACGCGCCGCGGCAAACTCTTCCGGCTGATCCGGGTTGATGCCGGTCGCGTAGACCGGAACGGATTCGGTGTTCCCAGCGCCCAGATGACGATGAAGCGGGACGCCTTTCTTTCGGGCGGAGAGATCCCAGATGGCGATGTCGAGACCCGCGATGGCAGCCGCAATCGGTCCGCTCTCACCGGTTTGCAGGACCAGAACCTCCATCTCTTTGGTCAGGGCACGAAAGGCCTCGTCTGGAGACGCCAGGGTACGGCCGATCAGTCGCTCGCCAATATCTGCCGCCAGACGCGCGCGATACTCGGCCGCGGCCGCCGGCCAGTTGCACCAGACCTCACCCCAGCCCTCATGCCCATCCACATCGACGACCCGGATGAGGACGCACGGCCGGTCACGAAAAGTCCCGAACGAGACCTTGATGGGCTTCGTCGGCACCCGGAATGCGAATGCCTCGATCGATGCAAGCTTGATTGGATCCATGGTTCGAACTCCATTCAGATATGAGCGTGAGTTGGCGGCTTCGCAGCCAAACGAGCCTCCGGCAGCCCGCGAACGTCCGTATCGATTGCCAGCAGCGCGCCGGCCATCGGCTGCGCCGTCAGCTCGCTCTCGGTCATCCATTGGCTCGCGGTCGTCACGTACAGAACATCGAGATTCGGGCCGCCAAACGCACAACAGGTCGGGCGCTCGGCAGGCAACTCGACCAGACGATCGATGCGGCCGTCCGGCGCATAGCGCACGACGCGACCGGAGTTGAATTCCGCGTTCCACAGATAGCCATCGGCGTCGACCGTCGAGCCGTCCGGAAAGCCCGGAGCGCGCGTCTCGGCAAATATCCTTTCGTTGCTGATCTCGCCGGAGACCGGATCGAAATCGTAGGCGAAAATCGCGTATCGGAGCAAGTCCGCGAAATACATGGTTCGCCCATCGGGACTCCATGCCAGGCTGTTCGGGATGCAAATTCCGGTCTTTGCCGTAACGAGCGCGCCATGCTCGCGATCGAGCCTGTAGAGCACGCCTTCGGGAGCCCGGGTGATGTTATTCATCGTGCCCACCCAAAAGCGCCCTTGACGATCGCATCGACCGTCATTGAAACGATGATCGGGAATGCGCGCGTGCGGGGTCGCCACAGTGTCGAGCTTTCCGGTAGTGGGGTCGAACAGTGCGATCCGGTCGGGCAGCGCAACCAAAAGGAGGCCATTCTCCGCGAACGCAATCGAGCCGACCAAATCCGGCATGCTCCAGCTGTCGACCCGGCCACTGGCGTGGTCGAGCCGCTGGATGGCTGGCCGACGTACATCCACCCAATACAGCGCCTGTGCGCGCTCGTCCCAGATCGGACTCTCGCCCAGAATGTCTGTCCGATACCCTACTCGGCGACAGGAATTCATCGCCGCTCTCTGGGATACGATGTCGCGGCGATCGATGCCGCACGTGCAGCGTTCCCGCCGGTTCCATGTTGTTCGTGTCGCGACATCTGATCTGACTTCCAATGACGAGATTGTAGTTGAGCGCTTCGACGTCAGACATTAGAATTGCGGCAATCGGGATTTCGCAGAATGCGAACACTGCGCGAACCCTGGCCAAAAAACAATAAACTGGTGGGAGGAGCCGCATGGCCGCATATGTCATCAACGACATGGAGATCACCGATCCGGCGGTGTTTGAGGAATACAAGAAGCTGTCGCCGGCCACCGTCGTCAAATATGGCGGCCGTTTTCTGTCGCGTGGCGGCGTCACCGAAAAACTCGAAGGTTCATGGCTGCCGAAGCGGATCGTTATTCTTGAGTTTCCCAGTGTGGCGCAGGCCAAGGCGTGGGCGGATTCGCCCGAATACGCTCCCGCCAAACAGATCCGGCAACGCGCGTCAAAGTCCAATCTGATCGTGGTCGAAGGCGCTCCCCCGACCTAAAGGCGCGCAGACGGACGCGTCGTTCCGCGCCTGCTTCCGGCTGTTGCAGACGTCATCGCCTTCGCGGTTTGCGAAGACCCGATTATCGAGATTCCGCTTCCGGCTCCGAGGAGAACCGCGCATTAACTCACGACAAAAGAACGATGCAGGTCCGGTGCACTGCAAACCGCGTCAGACATGCGCCGCTCGCCGCTGAAGGGGCTGTTGAACCACTAGTCGGTGACCGAAATTGGCGATCCACGACACGCAACGATGTCAGGAGTAGTCATGCAAGTTCCATCTACGCAGCCGACGACCGTCGGACAGCCGAAGATATCGTTCCAGGGGGCGCAGAAGCTATACTCCGGCAAGGGCGGGAGCACGCTGGCGCTTGACTCCTTCACCCTCGACGTCATGCCCACCGAAATCATATCGATCGTCGGCCCGACCGGCTGCGGCAAATCGACCGCGCTCAACCTGCTCGCCGGGTTCGAGACGCCATCATCGGGCTCCGTTGCGGTCGACGGCAAAATTGTTAGCGGTCCGGGGTCGAACCGTGGCGTGGTGTTCCAGCAACCGTCGCTGTTTCCGTGGTTCTCGGTATTCGAAAATGTCGTGCTCGGGGTAAAAAGCCGCGGCGTACCGAAGGCCGACTATGAGCCGCGCGCCGCGAACTTGCTTGCCGAGGTCGGCCTGAAGGGCTTTGAGAACCATTACCCCTATCAGCTTTCGGGCGGTATGCAGCAGCGTGTCCAGATCGCTCGCGCCCTGATCGGCGAGCCTGACATTCTGCTGATGGACGAACCGTTCGGCGCACTGGATTATCAGACAAGACTGCTAATGCAGAAACTCTTACTGCGCCTCTGGGCGCATTTCAAACCGACGATCCTCTTCATCACCCATGATGTCGGCGAAGCCGTTTTCATCTCGGATCGCGTGATCGCAATGACGCGTCGCCCTGGACGCGTGAAGCGCGACGTACGGGTTACCGCCCCAAAGCCGCGCGACTACGAATTTCTGAGTTCGCCGGAATTTGTCGCGTTGGAGCATGAACTAGTCCTGGCGGTTCAGAGCGAAGTTGATCCGGATGGAGTGAGGGATAAGGCCGCCTAGCGGACGAACCCCGCCCGCCGACGCCAACAAAACTATTCAGGGAGAGAATTTGTGAACCGACTGAAGACAATTGCGTCTGCGCTCCTAGCTGCGACCCTGGCCTTCGTGCCACAAGCCGCATGGTCGCAACAGCCCGGACAACTTCTTGAATTTAATTACGGCATTCCTACCGCCGATCATGCGACCGTTTTCGTCGCGCAAGACCTCAATCTGTTCGAAAGGGCCGGACTGAAGCCCAAGTTCTTCTATTTTCAATCCGGTGCGCCGCTGCTTGCCGGTCTCAAGAGCGAAAGCCTGGACGTTGTCACCGCGGGGCTTGCGCTGACATTCGCGCTCGGCCAGGACATCCCGCTGAAATTTCTGTTCTGGGAAGCCAATAACTCGGCAGCCGAGGGCTTGATCGTCGATCCCAAGGGCGCGGTGAAGTCGTATCAGGACATCGCCAAGGCTCAGAAGATCGGAGCGGCCTCGGGTACTTGCGCGCAGGTCGCTCTCTATCTCATGGCGAAGAAGATCGGCGTCGATTATGCCAAGCTCAACATCGTCAATATCCCGGCGCCATTGTTTCGCAATTCGTTCGTGAGCCAATCGATCGATGCCGGCATTTCCTGGCCGCCCTATTCGCTACAATTGCAGTCAGAGGGCTTTCCTGTCGCTAGTTTCGACGAGGACTATCTTGAGCCGGGCGGCGTCTGTCCCGGACTGACGGGCGTGAGGCCGGCATTCCTGGCGAGCCATCCCGAGATTGCCGAGCGGCTGATCGCCGTCGAGGCGATGGCAAGGGACGCGATGCGAAAGAATCCGCAGGTTGGCGTCGACGCCTTCGTCAAGCATCTGTCAGTGACGCCGGAGGTCGCGAAGGCGACACTTGACCGTGAGTGCTGCGGCCGCGTGCCGAGTTTCGCCGATCAGCTAGATCCTGCATCACCCTTCTCGATGACGTCGAAGGATCATGGCCTGGTCGGCAAGCTGTTTCTCGCAAGTCAGGTGCTGGCCGCGACCAAGGCGATTCCCGAACTGATCCCGTTGGACAAGATCCAGGCGGCGGTCGATCCGACCTACCTTCAGCAGTACGTGAACTCTCACCCAAATTGAACTCGAGCCATGTCCAACCTCCAGATCGAAGACGTCGCGACCAGCTTTACCCCGCAACAGCGCGCGGCTGCTGCGGGTCCCAGGCAGGTTCCGGATATCGTGTACTCGGTCGGCGCGATCGCCGCTTTGCTCTTGATCTGGGTCGTGGGCTCGCAGCTCAAACTGATCAATCCCGGCTACTTTCCTACGCCAGAAACACTCGTTAGCACCTTCGTCGACATGGTCAAGAATGGATATCAGGGACATCCGCTGTGGGAGCACATCGGAATCAGCCTGTTCCGAACCCTGACCGGCTTCTTCGTGGGCGCCATCATAGGCGTGCCGATCGGCCTCCTCACCGGCTACAGTCGGCGCATGGGAGCGATGATCTCTCCTATCATGGCGTTCATCCGGCCGATTCCGCCGATTGCCTTCATTCCGATGGCGGTGCTTTATTTCGGCCTCGGCGAGCTCGGCAAGATCGTCCTGATCATCTTTGTTTCCTTCAACTACGTTCAAGCGAACGCCCAGGCCGGCGCCGCGAGTTTTCCTATCGCGTATCGGCGCGCCTCGCAGTCGATCGGCCTTACGGAGTGGCAGACGTTCGTACGTGCCGTTCTACCGGCTGCATTGCCGCAGATCTTCACCGGCCTGAAGGTCGCGCTGGCTTTGAGCTGGGCCGTAGTTGTCGCCGCCGAACTCGTCGGTGCCCAGACCGGCCTCGGCTTCATGATATCGGACGCGGCGCTGCTGTTTCGGATTCCGGTGGTGTTCATCGGTGTGGCGCTGATCGGCATTATCGGTCTCCTGATGAATCTTGTGCTCAACCTTGTCGAAGCCAAGATCGTTCACTGGAAGGGCCGATGAACCGCCCGCTCTGGAGACGCCGCGATGCTTGAAACTCGAACCAAGGGTGCTGCAACGATGGCGACAGCGTTCAGCCACCTCGCGCCCGCGAAACTCTTTTCGCTCGATGGCAAGGTCGCGTTCGTCACCGGCGCTGCGGGCGGCATCGCATCGGGGATCACCCAAGCGCTTGCTGCCGCCGGCGCTCGCCTGGCACTCACTGACCGCAGCGAGAAAGTGGCGGACCGCGCCGCCGAGTTCGTCCGTGACGGCGTGGATGCGGCAAGTTTCGTGCTCGACATCACTGATTCCAACGCGGTCGCGACGGCCTTCGAGCAGGCGTTTGCCCATTTTGGTCGGATCGATGTTCTCGTCAACAATGCCGGGGTCATCGTGCGCAAACCGTTTCTCGAGGTGACGCTCGATGACTGGCGCCGCGTGATCGATACCGATCTTACCGCGTGCTTCGTCGCTGCCCAACATGCGGCGCGTATCATGATCCGACAAGGATCCGGCCGAATCATCAATATCGGCTCAATCATGGGGCACGTCTCGCGCCCCGATCTCGTTCCCTACGTCTCCGCCAAGGGCGCGATCGCCGCTTTCACACGCTCGCTCGCCGCCGACCTCGCCGGCACCGGCGTGACGGTGAACACACTTGCGCCCGGTTACATCGCGACCGACTTCGGCATGGCGAGCAACAAACCATTCCACGATTTCGTGAGTGACTGGACACCGGCGCGCCGGTGGGGCCGACCCGACGATCTGTCCGGACCGGTGCTGCTGCTCGCTTCTGAAGCCGGTGCGTACATCAACGGCCAAACGCTTTACGTCGACGGCGGATTTCTAGGCGTCACCAAATAGCAGATCATTGTGCCATCACGGCGTCGCCTTCGAAGGAGAAAATCAATGAAGTTGAAATCGGTGCAGGCTGCTTTGCTCGCTTCGCTGCTTGCGGCC
Source organism: uncultured Alphaproteobacteria bacterium (assembly GCA_963748165.1). GTDB lineage: Bacteria > Pseudomonadota > Alphaproteobacteria > Rhizobiales > Xanthobacteraceae > Bradyrhizobium. The sequence goes on from CAVVIM010000016.1 coordinate 7,824, forward strand.
GTTCCTGCCTGCGCGCAGGACAAGCCGCTGCTGAAGATCAATTTCGGCTACACCACGGCCGATCACGTCAATCTTTACGTGGCGCAGGACCTCGGCCTGTTCCAGAAGGCGGGTCTCGATCCGCAATTCTATACGTTCCAGTCGGGCGCGCCGTTGCTTGCGGCGCTCAAGAGCGAAAGCGTGGACGTCGTCCTCGCCGGCCTCGGGTTCGCGTTCGCGCTCGGCCAGAACATTCCATTGAAGATGATCTTCTGGAACACCAACGATGCGATGGGCGAAGGGCTAGTGGTCGACCCGGGCAGCGAGGTCAAGTCGTACCAGGACATCGCCAAGGCGAAGAAGATCGGAGCTGCGTCGGGAACCTGCGCCCAGGTGGCGTTGTATCTGATGGCCAAGAAGGTGGGCGTCGACTACGGCAAACTCAATATCGTCAACATTCCAGCGCCGCTGTTCCGCAACGCGCTCATGAGCCAATCGATCGACGCCGGCATCGCCTGGTCGCCGTACTCGGCGATGCTAGACCAGGAGGGCTATCACGTCGTCAACTGGGATACCGACTATACGCCGCTCGGCGGCGTATGCCCGAGGACGACGGCGGTTCGTCCCGCATTTCTCAAAAGCCATCCAGAAGTAGGAACCAAACTCCTCGAGGTCGATCAGCTGGCAGCGGAGGCGGTGGCCAAGAACCCGCAGGTTGCCGTCGACGCCCTGGTCAAGCGCCTGGCGCTGCCGCGTGAGGTCGCGGAAGCGGCGATCAAGCGCCTCTATCTCAATCGGCCGACGGTTGCCCAACAGCTCGACCCCGCGTCCCCCTATTCGCTGGTGAGCGATGGTGGCCTGGCTGCGAACTACGAGTTGGCCACGCAGGTTCTTTACGCGACCAAGAGCATTCCCGAGGCAGTGCCGATGAGCGTGATCAAGGATTCGATCGATGGCTCCGTATCTCAAGGAGTTCGCCGCATCGCACCCTCACTAGCCGAACTCGTAATCTCCGTCCGCGGATCGCATTCAACCCTGACCAACACCTCGCATACAGGAGAAACTCATGCCCAAGAACTACACCAAGCGCCTCGGCCTTGTTCGCCGGAGGGAGGATTTGACCCACGAGCAGTTCGTCAAGCACTGGCTCGGCACGCATGCGGTGCTGTGCACGAAGCTGCCTAGGCTGAAGCGCTACTCGGTAAACCTCGTCGACAAGAAACGATTCCCGAAATTCGGCTTCGATGGCTTTTCAGAGCTATGGTACGAATCCGAGGAAGACTTGGTGGCTTCGCTGAAGAGCTCCGGAAGGCATAACGCTGCTGGCCGACTTGCCCAATTTCACCGCCAGCATCGAGCCGATCATCTCGGTCGAGACGCAGGTCATGTGGCCGTGATCGCAAGCGGCGCCGGCGCCCGGCGCTGCTGATCAAAATCATTCAAGCATAAAATTATTCAAGCATAAATATGGTGCATCGATGGGACAACTAGACGGCAAGGTTGCAATTGTCACGGGAGCCGCCGGCGGCTTCGGCGAAGGCATTGCGCGACTGTTCGTGGCCGAGGGCGCCAGCGTCCTGCTGGCCGATCTTGATCAGGCCAAGGCGAAGAAAGTGGCCGACGAGCTTGGTCCCAGGGCCAGGGCGCAGCACTGCAACGTCGCTGACGGCGCCGATGTTCGCGCAGCGGTGAAGGCGTGCGTCGACGCCTTCGGGAAGCTCGATATCGTCGTGAACAATGCCGGGACCACGCACCGCAACCAGCCGATGCTCGATGTGGACGAGGCGACGTTCGACCGCGTGTTCGCCGTCAACGTCAAGTCCATCTACCACATGGCGCAGGCCGTCATTCCGCTGATGCGGGAACTCAAGGGCGGCGTCATCATCAATATCGGATCCACGGCCGGGATCCGGCCCCGTCCGGGGCTTTCCTGGTATAACGCGTCGAAGGGCGCCGTGAACATCCTTTCGAAGTCGATGGCCGTGGAACTCGGCCCGGACAACATCCGGGTAAATGCGATATGCCCGGTGATGGGCGCGACCGGGCTGATCGAGCAGTTTCTCGGATTGCCCGACACTCCCGAAAACCGCGCCAAGATCGTGGCCGGGATACCGCTAGGGCGCATGTCGACGCCAGAGGACGTCGCGAACGCGACACTGTACCTCGCCAGCGACGCCGCCAAATTCATCACGGGGATCGAGATGCCCGTCGACGGCGGTCGCACCATCTAACGACCGTCGGCACTCGGCCTTTGGCGCGAAAACCTCAGCTGGGGCTCCATCTACCGGCCGACGCCGGAGGCAAAGATGTATGAAGTATATGCGATCAGATACGCCACGGCTGCCGAGCGGCGAGCCCATGAGAATTTCATTCAGAGAGATATGCACGATGGGCCAATGCCGTTGGACTTCTACATTTGGCTAATCAAGGATGGTCAACGAAATATCGTTGTCGATACCGGGTTCAACCGGCCTGCCGGGGAGCGCCGCAACCGCAAGCTGACATCCCCAACCGAAGTCGCGCTCGAAAAAAATGGGCGTCGATCCCGCGTCGGTCACCGATGTCATCATTACGCATCTGCACTTGGATCACGCGGGCAATCTCGATAAATTTCCTGGTGCGCGGTTTCACATTCAAGAACGCGAGATGGCCTGATGCGACAGGCCGCTGCATGTGCCACAGCTATTTTCCGTCAGCCGTTTGACGTCGAACCGGTGGTCGAAATGGTGCGGCATGTCTATACGGGCCGCGCGGCCTTCCATTGCGGGCAGAGCCTCGGCGGCGCCGGTGTCGATCTGCATTGGGTGGGCGGGCATTCCGATGGCCTTCAGGTCGTAAGGGTGCAGACAGCAAGAGGATCGGTCGTACTTGCTTCCGATGCCGCGCACTACTATGAAACATGTGGAGAAAAAACCCGTTTCCGCTCGTCTATAACGTCGGCGACATGGTTCAGGGATGGCAGACCACGTTACGTTGGCGGAAGACGAGACTTGCATTATACCCGGCCACGATCCCGCCGTCGCGGATCTGTTTTCCAGGATGCGAGCAAGCTGGCGTTGAAGCATTCGTTCTACACGAAAAGCCGGAAGAAAAAGCCTGGAAGCGCTTCACCGCCCCATGACTTCTGCCATCGCAGATTTATTAAATCACAAGCGATTCCAGGCTTGAGGCGGTATAGTTGCTGAGATGATGACGGGGTCGAATTGAGCGGTGCTGAAGCAGATCAGACATCATCGATCGAGGCGGTTCAAACCGGGCTTTGACCCGAACCGGGCACTGCTCCGCAGTAACGAGTTCTACCTGATTCCGCTGGCGTTAGTGATTGGCACCGTCGTCGGCGCCGATCGTCACGCTGATGAGCGAAATCGCCCAGATCGCACATGTCCTGATTTACGGCATTCCGATCGATGTCCGGCTGAGCGCAAACGCCGTCGTCAATCCATGGGCGGCACTAATCGCGCCGCGTGAGCGGCGGTCTTGTGCTCGGCATCATGGAGTGGTCGCGCCGCCGCTGGAAGATTTCCGGTGCGGTGGACCCGATCGAAGCCAATGCACTGCGCGGAGGCCGCTGTCGCTGCGCGACAGCGTCGTGGTCAGCGGCCAGATCCTGGTTTCCAACGGTTGTGGCGCATCCGTCGGACTGGAGGCTGGCTACACCCAGATCGGCTCCGGGGCAGCATCGCTGATCGGCCAGTTCCTCAAGTTGAGGCGCAACGACCTGCGCCTGATCGTCGGCTGCGGCTCGGCGGCCGCGATCGCGGCAGCCTTCGGCGCCCCGCTCACCGGCGCCTTTTACGCCTGCGAGCTGATCGTCGGCGTCTATTCGGTCGGCAGCGCGGCGCCGATCCTTGCCGCCTCCCTAGCGGCGGCCATCACCGCGCAGTGGCTGGCGGCGCCCCCTATTCGCTTGAGGTGCCCCGGGTCGGCACCGTCGGCGTCGAGCAGTATCCCGCGCTCATCGATCTGGCACTGATTACCGGCGCGGTCGGCATCGCGGTGATGCGCAGCTCGTCGCTCGTCGAACGCCTTTTCACGCAGGCCTGGATACCGGTCTGGATCAGGCCTGCGATCGGTGGTCTATGCGTCGGAGGCATGGCCATCGTCACGCCGCAGGTCCTGGCGGCCGGTCACGGCGCGATGCTGCTGGATCTGCACCACGAGATGGCTACCGGCCTGATCGCCCTGGTCATAGCCTTGAAGGTGATCGCCTGCCTGATTTCGCTGGCGTCAGGATTTCGCGGCGGCCTTTTCTTCGCGTCCCTGTTCGTCGGAAGCCTCATCGGAAATTCTTTGCGGCGCTCTTGATGCTCTTGAAACTGGACCTGGCGGTCGATCCCCCTGCTCAGCATGGTGACCGGGATGGCGACGCTCGGGGTCGCCATCGTGGGCGGGCCGCTCACGATGTCGTTCCTGGTGCTCGAAATGACCGGAGCGTCGACGTTACCGCCGTCGTGTTGGCCGCATGTATCGTTACCAGCATCTGCGTCCGCTTCATGTTCGGCCATTCGTTCTCGACCTGGCGGCTTCATCTTCGCGGCGAAACCATCCGCAGCGCGAACGACGTCGGGTGGCTGCGCAATCTCACAGTCGAGCGCATGATGCGAACCGACGTCGGAAAGGTGCCGTCGACTACGACGATCGCCGCGTGCCGCCGTGAGTTCGCGTTGGGTTCGAGGCCGATGTAGCGGCGTGATCAACGAGGCGGAAGACTATTGCGGTCTGGTGATGCTTCCCGAATTGTTTTCCGGAGATCTGGACACGATTGCCGACGAGATCCAGGTGGTCGAACTCGCGAAGTATACCGAAGTGGTGCTGTTGCCGGAAATGAACGTGAAATCTGCGATGAAGATGTTCGACGACGCGGAGGCGGAGTACCGCCCGTGGTCGAATCGGAAAATAGCCGCAAGGTCATCGGCTTCCTGAATGAGTCCTTCGCGCGACGGCGATATGTCGAAGAAATCGACAGAGCGACCCGCGGCGTACTCGGAGCCCTGACATAGGGCTCTAATTCCCGCAGACCCGGGAGCCAGCCGAATATCCGCTTCGCTAAACCACGGCTGGAAGCTAGATGGCCGCTTCGCGCCAGGAGCGGTCCCTCGACTTCAGCGCTTCCCGATGAGGCTGATCGTCCATTCCGGACACGCCGAACCAGCGTAATTTTCCGCGACACGGCGGGGTCACACGGAAGAGGTTGAAATCCCGGCACAAGATGCCGCAGGCTGTTCCGCGGCTTCGTCAAATTGCGCTTCGAGCTGTGTTAATCCCGCACACGGCACCATAGCTGCCAAAGCCCAATCAAGGTATTCCCGTCGCCGCTGGAGGCTCAAAATGTCCGGTGGGCTCTATATTCACCTTCGAAGGTCGGCGGGAGGCATCCCAGGCGCAGAGAGGGGATCATACCAAGGTGTGTGACGGTAAGACCTGAGGGCGAAGCGAGAAACCGGAAAGACCTGCGCCTCTGGAAAAAGACCGGTGCTACGAAAGAAACCGTCTGCAGGTACCTCCGGGCGAATGACTGCTTTGCGCGACAAGTGGTCGCTCGCCCGGGAATACGCGCATCTCCCGATGAGGATCGTTATCGAAGGTACACGGCCATGTGTCTGCGGACGAGGTTGATGATCCCGGAATGATCACGACCCCCGGCATGCGAAATGTGGCGCCCGAATACTTCGAGCAGGCTTTTTCCATCAAAGGACCGGGCGAGTCGCTCATGGCAAGATTCTCTCGCTCAGAACATTCCGTTGGCGTTGGCGCGCGGAATGTTCGGCGCGATCAACGGTGCCGAGTTTTTCGGGTCGCCAACGAACTGCAAGGTATCCCAATGTTCGATTGCCTTGCCGTCGGCGTCCATCTTGTAGATGTCGACGCCGGCGATCCCCGTATCCTCCGGGTCATCATTGAAGAGATTCAGAAAGTTCACGTGCGCCCATACATAGTCGCCGGCGGCGATGATGCGGTGGACGACGACGCGGGCCCCGGCGCGTTCCTGTGTGATCTGGGCGAAGAATTTCCCCAGCGCCACCGAACCGTCCGCGATCAGCGGGTTGTGCTGGATGTAGGCGGGGCTTACGAATTTGGCCGTGCCCTCTTCCGACCTCTTCGTGTTGATCATCAGATCGTAGAGGGCGAGGACATTGTTCTTGTTGCGAACGGCGCGGCTATCGTTGGCGTCAATGATTTCGATCATGGCAGGCTCCTGTTGCAAGATGGGTAATGGTCAGGTGGACTTAACTCAGGCCGACGAGCTGGAGGCGCAACGCGTCCTGTTCGGCGTCTGATTTCTCTCGAGCGACCCGAAGCATTTCTTCGGCGTCCGTTCCGACCGGCGCGCGGCTCGGCGCGGGTACTTGCTCGGCCAGTTCGATCACTCTCCGCGCGGCGGCGGCCGAATCGAGCCCGCTGTTCTGCATGCCGTTGAGAGCGGTTGCGAAGGATCCGAAGGTTTGTCCATAGAGCTCGCGCTGTTCAGGCGTCATTCCGTCGGCAACCCGCTTGAGGGCCGCAGCCGTCTTCGCAGGGCCGCCGGTTTTCATATTGCCTGCCGCTGCCACCACGACGTCGATGCCGAACCGCTTCAGTTCGGCGCGGTAGACCGTCGCAAACACCTCCATGGCCGCCTTCGATGCGCCTGACGGTCCGTTGAAGGGCAGCGGAACGCTCGCCGTCCAGGTGCTGACCTGGACGATGCGGCCGCGTGCCTTCCTCAGCGCCGGCAGGAACGCGTTGATGACCGACAGGGCCCCGAACACGTTGACGTCGAATTCACGCCGGATGGCGTCGAGCGGAAGAACCTCGATCGGTCCCGGGGTCAGAATGCCGGCATTGTTGATCAGGATATCGAGGCCGGACTCGCCGAGGGCGTCGGACACGCCGCCTGCCCAGGCTTTCACGGACTCTTCTTTGGTCATGTCACAGACGGTCAGGCTGACACGTCCGCCGGAGGCGTCTTTCAGGTCCTGGACTTCCGCAGCGGACATGGCCGTGCCGAATACGACATAGCCTTTGGCGGCGAGCCCGAGCGCGATATCGCGGCCGAGGCCGCCGCCGGCACCGGTGACTGCGGCCGAGCGGCCGGAATGTCGGTATGTTGATGACATCGAGATCTCCTCTTGGTTCGGAACACTTGATGGGGAGAGCTATCGTCGCTTGAAAATCGACGACGAGTAGCCGTATGCTTTGCCCATCTGTGTCGCCGAAAGTGGAACGCCAGCGATGGATATCGAAGATCTGCAGACATTTGTCGACGTGGCCGATGCCGGCGGGGTGTCATCGGCTGCCCGGCGTCTTGGCGTCTCGAAGTCCATCGTCAGCCGGCGGTTGTTCCGCCTGGAGGCCGAGCTCGGCGTCCAGCTTCTCGCGCGGACAACTCGCGGCGCCGCGCTGACAGAGGCCGGCGTCACGTTTCGCGAGCATGCTGCGCGAGTCTGCGCCGAGATCGATACCGCGCTTGAAACGATCATGCCTGCCGGCGAACTGCGCGGCCGCCTCCGGATCGCAGCGCCGTTATCCTTCGGGACCGACGCATCTGGCGCCGGTGTTTGCGCAGAAATGGCGCGGCGTCACCCGACTCCTGCACGTGCATGCGAGCTACAGCGATCACTTCGTTGATATCGTCGGGGAGGGTTTCGATTGTGCGATCCGCGTCGGCTATCTCAGCAACTCGAACCTGATCGCGCGTCGCGTCGGACGGGTGCATGGAAAGCTCGTTGCAAGCCCGGACTATATCAGGGAGCACGGCGCTCCCGAGACGCCGGACGAACTCCTTGCCCATCAGGCGCTGATGCAAGGAACGGAAACCTGGCAATTTATCGATGGTGACAAGACAATTTCCCTTCATCCGCAGGGGCGGTTCAAAGCGGACAACGGCACCGCACTCGCCGCTGCTGCGGTGGCGGGGCTCGGCATCGCCTGGCTTCCGGATCATCTCATCAAGAGCTATCTGGATTCCGGCGCCCTTGTTCAGGTGATGACGCGCTATCCCGTCCCGACGGGCGGCATGTTCGTCGTCCGGCCTCCTGGTCAGCACTCCACACGGAAAGTCCGGGTTCTTACCGAACTGCTGATTGAGCATTTCGGATAGTTAGAGCGCACTCAAAAACTCCTCGCATCGACGGGTCACAGCAATCCATCGGTCGCAGACCGCGAATGACCGCGTTGCGGAGAAGCGGCCATACATCAACTGATAAGCTTTTGTATGAAACCTTATCAGTGAGCGCGGATTACGTCGTTCAGAAGGATTATCAAAGACTGCCTGCCGGCTGGTACAATTGCCAGGTCCCCGGACGATCACGCCCCCGGCGCCCATGATTGGCTCGGCAATGAAGGCTCCGATCGTGTCGGGCCCATCGGTTTGGATGAGTTGCTCCAGTTCCGTCGCCATGCGCTGTGAGAACGCGACCTCGCTCGCGCGCCGTACGCTCCGCGAGGCCCGCCGCGACATACAGATGGTCTTTCAGAATCCCTATTCCTCGTTAAATCCTCGCCGTATCGTCGGTGACCAGATCATCAGCGGCCCTGTCGCTTGGGGACTCGACAGGAAAACAGCGATGGCCCGGGCATCCGAACGAATCTTTTTCACGACCCCCATGAAGCGTTCCCTTCCCTGTTTGGCGAGCTTCTGTCGGGCCGGCGAAGCCGGTCAAGGACGCAAACCGCGAAGCGGGAGCGCTGAACGCGCCAGCCTTGACGGGATGGCGCCGATCCGGCCTGCTCACTTTCGGGTAGGCGAGGCTTGCTCTTCCCTCACACCCCCAATCCTCGCGATCGTGCGAAGGACCAGTCAACCCCGCCGCCTGACATGGCAATGCCGGAGATCTGTTGCCCGATACGCTTGTCGAGCACGGGCAGCCACGGAACGAGGCTCAGGCCGAGGCCACCATCATCGGCAGAACTCTCGATCATCGCGAACCGCCCGCTGGAGATCTGGGCTGAGCCGACGAGCTGGCCGCTGACGGGGTGGCCGGGACCGATGGGCCGCCATTGCGAGCCACGTTCGGCCGCCAACGCCCTGCCGGTGCGCTCGATGTCGACAGCCTCCAATCGCTGGATCAAATCCGGGGGTGGACCGAGGCGGCCATCGCCGAGGTCACTGACATAGCCCATGCTGGCGAGCGCCTGCCTGCGCTGATCCAGCGCTGCCTTCACCTGTTGCCCGAACCCCTCATCGGCGAGCACCATTCGCTGGCGGGAGACCAGCTCGCGGTCGAGCCAGGTCGCGCCGTCATGACCGATCTGACTTTTGAGGTCCTGGAGAGACAGGATGCTGATGCGAACGTTGGCGCGGTCCCGTGCGAGATCGTAGGCTTGACCGCGCTCGGGGAGATCGGTGGGGACGCGCCAGTGATCTCCGTCAATCCGCTCGGCATGACCGGCCCGGCGCAACGCCTCCAGCCGGCGGACATGGGAGCGCACGAAGGCTTGCGGATCGCCGCCGATGCGCTCGATCGCGGCGCGCGACCGCTCCAGATGCTCCGACGGTCGATAGACGCCTGCTTGACCCGCGACCTCCACGATGTTGCGGTCCGCGGCGCGCGGGCCGGCCGGGGCGGAGCCGGCGGCAATGATCATGCCCCGGCCGACTTCCTCGGCGTGGGCGGCATCCATCTCGATATGATGCACCCGACCGTCGACGCCGTCGATTAGAAGCCGAACCCTCTCGCCCATCTCGTCGCCGCCAAGCCCCTTGTCGAGCACCCGGCCGACGATGCGCTCGGTGGCGGTGTCGCGGTGCAGGGCGTAGCGCGCCGGGAGGGCGGTCCCCCCCAGCCCCTCGCGCTCGAGCACCCGGTGCATGGTCTTGATGATGTCGCCGCGCTCGCCAAGCTCCCGCAAGATCGGTTCGGCCTTGGGCGACACGATCCAGTGGCCGGTCTCGATCTCGGTTGCCAGCCCCATGCGTTCCAGCTTGCGCGCCCGCTCGATCAGGAGTGCGCGGTTCTGCGGAAGGTATCGCGCATGTCCTGGTCGGGGCGCAGGTCGGAAACCCTGGCCCCGCTGCTCGGCGATCAGCATCCGGTCGAGCCGGGTGAAGCGGTCGGCATCGACTTCCCGCTCAAGTTCCTTGGTCACATCCAACTCGGTCATGGCGGCCCAGCTCCAGGGTGACGATCTCGCTGGCCCGTTCGCGAATGCCATAGGCGATATAGTCGCCGGCGATGTTGAGGGTCTTGCCGTCATCGGTGACGCCGCGAAGAATGATATGGGTGTGCGGGTGGCCGGTGTTGTGGTGATCGACCGCGATCCAGTCGAGCCTGGTGCCGAGGTCGGCTTCCATCTGCTTCATCAGATCGCGGGTGGTATGCGCAGGTCGGCTAGCTCCGCCCCGTCCTCGGCCGAGACGATGAAGCGGAACTGGTGGCGGTCCTCGCGGCCCCGGTCGAGGAAAGCGCGGCCATCCTCCACGTCGCGCTCGGCCGAATAGACCTGGCCCTTCTCGCCGTCCCGGGTCACGCCATCCCGTTCGAGATAGCGCAGATGGGCGTCCACGGCCTTGGCGCTGACGAACTGCCGGCCGCGCGCGGCTCCACGCTGCGGGTTGAGCTTCACCACACGGGCCTTCACCGCCACCCGCCGCGCCCGCGTGCGCGCTCCGCTCCCGTCCCGGCTCCATGCGCTCCGGTCCTTGAGCGTCAGCGCCGCCGCAGCGCCCCGGCCGCGCGCATTGAACCGGCCGCCTTCCCTCCCGTCCCGCCAGACGGTTCGGGTTGCCGCCGGCGCGCCGGATCGCCTGATGGACCTCGCCGACGAAGCTGGCCGGGCGTCCGCGCACCGCGCCGATCCGGCGCGCTATTCCCTGCCGGCCGCCACGGTCGCGGACCTTGCCGGGACGGATTGGAAATCGTCTTCGTCATGTGCCATGAGACGACGATTGGAAGTCAAGCGCGCCCGGCAACAGGGAAAACACGATCGTCGTAGAATAGCGTAGAAAGACTTGCGCCAGCGAAGGCGCGGCGATCTCTCCTTCCACACTATCGCGGGCGACGGCGCTGGGATCATTGAAAACAAAGAAAATCATATCCGAAGCGCCGGCACCGTTCTTCACGGCGCCAAAGTCGAACCGTCCAAAAACAATGTGCAGACAAACCTTAGGACCAACGGTCCGGTAGCGAGGCAACTCGCTTTAGCAGCGCGCTCGCCGTGCTTTGCATCCAAAGGCGCGCCGAGTTGAGTTAGATAGTTCCCAACCTGCCAATGCGCGATGACGTAAGGTGCTGACATCAGCTCAAAGCCAAATATTCTCTCTTTGGCTGCCTGCTTTATATCGTCAGCAAGAAGCGCGTCCTGACCTTGTTGCCGAAGCGTGTCTTCAATTTTGCGAAGAACTGTAACAACGTAAGCTCCGGTTCCGCAGCAGGGGTCCAGGACATACACATCTTTATCAGCAAGACCGTTCGGTCGACCAAGTTCGGTTCGGAGAACACGATCGACGCGCTCGACCATGTACTCGACGATCTCCTTAGGGGTGTACCAAACACCCAGATTCTTTCTAAGTGCCGGATCGTATGCTTGGAGGAACGGCTCGTAAAAGTGCTGAACCGCATCACCGTAATCAAAGCTTTTGAAGAATGCCTTTTGATCGACGCGGTTGAGCGCTTCGGCGGTACGCTCAAGCACGGGCATTAGATCAAGTGCAGCAAGCCGGCTCGGCTTTGCAATTTCTTCGAACAACACTTTGACCATGGGAACCGTAAGGGTGAATGCAGCCGTCATCCAGTCAAAGCGTTTGGTACTGCTGTGGGCATGAACAACCCAGGCGGAGAACATTCCGTAGAAGAGTGTTTGTACAAGCGTCGATTTGAAGAAGTGGTCTCCCTCGTCTCCTTCAAAGCGTATACCGAGCGCGAACTCCAAAGACTTACGCAACGGATCGAGCGCGCTGGAATCCTTCTCGTTGAGTGTTTGAAGGGCATCTCGGGCGTACGATGCGATAAACCATGCGATGTCCTCGGCTCTTACTAAAGGCGCAGCGATCATCATCACGCGTTGCAGGAATTCGGCAAAGTGGACGCCATGTCGTTGCACGGCTGGTCCGGGTTTTGCCGTCATCGCCCAGAACGTTGCTGGGTCAGCGGCAAGACTGTAACGATCAAGTTCGATTGGATCACCGTTTCCGTTCTCTCCTATCAGTCGAAACTCGCGGTAATTGGTCACGAGAACCAGACGATAGTGATCGAAATACTTCGTTACTTGTGCACTCTTCGCTGTCAGCCAGGTGTTATCAGCGACGCCCTTGACCTCAATGACTTCCACGCTCTGGGATTTGGCCCTTACGAGGCTCACCTCCTTGTATCTTAACTCTTTGTATAGAGACCGAAATCGGGATTATCCGCACCTTGGTTGCGGAGCTGGCCATTGCAAATTACTTGGGGCTTTAGCGTTTTTCCAAAATGGTTGAGGAGATTCTCAAGAGCCGAATAGTAGGAAGTTTCTTTTGTTGCGCCGCCAGTTCCTCGAATGTCCGCCATACGGGACAGATATTCGCGAATAAAATCAGTAGCGGTTGGTTCGGTCATCACAGTTCCTTTGCTGACGTTATAGACCGATTCCGCTCAACTACAGGGGGCTGCGATAAGAGGCAGGGAAAACGCGTAAGTCCGCATATTCAGTTGCGTCGAGCATGAGCGTATGTAACGCGAACCTAGCTATGTCCTTATAAAAACCTACAATAAATCAAATAGATAAACGTATTATTGCATGATATTTCAATGAAATAACTTGCAATTCAGCCTCTTTTGTCCTTTATTGGCGGCATGACAAAGGCTCAAGAACTCAAATCACACCTCCGTCCGGGACAGGTTTACCGGCGCCAGGATTTGGCTGCCTGGTCGAATGCTGTTGATCGGCATCTCAAGCAGCTTGTGAATGAGGGAACGCTCACAAAGCTTGCGGGCGGTCTGTACTCTTTTCCGAAGCAGACCGTTTTCGGGAAGGCTCCAGCGGAAGATGACAAACTGGTTGCGACTTTCTTGAAAAATTCCCGATTTCTTCTAGCTTCGCCCAATGCCTACAACAGCCTTGGTGTTGGTACAACGCAACTCTATGACAAGACGGTAGTCTACAATCACAAGCGACACGGCGATTTTGTGCTCGGCGGTCGCAAGTTTGCATTTCGTGTGAAGCCGTCTTTTCCTAAGACGCTTACGAAGGAATTCTTGCTGGTTGATCTTGTGAACAATTTGGATCAGCTTGCCGAAGCTAAGAGCGAAGTGCTCGAACGCGTGAGAGAACGTGCGGGATCATACGATGCACAGCGTTTGCAGCGTGCCGTGCGTGACTATGGGAATGTGAGAACGAAAAAGTTTTTCGGTCAGGCGCTGATAACGAGGCCGCTGGCCCAAATCCCGCATGCGAAATTTGCTAGCGTGTGAGCGTATGGTCATTGATCATCGCTTCGCGTCAAGATTTCTGGCCTTCTCAGCATGGGACATAAGAAAGGATGATAGAGTTTCCACGACGCCGAGCAGTGGCCCGGGATTAATGGCAACTTCCTCGACAAACGCAGTCCATTGCTGTTGTTTCGCCCGGTCGTTGGTGAAGGCTGACGTGAGGCCGTCGGGTCGCTCGCTTGGTATTTCGGTCTTGCGTCGCGCGAAGGTCGCAGCGATGGCTCGTGCAAGCCGGTCATCTTTGAAGACGTAGGTTTGCGCCAGTATCCAGATATCGTAAAAATCCTTTAGCCGACTGTTGGCGAGACCCAACGTGACCATCGCCTGAAACTTTTCAGCGATTACGGTCTCATATGGATAGGCCCTCAAGTTCGGGGCGGGCTGATCCAGCAGTACGGGTAGTTCAATTTCATTCAGGCCTGGCTCGGTTGCGTCGCCATACCCGATGTCGATGACGACCCTAACCCGCGCGCCGTCGACCGTTGCATACGTCTTTAGCCGTAGGCCGCTATAGCCGGAATCGTCGCGGACACGATCGACGACGAGCCCGTCGATATCGAACGTAACGGCATCGTCGGCCTTTATGGCGCAAACCTCGTGAAAAATCTTGAGCGTGAGTTCGGGATCGCTATCACCAAATCCGAGCAGATCAAGGTCGCGTGTTGGCCGGTGCGGATCGTCAAACCAGTGCCGCATGAGCATGGCGCCCTTCAGCACAAACTTTTCACGATGCGCACTTTTGCTGAGACGATAGAGGAGCCGCTCAAGCGTGTAGCGCGTGAGCAGCAACTCGAAAGGCTGGTTGCGTTCCTTGGAAAGATTGAGCAGACGCGCGCGGACGGAGGCGCCGAGATTTTGAAATGGCTTACGCATCCACGGTGAGCGCCTCCAGGCGGGGCTGTACGACTTTCTCCCAAATGCCGGCTTCCACCGCAAATTTTGCGATTTCGGCAGGCGTGGCCTTCCGAAGTCTAAGTGCTTCTTTCATGCCCTGAGTGGCGTGCGCAAAGCCAGCAGGGGAGTTGTAGAGAGATTTTTGGTGTGTGGCGCTCTTGAAGAGATCGACGATGGTTTTTGCCGGCGAGTAAATGCGAACAGGGACACGCTCGATCGTATGTATCCCAATTCCATTGTCGAAGACCTTGGGACCGAAGCGCATGATCTGAATTCGCGGCTGCGTGATTGTCGGACGCCACTCACGCGGGCCAATCGCAACCCAAGCGAAAGGAGGCATGCGGTCTGTAAGCTCGTGGAAGGCGAGCGCGGAATCGTGACAGATAACTCCGTTGGGTACGAGCTTGGCGGCTACGGCCAGCGAATGATTGGCATCAAGCGGAGCACCAGGAAGCTGGTAGAGGCCGCGGCTAAGCTGGTTCACAACTCCCTTCTGCTCCATGCGAGAGATAGTGGCCGCAGTGATGCCCTCTTCGAGAAATTCGGACAGACGCGCCATACCGCGCTCTTGGAGGAGTGAGGTTGCGCGGTCTTCCTGGCGGGAGGGAGCTGTTTCCATGGCGGGAGAATGATATAAATCATTGATAAAGTCAAGATATTACGCAAGGAGTTGTATCATCCAAGAGTATCAAAAGCTTACCAATATCGCTAGAAATTGCCGGCCAGACCGAATTCATTTGTATTGTGTAGCGTAACAGGCTACACATTAACAATAGGTGATTCCTGCATTTGCGGCTTCACCCCTGACAAGTCGGAGCATGACTGCCTTGGCGAACTCGACCTCCCACCCCGGAAAACGCATCAAACTGGAAGTAATTCCGGCAGGGATGTCTGTTACGAAAGCCGCCGAACTAATGGGGGTTGGCCGCCCGGCGCTCTCGAATTTCTTGAACGGAAACGCTGCGCTTTCCGCCGACATGGCGGCTCGACTGGAAAAAGCATTTAAAAAATTCACGCGCAAAGAACTCCTCGACATGCAGGCGGAATATGATGCCGCGCAGGCGAAGAAGAAAACCCCCGCCGATACAAAGGCATACGTCCCGCCGTTCCTCGGCATCAAAGCCAACCAGATTGAGGAATGGACCACACGCAACATCCCGGCGCGCACGCGGCTTTCGGTTCTACTGCGTACGCTCATTCATTCGACGGGGCGCGGACTTACGAAAGTCGACTTTCCAGGCAATGACGACGCAGAGCGCGCTGGTTGGGACGGCGCTGTCGAAGCCAGCGAGGGTACACCGTGGGTATCCGCCGGACGCTCGGGCTGGGAATTCGGCACGAACGAGAACGTCAAGACGAAAGCGAATGACGACTTCGACAAGAGTGTGAACGCGCTCGACAAAAAGGAGCGCGAAGAAACGACATTTGTTTTCGTTACACCGCGCCATTGGCCGGGAAAACACGCATGGATTGCTGACGCGAAGGCGAAAGGCCGCTGGAAGGACGTGCGGGCGTACGATTCCAGCGATCTTGAGCAATGGCTAGAGCAATCGATTCCCGGACAAACCTGGTTCGCTAACGAGACACATATCCCGGCGCAGAACGTCCGTTCGCTGGACAAGTGTTGGACGGACTGGGCCAACGTTGCGACACCGCCGCTGACCGGCGCGCTCTTCAGCTCAGCCATTGAAGCCGCGAAACGCGTTCTGACTTCGCGTCTTGCCAACGCGCCAGATGGCTCCATCGTGATCGCTGCTGATTTAACCGAAGAAGCGCTGGCGTTCCTTGCGCAAGTGTTCGGCGAGCGCGGCGGTGAGGTACTCGCAAACTATCGCGACCGTATTCTTGTCTTTGACAAACCCGGCGTACTGCCGCGCCTTGCGGAAGGTGCGCAGACGTTCATCCCTGTCGCATTCACGCGTGATGTGGAGCGCGAACTCGCGCCGTTTGCGAAGTCGATACACTCGATCGTGGTGTATCCTCGTAACGCCGCGAATACCGAGCCACATATCATTCTCGAGCCGGTCAACTACGAGACGTTCAACAAGTCTCTTGCGGAAATGGGTAAGGACCGCGACGAGGTCAATCGGCTTGCTGACGAGTCAGGCCGTTCTCTAACTGTGTTGCGGCGTCGCCTCGCGACGGGGGCCTTGCGTACACCCGAATGGGCGGACAGCAAGGAGGCGGCAACAAGTCTGGTGCCTTTTCTCTTTGTCGGCGCCTGGCACAGCACCAACGACGCGGATCGTCTGGGTCTCTCGTTGCTCGCAGGTGACAAGCCGTATGACGAGCTTGAGAAAGAACTTCAGGCTTTGGCGCTGCTCAATGACGCGCCAGTCTGGTCGATTGGCACCTATCGCGGTGTGATATCCAAGATCGACTTGCTCTACGCCGTCGCAAATGCGGTAACGGCGGAAGACCTAAAGCGTTACTTTCAGATGGCCGAGATAGTGCTGGGCGAAGATGACCCAGCGCTCGACCTTGACGAAGACAAGCGCTGGGCCGCCGGTATCTACGGCAAGACGCGGGAGTTCTCGGGCGCGTTCCGTGAGGGGATTTCAGAAACTCTCGTTCTGCTCTCAATCTACGGCAGCCATCTGTTCAAGAAGCGCCTTGGCATTGATACCGAAGTTGAAGCCTTACTTCTTGTGCGCCGGCTGCTGCGAACGCCGCTGACGACCCGGATTCTTGAAGCAAATGACCGCGACCTTCCGACCTATGCGGAAGCGGCACCAGAAGAATTTCTGTCAATCCTCGAACGTGATTTGAAGTCGAGCGACCCGGCGGTTCTCGGCTTGTTACGTCCGATGACGACTGGCATTTTCGGACGTAGCCCAAGCCGCACGGGGCTTTTGTGGGCGCTAGAGGGATTGTCTTGGAATCCTGAAACGCTTCCGCGTGCAGTGTCGATTCTCGCGCGGCTCGCTCAGGTCGAAATTAGCGATAATTGGGTCAACAAGCCGACGCATTCGCTAGCGTCGATTTTCCGGGCGTGGATGCCTCAAACGGCAGCAGGCCATGAAGCGCGTGTCAGTTTGGTGAAGAGTTTAGCGCAGCGGTTTCCGGATGTTGCGTGGAAAATCTGTATTGATCAGTTTGGCGACCACCATGGGGTCGGAGACTACAGTCATAAGCCGCGCTGGCGCCCTGATGGCTATGGCTTTGGCGAGCCGTTTCCGACATGGGGGCCAATACTCGACTTCATTCGTGAAATGATTGAGATGGCGCTGACCTGGAAAGAGCATTCACTCGGCACACTCAGCGATCTCGTCGCACGAATACAAGATTTGTCACCAGAACATCAGACACGCGTTTGGGCCCTAATCGAAGCTTGGGCGACGGACAACGCGAGCGACACCGACAAAGCGGCGATGCGCGAAAAGATCCGCGTCTCAACACTGTCGCGTCGTGCTGCGCTGCGCTCGAAAAAGGATGCTCAGGCCAACGCTTTAGTTAAGGCTGCCAAGGCCGCATATGCAGCGCTGGAGCCGAGCGACATCCTCAACAAACACGCGTGGCTCTTCCGGAACGGATGGGTTGATGAGTTCAGCGGACGAAGTTGAAGATATTCAGAACATGGACTTTAAAACGCGCGAGGAGCGCGTCCAAAACCAGCGCGCTGATGCGATGCGCGAGGTATTGGACCAGCATGGCGTGACGGGGCTAGTGGAATTGGCCAAACGCGGTAACGCGGCGTGGACGATCGGCGTCCTTGCAGTGCTAAAAGACGTGCTGACCGAAAAGCAGCTGGTGGAGTTATTGCAGATCGCCTTTAAGTCGATTTTGCAAGGCAATGACGACGTTCATGCATACAAG
Organism: uncultured Alphaproteobacteria bacterium; assembly: GCA_963748165.1. Classification (GTDB taxonomy): domain Bacteria; phylum Pseudomonadota; class Alphaproteobacteria; order Rhizobiales; family Xanthobacteraceae; genus Bradyrhizobium. The sequence goes on from CAVVIM010000016.1 coordinate 25,898, forward strand.
AACATCATCGCCGGAGCCTTGCGGGCCATTTCGGATGACAAAAGGAGGACGCGCGTCATCACGGCGGCGTCCGCAGGGTTATCCGAGGAGGATACGGTCGGCCTGCTGGTCCTTGGTCCGTACTCGTCGGCCACTTGGAAGCTGGTGGATACATTTGGCGACGCGGCTCAAACCAAGTACTGGAAAGATGTGGCGCCGGACTGGCTCCATCATTCAGACGATGAGAATAACGAAGGTGTTGAACGCCTTTTGAAAGCCGGACGGCCCCGCGCCGCTTTTTCCTGTATCCGCTTCACGCCAAATCGGCTCGACGCGCAGGTACTCTACCGGTTGCTATCGGACATGGCGACAGGCGGTAACGACAAGTCGGGCGAATATATGCTCGAACACTACAACGTCGAGGAAGCGTTCAAGCATTTGAACAGCAGTCCGGCTCTCACACTCGATCAGAAGGCAGGTCTGGAATTCGCGTTCATCGAGGTGCTGGCGCGTCCGTGGGACAACCGCACCGACAGCTATGGCATACCGAATCTCGAACGGTACGTCGAGGCGCATCCCGAGCTGTTCGTGCAAGCCATCGCATGGGCGTACAAGCGTAAGGACGGAGGGATAGACCCCGAAGAACTCACAGTGTCGAGTGACCGCGTAGAAAAGATGGCCGAGCGCGGGTACAAGCTCCTGGAAGCTATCCAGCGGATTCCAGGACACGATGAGATCGGCGAACTCAAAGCTAAAGATCTGGCAAAGTGGATTGCAACGGTTCGCCAGTCAGCGAGTGAGCTTAGCCGTGCCGACGTTGCGGATATGTGCATCGGTAAACTCTTCTCGCACGCACCGATCGGGAAGGACGGGATTTGGCCATGCGAACCTGTCCGGCAAGTGATGGAGGATATTCAGTCCGAGCCGCTGATGAGCGGCGTGCGTACGGGCGTGTACAACTCGCGCGGCGCACACTGGCGGGGCGAAGGTGGCGACCAAGAGCGCGATTTGGCGATAAAATACAGGAAGTGGAGCCAAGCGCTTCATTCGTCGTATCCGTACGTAGCATCGGTGCTTCTAATGGGATTGGTAAGGACCTACGAGGCCGATGCCAGCCGAGAAGACACTGAAGCGAGCATCAGACGGCGGATGCGATGACCAATATTCGTTCCATTGATATGCTTCGCCGCCACTCGCGCGCGGCACGACGCGCCTGCGTCCTTTGACGCCGGGGCAAGCCCACATTCGAGCAAATACTCGCCGAAATAAAAAAGTCGTCGACCAAGCTGTAGCTATTTTTCATTTTTTCTGCGGCACACCTGATCGCTTCTTCACTATCCCTACCGAGTTTTCTCTGATCAACTCCAGCATGGGGGCTCACAAAAATTGAAGAATTAGGCGTTGCACCCTGAACAAATACGGAACAGAATAGCTAGTGGACAATGAACCCGCCCACCCTCCGCCCGCCGTTTCGCCTGCTGCCTCCGGGCCGGCGGGCGCGCGATTCGAGAGCAAGGTTGGCGCCTTCTACCTCCTAGACCTCCTTGGCTCGGGAGAGCCACGCGGGCTTCCCGGTACCGCCGTCCGCGCAGTTCGCTTTCAGCAATCGGCGCAAGGTCGCCCACTCGATGACGTAACAATCGACGCGATCAACGCCGATGGATCGGACGCATTCCTCGATATTCAGGCGAAACGCACGATCAATTTCACGCGCGGCGACGTCAATTTCGCTGATGTCGTGCGGCAGTTGCAGTCCACGTCGCAAAAGCAGCAATTCGAGACAAGCCGATATGAGATGGCAGTCGCCATCGCGCGGACTTCCACGCGGATCGAGCGCGAGTGCCAGCAGGCGCTTCAATGGGCGCGTCGTCTCAGCAACGGCGCTTCATTCGCCGCCCACATGCAGAGGCCGGGGTTTGCCTCTAACGGCATGCGCGAATTCGTTGACGCCTTCCGGCATCATCTCGCCGCGACCGGCGCTGCTACCGATGACGAGACGGTCTGGGGCTTGTTGCGGCGGTTTCAGATTCTCGTTTTTGACTTCGAGGCACCAGGATCAGACTACGACCATCGGGCGCGGGAACGGGGCCGCACGGTTCTTGCGATTGATCAGACTAGCCGCTCGGCTGACCTGTGGTCGATCCTGACCGATGAGGCGCTTTCGTATGATGCCGTAGGCGGAGAAGCTGATCGAGCGACGCTCGTCCGCGATCTTGGACAGAAACATGGGTTGCGTTTCGTCGATAAGCCCGAACTTTGCCTTGTGCACGCACGACTTTCGGAAGCAGCGGATAACGCCATTGCCGACATAAGGGACAGCATCGGCGGAGCGCGGCTGTCGCGCGCGGAAGCCGTCGAAGACGCATATCAGGGGCTGGAACAATCACGCGTCGTGCAAATTTCCGGCGCCGCGGGCGTCGGTAAATCCGCCATCCTGAAGGCGCTCGTCGAGCATCAGCGCGGCGAAGGAACTGTGCTCGTTCTTGCCCCTGGGCGCATTGTGGGTGGCGGCTGGCTTAAGATGGCGGCCGTCATCGAATGTCCGGTCGGCCTCAACGTACTTTTGAACGAACTCGGCTGTGGCGGTGGCGCCACTCTCTTCGTCGACAACATCGATCAGATCGATGATGCGGATGCCTGGCTCACTTTGCGTGATCTTCTACGGGGGGTACTGGAAAGTCCCGGCTGGCGCGCGGTATTTACCGTGCGCTCGGACAACGAAGAATGGCGAGCAAACCTACCGGATGAATTACGGCAGGTGCCGTTCGTGACGCTTCGCGTTAACGCACTTTCGGATTCAGAAGCAAACATGCTGCGCGCCGCAAATCCAGCGCTTTCGGCATTGTTGGCGCCTGATCATCCAGCGCGTGCTATGGCGCGCAATCTCTTTTACCTTTCGCGGCTGATGGATTTGACGGTGGGAGAAACGCGCACGCTGGTCAATGAGACCGATCTCGCGAGAACGTGGTGGCGTTTCGGCGGCGGCCGCTCGGAAGCTGGAAGATTTGAGCGCCTGAAACTACTGCGAAATCTTGGCGCACGAGTTATTCGCGAGCCGGGCAAAGCCGCTTTCTCTGCTGACGACTTGGATTCGAAAACGGTCGAGGAACTGCTGCACGTTGAAAGCCTGCGCGAAGACCGAGCTGGCGCGACCATCGCTTTTTGGCACGATACGCTGCGCGACTGGACGATCGGATTCCTGCTGGATGAAAAACCGGAACTACGCGAGGCCCTTCCGACGGACCCGCCTGTTCCGGGGACGCTTGCGCGCGGCTTGGAAGTCGCTGCCCGGCTAGCTCTTGCGAGCGATACTACTGGCGCGAATTGGCTTTCACTGCTCGCTGCTTTTGAGGGCGAAGGTTGCCACGGCAGTTGGCGCAGACCGGTGTTGATGGCCTTGCCGCGCTCGGAGAATGCATTTGAATTGTTCGAGCGCGTCGAACCGGCACTCGTCGCAGATAAGGGCCGGCGACTGAAGGAGATCATCCAACTGATGCTTGCGGTCGAGACTACGCCGTTGGCAGAACTTCTTAGACACGTGCAAAATCCGCCCACAATATCCGAGACGGTCGCCGCACGAATGGTAATGCCGTCTGGTTCAAGCTGGATGCCGCTCGTGGCCTGGCTGGCGCTGCGGTCTGATCGACTGCCGAGCGCCATCATCCCAGACGCGGCCAAATTATTTCAGCTTTGGCTTGTTGTGGCGCAAGCGGGGGCTCCGGAACTCAATCAGCTGGTTGTTCAGCGGCTCTACGAATGGCTGACGCGGATCGAAGAAGCGGATCGCCCAATCGTCGTCAGGGATATTAGCGAAGCGCCCCATATTGACCTCGATTTCGACCGCATGAACGACGTGCATGAAGAAATTCGGATGACGTTTCTCTCATTCTGCCATCTGAATTCGGAGCTGGCCGCTAAGTATCTTACAGAGACAGATCCCAAACTTTACCACGGCGCACGGCAAATCTTGAAATACCCGGGAACGGCGGCGAAGGCGGCGCCGGCCGCGTTGGCTGATTTTGCGCTCGCGGTTCTGATCCCGAAAGAAGATGAGGATGATCTCTATCGGCGGGGCCGCGATCGGTTCGGGCCATTCGGAGTATTTGACACCGATTTTGTCTCGGCCTCGCCAGGACAAGGCCCGTTTTTCTCGCTGCTCCAGGAGTTGCCAGAGCATGGCTTGCGGCTTGTGCGCGGGATCGTCGAGCACGCGACGCAGTGGAACCGCGAATGGTGTATTGACGACGGTCGCGACTTTCCCGTCTTGACCATAGCGTTTCCTGAAGGCGCGAAAACCTTCGATGGTGACTTCGGCACCTATCAATGGACGCGAGGCGGCACCGGTGCGTTGATTGCCGCCTCGGCGCTAATGGCATTGGAAGCGTGGGCACATAGGCAGATTGAGGCTGGTCGGGCTGCTGGCGAAGTATTGCACGATGTCCTTGGTCCCTCGGGCTCCAGTATCGCGTTCGTGTGCGTTGTGGTCGATCTCGTGCTCTCGCATTGGTCCCTGATGAAAGAAGTCGCGTGGCCGATGCTGGCGGTGCCAAAATTGCTCCAATACGATCACATGCGTTCGACGCAGGACCAGACGGGCTTAGGCAGGTTCTTCACGGAGCAACAGGAACCGGAACACTGGCCTGTTAAGATTGCCGATCTGCTGTCACGCCCGTCGCGAGGACGCGAGCTGATTGATAAAGCCGGCGATTACGCGCTTCATGGGCCGGCGGATACTCAGGCGAAGCTGCGCGATGCGCTCATTAAGGCGCGCGATCGCGTCGCAGAAGGAACCCATCAGGACGACAGCGATCTCGTCTTCGGGCTCCGCGCCACGGCGGAACGGGCGCTTCGCATGAACCATGCGGAGTTCTGGAAACCGGTGACCGCACGCCTCACCGATGGGCGCGAAGTCGAAGCGCTTCAATACGAGATTCCACCGGAAGAAATCGCACTCCGTAACGCTGCGGTCGAACGCTCAAACGGGAATATCACCGAGCTAAACACGCGCCTCAGCTTGCAAAAGGCGTTGTCGGATCCGGAAAAATCAACTCCGGAAATCGTCTCACAGGGCATCGCTTGGGCGAAAGGCCGTTTGACTGAGTGCAAGTCGGATCAGCCTGGCGAGACGGATAACTATGACAATCAGTGGCAGGAACGCGCCATAGTCATGGCGGCGGCACTCGCGGCGAGGGATTACGAAGGACAAGACCGCGGCGATGTTGAGGAATGGAGTAGTTCGGTGCTGCAACCGGCAGCAACGGAATACAATGACGAGATAGCCGCGCGCACCAGCGACCAGATTTATTCCAATAAGACCGCTATCGCGGCCGTCGGTTACGCCGGGCTTTACCGCAGAAACAAAGACGCGGTGTCGCGAAACGCTTTACTCACTCTCGCGGCGCTCCAGGATCATGCGGTCCTGAATGCTATCGGCGGAAATTTTCGGGAATTTGCTCGGCTCGATCCGCGCCTCCCGCGCGCTCTCGTCCGCTTGGTGATACAAGGTGCCGCTCATCCACGCCGCACCCATGAAGCCGCAAAAGATGTGGAGATTCTCGAAGTACATCGCAGAAACATCGCCATAGCGGTGGATGCCGAAACGCGCTGGTTGGACGGTGTTGCCGCCGAACCGCCATGGCCGGCAATGGCGCCATGGCATTCACGCCGCCGTCGGTACATTCGGCTCGGCGGTCGCACGTTCGAGGAGGAGATAGAGACGCCCAAGGCCTCGCCTGAGATGTACATCGATGAGCACGCGCTCGGCAGTCTATCCGGTCATTTGGTAGGGCTGACAATTGATGAAGTGCCTGAATGGCTACCGTCGCTCGCCGAGCATTTCATGGCTTGGACTATCGAAGCGAACAACGGACCGCCAGGTGACGACGAAGAGGAACGGGAAAACCGGCCAACCACCTGGAACATCGGCTATTTCGATTTTCTAGGGGTGTTGTGCGTGGCGCTCCCGTTCGATCGAGCGCGTAGCTTGTTTATCGAGCCGACAGCGCGTCTTCACGATGACGCTTTCAATGACGCAGCTGCGGCCTTTCTCCGTGGCTTTGATCGTTCGACCCGCGCAACGGATACGCCCCAACCGGAAAACCCTGCCGACGTACGCTCCTTGATATCGGAGCGCATGCTGCGCACCCGATCGATGCGCAGCCTGAGCTATCGAGACACCTCCTTCACCGCCGAAACGCATTTGGCCGATGCGCTTAATGCGATGTTTTATCAACCGCCAAGGTTTATGAACCATGGACGCGCCGATCTCCCGGATCGGTGGGATGGCTTGCTGGACACCATGCCGGTCTTGACGCCGATCGTCACATCCTTCCCGCAGTCGGGTTATCTAGCTGTGGTGTTCCTGACTGTGATGGAGAATTCGCCCCGCGCGGCGTTTTTGCCGCAGATGGTCGAGGCGGTGTCGGCATGGCGGAAAATCCATGACGCTGGCGCTAATTTTTGGAATGAGCATCAGGTCGGCAATCGGATTTGCGAATGGATCGAGCGGACGCTGAGCAGTGACCCCGACGCGGCGAATGTCTTGCCGCAGGTCCGTGACGAACTCGGCAAGTGTCTTGACGTTTTGGTGCGGTCAGGCGTCGCGTCGGCGCGTGCGCTTGAGACCCGGCTCGCCGATGATGGCCCGCTTAAGAAGAGCGCGTAAATAGACCATGCCCACCAACGCCTTTTACCCTTCGCTCAATGACTTCTGCACGAAGTCGTCCGTGAAGAACGTCTTGAGGGCCTATCCGGGGAGCGGCGTCGTCCAGCTATGACGGAAGATCGATAACAGGACGCACAAAAAATCCTCGAACCAGCGCCGGAGCAGGCTGAAGTTGTAGCCGGCCGCGGCGAGCACGGCATTGATGCGATCACCATCTCGGCCTTTGAGATAGTTGCGCCGCATCCGATGGTCGTCCTTGAGATGGCCGATCACGGGCTCGACGGCGGCGCGGCGACGCATTTCGCGGCGGATGGCTTTGGTGACCCGGCGGACCTGGCCGCTGATCCAGACCCTGAACCGGTCGGGATAGCTGTGACCGCGATAGCCCTTGTCGCCATGGATGCGGCGCACCGCGGCACCTGTGAGCTTTTCAAGATCGGCGATGACGGGACCGAGCGTATGGCCGTCATACGGGTTGCCATGCAGCGCCTTGGCGTGCAGCACGAACTGCCCGCCTTTGGGTGCGGTGACCGGGGTGACGATCGAGACCTTGCAGCCGAACTCGTAGGGTGTCCGGGCCTTGCCTTTGCCGATACACTCCACCTCGGGGGCGTGCAGCGAATAGACCTTGGGGCCGCGCTGGCGCTGCTCTTGATGACGAACCCGCAGCGCCAGATCGAGCAGCGGGCCAAAGCGGTCCTCGAGCGCGGGGTCGCCGTCGATCTGGCGGCGAATGTCCCGGATGATGCGGCCGAGCCGGGTGCGCAGGAATTTGAGCTCTCGCCGGGCGCGCTTGAACTGATGGGCATGGGTATAGCGCCCGACCATGATGGCGGCGCGCTTGGCCAGACGCAGATAGCTCTGGCGCAGCTTGACGCCCTCGCGCTTGGCCAGATCGACCAGTTTCTCGATTGCCCGGTGGGTGAGCCGGGCGTCGGTCGGATGCGCGACCGCTTTCTCCTGCACGGTGGTGTCCACCACAACCCGTTCGAGATCCTTGGTCTCGATCGCCCCGGCCCGATGTGCCACCGAAAGGCTCTCCTGCAACAGCGCCGCAATCTGTTCCTCACCCAGCCGCTGGCGCCAGCGCGTCAGCGACGAGCGGTCAAACGGCGCCGCGTGCTGGAACACCACTTCGCCGCAGAAATATTGAAAATACGGGTTCTCCACCCAGCGGTCGCACAACGCCTCATCGGAGAGGTTGTGCATGTGCTTGAGGATCAACAATCCGGCCATCAGCCGTGTTGGCAATGGTGGCTGCCCCGGCCCGACGCGACAGACCGAACTGAAGCGTCCGGCCAGGAATTGCCAATCGATCTCCGCCGCCAGACGGACCAGTGGATGGCGAAGGTTGATGATCTCCTCCAGGCGGGGCCCAAACAGATCATCCTGACGATCGTCGCGCGGCTGGCCCACGGCTCTCCTCCAACAGCAAATCTCGCCGTCAAAGAAATCACGAACCGCCTAAATCCGGAATCCCAAAATGCAAGAAAACCAAGACCCACCCCCGGCTTTCTTGCAAAATCCAATACTTGCTCAGCTCAAATTACAGCGATGCATCAATCGCTTCCGAATTCTTCACGGGCGACCACGAAGTATTTCGTTATCGGGCCAAAACCTTTGACCGCCGAAGACATGCGGCTGCTGCCGTCGCGCGCTGTCTCAGAATGCTCTTCGTTGTTCGAACACTTGCTCTTGTTCGATAGGGTTTCGCTCAAGGTTTACGGAGAGAATGTACCGCTCGCTTTTTTATATAGGCAACTCGGCGAGAAAGGCCTTGAGGCTCTGCTAGAGCAGGAAGCGATTAAATTCGTTCTCTGGACGCCAATGATCGTTCACATGGTTGATGAGATCCCCGGCATCAACGCGCTGGCTTCTGGAAATGTAAGCTCGCGCGCTCACTGTGATCCAGAGGAGTCCTTCGATTTAAGCCTCCCTTGGTTTACCGAAAAACCGCCAAAATATGTTTTGAAACGGCTCAAGAAGAAGGTCCTGCCTCTCTATGAGATGCCGCCGCCCGAACTTGCGGGCGAAACGGTCAAGCTTACCAATTCTGCTTTTGCGTCAGGAAAGCTAAGATCGCTTGGCTTCGATCCTGATAAGCAAGACCTTGGCAACCTCAAGCTTCCTGAGAGGGAGCTTTTGGGAAAATGTGCCGGAGGCCTGCTGGAATATTCCTACCTGCTGTCTCGTGAAATGACGGCAATGTCCTCTTTTGAAATATTTCTCGCTCTTTTCGGATTCACTTGAGAATATCGAGACTTCAGGCAATGCCGTCCATGGCTTTGGTGAGCTCGCAAAGCTGGAGAATATGCCTGACCTGAAGGCATTGTTTTTGACTTTGCAAGACGGTTTGAAGGTCGTCCCCAAGCTTCGCGACAAGCGCAAATCCCGGCAGTTTAGGCAATGGCTGTCATCAACGACCTGCGGCGATAAGAATATAACCGAGGAGTACCTTGCGGCCATTACCAAATCCAGAGGGCCGCTCGATACGACGACCGGCAAATCCATGAAGGCGTTGGCCCTAGCTTCGGTGGGCGCGGCTCTCGGTCACGCAGCAGAGGGAGCGTTACCCGGTGCCCTGGTTGGCGGGGTGGCTGCGCAGGCGGCTGGCCCTGCCGTTGAATTCGCGTTGGATCTCCTTGATGAATTTCTCTTGGACGGCCTGCGAAAAGGTTGGCATCCGCGTATGTTTTTCGACGATCTACGGAAGCTAGATCGCATCGAAAACAAAGAGAAAAGATTAGCGCCCAAGCCGTGAACGAGGCGCGACTTATGTCGCTTCACAGATGTTTTGAACCTATGACCTTCAGGTTATGACTCCGGCCAATTCGCCGGCAGGCTGAACAAAGTGGACAGCGGCGCGCCGTTGGTTCGCTGGTAGCCATCCCCGACGAGAACCAATTCGTCGGTCCCAAAACCCGTGGCAGGCAGCGGCTTTGTTGCCCACGGATTTGGTATGAGCAGCCCATTCCGGCTAGCGAAATTCCATGGATCGAGTTGCATAAACGACAGAACACCACTCACTCGTTTATTCTGAGGTTGTCCATCCGGGGGCCCGTACCAAATTCCATCCGGTCTGCGAAGGTCCTCGACCTTCTCGGTACCGTCGGGCATCCGCGTGATCTTGACGTATGGCGTCCCCAACAGGGCATCGATGACAGCCTCTTCGCGATGGAACATGGCAAGGGCGTTGATGGCAACAAGATAAGGGTGGTCAAGCTCGCCATAACGGGAAGCCTTTTTCTTTAAAGCGCCATGGATTTCCTGGTTCGGCGTAATTTGCGTGACCGGGAAGCGCCGCATGCCGACCGCGCGATCGCCGTCGTCTCCCTTTTTACTCCGACTCCAAGCGCTCAATTTGATCTTGGCACCATGCTCTTCGTACACCAACGGGGCGGCGTCCTTGGCAGTCTCGTCGTCCGGTAAACCCGCGATCCATGATTGCAGCGCCCGTTTGATTTTCTTGATCGACAGCGGAGCCGATGGCATTCCCTGAACCGTGAGATCCAAGAAATGCGCGGGTGAAGGCGTACTGTCGATGGCGGCCAACGCTGAATTCAAGCGCGCGTGCGCTGCTGTTTCTTGGTTTGAACGGCCCGTAGCCAGCGCAGCTTCAAGGTAGAAGCGCTCTTGCTTGGCATTCTCTAATAGGAAATCCGGCGTTTTATCCGTATGTTCGAGCTTCGGCTCGATGGCGAGAACCTTGCACCCGCGTGCCACGGCTAGATGATGCAAGAACAGTTCGAAAAACGCGCTTCGATGCGCATCATCTATCACGGAGCGAAATCGCCCGATCAGGTTCTCTCGGTGTGACTTGGGTACTCGGCAAACCACTCGTCGACAAGCTTGCGGACGCGTTCAGCCACAGGCCTGCCCGATCTGTTCAGGTAAGCGAATTGCGTTTCATCCGGGAGCGGCAGCCCCATATCCGCGCGCGGGATATCATCAAAAATGGTCATGCTCTCACTGCACCACGCGGGCAAAGGCTCGACTAGGGTATAGCCAAATTATTGCGCGCCGGTCGGCGAGGATTTTTCCCATTTCATGTCGCGTCCATGTCGCGTGGAGCCGCCGGCAAAAATTGGGAAGCCTTGAAAACAAACGGAAATTTTTGCGACACGACGCGACATGAAATCGATGGAAACGCGTCGTAATTTGCCAGCTAGTGCGTTGTTTTACCCCGACAATTTTTGGCTGGGGCGGGAGGATTTCGAACCTCCGTATGGTGGAATCATCGTTCCCCGCTCTGATATGCTCAAGCCCTGCCAGCAGAAGCCCGGCGCGACGGTCGTAAATTGGCGTCCTGCGATTTGATTAAACGGGCTTTATGCGACCTGTAGCCTGCCTCAGCGATAGAGGCCTAGCCGATTGCTGCGCTCGGAATCCTGTCGATTGCACTCTCGGCATTTGCCGTTGCTGACAAGCCGATCTTTAATATGACCATACTTACAGGGCTCGCCTGTGAAATACCACTTGTCCCCCCGTGCCTTTGCCTCATTCCTCAATCTTCTCGCTCTCGACTTAGGACCTTCGCCGCGTCTGCTCCTTTTACGAAAAGCCCTGAACGCAAATGACGCGGCAACTTCCGGCTCCAATTCAACTTCGACCTCGCTCGCGGGGTGCGTTGGTGGCCCGGCTGGCTCGCTTTCTACGGCAGGCATTTTGCGATCCTCCGCTTCCTTTGATACGGAGTTTGCCTTGACGATGCCGCTTCGCAAAAGCTTTGTCTTAAGCTTTATCCGCGGAATGTCGTCACCGTCGCGGTCACCGTCACTTTCACGTTCGGCGGCGGAATTTGCGCCATCAGTCTCGATTGCTTCGCGTGGCGACGACACCATGTTTTCATCAATCAAGCGGTTCGCCGACAACAGTTCATCGAGATCGGCGATGTTACCAACTTTGACAACGTGGTTGGGGTAATCAGTCAGTGAAGCGGCAAATAGCATTTCGATCTTGTCGATCTCTGTCTTATCGGCCGCGTCCGTCAGATCGAAGTCGAGCAGCATTCCGGCTTCGATGTTGTTATTCAACCCTGCGAGTGTGAGGTTTGCGCTACCTATTACCAAGCGCGCGTGCTCCCTCCCGCGCACCAGATATAGCTTAGGATGGAAGATTAGGGTCCGGGAGCCGGTGTCGACAGTGTGAAGCTGGCTAACGATGCGGTGCAGCCGAGCCAACCCTTGATAAGAAGTGGTGCCGTTCCGAATGCCCGCGAATACAGTCGCATACGCCGCATGTGGTATCAGATGTTCTTCGATCCGCTCCACGCCCCCTTCCGAGACGAAGGCAACACTCACTAAGACCCTTTGAATATCAGGTAAGTCAAATAGTCGCTGCAACGCATCAATGTGCGTACTAGCCGTGAATCCCTGCAGGATGAATTCTGCCGTGGCCATCCGAAAAGAATAGCAGGATTGGATTTTATTGCGCAGAGCGGAGAGCCGTTGGAGCCCGAGAGAAGTGCTGCGCAAAAGGGTGTCGCGGCGTCGGCATTGCTGCCGATTTTAAGGGTGAACGAAGCGGGTTTTCGCTCCAAATTTTTGTGCCGCTTTGTGCCAGTTTTGTGCCGTGGAAATTTTTGAAAGGCTTGGTCATCTTTGGCGGAATGCTTCTAACTCATTGGTTAGAAACGTAAATTCTCGTAACGGCTGGGAATGCTTTGGCACAAATGAAAAAGCCCGCCAAAGGCGGGCCATCTCACTGATATTGCTATCAAAGCTTGGTTGCGGGGATAGGATTTGAACCTATGACCTTCAGGTTATGAGGTCGAAGGTCGGAATGAACGCGAAAAACGCTCCGCACGCATCCCAGGCCAATCGAACCGGTTCGTCCTATTTGTACGCCACTACCCAGCAGCCATATCTGAGCACTTGATTCTTTCTTGCTGGAGCAGCCTACGATCTTATTGCCTCAGACCGATCACGGTTCGGGGCGGAGGCATGCGCGGCAAGGACGAAATGGCTCGGATCGAGGCATTAGGGTCGCCGAATAGTCGGGAAATGCCAAGTGCCACGAAGCGCCGTCGCAAGAACCGTGGCATGCCGCCGCCCGCGACGTTCGATATCGATACGCTGCCGGGCAGCTCTAATTTGACGGCATTAGAGGCGGCCGCGGTCATCCGGCGCACGCCTGGAGCGCTAGAGCAGTGGCGGCGCGATCCGAACCATCCGCTGAAATGGCGTTACGTCGACGGCCGCCCGCTCTATCGTGTCGATGCGGTGCGCGATTATTTGTCCGGATGCGATAAGACCACTAAGCGCCCTCAGCCGCATAATGCTCGCGGAGACGTCCGAGCAGCTCGGCCTTGATGGGATCGAGCGGATTTGTCCGCTGCAGGCGCACGACCTTGCCGACCCGTTTCGCACCGACCAGCTCCGCGATGTAGTCGTGAGCTGCTTCGAACGCCATCTTGCGGATAATCCACTGTTCGTCGTGATTATACACCTGATCGATTCCGCTAGGCTTCTGTCCGACACACAGCCGCTGGATTTCGTTGTCGTAACCGCAGCGTGACATGACGGTGCGCAAGCTGCGCCTTAAGTCGTGCATGGTGAACTTGGCGACACCCGCTTCCTTGACCAGGCGGTTGACCATCTTGGTGAAGCCCGACATCTGGCCGCCGGTCTTCGGTGACGGAAAGACATAGTCGGACGTCGCGCGCTGGAAATGTTTCGCGGCCGCCAGCGCCTCGTCAACGAGGTGAGTGCGCGGCACGTCGTGGTGCAGGCCCATCTTGGTCCACGCCGCATCGAAGGTAATGCGGTCCTCCATGATGTGCTTTCGCCACTCGATCATGGTTGGCTCGCTGCGGCGTGGGCCACCGAGTAGGCACATGCGTGTCAGGAGCCCAAAAGTCCCGAGCTTGCCGCAAGCATGCCAGACCTTGATGATTTCCTCATCGATCAGTGCGCGGCCCTTCGTTCGGCGCCCGACTCTCTGCGCACGGGTTTCCTTGGGCGCGCGATAGCCGGCAAGCACGTTGTGCTCGACGTAACCGTCGCCGACGCACCATTCGAGGAAGGTGTGCACGTGCTTGCGCAGGTCCTTGGCTGCGCCGCGCTTGCCGGTCTTGGCGATCTTGTCAACTGCCGCCATGATTTGCCGTCGGGTCAGCTCGGCGATGGCGAGATCGATGTGATCCTTGAGACCGCGGCGTAGCGCCGACATCGCCGGTTTCCAGTTGACGACCTGGCGTCCGGTCAGGGATGTTTCGTAGGGGCCATCTTCAATGATCAAGGTCGCCACTGTGGTGCACTGCTTCTCGGCAAGCTGTTCCTTCTTAGCCTCGCGCTTGGCGTCGTTCGGATCGACCCCGATGACCACCTCGCCAGCGGCGATGGTGGCAGCCTTACGCGCGGACTTCTCGTTAAACTTGGGCCATGCGCCTAGCGTCTTGCGTTGTGTGCCTTTCATCCCAGGCTTGGTGAACAGATAGACCCAGGTGCGGCCGCCAGTCGAGCGCATCCTGATGGCAAGCCCTGGCTGCTCTGTGTCGTGCAGATAGTGCTGTGACTTGCCCGGCGGCAGAGTGGTCGAACGGATTGCAGCGTCCGTGAGCCGCAGGTAGTTCGTCGTCACTTCAGCTCTGAGATCTTTTTCGCTTTTTTCCATCGTTTTGTGCCCTGCGCTTTGTGCCCTGGGACGGGTCGAGGTCTGACCCAAGAAACGGATCACAAACCGTTCCCTCCACGTTCCCAGCTCTGTTGTGCCCCACGGGAAAAATCACAAAGGGCACAGCGCGGGCATACAAAATGTAGCAAGTCCAGCTATGGCTCACTATGGGCCGGTATGGCCACAAATCCCTGCGCTGCATTGACTTTTACAACTACAGTATGGCTGGATTAGGTCGGCTATGGTCTACGGATTGTGGTTCACACGGGAGAGGTCCAAGGTTCGATCCCTTGTGCGCCCACCATCGCCCCCTGCACGTTTCACAGCGCCGGGCCACGCCGCTGGCAGGGCCTTGTTCACGGATAACTGATCGCGGCGTTGGAACCGGAACCTGCCGGTTCCGTTGAGGCGCGCCGGTAGAAAATACGGAGGTTTATTCATGCGCAAATTGATCATCGCCACCGCCGCCCTCGCCTTTCTGTCCTCGACAGCTTTCGCTCAGGACAAGGCCGCCGCGCCCGCGGCGAAGAGCGGCGACACCATGAGCAAGGGCGACATGTCGAAAGACAAGATGAGCAAGACGAAGATGACCAAGAAATCGAAGAAATCGACCAGCAAGATGAGCAGCGAACCGAAAAAGTGACGATCTGGCCGCCTCCGGGCGGCCTTATCAGGTGAGCCTGCCGGCGAGCCAGCCGGACAGCGCCGGCTCGACCACGCCGCCGACATAGACGTCCGACGACGCGACGCCGGTCTTGGCAAGCGTCAGGTAGACGCCGATCCGGTAGGCGAACCACAGATGCGGATCGGTCAGCGCGCGCAGCTTGTGCCGGTCATGTTCCGGCGGCTGATGGTTGCTCGCCTTGCGGACTTCGACCGCGAGCAGGTTTTCCGGAACGGCACGGCGGTGCACGACGATATCAGGATAAACCGACTTCCCGATATGATCGTCGGTCGAGACAATCGATCCCTTCGGAAGCCGCAGCGTTCGCTCGCCGAGCCGGTCGTAGTCGCAGTCGACGTCCCAGCCCTCGAATTGCCGCTCCAGATGCACCGCCAGGCGGTGCGTCAGGGCCCGTTCGCCGAGATCCTTCTCGAGCAAATAGGTTTCGCGCGCATAGAATTCGCCGAGCGCGCGCACCACCTTGTCGAGTTCCGACTGTATCCCGGCCTGCATCTCGCCTCCCCCGAGGCGCCGTGATGGCCGATCTCTGCGTCGGATCGATGACGCTTTACATCTGCACTTCGATCAATCGCGGCCCCGGCTCGGCGATGGCTTCCGCCAGCGCCTTGTTGAAATCATCGGCGGTCGCGACCGCGCGGCCGGGAACGCCCATGCCCTTGGCCAGCGCGACGAAGTCGATGGTCGGGCGGTCGATCTTGAGCATGTCCTGGGCGCGCTTTCCCGGCTCGCCGGCGCCGACGCCGTCGAATTCGCCGCGCAGGATCTGATAGATGCGGTTGGCAAACACGATGGTGACGACGTTCAGCCCCTCGCGGGCCTGGGTCCACAGCGACTGGATGGTGTACATCGCGCTGCCGTCGCCGACCAGGCAGATCACCTTGCGATCGGGGCACGCCACCGCGGCGCCGGTCGCGATCGGCGTCGAAAATCCGATCGAGCCGCCCATGTTCTGCAGCCAGTCATGCGGTGCGGCCGACGCGGTCGGCGGAAAAAACCCGCGTCCCGTGGTGATGGATTCGTCGACCACGATGGCATTTTCCGGGATCGCCACCGCGATGGCCTGGGCAATCGAGGCGTGATTGAGGGCACCGTTGGGCTTGGCAAGCTCCATCAGCTTCTGCGGCTTGACGTCCTGCGGCTTGGCGCCGACCGCCCCCGCCAATGCCTCCAGCGCCGCAATCGAATTTTCCCCCCACGAGGTCATGCGATGAACCTCGCAGCCCTCGGGTTTCAGCATGCTCGGTTTGTTCGGATAGGCGAAGAACGCGATCGGATCGTTGGCCTCGACCAGAATGATGTGCTTGAAATCCTTCAGGATCGGCAGCGCCTGCTCGATCACATAGGGAATCCGGTCAATCGAGAACCGGCCGCGACCGCGCGCCATCCGCGGATGGTAGGTCTGGCCCATCACCTTGCAGCCGGTCTTGCCGGCAATCTGCTGCGCGAGCGCGAGGCCCCGTTCGGTCAGCGCGTTGCCGGTAATCAGCAGCAGCGTCTGGGCGCCGCCACGCAGCACCTTTGCCGCCTCGTCGACGGCCTGCGGGGAATAACTGGTGCGCTGGCTGCCGGCCGGCACCTGCGCAATGCCGTCGGCCTCGCTCCAGGCGGTATCTGCCGGCAGGATCAGGGTGGCGATCTGCGGCGGGGAGCTTTTGGCTGCCGCGATCGCCGCCGCGCCGTCGGCGGCAACCGATTTGGCATCCGGCGAGGTGCGGACCCAGGCCGACATCGGCCGTGCCAGGCCCTCGATGTCGGAGGTCAGCGGCGCATTGTAACCGATGTGGTAGGTGGCGTGCTGGCCGACAATGTTGACAATGCCGGAATGCGCCTTCTTGGCATTGTGCAGATTGGCAAGACCGTTGGCGAGCCCCGGTCCGAGATGCAGCAGCGTCGAGGCCGGCGTGCCCTTCATGCGGAAATAGCCGTCGGCGGCGCCGGTCACTACCCCCTCGAACAACCCGAGCACGCAGCGCATGCCCTCGACCCGATCCAGCGCGGCGACGAAATGCATCTCCGAGGTACCGGGGTTGGCAAAGCAGACGTCAACGCCGCCCGCCACCAGGGTCCGCACCAGACTTTCCGCACCGTTCATCCGTTCATCTCCCGTTCGCGATGGCTCGATAGGCTGCCGAAGATCAATCATTCCCAGCGGGTTTCGTCAAAGGTTCGCAGGGCATTGCTGCCATCGCCGACGCAACAGAGTTAACCCGGGCATCCGGAAATGACCGCTTCGCCGGCGCGCTGCTTGCGAAATCGCGTCAAATATGGCCTGTTTTGCGCTGCAATCAGGCTTCTTGCGAGGAATTCATGACCCGGGCTTTTGCGTGTGTAATGGCGGCGATCACCCTGTTGATCGGGACCGGGCTGGCGCAGGCCGAGAGTTTCGACAGCCGCGATATCATGGGAGGCGGTCCGAATTTCATGGGCGGCCGCGCCAGCCCGATTCCGCGCACCACCGTCAATTTCGACAGCCAGTATGCGCCGGGCACCATTGTGGTGAACACCGCCGAGCGGCGGCTTTATCTGGTACTGCCCAACGGCCAGGCGCTGCGCTACGGCATTGGCGTCGGCCGCGACGGTTTTCGCTGGAGCGGCGTCCATCGCATCTCCGCCAAGAAGGAATGGCCGGGCTGGACCCCGCCCTCGCAGATGCTGGCGCGACGGCCCGACCTGCCGCGTCACATGGCCGGTGGCATCGATAACCCGCTGGGCGCCCGCGCCATCTATCTGGGCTCGACGCTCTATCGCATTCACGGCTCGAACGAGCCGGAGACCATCGGCCAGGCGGTGTCCTCGGGCTGCTTCCGGATGACCAATGACGACGTCGCCGACCTCTATAACCGGGTCTCCGTCGGCGCCACCGTCATCGTGAAGAACTAGCCCCGCACCGAACCCACCGCACTCGCGCCATCCCATCGACGGGTTTGCCCGATCGGCCTTGCGCCTCCGCACCGGTTGCGGCAGCGTTGCGCGCATGGACGCTGCTTTCCGGTCTTCGCATCGCTTACGGATCATCGCGGTCGGCCTGGCTGCGATCTGCTTTGAAGGCGCCGCCTGGCTGTCGGCGGCCTGCGCCGAAATCCCCGCCATCACCTCGCGCCAGCGCGCCGAAAAGAAGTCCTTCACCGACGCCGAGATCACCGAAGGGTTTTTCAAGACCGCATTCGGCGCCGAGTTCCATCTGGCCGGCCGGGTCGACCGCATCCGGAAATACGACATGCCGGTGCGGGTCTTCGCCGAGGGGACCGTGCGGCCGGATCGAAAGGCGCAGCTCGCCACGGTCGTCGCCGACATCGCCCGGCGGGTGCAGCATCTCGACATCGCGATGGCGGAGACCACCGATGACGCCAACATTGTCGTCAAGCTGGTGCGTGACCGCGATCTGGCACGCACCATCACGGGCCTTTATGGCAGCGAACGCGCCCGCGAGATCGGCACGTCGCTCGACCCGCAATGTCTGTCCGGCTTTCGCAAGAACGACCGCTTTGAAATCGAGCATTCCGACGTCATCCTCACCTACGACAGCAGCGATTTCACCTTCCTCGACTGCGCCTATGAGGAGTTGCTGCAGGCACTCGGCCCGATCAACGATACCAGTTCGGTGCCGTGGACCATGTTTAACGACAATGTGTCGATGGGATTCTTCGACGTCTATGATCAGTACATCCTCAACGTGCTGTACGATCCGCGCATCAAGGCCGGCATGACCGTCGAGCAGGTGAAAGCCGTGCTGCCCGAAGTCCTCGCCGACGTGCGCGCCTGGGTCAAGAGCGTCAATAGCCTGCCGGAGTAGCACGGCTTCGTATCATGACATCATCCCTCGTCATTCCGGGGCGCGCGGCAGCGCGAACCCGGAATCTCGAGATTCCGGGTTCGATGCTTTCGCATCGCCCCGGAATACTGGGTCGCCCGCCTTCGCGGGCGATGACGGCAGAATGCATTACACTCACGCCGATTTATCGAACAGCTCGCGCCCGATCAGCATGCGGCGGATTTCGCTGGTGCCGGCGCCGATCTCGTAGAGCTTGGCGTCGCGCAGCAGCCGGCCGGTCGGATAGTCGTTGATATAGCCGTTGCCGCCCAGCAACTGGATTGCGTCGAGCGCGCATTGCGTCGCCTTCTCCGAGGCATAGAGAATGGCGCCCGCCGCATCCTCGCGGGTGGTCTCGCCGCGGTCGCAGGCCTTGGCCACCGCGTAGACATAGGCCCGCGAGGCGTTCATCGTGGTGTACATGTCGGCGATCTTGCCCTGCACGAGCTGGAAGCCGCCGATCGGCTGACCGAACTGCTTGCGCTCGTGCACATAGGGCATCACCACGTCGAGGCAGGCCTGCATGATGCCGAGCGGCCCCGCCGCCAGCACCGCGCGCTCATAGTCGAGACCGGACATCAGCACGTTGACGCCGCGGCCGACGTCGCCGAGCACGTTTTCCTCCGGCACCTCGCAATTCTCGAACACCAGTTCGGCGGTGTCGGAGCCGCGCATGCCGAGCTTGTCGAGCTTTTGCGCGGTGGAAAAACCCTTCATGCCTTTCTCGATGATGAAGGCGGTGATGCCGCGCGGGCCGGCGGCCGGATCGGTCTTGGCATAGACCACCAGCGTCTCCGCCACCGGACCGTTGGTGATCCACATCTTGCTGCCGTTGATGACATAGCGGTCGCCCTTCTTCTCGGCACGGGTCGTCATCGAGACCACGTCGGAGCCGGCATTCGGCTCCGACATCGCCAGCGATCCGACATGTTCGCCGGAAATCAGCTTCGGTAGGTACTTGCGTTTCTGCGCCTCGTTGCCGTTGCGGCGCAACTGGTTGACGCAAAGATTGGAATGCGCGCCGTAGGACAGACCGACCGAGGCCGACGCCCGGGATATCTCCTCGACCGCGATACAATGCTCGAGGTAACCCAGTCCGGATCCGCCATACTCCTCCTCGACGGTGATGCCGTGCAAGCCGAGCGCGCCGATCTTGGGCCACAGGTCGCGGGGGAATTGATTGCTCTTGTCGATCTCGGCGGCGCGCGGCGCAATCTC
This sequence comes from uncultured Alphaproteobacteria bacterium, assembly GCA_963748165.1. Taxonomy (GTDB): domain Bacteria; phylum Pseudomonadota; class Alphaproteobacteria; order Rhizobiales; family Xanthobacteraceae; genus Bradyrhizobium. Next base: position 45,869 of record CAVVIM010000016.1, read on the forward strand.
GTTGGTGGAAAAATCATGTACCGTATCGCGAATCGCATCCGCGGTTTCGCCGAGATCGAAGTTGAACATTCGATGCGCGTTGGGGATCATGGTGGGTCGCCTCCGGGCAAATCGTGCTGCGGCTGTCGCGCACAGCCATATTCCCTGCGATTCAGCTTGTCACGCGCCGGCACGGCTGAGAAGGGGCTTCCGCCCGCCGCCCGGCGACAAATGCCCTGACCGGGCAGGATGCTGCAAACTTTCCTTGCCCTCGCCTGCGCAACGGGATGTAATTCGCCCAAACGCCGCTCTCCGGCGCCCACGGAGACCGACCATCAGGGAGTGGACCGATGCATGGGACGATCGATCGCGAACAGGATTCGCAGCAGAGCGCCGCGCGCGAGCGCGCCTACTCGATACCGATCGAGAGCTTCGATCCCGGCGATCCCGAACTGTTCAAGACCGATACCTTCTGGCCGTATTTCGACCGGCTGCGCAAGGAAGACCCGGTGCATTACTGCAAGGACAGCATGTTCGGGCCGTATTGGTCGGTGACCAAATACGCCGACATCATGGACATCGAGACCAATCATTCGGCGTTCTCGTCGGCGGCATCGCTGGGCGGCATCACCATCCGCGACGCCGCGCCCGACCTGCGCCGCGAAAGCTTCATCGCCATGGATCAGCCGCGCCACAGCGCGCAGCGCCGCACCGTGGCGCCGATGTTCACGCCGACGCATCTCGACCAGCTCGCCATCAACATCCGGCGGCGCTCCGCCGAATGCCTCGACAACCTGCCGAAGAACGATGTTTTCGACTGGGTCGATCGGGTCTCGATCGAACTGACCACGCAGATGCTGGCCGTCCTGTTCGACTTCCCCTGGGAGGATCGCCGCAAGCTGACCCGCTGGTCCGACGTCGCAACCACCCTGCCCGGTCCGGATGGCGTCGTCGCCACCGAAGAAGACCGTCAAACCGAGCTGATGGAATGCGCGGCCTATTTCGCCAGGCTCTGGAACGAGCGCATCAACCAGCCGCCGAAGAGCGATCTGTTGTCGATGATGGCGCACAGCGAAGCTACGCGCGACATGGACCCGAATAATTTTCTCGGCAACCTGATCCTGCTGATCGTCGGAGGCAACGACACCACCCGCAACACGCTCTCGGGCAGCATCTATGCTCTGGACAAGCATCCGGATCAGTACCGCAAGCTGCGCGACAATCCGGCCCTGATCGACAGCTTCGTGCCGGAGGTGATCCGCTGGCAGACGCCGCTGGCCCATATGCGCCGCACCGCGCTCGAGGACATCGAGTTCCGCGGCAGGCAGATCAGGAAAGGCGACAAGGTCGTGATGTGGTACGTGTCGGGCAACCGCGACGAGGAGGCCATCGAGCGCCCCTACGAGTTCATCATTGACCGGGCTCGGCCACGCACCCACATCTCGTTCGGTTTCGGCATCCATCGCTGCGTCGGGCTCCGACTCGCCGAACTGCAACTGAAGATCATCTGGGAAGAGATTCTGAAACGTTTCGACAACATTGCGGTGGTCGCCGAACCCAAGCGGGTGTATTCGAGCTTCGTCAAGGGGTACGAGACCCTGCCGGTGCGGATCGCCGCTTAGGGAACGTCCGGCGACAATCAATTTGGGATCGATCGACGATGAACATTCAGACCGCGTTCAAGACCGACAAGGCCGCCCTCCAGCGCGCCGCGCGCGAGGAAGCCTATTCGACCCCGCTGAAGGATTTTCATCCCGGCGCGCCGCGCCTGTTCCAGAACGACACGCTATGGCCCTGGTTCGAGCGGCTGCGCAAGGAAGAGCCGGTGCACTATTGCACCAACGCGCCGATCGAGCCCTATTGGTCGGTGACCCGGTACAACGACATCATGCATGTCGACACCAATCACGGCACCTTCTCTTCCGAGTCGAGCCTCGGCGGCATTTCGATCCGTGACCTGCCGGCAGGCTACGACCAGCCGAGCTTCATCGCGATGGACCAGCCGCGGCACAGCGCCCAGCGCAAGACCGTGTCGCCGATGTTCACCCCGACACATCTCGACGAATTGGCGGTCCTGATCCGCCAGCGCTCCGCCAAGGTGCTCGACGCGCTGCCGCGCAACGAGACCTTCAACTTCGTCGAGCGGGTGTCGATCGAACTGACCACGCAGATGCTGGCGACGCTGTTCGACTTTCCCTGGGACGACCGCGCCAAGCTGACCCGATGGTCCGACGTCTCGACCGCGCTGCCAAAGAGCATGATCGTCGAATCCGCGGAGCAGCGCCGGGCCGAGATGGACGAGTGCGCGGCCTATTTCACCAGGCTGTGGAACGAGCGTGTCAATGCCGCGCCGCGCAACGATCTGATCTCGATGATGGCGCACAGCGACGCCACCCGGCACATGGAGCCCGACAATCTGATGGGCAACATCATCCTGCTGATGGTCGGCGGCAACGACACCACCCGCAACACCATGAGCGGTTCGGTGCTCGCCCTGAACGAGAATCCCGAGCAGTACCAGAAGCTGCGCGACAATCCGGCACTGATCGATTCGATGGTGCCGGAAGTCATTCGCTGGCAGACGCCGCTCGCGCATATGCGGCGCACCGCGCTCGCCGATACCGAACTCAACGGCAAGACCATTCGCAAGGGCGACCGGATGGTGATGTGGTATGTCTCGGGCAACCGCGACGAGGAGATGATCGAGAATCCCGACGCCTTCATCATCGACCGCGCCCGGCCGCGCACCCATCTGTCGTTCGGCTTCGGCATCCACCGCTGCGTCGGCATGCGGCTCGCCGAACTGCAGCTCAAGATCGTGTGGCAGGAAATGCTGAAGCGGTTCGACCGGATCGAGGTGGTCGGCGAACCGAAGCGGGTCTATTCGAGTTTCATCAAGGGCTACGAGTCCCTGCCGGTGCGCATTTCGGGTAGTGTCTTGGTTTGAATCGACGGGCGCGATTGGCGAGACGCGCCTTTACGGCTCAATTTGATGACTTTGTCGATGCCGGTTGTTGCTTTGAAAGTGTCAGATGAATGTCTTCAGAATGTTCGTGCTCAACCCAATTCTTCTTTTTCCACGCAAAGAGCGCGTAAGTAAGATGATCGATTTCCAGGGGAGTCTCCTTATTCGAAAGGAGATGATCGAAGACTTCTAAGTCGTTAGCTGGCATCCTCTAGCCCAAAAAGGTTCTTGCCGTGTCGCGCCTTCTCAAACGCATGTTGTACACGTTGCAACCTTTGGGCGTCAACGAACGCCTTACTCGCCCGGGAGCCCAGGATTTTTCCCGCGGCAGACGGACCCCTTTTACGGGCGAGAATTTTCAGGATCAGGGCTTCCGAACGTTTTTTTGTTGCCATGTGATAACCCGAATCCTTTCCGAAGACCGATACATAGGTGCGTCGGCCGAAAGCACAATTCGTTCCAATGAGACATACCGACGCGCATCGTGGTTCCCTCCAAGCACGATAGCGCATAAGCCCCCGACTTCGCTCATATGATAGCAGAATCAGGTCCATAGGTCACTAGCATAGACTGCCAATTGCTGCGCCCACCATGGATTACCGTAAACTGTCGCTTTATTCGCCCAGGCCGGTTCGGCTCAATCGCCAGCGTAGCACCCAGCAAATCCGCGAGGGTCTAGACCCTCCAGCGATACCCAGCGCAATGCGGCGAGCAAGAATCTCACGGCTGCACCGTGAATAACGGGCTTGACCCGCCAAGCCTTCCAAAGCCATGACAGGACCGGGTTTCCCGGCGCCGGAGGCTGGTTATCCGCACCGTGCCGACCGGCCAACCGCATTCTCGACTGTCAACCGAGTTCCGATGACCACAACCGAACCCGACGACCATGCCGACATCCGCGACGCCGTCGCCAGGCTGTGCGCCCAGTTTCCCGGCGAATACTGGCGCAAGCTTGATCGCGAGATGGCCTATCCCAGCGCCTTCGTCGACGCGCTGACCGAGGCCGGCTACCTCTCGGTTCTGATTCCGGAAGAATATGGCGGCGCCGGGCTGAAATTATCCGCCGCCGCCGCCATCCTCGAGGAGATCCAGCGCGCCGGCTGCAACGGCGGCGGTTGCCACGCCCAGATGTACACCATGGGCACGCTGCTGCGGCATGGCAATGACGAGCAGAAATCCAAATGGCTGCCGAAGATCGCCAGCGGCAAATTGCGGCTGCAGGCGTTCGGCGTCACCGAGCCGAGCAGCGGCACCGATACCTCGTCGCTGAAGACCTTTGCCAAGCGCGCGGGCAATGACGGCTATATCGTCAACGGGCAGAAGATCTGGACCAGCCGCGCGCAGTATTCCGACCTGATGATCCTGCTGGCGCGCACCACGCCGAAGGACCAGGTGAGGAAGCGCACCGACGGCCTGTCGGTGTTCATCGTCGACATGCGGGAAGCCCGCGACCACGGGCTCGCGATCAGCCCGATCCGCACCATGATGAACCATGCCACCACCGAGGTGTTCTTCACCGACATGAAGGTGCCGGCGGAAAACCTGATCGGCGAGGAAGGCAACGGTTTTCGCTACATTCTTTCCGGCATGAATGCCGAACGCATCCTGATCGCGGCGGAATGCGTCGGCGACGCCAAATGGTTTATCGCCAAGGCCTCGGCCTACGCCCGGGAACGCACGGTGTTCGGCCGTCCGATCGGCCAGAACCAGGGCATCCAGTTTCCGATCGCCAAGGCCTATGCCGCGATGCGCGCCGCCGAGCTGATGGTGAAGGAAGCCACCCGCAAGTACGAAGCCGGGCTCGATTGCGGCGCCGAGGCCAACATGGCCAAGATGCTGGCGGCCGATGCCTCCTGGGAAGCCGCGAATGCCTGCGTGCAGACCCATGGCGGCTTCGGCTTTGCCGAGGAATACGACGTCGAACGCAAGTTCCGCGAGACCCGGCTCTACCAGGTGGCGCCGATCTCGACCAATCTGATCCTGTCCTTCCTCGCCGAGCACGTGCTCGGCATGCCCCGCTCCTACTGAGACCCGTCCGATGCTGCCGCTCGAGGGAATAACCGTGATTGCCGTCGAACAGGCGGTCGCCGCACCGTTCTGCAGTTCGCGGCTGGCCGATGCCGGCGCCCATGTCATCAAGGTCGAGCGGCCCGAGGGCGATTTCGCGCGGGGATACGACGCCGCGGCGAAGGGGCAGAGCAGCTATTTCGTCTGGCTCAACCGCGGCAAGGATTCGGTCGTCATCGATCTCGCCAGCAGCGAAGGCCGCGCCAGCCTGGAGCAGTTGATCGCCGGCGCCGACGTGCTGCTGCAGAACCTCAAGCCGGGCTCGATGGACAAGCTCGGTTTCTCGCTCGAGCGGTTGAAGAAGGATTATCCGGCGCTGATCTGCTGCACCATATCAGGCTATGGCGACGATGGCCCCTACGCCCACCGCAAGGCCTATGATCTGCTGATTCAGGCCGAGAGCGGGCTCGCCTCGATCACCGGCGGTCCGGACGGCCCCTCCCGGGTCGGGCTGTCGATTGTCGACATCGCCACCGGGGCCACCGCCCACGCCGCCATTCTGGAAGCCCTGATCGGGCGGGGACGCAGCGGCAAAGGCGCCGATATCCGGATTTCGATGTTCGACGTGATGGCTGACTGGATGGCGGTGCCGCTGCTCAATTCGGAGGCCGGCCATCCGCCGCAGCGGATCGGCCTCGCCCATCCCTCGATCGCCCCCTACGGCGTTTTCCGCTCCGGGGACGGCAAGGACATCCTGATTTCGATCCAGAGCGAGCGCGAGTGGAAGAAACTGTGCGCGGATGTGCTGGGCCAGCCCGACCTGCCGAACGATCCCCGCTTTTCCAGCATGGTCGCGCGCGTCCGCAACCGGAAACTCACCGACGCCGCCGTCGCCGACAGCTTTGCGACGCTGACCCGTGACGCGCTGCTGAAGCGCTTGTCCGACGCCGACATCGCGTTTGCCGAGGTCAACAGCATGGCCGATCTCGCGGTGCACCCGCATCTGCGGCGCATCGAGGTCAATACCCCTGCGGGCGTGGTGAGCTATCCGGCTCCTGCCGCCATCGTCGTCGATCAGCCGCGCCGCTATGGCGCCGTGCCCGGCGTCGGCGAGCGCATCGACCGATCGAACGCGCCACATGCCAGGACCAGATCGTCATGACTGACAGCATCGACCTCGATCATCTGCGGCAGTGGATCGGACGCACCACCGAGGCTTCCGACATCGTTACCGCGCAACTGGTGAAGGGCCTGCGCGCGACGCTGTTCCAGGAGATCGGCGAGCCAAGGCCGGGCGATGCGGCGCCATTCACCGCCCATTGGTGCCTCGCCGCGCCGGTGTTTCCGATGTCGAAGCTGAGCCAGGACGGCCACCCCACGCGCGGCGGGTTCCTGCCCCCGGTGCCGCTGCCGCGCCGGATGTGGGCCGGCGGCCAGCTCGAATTCTTCGACACCCTGCGGGTCGGCGACGAATCGAAGCGTTCGTCGCGCATTTCCGACGTCACCATGAAAACCGGCAGCAGCGGCGTCCTGTGCTTCGTGTCGGTCGAGCATGAGGTGACGACGCCGCGCGGCATCGCCATCCGCGAACGGCAGGATATCGTCTATCGGGACGCCTCGTCCGGTCAACCGGCGCCGCAGGCCAAGCCGCCGGCGGCCCCACCTCCCGCGCAGCATCGCGAAAGCCACATGGCCGATCCCGTGCTGCTGTTCCGCTATTCGGCGCTCACCTTTAACGGCCACCGCATTCATTACGATCGCGACTATGTCACCAAGGTCGAAGGCTATCCGGGCCTGATCTTCCACGGCCCGCTGCAGGCGAGCTTCATCGTCGAACTGGCGGCCGGATTGCGCGGCGGCAAGCCACCCCGGAAATTCAGCTATCGCGGGCTGCAGCCGCTGTTCGAGGGCAGCGAGTTCAGCATCAATGCCAACCAGACCGCCGATGGCATGGAGCTGTGGACGGCGAATTCGGCGGGCCAGCCGACCATGAAGGGCACGGCGGTTTGGTGAGCTTGCCGTCATTGCGAGGCGCAAAGCGACGCTCTCGTCATTCCGGGGCGATGCGAAGCACTACTGTCGTCAAGCATCGAACCCGGAATGACGACTAACTGAGGTCACACCACATTGTCGCGCAAACCCGCTAAATCCGCCGGTCGTTCCGTCACCGTCAAGCAGGCGACGCTTGAGCTGTTGCGGGCGTTCGGCATCCGCAAGGTGTTCGGCAATCCCGGCTCGACGGAATTGCCGTTCCTGAGCGACTGGCCCGACGATATCGACTATGTGCTGGGTCTGCAGGAGGCCTCCGTGATCGGGATGGCCGACGGCTATGCGCAGGCCACCCGCAACGCCGGCTTTGTCAATTTGCATTCGGCGGCCGGGGTCGGCAACGCGCTTGGCAACATCTACACCGCGCACCGCAACCAGACCCCGCTGGTGATCACGGCGGGCCAGCAGGCCCGCAGCATCCTGCCGCTGCAGCCCTTTCTCTACGCCGAGCGCGCCGCGGAATTTCCGCGGCCCTATGTCAAGTTCAGCGTCGAGCCGGCCCGCGCCGAGGATGTCCCGGCGGCGATCGCGCGCGCCTATTACATGGCGATGCAGCCGCCCTGCGGGCCGACCTTTGTCTCGGTGCCGATCGACGACTGGAGCCGCCAAACCGGGCCGGTGCTGGTCCGCCGCGTCAGCCGCGAACTCGGACCCGACGCGGCGGCGATGCAAGCCTTCGCGGCGGCGATTGCGGCCAGCAAGCGTCCGGCTTTTGTGGTCGGCCCGGCGATCGACCGCGCGCAGGCGGTCGAGCTGATGGTGCGCGTGGCGGAGCAGGCCAAAGCCACGGTCTGGGTCAGCCCGTTTTCGCCGCGATCGAGCTTCCCGGAACGGCATCCCCAGTTCGCGGGTTTCCTGCATGCCTCGCCAGCGCAGCTTTCCGACGCGCTGCGCGACCACGATCTGGTCGCGGTGATCGGCGCCCCGATCTTCACCTTTCACGTCGAGGGCCATGCCTCGATCTTCGATGGCGCGACCACCCTGTTTCAGATCACCGACGATCCGACCGCGGCGGCGGTGACGCCGGTCGGCACCAGCATCATCGCCACCATGACGCCGGCGCTGACCATGCTGCTCGAGCTTCTGCCCGAAGCCAGGCGGGCGATGCCGAGGGGACGGATTTTGCCCCCCGCACCCGACGCGGCCGATCCGATCCCGGTCGAATTCCTGTTGCACACCCTTGCAGCCGCAATGCCCGCTGACGCCGTGCTGGTGGAGGAAGCGCCGTCGCACCGCCCGGCGATGCAAAATTTCATGCCGATGCGCGGCCAGGACAGTTTCTGCACCATGGCGAGCGGCGGCCTCGGATTTGGCCTGCCCGCCGCGGTCGGCACCGCGCTCGGCCGCCCCGGCATCCGGACCGTTTGCCTGGTCGGCGACGGCTCGGCGATGTATTCGATCCAGGCGCTGTGGACCGCGGCGCAACGCAAGCTGCCGCTGACGGTGGTTGTGATCAACAACGCCGGCTACGGCGCCATGCGCTCCTTCAGCCAGGTGATGCAGGTGCGCAACGTTCCGGGTCTCGATCTGCCCGGCATCGACTTTGTCCGGATCGCGCAGGGCATGGGCTGCGACGCAATGCGGGTGAGCCGATCATCGGGGCTGCCGGCGGCACTCCAGCGCGGGCTTGCCCATCACGGCGTCAGCCTGATCGAAGTGATGGTGGATTGGGCCGTGCCGCTGCTCTATGCACCGAAGGATTGAGCCCAGGCCCTCACGCCGTCATCGCTGTGCATTGCGAGGAGCGAAGCATGGTCGCTTCGTCATTCCGGGATGGTGCGTCAGCACCAGACCTCAGATGCGCAATGGCGCATCGGGGAATCTCGAGATTCCGGGTTCGATGCGTCGCATCGCCCCGGAATGACGGCGGCGTTTACTTCCCGTAGGCCTCGCGCATCCGGGCCTGGATCTTCGCCATGCCGGAGATCCAGCGGTCGTAGTTTTCGGTCTTCTTGCGCATGTAGCCCAGCACTTGCGGGTGCGGCAAAATGACAAAGGTTTCCTGCTCGATTCCGGCCAGCGCATCTTTCGCGACCTGCTCGGGCGTGAGGTCGCCGTCGCCGGATTGCGGTCCCCTCGGGATCGCGCGCAGCATGCTGGTATCGACACCCTGCGGGCACAGGATCGAGACCTTGATGCCGTCGGCCTGGTGCGAGATGGCGAGATTCTCGGCGAAACCGACCGCGCCGTGCTTGGTCGCCGAATAGGCCGGACTGCCGACCTGCGACAACAGGCCGGCCGCGGAAATCGTGTTGAGGAAATAGCCGCCGCCGCGCGCCTTCATGCGCGGGATCAGATGCCGCGCCGCGTAGACATGCGCCATGACATGGATGGCCCAGCTCCTCGCCCAGGGATCATCCGAGGTGCCGCCGGCATTCTCCGAGCACGGATCGAACCCGCCGCCGATGCCGGCATTGGAGCAGAACAGCGCGATCGGGCCGAACCGCCGCTCGGTTGCCTCGATCAGGTGACGGATGTCCTGTTCCCGGCCGACATCGCATTCGAACGCCGCGCCATCGATTGCGGCCGCGACGGCCTCGGCGCCGGCGTGATCGAGATCGGCGACCACGACCTTGGCCGCGCCGGCCCGATCAAAGGCTTCGCACAGCGCCCGCCCGATCCCGTTGGCGCCCCCGGTCACCACCACGACTTTGCCCGCGACCTGCATCACCGCCTCGAGGGTTTGGAAATCGTCAGGCCAGAACCATATCCAGCACCGCGGTATAGTGGCAGGCCGCGCCGAGCAGCACGAAGCAATGCCAGATTGCGTTCTGGAAACGAAGCCGCTGCCAGGCATGAAAGATCACGCCGAGACTGTAGAGCGCGCCGCCGGCAACCACCAATCCGAGCGCCGCGGCGGGCAGCGCGGTCACGACGCGATGATAGAGCATGAGGCCGCTCCAGCCCATCGCCAGATAGAGGCCGACCGAAAGCCGGTCGAAGCGGCCGGGCCAGATCAGCTTGAGCACGATGCCCACGATCGCCACGCACCAGACCCCGACCAGCAGCGCGACGGCAAACATGCTCTCCTTCAACTCCATGATGAAGGGCGTGTAGGTCGCCGCGATCAGAAGATAGATCGCCGAATGATCGAAGCGCCGCAGCACCCATTTGGCGCGGGAGACCGGCCACAGATTGTAGGTTGCCGACAGCACCAGCATGACCAGCAATCCCGCGACATAGACCGACACCGCGGCGACGTCGAGCGCCGTGGCATAGATCGCCGTCAGAACGATCAGCACGGTGGCCGCGATCAGTCCGAAACACACCCCGATCCCGTGCACGACGCCGTCGGCGATCAGCTCGGCCCGGTCGTAGTTCCAGCGCATCGCGCCGGCCGCCGCGTGAACCGATGTCGAGGCGAGCTGCTTCAATCGGAAGATGGTCATGTCAACCCAGAAAGTTTCACACAGGCAAGCGATAGATAATATCGCCCGCGAGGTCAACGAATCCTGAAACTCCTCGGCTCAAATCGCGTCCGAAGTATGAAGCTTGATTTTGGCCTGCCAATCGCCACTTTCCGGAGGGTCCGCCCGTTCATTGCCCTGCTCCGGATCAGGCTTTTCACGCCCGTATGGCCCCTGTTTTTTCCGATATTGTCGAGGAAGCACGCCTGTCGGCGCGGGCGCTGCTGGACTATGGCGAGCACTTTTTCAATCCGACGGTTCGGCTCGGCGTCACCGGCCTGTCACGCGCCGGCAAGACCGTCTTTATCACCGCGCTGGTTCACGGCCTGACCCGCGGCGGCCGCTTTCCGGTTTTCGAGCCTTTCGCGACCGGACGGATTGCACGCGCCCGGCTCGAGCCGCAGCCCGACGACGCGGTGCCGCGCTTCGATTATGAGAACCATGCCCGCACCCTGATCGAGCACCGCCGCTGGCCGACCTCGACCGTCGACATCAGCGAACTGCGCCTGGTCATCGACTATCAGCGGCAAAACGGCGCGGACCGCACGCTGACGCTCGATATTGTCGACTATCCCGGCGAGTGGCTGCTGGATCTGCCGCTGCTCAACAAGACCTACCCGCAATGGTCTGCCGAGAGCCTCGCCCTTTCGCGAGCGCCTGCCCGCGCGCCGCTCGCGGCGCAATGGCATGCGGATCTGGCGACCCTCGACGCGCAAGCCCGCGAAGACGAGCAGGCGGCGCTGGCTTCGGCGCGGCTGTTCACCAACTACCTTCGCGCCTGCCGCGACGAGCGTTTCGCCATGAGCCTGCTGCCGCCCGGCCGCTTCCTGATGCCGGGCAACCTCGCAGGCTCCCCCGCGCTGACCTTCGCTCCGCTCGATCTGCCGGCCGACGGCACCGCACCGCCGGGATCGCTGTGGGCGATGATGGTGAGACGGTACGAAGCCTACAAGGACGTGGTGGTTCGGCCGTTCTTTCGCGATCATTTCGCCCGGCTCGATCGCCAGATCGTACTGGTCGACGCGCTGGCGGCGTTCAACGCCGGCCCCGAGGCGTTGCACGATCTCGAGGCGGCGCTGGCCGGAATCCTGGATTGCTTCCGGGTCGGACGCGCGACGCTGCTGAGCAGCCTGTTTCGGCCGCGGATCGACCGCATCCTGTTCGCCGCGACCAAGGCCGATCACCTGCACCATTCAAGCCACGATCGTCTCGAGGCCGTGCTGCGGCGGGCGGTTGCCAAGGCCGTCGCGAAGGCCGGCGATACCGGAGCCGGCATCGACGTCGTGGCATTGGCGGCGGTCCGCGCCACGCGCGAGGCCCAGGTCCAGCGCGGCCGCGAAAAACTGCCGTCCATCCTCGGCACACCGGCCTGCGGCGAGACCGCCAATGGCGAGCGGTTCAATGGCGAAACCGAGGTCGCGACCTTTCCGGGCGACCTGCCCGACGATCCGGAAGCGCTGTTCGGCGGCGACAGCGCATTCCGCGGCCTCTCCAGCGCGACAGCGGAAAAATCCGATTTTCGTTTTCTTCGCTTTCGCCCGCCGCCGCTCCGCGGCCCGGATACCGATGGCCTCGTGCTGCCTCACATCCGCCTCGACCGCGCCCTTCAGTTCCTGATCGGAGACAGACTGCAATGAGCGAGCGAACGCCGCACCGGCGCCCGGCCACGTTCAAGCTCGACGATCCCGCAGTCGTCGTGATGGACCCGGACGATTTCAGCCGGCCTGCCCGCGGCACGGTCCACATCACGCCGGAAGCCGATCCGGCGCTGCTGCCGGTGCCGGCAGTCGCGCCGCTGGTTCCACCACGACGCCGCTTGCGCTGGGGCGCGGTGTTCTGGACCGCGGTCGGCGGCCTGGTCCTGCTCGGCCTCGGCCTCGGCATCAGCCATCTGATCGAGGAGCTGTTCGCGCGCAGCGAAGGTCTCGGCTATCTCGGACTGGCGTTTGCCTCGGTGGCGGCGCTGGCGCTGACCGCCGTCATCGCGCGCGAAACCTTCGGGCTGGCGCGGCTCGCCGCCATCGAGAACATGCACCGGCGGGCCGCCGAGGTGCTGGTCAGCGATGATCGGGCGGCGAGCCGCCGGATTGTCGACGATCTCCTGAAACTGGCGCACCAGAATCCGCAACTGGCGCGCGCCCGCGCCGCGCTGCAGGGGCACGCCGACGATATCATCGACGGCGCCGACATGATCAAGCTGGCGGAACGCGAGTTGATGACGCCGCTCGATCAGGAAGCGCGGCGGCTGGTGTCGTCGGCCGCGCAGCGCGTCTCGATCGTCACCGCGGTCAGCCCGCGCGCATTGATCGACGTGTTGTTCGTGCTGGTGGCGTCATTGCGCCTGATTCGGCAATTGGCGCGGCTCTATGGCGGGCGGCCCGGCGCGCTCGGAATGATCCGGCTGATCCGTCACGCCATCGCCCATCTCGCCATCACCGGCGGCATGGCGGCGAGCGACGGCCTGGTCCAGCAGGTGCTCGGCCACGGCATCGCGGCGAAGCTGTCGCAACGCCTCGGCGAGGGCGTGCTCAATGGCTTGCTGACCGCGCGGCTCGGGCTGGCCGCGATCGACGTGACCCGCCCGCTGCCGTTCACCGCATTGCCCCGCCCGGCACTGGCCGATCTCGCCAAGGACCTGCTGCGCAAACGCGACGCCGACGCGTGAGCCTTCTTTCGTCATGCCCGGGCTTGTCCTGGCTTGTCCCGGGCATGACGAGATGCGGGCTGCTCTTTCGAGTCAGACTCTGGGGAGCGGCCATTTGGCGGCGTCTCGAAGGATGACGCCACGGTGGTCGAAATCGGGTCGGCGGTTTGAGGATCGAATTGGAACACCGCCATGCGGGACATCGCCTGCCAGCACGCGCCAGCGGAACAGCGGCGAGTTTGGCGGCGGCGAAAGCTGCGGGGTCCAGTTGGTTACCAGCGCCAGCGCATAGCGGTCCATCACCGTTTCGCGCCAGACGCGGTCGACCTGTTCGAGCGGCACCCTGACCGCCGTCGTGGCCGCCCACACCGGATTGGCATTGTCCGGTTCGCGCGCGAGATAGAGGCCGGCATGACCTGCGATCACGCGCATGCCGGGATCGCCAAAGCCCATGAAGCGGCCGCGCTCGTTGATCTGGATCACCGGCACGCGGCCGTTGAAGTACCAGCGCATCATGGCATAGGTCCGGTAATCCGTAGTGGCGATCCAGGTTGCGCCGGTCTTTTGCAGCTCGGCCTGCACGCGCGCCGCGACCTGCCCGTACCCCGCCTCGGCGCCGATCGGGTCGCGCTTGCCGAAGAAATTCCAGGGGCAGGCCACCGAGTAGAGAAACACCAGAACGACGAAGACAAATCCGGACGCAACCGCCGCGTTGGCCCACGCCGCCGTCGATCTGACCATCCGCGCCGGCCAGCCTTCCCGCGGCAGCATGGCAACATTGATGGCGGCCGCAGCAAATCCGGCCGGCCACATGAACATCGGCCAGGTGTCGCCAACCCGCAGCGTCAGCGACTTCCAGAAAAAATAGCCGAAGGGAACGATGACGCAGGTCGAAAGCAGCACCGCAACGGCGTCGCCGCGGCGGTATCCCCGCCAAGCCGTCAGGGCGACGCCCGACAACACCACCGGGAGCATGATGAACCCGACCAGCCCGAACTGCAGGCCGAGGAAGTCGCCGACGGTGCGCAACGACAATTCGTGGGTCGCGATGACACGTACCGACTGGAACCGGAACGACGCCCAATCATGCCCGGCGTTCCAGACCAGGACCGGCAGGAACACCACGACCGCGATCAGCGCTGCGAGCCAGGGGCTCGGGCTGTTCAGCCAGCGCCAACGCCAGTCCGGCACCAGCATGAATGCCAGCACGGCCGGGACCAGCATGACGGCGGTGAATTTGGAGAGCAGCGCCAGTCCCGCGAACAGGCCGGCGGCCAGCCACCAGCGGCCATCGCCGCTTTCGTTCAATCTGACCAGCGCCCACAGCATCGCGACCGCGAACGGGATCAGCGCCACGTCGGGTGAGACCTTGGCCATCAACAGCCCGTAGTAAAGTGCCGCCTCCGGCATCAGCACCGCGAGCACGACCGCGCGGAACTCATGGGTCACGCGCCGCACGAGGTCCGCCAGCAGCAATTGCGTGACCAGCATGGCGAGCACGCCGGCGAACCTGACGCCGAAATTGGTGTCGCCGAAGATCGCGGTGCCGAAGCGGACGAACCATGCAATCATTGGCGGATGGTCAAGAAAGGAGAGCACGTTCTCCTTCGACCAGGTCCAGTAATAGGCCTCATCCGTCCGAAGATCGATCACGCAGGCGTAAGTCACCCGCATCACGGTCATTGCCGCGATCAACGCCACCACGGCCAACCATTGCCGGTGGCCGGACCGATCTGGTTTGGTGCTGTGGAGGTCCGGGCGGAGCTGTCGTCACGGGGCTTTGTCCCCAACTCCCGCTGGGGTGTCAACTTGCCACCTTCGTCGCGGCGCGATGGATGGCATCCAGGCGAACCGCCGCGACGACCCGTCGAAAGCTGTTCACCTAGGGAATAAAACCCTACCATGGCCGATATCTATTCCATGGATCGCATGGCCCGCCCCTATCGGGAGAGATTGAGAAGATTGACCCGCGGCGTCGGGCTGCGGCAGATTCGTCTTGCCTGCGGCGTGGTGCTGTTCGCCTACCTGGTCAGTCATTTCCTCAACCATGCGCTCGGCAATATCTCGATGGATGCCCTTGCCATCGGCGTGCACTACCACACCCTGTTCTGGCAATTCCCGCCGGTCGCGATCGTGTTCTATGCCGCGGCCGCGGTTCACACCGGTCTCGGCTTCTGGGCGCTGTACCAGCGCCGGCAGTTTCACTGGAAGGCGATCGAACCGCTGCAGCTCGTGCTCGGCCTCAGCATCCCGGCGCTGATCGTCGCTCACATCGTCGGCGCACGTCTCGGCCAGACGCTGTTCGGAAATGAAAAACTCTATCCACAGGAGCTTTACGCGTACTGGGTGGCGCAGCCGTACAAGATCTGGCTGATGTCCGCCGTCCTGATCATCGCCTGGATTTCACGGCAGCATCGGTCTGTATTTCTGGCTGCGGATGAAAGCATTTTTCAAGCACGCCGCACCCTTCCTGCTGGCGGCAGCGGTGCTGGTGCCGACGCTGGCCCTGCTCGGCTTCTATCAGGCCGGACGGAGTGTGGCCGCAGCCAGCGCGAGTGCCCAATGGCAGGCCGATAACCTTTCGCCGCGACATGTCGGCACGGCGGCCGAACAGAGCCTGCTGGCAGACATCGCCGATGACTTCCTGATCGGCTATCTCGGGCTGATCGGGCTGGTCCTGCTGGGCAGGGGAGCGCGCGCCTTGAACGAGCGCCGCCGCGGCCTGATCACCCTGTCATACGGCAATGGCCGGACGATTCGGGTGCCGAAGGGCCTCAGCGTGCTCGAAGCCAGCCTGCGCTACCGCCTTCCCCATGCCAGCGTGTGCGGCGGCCGCGCCCGCTGCTCCACCTGCCGGATCCGCATCATCGGCGATTGTGGCGTGCTGCCGCAGCCGTCACAGCGGGAGGCATTCGTGCTCAACCGCGTCGGCGCAACCGATCCGGCGATTCGACTTGCCTGCCAGTTGCGCCCCACCGCCGATCTGTCGTTCTTCCAGCTCTTCACGCCGCACACGATGTCGGCCAATGCCCATGCGACGCACCCCCAGCGTATCGGCCAGGAACGCTATCTGGTCAGCCTGTTCGTGGACATGCGCGGCTCGACCCGGCTCGCCGAGCAGCGGCTGCCGTTCGACACCGTCTTTATCGTCAACCGCTTCCTCAGCGCGGTGTCACAGGCCGTGGTCGAATGCGGCGGCCAGCCCAACCAGTTCGTCGGCGACGGAGAACTGGCGCTGTTCGGGCTGCGTGCCACCCCGCAAATCGCCTGCCGCCAGGCAATCAGGGCAGCCGCCCGGATCGCGGCCAATGTCGATGAGCTGAACCGGTTTCTCGACCATGACCTGCACGAACCGATCCGGTTCGGCGTCGGCATCCACGGCGGCGAAGTCATCATCGGCGACATCGGTTACCGCGACCACATGGTGTTCACGGCGCTTGGCGATGCGGTCAATGTCGCGGCGCGGCTGCAGGACATGACCAAGAGTCTCGGCTGCGAAGCGATCATTTCGGACGCGGTCCGCATCACGGCCGGTCTTGCGCCCGATGATTTGCCGGAACTCGAGGTCACCATTCGCGGACGCACCGAGCCGATGACCGTGCGCTCCGTCGCCGACGCGAAGACCTTGTCCGCGCTGGTCGGCGATGCCGAAATCGTCGCGGCTTGAAATAGCGACGGGGCGCGCCTGAACAAGTGTTCAGAAAATTCTCCGCGAACCGTCCGGCCTTTGATCGAACCCCGCTTCCGAACGACGCGACTGACTGGCGATGGGCCAGACTGACAATGTAGCCCGCGCCGCGTGCGCATCACCTGAAGGAGAACGACCATGTTACGTAAACTTGCTCTTGGAATTGTTGCAGCCATCTCGCTCGGCGCGATGGCGCTGGCTCCGTCCGCGGCTTCTGCGAAGCCGTGGGGCTGGGGCGGCGGCTGGGGTGGCTATCATCACTTTCACCACGGCTTTGGTATCGGCTATGTCGGCGGTGACGGTTATGATGGATGCTATGTCGTGCGGCGGGTATTGACGCCGTTCGGCTATCGCCTTCGCACCGTCAATGTCTGCGAGTATTGATTGATCGGCGCTTTCCGTGCGCGCGTTCAAAAGACCCCGGTCGCCTCGAGCGGCCGGGGCCTTCGTCTTGGCGGCGGATTTGATGCGGTCAATTCTTCGATGCGGACGCCAGCGGGATCGTCAAGGATCCCGCCGCAACTTGCTAAAACTTGAACAAAACCGCGCGTTGCGCCGCGGGTGCGGGCCGGGCTGAGCGCCCCGGAAGCCGGCCTTTGAGGATCCGAAGCTGCCGCACTTTGCCGCGGGTCGCCGCGTCGAAATCCACCCGGAACAGCTAAAAAGCGACAATGCGCCACGAGAATGATCGTTTTCCGCCAAAATCGCGAAAGGTTTAAGCTATCAAGCCAGGCCGTTACCGCATATCGTAGGGGTATCGGACATGCCGGTTTGCGGGGACCGGCAGTCCGTTCTCGTTTTTCGATCCCGCGGAGACGACGTGATGGCTAAAGGTACTGTGAAGTGGTTCAACGCGACCAAGGGTTATGGATTTATCCAGCCCTCAAGTGGCGGCAAAGATGTTTTCGTTCATATTTCGGCGGTCGAGAAGGCCGGCCTTTCTACCCTCAACGAGGGACAGACGGTTGAATACGAAGAGGTAGCCAATCGCGGCAAGACCTCGGCGGAAAACCTCAAGGTTTAGCGCAGTCGGCGAAAGCGCCCTCTCGGACATCATCCGGGAGAGCGGCCCGGAAGATCTCAGAAAACGAAGATCTCCGAAAACAACCAGCACTTGGCAGGAGCGGACGACGCTCTTGCTCGCATTTGAATCGGCGCAGAATGCGCGGGTTCGACCAGCTCAGTCTCTCCTGACCTCCTTGTCGAACGCAACCAGCGGCTGCAGACGGTCGCGTGGCCGCATGTCCGCGACCGGTTCCGCCCCCATCTGAAACCTGGGTTTCGTCATCGCGGACTTGGGTCCATGATGGCAGCCGGGAAACTTCAGCTCATGCGGTCCGGTATCCTGCCATGATGTCCGACGCCTCACCGCTGCCGCCGTTCACGGCGCCCTACGCGCCGGACGACGATCTCATCGCGGCGCGGTTGCTGGAAACGGCTAGGCCGGACGCCGCGCAGGAAGCGCGCATCGACCGCACGGCGACGCGCCTGATCGAGGCCATCCGCGCCACCGGCGACCGGCTCGGTGGTGTCGAGGACATGCTGCGCGAGTTCGCGCTTTCCACCAAGGAGGGCCTCGCGCTGATGGTGCTGGCGGAAGCCCTGCTGCGGGTGCCGGATGCCCGCACCGCCGACCAGTTCATCGAGGACAAGCTCGGTCAGGGCGACTTCGTGCATCACGAGACCCGATCCAGCGCGTTCCTGGTCAATGCGTCGGCCTGGGCGCTCGGCATGTCGGCGCGGGTGCTGCAGCCCGGCGAAACCCCGGAGGGCACGCTCGGGCGGCTCACCAAGCGTCTCGGCGCCCCGGCCGTGCGCGCCGCCACCAGGCAGGCGATGCGGCTGATGGGCAGCCACTTCGTGCTGGGCGAAACCATCAAATCGGCGCTGGCGCGGGCGCAGCCGGATTCGGCGCGCGCGCCGCGCTATTCCTTCGACATGCTTGGCGAAGGCGCGCGCACCGCCCCCGACGCCGAGCGCTATTTCAATTCCTACGCCAGCGCGATCGATGCGATCGGCCGCGCCGCCGACCATCGACCGCTGCCCGATCGGCCCGGCATCTCGGTCAAGCTTTCGGCGCTGCATCCGCGCTACGAGGCCGTGAGCCACCGGCGGGTGCTGACGGAACTGGTGCCGCGGCTGATCGATCTGGCGCGCCGGGCCAGGACCTATGACCTGAATTTCACCGTCGATGCCGAGGAGGCGGACCGGCTGGAATTGTCGCTCGACGTCGTCGCGGCCACCCTCGGTGACGCATCGCTCGCCGGCTGGGACGGCTTTGGGCTTGCGATCCAGGCCTACCAGAAACGCGCGCGCGACGTGATCGGCTATGCCGATCAACTGGCGCGAGAGCTGAAGCGGCGGCTGATGGTGCGGCTGGTCAAGGGCGCCTATTGGGACACCGAGGTCAAGCGCGCCCAGGAGCGCGGCCTTGACGGCTACCCGGTGTTCACCCGCAAGGCGATGACCGACCTGAACTACCTCGCCTGCGCGCAGCAATTGCTGGCGCTGCGGCCGCGCCTGTTTCCGCAATTCGCCACCCATAACGCGCTCACGGTGGCGAGCATTCTGGAACTTTCCGGCAACGAGGGCGGCTACGAGTTTCAGCGCCTGCATGGCATGGGCGAAGCACTCTATGCGCGATTGAGCGAGGATCGTCCGACGGTGGCGTACCGGACCTATGCGCCGGTCGGCAGCCACCGCGATTTGCTGGCCTATCTGGTGCGGCGTCTGCTGGAGAATGGCGCCAATACCTCATTTGTTGCGATCGCCGCCGACCCTGCCGTGCCGGTCGCAACCCTGCTGCGGCGCCCGGCCGAGATCGTCGGCACGGCGGACCGGGCGCGGCACCCGCATATCCCCCTGCCGCGCGATCTCTACCAGCCGCAGCGCGTCAATTCGCGCGGCATCGAATTCGGCGAGCGCGCGGCGCTGAACCAATTGGTCGCGGCGGTTGCGGCGAGCCAACCGATCCTCGATGCGGCCATTGACCTCGATGCGGCGGCCGCCAGCGGGCTGATCGTGGCCGGCCGCGCCGGATTCGAGACCTGGCGCACGACACCGGCCGAGACCCGCGCCAGCATCCTGGAGCATGCCGCGGATTTGCTCGAACGCCGCGCCGCGCACTTCATCGCGCTGCTGCAGCACGAAGGCGGCAAGACCCTGGACGATGCGCTGTCGGAAGTTCGCGAAGCCGCCGATTTCTGTCGCTATTACGCCGCGGAGGGCCGCAGGCTGTTCGGACCGGGCGAGACCATGCCGGGCCCGACCGGCGAGAGCAATGTGCTGCGGCTGCGCGGCCGTGGCGTGTTCATCGCGATATCGCCGTGGAATTTTCCGCTGGCGATCTGGCTCGGCCAGGTCACGGCGGCGCTGATGGCCGGCAATACGGTCGTTGCCAAGCCCGCCGAACAGACGCCGCTCGTTGCAGCCGAAGCGGTGCGCCTGCTGTACCAGGCCGGCGTCCCCACTTCCGCGCTGCATCTGGCGCAGGGCGACGGCCGGATCGGCGCGGTGCTGACCGCGCATCCCGACATTGCCGGGGTCGTCTTCACCGGCTCGACCGAGGTCGCCAGATCGATCAACCGCGCCCTTGCCGCGAAGGACGGCCCGATCGTGCCGCTGATCGCGGAGACCGGCGGCATCAACGCCATGATCGTCGATGCCACCGCGCTGCCCGAGCAGGTCGCCGACGACGTCGTGATGTCGGCGTTTCGCTCGGCGGGCCAGCGCTGCTCGGCGCTGCGGCTGCTGTTCGTGCAGGACGAGGTCGCCGATCGCATGATCGAGATGATTGCCGGCGCCGCACGTGAACTGCGGCTTGGCGACGTCCGCGACCCCGCGGTTCATATCGGGCCGGTGATCGACCTCGAAGCGAAGCAGCGGCTGGAGGCTTACATCGTCCGGATCAAACAGCAGGCCCGCGTGCATTTCGCGGGCGAGGCGCCCGGCGGCAATTTCGTCGCGCCGCATATTTTCGAATTGTCCGATGCGGATCAACTGACCGAGGAAGTGTTCGGGCCGATCCTGCACGTGGTGCGCTATCCCGCCGACCGGCTCGGTCGCGTGCTGCAATCGATCGAACGCTCGGGCTACGGGCTGACGCTCGGAATTCATTCGCGGATCGATGACGCCATCGAGCATGTGGTGGAGCGGCTTTCGGTCGGCAATGTCTATGTCAACCGCAACATGATCGGCGCCGTGGTCGGCGTGCAGCCGTTCGGCGGTCACGGCCTGTCGGGCACCGGCCCCAAGGCCGGCGGGCCGCATTATCTGGCGCGCTTTGCCACCGAACAGACCGTGACGATCAACACCGCCGCCGCCGGCGGCAACGCCGCGCTGCTGTCGGACCCGGAGTAAGGCCGGTCTTCGTCCAAGAAACTGTCGTTGCGTCCTCCGCCCAACATGGTTCAAATGGCACTTCGTGCTGTTCACAAGCAAAAAAATCAGAACACGGACCGAGCCAGCAAGCGTCACGGGAGCGAATTCATCATGGCAGACGGCATCTTCGAAGGCCTCAAGGTTCTGGACTGCGCGAGCTTCATCGCAGCACCCGCGGCCGCAACCGTGCTGTCGGATTTCGGCGCCAAGGTGATCAAGATCGAACCGCCCGGATCGGGCGACCCCTATCGCAACCTGCCGAATTTGCCGGGGTATCCGCGCAGCGAGCACAATTTCGCGTGGCTGCTCGAATCCCGCAACAAGCGCAGCCTCGCGCTCGACCTCTCGAAGGCTGAAGGCCAGGCGGTGCTGCGCCGGCTGGTGGCCGAGGCCGACGTCTTCATCACCAACTTCCCGCCGGCGGTGCGGGCGCGACTCGGCTTGACCTATGCCGAACTCGCCCCGCTCAACGCGCGGCTGATCTATGCGTCGTTTACCGGCTATGGCGAAAAGGGCGAGGAAGCCAACAAGCCGGGCTTCGACAGCAACGCCTATTGGGCGCGCTCCGGCCTGATGGACCTGGTACGCGCGGATACCGCGGCGACGCCGGCGCGCTCGGTTGCCGGGATGGGCGACCATCCCTGCGCGATGGCGCTGTACGGCGCGATCGTCACCGCGCTCTACAAGCGCGAACGCACCGGCAAGGGCTCGCATGTCAGCTCGAACCTGATGGCCAACGGCGTCTGGGCCAATGGCGTGCTCGCCCAGGCCCGGCTATGCGGCGCGAAATTCAGCGAGCGGCGCACCCGCGAGCACGCCCTGAACGCGGTCACCAATCACTACCGGTGCCGGGACGGACGCTGGATCATCCTGTCGCTGCTCAACGAGGAGCGGCAGTGGCCGGCGCTGGCCCGCTGCATCGGGCGCGAGGACTTCATCACCGACGCCCGCTTCGCCACCAAGGCCGACCGCCATGCGCGATCGCTGGAACTGATCCGGATCTTCGACCAGATCTTTGCCACCAAGGACCTCGCCGAATGGCGCAAGATCCTCGACGGCAACGGCCTCGTATTCGGCGTGGTCGGCATCCTCGACGACATGCCGGACGACCGGCAGATGATCGAGAACAACGTGCTGGTGCCGTTCGAGGGCGACACCATGCTCACCGTCAACAGCCCGATCTGGGTCGACGGCAGCGACAAGGCCCGTCCGAAACGTCCGCCCGGCGTCGGCGAGCACAGCGACGAGATCCTGCGCGAGGCCGGCTATGACGAGGGCGCGATCCGGCAATTGCGCGCGGCCGGCGCCGTGGCGTGACCCGCCGCGAAATCCGGGGGCCTTATGCGGCGCTTCGTCGTGGCCGGGCTTGTCCCGGCCATCCACGTCTTTCTTGCTGCTGTAAAGCAAAGACGTGGATGCCCGGCACAAGGCCGGGCATGACGAGCTGGATGCCAATGCCCGGATTTATTGGTCGCTTTTTTGAGTCAAGACTTTAATTGTTGTGGATCAGTACCCAGCCGACGGCGGCGAGGCCGATGATCACCGCAACCGCTATCGCCCAGGCGCTGACGCGGATGTCGCCGATGGTTTGCCGCGCGCTCTCGTTCTGGGCGATCTCGCGATCGCGCACCTTGGACTTCCGGTCTGCGTCGTTCGCCATCCGCCCCCTCCGCCGTGCACGCCCCTCTCGCCGGCTCGCCTCGGCGTCTGCAGGATAGCCTACGCGCCCGCCGTCGTCGATGGACGCAGGGCGGCTTCGAACGGTGCCGGCTGATCCGTGCTTCGGCTGCCGGTGCCGCCCATGCCCGCGAGCCGGCTCAGCGAGAACGCCGACAGCGCGGCGCACAAGGCGGCGGCAGCGGCCGCCATGAAGACCGACGCCGTGCTCCACTTCATGGTCAGCAGCATGCCGCCGACCAGCGGTCCGACGATCGAGCCGACCCGGCCGATCCCCAGCGCCCAGCCGACACCGGTGGCCCGGACCGAGGTCGGATAGAACGCCGCGGCCAGCGCGTTGGCGGCAATCTGGCCGCCGACGATGCAGAAGCCGGCGGCGAAGATCGCCAGCGTGACCAGGATGGCCGAATGTCCGAGCTGACCGATCGCGCCGACCGCGAACACGGCAATGAAATAGACCAGCGCCAGCGCGCGAAACGAGAAGCGGTCGATGATGCTGCCAAGCGCAAACGTCCCGACAATGCCGCCGACCTGCAACATCGCGCCGATCAGCGCCGCCACCGACACCGAAGCGCCGAGATCGTTGAGAACCGTGGGCAACCAGTTCGCCAGGAAATAGAGGTCGAGCAGGCTCATGAAGAACACCACCCACAAGAGCAGCGTGACCAGGGTTCGTCCGTCCCTGAACAGATGCAGCACCGGAACGCCCTGCAATGCGGGTTCGTGCACCACGAACCGGGTATCCGGAGCGAACCCCGCTTTTGGATCGATCTGCTCGAGCAATTCGGCAATGCGCGCCTGCGGCCGCCCGGCAAGGACCAGGAACCGGACCGATTCCGGGAGCCGCAGCGCCAGGATCGGCGCCAGCAACAGCGGCGCGACGCCACCGACGATAAACACCGAACGCCAGCCGAAATGCGGGATCAGCGCCGCGGCAAGCAGGCCGCCGAGCGCGGCTCCCACCGAAAAGCCGCAGAACATGATCATCACCATGGTGGCGCGGCGACGGCGCGGATTGAATTCGGACGTCATCGCAATGGCGTTCGGCATCGCACCGCCGAGGCCGAGCCCGGTCAGGAACCTGATCGCGAGCAACGCATCGACGCCGTGGACCATTGCCGTGATCAGCGCGCCGATGCCGAATGCAAGGGTCGAGAAAACGATGATCTTCTTGCGTCCGATCCGGTCGGCGAGCGGACCGAGCAACAGGGCGCCGATCATCAGCCCGAACAGGCCCGCACTGAACACCGGGCCGAGCGCGGCCTTGCTCAGACCCCATTCCTTGGCAAGCGCCGGCGCGACATAGCCGATCGCCTGGGTGTCGAAGCCGTCGAGAAACAGCACCGCCGCGCAAGTCAGCAGCAGCCGGATCTGGAATCCGCCGACCGGCTGCCGGTCGATGAACTCAACGACATCAAGCGGCTCCGATCCGCCGCCTGCAGCTTGCGAAGCCGCCATGGCCGTCCCTCCCCTGAAATCGTCCCGACCTAGCCGCGCAAGGCGTCCTTCGAATAGCCGGCGATCCGCTTATAGCCTTCCGACAGCGCAACCAGTTCGTCGCGGCTGATGACATCCTCGATCGCATCGAACGGCCGGTCGCGGGTGCGCTCGAACACCTCGCGCAGGATCGCATCGGGCGGATTGCTGCGATTGGTCAGGACGACGCGCGTGGTGGCCTCCAGGCGTTGCTTCTCATAGGCGGCCAGCGCGGCGACCGGCTCGCCGGCCTCGAGCAGCGCCGACGCCAGCGCGCGCGCATCGAGGATCGCCTGGCCGGCGCCATTGGAGCCGCGCGGCACCATCGGATGGGCGGCGTCGCCGAGCAGCGTCACCCGGTCGAAGCTCCAGCGCGGCAGCGGGTCCTGATCGACCATCGGAAATTCCAGCACGCTGTCGGCGGCGCGGATGAAGGCCGGGACATCGAGCCAGTCGAAATGCCAGTCGGCAAACGCGCCGATGAAGTCGTCGATCGCGCCCGGCCGGTTCCAGTCACGCTTGCGGTAGAGCGGAGTTCTCGATTTCAGCGACCCAGTTGATGAGCTGCAGCCCGTCGGAGCCGGCATGGCGGATCGGATAGATCACCATCTTGCCGTGCGACATCCATCCCGCACGCACCATGCTGGCGCCCGACAGCATCGGCTTCCAGCGGGTGACGCCGCGCCACATGTTGATGCCGGAATAACGCGGCTCGCCCTCGTCCGGAAAAAACTGCTTGCGGATGGCGGAGGTGATGCCGTCGCAGGCGATCGCAGCGCGACCGCGCACGGTGCTGCGGTTGGCGCCGCCCGGCCCGTCGGAAAAATGCGCGCTGACACCCAACGCATCCTGCTCGACGCCGATGCAATGATGGTTGGTGACGAGCCGGTCGCTGCCGGCGCGGGCGCGGAAAGCTTCGAGCAACGCCATCTGCAGATCGCCGCGATGGATCGAGAATTGCGGCTGGGCATAGCCCGCCGCGCGGCCGAGCGGCTCCTGATAGATCAACTGGCCGAAGCGGTTGAAAAAGGTCGCGTCCCGAGTCTCGATCGCGATCCGCGCCAGCGCCGGCTCGAGTCCGAGCGCCGCGAGTTCCCTGGTGGCGTGCGGGAGCAGATTGATACCAACCCCGACCGGTCTGATCGCAGCGGCGGATTCGAAGATCCGGCAGGGAAGCGCGGCCGCATGCAGCGCGAGGCCGAGTGTCAGGCCGCCGATGCCGCCGCCAACGATGATGATGTCGTCCATGTTTGCTTCCGGCAGCCGCTTCTTCGGCGCTCGCCCAGGCGATGAAACACGACCGGTGAGCTTGCTGTCAATCTGGCCGCGGCGGCAGCGGCCGGCGGTTTTGCTCGCTTCTATCGATAAAACACATCCCCATCCGCGACCTCGCGCCGACGACCTGGCAGGCCAAGCCCTCGGCGCAGCTCCAGGACGTGAAGCTGCGGTCGTTGTCTTTTGCATCGGGCATCTGCCGATAGCAGTGCGCGCCCCAGCCGTCCTGATATTCGGTGCCGGCGAGTTCGGTGCTGCCGCGTAGCTGCGGCCGGCTGGAAAATCCGCGGGAATAATCCGGCGCGCGGCCGTCGCGCAGCGAAATCAGGATATCGCGGCGCCTGACCTGATCGCCGAAGAAATGCGGCGACCCCGGCACCACCGTGGAATTGGAAGGCCTGGCCGCCATCCAGTCGACGCCGGGGAAATGAAAGCCACCGATGCTGCGGGTCTGGTGGCACCCCGCGCAGGTGATGTCGTTGAGCCGGCGCTCGAAACCCGCGACCGACCGGATATTCTGCAGGCTGACGCCACGCTCAGTGGCCCGCGCCAGCGCCGCAACCACGTCATGGTCGCTGAATACGGGCTCGGTCGCCGTATCGTCGCCCTGCACGAGACCAAAGGCCGGCTGCAGTTTCGACGGATCAAACCCGACCGGCGTGGCCGCAATCGCCCGGCTGGCCAGGAACTTGTCCGGAAGCAGAACCGTGCCGCGGTCAAGTTCGACGAAATGGCCGGGATCGAGCAGCCAGGCCTTGAATTCCCGCCTCAGTTCCGGGTCGGCGGCAATCCGGTCGCGATCGATCTGGTTCTCGAGCGGCGCTTGCTCGAAGCGCTGCGCCTGCGCATCGTAGTGGAATACCTTCAGCAGATAGTCGGTGCGAAACTCGTGCCGGGGCGTTTTTGGCGCGTGCGCGATCTGCAGATTGGTTTCGATGCGGTCGATATTGTCCGGCCGGATCAGGTCGAGCGGGCCGTCCCTGGCGGTCAGTTTTTCCACAAGCTCCGCGCCGGTGGCAGCGGATGCGCCGGCATTGAGCCAGCGGCGCGCGATCTCGGCGCAGCCGAGGGGCGCGCCGTTGCCGTCGACGGCGTGATCGGCCTTGGCCTTCAGCACGACATTGAGCGTCATCGGCAGCCGCGGCGAGGCAGCGGCCTCGCCTGGCTCCGGCAGGCTTGTTCGTGTCAGCCGGTAGATCAGCCTGATTTCGCCGCAGCCGTCCGGCGAGACGTAGCTGCGGTCCATCCGGTTGATGATGCCGGACAGCACGAAACGCGAATTGTCGGAGTACAGCAGCGAGCGGTCGAACAACTGCACGTCATACGGACTTCCAACGCCGATGCTTTCGTCGGGAAAATCGGCCCTGTGCCGGGCCAAATAGCGATCGAATTCGGCGTCGAGCGCCGTGCGGACCGGCGCCATCGATGGCAGCGCGAACAGCTCGCCATTGGCAAGCGGCGCGTTGGCTGTTGCCGCCGGGAGCATGATGCGGCGAAGACCAAGCCTTCCCCGGTCGAGCCCGCGCAACGCAAACGGCTCGATGATCGCGGTACCGCGCTCGAGCGCCGCGGCGCTGTGGGCCTGGCGCGCGGCGAAAACGCTGCAGGCCAGAACCAGGATCGTGCCCAGAAAACGCAACGGCCGGCTCATCCCTCTCGAAAGCCGCAGCCCGCAAACGCCGTTTCAGGGCCGCTTGCGGGCGACTTCTAGTGGGGAAAATAGCCGAAAAGCCGGCCAACTCGCAGTCGAAATGCAGCACGGCGCAGGGTCGATCCGGCGGCGGCCAGGCCGTTAGCGTTCGACGATCAAGCCTCGGCTGGTCACGACCACCCAGCGGCCATCCTGGCGCCGGATCGCATCGATGCGGCCAAGGCCCGGCACGGGATCGCCGGCATAGACTTCGTAGACGCCGCGCCGGCCTTCGATCAGCGCGCTGCCGTGGCTGACGTCGCGCAGGAACCAGTCATCGATGGTCGGCAACCGGGCCACCTCGACCTTCGGCGCAGCCACGGGCACGGCCGGCGTCACCGAGCCGGTGACCTCTTTCGGCGCTGCCTGCGCCGCCGCCGCTGGAGCTGGTGGCGGCGCGGCGTGCAACTTTTCCACCGCCTCGCTGAGCCGGGCGAGCTTGGCCGCCGGCTCGGCCTGCGCCTTCTCGAGCCTGTCGAGACGATCGCTGGTCTTGTTGAACTGGCTGATGCCCATCTTGGAGGTATGTTCGACGCTGGCCTTGAGCGCCACGACGTCGGCATCGATCCGCGCGACCGAGGCTTCCAGAGCGTGGTTGCCCGCCGTCGCTGCGACCGCGCCGGCCGGATGCCCGAAGCTCACTGTCGCCAGTGCGCCGCCGAGCGCACCCGCGACCGCCGCCAGCGCCACGACCGCGGCCATCGTCGCCAGCCGGCGCTTGCCGAGCAGGCTCGAATGCTTCGGGGCCTCGGCGTCACGGGCCGCGTCGTCGCCGCTCCAGTTCCGCTCGCTCGGGGCCATGATCATCAGCTTGCCGGCGGGGCGCCGGTCGGCTGCAGCCACTTCCGGCGCTTTCGCGTCCGGCGCCTGGCCGGTCGGGCCCGGTTCGGGCGCCAGATCGGGAGATTCGGCGCTGATCGGGGGCTGTGCCGACGCGGCGACCGGCTCGGAAGCGGGCTCCGCCGGGTTGGGAACAATCGGCTCGGCGCCCGGGGAACCGGCTTCGCCGCTGGTCTGCTCGGCTTGTTCGCTCACGGCTAATTCTCCAGGATGGGTTGACCATTTGGTAACTTTCATTGCTTGCCAAATCGTTACCGGCCCGTTGCTTACCGAAATTTTAGGAACTTGTTCGGACCCGGTTTGGGCTCGATGGGGCGCGGCGGCGGCGCCCTTGGCTCCCCTGCGGCAAGCGGCAAGCGGCCCGATCGGCGTTTGCGCCGACCGGTTTCCCGACTAACATGGCGGCAACAACCAGCCAGAAGGCAGGGGCGCCATGGCCATCGAGAAATGCATCAACGAGTTTGGCGTCGGCGATGTCATTTTCGAGGAGGGCTCGAGCGGCCGCGAACTGTTCGTGGTGCTGGAAGGCCGCGTCGACATCGCCAAGCTGAACGGCGCCAGCAAGTCCGTGATCGTGACCCTGGGCAAGGGCGAGTTCTTCGGTGAGATGGCGGTGATCGACGGCTCCTCGCGGTCGGCGACCGCGATCGCCGCCACGCCAAACACCCGGGTGATGAGGATCAACCATGCCCGCTTCGTCTATCTGGTCAGTCAGCAGCCGGCATTCGCGCTGATGATCATGGATGCGTTGAGCAAGCGGCTGCGGGCCTCCAACGCGCTCACCTTCAGGGCACCGAGCCCATGAGCGACCGCAAGCCGAGCCCATTTCCGGTTCTCCTCGACACCCCGGTCTGCTCGCTGATCAGGGCCGCCGAGGAGGTCTACCAGATCCGCTTCAAGAACCGTGCCGCCAATGCCTATCTGGTGCGCGGCAAGTCGCGGACCATCATGATCGATGTCGGCTTGTCCTCGAACTTTACTCATTTGCTGGAATGCCTCGACCACCTCGGCTGTGCGCCGGACCAGATCGACATGCTGATCCTCAGCCATGAACATCTCGATCACATCGGCGCGGCCTACCGTTTCAGCAAACGCACCATCATCGCAGCCCACCGCCTCGCCGCCAACAAGATCATGCTGCGCGATGACTTCTCGATGCTGCGCAAGATGTTCAACGAGCCGAACGAGCCGATCAATATCGATATCTGGCTCGAAGAGGGCAATTTGATCGATCTCGGCAACTTCCGCCTCGACGTGATGTACACGCCGGGCCACACCTCGGCCTGCATCAGCCTGTTCGACCAGGAGAAGGGGCTGCTGTTCGCCGCCGACACCCTGATGCCCGGCGGCGTGATGGGCGGCGTGTTCGGGTCGGGCAGCATCAGCGACTACATCCAGTCGCTGGAGCGGCTGCGGGGCCTGAATTCCAAGGTGCTGCTGTCGGGGCACGGCCGGCTGTCCGACACGCCGCAGGACGACGTCAGGATCGCGATTGCGCGCTCCCACGGCCTGCTGTCGGACACCGCGCAATTGTTCGATGCGCTCGACGCGCGGTCGAATTTCGAGCCGATCATGCAGTCGGTGCGCGATCTCAACAAGCTCGACGACGCCTGACACGCCGGGCCGCATGGTTCGCCCGCGTCGGCGAACGGCCTTCGGTCAAGGCGTAAGACGGGAGCTCGCGTCCAACCGCCGTCATTTCCACGTCATTGCGAGCGCAGCGAAGCAATCCAGTGCGCCGCAACAAGACTGGATTCGCTTCGTCGCAAGTGCTCCTCGCAATGACGGAAAAGGTGCGGTTGACGGCGTGCGGCCTCAAATCACCACCGGTGCATCCGGCAATTCGTTGCGCCCGGCGCCGTGCGCCGGGAAGTATTTCGCGAGTTGCTGCGAGACTGCCTCGATACCTTCGATCACGCCGCGCTCGAAATGGCCCACCTTGAATTCAGCCTGCATCGCCCGGCATATTTTCTCCCAGCCGGCCGACCCCACCTTGGTATCGATGCCGCGATCGGCGACAATCTCGACCTGGCGATCGGCCAGCAGCAGGTAGATCAGGACGCCGTTGTTATGGGCGGTATCCCAGATCCGCAACTGCGCGAAGATGTCGATGGCGCGCTGCCGCGCCGACTGGTCGCGAAACAGCGGCGCCCCATCCAGCGCGCCTTCGACCACAAAACGGACCTGGCCGGCATGGCTGGTTTCGCCGGTCTTGATCGCCTGCTCGATGGCCGCGAGCGCGCTTGACGGAAACAGTTGACGCAGCCGCCAGCGATGCGCGAGCAGATGCTTGCCGATGCGCTTGATGCCCATGCCTACCAGCTCCCCGATGCGCCGCCACCACCAAAACTGCCGCCGCCACCGCTGAACCCGCCGCCGCCCGAACTGCCGCCTCCGGAAAACGAGCCGCCACCGCCCGACCAACTGCCGCCCCGCCCATTCGGCGAGACGACGCTTTCGGCGAACATGGCGAACATGAAGGCGAGCAGCGCCGCGATCAGGCAGAAGGCCAGCGACCCGAGGGCAAGCCATGCCACCAGTCCGACCACGCCGCCGGTGGCGACCGATCCGATCAGCCGGCCGAGCAGGGTCCGCAGCAACCCGCCGACGACAAAGACGCCGAAAATGACCAGGGGATTGAACAGAAAATCGATATGGTCGCCGCCGCCGAAGCTTTGCTGCGGCTCCGGCGCCGGCAGCGGTTCGCCATCGACGGCGGCGATGATGCGGTCGACGCCGGCGGAGATTCCCCCGGCAAAATCCCCGGTCCTGAATTTCGGCGTGATGATCTCATCGATGATGCGCCTTGCGGCGACATCGGTCAGCGCGCCCTCGAGGCCGTAGCCGGTCTCGATGCGAAGCTTGCGATCGTCCTTGGCGACCAGCAGGATGACGCCATCGTCGACCTTCTTGCGTCCGATCTTCCAGGCCTCCGCGACCCGGATCGAGTATTGCTCGATCGCTTCCGGCGCCGTGGTCGGCACGATCAGCACGGCGATCTGGCTGCCCTTTCGGGCCTCGAAATCCTTCAGCTTCTGCGTCAGCGCGGCGATGTCGGCGCTACTCAGCGTGGCGGTCTGATCGACCACCTGGCCGGTGAGCGGCGGCACCGCGACGTCGGCCCATGCCGCAAACGCCCAGCACAGCAGCAGCGCAACAAGGCAGGCTCTTGCAGCGTTCATCGCGGTCAATCGGTTGCCGAACTATTTGGCCGGCGCGGCCGGCGTGGCTGGCGCCGCCGGCGCCGGATTGAAATCGACCTTCGGGGCGGTCGAGATTTCCTTTTCGTTGTCGACCGTGAAGTTCGCCTTGTCCTTGTACCCGAACGCCAGCGCCGTCAAATTGGTCGGGAACGAGCGGATGGTGACGTTATAATCCTGCACCGTCTTGATATAGCGGTTGCGGGCGACCGTGATGCGGTTTTCGGTGCCCTCCAACTGCGCCATCAGATCGCGGAACAGCGCATCGGATTTGAGCTGCGGATAGTTCTCCGTCACCACCAGCAGTTTCGACAGCGCGCTGCTCAGTTCGCCCTGCGCCGCCTGGAATTTCGCGAACGCGCCGGGATCGTTGATCAGCTCCGGCGTCGCCTGGATGCTGCCGACCTTGGCGCGGGCATTGGTGACCCCGAGCAGCACGTCCTTTTCCTGCTGCGCAAAGCCCTTCACCGAGTTGACGAGATTGGGCACGAGGTCGGCGCGGCGCTGGTACTGGTTGAGGACTTCGGACCACGCCGATTTGACCTGTTCGTCGTTGGTCTGGATCGCGTTGTAGCCGCAATTGGTCAGGCTCAAGGTCGCCAGCGCCGCCAGCACGGTCCAAAGTCTGCGCATCGAAATCTCCCTTTATGATTTGCCGCAGGGTAGCAGAAGGATCGCGCGTGGGCTGCAGCTTTTTGCCGCGATGCGATCCGGCTCGCGTCATTCCGGGGCGAGCCAACGCCGAACCGGAATTCAATCCGGGTTCGCGTAACGCGCGCCCCGGAATGACCGAAAGATCGGAACGCGACGCTCGGTCATCACGCCCGCGCGGCCTTGGCTTGCCGGATCGCCTGCCAGAGCTTCAGCGGCGTCAGCGGCGTGTCGAGGGTCTTGATGCCGAGTTCGTCGAGCGCGTCCATCACGCCGTTGGTGATGCAGGGCGGACCGCCGATCGCGCCGGACTCGCCGCAGCCCTTGGCGCCCAGCGGATTGGTGCGGCAGGGCGCGGAATTGTCCAGCGTCACCGCGATCGGCGGAATATCGTCGGCGCGCGGAATGCAGTAATCCTGGTAGCTCGCGGTCAGCAATTGCCCGTCGGAATCATAGGACACGCCCTCATACAGCGCCTGTCCGATGCCTTGCGCGACGCCGCCGTGAACCTGTCCGGTCACCAGCATCGGATTGACCGCGACGCCGACGTCGTCGACCGTGGTGTAGCGCACCACCCTGCTGACGCCGGTTTCCGGATCGATTTCGACTTCGCAGATATGGGTGCCGTTGGGCCAGCTCGGGCCGTCGACTTCGCCCTCGCTGTCCACGCTCAGGCGCGCGCCATCTTCTTTTTTCGCGATGTCGAACAGGCCGATCCGCCTGTCGGTGCCCACCACCGTGAGCCAGCCGTCGCGATATTCGATGTCCTCGACGGAAGCTTCCAGCAGGTTCGACGCCTTCGCGCGGGCCTTCGCGATCAGGTCGTTGGTCGACACCGCCACCGCGGTACCGCCGACGAACAGCGAACGCGAGCCGACGCTGCCGAATCCGGTGGCGAGATCGGTGTCGCCCTGCACCACGTCGATGCTGTCGATTGGAATGCCGAGCGAGGCCGCGACCATCTGCGAATAGGTGGTCTGCAACCCCTGCCCCATCGCCTGGGTGCCCGAATGCAGGATAATGCGTCCCTCCGCGGTCGCATGCAGGCTGACCTTTTCGGTGTGCGCGCGCCCGCCGGTCCATTCGATATAGCTGGTCAGGCCGCGGCCATAGAGCAGGCCCTTCTTCTTCGCGGCCCTCTTGCGGGCGGCAAAGCCATCCCAGTCCGCAAGCTCGCTGGCACGCTGCAGCACGTGCGCGAATGCACCGCTGTCGTAGACCTGGCCGACCGGGTTGGTATAGGGAAGCTGCGCCGGCTTGATGTAATTCGCCTTTCGAATCGCGCGCGGGTCGATGCCGATCTGGCGCGCCGCCGCATCCATCAGCCGCTCGACGATGAACACGCCCTCCGGCCGGCCCGCGCCGCGATAGGCACCGACCGGCGCGGTGTTGGTCATGACCGCCTTGACCTCATAGTGGACCAGCGGAAGGTCGTACACGCCGGACTGAACGAAGGGACCGAGCACCAGCGGAATGATGGTGCCGGCGCCAGAGATATAGGCCCCGGTGCCGCCGAGCGAGCGCACCCGATAGGCCAGCACGCGTCCTTTGGCGTCGAGCGCGAATTCGCCCGTCGAGGTGAGATCGCGGCCATGGGTGCCGCCAACGAACTCGTCGGTGCGGTCGCCGCGCCAGCGGATCTTGCGGCCCAATTTGACCGCCGCGTAGGCGACGAGGCCGTCCTCCGGATAGAGGCTGGTCTTCTGGCCGAAGCCGCCACCGATATCGCCGACCAGCACACGCACGCTTTCCTTCGGACGTTTCAGCACGGCTTCGGCCAGCAGGTCGCGGGTCGAGCCCGGAGTCTGCGACTGCACATACAATGTGAGCCGCCCGGATTTGCCGTCGACTTCGGCGATGCTGCTGCGCGGCTCCATCGCGGAAGGGACCAGCCGCTGGCTGACCAGATCGAGCGAGACCACATGCGCGGCCGTGGCGAAAGCCGCCTCGACCGCGGCGGCATCGCCATAGCTCATCGCGGCCACGATGTTGTCAGGCACCTCCGCCCATACCGCCGGCGCGCCCGGCTTGATCGCCTCGGCAGGATCGATCACCGATGGCCGCGCTTGATACTCGACCGCAATCGCCTCCGCCGCGGTCTGTGCGGCGATCCGCGACGTCGCCACCACCGCCGCCACCGGCTCGCCGGCAAAGCGCACGATGTCATGGGCCAACAGCCGGCGCGGCGGCGCCGTCATCGGCGAACCGTCGGGCCGCTGGAATACCAACAACGTCGGAAGCGTGCCGATATCGTCGGCGATCAGATCGGCGCCGGTATAGACCGCGACGACGCCCTTCGTCTGCGATGCGGCCGTGCTGTCGATCGACACGATCCTGGCATGGGCATGGGGCGAGCGCAGCACGTGCAACCACAGCGCGCCATCCTCCGGCTTGTCGTCGATGAATTGCCCCTTCCCGGTCAGCAGCCTCCGGTCTTCAAGACGCTTGACCGGCTGGCCCGCACCAAAACGCATATCGCCGGGAAGAATGTTCATCAGTTTGTCCTTCGAGTCTCTTTCCAGGATTTGCCGCGGGTTTTAGCGGATTTTCCGGCTGAAACAACCAACGCTGTCATTCCGGGACGCGCCTCTTCGGCGCAGACCCGGAATCCATACTCACGATGATGGTTATGGATTCCGGGTTCGCGCTCCGCGCGCCGCGGAATGACGGCTATCAGCCGAGGTCGCGCAGCACCGCCGCGACGGCCTTGCGCTCGTCGGCGGTGAGGGCTGATTGCGGCGCGACGGGATCGCCCACATCGTAGCCCTGGATCGCAAGTCCGGCCTTGATGCAGGCCGCCAGATTGTAGCGCGTGAAGGCCTCGTTGAGGCGCCACAGCCGGCGCTGCAGCGCCAAGGCTTCGTCCCAGCGCCGCGCCTTGCAGAGATTGTAGAGCTCGACGCTCTGGCGCGGAACCAGGCAGGCCGGCCCGGCCATCCAGCCGACCCCACCGATCAGCATTACCGCGGCCGGGATATGGGCGGAGGCGGAAAACACCCGGATGGCATCGCCGCAACGGTTCATGATCGACAGCAATCGTCCGGTATTGGTGGAAGCATCCTTGATGTAGCCGATGCGCGGATGCGCGGACAGCCGCGTGATCACATCGAGCGTCAGGTCCGAGCGCTGGAATTGCGGATTGGTATAGATCACGACCGGAATATCGACGGCATCGGCAATGGCACGGAAATAGCTCTCGACCTGCGCGTCGCCGAGCGGGAAATACGCTTCCAGGACCGCGAGAATGCCATCGGCGCCGAGCTGCTGGCAGGCCCTGGCCTGCTCCACCGCATCCGCCGTCGAAGTCGAGGCAACGCCGGCGACCACCGGCACGCGCCCGTTCGCGGCTTCGATGGTGGTCTGCACCACCGTCAGGCGCTGCGTCCTGTTCAGATAGGCAAATTCGCCGGTCGAGCCGAGCGGCGTCAGCCCGTGCACCTCAGACTTGATGAGGTCATCGCACAGCCGGCCGAGCACGTCGGTGCGGATGTTCCCGTCGGCATCGATCGGCGACACCAGGTAGGGAAAGACGCCGTGGAAGTCGGGCATAGTCGGGAGCGTGGCTTTGAAATCATCGGGCTCGCCTGTTCTTGGCGCGAGCCGGCGGTTGAGTCAATTGCGCGCCGGCGTAGGACGGCGTCCACCAAACGGCCGGCCGAAAACCGGCCTCGAAGAGCCGGCAAGCTCATGGTGTCTTGACGCGGCACCGCAGTCGAGTCAAATGCCGGTTTCCAGCGGTGCGGAGCAATCGGCACGCGCAGACGTTGAAGGCGCCGTGCCGATGGGCGGTTTTCCGATGCAAAGATCTTTCCTGATGGTCTGCGGGCTGGCTGCCGCATTGGCGGCCGCCGGCTGTTCCGGTCCCAAAGGGGACAAGGGCGACAAAGGCGACAAGGGCGACGCCGGCGCGACCGGGCCGGCCGGCCCTCCCGGGCCGCTGGGCCCTCCGGGCACCGCCGGGAAAAACGGTGAGAACGGCGTTTCGCCGCCGCCGCAATTCCGGGTTGTCCGGTCTTCCTCGGAGGGCGGCGTGTCGCGGCCGGCGATGTGCGGCATCGACGAAGTCATGGTGAGCGCGACCTGCCTGTCCAGGACAGGCTCCGCCGATCAGGCGCCGAAAACATTCAATGATACCGGCGCTGCCTGTGATCCACGCCCGGGCCAATCCGACGTCCCCGACGTCGTCATTCTGTGCGCAAAGCGATAGCAGCGCATTCCGGAGCGCCGGACGTCGAGTAAACGTCGCGGCGTCCTCAAAATGCCCATATTGCATCACGATGTGCATTAGACAGCACGACTGACCGATGGAAACCCGGTCTGCCGGACTTGATGACCGTAACAAATGAGCGCAGGGTCGGCCTCGGGGGCTGGGGCTGGCCGGAAAACGATCTAGCCAAGGATCGCGGATGATGACTGCCACATCGCTGGGCCGGATCGCCGTGCCATATCTCGCGCTTACCGCGACATGCGGTGCCGCATTGGTGTTCGGCATCATGCACATGCAACAGGAGCCGGCGCGGGAAACCAAGGCCGCAATCGCCACCGCCGCGGTTGCGCCACCCGCGCCGCCAGCTCAAGATCAGGTTTCGCTCGCAACCGTACCGGCCGGAGCCAACGCGGTGGCCGCTGCACCGCCGGTGTCGCCCCGCGCGGATACCGAAGACCATTTGCCGGCTTTCGACGTCGCCCGCATCGAGCCCACAGGTGACGCGGTCATCGCCGGCACGGCTGCGCCGGGTGCAACCGTCGAACTGTTGCGCAACGGCGAGAGCCTCGATCGGGCAGTCGCGGATCAATCCGGGCAGTTCGTCATGACCCCGCCGCGGCTTCCCGGCGGAAACTACGCGCTCACGCTGCGGTCCCGCGAGCCTGACGGCAGGCAGACGCTGTCCAAGCAGAGCGTCGCGGTCGCGTTGGCCGAACCGGCGACCGGTTCCGGCGCGATCCAGGCGCATGCGGAGCTGCCGTCCAGTGCGCCAGGGACAACGTCGGCAAGCCGTTCCGCGCCCGCTCAGGCCGCCGGGTCGTCGCAAGCGCCGGCGCAGCCTGCCTTGCAACTTGCAAAGCAGCAGGACGCCACCGTTTCGACCGCCGCCGCTCGGTCAGACGGAAGCTCGTTGTCCGCCGCCTTCACGCCGAGGAGATCCACCACGACCGTGACCCGCGGCGACAGCCTGTGGCGCATCAGCCGTCTGACCTATGGCGAGGGCACCCGATACGCGCTCGTGTACAGGGCGAACCGGGACCGAATCCGCAATCCGGATCGGATCTATCCCGGCCAGGTCTTTGTGCTTCCCCTCAGGGGGCGCTGACCGCCATCGTTACAGGCCAAGCGTTACCTCGGCCCAGTGCACGATGGTCTGGCTGTTGAGGAACTCGATGATGCTGGGTTCGATCGCCGCCGGACGATCGTGGGCGACCAGGGCCGTGGCAACGATGGCGTCGCAATGGTCGTTGAAGGCAACCGCCAGCGCCGACGTCGGCGCTTGATAGGGATCGGCGACGGCGTAGGCCCGGCTGCGGCCCTTCATCCACGCAATGTCAATCGGGCGTCCCGGTCCCAGCACGGAAGGCTTTGCACCCATCAACCCGAAGTCGCTCAAGCGATTGAGTTCATCATCATCCGATACGCCGGTCTTGCAGTTGCAAAACCCGATCTTGGCCCGAATATAAAGATTGACCTCGACTCCACAGTCGGCCGCAGCGCATCGAAAGGCTTTGCCCTTGCCCCATTGGTCGATCGGGTGGGACCACTGCACCTCCCTCCACTGGGGATGGCTCGGCGCGGCCAGCGCTCCGCCGCGGTTCAGCATCGGCCATGCGAAAAACGCGAACGCCCCGGCCACGCCGCCCAGCCCGAGGCCGACAATTGCAGCAAGGATGAGGGCTCTTTTCATGGCATGACTGGCCGCGATCGGTCTGAACGACGTTGCTAGTTGCTTGCGACAAAGGCTCGGGCAGCGGCGAGCGCGGGCCGTGCGGAATCGGAGCCGGCGGCGAGTGCGACCAGTTTTTCGTACGTCGCCTTGGCCTTGCTGGCGTCGCCGAGCGCCTGCGCGGCCTTGGCCGCCCCGACATAGCCATTGAAGCGGTTCGGCTCTTTCGCCATCGTGGCCTCGAACGCCGCAAGCGCCTCCTTGGCCATGCCGCGATCGAGCAGCATGAAGCCGTACAATTCCCGCGCCGGCGCCAGCGGTCCGGGTGTGACCGGCGCCTTTTCGCTCTTGTCCTCGGCGTCGGCCGCGGCGCTCATGGCCTCGAGCGCGTCATCGTATTTGCCGTCGGCGTAAAGGATCCAGGCGGTCGCCGCCTGCTGCTGGATGTCGACCTGGCTCGCCCAATAAGTGTTCTTGGCCTCGCGCAGCCGGTCGCGGATCTCGGCGAGCCTGGCGGCATCGGCCCTGGCGGAGGCCGCATTGCCGGAGCGGGCGGCGCCGATCGCGCGCGCGAAATAGGTGACTGCCATGACATGCGGAAACTTGCTCGGCTTGACCTCAAGACCGGCCGCGCCGCTCCAGTCGCCGCGCTCGACCATGTAGCGCGCTGGCGAAGCCGCCCGCGCAAAGGCCGCGCCGAAGGCATCGGCATCGAACTGAGCGGTTTCGACCTCCTCGACCACGCCGCGCGCTTCCTTGTCCTGGCAGAGTTGCAGATAGGCGTAGACCAGATAGTCCTGCCCATGCAGTTGATCGCCAATTTCCTTCTCGGCCTTCGCCGCCAGCACCGAAGCCGTGTTTGCCGCAATCGATTCCTTCCAATAGCCGACCCTGGTAAAAATGTGAGACGGCATGTGCTGCGCGTGCGGGGCATTCGGCGCGATCTTCGCATAGCGCAGCGCTGCCGGCAGGCCTTTGACGGCGATCGCCGGATAGTCATACAGATGGATCAGGTAGTGGGCGACGCCCGGATGCCGCGGCTGGCGCTGGAAAATCGGCTCGAGGATCGCCGCCCCTTTGAGTTGATTGGCGTAGGTCTTGTCGGCGGGCGAGGCCGCGACATTGAGCGTAATCGCGTAGAATATCTGGGCTTCGTCGTCGTCGGGATATTTTGCGGCCAGCGCTTGCATCGCCTTCAGGTAGGATTGCACGCGGGCCTGGTGCGACGTCTTGTCGAAGTCGACATACATCACCGCCAGCGCGTCGATGTAGTCGCGCTCGCGCTGGGTTTTGGCGCCGGTCGCCTTCGCCTTCTCGATCGCGGCAAGGCCGAGCGGAACATTGGGCGCCGGCGGAGGGCTGTGCGGATTGTTGAGAAGCGACAGCGCAACGCCCCAATAGGCGATCGCGCATTGCGGATCGGCCTTGAGCGCCTCCTGGTAGATATCCCTGGATTCCGCGTACCAGAACGAATGCTGGTAGCGCATGGCCCGATCGAACCGTCGTTGCGCCGTGTCGTTGCAGGAGGTCGCGAAATGGACCGTGCCCAGTTGCTGGTCGGCGGTTTCCTGCGCCAGGCCAGCGGCGCAAAGTCCAAGCGTGGCAAGAGCCGCCAAGGTTGCCGCGACCAGAGCCTTACCCATGAGAGCCTTACCCATGAGAGCCTTACCCATGACGTTCTCACCCTGCCGGTCAAAGCTGCATTCTTGTTCGCTCGGCGAGCATAGCCGTTTGACCGGGCGGACTCAACGAAACTCGCGCGTTTGCAACATGCCGCACTGCACCGCCAGAACCCCGCCATCGGCAAAGCGCTTGCCTTCAGGCGCGCGGTTGCGCGTAATGGTGGGCGCGCGAACAACGAGCTTTCGGCGGTTGTTTCGCCGGGATCGGAGGGCATCGATGTTCCCGACGCTGTCATTTGGCGACCAGGAATTTACTGCGCAGGAGATGACCGCGCGATCCGCTGCGGTTGCGGGCGCGATGGCCGCCGTCGGTCTCAAGGAGGGAGATACCATCGCCCTGATGCTGCGCAATGAACCGGCGCTGATCGATATCATGCTGGCGGCACGTCAGTTGGGGCTCTACTTCACGCCGCTCAACTGGCACTTCAAGAGCGAAGAGGCCGGCTACATTGTGCGCGACTGCGGCGCGAAGGCCCTGTTCGCCCATGCCGACCTGCTGCGGCAAATTGCGGACGGCCTGCCGCCCGAGCTTCCGGTGTTTGCGCTGCAGCCGCTTGCGCTGACGATTGCCGCCTATGACATCCCCCCGTCCGCGACTGCGATCCCGGAGGGAGCACGTGACTGGGCTGCACTGGTGGCCGCGGCCCAGCCCCATACCATGAGCGCAACGATCCCGCGGGGCATGATCGCCTATACGTCCGGCACCACCGGTCGGCCGAAGGGTGTCCGTCGCCTGCCGCCCTCTCCGGCGGAGGCATCAGCCCTCGCCGAACGGATCGCGCAGATGTTTCAACGCGGACTGGGTCTGACGCCCGATGCGCGCTGCCTGATTTCAGCTCCGCTCTATCACAGCGCGCCGTGCGCATCGGCGCTGATGGTGGCGCAGTTCGGCGCCTGGCTGCGCCTCGAACCGAAGTTTGACGCGCAATCGACGCTTTCGATCATCGAACGGCTTCGGATCACGCACCCGTATCTGGTGCCGACCATGTATGTCCGGCTGCTCCGGCTTCCCGAGCAGGTGCGCAGCAAATACGATCTCGGCTCGGTCAAATTCGTGAGCTCGACGGGTGCGCCGTGCGCGCCCGAGGTCAAACGCGCCATGATCGACTGGTGGGGCGACGTCATCAACGAAGCCTATGCCTCCAGCGAGACCGGCTACCTCACCGCGATATCCTCGACCGAGGCCCGCCGCAAACCCGGATCGGCGGGTCGGCCGCTCGAAGGCGTCTCCATCAGGATTCTGGACGACGACGGCAACGAGGCGCCTGCGGGCATGCATGGCAAGATCTACGCCCGGCATTTTGCGACGCCGCTGTTCACCTACATCAACCGCGACGACGACCGCAAGGCCATCGAACACGATGGCTACGTCACCGTGGGCGACATCGGATGGCTGGATGACGAAGGATATCTCTACGTCAGCGACCGCAGGACCGATCTGGTGCTTTCGGGCGGCGTGAACATCTATCCCGCCGAAATCGAGCAGGTTCTGATTGGCATGCCCGGCGTCGCCGATTGCGCAGTTTTCGGCGTCCCGGATCCCGAGTTCGGGCAGGCGCTGGTTGCGGTGGTGCAGACCCACGGCGGGGCCATGCTGACCGCGCAACAGGTTCGGGACTTTCTCGCTGCCAAGCTCGCCAACTTCAAGGTGCCGCGCCTGATCGAATTCCGCGATGTGCTGCCCCGGGAAGACACCGGCAAGATATTCAAACGCCGACTGCGGGAAGAGTATGCGGCGCGCCGCTGACGAAAGCCCATTCCATCACCGTCGAGCCGGCCCTCGATCGAACGGCACGGCTGGGCCGGCAGCGCTTGGGCAGACAATTCCGCCGCCGGCGCTGCCGTCCTCGTTCCCTGCGCTATGCCGCCTTGCGGCCGGCGGCGAGATCCTTGACCGCCTGGGTGGTCAGCGGCTGGCCGCCGATGCCCCACTCGCCACTGGCTACTTCCGAAATCTTCACCCAGGTCACGCCACGCATGTTCTCGCCTTCGACCGCTACCATCGCATCGGTCAACTTCTCGATGATCTGCCGCTTTTGCTCGGGGTTGAAGACGTTCTCGATCAGATGGACTTCAATCAATGGCATTGCCGTATTCCTTCCTGGTTGGGCTCCCCTTTCGCAGCATGCCCGGAGTGGCACCCCAAGGCTTTGAGAAAACGACGATTTATTCTCCAGACCGGCTTGAGATAGGATTGAGACAGCCCGTTTATGCCGCATCGCAACCGGGATCGCCGGATGCTAACCTGGCGCGGTGCGGCAGAATCCGCTCGCCACCCGCTCCCGGGCCTGACCAATGATCCTCAGCTTCGCTGATTGCGAGATCGATGTCGAACGTCGCGAGCTCAGGCGCGCCGGCACGCCGGTGCATGTCGAGCCGCAGGTGTTCGATCTGCTGGTCTACCTCACGCAGAACCGCGAGCGCGTCATCAGCAAGGACGATCTGATCGCCTCGGTCTGGGACGGCCGCATCGTGTCGGATTCGACGCTGACCAGCCGCATCAACGCCGCCCGCAAGGCCATCGGCGACAGCGGCGCGGGTCAGAAAATCATCCGGACCGTGCCGCGCAAGGGGCTTCGCTTCGTCGGCGACGTGCGTCCGCGAACCGATCGCATCATGTCCGACGAGGCCGCACCGCCGGCCATCCAGGTCCCCGAGCCGTCGCGCCAGGCTTTGCCGATGCCCGACCGGCCCGCGATCGCGGTGCTTCCTTTCACCAATATGAGCGACGATCCGGCGCAGGAGTATTTTTCCGACGGAATCAGCGAGGACATCATCACCGCATTGTCCAAACTGCGCTGGTTCTTCGTCATCGCGCGCAACTCCTCCTTCGTCTACAAGGGCAAGGCCGTGCACATGAAGCAGGTCGCCGAGGAACTCGGCGTCGGCTATGTCGTCGAGGGCAGCGTACGCAAGAGCGGCGAGCGCGTGCGCATCACGGCTCAGCTCAACGACGTCGCGACCGGCAGCCACATCTGGGCGGAGCGCTACGACCGCGACCTCGCCGACGTGTTCGCGGTGCAGGACGAGATCACCGAATCGATCGTGGCGACGATCGAGCCGCAGCTCTATGCCGCGGAAAATTTTCGGGCCCGGCGCAAGCCGCCGGGCAGCCTCGATGCCTGGGATCTGGTGATGCGCGCGCTGTCGCATTACTGGCGCGTGACGCGGCAGGACAACATGGTGGCGCAGGCGCTGCTGGAAAAGGCCACCGCGATCGATCCGAACTACGGCCAGGCACTCGGCGTGCTGGCGACCAGCCACACCTTCAGCGCCCATATGGGCTGGGCCGCCATGGCGACGGTGCTGCCGATCGCCGAGCGCGCGGCGCTGGCTGCGGTCGAGGCCGACAGTGAGGATCCCTGGGCGCACCATGGGCTCGCCTATGTCTACCTGTTCGCGCGGCGCTTCGACGACTCGCTGGCCGAGTTCGAACTGGCGCTGCGTCTCAACCCGAACTTCTCGCTGGCCCAGGCTTTTTACGGCGTGACGCTGTGCTATTGCGGGCGCTGGGAGGAAGGCGACCTCGCCGCGCGCCGGGCACTGCGGCTGAGCCCGCGCGATCCGTTCTCCGCGATCTACCTTGGCATTGCCGCCTACGCCCAGTTCATCGGGCGTAACTACGACGAGGCGATCCGCCTCGCGCACGAGGCGCTGCGGCAGCGCGGCGATTTCGTCGGCGGCCATCGTGTGCTGTGCGCGGCCGCCGGAATGGCTGGACAAAACCACGCCGCTGCGGTTTCGTTGCAGGAACTTCGTCGGGTGCAGCCCAACGTCACGCTCGCCTGGATCGCCAACGAACTGCCCATGAAGCAGGCCTCCGACCGGGAGCACTACCTGGAAGGCCTCCGCCGCGCGGGCCTGGAATAAAAGCGGATTGCCTTGCGGTGATGCCGAGGATCACAGGAGTTTTGGCGGTGGCCGCCTCGGTGATGGCGGCGGCCGCCATGCTCGCTCGCGCTGAAGCCGGACCCGGCGCGACGGCGCCGTCGGCGGCCAGGCTCGAGCGGCTGTCGGAATTCTTCGAAACCGAAGTCAGGACTGGAAAACTTGCCGGCGCGATGGTGCTGATCCAGCAGCACGGGGTACCGGTCTATCTCCGGGGCTTCGGCGTCCGCGACGTCGCCACCGGCCAGCCGATGACGCCGGACACCTTGTTCGCGCTTCATTCGATGACAAAGCCGATCACCAACCTCGCCGCGATGATGCTGATCGAGAAGGGCAAACTGGCGCTGGCCGATCCGGTGTCGAAATACATCCCGGCGTTCGCCTCGGAGAAGGTCGGTGTCCAGTCCAGAACGCAGGATGGTCAACCCATCCTCAAGCTGGTGCCGCCGAACCGGCCCGTGACCATCGAGGACCTGATGCGGCAGACCGCGGGCATCAGCTACGACTATATCGGCGGCGACCTGATCAGGGCGGCCTATGCGCAAGCCGACGTCCTGAGCGGGAAGTACGACAACAGGATTCTCGCCGACCGCATCGCCGGTCTGCCATTGGTCGCGCAGCCCGGTACGCTTTGGCGCTACGGCTACTCCACCGATGTGCTTGGACGCGTCATCGAAATCGTCTCCGGGAAATCGCTGTTCCAATTCCTCAAGCCGGGTATCCTCGATCCGCTTGCAATGACCAGCACCCGCTTCGTGCTTGACAGCGCCGCCGAACGGGCGCGCATGGCGAAGCCGCTGCCGACCGATGCCGTCCTGCTGCTTTCCGAAAAGCAGCGGCTGGCGCATCCGGAATGGGAATCCGGCGGCGGCGGGCTGGTCTCGACCATCACCGACTATGCGATGTTTGCACAAATGCTGCTCAACGGCGGAAAATCCGGCGGCAGGCAATATCTCGGTGCGGCCGCCTTCAGGCAGATGACCACCGACCATATCGGGCCGGGCGCCGGCGTCGCGCGGGACTACTTCTATTTTCCAGGCGATGGGTTTGGCTACGGCTATGGTATTGCGGTTCGCACCGACCCCGGCAATGCCTGGCCGCCGCCGCCCGGCTCGATCGGCGAACTGAAATGGGACGGCGGCAGCGGGACCTATTTCGGGGTCGATCCGAAACTGGACATGATTTACATCCTGATGGAGCAGACCGAGCAGGATCGTGGACGCGTGCTGCCGATGTTCAAGAAGCTGGTGTACGACGCATTCGGGCCGTAGCCTCAATATCCTGTCTGCGCACGAGACGGCTACTCGCCGGCAGGCTCGGCCCGATGCTGCGCGCCGAATTTGTCGTGACGATCCCGCCCCAAGCGGAAATCCCGTTCGCGCCACCGTTGAAACACGACATAAAGCATCGGGATCAGAAAGACGCCGATCGAACTCGCGACCAGCATGCCGGAAAACACCGACGTGCCGACGTCGCGCCGGCTGATCTGCGCGGCGCCATGCGCGAATACCAGCGGGACCAGTCCAAGTATGAAGGCAATCGACGTCATCATCACCGCGCGAAACCGCATGCGCGCGCCGAGAAGGGCGGCTTCCTCGATGCCCACCCCCTGCTCGCGCTG
Organism: uncultured Alphaproteobacteria bacterium; assembly: GCA_963748165.1. Taxonomy (GTDB): domain Bacteria; phylum Pseudomonadota; class Alphaproteobacteria; order Rhizobiales; family Xanthobacteraceae; genus Bradyrhizobium. Next base: position 90,864 of record CAVVIM010000016.1, read on the forward strand.
ATCGCGCGCGAATTCGACGATCAGGATGCCGTTCTTGGCCGCCAGCGCGATCAGCACGACGAGTCCGATCTGGGCATAGAGGTCGAGCGTCAGTCCGGCGATAAGGATCCCCGCATAGGCGCCGAGCACGCCCACCACCACCGAAAGCAGAACCGGAATCGGAATCATCCAGCTCTCATAGAGGCCGACCAGGAACAGGAAGGCAAAAACCACCGCCACGGCCAGGATCGGGCCGGTCTGGCCGCCTGCTTCATGCTCCTGATAGGCGGTGCCGGTCCATTCGAAGCCATAGCCGGGCGGCAGGGTCTTATCCGAAACCTGCTGCATGGCGGCCAGCGCGGCGCCCGACGAGCCGCCCGGCGCGGGGCTGCCGTTGATGGTGATCGAACGGCGGTTATTGTAGCGCGTGATCACCTGCGGACCGACGACAAAGCGAAGATCGGCGATCGAGCGCATCGGCACCATCTCGCCGTTCCTGCTTCGCACGTGTATCTTCCAGATGTCCTCCAAATCCCGCCGGTTGTTCGCCTCGCCTTCGATGTTGACCTGCCAGGTCCGGCCGTACAAATTGAAGTTGTTGACGAAGATGCCGCCGAGCGTCGACTGCAGCGCCGTGAACACGTCGGTCATGTTGAGGCCGAGCGCCTGCGCCTTGTCACGGTCGATGTCGAGATAGATCGACGGTGTCGAGGCGGTAAAGGTCGAGAATACCCGAGCCAGCCGCGAGTCCTGGTTCGCCGCGCTGATCAGGGCCTGGACGACGCCACCCAGCTTGACCGGATCCTGTCCTTCGAGCGCTTCGAGCTGATACTCGAAGCCGCCGCTGGTCGACAGCCCGATGATCGGCGGCAGGTTGAAAGCCACGATCCTCGCCGTTGCGACCTGCTCGCCTTCCGCGAACGTCTTGCGGATCAGCGCCTGCGCCGAGTTCCTCGGCCCTGCGGCGATCCTCGAAGGGTTTGAGCTTGGCAAGCAGGAAGCCGGTGTTGGCTTCGTTGGCGGTGTCGAGCAGTGAAAATCCGATGACGGCAAAGACGTCCTGGACCTGCGGCATCGATTTCAGCAACTGCTCGACCTTGCGGACGGCATCGCTGGTCCGCGCCACCGACGCCCCGTCCGGCAACTGCACGTTGAGGAAGAACGCGCCCTGATCCTCCTCGGGCAGAAAGCTGGTCGGCGTGAACCTCGCAATGGCGAAGATGCCGCCCGCGCAGATCAGGATCAACAGCACCGACAGCAGACTTATTCGCAGCAGACGGGCCACCGCCGCGCCATAACCGTCACGAAGGCGGTCGATCCCCCGCAACACCAGCGACATCGGGCCGCGCTTCCTGGGCTCATGCCTGAGGAAAACCGCACACAGCGCCGGCGACAGCGTCAGCGCGTTCAATGCCGATATCAACATGGCAACGCTGATGGTGACGGCGAACTGGCGAAATAGCTGTCCGGAAATGCTGGGAATGAAGGCGACCGGCACGAATACCGACAGCAGCACCAGCGTGATCGCGATGATCGGACCGGTGATCTGGTTCATCGCCTTGAGCGTGGCCGCGGCCGGGCTCAGATCCGGCTCCTGCTCCAGAACGCGCTCGACGTTCTCGACAACGACGATTGCATCGTCGACGACGATGCCGATCGCAAGCACCATCGCCAGCAGGGAGACGGTATTGGCGGAATAACCCATCAGCAGCAGTACCGCGAAAGTGCCGATCAGGCTGACCGGAACCGCGACGGCCGGAATGATGGTGGCACGCAGATTGCCGAGAAATAGAAACACCACGGCGATCACAAGGATGAAGGCCTGGCCCAGCGTCCACAGCACCTCGTGAATGGTGTCATCGACGAAAACGGTCGAGTCGTAGACGACACGCGCCTTGAGCCCCGGCGGAAACCGCGCGCCGAGCCGGTCCAGCGTTTGGCTGACGGCGGTTGCGGTCTGGACGGCATTGGCATCCGGCGCAAGATAGAGCGCAATGCCGACCGCCGGGCGGCCATTGATGCGCGTTTCGGTATCCTCGTTCTGCGCCCCCAGTTCGATGCGGGCGACGTCGCTGACGCGAAGCACGCTGCCGTCCGGATTGGCCCGCAACACGATCCTGCCGAACTGCTCCGGCGTCGTCAGCGTGCCCTGGGTCTGGACATTCATCTGGAATTGCTGATCGTTGCTGACCGGCCGTGCGCCGATGCGACCGACCGGAGCCTGGACGTTCTGGGCCTGGATGGCGCTGATCACGTCGGACGGCGCCAAACTCAGATTGGCCAATCGTTGGGTGTCGAACCAGATGCGCATGGAATAATTGAGCTTGCCGAACAGCAGGGCCTGGCCGACGCCGGTTACGCGGGACAGTTCATCGAGAACGTTGAGCGTTGCATAGCTGGTGATGAACACCGGCGTCAGCTTTCCGTCATCGCTGTAGAGATTGAGAAACTGGAGGATCGCCGCCGATCGCTTGATGACCGTCAGCCCCTGCAACTGCACGGTCTGCGGAAGCTGCGGCAGCGCGGTTTGAACGCGATTGTTGACGTTGACCGTGTCGATGTCGGGGTTCGTTCCAACGGCGAAACTGACCGTCAGATTGTAGGTCCCGTCGTTGGCGCTGGTCGATTTCATGTAGATCATCTTGTCGACGCCGACGATCTGGGCCTCGAGCGGCTGCGCCACGGCCGCCTCGATCACCGCGGCCGAGGCGCCCGGATAGCTCGCCGTTACCTGCACGCGGGGCGGCACGATGTCCGGAAATTGCGCAAGCGGAATCCGGGTCAGTGCGATCAGCCCGGCCAGTGTGATGACAACGGCGATGACGATCGCTAGTCGCGGCCGGCGGATGAAGATCGCGGAAATCATCGAATCCAGCCCTTAGCCCGGAGCGGGAGAGCCGGGAGTACCCTCAGCGCTTCCGGCGGACCCGGGCGAAACCAGTTGGCCGGGCCGGATCCGCTGGATACCCTCGACGACGACGTGCTCGCCTTCGTTGAGGCCGCTCATCACGGCTGCGATGCCCGGCGTCGCGGGCCCGAGCTGGACGCGCCGCTGCTGCACCTTGTTCTCGCCATCGACGACATAGACATAGTCGCCTTGCTGATCCGTCAACACGGCGGCACGCGGAATCGTCACCGCCTCGATCGGCTCGGCTGCCTCAAGGATCACGGTGACGAATTCGCCGTCGACGAGTTCGCGCGCGGCGCCATCGGTCTTGGCGTCGGTCAGCGGATTGCGCACGTCGCCGCGCAGCGTGATGGTATCGGTATTGCCGGCTACCGTGTTGTCGAAGAAATTGAGGGTGCCGGTCTGGCCGTACATCTGGCCGTCTGCCAGACGAATCCTGACCAAGATCGGCTTTTCCCTGCTGCGGCGACGCAGCGCGATGGCGCTGCGCGAGGAGACGCCGAACACCACATGCATCGGGTCCTGGCTGACGATCGTCGCGAGCACGCCCGAGCCCGGGTTGACATAGTTGCCGACGGTCACGCTGGTGCGCCCGATCTTGCCGTCGATCGGCGCGCGAATATCGGTGTAGCCGAGATTGATCTGGGACTGCTGCAATTGAGCCTCCGCCCCGAGCACTTGCGCCTCGAGCGCCGAGGCGTTGGCGGTTGCGGTGTCGACCGTCGATTGCTGCCCGGCGGGTGTGTTCAGCAATGCCTTGGCTCGGCCAAGGACGATCTGCGCATTGACAAGCTGGGCCTTGAGCTGGGCGATCGTCGCTTGTTTCGCCTTTACGTCCGCCTCGAATGGTCCCTGCTCGAGCCGATAGAGCGGTTGATCCTTCTTGACTTCGGTACCTTCCGTGAAGAGCCGCGCATCGAGAAAGGCCGCAACCCGCGCGGTGAGATTGACCCGTTCGATCGCCTGGATACGGCCGACATATTCGCTCGACTGGGTCACAGGCTTGCGAACCGCGGCGACGACGGCTACGGCGGGAGGCTTCGCCGCGGGTTGCTGGCCAGCCGCGGATGACGCCATCACGGCTGCGGCGAGGCCTGCAAGCGCCGGCCAGATGCTGCGGGTGGAGCCCCTTTTCACGCCGCCTCCCGAATGATATGTAACGGTACGGTATCGTTTTAATATACTGGTTTTGTGGCTCTGGACAAGGGGATGGAGTGCGGTACAGCGAAACGGCCCGTCCTTCCACCCGCCTGTTAAGCCGCGGCGGACGAACCACCCGCGCCGAGGCGGAACGGCGGCGGCAGCATCTCATCGAAACTGCCGGCGCGATGTTCATGAAGTTTGGTTTCGACGGGACCTCGATCGATGCGGTCGCCGAGGCGGCGTGCATGTCGAAGCGCACGGTCTATGCCCGCTATCGTGACAAGAATGAACTGTTCAGCGCCGTATTGCGCGATCTCATCGATCGCTGGCTCGTTCCGATCAACCAGTTCCAGTTGGGCACGCACGAATTGCAGCCGATGCTGATGGAGATCGGGCGCCATTTGCTCGGCAGCGCTCTGGCACCGCAAGTTGTGAGTCTTCACCGCATCATCCTCGGTGAATTGGAGCGCCGCCCCGCGTTCGGACGGCTCGCCAACGCCGAGGGCCGGCAGCCGGCGATTCGGGCCATCGCCGCGGCATTGCGGCGTCAAGCTTCACAGTTGCGCGTCAACGATCTTGAGCGTGCCGCCGAGCAGTTCATCAGCCTTGTCATCGACGGCGATCTGCGGCTGGCGGCCTTTGGCATCGGTCCCGCCCCGGAGCAGATCGAAGAACGGGTCCGCCAGGCGGTGGATCTCTTCCTGCACGGCGTGCGCGGCCGCTAGGCGCCGGACCGTGGTCCGGCGGCAGCCCCTTCCTCCCTGCGAACAGATTTTCGAAGCGATGCCCAGCAAACGTCAGCAGCTTTTCCTCGAAGGCCCGATCGGCGCGGCGCTATTCCGGCTCGCCGTTCCCATCATTCTGGGCAATGTCCTGCAAACCGGCTACCAGCTCACGGACGCTTTCTGGATCGGACGACTGGGCGCGGCGGCGGTTGCCGCGGTGTCTGTCAGCTTTCCCGTTACATTCCTCGTGATTGCGCTGGGCGCAGGCTTCGGCATCGCGGGCGCAACCCTGTCGGCCCAATATATGGGGGCGGGTCGCCAGGACATGGTCAACCATGTCGCCGCGCAAACGATGCTGTTGGTTCTGGTAACCTCGGCGGTGCTGGGAACGGCCGGATATATTCTGGCCCCCTATCTGCTCGAACTGGTGGGCGTGGCACCCGACGTCTACAGCGGCGCACTCGGATTCATGCGGGTCTCCTTCATCGGCATCGTCTTTGTGTTTCTGTACGGCATGTTCCAGGCGCTGATGCGGGGCGTCGGCGAGACGCGCATTCCGTTGCTGATCGTGCTGTTGACGGTGCTGCTGAATTTCCTGCTCGATCCGCTGTTTATCTTCGGCTGGGGGCCGTTGTCGCCGCACGGCGTGATGGGTGCCGCAATGGCAACCCTGGCGACCCAGGCGCTGGCGGCGCTGCTCGGCCTTGCGGTCTTCCTGCGAGGCCGGCACGGCATTCATCTCTCCTGGCGTGCCTTTGCTCCCGATCCCTCCTACATCAAGCGCGCTTTTCGGCTCGGATTGCCCGGCTCGATCGAGCTCTCGACCCGCGGACTGGGGCCGATGCTGCTGTCGTTTCTGGTGGCGAGTTTCGGCACCGTGACGCTCGCATCCTACGGCGTGGGCTCCAACATACTGCTGTTCGTCACCATCCCGGCCATGGGAATGTCGATGGCGGTGTCGACACTCGTCAGCCAGAATATCGGAGCGGGCAATATCGGGCGGGCCGAACGGATTACCGTGCTGGGTGCCGGTTCCGGCTTCGCCATTCTCTCGCTGGCCGGCGCCGCCGCCTGGCTATTGGCGCCGGCTCTGGTGGCGTTCTTCGTACCGGGTGCACCCGACGTGATCGAGGAAGGCGCCCGGTTTGTCCGGATCATGTGCCTGGCATGGGGCGCCATCGGCATTCAGCTCTGCGTCGTTTCGGCATTCCGCGCCTCCGGCAACATGCTGGTCTCGATGGTGATCGCGCTGGTCTCGCAGTTCGTGTTTCAATTTCCACTGGCTTACGTGCTGTCGAAACACACAAGCCTGCAGTCCGGCGGGCTGTGGTGGTCATTTCCGATCGCCAATATCGGCGCCGCCGCTGTCTCGATCGGCCTGTTCGCGCAAGGCGGCTGGAAGGACACCCGCTTGACCGAAGAAAGCCGGCAACGCGCCAAGGTCGCCGAGGAAACCATTGCCGAGGAAGGCATACGCTGAGCCGGCTGCCGGGACGGCCACCGGCGTGACTTATTACAGCCGCATGTGTTCGTCGATCCGCGCCGCCGAACCGGCATCGACCGGTCCGGTATCCACCACCTCTCCCCGCTTGAACACCGCAAAGCGATCTGCAAGTCCAAGGACGAAGGATAGATGCTGCTCGACCACCAGCATGGCGGTACCGCGATCGCGCCTCGTCGTGGCAAGGACTTCGGCGAGCCGGTCCACGATGGAAGGCTGCAGCCCTTCGGTCACTTCGTCGAGAAGAAACAGACGCGGTTCGGCGATCAGCCCCCGCGCCACGATCAGCATTTTTTGTTCGCCTCCCGACAACGTGCCGGCGCGCTGGGAAAGCCGCGCGGCGAGCACCGGAAACCAGCCGCTGACATCCGCCAATCGCGCCTCAAAGCCGCGGTCATCACTTAGCCCGAGCCGCAGATTGTCGCGCACGCTCAAGTCCTGGAACAGCGCCTGTTCCTGCGGTGCGTAGGCCAGCCCGAGCGCGCGTTTGCGATAGGGCGCGAGATGGGTGACATCGGTCCCATTGAGGCGGATCGCGCCGCCCAACGCCGGCAGGAATGAAAGAATGGTCTTCAGCAGCGACGACTTGCCCATGCCGTTCTTCCCGACGAGGGCGAGGATCTCGCCGGGTGCGATCTGCAGCGAAACCCCGTGGACGACGGTCGAGCTGCCATAGCCGCTCGTCAGATCGATGAGTTCGAGTGCCGCGGTCATGACGTCACCTCGCGCGCCGCGGCGTGGGTTTTGCCGGTGTAAATCTCGCGGATCAACGGGTCATCGACGACTTCGGCCACCGGGCCGTCAAGCGCAACGCGGCCCTGATGCAACAGGATGATGCGCGAGGAGATCTGGCGGACGAAGTCGAGATCGTGCTCGATGATCAGAACGCACAGCCGCTCGCGGGCCACCAGGCCGGTAAGGACGCCGGCGAAGCCCTGGCGCTCCGCACGCGTCAGTCCCGCCGTCGGCTCGTCGAGCAGCAGCACCTGCGGCTCGAGCGCCAGCACCATGGCGAGTTCGAGAGCCTGTTTCAGACCATGGCTGAGGAATCGCGCCTCCTCGCCCAGCCGTTCGGCCAGACCCGAACTCTCCACCACCGCGCGCGCCGCGGCGGGCAAAGCGAGAACCGGCGAGGCCCCGACCAGGGACGGCCGTTCGCTCCTCACCCGCGCGATGCGCAGGCAATCCGCCACGTTCAATGTCTCGAACACGGAAGCCGCCTGGAACTTGCGGCCGAGACCGAGTCCCACAATACGGTCGGGCGCCAGACGATGGATCGAGTGTCCGGCAATGCGCACCGCCCCTTCCGTGCGTTCGCGTCCGTCGGCCAGACAGCGGATCAACGTCGTCTTGCCCGCGCCGTTCGGTCCGACAATGCTGACGAGTTCACCCTGCCGCGCCGTGAACGATACGCCTGAGAGCACCGATAGGCTGCCGAAACGCTTGGAGACCCCGTCGGCCTGGACCACGACATCGTTGCGGTCGGGCGCAGCCGCCGCACGCTCCAGCGTAGCCAGGGTGACCGGGGACGAGGCCCGCGCCGGCGCCGGCACGAAGCGGCGATGTACCACGCTGCCGGCCTCGCGCAGACTGCCGAACAGACCGCCGGGCAGAACGACGATGACCACCACGAAGGCGACGCCGACGATCAGTTCCCATACAAAGGGCAGGCTGCTTGCAAGATAGGCACTGGCGACTTCGATCACCAAGGCGCCCACCACCGCGCCAACCAGGGATCCGCGGCCGCCGAGCGCCACCATGACCACAAGCTGGGTACCGAATACGAAGCCGGCGTTTTCAGGTGCGGCGACGCCGCTGAATCCGACGTAGCCGAAACCGGCCAGTGCCGCGACAACGCCTGCGACAACCGTAAGACCGATGCGCACACGCGCGGTATCGATCCCGAGATAGCTGCAGCGCTCGTCGTTGTCGCGCATCGCGCCAAGCACGCGCCCGGCGTCGCTGGCGAGCATTGTCCAGGCGACGATCAGGGTGGCAATGACCGCGCCCCCGGCCAGCCGGAACCAGCTCTCCAGCGAGAGGTCGAAGCTTTCAAAGCCGACCAGTCCGCTGGAGGAGCCGGTAAATGTGCCGCCGGAATAAAGCAGTTGGACCAGAACGATCGGCAGGACCAGTGAGACCACGGAAGCATAGAGCGGCGTCGAACCCGGGTAGAATGAGAGCCAACCGACAAAGCCCGCGACGGCGGCAGCTATTCCCACCGCGGCGCCGAGCCCCAGCAGCACTTGCCACCAGCCAAAGCCGAATTGGGTGAAGCCGATCGCGAGGGCGTAGGCGCCCAGGCCGAAAAAGGCGGATTGCCCGAACGTAAGCGTACCGCTGAATCCCCACAACACGTCGACGGTGAGTGCGGCGATGGCGACGAAGAAGGCGCGGACCAGGATATTCAACGTATAGGTATCGAGTATCCAAGGGCCGGCGACGACCAGGCCTGCCGCAACGAGAGCGGGCAATGCCATGCCGGTCAGCGAGCGTGGCAGGCCGGGCCACGAAGACGACGCCGCGGACCTGAGGGCTGAGCCAAGATCAGGCACGGGCAAATCCCTCCGGTCTGAGCCGAAGCGACACGGCGGCCAGCACGGCGATGGTCAGTCCTCCGAGGATCGGGCTGATGAAGGTGGAGGCCAGAACCTGGAGCCCGCCAAGCACGAAGCAGGACAGGCCGAGCGTCAGCAGCGAGCCGCCGGATATCATGACCAGCATGAAGGCGCCTATCAGCCATGACAAACCCATATTGGGATCAACACTTGCGAGCGGCGTGATCAAGGCGCCGGCGATCGCCGCAAGGCCGCAGCCGATGGCGAAGGTGATGAGGCGGACGCGTGTGCTGTCGATGCCCAATCCCTGTGCCAAGGTCTCGTTCATGATGACGGCGCGGGTGTTGAGACCCAGTCGCGTGCCATTGAGAAGCCCGGTGAACAGTCCGGCAATGACGAAGGCCGCCGCCACCATCAGCAGGCGATAGCTCGAATAGTCCTCGCCGAAGATCACCAGCGTGCCCGAAATCGGAGCCGGCACGAACTGCACCTCGCGCCCGAACACGAGCGTCACCAGTTGGCCGATGACGATGCTGAGACCCCAGGTCGCCAGGATGGCGTCGAGCGGCCGACCGTAGAGTCGCCGCACCACGACGCGTTCGGCGGCGGCGCCGATCAGCCCGCCGATCAGGAAGGCCAGGGCGGGCGCCAGCACCGGCGGCAGACCAAGGTGGGACGCGACCAGCGCGGCGTAGGCTCCGACGGTGATGAAGGAGGCGTGGGCAAAATTGATGATCTTCATCACGCCGAAGACGATCAGCAGGCCGGCGGAGACGATGAAGAGGATCGCTGCCGTGGTGATGACGTCGAGCACGAGCGTGATCATGAGGACGGACCAGGTTGCGCCGGGGCGGAAGAAGGCCATACCCTCCTCCCGCCGCCAGCCGTCGACGTCAAGGCTTCAGGTTCGGGCACTGCGCGCCCGGATTGACATCCGGGAAGCTCTTGATGACCTTTACGCCACCGTCGGCCGTCACCTGGCCGAGATACATCGTCAACGGCGCATGATGCTCCTTCGACATCGCGATCTTGCCGCGTGGACCGTCCACCGAAATCTCGCCAAGCGCTTTCAGGACCTTGGTTGAATCGGTGCCGCCGGCCTTTTCCACGGCGGCCTTATAGGCGTAAACCGCTTCATATTCCGGCACCGAAAGGTCGTTCGGGGTCTTCAAATCGGCACCAAATTTCTTCTGCATGGCGGCCAGGAAGGTTTTGTTGGCGGCGCTGTCGATGCCGGTGACATAGGAGGCCGAGAGAAAGATGCCTTCGGCGTCGGTTCCCATGCCTTTGGCTGTTCCCTCGTCAACCGCGAGGTTGCCGTAGGGAAGCGATACGCCGGCGGCACGGAGCTGCTTGGTCAGTGTGACATTCGGCGCCCCGCCGGCCGTCGAGGTGATTAGCGCGTCCGGCGCCGCGCTCTTCAGTTTCGAAATGATCGGCGTCCAGTCGCTTCCGTCCATCGGCAGATATTCCTCGCCGACCACTTTGCCGCCGGTCTTTTCGATATAGGCCTTGGTGAAAGCCAGCATGCCGCGGCCGAATGCGTAATCCGAACCGATCAGAAAGAACTTCTTGGCGCCCTTCTCCCTGGTGAAATAGTCGACGATCGGCGGCACCTGTTGTTCGGGCACCCAGGCATTGACATACATGTATGGACTGCAGGACTTGCCCTCGTAGAACGACGTGTAGATGTAGGGCACCTTGCCCCGCGCCACGATCGGCAGCGCGGCGTTGCGCGCCGCGCTTGTCTCCATCGAGATCAGCACATCGACCTTCTTCTGGAATACCAGACTATCAAAGGCCTTCTGCGCGCCGGCGGCGCCGGACGCGTCATCGGCGACATCCAGCGCCAATTGACGGCCAAGCACGCCGCCTTTTGCGTTGATCTCGTCGACAGCAAGCTGGGCCGACTGCACCACCGAGGGCGCGACAACGCTGTTGGCGCCGGACAGGCCGACCGGCACGCCAATCTTGATCGGATCGGCGGCAAGTGCCGCACCGGCGAGGAGAGTTGCGCATGCCGCGGCGGCAAGCCGCGTCGAGAGCGAACGAGTGAGCATCATGGTTCGGTCCTCCTGAGGGTTTGGTGAAATTTCCTGGATGCGAGTCACGGGTCAGTACCAACTGCGCTTGGCGTCGGAGCCGAGCATCTCGTCATAGACGTCGACGCGGCGGTCGCGCAGAACCTGGTTGAAGGCGTTCCAGTTGCGCTTGCGCCGGGCCTCACCGAGATCGACCTCGGCAATGAGGATGTCTTCCGCGTCCCGGCTGGCCGGCCCGGCGACAGGCCACCCGGTGTAACTGACGATCAGGCTCTGGCCCTCGAAGGGCTGGCCCCGCTCGACGCCGACGCGGTCGGCACAAGCGATGAAGATCGAATTGCTGTGGGCGGCGGCCATTGCGAGCACGTTCGCCATCGCCTCGCGCCCTTCGGCCTGACCGGGAATCGGAACCCAGTTGGTCGGCACGCAGACGATATCGGCGCCCTGCAGCGCGCATAGCCGGAAGGTCTCCGGAAACCAGCCGTCGTAGCAGATCGCGACGCCGATGCGGCCAATCGGCGTGTGGAATACCGGGAAGCCGAGATCGCCGGGTTCGAAGAACAGATTTTCCTCATTCCAGAGATGCACCTTCCGGAACGTGCCTATGTAGCCTTCGGGGCCGATCACGACCGCGCTGTTGTAGAGATCAGGCCCCGAACGTTCGGTGATTCCTGCGACGATGTGCATGCCGTGCCGTGCCGCACGCTCCGCCCAGGCCGCGACCGATGGTCCGCCCGGAATTTGCTCGGCAAGGCTGAACGCTTCCTCACGCGAGGCGAACATGTAACCGGTATTGGCGAGTTCCGGCAGCACGACGAGGTTGGCGCCGTGCGACGCCGCCCGATCAATCAGCTCGAGGCTGTGCCCCACATTTGCAGCGACGTTTCCAAACGCCGGCTGCATTTGAATGCAGGCGACAACAATCGACCCGGTCGCCGGATCGGTAGAGACGTGCGACGTCATCGCGCAAAACTCCTGCTGCGCGCAAAACAAAAAACCCCCGATAGCGCCGTCAGGCACCGATCGAGGGCTACATAGCCACATGTTCGAGCGGCCGACCGGCCGCTTCGACAATCCCGACCGGGTAGGTCGGGTATTGCCAACGTTCGAATTACAGCAGCAACTCGATCGTAATGTCAATCATGCGACCGACCGAATTATCGGCACCGTTGGCGATGCATTGTGCAGACCAGATGACCGGCTGCCTCAACGCTCGTCGATCAGTCCCAATCCGGCCATCACATCCTGGGCACCGATGATCGTCGCGGCGACCTGGGCCATCGACAATCGCTTCTGCGTTGCCTGCGAGCGGATCAGCTCATAGGCCTCGGCTTCGCCGATCTTTTTCAGCGTCACCAGGATCTTCACCGCCTTATCGACGTCGCGACGCGCCTTCAAGGTCTCTTCGAGCTTCTGCACCTTGCTCTCCAGGCGGCGGGTATAGCCGCGCATCGAGCGGGCGAGCACGAGCGAGGACAGGATGCCGAACGGACGGATCGGCTTGTTGATGACGCCATGGGCATTGCTGTCAAGCAGTCGCCGCAGCACCGTCGGGTTCTCGTAGTCGACGATCGCCACGAAGGTCGGGCCGCCCTCCGACGCGGATGCAATGAAAGCCGGCGTCTCGGCGGTCTCCACCAGGTGAAAGACCGTATCGACGTCGCGTGGTAATTCCACCGGCGGTGGCCATATGCCGCGCACGTTGCAACCGATGCGATTCAACTGGTCGAGCAGCGCGTCGCCTTCGGCATCACGCGGATGCACGACAAGGACGCGTGCGCCGCGCAGCTCTTCGATCAAGCGACGGATACCCGGTTTCATGCGACCGATGCCTCCTCCCCGATCCAGCGCGCGCCAAGCGGCGACACCGCCAGATAAGGATCGGGCTTCAGCGCGGCCTTCGCTTCCCAGACCACATCGAAACTGCCGTCGCGCCGGACCCGACCGATGCGCGGCGTCAGCCAGGTGTGGTTGTTGTCGGGGTCGATCTGGATCGCCCCTTCCGGGGCTTCGAACGACAGGCCGAGCGCCGCCTCGACCAGCCGCTGGGTGTCGAGCGTTCCGGCTCGCTGCAGGGCCAGGGCAAAGAGATGCACCTGGGCATAGGCTCCCGCACTCCACATACTGATCGGTATGTCCGGGCCGAAGGCGCGATGGAAGTTGTCCGCGAAGTGCCGGTTGCTTGCGTTCCGAAGCGACCCGAAATAGGTCGCCGCCGTGATGTGCCCCTCGCACAGCGCGGCACCGATCTCGCGCACCTCGCCTTCCGCCATGGTGAGGCTGGCGATGGGCATCGACGCCGGATCGAGACCGGCTTCGCGATAGAGCCGGTAAAAGGCCTGCGCCGAACGTCCGACTACCGTGGAAAAAACCACGTCAGGTGCCAGCTCCTTCACCCGCGCTACGATGTCGCGCAGGCGTGGTTCCGGCGCGGCCATGGCAACATAGACCTCGTCGACGATCTTGCCGCCATAGGATTCCACCAGATCACGCATGATGCGGTTTGATTCGCGTGGATAGATGTAATCGGATCCGACCAGAAACACCCGACGCCCGTGGTGGCGGACGAGATATTCGGCGAGCGGAAAGCTGGTCTGGTTCGGCGACGCCCCGGTGTAGATCACGTTGGGCGAGTATTCGAAGCCCTCGTAGAGGGATGGATACCAGAGCAGGCCGTTGCGGCGTTCGATCGCCGGTAGAACGGCCTTGCGTTCGGCCGACGAACTGCAGCCGAAGATCACCGAAATACCGTCATCGGTCAAAAGCCGGTCGGCCAGGCGGCGGTAGGTCTCCGGATCGGATTCCGGATCATAGGCAACCACTTCGATCTCGCGGCCGAGGATCCCGCCGGCCTGATTGATCTGCTGGATCGCAAGCGCGGTGCCGAGGAAATGCTCGGTCTCGGTGACAGCCGTCAGCCCGGTGCGGGAGAACAGGACGCCTACCCGCCATGTGTCCGAGACAGATGCAATACTGCTGGCCATCTCACGCCCCTCGCCGAGAACCCGGAAGGCTCACCGTTAGCAACCCCGGCGCGAATAGTCACTATCGAGAAGCTGGCGCACAGCGGCCTGCCGCAGGGGGGCGCGCCCGTGCCAGAAATGGCCGCCGGGCGGAGCCGACGAACGGCCTGCGCAGGCCTCACGAAACCAACGCGCGTTAGTTACTCATCGTTCGATAAAGGCGCGATGGAGCTGGTCGGTGATCGGCTTCAGCAAATAGCTCATCATGGTACGGCTGCCGGTCTGCATGAACACCTCCGCGGGCATGCCCGGGACCAGTTGCAGGCCGCCGAGGCGGCGCAGTTCGCCCTCGGACAGCGCGATCCTGACCGTAAAATACGGCGCATTGGTCTGCTGATCGTGGCTGGTATCGGCCGACACGTAGGACACCGCACCGATGAGCTGCGGCGTGAGACGCTGGTTGAAGGCCGAGAAGCGCACGAACGCTTTCTGACCGGTCCGCACCTGGTCGATGTCATTGGGCTGCAGCCGCGCCTCGATCTGCAGATCGTCCGTATCCGGAACGATTTCCATGATGGTGTCGCCGGCGCGAATGACGCCGCCGATGGTGTGGACGGATAGTTGATTGATCACCCCCGAGGTTGGCGCGCGTATTTCGATCCGGTCGAGCTGATCGCGCGCAGCGACGCTGCGCTCCGCCAGTTCGGCTTCCTTGCCCTGCGTCTCGCCAAGCTCCTTGACGACATCGGTGCGAAAATCCTGATCGAGGCGGACGATCTGAAGCTGGGCCTCGCCAATCTTCGATTTCGTCTCGGCGATCGCCGATGTCAATTGCCCGCGCTCACCTTCGATCCGCGCCGTCTCGCGCTGCAGGGTGGTGAGCCGCGTCAGCGGCACCAGCCGTTTGTCGTACAGGTCCTGAACTCCGCTCATTTCGCCCGCGATCAGTTCGAGCTGCTTGGCCTTGGATGCGACCTGGGCTTCGAGGCCGGAAATCTCCTCGCTGAGTTGGGCGACCCGGCCCTGCAGCAGATCCTTTTGGCTGGTGCGCGCATTGAGGCGCGCCTTGAACAGCGAATCTTCCGAGGCCAGCAGACTCCGGACCGCATCCTCGCTCGACCGCGCCTTCAGTTCGGACGGAATTTGGGGTCGATCCAGACCGTCGCGTTCGGCCACCAGCCGCGCGATCCGGGCCCGCAGCTCATCGAGCTGCTTGCTCACCATCTGGAGATTGGCCTGGGTCTGGGTGGCGTCGAGCCGAACCAGCAAATCGCCGGCCGCGACCCGCATTCCGTTATGGACCTTGATCTCCGCGACAACGCCGCCGGTGGGATGCTGAATCGCCTTGACGTTGGATTGAACGACGAGATTGCCCGGCACCGCGACGGCACCGGCCAGCGGCATGAACACGAGCCAGCCGCCGGCCAGCAGCGTCGCAAGGATCAGAATCCGAAGCCCGGTTCGCAACTCGTGTTCGAACGCCCGCCCCGCCCGCGACTTCAGGCTATCATCGGAAGGGTCGCTCTCGAGGGCTGGATCGCCGCTGTTGACGATGAAGGCAACGCCGGCGATCAGGCCGGTGCGGCACCGCGCGATCAACTCTCCCGCGGTCGCCTTCGCGGGGCCGGAAGGCGCCAATCGAGGACTCTCGAGCAGTATGGGCTCATGGACATGATCCGGTCGCGGGATTTCCGGTCCGGGTTTGGTGAGGTCCATCAACACGGAAGCGTCGGGCGCGACGATCCGGTTCGGTCGGCGTCCCGGCGCCACGGCCGGACCGGCCGGCGCTTCGCTGATGCGCGGAGCCGGGGCGGCCGCCTTCAGGCCGAATTGTTCAAGGCAGACGTCGATGGCCCGCCCCATCTTGCTCTTTGGCGGCCGCCCGGGCTTGCCGGTCCGCGGACGCCGACCGGGTCCCGGATGATGGCGCGGCGCACGGCCCGGCTGCGGCGGACGCGGCTCGTTCCAGTCTTCGCCCTCGAACGCGTGCCGAAGACGCTGCAATTCCAGGATCAGGGCGGCGCCCTGCGGTCCCGGTTCGCCGCTGCCGGGATCCCCGATCGTGCCTTGCTCGCCTCTGTCGAGATGGAGTGCGTCGGATTCGCGCCACATGGCTACACCCGTTCGGCGACGGCGGCGCGTTGAGTCTTTTTGGCGCCGGGCGTTACGACGGCTTGCACGGCCGCCGCGGACTGGCCCGGCGCCGTGTGAACGCGCGCAAAGATCTGCTCCCGTGAACCGAATGCGATCGTCTTGCCCTCATAGAGCACCATCGCCATATCCAGCGCCGCGAGCACGCTCGGACGATGCGATATCACGATCACGACGCATTGTTGCCGGCGCAGCGCCAGGATCGCACGGCCGAGCGCGTTCTCGCCGTCGGCATCCAAATTGGCATTCGGCTCATCGAGTACCACGAGGAACGGATCGCCGAACACCGCGCGCGCAAGGCCTATTCTCTGGCGCTGGCCGGCCGACAGCGACATGCCGCCCTGACCGATGCGCGTCGAATATCCTTCCGGCAGGCGCAGGATGATCTCGTGCACTCCGGCGATCTGCGCGGCTTTCAGAATGGCGTCCGAGGTCGCCCCGTCATCGAAACGGCAGATGTTTTCCGCGACCGTACCGTCGAACAGCGCGACATCCTGCGGCAGATAGCCGACATGGCGCCCCAGATCCTCGTTGCTCCATTGATCGATCGCGGCGCCGTCGAGCCGTATGACGCCATGCCTGGCGGGCCAGATTCCGACCAGCGCCTTTGACAGCGAGGTCTTGCCCGATGCGCTCGCACCCAGGAGGGCGAGCCCCATGCCGGCCTTGAGCGAAAACGAGACGTTCGACACGATCGGCTTGTCCGTCCCCGGAGCGGCGACGGCGATCTCCTGCACCGAAAGCTCGCGGTGCGGGCGCGGCAGTGCCACTGGCGGCAGCGGAGGCTTCGCCGTCACCTTGCAGATTTCGCGCAGGCGAACGATGCCCTGGCGAGCGGCGACAAGCTGCTTCCAGGTGCCGAGCGCAACTTCAACCGGCGCCAGCGCACGGCCCATCATGATCGACGATGCGATCATGATGCCGCCTGACGCCCGGTCGGCCACCACGAGATAGGCGCCAATGCCCAGCATTCCCGATTGCAGGACGTAGCGCAGCACCTTGGCGCCGGAGCCGAGATTGGCATGGACGTCGGTGGCCTGGATATTCTGGCGCAAATAGCGCTCGTTGGCCCGTGACCAGCGCGCGGTGAGCCGATCCATCATGCCGAGCGCCCGGATGATCTCGGCGTTGCGCTGCGTGGCATCCGCCAGAACCTGCCGCTGGGCGCTGAAGTCCATCGCCGCCTTGGCCGCGCCGCGCGACATGCGCTCGGTCAGCAGCGTCATCGCAATGATCGCAGCGGTGCCGAGCAGGGCCGTCATTCCGATGGCGGGATGAAACAGAAACAGCGCAATCAGAAAGATCGGAATCCACGGCATGTCCAGGAACGCCGTCGGCCCCATGCTCGACATGAAGGCACGGATCTGGTCGAGATCGCGCAATGGCTGCTGCATCAGCACCGGTTTGACGCCGCGAAGCGGCAGCGTGGCGAGCGCGGTATGAATCAATTCCTGCAGCCCGACGTCGAACAGGGTCGCGACCCGGCACAGCATGCGGGTGCGCAACGCGTCGAAATAGCCCTGCACCAGATAGGCGAACAGCACTATCAGCGACAGGCCGAACAGGGTGGCGATATTGCGGCTCGGAATCACCCGATCATACACCTGCAGCATATAGAGCGAGCCCGACAGCATCAGGATATTGATGACGCCGCTGAATGCGGCGATGCCGATCATGCGCCGGGCGCTCTCGCGCAGCCCCAGCGCCACCGGATCATCGGACTCCGCCGCGGGTAATGGATTCCATTGCCCGACGAACGACATGGCTCGCGGGCGACCCTGAGCAACTCCCATTCCGTTGCGCCTCCCCGATGGGCCGATCTCGCGATCGACCGAGCTTCCTTGACAGCCGATACCGACCATTTTCCGGCAAGAATGGGACCGTCGCTGATTTCTCTTCGGCACCTCGCAAGCCGTGGTGCAAAGAAACAGTCTCTATTATTGCGTCGCCGCCGGATGCGCCGCGCAAGAAGAATGCGCGGAAATTTCACCCAACTCTGCGCGACGGACATCGACGACCATCTCGAACTCTTGGTCGCACGCGAGCATGCGGAAGCAAAGCTCGGCGCCATAAATTCGTCCGCCTATCACCTTGCTTCCGTACGCATTGGTCTTGCTGTCGGCTGAAAGACGCCATGAACGTAAACAATTCTTCATGTTGCGGAGTCGGGGCTGTACCCAAGGGGTTTTCAATTTGTACGCTGCGTAAGACGTTCACAAGAAGCGAGGATTTTTTACCGACTTCGGCGGGTCGGCATCTTGGGGGAGAGCCAGTTTGCGTATCGACAACAGTACCGCCGGGCCGGATCTCGTGCAGCCCGAAGCAAAGAAATTCCGCGCGCGCTCGCAATCCGGCCCTCCGATCGATGGCGCCGGCTGCGGCCTTCCTCATCCGGGGATGTGCCGATGAGGCGTCGCAAAACGGATTACGGCACCATCATTCTGCACTGGGTACTTGTCGCCGCGTTCGGCGTCGCCCTGTTCAGCGGGTTGCGCATCGCAACCGAAATGCCGGACCGGGGCTGGATCAATCTGCTCGATGCCGTGCTGCCACGTAGCGGCGTCTGGGTATCGCACATGCAGGCGGCCATCGTGCTGGTCGCGGTGTCGCTCGCCTATGCCATCTACTTGATCCGATCCGGCCTCAGTCGTCGGGTCGCGCTGGACAGAAGTCGTTTGCGCGGCCTTCTGGGCCGGCGGCAGGCGCGATTGGGCACCATCAGCGTTATCCTGAGCTGGGGCTTCTTCGCCGCCATGTTGGCGCTGATGGCCAGCGGCGGCGCGCTCTATTTCGGCATTTACGCCGGCTACACCGCCGTGATGGTGCACTGGTACGCGACGTGGCTGCTGCTTGGCTTTACCGCTCTTCACGTCCTGACGCATTACAGACTCGGCGGCTCCTCGCAATTGCTTCGGATCTTCAGGCCGCAGGGCCTGCCAGCCCCGCCAGCGAAGCTTGATGCCGTCGAACTGCTGACGCTGCTGGTCGAGCAGTCGGAAAGGTTGGCGCCGGACACCGACAGCGGCAGCGAGGCCGCCTTCCAGCCGTCTCTGCAACCGGCGCAGCCGCCCGGCCCGGTGCCGCCGGGTCGGGCCGAAATCGCGCCACCCCGCGGCCGGCTCGTACGCCCGCAGAGCAGGTCAGCGCCGCACCGCGCATCCGCGAAACCCGACCCTGCAGTCCAACCCTTTCGTGGTTGCCGCGGCGATGGCCATCACCTGTGCCTCAGTCGTCGTTGCCTCGGATTGGCTGGACGTCGACAGCCTGAAGATCCACCGCATCGCTGCTGCCGACGCACCGGTCCTCGACGGCGACACCTCCGATCGGGTTTGGCGAAACATCGAACCGTTCTCCGTCATGACCGATGCTGGAGGCAATTTCGACGGCAAGGGAGAAACGCGGGTCGACATTCGTGCGGCGCACGATGGCACCTGGGCGTATTTCCTCTTCACCTGGCAAGATCCGACGCGCTCGCTGAAACAACTGCCGCTGATCAAGCAAAGCGATGGATGGCATCTGCTGCACAAGGGCTTTGAGGCCGGCGACGAGCACGAATTCAATGAGGACAAGTTCTCGGTGCTGTTGACCACGTCGAACGCGACCCTTGCCGGCGACCGGACGTTTCATCCCGGCACCCATCCGATCGCCGACGCGCCTGCCACCATGACCGGCCGCGGTCTGCACTTTACGACGGACGGCGGCTACGCCGATGTGTGGGAATGGAAGGCCACCAGCGGCGGCCCCACCGGCTGGATGGACGACGCCCATTTCGGCCCGCCGCTCGATCCGACGCCGACGCAGTTGGCAAATCTCACCCCTTACCGGGGCGGATTTGCCCCGGATCCGGGACGCGCGAACTACACCGACAATTTTGTCGCCGACGCCAATTCTGCCAGCGGCCTCGTCAGGCCGCTGCGGCTGCCCACCGACCTCGCCGCGACCGCCACCGCGATGGGAGAAATTGCTCTCGATCCGGATCTCGGCGAGAGCGAGGGCGCGCGTTGGTTCTTGACGACGGCGGAATCCGCGCCGTATTCGGTCGACCGGGATCGCGGCATCCCCGCAGGCACCGTCATTCCCGGCGTCATCATCGACGGCGACTTCTCCGGCGACCGGGCGGACATCCGGTGCGCTGCCCGCTGGGCCTCCGGGCACTGGTCGCTCGAGGTAGCGCGTCGACTGGACACCCACAGCCGATACGACGTCCCGCTGCAGACCGGCGTCTTCATGCGGGTGGCGGCGTTCGATCACAGCCAGATCAGGCACACAAGGCACGTCCGGCCGATCCGTCTCGAGGTGGAATAATGCGAAAGATCTGCAAGGTGACGGTGAACAACGAGCCATTTCTTGCCAATTGCGGCGAGCTGCTGCTCGATTGGGCATTGGTGAATGGCGTCGAATTGCCGCACGACTGCCGTTCCGGGATTTGCGGCACCTGCCGTGTTCGTCTCGTCGAAGGCAAGGTGTTTGGCGGCCACGCGCCGGGTGACGACATGATCCATGCCTGCCAGGCACGGATCGTCTCCGATCTGGAGATCACGACCGAGGACGTTCCCGAGCCGGTTTCGATGTCGGCTCAAGTGGTCCGCATCGTGCGGCTGGCGCCGGATGTCATCGGGGTAGACGTCAAGCTGCCGAGGCCGCTTCGCTACCTGCCGGGCCAGTATTGCAAGGTGCAGTTTCGAGACTTCCCGGCGAGATTCTACAGCCCGACCTATCCGCTCGAGGGTCGCTCCGACGATCGCCTGCTGCACTACCACATCCGCAGGTTTTACGACGGCAGCGTCTCCCCTGCGCTGGGCCGCCAGATCGGCATCGGCCACCGCGTCAAGGTGACGGGTCCGTCCGGCAGCGCCTTTCTGCGGCCAAAGCATTCCGGCCGCCTTGTGCTTGTCGCCAGCGGCACCGGTTTCGCGCCGATGTGGTCGGTCGCGGTCGCGGCGATCATGGAGCGGCCGCAGCGCGAAATCATCTTCGTCGTCGCGGCGCGAAGGCTTCAGTCGCTTTACATGCATGGCGCACTGTGCCGCCTGGCGCTGTTTCCCAATGTCACGATCATTCTGACCGTATCGGAGCCGCAACGCGTCTCTCCCGCCATCCGCACCGGGCGGCCAACCGATCATTTGCCGAAATTGTCGCCGAACGATCTCGTCTATGCCGCGGGTGCGCCGGCCATGACCGAGAGCGTGGCCCAGATCGCGAGAACCGCGGGCGCCAGGTGTCATACCGACCCCTTCGTGCCAAACACCAACACGTTCGAACCGGCCGCAGCGAAGCGATCGGGACAGAAGGCGGCGCATGCCGGCTGGTGAGCCTATTGCGCAGGCCGGCTCGCGATCGTTGACCGGCCGGGACAAATAGTCCGGGACGTCAGTGTTCGCCAGGTCCGAACCTGGCTGCTTGCACCGCTTCGAGAAACCGCGTGCACAGACGCTCGAGAAAGGGCGGCTCCAATATCGAATGGTGAGTGCCACCGATCGGGACCACCGCGAGCCGGTCGCAATAGGCGCTCCATCCATTGTCGAGCGACGTGGAAGGATCTTCAAGGGAACGATACAGCGTAATCGGCAGCGGCAGCGGCTTCAGGCGCAGCCGCAGCAGCGACTTCATTCGCAATCGTTTGTTCAGCATGAACTCGATGGTGAAGGCCCGCTTCGCTGGCAGCAGCGTCGCCAACCGGCCCATGATCTTCAATGGCCCGAACGCCGAAACCAAAATCAGTGCCGAGATTACCTTGCCGACAACCTTCAATGGCCGCGACACGTTTCGCTGCTCGCCGGCTTCCGGCGGCCGCTCGATCCGCGTGTCGATGAGCCCGAGAAAGCCAACCTGCCGGCCGCGTTCGGTCAGACGGCGTGCAGTCTCGACGGCGACCAGACCTCCGAACGAGTAACCGGCCAGAAGGCAGAACTCGTTCTCGCGGCTTTGCCCGCAGATTTGCGCGACGGCGGCGTCGACAAGGGCTTCAAAACCGGCACCGGCATCGATCATCTCGCGCCAACCCGGATATTCGATCAAGACGAAGTGGATCTGGTCCTTCAACACCGAGCGGAAATGCGACAGCGTCGGGGAATCGCCCTCTGCCGGCAACATCAGGAAGACCGGCTGCGAGGGTTCTGCCGGCGCCGCGCGGAGCTGCTGCTCAATCGCGGCCGATAGCTGGCTCGGTGTTGGATCGGATTCGAGGACGTCCATGAGCAGACGTTTGCCGAAAGTCTTTTCGATCAAAAGCCACATCCGCATGGCGTCGAGGGAATCGCCGCCGGCCTGGTTCAGCGGCAGGTCTGCGATGCAGGAGTCGCGACCGAGCACTTCGGTCCATGCGAGTTCAACCGCGGTCCTGACCGTGGGGGCGACGGCAGCGATCGCCGGATCCGCAGCGCATGGCGCGGCCGCCGCAACATCGCCATTGACTGCGCCGGCCACCGGCTGCTCGACCAACAGGCGACGGACGGCGTCGCGGCTGACCTTGCCGCGCGCCGTGCGCGGGATTTCGGAAACAAGAAACCAGCGCTCCGGAACGGCCTCTCTGCGCACCCGCTCAAGACACCACGCCTGCAGACTCTGGGGGCTTGCGGCCGCAGCGGTCTTCAGCCGAATAGCGGCGGCGACCGCCTCTCCGCCCAAGGGGTCGCTGATGCCGAAAACGCAGGCCTCGGCGACGGCCGGATGGCGCTCGAGCATGGCGTCAATCTCGGCCGGCTGCACCTTGAAGCCGGCGCGGTTGATTTCGTCCTTGATGCGACCCGTAAGCCAGATGCGGCCGTGCTCGTCGATCGATCCTCGGTCACCGGTTCGGTACCATCCTTGATGGAGCGCGGCGGCAGTCAGATCAGGTCGATCCAGGTAGCCTGACATCATGCTCGGCGAGCGTATGATGATTTCTCCAGCGCCGCGATGGCGTATCGCGCCGCTTTCATCGATCACCGCCGCATCGCCGCCCCACATCTTTCCGACCAGGCCGTCCGCGATGCCGTCGTCCCGCGAAGATGCGCCGGAAATCCAGTTGGCCGTCTCGGTGGCGCCGTAGCAATTGACCACTTCGGCGCCCGACCAAGCCGCCACCTCCGACCACAATTCCGCTGAAAAAGGCGCCGATCCGACATGCACCCGAACCAGGGAGCCGCGGGCCGGCCGGCGCGGGCTGCGGGTGAGCGCCATACGCCAGAACGCCGGCACGGAGCTCATGAAGGTGATGCCTTGCCGGTCGATGACGCGGCTTAGATCATTTGCCAGGGGAATGCCGAGCGGATGCAGCACGATATCGCCGCCTGCCATCAGCGGTGTCAGGCAATTCCCGATCAGCCCATGTCCAAAATGCGTTGGCAGCGACACCAGTGCTCGCGCCAGCGAGGCCTTGCCGATGATCGCGATATTTGCGTTGATGCGCGCCCGCAAGGCCTGAAAGCTCAGCACCACGCCCTTGGGGGCACCGGTCGTTCCGGAGGTGAACAGCACCAGCGCCGGGTCGTTGGGATCGGGTGGCGGCATGTCGCCTCGGACGCGCCTCGGCTGCTCGTTGCCCAGTTCGACGATCGGCACCGCAAGGCCGTCGACGGACGCCGCGCCGTCAACGAGGAGGGCCGCCGATTTCGAGAATTCAACGACGGTCCGAAGCTCGCCGGGCGTAAGCGATGGATCGAGACAGGCCGCCGCGGCCCCGACACGCCAGATCGCGAACAGGTCGGCAAAAAACCGCGCCGTGCCGCCGTGTCCGATGGCGACGACGGATCCACGCCCGATACCCATCTGCGACAACGTCGCCGCGCGGCGATTGACCTGATCCTCAAGGGTAGCGGCGTCCCAGCTCCAACCAAGCCCGACGTCTTCGATCCCACCCTCTCCCGTTGAGGTGGTCAACATGCGAGCTGATACGGGTCCCGCGCCGGAACCGCGACCGTGCCGGCCCCGGACCGCAGCCTGCTGACGGAACCGTTGCCATGTTGATCGCCGAGAACGCGCGTTAACTCGACTGGGAATGCCAAGACCATGATTACACCGGCGTACACCGCGGATTGATAACCCGCAAAGCTTACATGGGGCTTACATTAACCATCTGCCGGGCCAACTGCCGCTGCCATTGGTTAACCCGTCGCCGGTTAACCAGCCGGATTCAGCGCCGATCGGGCAGTGACACTTGCGGCGATGCCGGTCCGGCCTTCAAAGCTCTTTCATTTCGCCCTTGGCCCATTGCTCGCGCAGCTTGAACTTCTGGATCTTGCCCGATCCGGTCAGCGGCATGGCATCGACGACGAACCAATGGCGCGGGGTCTTGTGCGGGGCGAGATGCTCCCGCAGATAGTCAAACAGCTCTTCCTTGTCGACGGTCGCGCCCGGCGGCGGCCGAATGAACGCCGCAACCACTTCGCCCCATCTGGCGTCCGGCAGGCCGACGACAGCCACGTCTCCCACTGCGGGATGCCGAAACAGCACCTCCTCGAGTTCGCGGGGATAGATATTCTCGCCGCCGCGAATGATCATGTCCTTAAGCCGCCCCTCGACCGTGCAATAGCCCCGGGCGTCCATCGCGCCGAGGTCGCCGGTATGCAGCCACCCTTCCGGATCGATCGCCGCCCGGGTGGCAGCCTCGTTCTCGAAGTACCCGCACATGACGTGATAGCCGCGCGTGCATATTTCACCGATCTCGCCGATCGGGACGGTCTGCCCGGTATCCGGATTGACAATCTTGACCTCGACATTGGGCATCGGCGTGCCGATGGTCCCGGCCTTGTCGGCGACGGTGTCGGTGGTCCACGTCATCAGGGCAACCGGCGAGCACTCGGTCTGCCCGAACACGATGGTGAAGGGCGCACCGAGTTGCTGTTCGAGGGCGGTTACGATCGCCGCCGGCACCGTTGAACCGCCGGAATAGATCGCCTTCACCGATGAAAGATCGGCCGAGGCAAACGACGGGTGCTCCATCATCGCAACCAGCATGGTTGGCACGCCGAGCATGGCATTGCAGCGATAGCTTTGGATCAGCTCGATCACGAGCCCGGGGTCGAAGGCTTCGACCAGCACCTGGGTGGCGCGTTGCGACACCGCACCGATCACGCAGCAGACGCAGCCGCCGGTATGAAACAACGGCATGGTGGTGAGCTGCACCGCGCCGTCGGCGATACCGGCGCGATCCGCCGTGTGCGCACCATTGTTGACCAGGCCGCGATGGTGAAGCAGCGCCCCCTTGGGAAAGCCGGTCGTCCCCGACGTGTACTGGATCATCACGGGGTCAGTCGATCGCACGATCGGCAGTTCAGGCTTTGCGATATCGCCGGATGCCAGAAAGGCATCCCATTGGTCGAAGCAAACGATTTCCCGCAATTCCGGCAGGCGGGATTGCAGCGCCTCGACCGTCGCCAGCATCGGATTGCCGCGGAATTCCGGCACCACCATCACGCCCGCCGCGCGCGACTGCTTCAAGACATATTCGACCTCGCTCGACCTGAGGCCGGGATTGACGGTGACCAGGATGACGCCGGCCATCGCGGCGCCGAACTCGGTCATGATCCATTCGGGAATGTTGTGGGCCCAGATCGCGACCCGCTCGCCCGGCTCGAAACGGGCTCGCAGCGCCTGCGCGGTGCGCAGCGACTGCGCGTACAACTCCGCGTAAGTCCACCGCCGGCGACGGCTCGGATCGGGAACGCCGGCAATCAGCGCGATCCTGTCCGGTGCGGTTTGCGCCGCCCATTGCAGCAATTGGCCCAGCGTGATGTCGCGAACCGGGGGTTCGTTCGCACCCGCAGCATGTGACATGGTCAACATAACCGTCTCCTGGATCAGCATCGCGACAGCGTATCCTAGACCTCGAGCCACTCCTTGCGCACCGTCGAGTTTTTCGCCGAAATCGGCCGGCGCCTACGTGCACCCATCGGCAAGCACCAGTTTGCTCGTCGTCGTATCGTGGCGCACCTTGAACAGGGCCTGAATTTCGGGGTCACCCAGAAACGCTTCTGCATTTTCGCGTTCTGGAAATTCGATGATGACCATGCGTTCGGGTCTCCAATCACCCTCAACCGTCGTTGGCTGAGCCCCCTGAACCAGGTATCTTCCCGAATGTTTTGCGATGAATGCCGGGATTTCAGCGATGTATTTTCTGAAGCCGCCGAAGTCATTCACCGACAGGTCGAGCACCAAATACGCTTTCATTCCTCGCCTCGCGAACCTTCATCGGACCAATTCGCGGTCCCGATGGAGGCAGTAGGATAAGACCGTATGCTTCAAAGGCAGAAGGCCGCTGGCGCGGGCTAGAGTTTAGGCGCGTTGCCCTGCGGCATCGGATTCAGCTCGTTCTTTTCCGCAGCAAGAGCATCGCCGTCGATCGTGGACGCGCTGACAATGCGCTTGAAATCCAGCAGCGTGAATTGTGCATTGCCAATCCGGTCCGGCGCAACGCCCGGCGTTAGCTGCACGCTGAGGGCACCGTCGCAGTTGGCATCCCTTGCCTCGTCCAGCATCGCGCTCAACGTTTTCTCCCTGGCCTGCGAACGTTTTACGACCGCCACGCAACTGCCCTGGCCATTGGTGCCGTTGAGCTTGATCGCAGCTCTCGGATCAAGCGGCCGGTCGATCGCGTCGAGTGCGGTCGATCCCTTGTACTTCACGCCCACGGATACGATCCTGCCGCCGCGATATATGTAATAGAGGTGCTGATCTCCGACGATGGTTGGCGTGCCGTATTTGTCCATGACCTGTTTCATCATCTCGGTCTTGGACGGCTGCTGGTCTTGCGCGAACGTCAGGTTTCGGGTGATGAAATAAGCACGGTTTGCGCTCGCGGGCGAGGAGAAGCTTGTCGAAAGCACTTCGCCGGTCTGGTTCCGGCCCGAGGGATAGTCAAAAGTCAACGCGGCGATATAGCTGACGGCCGTGCTGCCAAATTTCTGCTGCTGGATGTCGGTCTTGGTATCGACGCGCCCCCTGAAAGCCGCCTCAAAGATCGCCCGCGCGGATTCCGCCGTGGAGTCGGTGGAGATGCCCAGGATATCCGGGCGCAGCTTTGCCGTGAAGGCGGACTCGGAATTCCTGGGCTTGATGTCGTAGGCCAAGGACGCTGCGGGTAAGCCTGCCAAAGTCACGGCGAGACTTGCGAACAGGGTGCGGCGAAGCATGGGTCACCTGAAAGCGAATGAAGAAACAAAGAAAAGCCGGACGATTACGCCGATTTCTGAACCGCGGTGTCAACATCGGAGTTCGATTTCTTCGGCCCCAAATCGGGCCTTGAACTGTTTCTCGCCATTTCGGGTGAAATGGATGACCCGGGTTGGGTCGGCACGTCCGCACTGCCACAGGCGGGATCGCCGCCCCAGCCGATGGAGCGTTCTACCGCTCCAAGCGTGCAATTGGACGTTTGTTAACCTGCCCTTAAAAAGCATATATCTGAGGAGCCGATGCGAACAGCTAAGCTGCTTGAGCCACGCGTCGGACTTTTGTCCGAAAGTGACTTCGGTCCGGATGGCGCAGGTAGCGCATGTTCAGAACATGGGCGCGCCGACCGCCTGTCGCCGGCTACACGAGTTCGTCTGTCCAGACCTTGAAGCTGACCAGGGTATTTGGCCCGAATGTCTGTGTGATCGGAACGTCTGCGGCATCGCGACCCTGGGCGATCAGGACGCGGCCTATCCGAGGGATGTTGTTGCGCGCATCGAAGGTGTACCAGCGGCCGCCGAGATAGGCCTCGAACCAGCCGGCAAAATCTCCGGCGGCATAGGGCGGCGGTATGCCGATGTCACCGAGATAGCCGGTGCAATACCGTGCCGGAATGTTCATGCAGCGGCAGAACGCGATGGCGAGATGCGCGTAGTCGCGGCAGACGCCCTTGCGCTCGTTGAATACTTCCCAGGCCGTCATCGTAGGGCGCGCGTGCTCGTACCCGAACACAATGTGGTTGTGGACGAAATCGCAAATCGCCTGTACCCGCGCCCAACCCGGCGTTTTCAGCTCGAACAGTTTCCATGCAACATCAGATAGCCGGTCAGTCTCGCAGTAGCGGCTGCCAAGCAGATAGACCAACGTCTCGGCCGGCAGATCTTCCACGGCATGTTGCGGGGCGCCGGCAACGGTCAGGTCGGGCAGGCCGCTGTCGCGCACCGTCCCATCCGCCGAGAGGCGGACGCGGCCGGCAGGCGCGACGAGCCGGCTGCACCAGTTTCCAAAACCGTCGCGATAGGGCGTGATCGGCGCCGAGGGCTCGATCATCAGGTGATCGGGCACGATGATGTCGGATGCCCGCGTGAAATGCGTGCCCAACACGGTGATCATGGGCGTCGGCTGCGGAAATTCGTAAATCATCTCGAAGCCGACACGAATCTTCATGTGAGACACCTGTTCTCGTCCACATGCATCGTTCGAAAATGGCTCCGGAGGACCGCAGCGGCGCGGCTCCCAGGCAACTTTTGAAGTGAGCTTGAACGTAGGCCACTGATATAGGCCGAGCCATGCGCCCCACCCGGACCGCTAATCCCGCAATTGATCCGGCCCAATGCGCAAAATGGCTACGAAAGCGGACCAATGCAAGACGATGCAATGGCTAATCCAGGTAACGACGCCGATCCCAAAGAAAGCGATAGCTAATTCTGCCGAAAGAGCGCACGCTTAACCCATGCGCCACCGCCATAGCGCCGGCACTGGGCTGTTTGGGAAAGACAGTCGAGCATGACCATTCGTTCGCGGCGGGAAACCGTCACCTTCAGACATCCGTTTCGGATCAAGGGTATCGATCGCCTGCTGTCGGCAGGGACTTACGAAGTCGTCACCGACGAGGAGATGATCGAAGGACTGTCGTTTGCTTCGTTCCGTCGCATCGCCACCATGATCATGGTGCCGGCAGCCCCGCTGAGTTCGACCATGGAAATGATTTCCATCGGTTCGATCGATCTGTCCGATGCCCTGCGCATTGACGCGAGCGCACCTCGTGAGTGACAGGCCTCTCGATCTCGACAAACACCGCGGCATGGCCGCACAAAAAGCAACCGATATCCGGCGTATCCTGGCGGAGGTCGAGAACAACGCAATAGACCTGCGCCATCGCCAGGGCATCGTTGAAAACCAGCTTTTATCGGTCCCGGCCGCTTCGTGGCCGGAAGCGGCTGCCAAGGCGCGTTACGTGCTCAACCTCTACGCCGCCGGCCTGGCTCCGGACGATACCCATCATCGCGATCTGGTGACAGCCGTACTTGCGGACTTTGCCCGGCTCTCGGATGACAGGTGAATTGAGAATCGCCGAAAACCCGCCGATCGCAGAGACGAGCCGGTTTTTTTAGGGTGCAGGTGGTTGCTGGAACCGAATGCTGCACTGGCTTTCGACGCTTGCCTGTTCGACGGCGTCCATCTGACCGTCAGCCGTCGCGATACTTTCCGATTGCTGCTTATCGCGGCCGTGCGGTATCTCCGGCCAAAGGAACACGATGGCTGATGCGCTCGGCGTGGCGTCACTGCCCCCTTGCCCTGCCCGTAAACCCGATGCCGCGAACCCCCTTTTTGAAATAGCGCGGCCTTCCTGGGCCAACTGATCGCAGGTCAATGCTCGATAGGCGCTAGGCGGAACGTATTTTGGCAAGGTTTGCGCCCAGCCGGGCGCGCAGCCCAGCGCCGCCGCAAAGGTCACCATTTTGATGAAGCGCACGCGCTGTCTCTAACCTCCTGCCATGTCGGTTTAGGGCGGGAGCGCCAAACTCTCAGTCGCCGGTAACTGCCAAGGTTACACCCAATGTTCGGTTCCGTACATTAAATTACCCGAAGACGTTGCCGGAAGGTCGACATTTGCGCGATTTGTCTCGCTATCGCCGCCTGACTGGCGCAGCCTTGGTCAAGGGGCCACTCGATTGGGTCGGACATGAGCGGCAATATATTCAATAGCCAAGGCATCCACGTCGGTGTGGTGGACGGCCCGATCATCTTCGACCTCGCGGGCAGGAAGCTCTACAATCTAAAGGGCACGAATATCTATCGATTGTCCGGGGAGCTGGTCGGACATCTGAGTGCCGCGCAAGGCACAGAGAAGCGGCTCGATCGCTCTACGGATCGTTTGTTTCCAGGCAACGGCAACTCTTGAGAAGCGTATTTGGCAAAGGCTGAGAGCGACCCACATGAGCGAGCGGCTTGAAACGCTGAAGACAGCGCGAAATCGAATGGTTGAAGATCGGGATGCGCACGCCAAGGTGCTTGCCGCTCCCTTCGATCGCGACAAGGCCGAGCGAGCACGAACAAAGTTCGTCGAGATTCAGTCCCTGATAGACGCGCTCGACCGAGCGATCCGCGGTGAAGAAGGCAACCCACCAGCAAATTAACGGATCGAGGGCAAGGGAAGTGACAGAACCAGACCCACGCGGATTTCGCTGTTCTGTCTGGTGGACGCGCTATCGAATGAATTCATCGGGTGTTGGCGTGTAGGGGATACGGACACCGTCGCTGAGAATGGTCGTGGCGCCTCCGGCCGCCTCGATGCGCCGTTTCTGGTCGCCGCGCGCTGCTTTGTCGACCTCGTCAGGATCACAGATACGCCTCAGCACCGCCTCGCAGGACGCGCGGGCGGCAGCATAGGCGGGATTGGCGGCGACGTCGCTTCGCTCATCCGGGTCGGCGGCAAGATCGAACAATTGCGGCGCGTAGCCGACATAGTGGACGTATTTGAAGCGTTCGTTTCGAACCATGAATACGCCGCTGGGCGAGAATATCGCGTGATATTCCGAAAAGACATTTCGATTCTCGTCGGCGGAATTCGCGAGGCCGATCAGCGAGCGCCCCGGTAGGTCCGCGTCGGAGCAATCGGGTGTCGCGCCTACCGCGTCGAGGATGGTGGGAAAGAGATCGACGAGCATGGTGTTCGTCGCCACGGTCTTGCCCGTGGGGATGTCCGGCCCGGCAACAATCAGCGGTACCGCCACTGAACTCTCATACATCGAACTCTTCCACCACAGACCGTGCTCGCCCAGCATCTCGCCGTGATCGCTCGCGTAGATGACGCGTGTTTTTGATGCCTGCCCACTGCGGCGCAATGCATCGAGCACCGTGCCCGCCTGCTCGTCAATGAAGCTAACCAGCGCATAATAGGCCTGCATTGCCGTGCGGATCTGAGCCTCATCGAAGGGGACATCGAGTGCTTCCTGCCGGCGTTTTAGATCCAGGACCGGGTGACGCGCCCAATCTTCCGGACGCCACGAGACAGGCATTGGAATGTCTTCGGGTCGATACAGGTCAAAATGGGCCTGCGGCGGGATTAGCGGGAAATGCGGTGAAACGAAGCCCACGACGAGGCACCACGGACGGTCCTGGTGTGCGCCCTCGGCGTCGATCCATTCCGCCGCCATTCGCGCAATCGCCCGGTCATAGCGAATGTAGTCGCTCTCGCCCGGGCCAGCCTCGAGAACCTGCTTGCGACTTTGGGGGCGTACTGGCATGTCCCCCCGCAGCAGGCCGTAAAGATCGCCGACGCCCTCGAGTACATGCATCGGCAGACGCTGGTCGGCAAAGCCGTTGGGATCATTGGGGCTGCGATAGTGCAGTTTGCCGATCGTGGTAATCTTGTAGCCCTGCTGCGCAAGGCGGTGGCCGAAGCTTGGTGCTTCGGTGCCGCGATAAGGTGTCGCGTTGTCCCAAGATCCAATTTGATGTGCATAACGACCAGTCGCGATGCTGGCGCGTGACGGAACGCAAATCGGCGTTTGGCAATACGCGCTGGCGAAGCGCGTTCCGCCGGATGCGAGGGCGTCGAGATGCGGCGTGCGCGCCACCTTGTTGCCGTAACATCCGAGAACGCGACGGCTGTGCTGGTCGGAGAGGATGAACAGGACGTTGCTCGGACTCATGCATGCTTCCTTTGGAAAGACATTGTCGACGATGGCGCTCCGCGCCTCACAGATCTAGCCACCGCTCCCCCTGCCGTGCCGATCTGAACGCCGCCTCCACTACACGCACGGATGTCCGCGCGTCGGCGAAGGAGCAGGCCGGCTTCGTCGCGGCACGGACGGCGCTGAGGAAATCCAGGGTCGCGGCTCCGGGCGTCGCATCGGCGGACATCGTTTCCGCCGTTCCTTCACGATCCTTGACCCAGCTCAGAGACCAGCCGATCGGCAGGTCAAGGGGACGTCGCAGCTCGATCAGCCCGTTCTCACCGTAGATCCGCACCTCATCCCACATATGAAATCCCGCCTCGATGCAGGTCATCCGGCAGTCGACGTCGGCAAAACGCAGGTCGATGAAGCCACCATGATCGCTGCGCCCGGGGGGCCCCTCCCGCAGCCGTCCTCTCACCTCCAGCGGCGGAGAGTCGAGCAGCCATGGCACGATATCCGCCATGTGCGAGGCACGGCCGGTGAACGGACCGCCGCCGCCCAGTTCGGGTACCAGGAACCAGCCGGCGCGCTCATAACCAAGCTGAACCGTCTCGACGTGGCGCACCGGACCGATGCCGCCCTCGCCAATGATCTGCCGGGCACGCAGGAAGGCAGCATCGAACCGGCGATTGAAGGCTACGCCATTGACGCGGCGGAGCGACGTCGCCAGTTGCGACAATTCCCGTGCATCCTCGTCTTTCATGACAAAAGGCTTGTCGACAAGGATATGCTTGCCTTCGTTCAGCGCGCGACGGCTCTGCTCCGCGTGGAGCGTATGCGGCGTGCTGATGATCACAGCATCACCAGCGGCGGCATCCCACACCTCCTCGATGCGATCTGTGATCCTTGCCCCCAACGCTTCTGCCGCTGCTGCCAGTTCCGGCGCGCTTGAGGGATCGCAGATCACGCCGACGCTAACATCCATCGACTGATACAGGACAGGAAGATGATAGCGCCGGGCAAAGGCCCCGCAACCAATGAATGACAATCGGATCATGGCTTGTGCGCCCCGTCGCCTCTGCGCAGGAAGCACAGCGCCAGATCCCAGGCCGTTGCGGCCGCATCGGCGTCATACGCAGGCCGCGTCTCGTTCATGAAGCCGTGATGCGAACCCTTGAACACCCTAATTTCACGCTCGATCCGGCCCTCATCCAGGATCGAGGACAGCGCATCGACATCGGCTATCGGAATTAAGCCGTCGTGTTCGGCGAAGACGCCGAGATAGGGAACCTGGATCAGACCGGCGACATCGAGCGGGGTAAAGGGCTTCGCCGTGGTCCGCGGGAAGTTAAGTCTGCCGTAGAAATTCACCACGCGCGAGACGTCGGCGCATAGGGCCCCCAGATAATGGGCGAAGCGTCCACCCATACAGAAACCCCAAACGGACGGCCGCTGTGCAGCAAACCCGAACTCGCCGTGCATGACACGGCGAGCGAGTTCGCGACAGTCGCGGATGGCCCGGATGTCGGGGAAGGTGGTGAAGGCGTCATTCAGCTTATCCTGGGGCGCGTCCGACGGCGGAATATGTTGCCCGCGATAGAGGTCGGGTGCAACGACCGGGAAGCCGGCCTCCGCCAGGCGCCGACACAGCGCACGGATCTGCGGGTTGACCGCCCAGATCTCACCCAGCACGATAACCGCCGGTCCATTCTGCCGATCGGGTTGCAGGATCAAGGTCGGCAGGCGGCCACCCTCGACATCGACGAACTGTTGGCTTTCGCTCACGGACATGTCGCACCCCGCATCGCGGCATCGAGGACCGTGCGGCAGGCACGCCAGGCTGTGTCGCTCACCGTCACCGGATCCTCTTCCCAATAGCTCGGATTGAGCAGCTCGACCACGTAGGGGCCGTGGTAGCCTTGCCGACGAAGAGCGATGCAGAAGCCGACAACATCGAAGATACCATGTGCCGGATAGACGCGATGCCGGTAGCCCACGAGCTCCTCCAGCGGAAGATTGATCGCATCGTTGAGATGGACCGCCGTGATACGCGCCGGGTCGAGACGCGCGAGATCGTCCAATCGATTGCCGCCGCGGAAGAAGTGAAATACATCGGCGATGAGGCCGATGCCCGAAACCGCCGACAGGAGATCGGCGGCGTCATCGAAGCTCGAGAGCTTGCCGACATGGCCGATCGGTTCGAGGGCGGCAATCATCCCGAGCCGTTCGGCCATCGGGGCGATCGCCCTGAGACTGGCGGCGGTGTCTTCGAGCGTTCCTTCATCGCTCAGCACCGGCAGGACCAGATATTTCGCGCCAATGGCGGCATAGCGCTCCAACTGCGTCTGAAAGGCGCGCTGCATCACCGCATCCCAAGCATGATGCCATGTATAGAGCGATCGATGAGGACAGACGCCGATGATCGGCATCCGGTGCTGCGCCGCAAGCGTGCGTACGTAGGCAACTCCGTCGGCCACCTCATCTAGTTCATCGCCCCATATTTCGAGCCCCTCATAACCGGATGACGCCGCAAGGCGGAATCGCTCTGCCAATGGCGCCTGTCGGATGGTCACGGTGTTTAGCAAAAGGGTCATTGGCGAGCTGCCGGTGGAATGGTCTGCTCGCGGCCGGTTTCGATTGCACGGTAGGCAGCGAGGATCATCTCAAGGGCGCGCCGCCCGTCGGCCAAAGACACCGGGGGAGGCCGCCCCTGGTCCAGCGCGGCGAGAAACTCGATGGCGTTCTGCTGGTGGAAGCCTCCGGTCTTGAAACGCGGGACAATGTCCGAGGACCGCCACTGCTTCGGACCCGGGCCGGTCTCGTAAACACGCAAATAATTGCCCGGCGTAATGTCGCGCGACCCGAGGTCGACCCCGGACAGAAGCGCCGTTCCCCTGGTTCCGTAGATCTCGATCGAGTCGTTTGCGGCAGCGAAACTCCAGCTCGTACAGATCTCGGCGAGCATTCCGCTCGGATACCGGAAGATGGCGATGCCGACGTCCTCGACTGGAAGGTTCAGGGTTGCCTTGGAGACCATGGCCGTGACGGCCTCCGGCTCGCCGAACATCCAGCGCAGGAAATCAGCGGCATGCACCCCTTCGTCGAGCAGCGTACCGCCGCCGCCGAGCACCGGATCGACGAACCATTCCTTATGGAAATGCTCCTCCAGGCCGTGGAAATGACCATGGCGAACCCGCACCAGCGCCAGAGTTCCGAGGCGCCCTTCCGCGACCAGTCGCTTGAGTTCGCGATTCACCGGATCGAAGCGTTTCGGGAAGCTTTGCATGAACATGACGCCGGCCTTGGCGATCAACTTCTCGATCGCGTCGCAGTCGGCCAATGTTGTCGCCGGCGGTTTCTCGCAAAGGATATGGCACCTTCGCTTCGTTGCAGCCTCGACCAGGCGAAGGTGATGGACGGTCTCCGAACAGATGGCGACGGCGTCGCAGTTCTCGAGCAGCAAGTCCAACTCCTGCCAGAACCGCGTGCCGAAAGCGGCGGCGGCGGCGGTGCCGCGCGCCGCGTCCTCGTCCCAGATGCCCACGAACTCGGCCAAGGGCGACTCGCGGAACACCTCCGACCAGAATCGGGCGTGATAATGGGCGAAGCTCAATACGCCGATACGGATCTTCCCACTCATGTCAAGATTCCCCCCAGAACATCGGCGGTGCGTTTGATCATGACCTCGCGCCCTTCGGCCGCCGATTGATAGATCGCTTCGGCAGCGAGCAGCGTTGCAAGCCCGTCCTCTGCGGTGCGCTCGCGCGGTACCTTGCCACGAATGCCATCGAGCCAGAGCGCATGATGGCGCGCGCCCATCGGTCGTGCAGGCAGGTCGGGCACGAACCAGCCCTTCTTGCCGAGAGCCTCCGGCGCATAGACACTCAGAACACCCCGTTCAGTCCGTAGCCACAGCGTCGCGTCCGCACAGTAGATCTCCAGCCGGAAGCGATCGCACCCCTGGATCTCGACGAAATTCATTTCGTGGCTGCCATGCACGCCGCTGGCATAGCGGTAAGTCGCCAGGGCCAGGTCATCGAGTTGCACCGGAACGCGGCGCCCGTCTCTCAATTGCCGCTCTGGGCGTTGGATCGCGACGGTTGCCGAAACCCGCTCTATCTCACCGAACATGTAGCGGCCCAAGTCGATACCGTGCGTACCAAGCTGCAGGACGACACCCGATCCGCCGCCCTCCCGGCTGAAGAACCAATCCTTCCAATCCGGGCCGGCGGTCGCGTTTCGCAGCCGCATCGACAACACCGGTCCGGTCTTGCCGCCGGCGATCAGTTCGCGCGCATAAGCAACCTCTTCGAAATGCCGGTGCATGAAACTGACCTGGAGGTCGACCCCCGCCCGCTGCGCAGCGGCGATGATCCGCAGGCATTCCGCCGACGATCGGCCCATCGGTTTCTGCAGCAGGATCGCCTTGCCCGCCTGCGCCGCGGCGGTGGCAATCTCTTCGTGGGTTCCATCCGGCGTGAGGATCACGACCGCGTCGATGTCGTGCCTGTCGAGGAGGAGCCGCCAATCCTGCGCCACCTCCGGGATACCGTAGCGCCTGGCCAATGTCTCCGGTCCGTTCCGCGAACGGCCGGCAATGACACGAACCTCCCCGCCGCCCGCCGCGGCGATACCGCTTAAGTGATAATCCGCGATATACCCCGCGCCGATAACACCAATTCGCACGATATCCATGGCGCCGCTACTCAAGGTTTCCACCGCCCCTTGACCTTGACGAGAGATGAATCGAACTCCTCGATTGGCGCCGTATAGGTATATTCGAGCACGTCTACATGCCGCTTGATCCGGCCGGTTGTTTGCAGGTAGGCGGCTGTGCTCTCCATATCGGAGACATAGGACTGGTCGATGCTGCCGTTGAACACGAAGTCGTCCCAGATTGCCCGATTCATTTTCGGCTCTTCCTTCTCGAATTTCGAGAACATCTCGATCACCTCGTCGCGATTCTTGGGATCGGCGACATAGCGTTGTGCCCGCAGGAGAACGTGCACGATGGCCCGCGTGGCATTGGGATTGCTCCTCACAAAACTCTGCGATGCCACCCAGATCGAACGGTTGTCGGAGATCTGCACGTGCTCTCCGGCGTTCGAGCCGAAGTGGCTCACGTCACCGCTGGCGAGGACGGTGCCGATTCCCTCCTGAAGAGCGCGATAGGGCCAGGGCTCCCAGGCCAGAAACGCCTGTATTTCGCCCGTCCGCAGCGCCGCAAGCTGTTCGGGAGGGGCGAGGTTGACGATCTGGAGGCGCTTCTCGTCGATCTTGTAGTGGGCGGCGAGGTTGTGGAGATCGTCGCTCGCTGTCGAGCCTTCGAGCAACCCGATCTTGATTCGATAAAGGTCCTCGGGCGATTTCACGCCGGCATCGGTGCGAGCGACGAGCTTGTCATCTGCGTGGTTCACCGAATCCGTGCCGAGGACGACGATGGGAATGCCATTGTGATAAAGCGCGATGGCCGGCAGATTTCCGGGTGTCCAGAGATGGATGTCGCCGGCGACGAGTGCTTCGCCCGCCACATTGCCGGACGAGAAACTCTTCGTCGACACGTCGCTAAAGCCGGCCTCGCGGAACCAGCCCTTTTCGATCGCGGCGATATGAATCGCGAAAGGCGGGTCGATGCCGAATCCCAACACGAGCTTTTTGATTTCCGGTTCGCCCGCAGCCGTCGCCGGTCTGACAAACCCAGATGCGGTGACGGCTGCCGCGGCCATTCCGCCGATCAGGACGTCGCGTCTTTTCAAGCTCATGGTACCCTCCCTGGTGTTGTTGTAACTCACACGGTATGCCAGCGGCCGAGCGTGGATCGGATCAGACGCCCGATACACCAGTCGGTCGCGAGATTGACGAGACCGATAATGAGGATGCCGCACACGAGGACACTGACCTCGCCAAGTTCGCGGGCATGCATGATCAGATAGCCGAGGCCGCTGTCGGCGGCGATCAGCTCCGCCGCGACCAGCGTGCCGAAACTCAGCCCCCAACCGATGCGCAGACCGGTCGCGATGTCCGGCATTGCTGCGGGTAACGCGACCTGCAGCAGCAGCCTGATCCCGCGAACCCCCATCATCTGGGCGGCGCGGAAAAGCATTGGATCGATAGCCGTCATTCCCTGGTAGCTGTTGGTCACCACCGGAAAAAAAGCACCAAGGATGATAACAAAGACCTTCGGCGGCTCACCCAGCCCGAACCAGATGATCGCCATTGGAATCCAGGCAAGCGGCGGGATCGGGCGCAGCAATTCCACGAACGGCGACACTACCATGCCGAACCAGCGAACCCAGCTACTGGCGATCCCGACCGCGACTTCGAGAGTGGCCCCGATGGCAAAGCCCAGAACGATGCGTTGTAGACTGATCAGCACATCATCGAGAAGATCGATCGGTGCGACGGTCCGAAACGTCACCACAATGGCCGTGCTCGGCGCTGGCAGGGCAGCCTGGTTGATCAGACCGCTGCGCGATGCAGCCTCCCAAATCACCAGGACCGAGAGGATGCCGGCCGTACCCCACGCGGCGTTGGTCAGTTTGTGTACGGTCATCACCGCCGCACCTCATCGAGGCCGTGGCTCCATGGCAGGGCGAAGCGCTCGAGCCATGCCAGGCTGTTGGAAATGACAAACCCAATCATTCCGATCGTGATCATGCCCGCGATGGTGATATCCGTGCGGTAGAAGCGCCGCGCTTCCATGATGAGGGCGCCGAGTCCCTTCACCGTGCCGATCATTTCAGCACCGACGATCACCATGAACCCGACACCCAGTGCGGTACGAGCGCCGGCGAACAGGCGTGGCAGGGCAGCCGGTAGCACTACTCGGATGAAAATGCCAAAGCGACCCGTATCGAGGGTTCGCGCCGCTCGAATATACATCGGATCGACATATTTGACGGCCGCGACAGCATTGGTAAGCATCACCCAAAAACAGCCATAGGCAATCAGCAGCACCTTCGCGAGCTCGCCAGCGCCGAACCAGAGGATGACCAGCGGCAACAGGCTCAAGGTCGCCACCGACCGGGCAAATGTGATGATCGGAAACGTGAGACGGTCGAGGCTTGACACCGCGCCGATGACCATCCCAAGCGGGACAGCTAGTCCAACTGCTAGAATATAGCCTTCGAGGATCCGTTTCAGCGTCGCGACCACGTGCGTCCAGAGGTTCACCCCATCGGGGAATCCGACCGTCGCGAGCTCCTCCCATGTGGCGACGATCCGGCTCGGAGCCGGAAATCGGTAGCCGCTGATCCACCCTGCGGCCGCCGCAATCTGCCAGACCGCAAGAACGACCACCACCGATACGGCGCCGGTCAGCAGAGGGGTCAGCCTGTGTGCGTCCCGCTTGCTCATCGCTCAGAGCTGTTCCCAGATTTGTTCGTGAAGGGTAATCAGCCGCGGATCGCTGCGTCGACGCGGCCGCGGCATGTCCAGCACGTGCTCGCAGCGAATGCGACCCGGATGCGCGTCGAGCACGAGGATGCGATCAGACAGGATGATTGCTTCCGAAATGCTGTGCGTGACGAAGAGCACCGTCTTTCGCCGCGTGTTCCAAACGCGCAAAAGCTCATCTTGCATTTCGAGGCGGGTCATCTCGTCAAGTGCCCCGAAGGGCTCGTCCATCAGCAAGATATCCGGATCGAGCGCGAGGGCTCGTGCGAGCGCCACGCGCTGCTGCATGCCACCGCTCAAGGCCGCCGGGTACTTGTGCTCGGAGCCTTTCAGGCCCACCAGCTCAAGGAGCTGCATGGCCGTGACCTGCCGCTCGGCTTTGGGAACGCCCCGGCTCTTGCCGGCGAATTCGACGTTGCCGAGCGCCGTCAGCCAAGGAAACAAGGCGTGTTGCTGGAATACCATGCCCTTGCCTCCGCCAGGTCCCGTCACCGGCACGCCGTTCACCAGGACCTCGCCGAAGCTTGGCTCGACCAGGCCGCCGACGATATTGAGCAGGGTGGTCTTGCCGCAGCCGCTGCGGCCCAGCAGGCTCACGAACTCGTTGTCATGGATCGTCAGATTGACGTCCTGCAATGCAGCGATTGCACCGTCTTCGGCGAGGCCATAATGTTTTGTAAGTGCGCGCACCTCGATCTTCACGTCCGCCACCCGGGGAAGATGCGACTTCGTGGCGGCAGATTCGTGCGCGACAGTCATCGGCGTGCCACGTAGTTGACGTAGATCGGGCTGCTCCAGGCTTGCCCACCGTCTTCCTGCCGCACGTGAACCCAATAAGCATGGAGGCCGGGTTCGACCGCCTCGTCGCAAACGACACCCTGCCATGACAGAGGCAGCGCCTCGGAGAGCCAGCGGACCTCCACCGAGGCGTTGAAGCCTTCCGCCGGCACCAAAAATGGTCCTTGGTCGAGTTCGCCGAGCGTCACTTCGAAACTCGCGGGGCCGGTTCGAACATGCAGCCGCGTCGAGGGCGGCCCGTCGAGTTCCAGGATAACGCCATCCCAGTCGCCGGCGGTGATCGACCGCCAGCTCACCCGATCCGAAGCGACACTGCAGAGCCCCTCGGCAGGGCTGTCGAAGGCATAGCCTTTGGCGGCACGGATGGTGGCGCCCTCGATCAACACCTCGCCGTCCCACACCTGACGGGCCCGCTGCCAGTTACCAGGTCTGGCTGCGCCGCGCCAAGCGATCCGGACGAGGTCACGACGCGGTGGCAGTGCCTCGATCAATGGTGCCGAGAAGATGGTCTCCAGGCCTCTGTGAACCGCGACGGCTTCGAGCGGCGCGGTCCCGTGTACGGATACCCGCAGGGCGGGCACGCTGGCGCAGTCGAATTCCTCGCCCATGCGGTGGCCGCCCGCCTCCACGTCGAGAATGATCCGCTCGCCCGTCGTCGCATAGCATCGCCTGGCACGCAGGCCCTGCCACAGCGCTTCGCGCGTGAGCGCGGGCATTTCGACTGCGACCAAGCCGCCGCGCAGATTGCGCACGCTGAGGCTCCCGGGGTGGCTGCAACCGGGGCGTCCATCGACCCCGTCGCTGCCCGCGGTCACGCCGATGCGCATGCCGCGGGCGAGGGCCTCGGTAAAGAACCATTCGGAGGTAGCGTGAGTTCAATGAATTTCGACAAGTCGCTCCGTGCGTGCATCATGGATGTGAAGATCGGCCGTGCGGCCGCCGACATGCGGCACCATGAGAACGTCGGCGTTGTGATAGTGCCGGTGCAGTTCGCCGACCGTCGGTAGATCCGCCTCGATGTCCGAGCAATCCGACACATGGCGATGGCTCGACCGGCGGATCGGCTCCCGATCCGACGGGAAATAGACATTCCGGTCGCCGCCAACCCGGGTTTCGCCTGACCACTCGATCCCAAGAAGAGATATGAAACGGCCAGGCTCGTTGACTCGTGCCGTCACCTCCTGGGTCTCCTCCCAATCGGCGTTGGACACCAGGAAGTCGTTGGCCTGATGGCTCGCGAAATCGAGCCCGGCGACATCCCGGGCATG
Organism: uncultured Alphaproteobacteria bacterium; assembly: GCA_963748165.1. Classification (GTDB taxonomy): domain Bacteria; phylum Pseudomonadota; class Alphaproteobacteria; order Rhizobiales; family Xanthobacteraceae; genus Bradyrhizobium. Next base: position 132,068 of record CAVVIM010000016.1, read on the forward strand.
TGCAAAATAACGCGCCAGCGATCGGCTGCCGCAGCCGATCTGCGACTGACCATGAATGTCACCCCAGCGGACTTGAAACGGTGGGGCACCGATGACGCATTCGATCGGGTTACTGTTTGCGCTTAGATCATTGGCGTGGTCCGTGATCGTCAACCGATGGATGCCGGCGGACGCCAATCGCACAGATGCTTCGGCGACACCGCCTCGGCTGGAGTTCGAACCGCAAAGGCTCGATTTCTGCCGCGCCGATCTCTACCAGCCCCTCATAGGCAGGAGCTGGATTTCCCCACTCGTCCTCGGCCCGGATCAGCAGCTTGAACGGCTGCCCGAGCGCGACGTTCGAAGGCGCCACAGCGACAAGGCGACTGACGGGGCCGCCGGTGACCTCGACAGCCGGAGCGCCCAGCTCAATCCACGTACCCGTTCCTTCGGGATCAATCCGAAGGCTCTGGGCTGATGCCTCCTCGATAGAGGTCTGTGCCCTGGCGCCCGGGCCGCCGCCACGACGATCACCGTAGATGATCGAAAGCGAAGCACCCGATTTCAGCTCGCCGTCTCGCACCGCTATGCGCAGTACATGATCCCATGGATGCCATGCTTCGATCCGATCGAAGTGGCATTCCAGCTCGGCGTCCGCGTCTGACGAGAGGACGATATAGTTGGCCGCAGCAGCGCAACGCCACTGCGGGCGCCCCCAGTCGGAGGCCCAGCGCCTGGCCAGGGCGAAGGCGCCGCCGCGGCGGATAGGCCGTTCGCCGACAACAAGTTTCGTTGTCCAGGTCCCGTATGATCCGGCGGCGACGGGTAACGATGGCCAGAACGAGACGCGACCGAGTGGATGGTCCGTGCAGAGCATGTCTGTGGGTTCGCCGGACATCGGCTAGCGCAGATCAATGCGGTAGCGATAGACGTCTCCGCGCATCGTCGCGCGGCGAAACTCCGCGATGCGGCCGCCAAAGGTGTAGCTGTGACGCTCCACCAGAAAGACCGGCGCTCCCGCGGCGATGCCAAGGCGCCCCGCCACATAGGCATCAGCCAACACCGGCTCGACATATTCCTCCGCCCGCACGAGCGGGAGGTCGAATTTCTCACGCAGAACATCGTAGAGGTGGCGGTGTACGAGGTCCTCCCTCTCAAGCCCCGGACACAGCTCCGCAGGCAGATGGCTGAGTTGTAGGCTGACGGAAACGCCTCGAACAAAACGGAGCCGCTCTAGCTCGTACACTTCCGAGCCCGGCCCCAGATCGAGGACGCGGCAAATCTCCTCGGATGCCAGGTGGCGCTCGCAGCGAAGGACGCGGGCTCCGGCGTCATGTGGCACTCCCTGGTCCCGGTACATTTTGTAAGAGCCGAGAATGCTGCCTTCCAGCTTCGGGCTGCTGACATAGGTTCCACGGCCTTGCTTGCGGTGTACCAGTCCCTGCTGCACGAGGTCGGCGATCGCGCGGCGGACAGTCCCGCGGCTGACCGCGTAGTGGCGGCAGAGTTCCTCCTCGGTCGGCAGTTCCTGATCGGCTTTCCAACGCCCAGACTGAATCTGCAGCGTCAATGCTTCCTTGATCTGGTAATGCAGTGGAATGCCCGTAGTACCGGTCAGTGCGGACAAGCCGGCGGTTCTGTCCAAGGGCTGCGGATCGCTACGTCTCGAACCGTAGATGCTCATCGGAGCCCGTCCGTATAGACATTCGAATGTCTATACATTAGGCCCAAAATGGAGAGGTCGGCAAGAGCCTTCCACCAATAAAGACCCCGTGATGGTCTACCCTTAGTCGAAATCCTGTCTGCTGCATCGCGGCGTCATGGGGGAAGTCTTGCCGAGATGCCGCCTACTCGTTGGCAAATCTGGCGAGGTGTCTCCACCAAAATGGGCAGCGGAAGTTTCGGGCGAAGGCACCGCGCGGCTCGAAGGCGCCCTAAATCGTTCCATTTTCGCGCAGCGCCGCGATGGTTGCTGCATCGTAACCGAGTTCTCCCAGCACAAGCTCGGTATGCTCGCCGAGCATCGGCGGTCGGACAACGATTTCCCCAGGGGTCTGAGAAAGCCTTACCGCGGCGCGTGCAATCGGCGCGGGGCTCGGCAAGCCCGGATAGTCCAAATTGGTCATGAAGCCCGCGGCACGAATATGAGGGTGATCCAGCGCTTGCTGTGGGCTCAATACAGGTCCAGCCGGTATTTGGGCTGTTCCGAGGATATCGACGGCCTCCTGCGTGGTGCGTTCGGCGCACCACCGCGCCATCCGCTGGCTGATCAGCGGACCGTTCTCGCCGCGCTTAAGGTCATCGGAGAAGCGTGGATCCTTCAGCCAATGATCTTGTTCGCCCATCAACCTCGCCCAGCGAACGAACAGCGGCTGTCCCGTGACTTGGCAAAGCACCCAGCCGTCCCTGGTGCGGTAGATATCGGCAGGCGCCGCTGTCTGGCCAAGATTGCCGGTCGGAACGCGGTTGGCCGCGATCACCGCCTGTTCGATCAGGGTCGCGTTGGTGAAGGAGAGTGCGGTAGCCAGTAGCGCGCCTTCGACGATCTGCCCGCGGCCTGACTTGCCGCGCTCGATCAAGGCGGCGAGCGTACCGAAGGCGCAATACAACGCGGTGCCGAAGTCTACCCAGGCCACCGCCGCACGATAAGGTGGATCGCCCGCGCCTGTCATGTAGACCGCACCCGACATGACTTGCCCAATTCCGTCGAAGCCAACCCGATCCGACCACGGCCCCGGTCCGCCGAAAGCGGTCGCGGTCGTAAGGATAATGTCGGACTTGATCGCCTTCAGCGTTTCGTAATCGAGCTTCATCGCTTGCAGCGTCTGCGGCGGCAGGTTGGCGACCACCACGTCCGATCTCGCGACCAGACGCCGCAGCACCTCTTGCCCTTCTGCCTTCATCGGGTCGAGTGTGATGCTTTTCTTGTTGCGATTGATCTGCAGGAACAACGCGCCTTCGCCGCCCGCGCACACTGGAGCCAGGAAACGGTCTTCACTGCCGCCGCGTTTCTCCACGCGGATCACCTCGGCGCCGAATTCCGCAAGCAATGTCGCGCAATAGGGCCCGGCGATATAGCGCCCGAAATCGAGCACCCGCACCCCCTCCAGAATTCCACCCATCGATCAATCCCTCCGCCGCCGCAGCTCGCGTAATACCCAGGACCAGAGACCGCCCCACCCAAAGAATTTGGCTGGCATGTCTTCGACGTCGCGGAATTATTGCGAGTATCCATTGCTCGGCACACCTGAAGAGCGTGCCTGGTGGTGTGCCCAGTCAGATACGAACTCGTCTCCACCCAGAATTCCCTGCTAACAGGGAAAATAACAGGGAATTCCGCGAAATTTGGTAGTTTTGGCCAGAATCCGGCCGAAATAGGGGCGCCCGGTCAGGTATTTGTGGGCTAATTCCCTAAGCAACCGAACAGGGATTTTCTTCAGAGCGAACAGGGAACTTTGGGCCCAGGAACAGGGAAGCTGTGTAAGCGTCCATTTCTCGCACACTTGCGGAAGATCGCATGCTCCTTCTCGGGCGAAAGAGCGCCATGGAGCGCGTAGCGAATTTCCTTCTTGAGATGGATCGTCGCCTCGGTGATTATCTGGGGCTCACGCTGGAAACGGTTTAAAGGGCGCTTTCGTAGCTTCACACTGAGGGCGTGCTCGGGTTTTCCGGCGCTTGTCAAATCGTGCTTCGCCAGCGCCTGCGCAACATGGACGCGTAAGAATAGCAGAGCCGCCTCGAAGCATCATTGCCCATGGGTCGGTCAATTTGATTTAAATCAATGCGCTCGAACAGCATTTACTATCCATATTCGATGATGCTTAAAAGAAGGAGGATTAGATGCCGGCCTCATACAATCACCACTGGTCGATCTTCAAAGCTTGGAAAGATTGGAAAGTGGCCTGCTTGGGCTCTGCTGATTCTGATGTTTGTAGCGAACATGAACTGAAGGGCAGAGCCCATTACCTGGGTATTCCTGTTGCCCAGCTACGTTGGGTCTCGAGTTATAGTCCCGACCCAATCAGTCTCTTGGAGCGCCGCATGGAAGCGCTTTCGCTCGATCCGGACGAAGTTACTCACATAGAGCCCCTCACGGTCCGGCAACTCCGGCATCGTTGCGTAAAGTGTGAGAAGCGTCGACAGTGCGCGTTAGATCTCGCGAACGAATCCGTCGATCCCGGGTGGCAGTCTTGGCGGGACTATTGCCCGAATGCCGCGACGCTCACGATGCTAAGCACGTTGCAAAACTGCTCGAAAGTTTGCAACTAGAGCAATCTGCGAGCTTAATTGTTAGGCGCCACGACTAAAGCCGAAGATGAATACTTCGTCGCCAGGATTGTATTGATCAATCAACCATTCGTGAGCGTTGGTGATATTCCCATCCAGACGATTGCCAAAAGTTCGGCCCAAGGACCCATTCACTCCAATCTCGTAATCTCGGACATGGTCACGTCGCACCGGGGCCGCGCCTGCTCGCAAATTTGGTGATTTTGGTGTCTTGGGATCAACAATTTTACGATCCGATCATTGTGCCGGGCCACAAACTGCTGATCACGCTCCGCGACGCCGCGCTCTACATCACTAGTCTTTGCCAAGCTACGAACGCGCGATCCGATTGCGGCTGCGAAGGTCGGCGATCTCGCTCGCGAACACCACAAAGGGACTGAACGCCTGCGCCGCGTCGCTCACGCGGTCGAGAACGTGCTCGCGGATGGTGAAATTCTTCGGCAAAATGTCGATACCATTGTTCGCGATTTCATCGCGCACGAGCGGCAACACATGATGATGGAAGATCGATATTTCTTTCCCGTTGCGCTTAAGGCCCTTAAGCAGCAAGATTGGACGGAGATCGCTTCGGCGATAACCGGTCATAAGGATCCGCTCTTTAGTGACGTCACCGAAGAGCGGTTCGACGCGCTACGAGCACATATTTTGCAGCTGGAGCAAGAGGCTGAAGCCGAACGAAATTAGGCACGCTGCTTATGCTGTTGGATCCAAAATGCGCTTAGCAATGTCCATAACGGCAATCACGCCGTCTTTACCTAGCAGGTCTGTTGCCTGCACCTGCGCCGCCGACCATGCTTGCTCCGCCTTACGCAACAGATCCTCACCTGCCCTTGTCAACCCAATTGGCCTACTTCGACCGTCTGCACCGTAGCGACGTTCCTCTACCCAGCCTTCGGACAGTACCACCCTAAGGGTTCTGGTTAGGGTCGACCGATCTTGATGCTGAAAGCGCCCAATGTCTGCGCGCGTAGCAGGTTCTATTTGGTGGATCGCCACGAGTAAGGCGAACTGAGCTGAAGTAATTCCATGGGTTCGAAGCTTTTCGTCGTAAATGCTTGTGATGATCCTTGCGATCAGGCGGGAGCGCATAAGCAAGCAGGCGCCGCCTATGTCGGCAATCACGTCTCTATCAACTCCTCTCACGGAGGGCTACCCTTGGCAATCCGCTGCGCACCGAACCAGCGTGAACGCGCATTCTCGCTTTTGAGCCCGGCACCATTATCGCCTGCCCGCGCGTTTGCCGGCGGCTTTTTTTCGACATCTTCAATTGGCCGCTGCAAGATCTTTTCCGCTATCCAGGTTATTTTCTCCTTTTGACCGTGGCACTGCTCGATCGGGCTGATATTGAGCGACATCAAACGGTGCCGGAGCTGCAGACTTTAAATGGAGCCAAATGGAGCCGAGACCCTCCTGCTGGAACCGATAAGAGCTCACAGCGCACGGCCCGCAAAAACCCCATGGAAAATTTGATAACGGGACTTTCCAGCGCTGAGGCGCAATTCATTCGCGCCCAAGTTGGTCCCAATGCGACCCCGGACCATTCAGCCGGTGGGGCTGGTGCTGAGCAAATTCCTGGCGCCAGTCTCTGTCCTGCTTGAGATCGCCATCGTCCTGCAACTGGCGCTTGGCGAATATGTCGAAGGTTCGATTATCGCAATGTCCGACCTTCGCCGATGCCAAACTCCTGACGAATAGATACTGTTACCATTGTCGGCATTGTCCCGGGACTGTTCGATCTCCGCTTCTGCGTCGGCCTGCTGAGCTTTGGTTTATTTTCGATGCACCTCGATATAGATACGTTACGCACAATGACGCTGGTGATGCTCGCGTTCAACGGGCAGGCTGTCTTTTATGTGGTCCGAGAGCGCAGGCGACTATGGTTTTCGTGGCCGGGTCTGCTGGTGATCCTGTCAAGTGTCGTGGACATATTGATAATCGGTACTTTGGCGCTTGGAGGAATACTGATGGCACCACTCGCACGCTCGATCGTCGCAGCCATTTTTGGCGCCGCCGTCGTACTCGCATGTATTATGGATCAGGTTGAGGTCTGGCTATTTGCTCACCTCAAAATGACTTGAGCTGCCCGTGGCGCTCAGCGCGGCGCGCCGTGCGGATCAGATAAATTCCACCGAGACCGCGACAAAGGCTGGTTCCATCGCCGCCTGCCCTGTTTGATCCATCGCAATGACAAGCCGGCTGCAGGCGACCATGCTGGGAAGCCGATCCGGCACCGGGAGAGCGCCATGAATCCATCACACCCTATCATCAACAATATAATCGACCGATTTGGCGGCTGGCTCGAGCATCGCCGGGAAATCCGTGAACTGCGGAGCCTCGATAGCGGCGAATTCGCCAGCATCGCACGCGAACTTAGCGTTACACCCGCCGACCTCGATAGTTTCGTCCGCCAGAGACCGCATTCGGCCGACGAATTGCCGAAACTATTGAAGGCTCTCGGCATTGATCCGGAGGCTCTCGCGCGCACCGAGCCGCTTGTGCTCCGCGACATGGCTCGTGTTTGCTCCGCCTGCCAACAAAAGGCCCGCTGCAGCCGCGACCTCGACGCGGGTATATCCGCTCTGCATTATGACGAATATTGCCTCAACGCATCCACGGTCGATGCGCTGGAGCACAAAGGAGCTGATTGAAATTTTAGCTCGGAAGCCGCCAGGAATCGCCGAGATGAATTTCGACTACAGCGAGAAAGTTGGGCGGTGCGGACACAGCTCAACGACTTCATGCAATTTCATGTCGGGCCCGCGAACCGGGAATGGCACCGCGAAGTGAGCGCCGGCCGCTATCCGATTGCACTCATCGAGCGCCTGAAGTAGCGGGCTTCTTCAGAGGACCTGTGGAACTTGTTCCTTCCCAGACTGGCCGGTCACCAACCCGGCCAGCGACTGACCAATATCGAATACGCGCCCCTCAAAAAGGTGACATCGCAAGTGAAAGGAAAGCGACGCCAATTGAGGCGGCCTATATAGGAGGTACGGAAGACCAAAGACGGACCATGCGCTGAAGATGCGTTTCGTCTGCATTTCTCACTTGATCCAAATCACGGCCCTGATGTTTTCCGGTACATAATCCGTTGAGCTTGAGAGTTCGCACGGTCTAGGCCGGCTATCCCCTACGAAGTCCCGCACAATGCAAAAATTTGTCCTCAAACTGTTGCTCACAAGCCTGGTATTCCGGAGAGGGTCGAAGCACATTGAGGGGGCGCAACTGATGGCGTCGCTCTTAACGCTCGTCGTGATTATCTCGGTCGGACTTTACGTGTGGGCCCACGGGCTGTACTGATGTTCAGGGAGTTCGGGTTCTCCGGATGGGCGCGATGTCGGCAATTACAAATTCCTGATTTGATTTAGGTCAACATGAAAACCCGCGACTGCGATAAATTGCTTACAGGGTCAGTCGGTCGCCGCAAGAAATCCCGGTTGTGAGGCTCCATGGCACGCCATATCGCTCGGTTTATGAAAGGTGTCCTCGGCGAAAACGGACAAGAAGCTGAAATTTGTCAGTGTTCGGTCGAGATCGAAGCTTCAAATAAGGCACACGCCGCTGAATTTGCGAAGATCAAGTTTTGTGAAGCCGAAAAGGCGAAGAACTGGCTCCTCCATGCGGATCGTGTTCACATTGACCGATGCGGAATTCCCGTCTTGAGCGGCGCGCTATTTGCGAAGCGACCCGATATGTCGCCCGCCTCGTTTCTGCTCAGTGGAAAATTCGGCATCTTCGGATGCGGGTCGAGAAGGAAGAACGCCACCTTTTCCGGCGTGAAATCTGACTTGCGCGCGATTGCAGCAAACGGGGGAACGTCCGCACTTGCCTGCTTCTGATCACTGGCAACTACGTGACAGGTTGCGCACCAGCGATTGGCGAGTTCAGCCCCGTGATTTGCGTCGGCGCCCCACGCCAACGATCCGCTCAGTCCCGCTGCGGCAACAACCAAAACCCGAATTTGTCCAAAAACCGCTCGCATCCGCTGTTTTCCTTCGAAGCCAGAAGCCCACGCTATGCGCGGGAAGCAATACGATGGGCCTGGCAATCGGCCATTACAAGCTGATGTCAGGCGAAAGTTGCAAAGCAGGCCTTGATGACGGAAATCATTCGTTTTGAGGCAGTCGCTTTTGATTTCATCGATGGTGCCCTTGTCGCCATTGAACCCATTGTATGTGCAAGTCCCGCGGTCGCGATCCAAACGGCGCAAGGGCAGTGGAAGGTATTCGGTCATGTCAGCGCGGTTGCGTTCAGCCGTACCAGTGATTTCGAAAAGGGAAAATTCAATCGCAGGCATGTGCTGCGTCGGTTTGGGCAGGTACCCGATGAGTACCTGGGAGGAAATGATGACGAATGAATTCCAACTCGTCGCAATGGTATTCGGCTTGTCGACGTCGTCAGCACTGGCGCAGGATGTTGCGGCCGGCGAAACATCGTTCAGGAAATGCCGTGTCATGCGATAGGCACGGGCGCCGACGTCAGAAACAAGAGCGGACCGCTCCTCAACGGCATCGAGGGACGTAAAATGCGGAACCGTGATCGGTTACAGCTATTCCGAAGCGAACAGGAATCGCGCCTTTACCTGGAACGAGGCGATCTTTCTGGACTAGAAGCCAAAATTCTCGGCACCAAAAAGTTGTTTGCCGGCATCAAGGATGTGACTAGGCCAGCAATTTGTGGGCCTATCTCAGACAGTTCGGCCCCGATGGCGGGCCGAAATGACCAAAGCGCGATTTCCCTGTCAGCCGACCTTCCAGTTAGCTGGCAACTTGCCAGGGAGAAGCGGCCAGTCCCTCGAAATCTCTCGGCAAACCGAACCCGACGATCTGCCGACGTCCATCAGGCTGCAGTTTATAGAGGCGCATGACGCCCTCCAGCAGATTGTAGAACGACGTCGTTAACTCTTCCTGGGCGAACACCGTCTCGCGCGAGGTGAAATGGAGATGGCGGCTCAGGCGCTACTGTTCCTGCAGTTCGTCCCGATCGAGCGTGGCACAGATATTAAAGCTGCGCACCGCGCAATCGGCGCGGGTCATTTGGCTCGCCCGCGACTAGGGAAATCTTCATGGGCCACCCCTGGAGAGAATTGTTCTTCGAATGCGACGTGCGGTGCGGCCGCAAATCGACTACATCTTAACGAACCGCCTGTGATCGGCTTGATGCAGATCAATGACGACCGACGTCATAATCCATACTATTCAACTCGCCTTCGGCGCGATGCAATTTCCTGAGATCCGTCCGCGATGCTGCGATCAGTTCTGCGCCAAACGCTTATAGCGTTCGTTCTGATGACACCTGCTCTGGCCCTATCGCCTGCCGAGCAACGCGGCAAGACTTTTGCGCTAACCAATTGCGCTCGCTGCCACTCCATCGATCGAGTGACTCGAAGTCCGCTCAAGATCGCGCCGCCGTTTCGAACCCTGCATCTGCGCTACCCGGTGGAGAGCCTCGGCGAGGCTCTCGCCGAAGGCATCGAAACCGGTCATCCGACCATGCCGGCTTTTCGGCTCGACCCCGACCAAATTCATGACCTGCTGTCATATTTGAAATACCTCGAATAGATACTGCGGCATGCTCTTACAGAGAATGTATAGTCCAGGCGACCATGTCCCTGGCGATGCGGCCAAATGCGTCGTCGAAGGCAGCGACGGCCGCCTGCGGCTCGACCTGAGCCAGCTTTTGATTTTCATCAAACATGCGCGCCGCGACGACCTTTCCGTTTTTATCAAGGATCCTCGCCGACAAGCCGATCTCAACCGTGGGTCCGAATCCACCGCAATCCGGAAACGCCTGACGTCAATTAGAAGCTGGAAATCGGCTTGTCCTGTATCGAGATTGCGCAACGGCGCGTGGGCGATATCGTAGTTCTCGAAGCTCTCGATCAGCCTGGCCTGAAGCAGCTTCGGAACGCTGTCGGCCCAGAGAAATTCTGCAAATCCCGGATAGTCCTTTGCAGGCGAGAACAGCATTCGCTGCGTCTCCAGCATCGCAACCGCCGTCGGCTCAGGGATAACAAGTTGCCCCTTGATGGTCGGGCCCGGGGCTTCGAAGTCCCGCGCCGCACGCAGGTCATGGGTGATTTTGGGCGCTGTTGGCGCACCGCCTGTCATCCTTTCAAGACCCGCAACGATATTGTCGAGCTTGCCGCTGTTGCGCGCCAGGGCTTCCGAGAAGACCTGCAGGTTGGCAATGGTGTTCTTCAGCGGCTCCGCGTTGTCCGCCAGCACCGAATCCACCCGGCGCAACGCATCGCGAGCGGCCTGCGTCATGCCCTCACCTGCGCCCGGCTCGGCGATCAGCGTGGGCACCCCTCCGGAATTCACCAGCGACGTGCCGCCTTCCAGCGCGACCACGGGAACGCCGGTGAGGCCCTGGAATTCCAGCCCGACCTTGGTGTCGGCTCGAACCGGCGTTGTCGAGGCCACCGAGATCGTCGCATTGACGCGGCGCGGGCTGTCTGGCGCCAGGCCGAGATCCGTGACCTCGCCGACGCGTATTCCATTGAACAGCACAGCAGCGCCTACCAGGAGTCCCGGCACCGAACCATCGAACTGGAGGTGATAGGTCGCGCGCGGACCGAGGCCGCCGGTATTATGAAGCCAATACACAAAGCCAAATACGGCGACGATGGCGGCCAATACAAAGGCGCCGACGACGACGAAGGGAGCGCGGGTTTCCATCTCTCAGCTCGCTTTTGGTTGCAGCATCTGGGAACGTTTGCCGTGAAAATAGGCCCGCACCCAGGGATGCTGGGACTGAAGCAGTTCGCGCATCGGTCCGATGGCGACGATCTTGCCGTCCGCAAGTGCTGCGACACGGTCGCAGACGGTATTCAGGCTGGCGAGATCATGGGTGACCATGAACACCGTCAGCCCAAGCGTCTTCTGCAAGGTCTTGATCAGGACATCGAAATCACCCGCCGCGATCGGGTCCAGCCCCGAGGTCGGCTCATCGAGAAACACGATCGCGGGATCGAGCGCGAGCGCCCGCGCCAGTGCCACGCGCTTGGTCATGCCGCCCGACAATTCGGAAGGGAACTTGTCGCCATCATCCGGCATCAGCCCGACCATTTCGAGTTTGGCGGTGGCGACCTCATCGATCAGCGAGTCCGACAGCACCAGATTTTCGCGTAAAGGAAACTGGATATTCTGCCGCACGGTGAGCGACGAAAACAGCGCGCCCTGCTGAAACAGAATGCCCCATCTCCCTGCGGTGTTCTGGGTGCTGCGGTGATGGGTGCCGCCGATCGCCGCACCCATCACTTCGATCTCTCCACCTTGCCGGGGAATGAGCCCAATGATGGTCCGCATCAATACCGACTTGCCGCCGCCGGAAGCACCGACCAGGCCAAGAATCTCGCCTCTGCGAACATCCAGCGACAGATGGTCGATCACCACATGGGTGCCGAAGCCGACCACCAGGTCTTTGACGCGAATCGCAAACTGATCGACGAAATCCTGCATTGTCACATTCCGATCGATGCGAAGAAGATCGCAAACAGGCCGTCAAGGACGATCACCAGAAAGATCGACTTCACCACCGAGGTCGTGGTCTGCTTGCCGAGCGATTCGGCGCTACCCTTCACCCGCAAGCCTTCGCTGCAGGCGACAATGCCGATCACCAGCGCCATAAACGGCGCCTTGATCATGCCGACCTCGAAGCTCGTCACAGACACGGCGTCATGCAGCCGCGCAATGAAGACCGCCGGTCCCATGCCCCCATAGAACCATGCGACCAGACCGCCGCCATACAGGGCCGCCATCGATCCGATGAAGGTCAGTATCGGCAGCGCGCATACCAGCGCGACGATGCGGGGCAGGATCAGCACTTCGACCGGATCAAGGCCCATGGTTGAAAGCGCGTCGATTTCCTCACGCATTTTCATCGAGCCAAGCTCGGCGGTGTAGGCGCTCCCGGAACGGCCAGCGACCATGATGGCGACGATCAACACGCCCAATTCGCGAAGCACCAGAATGCCCACCATATCGACGACATAGGAATTGGCGCCGAATTTACGAAAATGAAAGATACCTTGTTGCGCGATGATCGCGCCAATCAGAAACGTGATCAGTACGATAATCGGGATTGCCTGCCAGCCAACTCTGTAGAGTTGATAGAAAAGAGACGTCACCCGCAGCGACCTCGGCCGACGCAACACGCCGGAGATTGCCGCAAAAAGCGCCCCCAGCATCTGCAGGAAAATGGTCAGGTCTTCCGTGGTATCGATCGCGGAGCGGCCGACGTCGCTCACTTTCACCAGAACCGGATTTAGCGTCGGCGCTGGGGTCGGATTGTGACGATTGACCTGGCGCACTTCCTCGATCAGGCCGGCATAATTATCGGCAACGCCGACCACATCGGCATGACCACCGGCGGATCTCGCTCGCCGCGACATCTTTTCGAGTAGCCAAGCCCCGAGAGTGTCGAGTTCGCGCACTCCGGTCAAATCGAGTCTACAGTATTCGACCGGTCAAGCTGTGCTGCCACGGCGCCGAAGAGCGCTTCCAAAACGGTTGCGTTGGCTGCGGTCCAGGATCCGCTCGGATGCAACTCAAGCACATCGCCTGATGGCATAACCGTTAACTGAGGTGCGGTCCCCAAGATGTATTCCTCATGAATGGAACGTCTATTCCTAAGCCTCGGCACGGCATTCAAATTGACCTGCCTCAAGACCGGCGACAGCCGGTGCAACGCTGTTGACGCAAATCAATAGCTATGCCGTCAGATCGCATAGATTAAATCGGAACCCAGCTGGACGATGCAAAAAGGCAAACCTAATGTCCGACTCGAGCGATCTGAGAAAGGAGCTGCAGGCACTCAAGGGCGACGTATCGCGCTTGCTCAACATCACACGTGATGAAATCTTCCACAAATCGAAGACTGGCGCCGAAGCTCTCTCCGACTAGATCAAGACCGCGCTCAACGAACTTGGCGAGATCCTGAGCGAACAAGAAAGCCATTTAGAAAACGTAATATCGGACCGTCCGATAACAACACTCGCCTCGGCGTTCGCACTTGGCGTCGTCGTTGGCTTCATGCTGAGGAGACACTGAGGTGAATACAGAGAATGTTGTCAAACACTTGCGCGTGCTGTGGCGCACCGACAGGATCATCACCGATATCCGAATGCGGCATTTGCTGATCGGCCTAGGGCTGCGGGCATTTGCGGCATTGATCGCAGCCTTCGGCCTGCTGATGCTGGAGCTATCGGCCTATTTCGCGCTGGTCCAGAGCTAGAGCGCCATTTCCGCGGCGGTCATTATCGGCGCGGTCAACTTCGCGATTGCCACCTTTCTGTTCGTGATCGCCGCGAGGCCGCCAAGGGGGCGTGAGCTCGAGCTGGCGACCGAAATCCACGGTTCCGTTATCGATGCGCTGCAGCTTGAGACGCGGGCGCTGCAGTCGCAAGTGTCTGGAATGATCCATCACCCATTAAACGGCGTTCTGCCCTTGCTGATCGTGCCACTAATTACGATCATCATCTGGAGCCTGAAGAAGCCGGCAGCAGCAGCTCCTCCCGTAGCGACCGCAGCAGAGCAGAAGTAATCGTAGGCCGCGATTGGTTTCAGACGATAGACAAGGAGCGATTCCACATGCAAAACGCGCATTCCAAGCCGATCCTGAATACATCCCTTCCCCCTCAGTTTCGGCAAATTCGTATCGAGCTTGCACGCGAACCTGGTTACCCCGAGGGCGACGTTGACGTCGCCTATGTCATCGTCGCGCCGCTCGATACTGACGACCGCATCGATCCGACGCTTTGGCGGAGGCACCGCGAGGCATGCCGAATTGCGCGATTACGACCCAACCAAGAGGACGACCATGGTCATCTGGGTCATCGTCAAGGTGGCGGCTGGTCGTTCCATTACGATACCGCGGACCATATGCCGGATGAGGTCGGGTTTCACTTCGCTGAAGAGCGTTTCATATCCGGCGAATATGTCTCGATCGACGAAGGTGGCAAGTTGCATACCTACCGCGTCGCATCGGTAACTCGGCTGTAGTCACGGAGGGGCCAAATGTTCACTTTTCTCAAATCCCTGCTGCTGTTCGCATCGATCTTCGCAGCCGCCTACGTGACGCGCATCTTGATCGTGCCGAATGTCGTGCCGATCGCAGAAGGCGAACAATCGAATTGGCAAGTTCAGATCGCCTTCTTTTTGATGTCGGTCCAGAATATCGGTTTATTCGGAATGGTTCTCATAGTGCTGGTGGCGTCGTCAAGCCAAATCAAAAAACTTGGTCGTACGATGAATACCCCCTGAAGATCAGGGAGTTTTTGGCGTCGGATGTTTCTACCTGTCTTCAGTAGGTGCAAATTCCAGTGTCACATCGCAGAGTGTATGATCTGCCGCATCGGACTTTACCGCGAAACCGAGTTCCCGGCACATATTCAGCATCGCCGAGTTTTCCTGAAGGACCTGGCCGGAGATTCGTTTCAGTCCTTCGGACTTGGCATATTCGATGATCAACTGCATCAACGTCCAGCCTAGCCCCCTGCCTTTGAGATCGGACCTGAGCAGAATGGCGTATTCGCCGTTCTCGTAGATCGAATCCGAGTAAATCCGAACCACGCCGACCAGCTCGTTGGTGACCTCGTCGAACGCGACAAAGGCCATCGCACGGGCGTAGTCGAGTTGCGTCAGCCGGGAGATGAATGCGTGGGAAAACTCCTTCATTGGTGCGAAGAAGCGCAACCGCAGATCCTGGTTGGTTACATGCCGCAAAAATTCATAAATCAGCGGTTCGTCTTCAGGACGGATCGGGCGCACAAAGACCCGCCAGCCGTTCTTCACCTCAAGGTGCCGCTGCCACTGCGACGGATATGCCCGCACCGCGAAATTGGCGGGACCTGAGCCTGCGAACTTTCGCTTCGTCTGCCCGACGGCAACCCGCGCATCCACCGCCAGTACACCGGTTTCATCCGCCAGCAACGGATTGATATCAAGCTCACGGATCTCCGGAATATCTGCTGCTATTTGCGCCAGCTTGACCAGAACCGTCGCGACGGCATCAGGCTGGACCGCCGGCACGTCCCGGTAGGTGCGCAGCAGCCGTGAGACGCGGGTGCGCTCGATGAGGTCGCGAGCGAGCGGCAGATCGAGCGGCGGCAGCGCCAGCGCCTTGTCGTTGATGATCTCGACGGCGGTGCCGCCGTGCCCGAATACGACCACCGTACCGAAGGTCGGATCGTCGGCGAGGCCGAGAATCAGCTCACGCGCCTTGGGCCGTACCACCATCGCCTGCACCATGACGCCGGCAATTCGCGCCTGCGGGCGCAGCGATTTGGCTCGCGCCAGGATGTCGGCCGTCGCTCTCCGAACCGCATCGGCACTGGTGAGATTGAGCACGACGCCACCGACATCGGATTTGTGGACAATGTCCGGCGACAGGATCTTGAGCACCACGGTCGCGCCTTGAGCAAACAACGCCGAGGCACGAGCGACAGCCTGCCCGGCGTCAACCGCCGCGAATGTCGGCACCGTCGGGATCTGATAGACTTCGAACAACCGCGCGATCTCAACCGGGTCAAGCCACTGGCGACCATTCGCCAGGGCCGTCGCCACGATCTGCCGCGCTTGATCGGTATCGGGCATAAACGCGCTAGGCATCGCCGGCGGAACCCGTGCCAATGCCGCGATCACCTCGCGATGCTGCACCAGATGCATGAAGCCGCGTACCGCGTCATCTTCGGTGGGGTAGTTTGGAATGCGGGCGCCGCTCAGCAAATCGCTGACCTTCTGGTCCGAACCGACCCAAACCGCCAATACGGGTTTAGCCAGGTCAAGATGTTTCCTGCGGTATTTTTCGACCACACCGGTCACGGTATTCGCAATCTCGTCGGCCGCAGCGATCGCGGTTTGCACATTCATGACCAGGATCGCATCGTTGCCCGGATCGGTCAGCAATACCTCGAGCGCTGCCGCATAACGTGCAGCGTCGGCATCGCCCACGATGTCGACCGGATTTGATCCCGACCATGTCGGTGGCAAGACCGCATCGAGTTTGTCGCGAACCGCGGGTGTGATGGTTGACGGAATTCCACCGAGTTCGACAAGCCTGTCGATGGCGAGGACACCGATGCCGCCGCCATTGGTCAGGATCGCCAGCCGCTTTCCCGGCGGCGCTTCAACCCGACCCAGCGTCTCGGCGCAGTCGAACAGCTCACGCAGATCCGACACCCGCAGGATCCCGGCACGGCGGAACGCGGCGTCATAGACCGCGTCCGAGCCGGCCAGCGCGCCGGTGTGGGTCGCGGCGGCCTTTGCCCCCTGCGCCATTCGCCCAGACTTAACGACGACCACCGGCTTGATCCTGGCGGCCGCACGCGCCGCGGACATGAACTTGCGGGCTTCCTTGATCGCTTCGACATAGAGCAGAATGGCGTGCGTCCTGCGGTCCAGCGCGAAGTAATCCAAGAGATCGGCGATATCAACGTCGAGCTGGTCGCCGATGGAAATGATCCCGGAGAAGCCTAGCCCGCGTTGCGCCGCCCAATCCACCATCCCCGTCGCAATGGCACCCGATTGAGAAATCAGCGCGAGATTTCCCGGATTTGGCATGTGAGCGGAAAAACTTGCGTTGAGATTTACACCAGGCATCATGACGCCAAGGCAATTGGGCCCTATCAGCCGTATTCCATATCTCTGGGCGGCGCATTCGGCGGCATCCGCCAGCGATCCCGCGCCGTGACCAAGCCCTGAACTGATAATGAGAGCGCCTGCCGCGCCGCACCTCCCGGCGTCATCGATAAGATCAGGTACCGCCGTTGCCGGCGCGGTTATTGCGACCAGTTCGGGAACAAACGGCAACTTGTCGAGAACGCGGACCGCGGCAACGCCGCTGATCTCGGGATAACGAGTATTGACGAGTCCAAATTCGCCTCTGAATCTCGCCTTGAGAATATTTTCGAGAATGGCCCGCCCGACGGATCCCTGACGGGGACTCGCCCCGACCAGCGCGACCGATCGGGGCGAAAGCAGATTTTCCAAACGATGGGTCGACATCAGTTCAATTGCCCGTTGGACACGCCGGCATGGATATTTTGAATTCTAGACCAGTGCTATTGCCGGAGTGCCTAACGGGACATCATAACCCAGCACGGCGGCCGTCCGATGACAGTTTTGGTCGCACCCCCCCATACGGTTTCATTCAGCCGGGAATGGCGATAGGCGCCCATCACCAGAAGATCGATCGCATTACCCCTGACATAGGCCTCGAATACCTTTCCGACTGAACTTCCAGCGAGCTCTACCGTTTCGAACGTGGCCTTGATCCCATGCTCGGCGAGATGGCTTGCGAGCGCTGTCCCGGACTCCAATTCAGCCAAGGTCTTGCTGTCGGTTGCAGTGATCACGCGTACTTTCGAGGCCGCCTGAAGGAAGGGCATTGCATCCCCAACCGCTCTCGCGGCGGGTGCGGTATGATCCCATGCGATTGCGACCTCTCCGAACACCACCTGCAATTCAGCTGCGAATTCTTCCGGACACATCAGTACTGGCCTGCCTGATTCGAATATCAGCCGCTCCACGAGCTTTTCGGATTGACTGTCATCAGCTTTAACCGGAACGATCGAGAGGTCTTTGAGCCGCGCGGTGACCGCAAAATCGAACAGCGCATTTTCCGCGGCAAGGCTGCTCAGCCTTTGTTCGTTGCGAACACCAAATCGAAGGGCTGCAGCGTCAAACGCCTTCAGCAGGCCCTGCGCATCCGATGCACTGCGCACGGCTTCGGCCGCCGCCGTATTATCCAGATCGTTCGAGATCGTAACCTTCGGACGAACCATAACGTCCGTGACTGCCCTGGCTTGGACCCGTGCGCCTATTTCCCGGGCCACAGCTACGCATTTGTCGATCGCCGCAATTGCCATCGTACTCGGTTCCCCAACCAGCGGCAGCAGGATATCCTTGATCGCCATGTGATATCTCCTACGGAAGTTTTCGATCCTAGATGATGACGTCATTGGACAATTGATCGAAGTCAAGAGCTTCACCGCTGTCTGCTGCATGCGTATCTTGGCGTTACTGGTCCTGCGGAGACACAAATGCGAGCGATGATATTGTCGGCTCCCGGCGAATTTCTCCAGCCGGTGGAGCGTGCGGACCCCCTCCCCAAGGACAGCGAAATTCGCGTCAAGGTGAGCGCGTGCGGGGTTTGTCGCACCGACCTTCATGTCGTGGACGCAGAACTCCCCGGCATCAGATATCCTGTTATTCCCGGCCATGAAATCGTCGGCCGCATTGACCTCATCGGCAGAAATGTCAGAGCACATCAGGTCGGCGACCGGGTCGGAATCCCATGGCTCGGATACACCTGCGGAGTCTGTCGCTTCTGCAAGGAGGGCATGGAAAACCTCTGCGACCGTCCACTCTTTACCGGCTACACCCGGGACGGTGGTTTCGCCACACACACCGTTGCCGACGCGCGCTATGCCTTCCCACTCGGCGAGGACGGCGACGATGTTTCAATCGCGCCCCTGTTGTGCGCCGGTCTGATCGGGTGGCGATCGCTGGTAATGACAGGTAGTGCTGAGCGGCTCGGCATCTACGGCTTCGGCGCGGCCGGTCATATCGTCACTCAGATCGCACGCTGGCAGGGCCGCGCCGTCTATGGCTTCACGCGCCCTGGCGATATCGCCGCCCAGGATTTTGCCCGGCAGCTCGGTGCGGTTTGGGCCGGGGCGTCGGACCAGTTGCCGGACGCCCCGCTCGACGCCGCTATCATCTATGCCCCCGCAGGAGAATTGGTTCCAGCGGCGCTCCGCGCGGTGCGCAAGGGCGGCAGAGTGGTGTGCGCCGGAATCCACATGAGCGACATTCCGGGCTTTCCCTACAACCTGCTCTGGGAGGAAAGACAATTGGTATCGGTCGCCAACCTGACACGCCAGGATGGACTGGATTTCCTCAAAATCGTTCCGCGGGCCGGTGTGCGGACCCAAACGACGGCATTTCCCTTGAGCGAGGCCAACGAGGTCCTTCGAAAACTGCGGGCGGGGGAAATATTGGGTGCCGCAGTGCTCACCCCATAGGCCGTTGGAGCATTGATGACAACCGATTCCCTCATGCAAGAACGCGTGTTCGCATTTTTGACGAACCCGGCAACGCACGCCCCTGTTCATCGGATCGATACCCACGCGGCTTCGGTTTTCCTCGAAGGTGATCGCGCCCTGAAGATCAAGCACGCCATCCGATTTCCATACCTCGACTACTCGACGCTGGCAAAACGGAAAACCGCCTGCGAGGAGGAGATGAAAGTCAATCGCCAATTTGCACCGCAAATCTATCGTCGCGTTGTTCCGATCAGGCAAGCCGCCGATGGCTCGTTGAGTATCGACGGAGATGGTATACCAGTCGAATATGCGATTGAAATGGCTCGCTTCGACGAGCGTCAGACCCTCGATCATCTGGCCGAATCCGGTGACCCGGATCGCAATCTTGTCAGCGCCATTGCCGATGCGATCGCGGCCTCCCACGCCGTCGCGCCACTGGCGCCGGCCGACGCCTGGATCAAATCGATCCCGACCTTCTTCGAGGACAACACCCGGGCGTTGCGAAACGCAGCTTGCTTTCCCGCAAGCGACGTCGATGACCTCGGGGAGGCATCTCGGTCCGCGTTTTCACGGATTTGCGGGCTGCTCGAGCAGCGCGGCAAAAAAGGGTATGTACGGCGTTGCCATGGCGACCTGCATCTGGCGAACATCGTCCTGATCGAGCACAAACCTGTCCTGTTCGACGCGATCGAGTTCGACCCGACGATCGCCTCGGTCGATCTGCTCTACGATCTTGCCTTTCCCCTGATGGATTTCCTGCGGTACGACCGGCAGACTGCCGCAAACGGCCTCCTCAACAGATATCTCGAGACGAATTCCAGCGACCATCTCGACGCGCTTGCAGCACTACCTCTGTTCATGTCGCTGCCCGGTGTCAATCGGCGTTCAAATTTGACCCCGTATCGGCGTCCAATTTTGACCCCTTTGAGCGGCGGGTTTTGGCGGTAGCGCTCGCGGCGTCGGAGCTGGTCGGGGTTGCGGAGACGGGGCGAGCGCGGGTTGCGTGATCGTCATCGCGGCTTTTAAATCGCCAGCTGTCGTTGCCGGTTTCGACGATGTCGCAATGGTGAGTTAGGCGGTCGAGCAGTGCAGTGGTCATTTTGGCGTCGCCGAACACGCTGGGCCATTCGCCGAACGCGAGATTGGTGGTGACGACGATGGACGTGCGCTCGTAGAGCCGGCTGACCAAGTGGAACAGGAGCTGGCCACCGGCTTGAGCGAACGGCAGATAGCCGAGTTCGTCGAGGACGATGAAGTCCATCCGGGTCAGATGCTCGGCGATACGACCCTGCCGTCCGTTACGGGTCTCGATCTCCAGGCGGTTGACGAGGTCGACCACATTGTAGAAGCGACCGCGGGCACCGGATCGGATGCAGCTTCTGGCAATAGCTATGGCCAGATGGGTCTTGCCGGTGCCGGTACCGCCGACCAGAACGGCGTTGCGTTGCTGAGCGATGAAGCCGCCGCCGGCGAGATCATTGACCAGGGTCTGGTTGATGGGGGTGCCCTCGAACTGGAAGTCCTCAAGGTCCTTGGCAAGCGGCAGCTTGGCGATGGTGAGCTGGTACTTGATCGAGCGGGCCTGCTTCTCGTTGACCTCGGCGTTGAGCAGGTCGCCAACAATGCGCTGGGGTTCGTGCTGACGCTTGACGGCGGTCGTCATGATCTCGTCGAAGGCGGCCTTCATGCCGTAGAGCTTGAGTTGGCCCATGAGGTCAAACAGTTGAGTACGCTCCATTAGTTGGTTCTCCTGAGGTTGTCGTAACGGGCACAGTCGGCGATCGGGGCATGGCGCAATGTCAGCGCAGCCGGGGTGAGGATGTTGGCTGGCGGTGCTGGATCCCGCTGGCGGGCCAGGATGTTGAGAACGACATCGGCAGAATGGACGCCGTGGGCAATTGCCTCGGCACAGGCCGCATCGACGGCTGGAAGGCCGTCGGTCAGAACCGCGTTGAGGATGTCGACCATCTGCCGATTGCCATCGTCGGCACCGGCGAGCTTGCGCCGTACACGTTCAATCGCTGCGGGCAGTACCCAGTCCTTGAAGGGAGCGCCGTTACGCAAGGCGCCGGGTTTGCGAGCTAGCCCGGATATCTCACGCAGTCTTTGCACGATCGGGCCGTTTGGGCGACGGCTTTGAGGGACGTGGCGGCCCGTGGCGCCAGGGACGCGAGCGGAGCAGGGATTTTTCTGGGCTGCGGGGGCAGCGAATGACGGGTCTCTGTGGTCCTGGGATGATGCCGCAGTTGTTCCGCGCTGCGGCGGCGCGTGTCAGGCTGGCGAGCCGCGAGCACTGGCGGCGGCGAGACGGACGGCCGCGCAGCCCCAGACCTCCGCCGCTGGACAGTCGATGCCATCGCGATCTTGATGCGGCGGACGCTGACGCGCACGAGCGCGCCGATCTTGAGCAGCTTGAGACGGATGGTGCCGCAGCTCGCGTTGGCAAACGGTGTGTGATGCAGTCCGATCCGGCGCACGGCGCAGAGCAGGACGTAGGCGAATGATGCCAACCATAGGCGCAGCTGGTTGGCGCGCATCGTGGCGGTCGAGGTACGATCGGCGTAAAGATCGAGCTGGCACTCCTTGATCCGGTTCTCCATATCGCCGCGAGCGCAGTAGAGCTTTTCGTAAAGATATTTGGGCTTGCACTCGGCGCGCTTGAGCGAGGTGACGACGAAGCGCGGATTGGCCTCATCCTTGGTGACCTCGGCCTTGCCGATGACCCGGCGCTCGCGGCTCCAGCTGCGGCGCGTCCGATACCTGAACTCCCTGAAGTACCGCGCGGGCTTGTCCGTTCGCCGGCTTTTCGCCTCTGCCCGCTCCAGCTCGCTTGTGATCTCGGCAACTAAGCGGTCATTTTTCTGCAGGCCGAACAGAAAGTGCACGCCGTTCGCCTCGCACCAGGCCATCAATTCCTCCCGCGCAAACCCGCTGTCGGCCCGAACGAGAATGCGCACGTGTGGCCAGCGGCGGCAAATCTGCGCGACGATACGCGCCACCTCCTGCGCCGCTCCCGCCGCCGCGTCCATGCTCGCCGGCCGCAGCTTGGCCGCCAACAGGTGGCGCCCGCAGAACACGTAGAGCGGCAGGTAGCAGTAGCAATCGTAATAGCCGTGGAAGAACCGTCCCTCCTGCTCCCCGTGCACCGGATCGTCGGTCGCATCGAGATCGAGGATGATCTGTTGCGGAGGGCGCTCGTGCGCGTCCACGAACAGATCGACCAGCAGCCGCTTGATGGCAATCGGATTGTGACTGATCCTATGATAGCGCGTCGGCTGCAACCGGCTCAGTTCCAGCCGGTTCAGCGTCGACTTGCCGGCTACCGGCGCGCAGTCCTCGCGTCTTGCTGCCAGCTTGCCCGCCAGCACCGCCATCATCGGATCATGGCGCAACTCGTCGTGGTCATTGAGGTCCTCATAGCCAAGCGCGATCCCAAACACCCGTTGCGTCAGCAAGGTTACGACCTCATGCTCGATCAGATGTTGGCGGCGTGTATCGTGGAAGCACGCGGCAAACCGCTCCGTCAGCTTGATCGCGCGATCTGCCGCCCCAAGAAGCAGCGCCCCAGCTTCCGAGGTGATCGCCCCGCCGTCAAATCCGCCCACAACTTCGCGTCCTTCGACAGCTGCAAATCCAAACAAATCCGAGCTACACTCTGTCCGCATCGGGGCGCTCCTCGAATCGATCGAAAGATGTTGCTGCACAACTACTTTCGCTGATTCGGCGTCCCGATGCGCCTATTAGGGTGAGATATCCGGGCTAGCACCGGCACGTAATGCCAGGGATCGTAGGTCGTCTCGCCGCGGCCGAATGAGCGCGGATGCTCGGCAACGATGCGTCCGTCCTGGCGGATTACGATGCGGTCGGCATAGGCATAAACCTCAACCGGCCGCCCGACGGCGTTGGCAGCCACCGAGTATTTGTTGTTGTCGAAGCGCACCAGGCAGGTCTTCGAGACCGAGGCCGGCACCGCGTGGAATCCATCGAACCGGCCGGCATAGGGAACAAGCTTTGGCCGTTCGGCTTCGAACACCTCCCAGACCGTCTGTTCGGCCAGTTCCGGATGGCGATGTGCCTTGGCGTAGGCGATGCACTTATCCAGAAGCCACGCGTTCAGTTCGTCGAGGGTTTTGAACCGCAGCCGTGGCGTGAAGAATCGTTCGCGGACCAGCCCGACCTGATTCTCAACCTGGCCCTTCTCCCAGCCCGACGCCGGCGTGCAGGCGACCGGATCGACCAGATAGTGGCTGCACATCTGCAGGAAGCGGCGATTGTAGAGGCGCCCTTTGCCGACGAAGATCGTCTCCACCGCCGTCTTCATGTTGTCGTAGATGCCGCGCCCACAGGTGCCCTTGAACAGCGCGAACGCCCGATCGTGGGCGTCGAACACCATCTCCTGCGTCTCGCGCGGATAACACCGTACAAACAGCATCCGGCTGTGGCAGAGCCGAACATGGGCGGCCTTCACGATTACCGTCACGCCATTGAGCAGAACGACCTCGTGGCTCCAGTCGAACTGGTAGGCTTCACCCGGCGCGAAGCTCAGCGGAACATAGGCTGCAGCGGTCGATTGTCCGCGCTCCTTGCTCCATCGCCTGGCGTAACGGCGCACGGCATCATAACCACCGTCATAGCCGCGCCCGCGCAGCTCTTCGAAGATCCGGATCAACGTAAGCTGCTCGCGAGCGGATTTGGCCGCGTTCCCTTCCAGTAATTCGTCGAGTTCTGCTGCCCATCTCCCCAACTTCGGCCGTGGCTGGACAACGCGCTCGTACTCGAATGAGGTCTCGCCCGACCTCAGCACCTTCCGCACCGTGTTCCGCGACACCTTCAGGTCCCGGGCGATCTCCTTGATCGTCTTGCCCTTGATGAAGTGCTCGCGCCTAATCCGGGCAATCGTCTCCACGATCAGCATTCCCAACCACCTGCTTCGTTACAAAGCAGGCAGCGCAACAGACCAATCTGTAGGGGGTCAATTTTGGACGCCGATCCCCCGGCTCAGGGGGTCAATATTGCAGGCCGAATGACACCTCGGCTGGGTCGCGGGCGGCGGCGTGGAATGGGCGTTCTCGCGCCATTGGTCCGCCAATTTCGAATATGATTACTATCAGTTCGGTCACAACAGCGTTTTGATGTCCAATTCGATCAACGGCTTTACGGGCAATATGGACATCAAGCAAAGCATCCAAGTCGTCAAGGTTGGGCTGAACTTTCACATCTGGGGGGCCGGTTGGTGATTGTGGGAGCCGGTTCAAATGAAGTGAACGCTGTCGTGCCAAGCGGTTGGCGCGGAGACGAATCATGAAAAGCATCTGTTTGCGGCTGCTATTGCAAACGGCGATCCTGACGGCTGTTTTTTCCGAAACAGGTCACGCACAGGAGAGAGCTCCTGCAACCGGCGGCCTACAGGCCAAGCTGGAATATTGCAAGACTTGCCACGGGCTTCAGGGACAAGGCTATATGGGGTATTTCCCGATGCCTCGATTGGCGGGACAGCAACCCGACTACATCGAGGCTCAGTTGCGGGCCTTTATCGAGCGCAGGCGGACCAACCCGATCATGTTCAACGTCGCGCACGTGCTCAGTCCGTCGATGCTGACGGCGCTGGCTACGCATTTCAAGAATCTCGATCCCAAGCCATTCGGCGGAGCGCCAAAGGGACCATTGTCCGAGGGCAAAACAATCTTCCAAGAGGGGCTTCCCGAAGCCAACGTTCCTGCTTGCTCCGCTTGCCATGGCATGGAGGGCAAGGGCCAAAATGAAATTCCGCGCCTGGCGGGTCAGCTCTATGCGTACACCGTAGGCCAGTTGACGGGTTGGAAAAAGGAGCGAGGTCAGGGTTCGGCGGTTGATACATCCGCCATCATGGCGCCGACGGCGCACAACTTGACGAGATCGCAGGTTGAAGCTGTGGCCGCCTATGTGAGTTATCTGCAGTGATGGCTAGCAATTTCCAGACATCACCGTCTCGATGGGCGCATAGAGCGCGAGAGCTTGGGGTCATGAAGCGTATCGGGTTACGAATAGCGATCCTGGCGATCGTCGCCTCTGCCGTTCCCTCATGGGCTGGAGGCACAGATAGCGCCGGCGTCCGCAACTGCACCTGGTGCCATGGAGCGTCAGGGCAGGGCTATATGGTCGCGCCACGATTGGCTGGACAGAGGCCGCAATATATCGAGGGCCAGCTTCGGAGTCTCCGCGAGCACACCCGAGACAATCCGTTTTCGAAACAATATATGTGGGGCGCTGTGGCAGCTCTCGGCCCTAATGCGGCACGCGATTTGGCAAACTATTTTGCAACGATCGCCCCCAAGGCCGCCAATGATGGCGACAGCGATCTCGCGACGCGTGGAAGAACAATCTACATGGAAGGAATTCCGGAAGCCAATATCGTGTCCTGCTATGCCTGCCACGGTCCAGACGCCGAGGGCGTGCGAGATATTCCTCGTCTGGGTGGACTAGCTTATTTCTACTTGAAAAGCCGGCTCGAACAATGGGGCCAAGGATATCATTCGGGCGCAGGGTCCCCGATGCCGATGGTCGCAAGCCACCTCGGCCCGAACGAAATCGAGGCGCTCGCCTCATACCTCAGCTTTGTCAAGTAAGCATCGACCGAACGGAAAAAAGCGGGACAGGGGCAGCCCGAACGATTCGCCCTGCTCAAGCGCGAACAGAAACATCTGCCAGATCATTAGAGTAGCGAGGGAGGGCAGCGGTGCAATTGCGTAACCGCACTGTCAGGATCTCGAAATAGTCGATCGAGGGGTGGCGGGTGGAGACGCAAACGGAGCTTGAGCATAGCCATACCAAGGAAGCCATTCGCGCGCGGCTCGCGCGACACCCCGGCATCAGCTATCTCCGTGACTGGATCTACGGGGGGATAGACGGAGTCGTGACGACCTTTGCGATTGTGGCGGGTGTGGTCGGCGCCGACTTGCCCTCAAGTGTCGTGCTTGTGCTTGGGCTTGCCAATCTCCTCGCCGATGGCTTTGCCATGGCGGCGGGCAATTACAGCGGCACGCAGGCCGAGCGGGACGATTTTGACCGTCTGCTGGCCGTCGAGCGCAAGCACATTGCCGTCGTTCCGGATGGCGAACGGGAGGAGATCAGACAGATCTTCGGCGCCAAGGGTTTCTCGGGCGACAACCTTGAGAGAATAGTTGGAGTGATTACGGCGGATGAGTTCCGCTGGGCAAAAACCATGGTGGTGGAGGAATACGGTCTGGCTCCGACACCAAAGTCGCCTACGCTGGCCGCGCTCAGCACCTTTGCTGCTTTCATATTATGCGGTCTAGTCCCGCTTGTGACCTATCTCTGGGCGGGCGGGCTCGTGCCTTGCGTCGCCGCCACCGGCCTGGTTTTTTTCGCGATCGGTGCCATCAAAAGCCGGTGGTCGCTGACAGCGTGGTGGCGGTCGGGATTGGGGACTTTCATCATCGGCATGTTTGCGGCCGCGCTGGCCTTTTGGGTCGGTTTTGGCCTTAAGACGTTGTTTAATTCGGGGGGATGATTTGCATCCTGACTTCGGCGAACGGAGCATAGATCAGTTGCTCCTCACATTCCACAATAGACAAATTAATTTATCACCGGGGTTTCAGCGAAAGTCGGTTTGGACAAAATCTGATGGCAGGCGCCTCCATCGAACAGCGTCGCATTCGATGGAACCAAAAAAGGTCGTGCCCCTAGTGCAAAAGGCCCATGGCATGGACGATCTATCCGTCGATCACGTTAAAGCCTATAACCGTTGCTAATTAGTTGGCAGCCATGGACCCAAAACTTGGTAGGGTCAACACCATTGCCGACCATCAATACGCCCTTTCCGCTTGGCCCAGCGATCGATAGTCCACGTGGAGAAGGTTCGAACCCAGTTCCTCTCCCTCCGCCAGATCGGCCGCGCGCTGCATCAAACCGCCGACAGGTTCGCTTGGCGGCGCGAGAACCAATGAGAGCAATTATGTTGCTCAGAAATGACTGGCTTTCGTGTTGCGATTGGAGCGTTGCTACAGGTGACTTGGAGCCGCCGAGGCGGGTTTTGAGGTCTTGCCCTGCCGGACGTTTGCCCAGGCGGGGCTGAGGTGGTGCGGCGGATGACGCCGCGCGAACCTCAGAGGATCCCATGACCAAGCCCAAATCCCGACTAAAGGCCGCGTCCCGCTCAACCGCCCGAACGAACCGCAAATCCGGCTCCCGCAAGCGACCTCAACTGGCTTCGTCGAAGTCAGCCGCGCGGTCCAGCACCAAGCACGCCCGCATCGTCGACATGCTGCGGGCACCGGCCGGCGCAACAATTGCTGCCATCATGGCTGCAACGGAATGGCAACAGCACTCCGTGCGCGGCTTTCTTGCCGGCGTCGTTCGGAAGAAGTTCGGTCTCAATCTTGTTTCGGAGGTAACCGACAAAGGCCGGGTCTACCGCGTCAAGGATGGAAAAGCCTCGATCACTGCTGGCGACCGCGTGAAGCAGGCGGCGTGATCCGATGCCGGAGCAGCGTCGCAGCGGTCGGATGTCGGCCAAAATCTCCATTGGGGAGGAGATCGCGCATTTGCGCGGTCTCGATCTCAAAGGGCTTCATGCGCGATGGCGCAGTGTGTTTCAGCGTCCTGCGCCCGCGCATCTGCCCCGGCATCTGCTATTTGCCATGATCGCCTATCGACTTCAGGCCGACCGCCTTGGCGATTTGGATCACGAGACCACGCGGGTGTTGGATCGGACGGCTCCAAAGGAGGCTGGAGCGGTGACGTCGGCGCGGCTGCTCAGTTTCGATCAGAGGCGAACGGAATTGACGCCGGGAACGGTCTTGGTTCGGGAGTGGGATCGAAAGTCGCAGCGGGTCATGGTTATGGCTGATGGCTTTGCCTGGAACGGCCAGACCTTTGACAGCCTGTCCAAGGTCGCCTTCGCCATCACCGGCACCAAATGGAACGGGCCGCGCTTTTTTGGCCTGAGGGATGGGAGAAACCGGTTGGACACGGGAGCTCGACCGTGAAGGCCCCCTCCGTCAAATCGGTCCGTTGCGCGATCTATACCAGGGTCTCCACTGAGCATGGTCTCGACCAGGAGTTCAACTCGCTGGACGCCCAATACGATGCTGCCTCCGCCTATATCAAGAGTCAGGCCCATGCCGGCTGGACCCTGATCCGGTCTCGTTATGACGACGGTGGATATTCCGGCGGATCGACCGACCGCCCCGACCTGCAGAGGCTGCTCGACGATATCCGCGCCCGGAAGCTTGATGTCATTGTCGTCTACAAGGTCGATCGCCTGACAAGATCGCTGGCCGATTTTGCCAAATTGGTCGAGCTGTTCGATGCGCATGGCGTGTCGTTCGTCTCGGTCACCCAGCAATTCAACACCACGACCTCGATGGGCCGGCTGACTCTCAACGTGCTCTTGTCCTTTGCCCAGTTCGAGCGGGAAGTCACTTCCGAACGTATTCGCGACAAGATCGCTGCCTCCAAACGGAAAGGTCTTTGGGTCGGCGGTCCCCTCCCCCTCGGCTATCACATGAAGGACGACAAGGTCGCCATCGTCGAGGACGAGGCCGAACGGGTCAGACTGATCTACCGGCGGTATCTTGAACTTTCCGGCGTCAATGCACTGGTGAGAGACCTTCGCGAGCGGGATATCCGCACCAAGGCACGACTACTCGCAACCGGCGCGACCCGAGGCGGCGTCTTCTTCGGCCGGGGTTCATTGTTCTACCTGCTGCGCAATCGCTTCTATATCGGCGAGGTCAAATACAAGAACGAGATCCTGCCCGGCGAGCAGCCGGCCATCATGGACCGGTCCCTGTTTGATGCGGTCCAACAGAAGCTCACTGACCAGTGGACCAATCGGATCACGATGCGGAATGCAAGCGACCATCTCTTGACCGGACTGTTGTTCGACGATGTTGGCCATCGCATGGTGCCGACCCACGCCACCAAGGCCGGCATCCGCTACCGCTACTATGTCTCGCTGCCGCATCTGCATGGCGAGTCCAAGACGGCAAGCTCGGATCATTGTCTCGCGTTCGGGCGACCGACATCGAGGACATCATCGTGAGGTCTCTCGATGCGCACCTGGTCGCCGAAAAGGAAAGGCCGGCCTCAGAGAGCGCGAACAATGGAGACCGTCGGCTCCTACTCGAGCAGGTCGCGCGGATTGAGTTGCACGATGATCGTCTGGTCATCCGTTTGAAGGCGACGGAAGCCGAACAAGCAACCGACGCGGGGGACGGACACTTGCTTTCAATTCCGTGGCAGAGGGCTCCGTCCAGGAAGTCCCGGCAGATCCTCCTCCCGCACGGCATAGCCAAGAACGAAGTCCGGCCGACCCGGATCGAGCGCCGTGCACGCCTGGTCAGCGCCATCGCCCGAGGTCGACGCTGGCTGGACGAGATCGTGTCCGGCACGGTCACCGACATTGCGCAGATCGCGGCGCGGCAGAAATGCAGTGTGCGTCAGGTCAACATGACCATCTCGCTCGCCTTCCTCGCCCCAGAACTCGTCAAAGCGGCGGTTGAAGGCCGCCTACCCCGCGGCATCGGAGTCGAACGACTTCGGGACGCTCCCGCGGAATGGAGTCGACAGTTCGAGTCGCTCGGATTGAACCCGCAATAATTGCGACCCGAAACCGCGCCTTTTGCCTCACCGGATCCCCAATTTCCGAACCTAAAACCAGCCCCTTTGCCGCTCGAAACCCGCGCCGCCGGGAACGGAATTTTTGGCTGCAGAGACCGGGCGCTAAAAATCGCCCACGAAGACCGACAAAGTCGGCGGAGACGGAAAGGCCGGTACGAAACCGTCGAAGATCCCCGCAAAAGCGGCCCATTTCCAAAGGACGACGGATTTCGTGGTTTACAAGGACTGGGTGGTGGGCGCGACAGGGATCGAACCTGTGACCCCCTCGATGTCAACGAGGTGCTCTCCCGCTGAGCTACGCGCCCTCATGGCCTTGCGACGGGTTCGGTCCGTATATCGGCTCCAAAGCGGGCAGGCAAGGATGCTTGGCCGCGCGGGGCGGCCGAATCAGGCCGCCAGCATCTTGTTCACTTCGCTGACCAATTCCCGGAGATGGACCGGCTTCGCCAGCACCTTGGCATTTTTCGGCGCCGCCGAATCGGAATTGAGGGCGACCGCGGCAAAGCCGGTGATGAACATGATCTTGATATCGGGGTCGAGTTCCGAGGCGCGCCGCGCCAGCTCGATGCCGTCCATCTCGGGCATCACGATATCGGTCAGCAGCATCTCAAACGGCTCCTCGCGCAACCGCTGGTAGGCCGACAGGCCGTTGTCGTGGGAGGAGACCTGAAAACCGGCGTTTTCCAACGCCTTGACCAGGAAGCGGCGCATGTCGTTGTCGTCTTCGGCGAGGAGGATTTTGTGCATGGCGATGAGTCGTCGAATCCGAATAAGAGGATCAGTCGGTTCACTAAGCCCGACAGAGGGTAAATTTGGGGTGAAAGATCGCCAGCCACGATCGGCAGCCGCCGCGTTATTTGTGGACCGGAACGGGTCGCAAGGCAATCAAGCCGGGGTTTACGGCCCTCAGATACGTTCCAGCAGGATGGGGACTTTTTTCGCTTGGCAGAACGGTTGCGATTACCGACAATGCGTCCCATAAAATCTTCGTTTTTCCGGCGGAACGCGAAGCGATCAGAACAGCGGATTCCAGGGACGGCGCCTGACGATGACCCGGCTTGATGGCGAATTGTCGCCCCCGTTCGAGATCATGGAGCCGGCCGCGTGGCGGGCGCCGATCATCTTCAATTCCCCGCATTCCGGCTCGGTCTATCCGCCCGAGTTCCTGCAGGCGTCGCGGATCGATCTGGTAGCGCTGCGTCGCTCCGAAGATTCGTTCATGGACGAACTGATCGGGGATCTCAGCGACCGCGGCTTCCCGGTGGTCCGGGTCAACTTTCCCCGCTCCTATGTCGACGTCAACCGGGAACCCTACGAGCTCGATCCGCGCATGTTCAGCGGGCGGCTGCCGAGCTTTGCCAACACGCGATCGATGCGGGTTGCCGGCGGTCTCGGCACCATCCCGCGCGTGGTCGGCGACGGCCAGGAAATCTATCGCGAGCGCCTCAGTGTCGACGATGCGCTGTCGAGGATCGAGGCCCTCTACAAGCCTTACCACCGCGCGCTGCGGCGGCTGATCAACAAGGCGCATCAGGCATTCGGAACCGTGATCGTGGTGGATTGCCATTCGATGCCGTCGATCGGCGTATCGCGGGACGAGCCGCGGCGGCCGGATGTGGTGATCGGCGATCGCTACGGCACGAGCTGCGCGCCGCTGCTTCCCGACATGGTCGAGGAAACCATGCGCGGGCTCGGCTATTCGGTCGGGCGCAACAAGCCTTATGCCGGCGGCTTCATCACCGAGCATTACGGCAATCCCGCCAGCGGACTGCACACCATCCAGCTCGAACTCAACCGGGCGATCTACATGGACGAACGGCGTCGCGAGCGGGGACCGAGGTTTGCGCAGGTAGCGATCGATTTCGTCGCGCTGGCCGAAGCGATCGCCGCCGTACCGCTCGGCGACCTCGGGCCGTTCCAGGCGGCCGCCGAGTAACGGTCACTCCGGGGCGCGCGGCGCGGGCGCCAGAATCGGTAACCACGATCGGAACTATCGATTTGGGCTGGCGCCGACCGGCAGGGCGGGGAATGCCGGCGCAGGAGTAATGGCGGCGCCAAGAAAGAAGACACCAAGAAAAAAGGGCCGCTTGAATGAACAAGCGGCCCAAGTCTAGGGAGGAAACGCCCAAGGAGGGCAGCGATAGCGCGAGGCGCTACCGCACCGCAACAATATGCGACCGCGCTGCACAAAACGCAAGACCCTTTTAATGTTTTCCGGTGCAAAATTTGGCCGCCCCGAAGCCGGGGCGAAAAGGCCGAAACGGGCCGTTTTCTCCCGCGATCTCAGTCATCTAGATGGTTGACCCGGCGCCGCACCGCAAGTTGCGCCGGCGAACTCTCGGATTCGTGATCGACCCCGTCATCGGGCAATGCATGGCTGGCGGCACTAGATTCCGATCGAAAGGGCCGGTTCTCGAATCGAGGATAAGCCGGTCTCACCCCGTGCGCGACCTGCCGGATTGGGCTAGGCAAGAGTCCTCTTTCTTCTCCGCGCAGATCAGGGAAACCGCCGTGACGGTCATCGATTTCACCGCCTTCATTGGCCGCCTCGCGACCGCGTCCGGAGAAACCATCCTGCCATTCTTCCGGACCTCGCTGAGCATCGACAATAAGAGCGTCGGCCATGATTTCGATCCGGTCACCGAAGCCGACCGCGCCGCGGAGGCGGTGATGCGGCGGCTGATCAAGGCCAATTTTCCCCAGCATGGCATTGTCGGTGAGGAGTTCGGCAGCGAGCGCGAGGACGCCGAATATGTCTGGGTGCTCGACCCGATCGACGGCACCAAATCCTTCATTGCCGGGTTTCCGATCTGGGGCACGCTGATCGCGCTGTTGCACCAGGGCACGCCGGTATTCGGGATGATGCACCAGCCCTTTATCGGCGAACGTTTCAGCGGCGACAGCGGCTCGGCACATTACCGCGGGCCATCGGGCGAGCGGAAACTGGCGGTTCGACGCTGCTCCTCGCTGCGCGATGCAACGATGTTCACCACCAGCCCGTTGTTGATGAACGCGCCGATCGTGCCGCGTTCAACCGTGTCGAGGAAGCGGTCCGGCTGACCCGCTATGGCGGCGACTGTTATTCCTATTGCATGCTCGCGGCCGGCCATCTCGATCTCGTCATCGAAACCGAACTCAAGCCCTACGATATCGCGGCGCTGATCCCGATCATCACCGGCGCCGGCGGCATCGTCAGCACCTGGGAGGGCAAGCCGGCGCAAAGCGGCGGCCGCATCATTGCGGCGGGGGATCCGCGGGTGCACGACGCCGCGATCAGGCTGCTCAACGGCTAGCACATCGCCATCACCGCGGCCATTCTGCCTTGGCCGTCGCGAAGGCTTGCTCTGTAATCTGCAGATTGTGCCGATCACGCTGATCGGCCAATGTGGCCGCCATGTTCGAACCTTTTCTGCTGCTGATCGCCGCGGCGTTCCTGCTCGCGGGTTTCATCAAGGGCGTGATCGGCCTCGGTCTGCCGACGGTGTCGATGGGCCTGCTGGCGGTGACGATGCAGCCCTCGCACGCGCTCGCCATCGTCATCGTGCCCGCGATCGTCACCAACATCTGGCAGACCTTTGGCGGCCCCTATCTGCGCGATATTCTGCGACGGCTGTGGCCGCTGATGCTGGGAACCATTGTCGGCATCTGGCTGAACGCGGGAATGCTGACCGGCCCCTATGCACGCTACGGCACCGTGGTGCTTGGCGTGATGCTGGTGATCTATGCCATCCTCGGCCTCAGCAGGCTCAACTTCAGCGTCGCGCCCGCCCACGAGAAATGGGTCGGCGGCATCGTCGGCGTCGTCACCGGCATGGTCTCCGCGGCGACCGGCGTACAGGTGATCCCGTCGATGCCCTTCATGCAGGCGATCGGCATGGAGAAGGAGGAATTGGTGCAGGCACTCGGGGTGTTCTTCACGGTTGCGACCGTGGGGCTCGCCTTCAACCTTACCCGGGTGGGATTATTGAATGCGGCGACCGCAGTGCCCGGTGCCGTGGCGATGGCAGGCTCCTTCGCCGGCATGTTCATCGGGCAGACCGTGCGCGCGCGGATGCAGCCGGAAGCGTTTCGCCGCTGGTTCCTGATCGCGATGATGCTGCTCGGAATCTATCTACGGGCAGCGCGCTTTACAGCGTGTCGGCAGCCTGAGGCGGTGGCGCAGCGACAAGCGAAGCGACGAAGCCAGCCGACCTGCCGGTCATTCCGGGGCGCGCGAAAGCGCGAGCCCGGAATCATCGAGATTCCGGGTTCGATGCTTTACTTTGCATCGCCCCGGATTGACGGCCCTTGCATTGCTTCGCGCAAGCCCGTCGTCAGAGCCGCGGCTTACCCGAACAATGGCGTGCCGGGCACGAAGGCGTCGAACGCCGCCCAGAACTGCGCGCGGTAGCGGTCCTGTTCCTGCAGGATTTCATGCTTCGCGCCGGCGATCACGAGATGCGAGCCGGCGCGCAGATGGTAGGCGAACTCCTCGATCGCCGGCGGTGGAGACGATGGTATCGTTGCTGGCGGCCAGCATCAGGATCGGCTGACAAATTTGCGATGGATAATCCATGGCGCGAAAGCCGCGCATCGCCGTGAACGCGGTATCGGCCCATGCCACGGTCGGCGAGGCGATACCCAGCGTCGGGTCTTCCTCGAGGATGGCGGCATTGCGGGCGTAGCGCACCGGATCGCTGGTCAGGGGATTGTTGAGGAACGAGGCCACGCCCGACGAGTTCGTCGCTGCCGCCGGGAACATAGCGGCCGCCCTGCCCCGCGAGCCGCAGCACGCGCAGCAGCGCGCGCGCCGGAAACGAGGTGCGACGGCCGGGAAGGTCAATCATCGGCGCCGACAGCACCATGCGGTCGAACCAGCGCTTGCCGGCATGGGCGACCCGCAGCATCACCGCGCCGCCCATCGAATGCGCCAGCGCAAAATGCGGCGGCGGACAATCCGGCAGCACCACCTGCTGCACGAAGGTTTCGACGTCGACTTCGAAGTCGGAAAAATAGCGCACATAGCCCTTGCGCGGATCGCGCAAGCGGCGTGACGAATGACCCTGGCCGCGCCAGTCGACCATCGCGACCGCAAAACCGCGATCGCGCAGGTCGCGCACCGTCTCGAAATATTTCTCGATCTGTTCGCCGCGTCCGGTGAAGACGCACACCGTGCCCCTGCGATTGGCCGGCGGCGCCCAGCGCGCGAACCGCAATTCCGCGCCGTCCGGCGTCTTGATGGTGCCGCTGACGGCATCTTCCGGAACCGGATTGGCGGGAATCGAGACCAGCATCATGGCGGGGACCGGTTAGGTGAAAAGCGCCGGAAATCAAGGGCGTAGACGTCAAAAAAGGGCCCCGTTCCCACCCTCTTGAACGCCCTTGCGCCCATCCCATATCACCATCGTGCAGGCCGCTACCAGTGTTTCGGGAAGCCGAACCACCAGGCTGCACAAGGACGAAAGCCCGGCCCGATTGGCGGGCGGGTTTAATTGAAACAGTCGCTCAATGGAGGACTATCCCATGCGCACCTACGACCTTACCCCGTTTTATCGCTCCACCGTCGGTTTCGACCGCTTCTTTTCGCTGCTCGATCAGGCCGCCGCAGACGGCAGCCCCGGCTATCCCCCCTACAACATCGAGCGCACCGGCGAGAACGCCTATCGCATCAGCGTCGCGGTGTCCGGCTTCTCCGAGGGCGAGCTATCGATCGTCGCCAAGGAAAACACACTGACCATCAAGGGCGAAAAATCCGCCAACGAAAATGGCAAGGAGCCCTCCGAGGTGCTGTACCGCGGCATCGCGGCGCGCGCCTTCGAGCGGGTGTTCCAGCTTGCCGATTTCGTGCTGGTAAAGAACGCTTCGCTCGAGAACGGCCTGCTCCATGTCGACCTGGTCCGCGAAATCCCCGAGGCCAAGAAGCCCCGCAGCATCCCGATTACTTCCGGTGCGAAGGCTCCGCAGGTGGTCGACGGCGCGGCCGAGAAAGCCGCCGCCTGAAACGCGGTCCCGATTTCGGCAAAGCGGTTGCTGAGACGAAGACGCCCCGGGAGACCGGGGCGTTTTTTTGCCGATGCGCCCCTCGGCCCGACGTCACTCCAGGTCCTGCACCTTCGGCATCTCCTGCGTCGGCCGGATCTCCGGCGCCGACGGCTTCGCCGCGACGGCGGCAGCCCCCACGGTTGACGCGGCCGGGGCAGTCTCGGGCGACTTTGGCTGGATTGCCGCAGATTGCTGCGCCGGCGCCGGCGCCGGCGTCGCCGCCAGCGACCTCGGCTCGCCGGCACGCGGCGGCATCGCGCGGGGCAGCGGCACCGAGGGCGTGCGGCTCGCCAGCCGCGGGATCGGCGCCGGGGGCCGCGGCACGCCCCTGACCGGGCTCGCCGGCGGCAGCGGCTCGACCAGCCCATAGGTCGTGTTCAGATCCCGATTGATATTGCCACGCATCCGATACGCCGGCACGAAGCGGATAATCCGCCCGTTACGGGCATCGATCACCAACTCGCCGTCGTCGCCGTCGCGATTGATCACCGAAATCGTGTAGAAGAAGCCGCGTTGCCGCGGAATTCCGAGCGGCGAAAAGCCGTTCTCGCGGACGACGGTATAAACCTCCGGCGCCGGCAGCAGCATCGGGCCGTAGCGTGGCGCGGCAACTTCCGGCGGCATCTCCGCATAGGGACCGTCGAAGTCGGACACCACCGAATACCGCGGACCGCCGATCTGATATGGCGCCAGCATCTGGGCATTTGCCGATGTCGTGGCCATGACCAGCCCAGCCGACATGATCCATCCTGTGAACAGCTTCATCGCCCGTCGCTCCTGTCAGGCCGCCATGTCCGGAGCATTTTTTCGCTCCCTTGCCACGCAGTAACTTCGTCGCCGAATCCGGCGGTCCTTTGGCCGGATCGCGGCGCGTTTATTTCAAATCCGGGGCGGCGCCCATCGCGGCCGGAAGGGCCTGCCATGCAACCGGCGACTTTCACGCGCTTGTATGATAGTGAAAAGTTTGGCATGGTCGGAGTTAGGACAGTAACACTGTCTCAATTGCGATGCGGCCCCGGCACAGAGATTGCAGCGAAAGTCGGGTGCTGAGACGCCGGGAAGCGAAAAGGCAAGGTCGTTCCTCGGGGACGTTGAACGCCCAGGCCTTAATTCTGAAATTGCGGCTCGCGGCGGACGAGCGGTGGCCCGGTGGGTGCCGCGAGCGCCCAAGGTGCGCCGACGACAACGGTGAGGCCCTGGCCGGATTGAGAGGATGTGAGATGAGCGGGTCGGAGTTCGAGCGCGAAAACATCGTGACGGATGCGCTGTCGGCGGCCCCGGCTTCGAAATCGGCCGAGCCTCCGCGCGAGCACACCTATCGGCCGCCCGCCGAAGGCCTCTACGATCTCAGCCTCGAAAAGGATTCCTGCGGCGTCGGCTTCATCGCCAACATCAAGGGCAGGAAATCGCATCAGATCGTCTCCGACGCGATCAGCATTCTCTGCAATCTCGAACACCGCGGCGCGGTCGGTGCCGATCCGCGCGCCGGCGACGGCGCCGGCATCCTGGTGCAGATCCCGCACAGCTTCTTTGCACGCAAGGCCGCGGAAATCGGATTTCAACTGCCGCAGCCCGGCGAATATGCCATCGGTGCCCTGTTCATGCCGCGCGAAACGGCGTGGCGCAACGTGATCAAGAGCATCGTCGCCGAACAGATCAAGGCCGAGGGCCTGATGCTGCTCGGCTGGCGCGACGTGCCGACCGACAATTCATCGCTCGGCGAGACCGTCAAGCCGACCGAGCCCAACCATATGCAGGTCTTCATCGCCCGCAACGGCGCGGCGAAGACCGACGACGAGTTCGAGCGCCGGCTCTACATCCTGCGCAAGTCGATCTCGCAGGCGATCTATCAGCGCCGCGACCGCGGCCTCGCCGGCTACTATCCGGTCTCGATGTCGTGCCGCACCGTGATCTACAAGGGCATGTTCCTGGCCGACCAGCTTGGCAAATACTATCCCGACCTGCATGAGCCGGATTTCGAGAGCGCGCTCGCGCTGGTGCATCAGCGCTTTTCGACCAACACCTTCCCGACCTGGTCGCTGGCGCATCCGTACCGAATGATCGCGCATAATGGCGAGATCAACACGCTGCGCGGCAACGTCAACTGGATGGCGGCGCGGCAGGCTTCGGTCAGCTCCGACCTCTACGGCAAGGACATCAGCCGGCTCTGGCCGATCTCCTATGAAGGCCAGTCCGACACCGCCTGCTTCGACAACGCGCTCGAATTCCTGGTGCAGGGCGGCTACTCGCTCCCGCACGCGGTCATGATGATGATTCCGGAGGCCTGGACCGGCAATCCGCTGATGGACGAGCAGCGCCGTGCCTTCTACGAATATCACGCCGCGCTGATGGAGCCGTGGGACGGGCCGGCCGCGATCGCGTTCACCGACGGCCGCCAGATCGGCGCCACGCTCGACCGCAACGGGCTGCGGCCGGCGCGCTATCTGGTGACCCGCGACGACCGTATCGTCATGGCGTCCGAAATGGGCGTGCTGAAAATCCCCGAGGACGAGATTATCACCAAGTGGCGGCTGCAGCCCGGCAAGATGCTGCTGGTCGACCTCGAACAGGGTCGCCTGATCCCCGACGACGAGATCAAGGCGTCGCTGGCGCGAAGCCATCCCTATCGCGAATGGCTCGACCGGACCCAGATCGTGCTGGAGGAACTGCCGGGCGTGCCAACCAAGGGCATGCGCTCGAACCTGCCGCTGCTCGACCGGCAGCAGGCGTTCGGCTATTCCCAGGAAGACATCAATATCCTGATGACGCCGATGGCGGCCACCGGCGAGGAGGCCGCCGGCTCGATGGGCAACGACACGCCGATCTCGGCGCTGTCGGACCGGCCGAAGCAGCTCTTCACCTACTTCAAGCAGAATTTCGCCCAGGTCACCAATCCGCCGATCGATCCGATCCGCGAGGAACTGGTGATGAGCCTTGTCTCGATCATCGGGCCGCGTCCCAATCTGTTCGACCTGCAGGGCCTTGCCGCCACCAAACGCCTCGAAGCACGCCAGCCGATCCTGACCGACGCCGATCTGGAAAAGATCCGCTCGATCTCGGATCTCGCCGACACCCATTTCAAGTCGCGCACGCTCGACACCACGTTCCATGCCGGGTTCGGCGCCGCCGGGCTCGAGCAGGTGCTCGATGAGCTATGCGCGCGGGCGGAAGCCGCGGTGCGCGAGGGCGTCAACATCATCATCCTGTCCGACCGCATGGCGGGTTCGGACCGAATTCCGATTCCCTCGCTGCTGGCCTGCGCCGCCGTGCACCATCATCTGATCCGTGTCGGCCTGCGCACCTCGGTTGGGCTGGTGGTCGAATCCGGCGAGCCGCGCGAGGTGCATCACTTCGCCTGCCTCGCGGGCTATGGTGCCGAAGCGATCAACCCCTATTTGGCATTCGAGACCATCATTGCGATGAAGGACCGGCTGCCGGGCGCGCTCGACGATTACGAAATCGTCAAGCGCTACATCAAGTCGATCGGCAAGGGCCTGCTCAAGGTGATGTCGAAGATGGGCATCTCGACCTATCAGTCCTATTGCGGCGCGCAGATCTTCGACGCGGTCGGGCTGAAGGCGGATTTCGTCTCGAAGTATTTCGTCGGCACCCACACCCGGATCGAAGGCGTCGGGCTTGCCGAAATCGCCGAGGAAACCGCGCGCCGCCATGCCGATGCATTTGGCGATGCGCCGGTTTACAAGAGCGCGCTCGACGTCGGCGGCGAATATGCCTACCGCACCCGCGGCGAGGACCATGCCTGGACCGCGGAATCGGTATCCACGCTGCAGCATGCCGTGCGCGGCAATTCGCTGGATCGCTACCGGGCCTTCGCCAGGATCCTCAACGAGCAGTCCGAGCGGCTGTTGACCTTGCGCGGCCTGTTCAAGATCAAGAGCGCCGAGGACGAGAAACGCAAGCCGGTGCCGCTCGACGAAGTCGAGCCCGCCAAGGACATCGTCAAACGCTTCGCTACCGGCGCGATGTCGTTCGGGTCGATTTCGCGCGAGGCGCACACCACGCTTGCGATCGCCATGAACCGGATCGGCGGCAAGTCCAATACCGGCGAAGGCGGCGAGGAGAGCGATCGCTTCAAGCCGTTGGCGAACGGCGATTCGATGCGCTCGGCGATCAAGCAGGTCGCCTCCGGACGGTTCGGCGTGACCACCGAATATCTCGTCAATTCCGATATGATGCAGATCAAGATGGCGCAGGGCGCCAAGCCCGGCGAAGGCGGACAGCTACCCGGCCACAAGGTCGACGCCACCATCGCCCGGGTGCGGCACTCGACGCCCGGCGTCGGCCTGATCTCGCCGCCGCCGCATCACGATATCTATTCGATCGAGGATCTGGCGCAGTTGATCTACGATCTCAAGAACGTCAATCAGGACGGCCAGGTCTCGGTCAAACTGGTCTCCGAAATCGGCGTCGGCACGGTCGCCGCCGGCGTGGCCAAGGCACGCGCCGATCATGTCACCATTGCCGGCTTCGAGGGCGGCACCGGCGCCTCGCCGCTGACTTCGATCAAGCATGCCGGCAGCCCCTGGGAGATCGGGCTTGCCGAAACCCACCAGACCCTGGTGCGCGAACGGCTGCGCAGCCGCATCGTGGTGCAGGTCGACGGCGGGTTCCGCACCGGGCGCGACGTCGTGATCGGCGCGCTGCTCGGGGCCGACGAATTCGGCTTCGCCACCGCGCCGCTGATCGCGGCCGGCTGCATCATGATGCGCAAGTGCCATCTCAACACCTGTCCGGTCGGGGTCGCGACCCAGGATCCGCTGTTGCGCAAGCGCTTCACCGGCCAGCCCGAGCATGTCATCAACTATTTCTTCTTCGTCGCCGAGGAAGTCCGCGAGATCATGGCCGGGCTCGGCTACCGCACCTTCAACGAGATGATCGGCCAGACCCAGATGCTCGACCAGTCGACGCTGGTCGCGCACTGGAAGGCCAAGGGGCTCGACTTCTCGAAACTGTTCGTTCGCCAGAAGGAACTGCCCGGCCAGAAAATCTATCGCGCCGAAGGCCAGAACCATCATCTCGAAGCCGTGCTCGACCGCCGGCTGATCGAAAAAGCCACGGCGGCACTCGATCGCGGTGCGCCGGTCAAGATCGAGGAGGACATCAACAACACCAACCGCAGCGCCGGCGCCATGCTGTCCGGCGCGGTGGCCAAGATCTATGGCCATGCCGGTCTGCCGCACGACACCATCCAGGTCAGTTTCAAGGGCACCGCGGGACAGGCGTTCGGCGCCTGGCTCGCGCGCGGCGTCACCTTCGAACTGGAAGGCGAAGGCAACGACTATGTCGGCAAGGGCCTGTCCGGCGGCCGTATCATCGTCAAGCCGCCGCGCCATTCCGGCATCGTGCCGGAGGAATCGATCGTGGTCGGCAACACCGTGATGTACGGCGCGATCGAGGGCGAATGCTATTTCCGCGGCATCGCCGGCGAGCGCTTTGCGGTGCGTAATTCCGGCGCAGTCGCGGTGGTCGAGGGCGCCGGCGATCATTGCTGCGAATACATGACCGGCGGCATTGTGGTGGTGCTCGGCAAGACCGGGCGCAATTTCGCGGCCGGCATGTCGGGCGGCATCGCCTATGTGCTGGACGAGACCGGCGATTTCGACAAGCTCTGCAACATGGCGATGGTCGAGCTCGAACCGGTGGTGTCGGAGGAGATGATCAACGAGAACACCTATCACCACACCGGCGACCTCGAAGCGCATGGTCGGGTCGACGTATTCCAGAACCTGCTCGATTCCGACGTCGAGCGGCTGCACATCCTGATCACGCGGCATGCCAGGCTGGCAGGCTCGGCGCGGGCCGCCGACATCCTCGCCAACTGGAAGACGTGGCTGCCGAAATTCCGCAAGGTGATGCCGGTGGAGTACCGCCGCGCGCTGAAGGAACTGAAGGCAAACGCCGATGCCGAGCCGAAGATCGCGATCGGGGCGTAGTAGAACGAGGAATTCTCAACCGTCATTGCGAGCGCAGCGAAGCAATCCACAGGGCAGCAAGCGAAACCATGGCTTGCTTCGTCGCTTCGCTCCTCGCAATGACGGGGAAGCAACGAAGACGAAGCAAGCTTGCAGGGGCGTCAGGTTTAATGGGCAAGATTACGGGTTTTCTGGAGATCGAGCGGCACGACCGCAAATACGAGCCGGTGGCCGAGCGCATCAGGAGCTATCGGGAATTCGTCATTCCGCTGGGCGAGAAGGACACCCGCGATCAGGCCGCGCGCTGCATGAATTGCGGCATTCCCTATTGCCACGGCACCGGTTCGGTGGCGCCGGGCACGCCGGGCTGCCCGGTCAACAACCAGATTCCGGATTTCAACGATCTGGTCTACCAGGGCAACTGGGAAGAAGCCTCGCGCAACCTGCACTCGACCAACAACTTTCCGGAATTCACCGGCCGCATCTGCCCGGCGCCTTGCGAAGCCTCTTGCACGCTCAACATCGACGACAATCCCGTCACCATCAAGACCATCGAGTGCGCGATCGTCGATCGCGCCTGGGACAATGGCTGGGTCAAGCCGGAGATACAGGGGACCAGAACCGGCAGGAAGATCGCGGTGATCGGTTCGGGACCGGCCGGGCTCGCCTGCGCGCAGCAGCTCGCGCGCGCCGGCCATGACGTGCATGTCTACGAGAAATACGCCAAGGCCGGCGGGCTGCTTCGCTACGGCATTCCCGATTTCAAGATGGAGAAGCATGTCATCGACCGCCGCATCGCGCAGATGGAGGCCGAGGGCGTGACGTTTCACTACGGCAGCCCTGTCGGCGGCACCGCACAAGACGCCGCCATCGATCCGCGCGAGCTGGCCAGGCAGTATGACGCGCTGGCGCTGACCG
Organism: uncultured Alphaproteobacteria bacterium; assembly: GCA_963748165.1. Taxonomy (GTDB): domain Bacteria; phylum Pseudomonadota; class Alphaproteobacteria; order Rhizobiales; family Xanthobacteraceae; genus Bradyrhizobium. The sequence continues at coordinate 174,875 of CAVVIM010000016.1, forward strand.
GCGGGGCGGAAGCCCCGCGCGACCTGCCGATCCCCGGACGCGACCTCGCCGGCATCCACTACGCGATGGATTTCCTGCCGCAGCAGAACCGCCGCATCTCCGGCGAACCGCTCGGCCCTGCGGCCGACATCCTGGCCGGCGGCAAGCATGTGGTGGTGATCGGCGGCGGCGACACCGGGTCGGACTGCATCGGCACCTCGTTCCGGCAAGGCGCGCTGTCGGTGACCCAGCTCGAGATCATGCCGCCGCCGCCGGAGCACGAGAACAAGGGGCTGACCTGGCCGAACTGGCCGCTGAAGATGCGGACTTCATCGAGCCAGGCCGAAGGCGCGCGGCGCGAATTCGCGGTGCTGACCCAGAAATTCTCCGGCCACGACGGCCAGGTCGCCAAGCTGCATTGCGTCCAGGTCGACGACAAGTTCAAACCGGTCGCCGGCACCGAGTTCGATCTCGACGCCCAATTGGTGCTGCTGGCGATGGGCTTCGTGCATCCGGTGCATGAGGGCCTGCTGCAGACGCTCGGGGTCGATCTCGACCCGCGCGGCAACGTGCGTGCCAACACCCAGGACTACAAGACCTCGCGGCCAAACGTGTTCTCCGCCGGCGACATGCGCCGCGGCCAGTCGCTGGTGGTCTGGGCGATCCGCGAGGGCCGGCTATGCGCGCGCGCGATCGATCAGTTTTTGATGGGGGCGACCAATTTGCCGCGGTAGGCCGGGTCTCGCCGTCAATTCTGCACCCGCACCCCGGCCATCACCACCGTTGACGCCGAGGTCGCGCCGGCGATGTTGGAATCGAGGATGTCGCGGCGCAGCGTGCCCTTGATCCAGAGATTGCGGGTCAGCTTGTAGATCACGTCGCCCTCGATCGAGTAAATGGTGTCGGATCGTCCGTCGCCCTGGTAGTCCAGCGTGCCGTAGGTGAATTTGCCGATCGCGGTTAGCCAGCGGCGGAAATCGTGGTCGACCTCGACGGTGTAGAGATGGGTCAGAACGCCCGACGTGCCGGGCAGCGTGGTCTCGTCGATCGAGGTGGTGGAGTAGAACTTGGCGGTGGTCAGCGGCGTCGCGGTCCAGGTCAGCGAGGCCGCGGTGAGCAGGCCCTGCAGCCGGTCGAGCCGCGGATCGACGTAGCTGCGCTCGGCATAGCCGATCGAGATTTCGCCGGTCAGAAGCCGGGAGAACTCGAACGAGGTGCCGGCCTTGGCGTAACCGCCGCTGGAATCGCGTGCATAGCCGTTGCGATCGAACGGCAGATCGTGCACCCGGCTGTCGCCCTCGACCTCGACGAACGGCTTCATCCCCGGCGTCAGCTCGTAGCTGACGCGGCCGACGCCGCCATACTGGTTGAAGTTGCGGTCGTCATTGGTGGAGGTGGTGCCATCGGTGAGCGTGGAGTTCTGGTAGACGGTGCGGTCGACGGTGCCGCCGACGGCCACATCCAGCCGGTTGAAACTCTGGTCGATGCCCAGACTGCCGCCGAGCGTCGTATAGACCGGATAATTGGCGAGGCCGGCCTGGATGTTCGGGCTGCCGGGATTGTCGGTGGACACCCGCAGCCGCAGTTCCGAGGTGAGGTGGGTATCCTGGCTGACGTCGAGCCGGCCGTCGATGTGACCGGTGAAGTCGGGCCGGTCGATATTGGTCGGCGCCGGCGAGACCGCGCCGTCGATGGTCGGCGGCAGGCTGTTGCCATAGCCGGTGAACGAGCCCCGGAGATCGGCGACCAGCGCGTGGCGATCCCAGTCGGACACCGCGAGGAATTCCGGCGCCACCACCCAGAACGGCATCCCCTTCGGCACATTCAGGCGGCCCGGATTGGTGTCGTAGCCGCCGCTGAGTTCGACCGCCGACTTGATCAGAAAGCTGCCGGCATAGTCGCCGACCGCGCCGAACGGATCGTCATCGACTTTGAGCCGTCTGCGCGGCGGCTGGCCCTCGACCGTGCCGGCCATCGCCGGCGGCAGCGGTGTCTTGTTGGCAAGCTCCGATGGCGGAATCGACAACCGCAACGATCCGGCCGCGTCGACCGGCGGCGGCGCCGGCGCGGGACTGCCGGGACCGGGCGGTCGCGGCCTCGACTCGCCCGAATGGAGCTTCGGCTTGGTGCGGATGCGATTGAGCGAGTCGAAGCCGATGTCGGACGCGCCGCTGGCGGCGGGCAGACCGTAGGTCGGGACCTGCCCGATCCGGGACGGCGCCGGGCTATTCCGCTCGCCAGCTTTGCCGTCCGACGGATCGCTGGAATCGTCACCGTTTGCGGCGATGGTTTTGCGCAGCGGCAAATCCTGCGGCGAGCCGAACCCATCGGGTACCGGCCGGAACAGGTCGGGGGTCAGGGTCTGGGCCTGTGCCCACGCTGTGTCCCACGCGACCAGCGCAAGGCAAGGCAACAGCGCGCGGACCATCCACGCGCGGCTGCGGCGGCCCCTGGCTGGACCCGACATCACGATAAGAATACTCCAACGAATTCATACGCTTGCCGATCGAGTTCCACCCACGCCGGAGTACGCCGCATGGAAAACGTCGTTAACGGAGTTAAAACAATTATGGTTAAGGAGCCGTTGAGAACGGCCGGCTGCGTCGCGTCCACGATTGGGTCATGTTAGGAAGAGGCCCGGGCTCACCGCCCCGTTTTCCTGGATCCAGACATGGCCGACTCGAAGCCGCTGATGGCACAATCATCCGGTACCGACCACGTCAACGCGGCTATTCAATCCGCGCTGCGCACGCTCGAGGCCGAAGGCAGCGGCATCGCCGCGCTCGCCGCCGCGCTGCAGGGTCCGCTCGGCCCGGCGTTTGCCGCCGCCGTCGACTTGATCCGCGAGGCCAAGGGTCGCGTAATCGTCACCGGCCTCGGCAAGTCGGGGCATGTGGCACGCAAGATCGCCGCTACGCTCGCCTCGACCGGTACCCCCGCCTTTTTCGTCCACGCCGCCGAAGCGAGCCACGGCGATCTCGGCATGATCACCGTCGACGATGTCATCATCGCGCTGTCCTGGTCCGGCGAGCAGGCGGAGATGAAGAACCTCATCACCTACGCCAAGCGGTTCCGGATCGCACTGATCGCCATGACGGCGGAATCCGAGTCCACCCTGAGCAAGGCCGCGATCGTCGCGTTGACACTGCCCAAGGCGCGCGAGGCCTGCCCGCACAATCTCGCGCCCACCACCTCCTCGCTGATGCTGCTGGCGCTGGGCGATGCGCTGGCGATTGCGCTGCTGGAGAGCCGCGGCTTTACCTCGGTGGAATTCGCCCATTTCCATCCCGGCGGCAAACTCGGCGCGATGCTGAAATTCGTGCGCGACATCATGCACACCGGCGAGGCGATCCCGACCAAGCCGCTCGGCGCCAGGATGTCGGACGCGCTGGTCGAGATGTCGTCGAAGGGATTCGGCTGCGTCTGCATCGTCGACCGTAACGGCGACATCGCCGGCATCATCACCGACGGCGATCTGCGCCGTCACATGCGGCCCGACCTGATGACGGCCGTGGTCGATGACGTCATGACCAGGAACCCCCGAACCATTGCGCCGGGCATGCTCGCCACCGAGGTGCTCGACACCATCAATTCATCCAAACCCGCGGTGACGGTCCTGATCGTCGCCGAAGGCCGCAAGCCGATCGGCATCGTTCATGTCCATGACGTGCTGCGCGCCGGCGTGGCATGACGGCGTCATTCCGGGGCGCGCGTCAGCGCGAACCCGGAATCTCGAGATTCCCCGATACACAATTGCGCATCTGAGGTCTGGTCCTTCGGACCATCCCGGAATGATGGTTAAGCCGGAAACCGCGCCGCCGTCTGCTCCAGCGGCAGGTTGAGCCCGTTCGCCAGATACGACACGGTGCGATAGAAGCCGCAGAGCAGGATGATTTCGAAGATCTGCGCTCTGTCGTAATGCGCCGAGAGCGCCTCGAACTCGGTATCGTCAAGCGTCGCGCGAAAGTGCAGCGCATCCACAACCGTGATCAGCGCCTGCTCCGCCGCCGACCAGCATGACGCGGCGGCGGCGCCAAGCACGGTCGCGCGTACCTGCTGGTCGGTCAGCCCAGCGGCATCGCCAAATGCCCGGACATGCACACCCCATTCATACTCGCATCCGGTCAGCGCACAGGTCCGATCGATCACGATTTCGCGCTCCCGCAGCGACAGCGGACCCCGGTCGAGCAGGCTGCCGGCACGGAATTTCTCCCAGGCGCGGGCGTTGCCGGCGATCACGCGAAACAGCGTCAGCGGCGGCGCGCCGCGCATGATCCGATCGAATTGCTGCTGGATGTCCGCAGTGTAAGGCGGCTCGAGCGGTGCAATGCGTGACATGGCCGGCTCCCGTGCTATTGTTAATGTATCACCACACGCTACATTAAATGTAGCAAACTGCAAGCGAGCATCCGATGCCGAAACCGATTGCAGCCGTGAAAAAACGCCGGGTCCGCGGCTCGACATCGGGGCGGCCGATCATGGCGCTGCTCGACCTGCTCGGCCGGCGCTGGAGCCTGCGCATTGTGTGGGAGCTCCGGCAACAAGCCCAGACGTCACGGGCCCTGCGCACGGCCTGCGACCAGGCCTCGCCCACGGTGCTGCAGGCCCGGTTGTCCGAGCTGCGCCAGGCCGGCTTTGTCGAACTCATTCCCGGCGACGGATACCGGCTGACGGCGCTCGGCCGCGATCTCTCGGAGAATTTCCTGCCGCTGCATCGCTTCGCCGAGCGCTGGAGCAAGCTCGCTGCGGGCTGAAGTCAGGCCGCCGCGACCGTCAGGCTGGCGCCGTCGGCCTGCACGATCCGGACCCGGCTGCCGGCCGGCGTATCGGGCCCGGCCACCCGCCAGACGGTGTCGTCGATCCGCACCGTGCCCGTCCCGTCAATGATCGGCTTTTCCAGGGTGAAGACCCGGCCGACCAGCGCATCCGCCCGCTTGTTGAGAAACGGATTGCTTTTGCTGGCCGCATGGCTGCCGCGCGCGACGCGCCGCCACAGCGGCACCGCCGCAGCCGCGAACACCGCAAACATCAGGATCTGAGCCTGCCAGGACGGGTGAATCGCGAACGACAGCAGGCCTACCAGCAGCGCCGCAAGTCCGAGCCAGAACAGAAACACCCCGGGCGCAACCAGTTCCAGCGCCATCAGGATGATGCCGAAGATCAGCCAGTTCCAGGTGCCCAGCGTGGAAAACATCTCGCTCATCGTGCGCCCCTCGTGTCCTTCACCGTTGCGGCGCCGGCGGGTTCGGCGTGGTGCTCGGCACCGACGAACGGCGCGCGGCAGCCTGCGCCGAGGCCGCACTTTCGCCGAAGGTGGCCTTGGCGATCTCGCCGATGCCGGCCAGCGATCCGAGCATGCTCATCGCCTCGACCGGCAGCATGATGATCTTCTGGTTCGGCGAATCCGCAAACTGCCCAAACGCCTTGATATACTTGTCGGCGATGAAATAGTTCAGCGCGGCGACATCGCCCTTGGCGATGGCTTCGCTGACCATCTGGGTCGCCTTGGCCTCCGCTTCGGCGGAGCGCTCGCGCGCTTCGGCGTCGCGGAAGGCGGCTTCGCGGCGGCCCTCGGCCTGCAGGATCTGGCCCTGCTTGGCGCCCTCGGCGCGCAGGATTTCCGATTGCCGCTGGCCTTCGGCCTGCAGGATGTCGGCGCGCTTGACCCGCTCGGCCTTCATCTGGCGTCCCATCGCCTCGACGAGGTCGGCGGGCGGCACGATATCCTTGATCTCGATGCGGTTGACCTTGAGCCCCCAGGGCGACACCGCGGCATCGACCACCCGCAGCAGCCGCTCGTTGATCTCGTCGCGATGCGACAGCACCTGGTCGAGGTCCATCGAGCCCATCACCGAGCGGATGTTGGTCATGGTCAGGACGATGATCGCCTGGTTGAGATTGGCGACCTCGTAGCTTGCCTTGGCCGCGTCGAACACCTGGAAGAACGCGACACCGTCCACCGTCACCGTGGCGTTGTCCTTGGTGATCACTTCCTGCTCGGGAATGCTGATCACCTGCTCCATCATGTTCATCTTGCGGCCGACGCGATCGAAATAGGGCACGATGATATTGAGCCCCGGCGCCAGCGTGCGGGTGTATTTGCCGAACCGCTCGATGGTCCAGTCATAGCCTTGTGGTACGGTCTTGACGCCGGCGAACAGCGTCACAACGACCAGCAGCATCAATGCAATTGCGAAAATATCGAAACCGTTCATAAATCCTCCAAAGCCGGTCTGCCGGACCCGCACGCAGTCTCATTTTGTCTGTGCAACCGCGACGCCGGTTCAGCCGGCTCATTCCAACCATAACTAAGATGCAGCACGCCGGCCGCCAGACCTTCAAATCCGGGCACCAGCGAATATGTTAAACCTCCCCTTTGGCGTCGTCCTGAAAGCCGCGTTGGCTGTCAGATCCAGCCCTGCAGCTCGCGCAGCACGAGCTTGCGGATGACATCCATGCCGGGGTTGCTGTCGTTGAGGCAGGGGATCGCGGCGAACTGCTCGCCGCCATTGTGCGCGAAGATCTCGGCATTTTCCTGCGCGATTTCTTCCAGCGTCTCCAGGCAATCGGCGGAGAAGCCGGGGGTCACGACGGCGATGCGTCGCACGCCATCCTTCGCCAGTTGCGCCACCGTCTTGTCGGTGTAGGGCTGCAGCCACTGGTCGAAGCCGAAGCGCGACTGGAATGTCAGTATCAGCTTCGACGCGTCAAGGCCCAACCGCTTGCGCAGCGCCTCGGTCGTTGCAACGCACTGCGCCTGATAGGGATCGCCCTTGTCGACATATTTCTGCGGCATGCCGTGGAACGAGGCCACGATCAGCTCCGGCTGAAACGGCAGCGTCGCGAGATGAGCGTTGATCGAGACCGCCAGCGCCTCGATGTAATCCGGATCGTCGTAATAAGGCGGCGCCACCCGCAGCGTCGGCTGGGCGCGCATGCCGCTGAACACGCGAAGCACCTCATCGCACACGGTGGCGGAAGTCGCGGCTGAATACTGCGGATACAGCGGCACCACCAGCAGACGGTCGCAGCCCCGTGCCGCCAGCGCGTCGATGCGCGAGCGGATCGACGGATTGCCGTAGCGCATCGCCCAGTCGACCACGACATCGCCATGCCCCGATATCGCCGCGGCAAGCTTGTCGGACTGTGCGCGCGTAATGGTCTTGAGCGGAGACTCGTTCCTCTCGGTGTTCCAGATCTTCAGATAGTCGCGCGCCTTGCGCGCCGGACGGACGCGCAGGATGATGCCGTTCAGCACCAGCTTCCACAGCAATCCCTGGTTTTCGATCACCCTTGGATCGGACAGGAATTCCCTGAGATAAACCCGCACCCCGTGTGCATCCGCGCTGTCGGGCGTACCAAGATTGACCAGGAGCACGCCGATGCGCTGCGCCGCGGGGCCGGCCACGGGCTTTGCACTTTCGATCGAAACAACCGCTGTCATGACGCCGGTGGCTTCGCGCGTTGCAGCATCCTTGTCAAGATAATGGCGGTTTCGCCAAAGCCTGTTCGGTTCCGGTCGAATCAAGACCGGGCTTCGGCTTCTTGTTTTGAGGCGTTTTCTTCACGCGAACCGGTATCCACTTCGCTCGAAAACGCTATAGAATCACGCGTTGCCGTGCGTCGGGGGAAGGTCATGACAGTTGCCGAATGGTGCGTTTTCGGAACGCTGATGCTCTATCTGCTGACGATCGCGCCGATCAAGTGGGTCGGATTCCGCGGCTTTGACAACGCGAGGCCGCGCGACCCCGGGTTTTATCAGGACCCGATCCGGTCCCGCGCGCTGGGCGCCCACCAGAACGGCATCGAGGCGTTTCCGTTTTTCGCCATCGCGGTACTGCTGGCGGAATTTCGTGGCGGCCCGCAGCGGCTGATCAATGAGTTGGCGGTGCTGTTCCTGATCGTGCGGATTGCCTATGTCTTCACCTATCTCGGCAACCGGCCGACGCTGCGGTCGATCCTGTGGAGCGTCGGGTTTGCGATCAACTTCGCCATCTTCTTCCTGCCGTTGATCCGCGACCACCTGCCGATCTAGACGTCGCGGCTCAGGCCGCCGCCGATGCCTCAAGGAGGCCGCGGCGGCGCAGCAGCGCGTCAGGCTCGGGTTCGCGGCCGCGGAAGGCGACATAGGCCTCTTCCGGATCGCGCGAACCGCCCGACGAATAGATGTCGTCATGCAGGCGCTTGGCGACCGTCGGATCGAAGATGTCGCCGGCCTCCTCAAAGGCGCCGAACGCGTCGGCGTCCATTACCTCCGACCACATGTAGCTGTAATAGCCCGACGCATAATGATCGCCGGAGAAGATATGGCCGAATTGCTGCGGCCGGTGCCGCAGCGAGATTTCCGCGGGCATTCCGATTTTTTCCAGCTCGTTCTGCTCGAATGCCCGCACGTCGCGGCTCGCCGAGGCCGGCTGGGTGTGGAATTCGAGGTCGATCAGGGCCGAGGCGACGAACTCCACCGTGGCGAAGCCCTGGTTGAATTTGCGCGCGGCCATGAAGCGCTGCAGGAGATCGTCCGGCAGCGGCTCGCCGGTCTGGTAGTGGCGGGCGAACTGCTGCAGCACTTGCGGCTGTTCCTGCCAGTGCTCGTAAAGTTGCGAGGGCAATTCGACGAAATCGGTGAACACGCTGGTGCCGGACAGCGAGGGATAGGTGACGTCCGACAGCATCCCGTGCAGCCCGTGGCCGAATTCGTGGAACAGGGTCCGCGCATCGTCGGGCGACAGCAAGGATGGCTCGCTGTCGGCGCCCTTGGCGAAATTGCAGACGTTGATGACCAGCGGCGCGACGTCGCCGTCCAACTTCTGCTGGTCGCGCAGCGAGGTCATCCAGGCGCCGGAGCGCTTCGAGGGCCGGGCGAAGTAGTCGCCATAGAACAGCGCCTTGTGCCGCCCCTCGCGGTCCCTGACTTGCCAGACCCGGACGTCCGGATGCCAGACCGGAATATCCCGACGCTCCGAAAAGCTGAGGCCGAACAGCCGGCTCGCGCAGTCGAAGGCGGCCTCGATCATGTGATCGAGCGGCAAATACGGCTTGATCGCGGCATCGTCGAAATTGGCGCGGCGCTGTCGCAGCTTCTCGGCGTAGTAGCGCCAGTCCCACGGCGCCAGCGCGAAATTGCCGCCCTCTTCCGCGACCAGCGCCTGCAGGGCGTCGCGGTCGGCGAGCGCCCGGGCGCGCGCAGGCTTCCAGACCCGCTCCAGCAGCCCGCGCACCGCCTCCGGCGTCTTGGCCATGGAATCCTCCAGCCGGTAGGCCGCGAAGGTCGGGAAGCCCAACAGCCTCGCGCTCTCCTCGCGCAAGCTCAGGATCTCGACAATGGTGGCGTTGTTGTCGTTGGCGTTGTTGTTGTCGCCGCGCGCCGTGAAGGCCTTGTAGGCCTTCTCGCGCAGGTCGCGCCGGGCGGAACTCTTCAGGAACGGCTCGACCGACGACCGCGACAGCGTCACGATCGCCTTGCCGGCCATGCCGCGCTCCTCGGCAGCCGCCTTCGCCGCCGCGACAAAACTGTCCGACAGGCCGTCGCGGTCGGCCTCGCCGAGTTCCAGCAGCCATTCCTGCTCGTCGCCGAGCAGATGATGGCTGAACGCGGTGCCGAGATGCGCCAGCCGCTCATTGATCTCTGCCATCCGCTTCTTGGCCGCCTCGTCGAGGCCGGCGCCGGCGCGGTGGAAACGGGTGTAGGTGCGCTCCAGCAGCCGCATTTGCTCGCCGGTCAGTCCGGTCGTCGCGCGGTTGTCGTGCAGCAGCGCGATCCGGCCGAACAGCACGGCGTTCATCATGATCGGGTTCCAGTGCCGGGCCATCCGCAACGACACCTCCTTGTCGATCTTGAGCAGCGCCGGGTTGGAATGCGCCGACACCAGGTCGTAGAACACCGCCGACACCCGGGAGAGCAGCTTGCCCGAGCGCTCCAGCGCGGTGATGGTGTTGGAAAAGTCCGGCGCGGAGGGATCGTGGGTGATGGCGGCGATCTCGGCCGAATGATCGGCAAAGGCCTGCTCGAAGGCCGGGAGGAAATGCTCCGGCGCGATCTCCGCGAAGGGCGGGGTTTCCAACGGCGTCTGCCACGCCTTCAGAAGCGGGTTTTCCGGGCCCCGCGAGGCGACCGCCGTTTCCAGGCTTTCTGACATCACAATTCCCGTTTTTCGCCACCACTGGACCGCCAATCTATATCACGCGATCGGGCTTTTTTGGGCCTTTTGAGCTTGATAGCAGGGGCCTTTTCGGAGAGATTGCGCGCCTTGAACAGGACTTGGCCGATGAGCATAGAGCCTTCACCGCACGCCGCCCGCGAGATTGTGTGGCCCAGTGTCATCACCGTGATCAGCGCGGCGATCCTGATCAGCGCCGAGGTGTTCGGCGCGGCCTTCGCCGGCGGCTGGGCGCTCGCGATTCTGCTCGGCCTCGACGACACCGGCGCGCACGTCGTGCAGGCGGTGCTGTTTGCGATCGGCGTCCTGGTGATGGTCGCGTTCGTCCGCGCCGCGCAGCGCGTCGAGCCGTTCACGCGCCGGTTCTAGCGGCGCAAGGCAAGAAAGCCGTGCGCCGCAGGCCTAAAATGCTTACGCGCCGTTAAGAAAACTTAACGTCTGTTCACCTTCGGCGGCGCTTGCGCGCGGGCGCGCGAGAAATGTTTGCCCAGCGCAAAAAAAATGTTGCGCCGCAGACTCAAAACGCTTATTTGCATTTTTGCCCAATTTCGCACGTGCCTGTGGTCGTGTGTCAGTCGGTAGGTATCCGGACAAGAGGCCGGACAGCCGCCAAGGGACGAAGTACCGAGGGTCGCTCAGGTCGGTCTGACCTGAGAGGCCAGCCTCTCTCTCAAGAGATGCCGTTGAAGGTCTCTTCGTTCCCTTGCAACCGTGACTGGCAGCCGGAGGCGAACCGGCGCACCCCGTTCTCAACGGGGGACGCGACTTAAAGCAACGACGGATCGGGCTTTTTTGGTCTCTACCGGCCTTCCACCGCCGGCGCGGGCTACTGAAAAGGCTTGTCCTTCATTGCCAGGTGTGCGGGCGGGAAAATTCCCAACCAATCCACGGCAGCACAATTCGGTCTGAGTTCGAGGCCTTGTCGCGTCTCCATCGTGCGGCAACGCCAAAGCTCTCAGGTCCGAGAACAATTTTGAACGAGTTCGTCGCTGGGCCGTTTGGGAGAGTGCTATGACCGAACGTATTCAGGAATTCCTGCGCAACCGCCGCAGCGAGGGCCGGGACACCGAGCCCTGCCTCGTGGTCGACCTCGAAGTGGTGCGCGACAACTACCAGACCTTCGCGAAGGCGTTGCCGGACAGCCGCGTGTTCTACGCGGTGAAGGCAAACCCGGCGCCGGAGGTGCTGTCGCTGCTTGCCTCGATGGGCTCGTGCTTCGACACCGCGAGCATTGCCGAGATCGAGATGGCGCTCGCCACTGGCGCATCGCCGGACCGCATCTCCTATGGCAATACGATCAAGAAGGAGCGCGACATCGCGCGCGCCTTCGCGCTCGGCATTCGCCTGTTTGCGGTCGATTGCGCCGCCGAGGTCGAGAAGATCGCCCGTGCCGCTCCCGGCGCCAAGGTGTTCTGCCGCATCCTCTATGATTGCGCAGGCGCCGAATGGCCGCTGTCGCGCAAGTTCGGCTGCGATCCGGAGATGGCGGTCGAGGTACTGGAATTGGCCAAGCGCCTGGGCCTCGAGCCGTGGGGCATCTCGTTCCATGTCGGCTCGCAGCAGCGCAAGGTGAAGGCGTGGGACCGCGCGCTGGCGATGGCCTCGACGGTGTTCCGGGACTGCGCCGAGCGCGGGATCAACCTGTCCATGGTTAACATGGGCGGCGGCTTCCCGACCAAGTACCTCAAGGACGTTCCGCCGGTCGTGCAATACGGGCGGTCGATCTTCCGTGCGCTGCGCAAGCATTTCGGCAACCAGATCCCGGAGACCATCATCGAGCCGGGCCGCGGCATGGTCGGAAATGCCGGCGTCATCGAGACCGAAGTCGTTCTGATCTCCAAGAAGAGCGACGAGGACGAGGTGCGCTGGGTCTATCTCGACATCGGCAAGTTCGGCGGCCTCGCCGAGACGATGGACGAGTCGATCCGCTACGCCATCCGCACGCCGCATGACGGCGCGGAAATGACGCCGTGCGTGCTCGCAGGCCCGACCTGCGATTCCGCCGACGTGCTCTACGAGAAGATGCCGTATCCGCTCCCGGTAACGCTCGAGATCGGCGACAAGCTGCTGATCGAAGGCACCGGCGCCTATACGTCGACCTACTCGTCGGTGGCCTTCAACGGCATTCCGCCGCTGCGGACCTACCACATCTGACCCTGACCTCATTGAGGTCTGAACAACCGGGAGCCGGTGCGCCGGCTCCCACCCTCGGACATCCGAATGACTGACAACGCTTCTGGCGGACCACCCCGCTTGGAAGCGAGGACTGACGTGCCATGACCACGTTGCGGAACAGCTCCCTCAGCCCGAATGCCGCTCCGTTCGCGATCCGTGCGGAGCGGGCATCGGACCTCGTTGCGCGTGAAGCGCTGCTCGATGCCTGCTTTGGCGCCAACCGCCATGCCCGCATTTGCCAGCGCCTGCGCGATGGGCGCGCGCCCGCCGAAGGCCTTGCCTTTTCGGCCGTGCGCCAGGGCCGGCTGATTGGGACCGTACGGTTGTGGTACGTCAGCGCCGGGGGCGTCCCGGCGGTGGTGCTCGGTCCGCTCGCAGTCGACGGCATTTGCCGCGGGCTCGGCGTCGGCGCCGCGCTGATGGACCGCGCCTTGGCTGTTGCCAGGCAACGCGGCCATGGCGCCGTGATCCTGCTCGGCGACGCGCCGTATTATGCCCGCTTCGGCTTTTCGGCACAGAAGACCTCTGAACTATCGCTGCCCGGCCCGTTCGAGCGCGACCGCCTGCTCGGCCTCGAGCTGCGGCCGGATGCGCTCGACGGCGCGCGTGGGATGATCTCGCCAACCGGCGCCGCCGCGCCCACAACCCGGGCTCCGCGTCCCCTGTCGCGGGTGGCCTGAACCGACCGCCGCCGGCGCGACCGGCCACGCAGCACCCCGGCGTGACATCTCGCTTGTCGTGCGATAGCGAGGGACCGCCGCATACCAGATTGAGGTCTTAAATGCCACGCCGTCTCATTTCCACCGGCTCGCCGTTCGAGAAGACCGCCGGTTACAGCCGCGCCGTCATCGACGGCGAGTTTGCCTTTGTTTCGGGCACCACCGGCTACGATTACGCCACCATGACCATGCCGGCCGATGTCACCAGCCAGACACGAAACTGCTTCAAGACAATCGCGGCCGCGTTGCAGGAAGGCGGCTTCGCGATGGCCGATATCGTCCGCGCCACCTATTACGTGACCCGGCCCGAGGATGCCGAGGCCGTGCTCGCGATCTGCGGCGAAAATCTCGACCAGACCCGCCCCGCCGCAACGCTTCTGGTCGTCGCTGGTCTGCTCAAGCCCGAGATGAAGATCGAGATCGAAGTGACCGCGAAGCGACGTTCAGCCTGATCCCTTCAACGCCAAAGCCAGCTTGCTCCAGGAGACGATCGATGAGCCCTTCCGCGCCGATCCACGCCAAAATTTCCGGCCCCATTGTCATGATCGGATTCGGCTCGATCGGCAAAGGCACCTTGCCGCTGATCGAACGGCATTTCGATTATGACAGGTCGCGGTTCGTCATCATCGATCCGCACGAGGACGGCGAACTCGCCAGGCAGCACGGGGTCGCGCTTCATCCGCCAGGCCGTGACCAAAGACAATTATCGCGAGGTGCTGGTGCCGCTGTTGACCGCCGGCGGCGGCCAGGGCTTTTGCGTCAATCTGTCGGTGGATACCTCCTCGGTCGATATCATGACGCTGTGCCGCGAGATCGGCGCGCTCTATATCGACACCGTCGTCGAGCCCTGGCTCGGCTTCTATTTCGACAGGAATATCGGTCCCGAGAAACGCTCGAACTACGCGCTGCGCGAGACGCTGCTCGCGGCCAAGCATGGCAGCCCGGGCGGCCCGACGGCGGTGTCCACCTGCGGCGCCAATCCGGGCATGGTGTCCTGGTTCGTCAAGCAGGCGCTGTTCGACATCGCCCGCGACACCGACACGCCGTTCAACGAGCCGAAGAGCCGCGAAGGCTGGGGCCAACTCGCCCACAAGCTCGGCGTCAAGGGCATCCATATCGCCGAGCGCGACACCCAGCGTTCGAAGAAGCCGAAGCCGATGAATGTGTTCGTCAACACCTGGTCGGTCGAAGGCTTCGTCTCCGAGGGCATGCAGCCGGCCGAGCTCGGCTGGGGCACCCACGAGAAGTGGATGCCGGACAATGGCCGCACGCACGATACCGGATGCCAGGCCGCGATCTATCTGCTGCAGCCGGGCGCCAATACCAGGGTGCGCTCATGGTGTCCGACGCCGGGCGCACAATATGGCTTCCTGGTCACCCACAACGAGTCGATCTCGATCGCGGATTATTTCACCGTCCGCGACGGCCAGCGCGTGGTGTATCGCCCGACCTGCCACTACGCCTACCACCCCGCCAATGACGCGGTGCTGTCGCTGCACGAAATTTTCGGCGCGACCGGCAAGATGCAGCCGAAATGGCACATCCTGGACGAGAATGAAATCGAGGACGGCATCGACGAGCTTGGCGTGCTGCTCTATGGCCACGGCAAGAACGCCTACTGGTATGGATCGCAGCTCTCGATCGAGGAAACCCGCCACCTCGCGCCCTACCAGAACGCCACCGGCCTGCAGGTGTCGTCGGCGGTGCTGGCCGGAATGGTGTGGGCGCTGGAAAATCCGCACGCCGGCATTGTCGAGGCCGATGAGATGGACTTCCGCCGCTGCCTTGAAATCCAGCGGCCCTATCTCGGGCCGGTGAAGGGCTACTATACCGACTGGACCCCGCTCTCGGACCGGCCCGGCCTGTTCCCGGAAGATATCGACGCGAGCGATCCCTGGCAGTTCCGCAACGTGCTGGTACGGTGAACGTCCGCGATGGCGCTTGCGCCCGCAGCTATTTTTCCTTGATCGGTGGTCCGGTCTTTTCCGCCGGCGCGGGCGGCAGTGCCGGCGTCGCGCCCTGCTTTTGGGCCTGCGCGTCGGGGTGCGCGGGCTGAGGCGCCGGGGTGGTCGGGCGCTCGCCGCCGGGCTTGGACTCGGCCGGGGCGTTGTCCTGATCCGGCGGCGCGGGCGTGCCTTGCAATGGTTGCGTCGCCTGCGCCATGTGCTGCGCACCGCCGGCCATGATCTCGGCCGTCGAAACGCCTGCGACGGCAAGTCCCCCCACCACCATCGCGGTGGCGAGAAGCATATCCCTTCGGTAGGCGCGCTTCCTGTCGTCCGGCATCATGGTCTCACCGCGAATTCTCAACACGATCAACCGTTGACAGAACGCATTGTTCCCGGTGGAACGGGGCGTGACAGCTCCCGTGCACCGCTTCTGTTCCTGAGCGGACGTTCCTCATGATCTCCGACGTGTAGAAGCTGCGTTCACGCTGACCAAAGACCCCATTATGGGTTGGATCAAGGGGGTCTTTTCCTTGAAAGGCGGCCTACAGCTCCAGCAACCCGGCTTCGCCGTCCTCGTCGGCGAAGGCCAGCAGCGTGCCTTTGGCGTTCCAGGCCAGTGCCGACACCGCGGCGCCGCCATTGCGGCGGACCAGGATTTCGGCGCCGTCGGTCAGCCGCACCATCAGGATGGTGCCGTCGCCATAGCCGGCCGCAAAGATATCCTGCTTCGGATGACAGGCCACCACGGAAACGCGCGCCTGCAGCGGCGCGAGCATCGCCGGCTCCTTTCCCATCGGGCCGTCCTTGCTGGCGAACGGCCACAGGATCACGGCATCGGCGCCCGACGTCGCCAGCGCCTTGCCGCCCGCGCTCCATGACATCGACCTGACCCGTCCGGGATAGCCGGTCATGCGCATGTGGCGGTGATCGGCCAGCCGCCAGCCATGCAGCGCCGGCTCGTGCATCGCGGTGACCAGAAACTTGTTGTCGGGGCTGAACACGACGCCGAGATGCGAGCCCGCCCATTCAAGGAATTCGGCGTTGGCGGCCATGTTCGGAAACCACAGGGTCACGCCGTTGTAATGCGCGATCGCAAGCCGCAGACCCTTCGGCGCGAACGCGAGCCCGCCGACGGTCGACGGCACCTCGAACGACTTGTCTTCAGCCCGGCCGCTGCGGACGAAAGCCGTCTTGCCGGCCGACCATGCCACCGCGCCGTCGGGATGCAGCGCGACATTGTCGATCCAGCGCCGCTTCGGATCGGTCGCAAGCAGCGTGACCTCGCCGGCCTTGTCCAGCGCGACGAGCTTGCCATCGTCGCCGCCCATGACGATCCGCGCCCCATCGGATGCAACGCACAGGATGCCGCCGCCATGAACCGCGGCTGGCGCGATCTCGCCGTTCTCCTGCACCAGAGCGACGTTTTCCTCAGCCCCGACAAAGGCCGCACGATCGCCCAGGAAATGCGCCGCGATCACCGGCATGCCGATCGCCAATGGCCGCACCCGATCGGTGACGGAGACGATGGATGCGGAATTGTCGCCTGGATCGAACGGCGTCATCACGTGGTGAGGCACTGCTCGAAGCCGTCGCGGATGGTCTGCTCGGGCAGTTCGCGTCCGATAAAGACGAGGCGGCTCTCGCGCGGCTCGCCGTCCTTCCAGGCCCGCTGATGATCGCCCTCGAGCATCATATGCACGCCCTGGAACACGTAACGGTCGTCGTCGTCGCTGAAGGCCAGAATTCCCTTCGAGCGCAGGATCTTCTGGCCCTCGCTGGCGACCAGGTTCTGCAGCCAGGGCATGAATTTGGTGGCATCGAGCGGTCTGCTTGAGCGCAGCGACAGCGATTGCATGTCCTCGTCATGGTAGTGCTTGAGGCCGCCATGACTGTGGCCGCGATCATGGTGGTGATGATCGTGGTCGTGATGATGGTCATGATGATCGTGATCGTCGCCGGCCTCCAGGAATTCCGGCTCGATCTCGAGGATGCGATCGAGATCGAAGGCGCCGCGTTCCAGCACGTCGGACAGCGCCACCCGGCAGCGCTCGGTGCGATGCAACTTGGCGTAGGGGTTGATGGCGCGAATCCGCGCCTCGACTTCGGCGAGCTCGGGCTTCGAAACAAGATCGGTCTTGTTGAGCACGATGACGTCGGCAAAGGCGATCTGGTTCTTGGCCTCGGGCGCATCCTTCAGGCGGTCGCTTAGCCATTTCGCATCCGCCACCGTCACCACGGCGTCGAGCCGCGCATTCTTCTGCACGTCCTCGTCGACAAAGAAGGTCTGTGCGACCGGCGCCGGATCGGCGAGGCCCGTGGTCTCGACGATGATGGCGTCGAACTTGCCCTTGCGCTTCATCAGCCCTTCCAGAATACGCACCAGATCGCCACGCACGGTGCAGCACACGCAGCCATTGTTCATCTCGAACACCTCTTCGTCGGCGCCGATGATGAGGTCGTTGTCGATGCCGATTTCGCCGAATTCGTTGACGATGACGGCGTACTTCTTGCCGTGGTTTTCGGACAGAATGCGGTTGAGAAGGGTGGTCTTGCCGGCGCCGAGATAGCCGGTCAGCACGGTCACGGGAATTTTTTGGGACGTCGGTTCTGGCATAGTCACTCCGAAAACGGCAGTTCGCAGCGCCGCCCGCGGCAGGCTGGCGCTGCGCCTAATGTGCAAGTGCACTGGTCAGTGCCTTTATATTGTGCCTGACCATATCAATGTAAGTGGGGGCTGGCCCCTTTTCGTCGGTCAGGCTGTCGGAATAGAGCGTTCCGCCGACGCGCGCGCCGGTCTCGGCGGCGATCCGGTTGATCAGCCTGTCATCGCTGATATTTTCGAGAAAAATCGCCGGGATTTTCGCGGCTTTGATCCGGGTGATGATGTCGGCGATATCGCGGGCGCTGGGCTCGGAATCCGTGGAAACGCCGAACGGTGCGATGAACTGGATGCCGTAGGCGGCGGCAAAATAGCCGAAGGCCCGGTGGGTCGAGATCACCTTGCGCTGCGCCGGCGGGATTTGCTCGACCGCGATCCGGACCTCGCGGTCGAGCGCGTCCAGCTTCGCCAGATAGCCGTCCGCATTGGCGCGAAAAACCCCGGCGTCGGCCGGGTCGGCAGCGGCGAACGCGTCGCGGATGTTGGCCACATAGATCTTCGCATCGGCGACCGATTGCCAGGCATGCGGATCGGCGGCGCCACCGGCTTCCAGCGGCGCGATGCCGTGGCTTGCGGTCACGATGGCGGCCTTGCTGCCGGAGGATTGCACCAGCCGCGGCAGCCAGCCCTCCAGCCCGAGACCGTTGACAATCAGGAGCCTGGCCTCCGCCACCTTCCTGGCGTCGGCCGGTGCCGGCGTATAGACATGCACATCGCTGTCCGGACCGATCAAGCTCGTGACCCTGGCGCGGTCACCCCCGACATTGCGCGCGAAATCGGCCAGGATCGAAAAGCTGGTGACGACGTTCAAGCGGCCCTGCGCCTGCGCGGGCAGCGCGGCCGGCGCGAGCATCGAGCAAATCAGCCAGACTGGAAGGCGCGGCATCGGATGGCCTGCTACGCTTCGAGGTGACGGCCGGGAAACAACTGCCGCACCATGCCGCTGACGCTGCCGAACAGCACGGAGCCGAGATACAGCACCGCCGCCACCAGGATGATCGCCGGCCCCGAAGGCACCCGGGTCTGGAATGACAGAACCAGCCCGGCATAGCCGGAGACCATCGCGCTCGCGACCGCGATGCAGATCATGCCGGTGATGTCGCGCGACCAGAACCGCGCGATGGCCGCAGGCAGGATCATCAGTCCGACCGCCAGCAAGGTACCGAGCGCGTGAAAGCCGTTGACCAGATTGACCACGACCAGCGCGAGAAACGCCAGATGGGCCGGCGCGCCGGCCCGGCTCACCGTGCGCAGGAATACCGGATCGACGCTTTCGATCACCAACGGGCGATAGATCACCGCCAGCACCAGAAGCGTGATCGTGGTGTTGAAGGCGATGACGAACAGGGTCTGGTCGTCCATGGCCAGGATATTGCCGAACAGCACATGCAGCAGATCGATATTGGTGCCCTTGATCGAGACGATGGTGACGCCGGTTGCCAGCGAAACCAGATAGAACGTGGCCAGCGAGGCATCTTCCTTGAGTTCGGTGGTACGGGCGACCACGCCAGCCAGGATCGCGACCGCAAATCCCGCGATCAGGCCCCCGGTCGTCATCGCGAACAGGTTGAGCCCCGACAGCAGAAACCCGACCGCCGCGCCGGGCAGGATGGCATGCGCCATGGCGTCGCCGACCAGGCTCATTCGCCGCAGCATCAGGAACACCCCGATCGGGGCGCCGCCCAGCGCCAGCGCGATCACCGCCGCCAGCGCCCGGCGCATGAACTCGAATTCGGTGAAGGGCGTGATCAACGCATCGTAGATCATGGGGTCAGGCGGCCCGCGACGGCAGATCGTCGACGGCACAGGCCGCGGCGCTGTCGTCGAACGCCTCGCACATCCGACGCGCCTCCAGCAGATTTTCCGGTGTCAGCACCTCGGCCGTGGCACCCCAGGCGACCTTGCCGCGCGCGAGCAGCAGGGTTTCGGGGAAGTTGGCGCGCACCAGATCGATGTCATGCAGCGCCGCCAGCACCGTGCGCTGCTCGGCATGCCAGCGCCGCACCAGCGTCATCAGATCGGCCGACGTCCTGGCATCGATGGCATTGAACGGTTCGTCGAGCACGATCACGGGCGCGTCCTGCAGCAGCACCCGGGCGAACAGCAGGCGCTGCATCTGGCCGCCGGACAGCGTCCCGATCGGGCGGTTCTCGAAGCCGTTGAGGCCCACGGCCGCGAGCGCCTGCCTGATCCGCTCGCGCGCGCCCCGGTTCATGCCGCCGAAAAAGCCGGTGCTGCGCCACAGCCCGGTGGCGACGAAATCGAACACCGCGATCGGAAAGCTGCGGTCGATATCCGCGGTCTGCGGCAGATAGGCGATATCCCGGACATCGAGATCGCCGCGCAGGATCGAACCCGAAAGCGGCCGCAGGATGCCGACGATGCCGCGAAACAGCGTCGACTTGCCGGCGCCGTTGGGGCCAACGACCGCAACCAGCGCGCCGGAGGCGACCTCGCCGTTGAGGTGATGCACCGCCGGATGGCGATCATAGCCGAGCGTGACATCGCGGAATTGCAGTTGCGCGGCCATGCCTCACCTCATCGCCAGCCAGACCGCGCCCCACAGCGCGGCGCTGACCACCAGCGCGGCGCCCAGCCGCGCAGCGACGGTCATGCGCAGGATCGACCAGGGTGCCGCTTGAGCCGGGTGCGGCGATGCCGGCCCGTGACTGTGCACATGCGCGTGCCCATGGTCGTGTCCGTGGGGGTGGGAATGAGCCATCGAAAAACGTTATATTATAACATAACGCGTGTCCATCGAGCGGAACCCTGGCACCCCGGCTCATGCCAGATGACGGACCAGGGCAAGACCGGCGAACAGGCCCGCGATCGACAACACCACCGAACCCAGCACATAGAACAGCGCAAGCCCGATCTGGCCCCGCTCGTACAGCAGCGCGGCATCGAGGGAAAACGCCGAGAACGTCGTATAGCCGCCGAGAACGCCGGTCATCAGGAACAGCCGCCAAGGCTGCGACGCCTCGCCCTTGAAGGCAAGATAGCCGGCGATCAGGCCCATCGTCGTCGAACCGGTGATGTTGATGATGAAGGTGCCGTAGGGAAAGGCGGTGCCGACACAGCGCGCGCAGGCGATGTTGACGATATGGCGCAGGGTCGCGCCGAGGCCGCCCCCGAAAAACACCAGCACGTAGCTCATCGCAACTGTACCCCACGCCTCAGCAGGACGACGTCCCCGCGTCGCGCCCCACCGGTTTTGCCGCAAGCTCGCAAGCCCCGCAAGCCATGCGAAACCGGCTATCCGAACGAAGGGGCGGCAACCATTGCTGCCGCCCCCGAAAAATCCGTTGATCCGGCCGTGTCAGGCTTTCGAGAACAACTGCTCGACATACTCCCAGTTCACCAGATGATCGAGAAATGCCTTGAGGTAGTCCGGGCGGCGGTTGCGATAGTCGATGTAGTAGGAGTGCTCCCAGACGTCGCAACCGAGGATCGGCGTCGCGCCGTGAACCAGCGGGTTCTCGCCGTTCGGCGTCTTGGTAATCTCGAGCTTGCCGTTCTTGACCGCCACCCAGCACCATCCCGAGCCGAACTGGCCGACTCCGGCGGCGGCGAAATCGGTCTTGAATTTTTCGAACCCGCCGAGGTCTTCGGTGATCTTCTGTTCGAGCCGGCCGGGCAGCTTGCTGCCGCCGCCATTGGGTTTCATCCAGTTCCAGAAATGCAGATGGTTGTAGTGCTGGCCGGCATTGTTGAAGACCGCCGCATTCTTCCCGAACGAACTCTTCACGATCTCCTCGAGGGACTTGCCCTCGAATTCGGTTCCCTTGATCGCGTTGTTTCCGTTGGTCACATAGGCCTGGTGATGCTTGTCGTGGTGGTACTCCAGCGTCTCCTTCGACATATGGGGCGCGAGGGCGTCGTGGGCGTAAGGCAGGTTGGGAAGCGTGAAGGTCATGGGGGGATGTCCGCAATAATGGGAGACGTGACTTAACGGGAACCCTTATAGAAGGTTCCGTCGACGTTAAACACCGCAAATTGGGACGGTCAGGCCGGACCGTGCGGGGCAAGAGGGCTGCCGATGGGCATCGAGATCGAAGTTCTGAACGGCGACGCATCCTGGCCGCTGGCAAAACCGCTGTTCGACGCGGTCTGGCCGCCGCAGGTGGTCGAAAAGCTGCCCTGGGCCGGCATCGTCTTTGCCCATGCCGAGCTGCGGGTGCTGGTTCAGACCGAGCCGGACGGGGTGGTCTGCCATGTCGGGATCTATCGCCGCGACATCGAATGGAATGGGCACAAGGTGCGGGTCGGCGGCATCGGCGGGGTTTTGACCCGAGCCGACGCAAGGCGCCGCGGATATGCCAGCATTGCGCTCAATGCGGCCGTTGAAACCCTCAAGGACGAAGGCTCGACCGCTTTCGCGCTGTTGTTCTGCGAGCCGCACAATGCGCCGTTTTATGTCGGGCGCGGCTGGAAGCCGTTCGATGGCGAGATCTATGCCGAGCAACCGGCGGGGCGGGTTCGCTTCGAGGCCATCGCGCCCTATGTCTACCGGATCCGGCACGCGCCGCAGCAGGGCGTGATCGACCTCCGCGGCCTGCCCTGGTGACCACGCATCAGGCGGCGGTCGCCTTCAGCGCCGTCGCCGCCGAGGCATAGCCGCCGCGCGCGCCGTCGATGAAATGCACATGGTCGCTGCGCAGCGCCGACGGCGTAAAGCAGGTCATCATCGCCGCGTCCTGCCGGTGCAGGCCATAGCGCGCGATGCCGCCTGCCGCTGCCGCCGCGAGGCGCTGCATCAGCTCACGCTCCAATTGCGGTGTGCAATCGAGAATCATGCGCAATCCGTCGTCATATTTGCGGAAATCCGAATTCTCCACCACCTGCTGGACATAGGTCTTCGGCACGAAGCCGCCGACCCTGATCCCAGAGCGCATCACCAAATAGGCAAACAGCGTGTGGGCCAGCACCCGGGCACGCCGCTTCAACAGCGATCCGCCACGCGCGGCCCTCGCCTCGAAATCGACGCCGGCCGGCGGCCACCGCAGCGGCGGGCCGCCCGGCGGCACCGGTCGCCCGGCATCCGGACTGTGCTCCACCAGCGCGATCACGTCTTCGATCAGTCCGCGGAACGACGCGGGATCGGCACCCTGCACCGGAACGATCAGCACCGACAGGATGAGCCCGCGGACCGCGGGAATTTCCTCGAACCGGCAGGACAGCCCGGTAAGATCCGGCTGGGTGCCGGACGGTGCCGGCGGCACCGCGAATTCGCCGCGCTTCATCGCAGTTTCAGCCCAGCCAAGGCCGCCCCCGGAAAACATCGCGTAGGACAGGTTGGGCGACGGCCCGAACCGCGCCACCCGCACATCGAGGCCCTGCGCCCGCACCGCGGCGACCGGCACCAGTGCCACGCGCATCTCAAGGTCGAGGTCGTCCTTGACCCAGATGGCGGTCGCCGCCAGCGCAGCGCGGGCGCGCTCAAGATCATCCGGCGACACCGCAAAGCTCGCGCCGTCGCCGCCGAACACGAACGGAAACTCGCGCCCGTCCAACGCGTTGGTGACCGCCGCGATCACCGCCGCGCCGGCCATGTTGACGGCCTTGTAGCGCGCCTGCGCAATCGCCCTGGTCGATTCCACGATATCGGCAACGCCGATACTCCAGTCGTCCGGCAGCGGCGAATACAGCGTCGGGTCCATCAGCCTGCCGAAGCCGCGAAAGACCGGAATGGTGCCGTAAAACCTCTCGCTGCCTTCGGCCATGTTCATCGCGATGCAGGTTGCCCGTTGCGAAGCCCCTTGTAGCAGATAATACGGCCGGCTCTGCATCCGGGTTCGCGTCGTCGCGCTACGGTTTGAGACCTTGCAGCACCAGACGGTTCAGCCGACCGGCGAAGGCGGCAGGATCCTGCGGCAATTCGCCGTCGAGGATTTGGGCCTGCTCCAGCAGCAGCAGCGATAGATCGCTGGCGGAATCCCTGGCGGTCGAAATCGCCGCGACCAGCGGGTGGCGCAGGTTGATCTCGAGGATCGGCGCGGTCACCGCGCCGCGGTTCTGCTGCACGAGCAGCCGCTCAAGCGCGCGGTCGCGCCCCTGTCCGCCCGCAACCAGGCAGGATGCACTCGAGGTCAGGCGCTGGGATGCCCGCACGTCCGACACCAGCGCGCCAAGGGTGTCCTTGATCACCGCGATGGTCGCGGCCTCGTCCGCGCCGGGCCGCTCCTTGTCCTCGGATTTCGCATCCAGCAGCGGGATCAGCCCGAAATCGACGTCACCCTGGCTCAGCGATTTAAGCGGCTTGCCGCCGAAATCCAGCGGCGCAGAGGTCCAGAACGCATCGACCGGATCGGTCAGCAGCAGCACCTCGATCCCGCGCGCCGCGGCCGATTCAAGCTTCGGATTCGATTTCAGCCGCTCGAGGCTCTCGCCGCTGAGATAGTAGATCTCGGTCTGGTTCGGTTTGAGGTTCTCGGCATATTGCTTCAGCGAGCGGCCTTCGCCCGCGGTGGTGGTGAAGCGCGACAGCGCCAGCAATTTCTCGCGCCGCTCATAGTCCTCCCACAATCCTTCCTTGATCACCGGGCCGAACGCGTCCCAGATCCCGGCGAACGCCTCCGGCTCCTTCTCGCTCAGGCTTTCCAGCTCGGAGATCACGCGGCCGGTGACGGCCTTGCGGATCTGCACGAGTTGCGGGTTGTTCTGCAGCATCTCGCGCGAGATATTGAGCGGAAGATCCTCGCTGTCGATCACGCCGCGGATGAACCGCAAATAGGCCGGCAGCAGCTCGGCGTCGTCGGCAATGAAGACGCGGCGAACGTAGAGCTTGACCTTGCCCCTGCGGGCCGGCTCGAACAGATCGAACGGTTTCGTCGACGGCGCGAACAGCAGCACGGCATAGGACTGGCGGCCTTCGGCGCGATAATGCAGCGTCATCGCGGGATCGTCGAAGGCGCCGGCGACGGCACGATAGGCCTGCTTGTAATCCTCCGCCGTCAGTTCCGATTTCGGCCGCTGCCACAGCGCGCTCGCCGAGTTGATCTGGCGCGGCTCGCCCTCCTCGGGCTGAAGTTCGATCGGAAACTGGATGTTGTCGGAATAGGCGCCGACGATGCGCTCGATCTCGTAGCTCTCGAGATATTTCCTGGCATCGGGCTTCAGGTGCAGGGCGATTTCCGTTCCCCGCGTGAGGCGCCGCGCGTCCTCTGCGCTGGCGGGCGCGATTTCGAATCCGCTGCCGCCCGACGACGACCAGACCCAGACCTGGTCGGTCCCGGCGCGGCGGCTGGTGACCACGATGCGATCGGCGACCATGAACGCGGCATAGAAGCCGACCCCGAACTGGCCGATCAGGCCGGCGCCATCCTTGGCCTCGGTCAGGCGGGACAGGAAGGATTTGGTGCCGGAACGCGCGATGGTGCCGAGATTGTCGATCAGCTCCTGCCGATCCATCCCGATGCCGCTGTCGATCACGGAAAGCGTGGCTGCTTTCTTGTCGGCCACGATGCGGATCCTTGGCGGCGCCCCGTCGGCGATCAGATCAGGGGCGGCGATGGCCTCGTAGCGCAGCCTGTCGCAGGCGTCCGACGCGTTGGAAATCAGCTCGCGCAGGAAGATGTCGGTCTCGGAATAGACCGAATGCACCATCAGGTGCAGCAGTTCGGCAACCTCGGCCTGGAACGGCTGGGAAACGGCTGAAGTGTCGGTGTCGGCGGTCATTGGCTGGCTCGCTTGGGGTCAGGTTCGGAAGGTGCGGAAAATTCCCATATAGCGCGGGCATGGCAGGTGGCAAGTTGTGCGGCCCGGATCCGTAGCCCGGATCGCGCGCAGCTCCGTCATTCCGGGGCGATGCGGAAGCATCGAACCCGGAATTCGAGCTCCGGGTTCGCGCTTTGCGCGCCCCGGAATGACGGCCAACTGCATTCTCGCGGCGCAGGGCGCCCGAGTTTTGCTGGAAAACGTGTCCCTCGAAAAATCAGAGGGCGCAGGGAATGCCGGGTGGCGATGCACCCGCAGCCTCGCGTGCAAATGATGAAAAAGCACACGAGCCAAGTCACCACAGGTTCACCGGATCAGTCCGGCATTCCCTGCGCAATGGTTTACGGCTTATTCCGCGCTCTCCCCGGTGACCGGGCTTGTTTGCCACCGTCGCCTGCGGGTTGCCCCGCAAACTTGACGCCAGCGTCGGGGCGCCAGGACCACACAGCTTTGCCGTCCGCGTTGCTGTCGTTCGTCGTTCGACACCACCCGCGTCCATCGCATCCCGCGCCAACGTTCGTGACGATCATGAGCCGCCCCTCTGTGTGAGCGCGAGACGGCGGCGCTTATAGGATTGATTTGGGCGAAAGGTGAAGCGATATATTTTTACAACCTGGGCTGGACAGCTTTTCACTGATTTGCCCGTCGGGCAATCACCGCCGTCATTCCGGGGCGCGCGTCAGGGCGAACCCGGAATCTCGAGATTCCGGGTTCGATGCTTGCGCATCGCCCCGGAATGACGGGGAAGTGTCGTAGCCCGGATGGCGTCGGCCGAGTTGCCACTCTCGCCGACTATCAATATGAAGGCGTGAGGGCTGATCGAGCGCGGCGATCTCGTTCGTCATTCCGCAACAAGAAAAAGAAGGGTAAGGATTACGCCTATGGAAGCTCAGGTCAACCGCGCGAGTTCGGCCGGCAAATGGTCGCCTTCGTCGCAGGCGAGCGACATCGTCAAAGGCATTCATGCGATGCTGCATCCGCGCAACATCGTGCTGGTCGGCGCCACCGACAAGCCGGGAAATTACGCCGAGCGCATCTGGAACAATTTGATCAAATACCAATTCGAAGGCGGCCTCTATCCGGTCAATTCCCGGCGCGAAACCATCTGGGGCGTTCCCTGCTACAGGGATTTCTCTGCCCTGCCCGACAAGCCCGACCATGTGCTGGTGCTGGTGCCCGCCCGTTTCGCCGTTCAGGTGATCCGCGACGCCGCGGCCGCCGGCGCCCGCTCGGCCACCATCGTCACCTCGGGCTTCAGCGAATTGCAGGACGCGGAAAGCCAGCGGCTTGCGGTCGAACTGCAGCAGGCCATTCGCGACACCGGCATGGCCGTGACCGGCCCGAATTGCCTCGGCAACCTCAGTGCCGGCGAACGGCTGTTCACCAATATCGACGACCGCATCGTCACCATGGAGGCCGGGCCGGTCGCGATCGCCGGCCAGTCCGGGGCGATCGTGATGGCGATCCGCCAGGCGCTCGAGGATCGCGGGGTCGGCGTCGGCTACATGGTCACCACCGGCAACGAGGCCGGCCTCGAAACGCCGGATCTGATGGCCTATTTCGCCGCCGATCCCTCGGTCCGCGTCATCGTGGTTTATCTGGAAGGCGTGCGCAACACCAAGGTGTTCCGCCAGGCCTGCAAGGCGGCGCGGGCCGCCGGCAAGCCGGTCATCGCGCTCAAGCTCGGATCATCCGAGGGAGGGCGCGCCGCCGCCATGGCGCACACCGGCGCGCTCGCCGGCTCGATCGAGACCTTCGACGCCATCTCGACCCGCGAGGGCGTGATCCGGGTCCGCGGCCTCGACGAACTGATCGAAACCACCGAGTGCTTTGTCCATGCCGACCCGCCCAAGGGCGATCGCCTCGCCGCCGTGACCCTGTCAGGCGGCAAGCGCGGCCTCCTGATCGATGCGTTCCATTCGGCCGGGCTGAATTTCGCGCCGCTCAGCCCGGGCACGAGCGACAAGCTCGCCAACATGCTCGGTCCGGGCAGCATTGTCGGCAATCCGCTCGACGCCGGCTTTGCCGCGGTGGTCGATCCCACGGTGTACATGCAATCGATCCAGATCATGATCGACGACCCCGACACCGACATCGTCATCATCGACGCCGAACTGCCGAAGGCCCCCCACGAATTGCGCGAGCGCAATTTGCGGATCGTCAACGAGAAGGCGGCCAGTGCCGACAAGCCGGTGATCTATATCAGTACGATGTCGATCGGCTTCACCGAATTCACCAAGACCTTGCGCAGGTCGCTGCCGCATATCACGGTCATGCAGGGGCTCGATCGGGCGGTAGGCGCGATCAAGGCCCTGATCGATTATGCCTCGCTGCGCAAGGAAGTGCCGGATGCCGCATCGAGTTCCAGCGCATCGGCGCGGGCGACCCTGGAGCGGACGCTGAGGCGCGCCAAGGGCGCCGCGCTCGACGAGGTCGCCTCGAAGAAGCTGCTCAGGGCGTACGGCATTCCGGTCTCCAGGGAGGAGATCGCACGGACCGCGGCCGATGCGGTCAGGATCGCCAGCAAGATTGGATTTCCCGTGGTGGCAAAAGTGGTCAGCGCGGACATCCTGCACAAATCCGACATCGGCGGCGTCGTGCTCAACCTCACCAACGCGGCCGAGGTGAAAAAGGCCTTCAACGACATTACCGCGCGGGTCGGGAAACTCAAAAGCAGGCCGAAGCTCGAGGGCATCCTGATTGCGCAGCAGGTCAAGGCCGATCTCGAGCTCGTGGTCGGCGCCTCGCTCGATGCCGAAATGGGCCCGGTGGTGCTGTTCGGCACCGGCGGCGTCGATATCGAACTGATCAAGGACGTCGCGCTGGCCGGCGCGCCGCTCGACGCCGCCGAGGCGCGGGAATTGATCGGCCGCACCAAGGCCGGGGTGAAGCTGAAAGGCTATCGTGGCAAGCCCGCCCTGCACGAAGCCTCCGCCGTGAAGGCCCTGGTCGGCCTGTCCAACCTGATGGCCGACGCCGGCACCCGCATCGCCTCGATCGACGTCAACCCGTTCCTGATCAACGCCAGGACCGGCGTCGCCGTCGACGGGCTGATCGTGCTCAACAATGCGGCGGCAAGGACCGCGGCCGGGCAGTGATATCAGGCGGGCGAACGGTCAGGGGTTCGACTCCCGAGCACGCGAAGGAAAGGCTGGATCAGCCCGCCTTCGATGTTGCTCGGGCCGAATTTCGATCTGTCCGCCGACTAGGCGCGGGCGATGAGATAGCGGAATGTGTTGTTCAGGCGATACTCGCCCGAAGGCTTGCCATAGGACGCGACCGCGCTCGCCACCGCATGGCGGGCGCGCTCGAAGCCTGAATTTCGGATCGCTCGCTCGGCCGGTCCGGCAGAAAGCATTGCGCGCAGCGCAGTGTCAAGATTCGGATAGACCCATGGACAATCAACGTCGACGACTGCCAGCGGCGTGAGACCGGCCTCGGAAACCAGCGCCCTCAATTTGGATTCGTCCGACAAGGCGAAGGGTCCCGGTGCTCCCGGCGGCGGGGGCGGCATCAGCGCACCGAGGGCCTTGAGATGCCCGGCCGCATCGCAAGACTCGGGCGGACCCCAGGTTGCGATCACAACAGCACCGCCCGGCTGCACGACACGGCGCGCCTCGCGCAGCGCGTTGGCCGGTGAAGCGGCATATTGAAAAGCATTGAAGCCGGTCACGACATCGAAACTTCCATCCGCGTGCGGCAGGGATTCCATGTCGCCGACACGAAAATTTCGTCCGGGCAGACGCTCGCGCGCGATATCGATGAAGGCGGCGGACGCGTCGATCCCGGCAACATTGGTCATTGTTCGTGCAAACACTTGCGCGGCAAGGCCGGGGCCGCAGCCGACGTCGAGACTCGAACGCGACGCCGCGAGTTCCGGTCGGCGTTGCACACTCTCGTACAATGGAAGGAAGAAGCCTTCCTGCAAATCGGCATAGTCGCGCGCGCGCGCGCTCCAGAGGTCACCCTGCATCTGTGCGGAGCCGGTGACACGAGGCGATGTAACGGTATCATTCATCGTTGTCTCCCAAGGTCGAATACTGTTTGACGGGATTTCCGGCGGCCGGGCCGCTTTCCGAAAGCGTTCGACTGGCCGTGCGCAACCCCGCTTGGTCCGAAGTCTGCGGAGCATGTCGGGGACGACCCAATCCGTCATGAGACCGTCGACCCAGATTCCATCCCCACCTGCCCGAATCTGTCGCGAATGCTGGGCCGGGAGACCTAGTCGGGGTGTCTGGCCGGTTCGCGTCCCATGCCCGCCTCGCGCGCGCGGACGATGGCCTGGGCGCGGTTCGGGACATTCAGCTTGTCGAAGATCCCGTTGATGTGATTGCGAACGGTTTTGGGACGAAGTGACAGTTGGCTTGCGATCGCGGCGTTGTCGAGACCGCGCGCGATGAGTTCGAGAACCTCGCGCTCCCGCTCGGTAAGCTCGCTAAAGGCGGTCCTTGCCGCATCCTCGGCCTGACCGTGAACGAAACGAGCGATCTCGGCCAGGAACTGCTTCCATGCCGGCTGGTGCTCCAGCAGAATGTGATTGCGACTCTCAAGCGTGACGAATTCGGCGCCGGGAATCGAACTCGCGACCATGCGACCTTCCGCGAATGGTACGCGGGCGTCGTTTCGCGCGTGCAACACCAGCGTAGGACAATTGACCTTCGGCAACAGCTCTGTCACGTCCATGCCGTCAAATCCCCGGATCAACCCCACCGCGTTTTCCGGCGAGGTCGACATTCGCTGGAGATCGGTGAACCAGCGAAATTGCTCCGGCGTGCTGTCGGGGATGAACATCGTGGTATAGACTTGGCGAAATGCGGGATTTTCACGTCCCCAGCCGAGTTCGACAAGCTTCAGCATCATGTCGGCTTCTTCGATATCCTGTGCCGACGGGTTGCGCTTCAGCCTGCCGCGGGCAAAGGCGCCATACAGCACCAAATTGCTGACGCGTTCGGGATGACGGGCCGCATAGGCAATCGCGAGGCCGCTGCCTTGGCAGCAACCGAGAAGAACAAAGCGCTTGAGCCCGGCGGCGTCGGCCACCGCCTCGAGATCACGCAGATTGGCATCGAACGACAAGTCTTTGACGGCCCGATCCGACAGGCCGCAACCGCGGCCATCGTATCGTGTCATGGCGTAATTCCTCTCTAGTTCGAGGAGTCGTGGACGCCAGACCGGGCTTTGCCAGTCGAATTCAAGATGGTTCAGCCACGTCGCGACCTCGATCAGTGCCGGGCCGCGGCCGTTCGTGGCGTAGGCAACGCGAACCCCATCAGAGGCCCTGCAGAAATGAATTTGCGGTGCCTGGGCCATCCCGGCATTTTGCGCAGGAATCGAAGCCTTGGCAATCGGCCTTGTGGACGTCCGAACGCGAGTACATTTCGAGGACATGCCCGAACAACTTGCAACGGCGCCAAGGTCCTAGGCCAAAGGTCGCAGGCATTTGCGGGGTTAACATTGGCAAAATGAGCCCGGACGCGCTACGCTGACGGCCAAGCAAGGCATCGCAAGAATGCCGCCATTGAAAAACGTCATCTTGTCTGGGAGGACAGCATGGTTACTTCGCAACGCTGGTCGGTCGACCGGCGCACTATTCTTAAGACAAGCGCCGCGATTGCTGCGGTGCAGTTCGCTTCCCCCTACATCATCAAGGCCCGGGCCGATACGCCTGTGCGGATCGGAATGGTCGACCCGCTCACCGGTGTCCTCTCGGCACTGGCGCAAAGTGAGGTCGACGGCGCAAAATACGCCGAGGCCGAAATCAATAAAAAGGGAGGCATTCTAGGCCGCCAGGTTGAGCTCTTGGTTGAGGACTCGGCCAACGATGTCGGCACTGGCGTTCAGAAGACGCGAAAGCTGATCGATCGCGACAAGGTCGACGTCATCTTTGGCGACGTTAACTCCGGCATCGCCTATGCGATGTCGCAGGTGACTACCGAGAAGAAAATCCTTCACATCGTGCCAGGTGGCCATACCGATCCAATCACCGGCACAAACTGCAAATGGAATGTGTTTCGAATCTGCAACACAACCACCATGGATGCCAATGCGGTCACACCGGAATTGGTGAAGAAGTTCGGCAAGAAATGGTTCTTCATCACGCCCGATTATGCATACGGCCACACCCTCCAGGACGCCTTCGTCAAAGCGCTGACCAAGGCTGGCGGCACCTACGAGGGCGACATGCTGCCGATCAACAATACCGACTTCTCCGCCACCCTTATCAAGGCGAAGTCCTACAAGCCGAACGTGCTGCTCAACAACATGGGTGGACTGACGCAGATCAATTGCATGAAGCAGTTCACCCAGTTCGGCATGCAGAAGGAAATGGCGCTCGGCGGCGCGCTGTTCGAACTGGAGAGCATCAAGGCATGTCCACCGGATGCGCAGGCCGGCTGGTGGGACATGGAGTGGTGGTGGAATCAACCCAACGTGCCAGAAGTGGTGAAGTTCGTCGCCGAATACCGCGCCGCGACCAAAAAAACGCCCTCCGCGCGCGACTGGTTCGGTTATGTCGCGATGCATACGGTGCGGCTGGCGGCGGAGAAAGCGAAATCGCTGGAGGGCCCGAAAATGGCGAAGGCGATGGAGGACATGGAACTGCCGCCGGATGTGGCATTGCAGCCGGGCAAGGTGCGCTACCGCGCCGGCGATCACGAACTGATGCCGAATATCTTCGTCGGCGAAGTCCATCCGCCGAAGTCCGGACCCGACGACGTGTTCACCGTCTCTGCACCGGTTCCGGGTGACGAGGCCGCGGGCTCAGTCGCGGATACAGGATGCAAGATGGTGGAGCCAGCCTGAGCCGGAGTGATTTAAGCCAGTTGTGATCCCTCGGATTTGCAAAAATTCGAGGAAGAACATGATGACTTGGACTTAAATCACTCGTCGATATTCAAGAGGCTTGCGATATGAAAGCGGTACGACGGACGCCCGATGGTGTGTGATCGAGCCGCTTTTGCCATCTGCTTCGGCTCGCGGTCGTCCGCGCGCAACAGACCTGCGAACGGCGATGGACGCGATCCCTTACATCGCGTCCACCGGTTGCCAGTGGCGGCAGTTGCCCACAACTGCGGCGGGGCTTACTAATTTGGGCGAGGCCGGATAATGCAGGTCATATTGTTTAACGTCACCAATGGACTCATCATTGGTGCTTTCTACGTGCTGATGGCGCTCGGGCTGTCGCTGATTCTCAACCTCAGCAACGTCATCAATTTTGCTCATGGCAATTTCCTGGCGCTTGGCGGCTATCTCGCCTACACATTATCGCCGACGCTGGGCTACTGGGGTGCGCTGCTGGTCGCGCCGCTGCTTACCGCGCTGGTCGGCCTCGCCGTCGAGCGCTTGATGATCCGCCGCGTCTATAACCGCGATCCGGTTTACAGCCTGTTGCTCACGTTCGGATTTGCTTTCGTGATGCAGGATGCCGCGCGTTATATCTGGGGCCCCAACGGTCTGCCGCTCGGTTTGCCCGATTTTCTGTCGCAGCCAATCAGCGCCAGCCTGTTCTTTGTCACCTGGTATCGCGTCTTCATGGTGGCGGTGGTCATCTTCGTGGTGGTCGGGCTGTTTGCATTCTTGCGCTACACGCGGGTCGGCGTGCGGATTCGGGCGGGCACGCTCGACCTTGAAACCGTGGCCTCGCTGGGCGTCAATATCGGCTTCCTGCGGTCGTTCAATTTCGCCCTCGGCTGCCTGCTGGCCGGCTTGAGCGGGGTGCTCGCCGCCGGGCAGATCGGCCTCAACCCCAACATGGGTGACGACCTGCTGATGCCGAGCTTCATCGCCATCATCGTCGGTGGCGTCGGGAGCCTGATCGGCACGTTGTTCGGCGGCCTCCTGATCGGAATGGCGGCGGCCCTGACCACCGTGTTTTTCCCCGCGGCCAGCGAGGCGGTGATCTATGCCATCATGATGCTTGTGCTTCTGTTTCGTCCCCGCGGCTTTATGGGTGAGGAAGGAATGTTGTCATGAGCACCGACGTCACCGTCGCGGCCGCCCCGGCGGCGCGGCGGCCGGCCGTTCCACGCTGGGCTACACTCGTCGTAATCTGGGCACTTCTGATCACGGTTCCGTACTGGCTTCCGTTGCTCGGCGGCTATACGGCGCTTGCCGGGCGCGTGCTGGTGTTCGGCCTGGCGGCGATGGGGCTGAACCTGCTGCTGGGATTCACCGGCGTGCTGAGCTTCGGCCACGCCGCATATTTCGGGCTCGGCGCCTACGGTGCGGGACTCACGCTGCGGTATCTCGTGCACAGCACGCCACTCGCCATGCTCGCCGGGACGCTGCTCGGCGGACTGGCCGGCACCCTGTTCGGGTTGCTGATCGTACGCCGCCGCGGCGTCTATTTCGCGATGTGCACCATCGCATTCGGCCAGCTATGGTACTACCTCGCCTATAGCTGGAACGACTTCACCGGCGGCTTCGACGGCCTGCGCGATTTTCACCGCGAGCCGATCGGGTTCGGGCCACTGACGCTCGATATCAGCGAGGGCGGCGCTCGATTTTATTTTTTTCTGCTGGCCATCTTCGCGATTGCCGTGACCCTGCTCGGCCTTCTGGTCCGCTCCCCCTTCGGCCATACCTTGCGGGCAATCCGGGAGAACGAGCGCCGCGCGCGTTTTCTGGCTATCCCGGTCGAACGCCAAATCTGGCTTTCGTTCTCGATCTCATGTTTCTTTACCGCGCTTGCCGGCACACTGTACGCACTACTCAACAACTTTGCCGATCCGCTGGCGCTGCATTATTCGCTGTCCGGCTATTTCGTTGTCATGTGCGTGATGGGCGGCATGCGGACGTTTTGGGGGCCGCTGCTGGGCGCGACGGTGTTCGTGGTGCTGCAGGATTACATATCGTCGATGACCGTGAACTGGATGTCCTTTGTCGGCGCGACCTTCGTGCTGGTCGTGCTGTTCTTTCCACGCGGCCTGCTCGGCATGCGGCGCCTGCGCGGTGAATGAACATGCTCGAGATTCGCAATGTCACAAAGCGATTTGGCAACCTGGTGGCCGTGAAGGACGTTTCGATGTCCGTCAAGCGCGGTGAGCTGCGGGCCATCATCGGCCCCAACGGCGCGGGCAAGACCACCTTCTTCAACATGATCAGCGGCTATTTCCCCCCGACCCAGGGCTCGATCATCTTCGAGGGAAAAGACGTGACGCAGATTCCGACGCACCGGCGGGTCGGGCTCGGCATGGGACGCACCTTCCAGATCACGGAGATCTTTCCCGAACTGACGGTCCACGAAAACGTGCTCACGGCGGCCGAGGTGGCGGCGGGACAGACGTTGCAAATGGTGCCGAACAAGGCCGCCGCGAAGCTGGCCAACGACGTCGCAACCGAAATGCTGACGCTGGTGGGGCTCACTGCCAAGGCCGATCGGCTGGTCGGCGAACTGGCGCATGGCGATCAGCGGACGACGGAGATCGCAATGGCGCTCGCGCAGCAACCGCGGCTACTGTTGCTCGATGAGCCGACCGCCGGGATGGGCGACCAGGAAACCTACGAGATCACCGCCCTGATTCGCCGCCTGCATCGCGAAAGCAATTTCACGATCGTCCTGATCGAGCACGACATGCGAGTGGTGTTTCACCTGGCCGATTACATCACGGTGCTCGACCAGGGCAATCTGCTTGCCGAAGGGACGCCGAAGGAGATCGCGGCGTCGGAGGCGGTGCAGGCAGCATATCTTGGGGAAACGGGATGATAGCGCTCGAGGCCACGGGGCTGCAAACGTTTTACGGCAAGAGCCACATCCTGCATGGCGTCAGTCTTGAAGTCGCCGAGGGCAAAATCACCGCGCTGCTTGGACGCAACGGCGCGGGAAAAACCACGACGCTGCGCAGCCTGATGGGTCTGACCCCGGCGCGCGAAGGCAAAATTACGATCTTCGGCCAAGACACCACGCATTGGCCGACTTTCCGGATCGCCGCCAGCGGCGTCGGCTATGTGCCCGAAGGCCGGCGCATCTTCGCCAATCTCAGCGTCGAGGAGAACCTCAAGGTCCCGCTCGAACGCGATGGGCCGTGGACCGTCGAACGGATCTACAAGCTGTTCCCCCGTCTTGAGGAGCGCAAGTTCAATCGTGGCCGGCAACTCTCCGGCGGCGAACAGGAGATGCTGTCGATCGCCCGCGCGCTGCTGCTGAACCCGCGGCTGTTGATCCTCGACGAGCCCTCGCAGGGATTGGCGCCGCTGATCGTGCGCGAGGTATTTCGCATCGTCGGGCAGATGAAGGCCGAGGGCATTTCGGTGCTGCTGGTGGAGCAGAATGCGCGGATGAGCCTGGAAATCGCCGACGACGCCTATGTGCTGGATGATGGCATCGTGGTCTATTCGGGATCGGCGCGCAAACTTGCCGCCGACGATGCCCGGGTCCGTGCGCTCGCCGGCGCCAGCGCCGAGGAATGGACCACCGCCTGAGCGTTCGTGCGGGCGAAGGTCGCGCCGCAATCCAACCTGCGCCGTCATTCCGGGATGGAGCGTCAGCACCAGACCGGAATGACGGCCCGTGGATTGCTTCGTCGCTTGCGCTGCTCGCAATGACGGCCTTTAATCGTCGTTGCAGGTCAAGGAGGCGTCGGTCGCAACGGGATTTTGGATGAAGACACGGGCGAGCAACTTCATGATCGGCGCTTCGACGCTGGCGGTGATCGCCGTGGCGTCGGTCGCGCTGCTCGGGTACCGCAAGATTCACGGCGTCCAGTCGCGCAGCGCGCTGCGCATCGTTTTCGAAGGCTCCGCCAGCGGGCTGTTGAAAGGCGGTGCGGTGAATTTCGACGGGGTCCAGGTTGGCGAGGTGACCTCGCTCAAGCTGGAAAGTCCGCGCAAAATTGTCGCCCTCGCCATGCTGGACAACAGCGCTCCGGTCCGCAAGGACACCGTGGTCGGGCTCGAGTTCCAGGGACTGACCGGCGTGGCGGCGATAGCCCTGACCGGCGGCGCGCCGGCCGCGGCGCCGGTGCCGCTCGACAAGGACGGCGTTCCGACCCTGACCGCCGACCTCACCGAGACGCAGTCGATCCGCGATACCCTGCACAATGTCGACCGGGTGCTGGTCGATAACCGGGACGTCATGAAGGATGCGCTGCTCGGCTTCGAGACCTATACCGCGAGCCTGGCCGGCAAAGGCGATGAGAT
Organism: uncultured Alphaproteobacteria bacterium; assembly: GCA_963748165.1. Taxonomy (GTDB): domain Bacteria; phylum Pseudomonadota; class Alphaproteobacteria; order Rhizobiales; family Xanthobacteraceae; genus Bradyrhizobium. The sequence goes on from CAVVIM010000016.1 coordinate 211,365, forward strand.
CGACAGCCTGCTGCGCAAGGCCGACGCCGCGTTCGACAGTTTCGACAGCGGCATTGCCAAGATCGACGGGATCGTGCCCGGCCTTGCCAACGGCAAGGACGGCGAGCTGTTTCAGAAATTGAAGTCGATCCGCGAACTGGCCGAAAGCTTCAACAAGCGTTCGGCGGTGTTCATGGAAGAGGGCCGCCGTACCCTGCTTGATATCAGCGAGGGTGCCAGCGAGTTCGATCGCAAGATCGATCCACAGGCCGCGGGCCGCAACATCCCGGCGGCGCCGCGCGCGACCCGGCCGGGCGGTCCGAGGGCTCCGATCCCGCCGGCCTCACGATAGCGCGGCGAGGTAGCGCCGGACCGAAGCATCGAACGCCGCCTTCGCGTCGCCAGCGATGTTGCGGCCCCACCAGGCTCCGTAGATGCGATCGAAGGCGAGCGGCGCGACGATATCGGCAATCCGCCGGACCGCTGCGGCGTCGAGCGGAATGTAATTCGGATAGCTGTACATGAAGCTGACAAAGCGGCGGTCCATCGCCACCATGGCGATATCGCCGGTCAGGAGCGCGCCGCGTCCTTCGGCGCCGGCCCGCCAATGCAGCACCGTGGCCCCGGCAAAATGGCCGCCGGTACGCAGCAGCAGCAGATCGTCGGAGAGCTTCAGGGCTTCGCCCGACCACGGCACGATCGCGCGATGCGGCCGGGTAATCCAGCCGCGATCGTCGCCATGCAGATAGATCGGCACACCCCCGAACGCGTCGCTCCAATCGGCGACCGCGCCGTAATAATGCGGATGCGAAACCGCGATCGCCTTCAGGCCACCGAGCGACCTGACATGGTCGACCGCCTCGGCGGTGATGAGCGGAACGCAGTCCCAGAGCACGCAGCCATCGCGCTCGCGCACCAGCAGCGCGCGCTGACCGATCGCGAGCGCCGGCTCGACCCCAATTCCGGGGATGCCGAGATCGTCGCGCCAGACGAGCTGGTAACGTGCCGTCAGATGCTCGCGCGTGATCCAGCACTGGCCGTTCCAGTTGACGAACTGCCGCTCGTCGCGGCAGATCGGGCACTCGGCCGGCGCTGCCCGGCTCTCGGGAAACTGGGCGCCACACTGCTCACAGGTCCAGAACGGCATCAGGTTGCTCCAATCGGAGCCCACAGATAGCCCAAAAGCGGCGGCTCGCCAAAATCAGCGTTCGGCGAATGCCTTCTCGACCACGAACTGGCCGGGCTCGCCATGGTTGCCTTCGACGAATTGCCGGTCCAACAGCAGGGCCCTTGTGTCGTGGACCAGCGCCGGGCTGCCGCAAATCATGACGCGGTCATGATCGGGCTCGAGCGACGCCAGGCCGGCATCGCGGAACAGCTTGCCGGACGCGATCAGGTCGGTGATGCGGCCGCGGTTGCGGAACGGATCCCGCGTCACCGTCGGATAGTAGATGAGCTGGTTGCGAACGAGTTCGCCGATCAATTCGTCGTCCGGCAGTTCCCGGGTGATCATCTCGCCATAGGCCAGTTCGGCGACGCGGCGGCAGCCGTGCAGCAACACCACCTTCTCGAAGCGCTGATAGGTCTCCGGATCCTTGATCACGCTCAGGAAGGGCGCGAGCCCGGTGCCGGTGCCGATCAAATAGAGATTGCGGCCGTCCTCGAGATTGTCGATCACCAGCGTGCCGGTGGCCTTGCGGCTGACGATGATCTCGTCACCCTGCTTCAGATGCTGCAGCCGCGAGGTCAGGGGACCGTCCGGCACCTTGATCGAAAAGAATTCCAGCCGGTCCTCGTAATTGGCGCTGGCGACGCTGTAGGCCCGCAGCAGCGGTTTGTCGCCGAGCTTGAGCCCGATCATGGTGAACTCGCCGTTGCGAAACCGAAACGACGGATCGCGGCTGGTCGTGAAACTGAACAGGGTGTCGGTCCAGTGATGGACGCTGAGAACGCTTTCCTGATTGAAGTTGCTCATGGGCGTTTGATCCTGCTCGGGGTAACGGCCGCGGATTCCCGGGCCGGCTTAACTCATTCGTGTACATTCATTTGTGTACGAATGAATAATCCAGCTTGATCCCGCCGTCAAGCCGCGCGCAAGATGCCGCCCTCACCTCGCGAAGGCATTGAACAAGAAGGATAATCCCATGGCCCACGACGAACCCCAGGCCGCCGGCCCGACCAAGCTGGTGATCCGCAATATCGGCCTGCTGCTGAGCGGAGCCCTGGAAAAACCGATCCTCGACGCCGACACGATCGTGGCCGAAAACGGCAGGATCACCGCGATCGGACATGGCGGCGATGTCGACGTCGAGGGCGCCACCACCATTGTCGACGCCAACGGAACCACCGTCGCACCCGGCCTGATCGACAGCCATGTACATCCCGTCGCCGGCGACTGGACCCCCCGGCAAAACCAGATCGGCTGGATCGACAGCTTCCTGCATGGCGGCGTCACCACCATGATCTCGGCGGGCGAGGTTCACATGCCGGGCCGCCCGCGCGACGTCGTCGGCCTGAAGGCGATGGCGATTTTCGCGCAGCGGGCGTTCTGGACGCTCCGCCCCGGCGGCGTCAAGGTTCACGCCGGCGCTCCCGTGATCGAGGCCGAGATGGTCGAGGAGGATTTCAAGGAACTCGCCGCGGCCGGCGTCAAGCTGCTCGGCGAAGTCGGGCTCGGCGGCGTCAAGGACGGGCCCACCGCGCGCAAGATGGTCGGATGGGCGCGCAAATACGGCATCCAGAGCACCATCCATACCGGCGGTCCGTCGATTCCCGGCTCCGGCCTGATCGACAAGGACGTGGTACTGGAAGCGGACACCGACGTGATCGGCCACATCAATGGCGGTCATACCGCCCTGCCCGACGGCCAGATCCGCTGCATCTGCGAGGGCTGCAAGCGCGGTCTCGAGCTGGTGCACAACGGCAACGAGCGCTCGGCTCTTTATACGTTGCGGGTCGCACGCGAGATGGGCGATCTCGGCCGCATCATCCTCGGCACCGATGCGCCGGCCGGGTCCGGCGTGCAGCCGCTCGGCATCCTGCGCATGGTGTCGCTGCTGTCGTCGCTCGGCGAGGTGCCTGCGGAACTCGCATTCTGCTTTGCGACCGGCAACACCGCACGAATGCGCGCGCTGGATTGCGGCCTTGTCGAGATCGGCCGCGCGGCAGACTTCGTCATCATGGACAAGGCGCAGCATTCCGCCGGCAAGAACATCCTCGACAGCGTTCAGCTTGGTGACCTGCCCGGCATCGGCATGACCATTATCGACGGCATTGTCCGCACCCAGCGCAGCCGCAACACGCCGCCGGCCACCAGGGTGCCGGCGATCGTCGGGCATTGAAGCGTTTTCGCGCGAAGTCAGTTGCGTAGGGTGGGCAAACAAAGCGAAGCGTGCCCACCAATTGTCCGATGGTGGGCACGCTTCGCTTTGATTTGCCCACCCTACGAACCGAACTGCTCGGCTAGACCTTCCTCAGCTCCTCGACGGCCTTGCGAACGTCGGAATCAAGTCCGGCACCGCCCGCGTCGAAATGGGCCAGGATGGCGGACCGCATCCGCGGATCCCAGAATTTGCGGATGTGCTCGGCGATGCCCGGCACCGCCTTGTCGGGGCCCTGGCTCTGAAAGAATTTTCCGATCTGGTTGGCCATGTAGATCAATCGATCAGGCGACATCCGCAGCCTCCCGCGCGCCGACAGGCGCGGCAACGCGGCCGCGATGGGTGAAGACCTCGAAACCGTCGCTCCGCGCAATGCCGACCAGGGTGATGCCGGCGGCATCGGCCATCCGAACCGCCAGCGCGGTCGGCGCCGAAACCGCCACCATCAGCGGCGCGCCCATGGCCGCGGTCTTCTGCACCATTTCGACCGAGACCCGGCTGGTCAACAGCACAATTCCTTCGCTCGCGCAAATCCGGTTCTGCGCCAACGCGCCCGAGAGCTTGTCGAGCGCATTGTGGCGACCGACGTCCTCGCGCAGGCTTACGATGCCTTGCAACGGCAACCAGAACGCCGCGGCATGCACCGCGCGCGTGCTGATATTGATCTGCTGCAGCGCCGCCACGCCCTGCATCGCCGCCATGATCTCCTGCGGCGAGAACGAACGGCCGTTCGGCACGACGGCAGCCGGCCGCACGGCCGCGGCAATCGAGTCGATGCCGCAGATGCCGCAGCCGGTCGGTCCGGCGATCTGGCGCCGGCGCTCGTTGACGAGGTCGGCCTTCGATGGCGCCAGCCACATCCGCAGTTCGATGCCGTCCTCAAGCTCGACGATGTCGAGCAAATCGATGTCGTCGGGCGACGGCACGATGCCCTCGCTGAGGCTGAATCCGACGGCGAAATCCCTGAGGTCGGACGGGGTTGCCATCATCACGGCATAGGTGCCGCCATTATAGGTCAGCGCGATCGCGGTTTCTTCCGGAACCAGCCGCATTCCCCGGCCGCGGTCCGCGCCACGCCAGACCTGGCTGTCGACATTGCAGACCGCCTGGCGCATCCGCTTACTCCGCCGCTTCCACGGTCGACGCGATGCGCCGTGAGTGACGCGCCTGCGCGTCATAGGCCTTTTGCCATTCGGACGGTCCGTTCGAGGGCGAGATCTGGACCGCCGTGACCTTGTACTCCGGACAATTGGTCGCCCAGTCGGAATACTCGGTCGTGATCACGTTCGCCTGCGTGTCCGGGTGGTGGAACGTCGTATAGACCACGCCCGGGGCGACGCGTTCGGTGATCAGCGCGCGCAAGGTGGTCTCGCCGGCGCGGCTCGCCAGCCGGACCCAGTCGCCGTCGCGCACGCCGCGCTGCTCGGCATCATGAGGGTGAATTTCGAGCCGGTCCTCTTCGTGCCAGATGATATTGTCGGTGCGACGGGTCTGCGCCCCGACATTGTACTGGCTGAGGATGCGGCCGGTGGTGAGCAGCAGCGGATACCGCGGCCCGGTACGCTCGTCGGTCGGGACGTATTCGGTGATCACGAATTTGCCCTTGCCGCGCACGAAGCCGCCGATATGCATGACCGGCGTTCCTTCCGGGGCCTTTTCATTGCACGGCCACTGCACCGAACCGAGCTCATCGAGCCGCGCATAGGAGACGCCGGCGAAGGTTGGCGTCAGCGCCGCGATCTCGTCCATGATCTGCGAGGGGTGATCGTAATGCATCTCGAAACCCATCGCCTTGGCGAGCCGGATCGTCACCTCCCAGTCGGCCAGGCCATTGCGCGGGGTCGTGACCTTGCGCACCCGCTGGATCCGCCGTTCGGCATTGGTAAAGGTTCCGTCCTTTTCAAGGAACGTCGAGCCGGGCAGGAAGACGTGGGCATAATTGGCGGTTTCGTTCAAAAACAGGTCGTGGACAATCACGCATTGCATCGACGACAGCGCCGCCACGACATGCCTGGTGTTGGGATCGGACTGCAGGATGTCTTCGCCCTGCACGTAAAGGCCCATGAAGCTGCCTTCGATCGCGGCATCGAACATGTTGGGAATGCGCAAGCCCGGCTCCTTGTTGAGCTTGACATTCCACATCGCCTCGAACTGGTCGCGCACCGCGTCGCCCGAGATATGCCGATAGCCCGGCAATTCGTGCGGGAAGGAGCCCATGTCGCAGGAGCCCTGCACATTGTTCTGGCCGCGCAGCGGGTTCACGCCGACCCCGGCACGGCCGATATTGCCGGTCGCCATCGCAAGGTTGGCAATCGCGATCACCGTGGTCGATCCCTGGCTGTGCTCGGTGACGCCAAGGCCGTAATAGATGGCGCCATTGCCGCCGGTGGCGAACAGCCGTGCCGCGGCACGCAGTTCGTTCGGATCGACGCCGGTTTTGATGGCCATGGCTTCAGGGCTGTTGTTCGGATGCGCGGCAAAGGCCGCCCACTCCTCGAATTCGCTCCAGTCGCAGCGCTCGCGCACAAAGGCTTCATCGACGAGGCCCTCGGTGACGATCACGTGCGCCATCGCGGTCAGCACCGCGACATTGGTGCCGGGCAGCAGCGGCAGATGGTGCTGGGCTTCGACATGGGCCGAGCGCACGATGTCGGTGCGACGCGGATCGACCACGATGAGCCTGGCGCCGGCGCGCAGCCGCTTCTTCATGCGCGAGGCGAACACCGGATGTGCATCGGTCGGATTGGCGCCGATGATCATGATGACGTCGGAATGCTCGACCGAGTCGAAATCCTGGGTGCCGGCGGAGGTGCCGAACGTCGTCGCCAGGCCGTAACCGGTCGGCGAATGGCAAACCCGCGCGCAGGTATCGACATTGTTGTTGCCGAAGCCGGCGCGGATCAGCTTCTGCACCAGGTAGGTCTCCTCATTGGTGCAGCGGGACGAGGTGATGCCGCCGACGGCATCGCGGCCATATTTGGCCTGTATGCCGCGCAATTTCGCGGCCGCGAAGCCAAAAGCTTCGTCCCAGGACACTTCCTGCCAGAGGTCGCTGATGCTTTCGCGGATCATCGGCTTGAGAATCCGCTCCCGGTGGTTGGTGTAGCCCCAGGCGAAGCGGCCCTTGACGCAGGAATGCCCGCGGTTGGCCTTGCCGTCCTTGTACGGCACCATGCGCTCGACCTCCTCGCCGCGCATTTCCGCCTTGAAGGCGCAGCCGACGCCGCAATAGGCGCAGGTGGTCACCACGGAATGTTCGGGCTGGCCGATCTCGATCACCGATTTTTCGGTCAAGGTGGCCGTCGGACAGGCCTGCACGCAGGCGCCGCAGGAGACGCATTCGGAGCCGAGAAAGCTTTCGCTCATCCCGGGCGAGACCCGGCTCTCAAAGCCGCGGCCGGATATGGTGAGCGCGAAAGTGCCCTGCACTTCCTCGCAGGCCCGGACGCAGCGCGAGCAGACGATGCATTTGGCGGGATCATAGGTAAAATAGGGGTTGGATTCGTCCTTGGGCATCCAGCCTGCGTTGGCGGCGCCGCCCGACCTGGCGAACACATGGTTGTCGCCGTCATAGCCGTAGCGGACGTCGCGCAAGCCGACCGCGCCGGCCATATCCTGCAATTCGCAATCGCCATTCGCCGCGCAGGTCAGGCAATCCAGCGGATGATCGGAGATGTAGAGTTCCATCACGCCCTTGCGGAGCGTCTTCAGCCGCTCGGTCTGGGTGTGGACGACAAGCCCCGGCATCACCGGGGTGGTGCAGGAGGCCGGCGTGCCGGCGCGACCCTCGATCTCGATCAGGCACAGCCGGCACGAGCCGAAGGCCTCGACCATGTCGGTGGCGCACAATTTCGGGATTTGGGTCCCGGCCTGCATTGCCGCCCGCATGATCGAGGTGCCTTCGGGCACCGTCACGCGCTTGCCGTCGATGGTGAGCGTCACCCTGGTCGCGGAGTTCGAGCGTGGCGTTCCGAAATCGGTTTCAGCGATCAGCGACATGGCGGTCGTCCTCTATTCGGCGGCCTGCAGGCCTGTTGGCGCCGGTCCGAAATCTTCCCGAAAGTGCTTCAGCGCGCTCATGACCGGGTAGGGCGTGAAACCGCCCAGCGCGCACAGCGAACCAAATTTCATGGTGGCGCAGAGGTCTTCGACCACGGCGATGTTTTCCGTAACCCGCTCGCCGCGGCGTATCCGGTCGATGGTCTCGACGCCTCGCGTCGATCCGATCCGGCAGGGCGTGCATTTGCCGCAGGATTCGATGGCGCAGAATTCCATCGCAAAGCGGGCCTGCCGGGACATGTCAACACTGTCGTCGAACACCACGACGCCGCCGTGGCCGATCAGGCCGTCACGGGCCGCGAAGGCTTCATAGTCGAACGGCGTATCGAACAGCGCACGCGGAAAATACGCACCGAGCGGGCCGCCGACCTGGACCGCGCGCACCGGCCGCCCGCTTTGGCAGCCGCCGCCGATATCATCGACCAGCTCACCGAGCGTGATGCCGAACGCGGTCTCGAACAGGCCGCCATGTCTGATATTGCCGGCAAGCTGGATCGGCATCGTGCCGCGCGAGCGCCCGACGCCGAAATCGGCATAGGCCTTGGCGCCACCGGCCAGGATGAACGGGATCGCGGCAAAGGAGAGCACGTTGTTGATCACGGTGGGCTTGCCGAACAGACCCCGGTGCGCCGGCAATGGCGGCTTGGCGCGGACGATGCCGCGGCGGCCTTCCAGGCTCTCCAGCAGCGAGGTCTCCTCGCCGCAGACATAGGCGCCGGCCCCGACCCGGACTTCGAGCTCGAAGCGATGGCCGGAGCCGCCAAGCCGCTCGCCGAGAGTGCCCGCGCGTTTCGCCGCCGCAATCGCGGCATTCATCGCCGCCACGGCGTGCGGATACTCCGATCGGATGTAGATGTAGCCTTTGCTGGCGCCGACCGCGATGCCGGCGATGGTCATGCCTTCGATGACCACGAAGGGATCGCCCTCCATGATCATGCGGTCGGCAAAGGTGCCGCTGTCGCCTTCGTCGGCGTTGCAGACGATGTATTTCCGATCGGCGCCGGTTTGCGCCACCGTCTTCCACTTGATGCCGGTCGGGAAGCCGGCGCCACCGCGGCCGCGCAGCCCGGATGCCGCCACCTCGGCGAGGATCGCATCGGAGGTCAGCGACAGCGCGCGCTCCAGGCCGCGGTAGCCGCCATGCTCGCGATAGTCTTGCACCGAGCGCGGGTCGACCACCCCGCAGCGCGCAAAGGTCAGACGAGTCTGGCGCTTCAGCCAGGGAATCTCGTCGGCAGCACCCAGCCGCAGCGGATGCGGGCCATCCGACGCGATGGCGTCCAGCACCGCGGCGGCCTCCGTCGCGCCGACCGGTCCGAACGCGATACGGCCCTGCGGGGTTGCGAGTTCGACCATCGGTTCGAGCCAGTAAAGCCCCCGCGAGCCAGTTCTGACGATTTCCATAGCGATGCCGCGCATGGCGGCGGCTTGCTGCAGGGCCAGCGCGACGTCATCGGCGCCGACCGCAACCGCACCGGCATCGCCTGGGACAAACAGACGCATCGTCATCGCTGCGCCTCCGCAACCAGCGCATCGAGGCGCGCGTCATCGAGCCGCCCGATGACGCGGCCATCGAGCTGCGCCGACGGTGCCGTGGCGCAGAGTCCGAGGCAATAGATCGGCTCCAGCGTCACGCGCCGATCGGCCGTGGTGTTGCCCAGCGCGATACCGAGCCTTGCTTCGGCCCTCGCCGCCAGCCGATCGCCGCCGGCGGCCTGACAGGCCTCCGCGCGGCATAATTTCAGCACGTGGCGTCCCGCCGGCTGCTTTCGGAAATCGTGATAGAACGAAGAAAACGCCAAAGACCTCGGCGCGCGACAGGTTCAGCGCGGATGCCATCATGGCGATCGCCGGCCCCGGTACGTAGCCGAATGCCTGCTGCACGGCGTGCAAAATGACCAGCGTTGCCCCTTCGAGCCCGGCGTGCTCGGCGATGATATCGGCGCCGCGTTTTTCGTCCCAGGGTTCGTAAGGCGCTGTCATCCGCGTTCTCGATCAAACCACCATGATCTCCTGATGAGTATTGGAATTGGTCCAGACATCAATAAAGCTGTCTCATGCTGCGATCGCGAAACCCGATCGATAGCAATCTGAAATCGGACGATATGAAAAGACAATCGACGCGCGGGGCTGCCCGGCTTTTGCCGTGTCTGCCCGGCCATGACCGTGGTATTCTGCAAGACGATCTCGTCGAACCCGAAAGGTCCTGCGCTTGTTAGACAAGCTTGAACTCCTGCTGGCACTCGCCAAGGAGCGGCATTTCGGACGAGCCGCGGAGGCTTGCGGGGTCACCCAGCCGACGATGTCGACCGGCCTCAAGCAACTCGAGGAGATTCTCGGGGTGATGCTGGTGCAACGCGGCTCCCGGTTCCAGGGCTTTACGCCCGAGGGCGAACGGGCGCTGGACTGGGCGCGACGCATTGTCGGCGATGCCCGCGCGATGCGGCAGGAGATCAACGGGCTCAAGGACAAGCTTTCCGGCGAAATCGGCATCGCGGCGATACCCACCGCGCTCGGCATGGTGGCGTCGCTGACGACGCCGTTTCGCGCCCGTCATCCCGAAGTGCGCTTTCGCATCGTGTCCTGCACCTCCGCCGATGTGCTGGGCCTGCTGGAAAATCTCGAGGTCGATGCCGGCTTGACCTATATCGAGAACGAGCCGATCGGAAAGGTCCGCACCATTCCGCTTTACAATGAAAGCTATCGGCTGCTGACCTCGCCGGAAGGCATGTTCGGCGATCGCGACCAGGTCACCTGGCGTGAGGTCGGTCAGGTGCCGTTGTGCCTGCTGACGCCGGACATGCAGAACCGGCGCATCATCGACCGCGCGCTGCGCTCGGTCGGGGCGGAGGCGACGCCGACGCTGACCTCGAACTCCCTGCTGGTCCTCTATACCCATGTCAAGACGGGCCGCTGGGCCAGCGTGATGCCGGCCAAGCTCGCCGAGACGCTGGGATTGGCCGACACCGTCCGCAGCATTCCGATCGTCGATCCCGTGGTCGATTACAGCATTGGTCTCGTGATCCCGCAGCGCGATCCGATGACGCCGCTGATCGCCGCGCTGGTCAACACCGCGCGCGTGGTGGCGCCGACCCTGGCGTCGTGACAGCGCGCACCGGCCGCGCGCTCACCTCGCATCACCGCAGCCGGCCGAGCAGCGCAAGCAGGGTCTCGCGCTCCCTGGCGTCGAGCGGCGCGAGCGTCTCCCGGGTGATCGCCAGCGCGTTCGGCGCGGCTTTTTCGGCCATCTGCTGCCCGGCCCGGGTCAGGCTGACCAGCAGCCGTCGGCCATCCTCGGGATCGGGGCTGGTCTCGGTCAGACCGCGCGCGGTGAGCCGGTCGATCACGCCCTTGATGGTGGCGACATCCATCGCGGTCAGCCGCCCGAGCTGGTTCTGGGAGCACGGCCCGGTCTCGGTCAGCTTGGCCAGTGCCGCCCATTGCGGCGGCGTCAGGTTGATGCCGATTTCCCGCGCGAAAATCGTGGCGTGGCGCTGCCAGACCTGGCGCAGGATGAAACCGATCTGTTCCTCAAGCAGGTAAGCCGGCCGCGAGGGCCTGGCGCTGCGCTTCGGCAGAACATTCCTGGTCATTTGCGCTCCCGCCCCGCCTGGAGCCAGTTCTGATTGAATCAGAACTGGGCTCCAGTTTCTTGTTCTGACGCGTTTTCTTCACGCGAACCGGTAACCACTTCGCTCGAAAACGCCGGCGCTGCCGTTACAGCGCCAGATGCGCGTCGCGGACGTCCGGACGCGCGTCAAGCTCGTTCATGGTGCCGCTGAAGCAGATGCGGCCGCGCTCGATGATGTAGGCGCGGTCGGAGATCAGCCTGGCGAAATGCAGATTCTGTTCGGAGATGACGATGCTGACGCCGGCCTTTTTCATGGTCAGGATGGCGTCCACCATCTGCTCGACGATCTTCGGCGACAATCCTTCCGACGGCTCGTCGAGCAGCACCAGCGACGGGTTGCCCATCAAGGTCCGTGCGATGGTCAGCATCTGCTGCTCGCCGCCACTCATGCGGCCGCCCTGGCGGCCGCGCATCTCGCCGAGATTCGGAAACAACGCAAACAGTTTTTCGCTGGTCCAGTGCGGCGCGTTCGGCCGGTCCGGCTGGCGGCCGACTTCGAGATTTTCCTCGACCGTCAGGTCCGTGAAGATGCGCCGTTCTTCCGGCACGTAGCCGAGCCCGCTCTTTACGATCGCATGGGTCGGCAGGTTCGAAACATCCCTGCCCTGGAACACGATGCGGCCGGTGCGGCGCTCGACCAGGCCGACGATGGAGCGAAACGTCGTCGACTTGCCGGCGCCGTTGCGCCCGAGCAGCGCAACCACCTCGCCATCGCCGACCTCGAGGGCGATGTCGAACAGGATATGGGCGGGGCCGTAATGACTGTTGAGCGCCTCGACCGAGAGCTTCATGGCGACGCCCCCTCGTGATGGCGGACGTCGTAGACCAGCCCCTCGCCGAGATAGATGGCGCGAACTTGCGGGTCGCGCCGGACCTGCTCGGGCGAACCCTCGGCAATCAGCGTGCCGCGGTTGAGCACCAGGATGCGGTCGGCGTGTTCGAACACCACGTCCATGTCATGCTCGGTGAAGAGAACGCCGATCGCGTGCTCGCGGGCAATTCGGGCCGTCAGCCGCATCAGGTCGATGCGCTCGCGCGGCGCCATGCCGGCGGTCGGCTCGTCCATCAGCAGCAGCTTCGGCTGGTTGGCGAGCGCGACCGCCAGTTCCAGCCGCTTGAGATCGCCATAGGCGAGTTCGCCGCAGGGCCGCTTGGCATAGCCGCCCATGCCGACCAGCTCGAGCAGGCGATCGGCTTCCGCCGGCGCGAACCGCGGCGCCGAGGCCCAGAGATTGAACAACTGGCGGCGATACGACACCAGCGCGACCTGGATGTTCTCGCGCACCGTCATGGTCGGGAATGTCGCGGTGATCTGGAAGGTACGCCCGACGCCGAGCTGCCAGATCTCGCGCGGCTTCCGGCCGGTGGTTTCCTGACCGAGCAGATGGATGCGGCCGGAATCTGGAATGTTCTGGCCGTTGAGCATATCGAAGCAGGTGCTCTTGCCGGCGCCATTGGGGCCGATCAGCGCCAGGATCTCCCCGGCCCTGAGCCCAAACGATACCTCGCGCACCGCATGGACGCCGCCATAGGATTTGCTCAGACCTTCGACAGAAAGCAGCAGCGGTGCGGTGCTCATTCGGCGGTCTCGATCCGGGAGGCAAGCGAGGCGGAGTTGGGCGAGGGCGGCCGGCGCCGGTTCCGGATCGTCTCCAGCACCCCGACGATGCCCTTGGGGAAGGCGACCACGATCAGCACGATGAAGCCGCCAAGCACGAGCTTGGACAGATCGGTCTCACTGACAAGCCAGATGCTGAGCGCCTTGTAGACGATGGCGCCGACGACCGCGCCGGAGACGGTTTCGACGCCGCCGAGCAGCACCATGACCAGTGCGTCCACCGAGAGCGATATCCCGAGATCGTCCGGAAAGACGCTGCCTTTGAGATAGGCGAACAGCGCCCCTGCGATGCCGGCAACGGTGCCGGCGATCACGAACGCGGTCCACTGCACGCGCTTGCCGTCGATTCCGATCGCCTCGCTGCGCAGCGGCGAATCCCGGGTCGCCCGCAGCGCATAGCCAAACGGCGAGAACAGGATGATCCGCAGCACCGCAACCGCCAGCGCGGCGATGCCGAGCGAAAGCCAGTAGAAATGCGCCGGGCTTGCCGCCCATTTTTCCGGCCAGACGCCGAGAATGCCGTTGTCGCCGCCGGTGACCGCGACCCACTGAAACGCGATCGACCAGACGATCTGCGCGAAGGCCAGCGTCAGCATCGCAAAGTAGACGCCGGATAGCTGAACCGCAAAGAAGCCGAACACTGCCGCACCGAGCAGCCCGAGCATCGGGCCGAGCAGCAGACAGACAATCATCGGCAGGCCGGCCAACTTGGCGAGCAGGGCCACGCCATAGGCGCCGAGGCCGAAATAGGCGGCATGGCCGAACGAAGCGAGGCCGCCGACCGACATCAGGAAATGCAGGCTCACCGCGAAGATCACGAAGATCGCAATTTCGGAGGCGACGGTGAGCGCGTAGCTGCCGCCGACCAGCGGCAGCGCCGCCGCCAGCGCCAGCACGGCCATCACCGCCAGCCGTCCGTTCACCGTCAGCGGCCGCCACGGATTGACGGTCAGGCCCGGCGTGCGTCGCGCCGCCGCCTCCGGCTTGCCGAACAGGCCCCACGGCCGCACGATCAGCACCGCCGCCATCACCAGGAACACCAGGATGATCGAGATCTTGGGAAAGATCAGGATGCCGAACGCATCCAGCTCGGAGACCAGGACCGCCGCCACAAAGGCGCCGGTGATGCTGCCGAGACCGCCGATCACCACCACCACGAAGACGTCGACGATGATTTGCAGGTCCAGGGCATGATGCACGGCGTCGCGCGGGATCTGCAGCGCGCCGCCCAGTGCCGCCAGGAAGACGCCGACCGCGAACACGCTGGTGAACAGCCATTTCTGGTTGACGCCGAGCGCCGCCACCATGTCGCGGTCCTGCGTCGCCGCGCGCACCAGAATGCCCCACCGGGTGCGCTGGAACAGCAGCCACAGCAGGCCCAGCACGACCGGACCGAGCACGATCAGGAACAGATCGTAGGACGGAACATTCTGGCCGAAGAAGTCGACGGCGCCCTCGAAGCCCGGGGCGCGGCGACCGAGCTGGTCGCTGGGGCCCCAGATCAGCACCACCAGATCCTCGACCATCAGGGTCAGGCCAAAGGTCGCCAGCAACTGAAACAATTCCGGCGAATGGTAGATCCGGCGCAGCAGCACCATCTCGACCAGCACACCGACCGCAGCGACGATCAGCGCCGCGGCGAGGATGCCGCCCCAAAAGCCGATCGCGCCGGAAAATCGCTCGGTCAGCGTAAACGCCACATAGGCGCCGAGCATGTAGAAGGCGCCATGCGCGAAATTGACGATTCGCGTTACGCCAAAGATGATCGACAGTCCCGACGCCACCAGAAACAGCGACGCCGCGCTGGCAAGGCCGGTCAGGAACTGGACGAAATAAAAAGTCATCGGCGCTAAGGCTTTTTCCGGTTCACTCGAATCATTGTTGCTTCTTCCGAGGCCTCGTGGTTCGAGACGCGCGAAGGCGCGCTCCTCACCATGAGGGTCTTAGACCTCACCTGAGGAGCATCGCGAAGCGATGCGTCTCGAAGGATGAAGCCATCGAAGTGGAAATCGCGCTGGCACTGACGGCGGGCGCCACCGCGCCCGCCGTCACCGGCCCTAGTCTTTCGGACGCAATTTCTCGACTTCGGCGTCGCTCGGCAGATAGTCCGAGCCCTTGCGGTAGACCGAATCCACCATGATGCCCTTGCCGTCCTTGAGCGCGGTCTTGCCGACAAAGGCGCCGAGCGTCGACTGGTGGTCGATCTTGCGGAAGGTGATCTCGCCGAACGGCGACCGCACCGAAATTCCCTCGGCCGCCGCGATCAGCCTGTCGGTGTCGGTCGAACCCGCCTTGGCGAGGATCGCCGCCGCCGCTTTGATGGTCTCATAGCCGACGATCGAGCCGAGTCTCGGATAGTCGTTGTACTTGGCCTGATAGGCCTTGAGGAACGCGTCATGCTCCGGCGTCTTGATGCTGTACCAGGGATAGCCGGTGACGATCCAGCCCGTGGGCGTCTCGTCCTTGAGCGGATCGAGATATTCCGGCTCGCCGGTCAGAAAACTCACCACCGAGCGGTCCTTGAACAGGCCGCGGGTGTTGCCTTCGCGAACGAACTTGACGAGGTCGGCGCCGAAGGTGACGTTGAGGATGGCCTCCGGATTGGCCTCGGCGAGAGCCTGCACCACCGGACCCGCGTCGATCTTGCCCAGCGGCGGCCATTGTTCGCCGACCCATTGGATATCGGGTCGCTTTTCCGACATCAGCTTTTTGAACACCGCGACCGCGGACTGGCCGTATTCGTAGTTCGGCGCGATGGTCGCCCAGCGCTTGGCCGGCAGCTTTGCGGCCGCATCCACCAGCATCGCCGCCTGCATGTAGTTGGACGGGCGCAGCCGGAACGTATAGCGATTGCCCTTCGACCAGGTGATGGCATCCGTCAATGGCTCGGCGGCGAGGAAGAAAACCTTCTTCTGCTTGGCAAAATCGCTGACGGCCAGCCCGATATTGGACAGGAAGGTTCCGCACAGCATCGCCACATTGTCGCTCGAGACCAGCTCGTTGGCGGCGGTCAGCGCCTCGGCGGGCTTGCCGCCGTCATCCTTGGAGATGACGACGAGCTTCTTGCCATTGACGCCGCCGGCGGCATTGATCTGCTCGACCGCAAGCTGCCAGCCCTTGCGATAGGGTTCGGTGAACGCGGGCAACAGCGAGTAGCTGTTGATCTCGCCGATCTTGATTTCGTCTTGGGCCATGGCGGCGTTCGCCATGGCGGCGAACACCACACCGAGTGCGGCACCCAACAGACGTTTGCTTCGTTGCATCCCAGACCTCCAATGTTGAAAAACCAGCTAGCGCAGACCGTCTTCACCCTTGATCTCGGCGATCGTCAGGCCACCCACCCGCGGCAGCGGTCGGCCGCTGTCGGTGATCGCGACCGCGACCATGATTTCATTGGCGCGCGGCGCGTCGTTGACCTGCACTTCCATGCCGTCGAAATGGCTGCGCACGAAGGCCGCGTCCTTGTGACCGAGCGGAATGTTCAGGATCGTCCCCATCCCGCCGCGCTTTTTCGACGACGGAATTAGCGCCGCGCCCTTGCCGAGGATTTTGCGCACCGGCGTACCCATCCTGGGATGCAGGATCGCGGCGGCATGTTCGAGCTCGCCGTTTTCGCCGACCGCCGCCGCCTTGCCGTAGCTGTGGGCCTTTGCCCCCTCAATGCCGAGCGCCGCCACCGCCCTCGCCGCCAGCAGCTCGCCGAGTTCCTCGCCGATCGCGATCAGCGGGCCGAGGTCCTCGACATAGTGTCCGGCGAACGGATTTTCGATCACGGCGATCGCCGCCGCCCGCCGGGTCGGCGGTTGAACCGGGCGCCCCATCTCGCGCCGGGTTTCCTCGACCACCGTGACCATCTTGCGAATGACCGCACTCATCGCTCTGCGCCTTTCCCTGCGATTTCGATCTCAGGCATGCAGCACCCTTTCCACGGGCCGGTGGCGCGATACCGACGGCGCTGTCACGTCGAGACCTTTCAGCGCAACCACGACAGTCTCGCCCTGCAACCGCAATACTGCGCCGTCGATCAACCCTTTCGCCAGCAAGTGGCGGGCGCACCCCGCGCCGGCGGCGAGCGCGTCGGCAATCTCGCGATCCGACAACGCGCCGACGTCGCGGGTCACCAGGCGCGCGCCAAGATCGCTGTCGGGCTGCAGATCGTGCGCCGGGCAGCGGATGATGGCCTCATGTCCGGGCAAATCGATGGCATTGCCGATGATGGTGGCGGCGGCATCGGCTTGCGACGCGGTCGGGGCCAGCACGGTGACGGCGTCGGCAATGCCAAGCGAGAAGCTGCGGCCGTAGCGGCCGCTGGTCGCAACCCCGCGCGAGGGATCGCCGCTGCCGATGATCGTGGTCCGCATCAAGCCATCTGCGTCGGGCCGGTCGATCAGGCCGACCGTGAAGCCTTCGCCGTTCTCAAGGTGGAGCGCGATATCGCCGCCATTGTTGACATAGGCGCGCGCCAGGCGTGCCGATTGAACCATGGCGCTGAGGATTTCCTCCGACACGGCGCCGGCGACCGCCGCCATCGGCGTAATGAAATGTTCGGCGGCAAACGGTGCCACCGCGGCATGCATGCGGCGCGCGACCGTTCCCTGCAGCGGACAGCGCGCGGGATCCGCCGGCTGGCGCAGCGCCGGCAGCTCGGCGCAGAGTTCATCGAGCAGGCCGGTGAATCGCCGCGCCGCCGCCTGATAGGCCGCAGCCCGGCCGGCCTCGGTGCCGCGCGCCTCCACGATCAGATCGATCGGACCGTCCTGCAGATGAAGCCGCCTGCCGTCCGCCAGCAACCCGATCTGCGGGGCCCTGCTCATGCGCGCCGTCCCGGGTCGGACGATTCGGGCATGTGACGGATTTCCGTGTTGTCCTTCAGCGACGCCAGCGGACGGACGTAATCCATATGGCCGCCGAGCGCGGCATAGTCGGCCAGCCGCATCGTGAATTCGATTGGCGCCACCAGCGCGGGCGTCGGCACATAGCCGAAGGCGCCCGCCGGTAACCGCGTGACATCGACCATGAAGGTGATGCCGCCCCCCGGCCAGACATAAACCGGCGCGCCGCCGCTGGTGACGCGGGTCAGGGCCTGCTTGACCGAGCGGGTCAGGCGTACCGGATTGTCGGTGACGCCGGCGCGCAGCGATCCGCCCGCCCCACCCATGAACAGCACGGTGCACAGCGCCGGCTCGCAGTTCTCCTGGATGCGCTCGACCGACAATTTGAGATCCGCCGGCATCGCCTTCTCAATCGGCTGCAGCGCCGCATCGAGCTGATAATAGGCTGCGTGTTCGCCGGTGGTGCTGACCATCAGCATGGTCAGGCCGGAACGCGCCGTCTTCGGGTCGAACGGGCCCAGCACCGAGAGCGGATCGGAGATCCGGGTACCGCCCCAGCCGGTGCCTGGCTCGGCGACCTGGAAATAACGGCCCGGCGTCGAGCGCCGCCCCTTCATCTTGATGCCGCTGTCGGCAATGTCGAGCAGCTTGCCGGCCTGGTGCTCGGACAGCACGCCGGTGATGTGATCGTCCACCACCACCACTTCATCGACCTTGCCATGCCATTGCTTGGCGAACATGCCGATGGTGGCCGAGCCACAACCGACCCGCATGCGTTCCTCGGCGACGCCGTTGACAATGGGCGGCCGGCCGGCCTGCACCACCACAATGGCGCCGCCGTCGATGGTCAGTTCGACCGGCTTGCAGTTGCTGAGATCCATCAGCGCGTCGCAGGTGACGCGGCCTTCCTTCTTGGAGCCGCCGGTCAGATGGTGCACACCGCCCAGCGACAGCATCTGCGAACCGTATTCGCCGGTGGTGACATGGCCGATCGCCTCGCCCTGCGCGCGAACCGTCGCCGTTTCCGGGCCGAGATGACGGTCGGTGTCGATCTTCACCTTGACCCCGCAATAACTGAAGATGCCCTCGGTCACCACCGTGACCATGTCGACGCCGTCGACCTCGGAGGAAACGATGAACGGCGCGGGCTTGTAGTCGGGATAGGTGGTACCGGCGCCGATCGCGGTGACGAAGACGCTCGGCTCGTGAACGATCTTGCCGTCCCAGTCGCCACCGGCCTGGAACGGCACCAGCCGCCCGCCATGCGACACCGTTCGCTCCAGCACGATATGCGGATCGACGCGGACCAGCTCGCCATTGTGATTGGCATAGCGGTCGCAGGCGCCCGCCGCGCCCGGCTTGATGTAGCACATCACGGGACAGGCATCGCACCGGATCTTGTCGGCGTTGGCTGCGGCCGCAACTGAAGTCGTGTCAGTCAACATCAACGAACTCACGAGCCGGCGAGGTGCGGAACCGCCGGGCGATCGGCGGCGCGAGGCCGCCAGTTAGGTTGCGAGAGATACTTCCCGGCGGTGGCGCAACCGGCCACTTTGTTCGTACACGAATGATTTTGCGCGCCGGCAGGAAAGCTGTCAAGCGCCTTCGCGGCTAAAATTGTCAGATGCCGGATAAAGCCGCAATTGCCTCGCTGCCTGTTCACAAACCGTGCAACCGTGCGGCAAGCCGGCTTGGCGCCGGACCGTCCGGCACCGCGCGCTTGCACGTTTGTATGCAAACGGTATCTTTCGAGCCAGCCGCGCGCCGAGTTTGCAGCGCACCACAGGGCTGGAGCAATGACGCAGACCACGATCCGCCTGACCGTCAACGGCAGGGTTCATGACGTCGCCGCCGCACCGGACACCGCGTTGCTCTATGTGCTGCGCAACGATCTTGAATTGAACGGGCCGAAATTCGGCTGCGGGCTTGGCGAATGCGGCGCCTGCGCCGTGATCATCGACGGCATGGCCGCACGCGCCTGCGTGATCCCGATCAGCGGCTGCGTCGGGCGCGACGTGCTGACGCTCGAGGGCCTCGGCACGCGCGATCGCCCCGACCCGGTGCAGGACGCCTTTATCGCCGAACAGGCCGCGCAGTGCGGCTACTGCCTCAATGGCATGATCATGGCGACGAAAGCCCTGCTGATGCACCAGCCGAGGCCATCCGAGACCGACATGCTGGAAGCGCTGCGCCATCATCTGTGCCGCTGCGGCGCCCATGTTGAAATCATGCGCGCCGTGAAGCGGGCCGCCGGCCATGTTGCGGAGGCGCAGGATTGATGACCGTGCCGGAAGTTCCGATCGGTCATGAGCCCCGGCCCGGCGTCCTGTCGGTCGTCCGCCCGGCGGCGTCGGACGCGGCAACCGGTTTCGAAACATTCATACAGATCACGGCCGACGGTTCGGTCACCGCCTTCAACGGTCATGTCGATCTTGGAACCGGGATTCGGACCGCGCTGGGACAGATCGTCGCCGAAGAGCTCGACGTATCCTTTGCCCGCGTCGTCGTGGTGCTGGGCGATACCTCGCGCGTTCCCGATCAGGGCGCGACCATCGCCAGCGAGACCGTTCAGATCACCGCGGTGCCCTTGCGCAAGGCCGCCGCCCAGGCGCGGCACTTCCTGCTGGCGCGCGCCGCGCAGCGGCTGCAACTGCCGCCCGGGGATCTTGCGATCGAAGACGGCCTGATCCGCGGCAGGGACAATCGCAGCGTCAGCTACGGCGAATTGATTGCCGATGAAACCATCCGGCTTGAGCTTGCGGAAGATGTGGCGGTCAAGCCGGTGGAGGCCTACAGCATTGTCGGGCGATCGCAGCCACGCATCGATCTTCCGGCCAAGGCGACCGGCGAGCTCGTCTATGTGCACGACGTGCGGGTGCCCGGCATGCTGCACGGCCGCGTGGTGCGGCCGCCCTATGCCGGTGTCGACGCCGGCGCCTTTGTCGGCACCAGCCTGATCGCGGTCGATGAGACCTCGGTCCGCGGTATTCCGGGACTGGTCGCCGTGGTCAGGATCGGCGATTTCGTCGGCGTTGTCGCCGAGCGCGAGGAAAACGCCGTCAAGGCGGCGGCGCAGCTCAAGATCACCTGGAAACCGACGCCGACGCTGCCTGATCTTAACGACCTCGAGACGGCGCTCCGCGCCAATCCATCGCAGCCGCGAACCCTGATCGACAAGGGCGATGTCGACGCCGCGCTGGCTGCCGCCGCCAAGCCGATGCCGCGGACCTATGTCTGGCCGTACCAGATGCACGGCTCGATCGGGCCGTCCTGCGCGGTTGCGGACTACCAGCAGGGAAGGGTCCGGGTGTGGTCCGGCACGCAAAATCCGCATTTGCTGCGCGCCGACCTCGCGCTGCTGCTGCAACGGCCGGATGCCGACATCGATGTGATCCGGATGGAGGCGGCCGGCTGTTATGGCCGCAATTGCGCCGACGACGCAGCGGCGGACGCGGCGCTGCTGTCGCGCGCGGCCGGGCGTCCGGTCCGCGTGCAACTGACCCGCGAACAGGAGCACGCCTGGGAGCCGAAGGGCACGGCGCAATTGATGGACGTCAAGGGCGGACTGCGCGCCGATGGCGGCGTCGCCGGCTATGATTTTGCCACCCGCTATCCGTCCAACGGGGCGCCCACCCTGGCGCTGCTGCTCACCGGCAGGGTGGCGCCGACGCCGGCGGTGTCCGAGATGGGCGACCGCACCGCGATCCCGCCCTATGACTACGACCATCTGCGTGTGGTCGCCCACGACATGCCGCCGATCGCGCGTGCATCCTGGTTGCGCGGCGTCTCGGCGCTGCCGAACACCTTCGCCCATGAATCCTATATCGACGAACTCGCCACCGAAGCCGGGGTCGATCCGATCGAATATCGGCTGCGCTATCTCAGGGATCCGCGCGCGGTAGACCTCGTCCACGCGGTGGCCGAGCGCGCCGGCTGGACGCCCCGGCCGGTCTGGCAGCCGCAGGTCGCCGAGAACGACATCGTGCGCGGCCGCGGCTTTGCCTACGCGCTCTATGTTCACAGCAAGTTTCCCGGCTATGGCGCGGCGTGGTCGGCCTGGATCGCCGATGTCGCCGTCAACAAGGCGACGGGTGAGGTCAGCGTGACCCGCGTGGTCGCCGGCCAGGATTCCGGCCTGATGATCAACCCGGACGGCGTTCGCCACCAGATTCATGGCAATGTCATCCAGTCGACCAGTCGCGCGTTGATGGAACAGGTGTCGTTCGACCGCAGCACCGTGACCAGCCGCGAGTGGGGCGCCTATCCGATCATCAAATTCCCGGAGATTCCGAAGATCGACGTGCTGATGCTGCCGCGGCAGGATCAGCCGCCGCTTGGCGTCGGCGAATCCGCCTCGGTGCCGAGCGCGGCGGCCATCGCCAACGCCATCTTCGACGCCACCGGGGTCCGGTTCCGCGAACCGCCGTTCACCCGCGAGCGAATTCTGGCGGGGCTGCAGGGCGAAGCGCGCGCTGCGCCGGCCGCGCCGCCGCTCGCGGCACCGAGACCCGCTCGTGCTTTCGACCGCTGGCAAGATCCGTTCGTCAGACGGCGTGGTGTGCTGGCGACGGTCGCGGCCGTGTGTACCGCGGTGGTCGGCATCGCGGCGGCGCTGCTGCCGTGGCGGTCGATCGCGCCGATCGCGCCGCCGGATGCGTCGGTCTATTCGGCCGCGACCATCGCCCGCGGCCGGCAGCTTGCCGCGCTCGGCGACTGCGCGGTTTGCCACACCAGGACCGACGGCGGCATCCTCAATGCCGGCGGACGTGCCCTTGCGACGCCGTTCGGCACGATCTACAGCACCAACATCACGCCCGATCCCGAGACCGGCATCGGCGCCTGGTCGTATCCCGCCTTCGAGCGCGCCATGCGCGAGGGTATCCATCGCGACGGCCGGCAGCTCTATCCGGCCTTTCCCTATCCGCATTTTGCCCGGACAACCGACGCCGACCTGCAGGCGCTCTACGCCTATCTGATGGCCCGGCCGCCGGTGCATGCCGACAATCGCCGCACCCGTCTGGCCTTTCCGTTCAATTGGCGCCCGCTGCTGGCGGGATGGAACGCGCTGTTCCATCGTCCCGGTTTGCTGGAAGCCAATGCGGCGCAATCGGCCACATGGAATCGCGGCGCCTATCTGGTCGAGGGTCTTGGCCATTGTGGCGCCTGCCATTCGCCACGAAACGTGCTCGGCGCGGAAAAGGCCGAGGCGTATCTGGCCGGCGGTTTCGCGGAGGGCTGGGAAGCACCGCCGCTGACCTCGCTGTCGCACGCGCCGATTTCCTGGAGCGAGGACGAGCTGTACGCCTATTTGCGCACCGGCGAATCCCGCTTTCACGGCGTCGCGGCAGGGCCGATGGCGCCGGTGGTGAAAGAACTTGCGGCGCTGCCCGACGAGGATATTCGCGCCATGGCGGTCTACCTCGGCTCGTTCCAGGAGCAGGTCCTCGACAAGCCGGCGCAGGACGCGCTGGCGACCAAACTCGAAACGTTGACCGGGACACGGGTCGCCTCCGCGTCCAGCCTTGGCGCCCGGCTCTATGAAGGGGCCTGCGCGGTTTGCCATCAGGTCGGCGGCGCGGCGCTGTTCGGCAGCCGGCCATCGCTCGCGCTGAACAGCAATCTGCATGGCACGGTGCCTGACAATCTCGTTCAGGTGATCCTGCATGGCATCGCATCGCCAGCTTCGAGCGAGCTTGGCTACATGCCGGCCTTCAAGGACAGCTTGACGGACGACCAGCTCGCCGAACTCGTGTCCTATCTCCGGCAGCAATTCGCCCCGGACAAGCCGCCATGGGCCGATGTGCGCGCGGCCGTCAGCCGCGTCAGACAGACCGGCCCAAGTGGATAGCGTGGCCCAATCCAATATCGCGTAGCACGTGCGCGAAGCCGGAAGATTCCGCGATGCGCCTGTTGTATAGGGGCAGGCAGTGGCAGTGGCGGAAACTGCGGCGGGGATGCTGGATGCTTCGATCGAAACGGGATCTGAAACTGCTGTCCACGCAAGTCCAGCGCGAGCCGAACCTGGTTGGGACATGGGTCAATGAACTCGGCTCCCGGATGCAGATCGACAGCGTCGACGATGGCCTGATCACCGGGACGTACTGGAGCAAGGTCAGCGCAGAACAGGACCCTGTCTGCGGCAACCTCACCGGCATGGTCGCCGGCGATACCATCGGCTTTGCCGTGAACTGGCAGCCGACCTTCGACTCCGTCACCTCCTGGTCGGGCAAACTGCTCGCGACCGACCAGGGATACCCCTATATCTTCACCTTGTGGACACCTGTCGCACGACGTCGGCGACGCCTCCGACTGGTGGCAATCGTTCCTGTCCGGTTCCGACACGTTCTGGCTGGAGCAGGACGCGGCGGCGGACCGAAAGCCGGGCTCGGGACCCGCCGGACACGTCACAAGCATCACATCCGTAACAATGCCGAGAACCCCCGGAAAGGCCGCAGGCGCGTCGTAGCCCTTGTCGGTGAGAATAACCTTCTCTTTGTACCTCTTATTTACCTCCGTAGGCCCAGGTCCGGCCATTGAATTTTTAGAAGTATCTATCTATCGTGTACTTTGTACAGCGGTTGAGAGCCGATAGTGGCTCGCCCAGGGGAGACCAGAGTGTCAGCTATCGTTATCCGAGCGGACTATGACGAAGAGGCTCGCGTCTGGGTAGCTATGAGCGAGCAAATCCCCCTCGTCACTGAGGCTGCTACCGTTTCCGATCTATGGAGCAAGCTCCCTGACCTCATCCAAGACGTTTTGGATGAGAATGGTGATTCACGCGCTGGCTCAGAAGTTCCCTTCGAACTGGTCACTCAGTCCCACACAAGGGCACGCGTCGCTTGAATGAGCGACTTGGCTCCCGCGGTAAAAAGGATCCTGCGGGAGAACGGATGCGAGTTTGTCCGTAAGGGCAACGGCGACCACGAAATGTGGAAGAGCCCTATCAGCGGCAAAAAGCTTCCCTGTCGATTCCAAAATCTTGTCCCGCCATACAGCCAACGCCATCATGAAGCAGGCGGGTCTTCCCAAGGCTTTTTAGGTCTCCTCCCAAAACCGATACCGGAGAATTAAGCCTGCAAATCGTCAATCAGACCGGACTGACAACGGCTTTCCTGAGCCCAATCGAGCGGGACGCGCCGTACTACGCCGAGGTATCAGGCGACCGGTTGTGAAACATTGTGGCACAACCGGGCGACAATCATGTCGACTGTCGGGCTCTTGGGTCGCATCGAGTGCGTTTGCCGCGCAGCAAGCTGCGCGCAAGATGAGCCCTATTTGTCACATCGTTGGCTGACGATCATCAGTGCGGCGGGAGCGTCACATTTCAGCCGAAGAGAAGGCATTCGTTTGAACATTGCGGCTTCAGGATCAGCGGAGGCTGCAGCTATCGAAAATAGACGCTACGACAACCGGCCGCTTAGGCGGGTCAAACTATCGCGCATTGAATAGGACGCTATTTGATGACGCCATAATTGAAACAGCCGAGCTGATGAGGGACTGTTCCAATGAAGAAGACCGAGATTCTCAAGGTTCGCGTCGACAAAGAGACTCACGCCGCGTTGATGCGACACTGCAAGGGCACCGGGCAATCGCCCTCCTGGGTGCTGCGCAAGATCCTCGAGGAACTGATCCAGGGAAACAAGGGCGGTGAGCAGGCGGCTGCCGCGAGCGCCGAAGCGTGGGCCGGTGACGAACCGAGATCGATACGCCCGCAGCATCGCCGCTATCCTGATTGCCGAGCATTTATCCCTGACCGGACGATGGCAGCCGCAATCCCCGCACCAACATTGCGAGATTGCGCGGCTGGTGATGCCCTCCTCCAGGCCGTCTGCGGCGATCATGACCAGGACCAGACGCCGGCGCCCTTTCCACCGAGGAAATACCGGGTCGGGCGCTTACGCTTCTTCCGGCGGAGTCAGAGCCACAATATGGGTGAAGGCGGAGACCTCTGGCGGTGCGTTGCGGCTTGCCGGCACCGGTGCGGCGTCAGGAATGCAGCGCAGGGGGTCGTCGACGTCGGCTTTGTGGCGATGTCGGACCTTGCGATTGGTCCCCCGGCGAACGATCCGGCGTTACCGCGTCGCATAAAGCCTTCCATTCCGCGTCGGTAATTCGATCGAGCTTCATCCGAAGCTGGAGAATCGCCATCGACACCAATTGCGCCGTCTCCTGGCTGGCGCTGGCGATCAGAACCGCCCGGCAATGCTCGAGGGTCGCAAGCGCCGCCTGCAATTGCTGGTCGGAATGCGACACGGGTCCCGCCGCCGAGGAAGCGCGATCGGGCCGTGGCGATCCATGCGGTCGTTTCACAGTGCCCCCATTCCAGCGAAGAAAACGCAGCAGATGTCGGACTTGGGAATGTGAGGTCCGGCACCTGTGGTTACAGCATAACCAGAGCAGCCGCGTGCATGGCCCCAATTTGCGTGACACAAATCGATATCACGTAGCCGGCGAGCGAATTGGATCCCGGTTCGCCTGACGGCACCGCACCAAAACGGGATCCAGCCAGCGCCGCACGCATCCCGATGATGTCGGTCACCGCTGGGCACATGCAGGACCGCTCGTTCCACACGATTTGATCTTGTCCCGCTCTCGAGGCTGTCCGATCCTGAGCTGCCCGTGACTTCCAACGGGCAGGCATTTGGCCTCAAAGCCAAGGAGGAGTTGGCGTGCGCTTTCCATCTGTTGTGATCGCCAGCGTCGCCGTTGTCTGCGGCGCGACCGCGGCGCAAAGCCAGACCGTCAAGTCCGCGGTCTACATCGACCTCGGAAGCTACGTCGCCGCTCCGACGCCGACTTATTCCGGGCTTGCGTGCGGCGGCAATTGCAATACCGTGGCGCTGAAGCTGTGCACCGGCATTGGCTACAAATATGGCGCGCCGGTCCGCATGATCAACGCGCAAATGGGCGGCGCGGTCTGCTTCGACACCATTGGCAGCAGCTTTTCGATCGAAGACGGCAACCTCGTGGTGAGAGGCCGGCGAGAGAAGTGAGTTCGCGGTCCGGACGGCCGGTTTGCGACGCGCAGCACCCGCATCATTCTCAATCCATCCCAGCCAGCGCCAGGCCCACGCGAGGGCCTGCGCGGTATGACCGATTGCTGAAAATGTGGAAGCCGGGTAGCTTGGGCTCGTTGGCGCCGGCGACCGCGCCTTCGTCATTTTCTCGCAAGCCAAACGCAGGTTGGGAGCACCGCATGGGTCGGATCTACCAAAGCATCGTCGATACCATCGGCAACACGCCGGTGGTGCGGATCAACCGTTTGGCCCCCAAAGGCATCAACCTCTTTGTCAAGATCGAAGCCTTCAACCCGCTCGGCTCGGTCAAGGACCGATTGGCGCTGGGGGTCATCGAGGCGGCCGAAAAGTCCGGAGAACTCAAACCCGGCCAGACCGTCGTTGAAGCGACAAGCGGAAATACCGGAATCGGTCTCGCAATGGTTTGCGCCGCCAAAGGATATCCGCTGGTGATCACCATGGCCGAGCCATTTAGCGTCGAGCGGCGCAAGCTGATGCGGTTCCTGGGAGCGAAGGTCATTGTAACTCCGGCCGCGGAGCGCGGCATGGGCATGGTCAACAAGGCCATCGAGCTTGCGAGGACGCATGGCTGGTTCATGACGAGGCAGTTCGAGAACGAAGCCAATCCAGAGATCCACTCCCGGACCACGGCGCGCGAGATACTCGAGGACTTCTCCGGGCAACGGCTGGATTACTGGGTTACGGGCTATGGAACAGGCGGGACATTGAACGGCGTCTCGCGCGTGCTTGCCAGGCAACGCCCCGAAACCAAGATCATCGTTTGCGAGCCGCAGGATGCGCAACTACTCGCCAGTGGCATCGCGCAATCCCGAAATCCGGATGGCACGCCGGCGGCCGCGCATCCGACATTCAAACCGCATCCGATGCAGGGATGGACGCCGGATTTCATCCCGAAGATCACCGACGATGCGGTCGCCATGAAGGTGATCGATCGCATCCTGCCGATCTCCGGACCCGAAGCCATTCAAGCCAGCCGGGATCTTGCGACCAAGGAGGGCATCTTCGTCGGCATCACCTCCGGCGGGACCTTTGCCGGCGCGCTCAAAATTGCAGCCGAGGCGGAAAAGGGAGCAAACATTCTCTGCATGCTTCCCGACACCGGGGAGCGCTATTTGAGCACGCCTTTGTTCGCCGATGTCGGGGCGGATATGAACGAGGCCGAGCTTGAAATTTCACGCTCGACGCCCGGTGCCCAGCTCAATCCTTGAGGGGCTCAGGGCGAGGTCTGGTTTCTTAGCTGCGCGACGTCCTGCGCGGTAACATGTGATTCCTGGCCGCCGAACCGTGCGGTGACATAGTTGGCCAGGGCCGCGATCTCGGCATTGGAGTATGCGTTGCCGAACGCCGGCATCGAAACCGCGCCCGGCGGGGTCAGTCGCCGGGTCCCGGAAATCACGATCTGGACGACATTTGTCGCGACCGGGTCGTTGACCGCCCACGCACCGGTGAGCGTGGCCATCGGCGAGATCGAGCTCTCGCCGGTCCAGCCATGACAACTGACACAGGCGCCTTCGAACACCATCTTGCCGCGCGGGTCGGGCGTCCCGCCTTCCCTGTGCGATGCCGGCGCGGGCGGCGCCAGGGTCGCCGGCAGGTCGGCCGAGGGGGTTGCGGGTATTGTTCGAAGATAGGCCACCACCGCGCGGATGTCATCCGGCGCCAGCCCGTTGAGGCCGTAGTCAACGGCTTCGCCCATCGGTCCCGAGGCGGTGCCGTGACCAGCCGCATGTCCGATGGAAAGATAGGAAATCAAATCCTCGTCACGCCACGCGCCGACACCGGTGGTCCTGTCCGGGCTGATGTTGAAGGCACGCCAGCCCGCGGTGACCGCGCCGGCGAATTTTTGACGGTTGTTCAGCGCAAACGCGGGATTGCGCGGAGTATGGCATTCCCCGCAATGGGCCAGCGCTTCCGCAAGATAGGCGCCTCGGTTCCATTCCGGATTCTTCGACGTATCGGGCTCAAAGCGTCTGTCCGGATTGAACAGTACCGACCAGAACGACATCGCCCAGCGCTGGTTGAATGGAAACGTCAGCGTATTTGCCGGAGCCGCCACGTGCAGCGGGGGCAGGCTGAAGAGGTAGGCCTTGATTGCCAGCGCGTCCGCGTCGGTCATATAGCTATAGGAGGTAAACGGCATTGCCGGGTAAAGCCGCGCACCATCGCGGCGGATGCCGCGATGGATCGCGTTGAGAAAATCCTGATCGCTGTAGTTTCCGATCCCGGTATCCTTGTCCGGCGAGATGTTGGTCGAATACAGCGTTCCGAACGGCAGCTTGAATCCCCGCCCGCCGGCATATTCCCTGCCGCCCTGGGTGGTGTGGCAGGCTGCACAATCCGCTGCCCGCGCCAGATAGGCGCCGCGCCTCACGAGGCTCGCCTTGGCAAGCGCGACCGGGACGCCGGTGGGATCGGCGCCCTTGTAATCCGCCAGCGCCACTTTCGGGCCGCCGGCAAACGCCATCGGGCCGGG
The DNA here is from genome assembly GCA_963748165.1 of uncultured Alphaproteobacteria bacterium. Taxonomy (GTDB): domain Bacteria; phylum Pseudomonadota; class Alphaproteobacteria; order Rhizobiales; family Xanthobacteraceae; genus Bradyrhizobium. The sequence goes on from CAVVIM010000016.1 coordinate 240,375, forward strand.
ACCGCGGAAAATCCAGAGCCCGACCGCCAGCCCAAGCACCACGATCGCGACAACGCCGAACAGAATACGGCGCGCGGTCATGATCTTTTCTCCGTCGCGATCAGGGAACGGTCGACGGGAAGCCGCCGCAGCGCGACGCCGGTTGCGGCGAAGAATCGCATTGCGCAAGGCCGGCGGTCCCGCCGTCACTCCGGTCTCGCCGATGCCGCCGGGCGGCTCGCCGCTCTTGATGACGTGAACCTCGATCCTGGGTGCCTGATCGATCCGCAGCATGCGGTAGTCGTTGAAATTGGATTGCTGGACCCGGCCCTTGTCGATGGTGATCTCGCCATAGAGCGCCGCGGTGAGGCCGAATATCAAGCCGCCCTCGAGCTGCGCCATGATCGTATCGGGATTGACGGCGATACCGGTATCGACCGCGGAGGTCACCCGGCGGAGATGCACCTCGCCCTGCTCGTCGACTTGCGCTTCCACCACGGTCGCGATGAAGCTGCCAAACGACGGCTGCACGCTGACGCCACGTCCGACCCGCGCCGGCAGATCCTGCCCCCAGCCGGATTTTTCCGCCACGAGATCGAGCGCGGCCAGCAGACGCGGGTTTTTTCCCAACATGCCACGGCGGAATTCAACCGGATCCTTGCCGGCTTTCCGCGCCAGTTCGTCCATGAAACATTCGATGGCGAAGACATTGTTGTTGGGACCGACGCCGCGCCAGAACCCGGTCGGCACCGCCGGTGGTTCGGCGCGCACATATTCGACGTGGAAGTTGGGAATATCGTAGGGCATGTCGACGGCGCTATCGACCGCATCGATGTCGATGCCGTTCTGGAACGCCGGCGGCAGCCAGCGCGCCATCACCGAGGAGCCGCTGACCTTGTATTTCCAGCCGACGATCTTGCCGTCGGACAGAGTAGCCGCGATCGTGTCGCGATAGACCGGACGATAGATGTCGTGCTGAATGTCCTCTTCGCGGGTCCACACCACCTTCACCGGGCCGTCGACCTGCTTCGCCACGCGCACGGCCGCGACCACCATGTCGGGCTCGAGCCTGCGGCCGAAACCGCCGCCGAGCAGGTGATTGTTGACGGTCACCTTCTCGACCGGAAGCCCGGCTGCCTTCGCCGCCTCCGATTGTACCCGGGTCATGATCTGGGTGCCGGTCCATATCTCGCAGGAATCCGGCTTGAGATCGACCGTGGCGTTGAGCGGCTCCATGGTCGCGTGAGCGAGAAACGGCAGCTCATAAGACGCCTCCAGCCTGTCGCCGGTGGCGAGGCCCTTGACGATATCGCCGACAGACTTGGCGACCACACCGTCCTTTTCGCTGGCCGCGCGCAGGTTTTGCCAGATGTCGTTCGAGTTGATGCGCGCATGCGGGCCTTCGTCCCACTCTATGACCAGCGCATCGAGGCCCTTCTTTGCAGCCCACATGTGATCGCCGACCACCGCGACGATGTCGTCGAGCACGACGATGTCGCGCACGCCGGCAACCTGCCTGGCGGCGCCGTCGTCGACCTTGCCGACCTTGCCGCCGAATACCGGACAGGCTTTGAGGGTCGCGAATTTCATGCCGGGAAGTATCGCGTCGATGCCATAGACGGCCTTGCCATTGACCTTGTCGGGCGTGTCGAGGCGATGCAGCGGCTTGCCGATCAGCACGAAGTCCTTGGGATCCTTCAGTGCGGCGTCTTTGGGCGGGGTCTGGCCGCTCGCGGCGGCCACCAGGGCGCCATAGGAGAGCTTGCGTCCGCTCGCTTTGTGCATGACCTCGCTGTTCGACGTCGTGCAGCTTGCCGGATCCACCTCGAGCTGTTGCGCGGCAGCCTGGACCAGCATGGCGCGCGCGGTCGCGCCGGCATCGCGCAGCGGCTTCCAGAATGACCGGATCGAATTGGAATTGCCGGTGACCTGAATGCCGAACAGGGGATTGCCGTAGAGTTTGTCGTTCGGCGGCGCGTGCTCCAGCGACACCTGCGCAAAGTCGGCGTCGAGCTCTTCGGCCAGGATCATCGCAATGGCCGTGTAGACGCCCTGTCCCATTTCGACCTGCGGCATCACCAGCGTGATGGCGCCGGTCCCGTCGATGCGAATGAAGGCGTTGGGCGCAAACTTCCCGCTGGTGTCGTCGGGCGGCTGCACCGGCTCGTTTGGCGCCAGCGCGCGAAGCGGAAGATGGAATGCGAGCAGAAATCCGCCCGCCAGACCGCCGGTCAGCAGGACGCGGCGTGAAACTCCGTCAACGACCATGGCAGACTCCTACGACTGGCGTCCGGAAGCCGCCCGATTGATTGCGGCGCGAATCCGCACATAGGTGCCGCAGCGGCAGATGTTGCCCGCCATCGCCGCATCGATATCGGCGTCATCCGGATGAGGCGTGCTGGCGAGCAGGGCCGCCGCCGACATGATCTGCCCCGACTGGCAATAGCCGCACTGGACTACCTCGAGATCGAGCCAGGCCTTCTGCACCCTGGCTCCGACGGGCGAGGCCCCGATGCCTTCGATGGTGGTGACGGCGCGATCTCGCACCGCACCAACAGGCAGCATGCACGAACGCACCGGCTTGCCGTCAATGTGCACGGTACAGGCGCCGCACTGTGCGATGCCGCAACCGAATTTCGTTCCGGTCATGCCGAGCAGGTCGCGAAGCACCCACAACAGCGGCATGTCGTCCGGCGCCTCGACCGATTTCTGCTCGCCGTTGATTGTCAGGGAGGTGGACATCCAAAAACCTCCCATTCAGGAGCACCGGGACAGCGTCTGCCGTGGCCGCGGGGTCTCGTTGAGGTGCAGAGAATTATACCGGGCTGCGTCAATAAAAGCAGCTTATTTTTTGTAGGCCAGCCCGGGCCTGCGCCGCCGCTCGACACCGCCCGCGCCCCTGTCAATTGCGGCAAACGGATTCTTGCGAATCCACTGCCTTTTCCTTTGCCGGTTGTCTTGCCGGCTTAATAATCTCCGGGATATCCATGACGCGGCGCACCTCGTCCGGAAATGCCCGCAGGTCATCTCGGGACGTGCCCGAACGGGTCCGACGGCTTTTTTGCGAACTTCAACATGGTGACTGCGCCTTGAGGTAAGTCTCGGCCCGCTTGGCGATTTCACGAGCCTTCGCTGCAGCGGCACCGGTATAAGTCTCCGGCCTGCCTAGCATGTTGACCGTCTCCGGCGGGATCTTACTCCACACCTGGTCTGCCGACTGCTGCTGAAGCGCCCATTGCGTCGCTTCAAGAAGCGAGACTCCAGCCTGTCTTGAACGTGGCATGGCGATGTGATTCACCAACTCGTGAGCGTCTCCTTGATAGCCTGCCATCTGGAGGGCGATGTAGATCGGCTCGGCAAGAATGGCATCACCTTGAGCTTCGAAGTTTTGCTTGAGCGACACTTCGTCGACCGAGATACGCGAGATGAACGGTTTCCCGCCCGCTTCGCGCAGCAGAGTGTTGAGTTGATTGACCAGATTGACCACGATCGTCGGGAAATCCCGAGCGATCGAGCTGCCGACCAGGTCACGCTGGTGCTCGCTGACCATCGTCGCCAGAACCTTGCCGAATTCGACCTGGTTCTTGATCCATGTCCCCTCGAGGTTTTCGAAATTGATCGGGTTCCTCTTGTGAGCCATGGTTGACGATCCGACCTGTCCTTGCTCGAAGGGTTCGCCGAGTTCGGCAATCTCCGTCCGCATCAAGTGTCGGCCGTCTCGGCCAAACTGGCCGAAGGCAGCGGAAAGCTTGACGCAGCAGAACAGGTAATCAGCGAGTGGTTCCGGCGGAAGAATCTGGGTACTGATCGGTGCGGCTTTGAGACCGAGCTTTTCGAGCACACGCTCCTCAAAGGTCTTGTCGCCGCACCGGGCTGTGATGCCGAGACCCACTTGAGCGTTGTAGACGCCAACGGCGCCGGAGATTTTTCCCACCAACTTTTCCGCTGCACTTGTTGGCGCTTTGAATGTTGGTTAGAATCCGGCTGAGGATCGTTGCGAACCAGAAACCGACGGTGATGGGCAGCGCGTGCTGTCCGTGTGTTCGGCCGATCTGGGGCTGAAGCGCGAATAAATTGACTTGCTCGACGAAGAGACCAACCACCTTGTCGGTGAGTTGCTTTACCGCTTGGTGTCCGCGCACGAACTGCAGAGCCCGAGCGGTGTCGAGCGCATCGTAGCTTGTGAGCGGAACATGAATCCAGCGCCGAAGCCCCGGGGCCACCTTGCTCTGAGCGATCCGCACCCATGCACGAATGTCGTGCCTGGTCACCTTGCGTTCCACATCATCGACTTCAGTTGTCGGAATGGCGAGGAGTTCCTGCTCAACAACGGGCGTGAGCGATGCGATATTGGCCTCGGGAATGATCCCGATGTCGGCCAACGTTTTCATTGTTGCGATTTCTACTTCGGCAACGGCCCGAAACAGGTTGTCGTAACCGAAGACTGCTTGCAGGTCCTTCGGCTGATACCGAGGGTTCCCTGGAAGTGAGAGATTTCCCATGACTTACTCCTTTCATTTTGAGGGGCTTTCCAGCTTGATGATGGAAATCGGCAGGAAGGATTCGACATCAAGCCGGTTTTTCGACCGAAGCGGGAAGGTCACTCAGCAAGCGCTGGCATTCGTGGGATCGATCGATCAATTGCGTCGCCAAACGCTCGATAAGAGCGTTATTCAACCCTTCTTCGCGAGCCTGCGCGCGCGCGGCGGCTACCTCATCAGGGAGCTGCTTGGCCATGGAGATGAGCACTTCGACGAGTTCATCAACATCCGCTCGTCCTTCACGGGCAAATTTCTGCCATTGACGCAACCCGATCTGGCTCACCTTGTATTCACCGCCGATCTTCATCGCGAGTTCCATTTTCGATGATTTGCGGAGACGCCAACACCGGCTGTGGCAATGGCTGTTAAATGTCGGGTAGTGCGTCCGGCGCTTCAGGCACTTTTGCGGAATGGCGAGCGGAGTCCGGCTTGCCGGGGTTTCCGATCAAATTCGAACCTTTTGCCCAATTGAGCCGATAGCCAACCGGAAGCAGACGGATTCCAAAGCGGTCTTCAAGACTGCCCCAGATGCCGCGCGGCAGGAACAGCGCAAAGATCAGCGCCGTCGCGCCAAGACCGATCAGGTACCAGACGCCCATGGCCCCGAACCACGTCTCGATCAGGAAGAAGATCACGGCGCCGACGATCGCTCCCTCGAAGGTCCCGATCCCGCCGACCAGCACCATGAAGATCATGTAGGCCGTCCACTGTACGGAGAAGTAGGTTTTGGGTTGGAACGTTATCGCACTCGCGACCCAAAGGGCTCCTGCCGTCGCCGCGCCGGTCGCCGCAAGCGCGAAGACGATGCGCTTGGTGATGAGCACTTTGACTCCGATCGACGCCGCGGCGTCTTCGTTATCGCGTATCGCCTGAATCGAGATCCCTACGCGGCTGCGCAGCAGCAGGAAAACGATACCCAGCAGGCCAACCATTGCGGCAAGCGCCGACCAATAGATCAGCGTGTGCCTGAGGACCACGTCATACTCGTTGAGCTCGATGAACGAGGTCCCGGTTTCGCCGTTGATCAAACTGTCGAGATTGACCAACAGATGAGCGAGCTCGGCAATCACCCACATGCCGATGGCAAATTCGCTGGCTCTCAGACGCAGCATGAATGTCGACATCGGCAGCGAAACGATACCGACCGAAATCGCGCCAGCGAACAGCGACAGAAATGGATTGAGGCCGAGATTCGCCAGCCGCACGGCTGCATAGGCGCCCAGTCCGAAGAAGGCCTGCTGACCGACCGAGATGAGCCCACCATAACCGGCGAGCGCGTTCCACATTGCCGCGAGGATCACGTAGATGAAAAGGATTGTCAGCTTGTCGATGAGGTTTGCATTGAAAAACACCGGCCCGACCGCCAGGAAAACGACCAGCGCCACCCCGATCGCCGCTGCAATAATCGAACCGGGGGTCCAGCGTTCGACGCGGACGACAGACGGCACAGTCATGACGTCAGTCCCCTCAATCGTCTGGCCAGCGAACCGAAGGCCGGCATTACAGCCGACACCCGCGCGACCAGAATAACAAGAAACACCACGTGCCCCGCAATCAGGAACCCTTGCGGATTGATTTGTGCCCCGATTGTCTGGGATACGCCGAGCACAATGCCGCCAACAAGTGTCCCCCACAGTGATTTCGAACCGCCAATAACCGCCGCCTCAAAGGCGAAGACGAGTTGCTCGGGCCCCGAATAGGGCGTGAAGGTCGCACGCATGCCGAGGAACATCCCGGCGACCGCGACCGTCAGCATGGCGATGCATGTCGCCACCGTATTGACCTTTCTGGCGTTGATTCCGATCAGCCCGACCGTGTCGGGGTCTTCAGCGGTGGCGCGGATCGCGCGCCCCAAATGGGTATTGGAAAGAAACAGGCTGAGACCGCCGAGCAGCACCACCGCAATGACAAAAATGAGTACCGATAGTTGGCCGATAAAAACGTCGCCGATCGCCCAGCTATCATAGGCAAGGGTGTCGATATAGGGCGCGAGCGAGCGCGTATCGGCGCCGAACCCCTCGAAAAGCAGGTTCTCGACAACAATTGCGAGCCCGAATGTTGCGAGCAGCGGCACGAGCTGGCCCGCCCGTGCGCTGCGTTCGAGGATTCCTCGTTGCAGGATCCAACCGATTGCGGCCATCGCCGGCAAGACGCCGATCAGCGCAAGAAAGGGGCTTATGCCAAAATGTTCGGAGACGGTCCATATCGCGAAGCCGGCTACGACCGCCAACGTCCCGTGTGCCAGATTAATGATCCCCATCACCTGGAACATGAAAGCAAGCCCGCACGCCATCAGCGAGTAGTAGCCGCCCAGCAGCACGCCCTGGATGATCGAATTGATCCAGTCCATCATGCGCCCGCGCCCGGCACCGCGGCGCGATGCAGTCCGAAATAAGCGTCCGTGATCCGCTCCCGCGTCATGTCCTGAACCCGCCCTTCGGCGGCGATCTTTCCCTCCAGCATGCAAACAACGCGATCGGCGACCGACAGCGCCCGATTGAGATCCTGTTCGACCAGCAAGATTGTGGTTCCCGTTTCGATCAGCGTTTGCAGCGAATCGTAGACCCGTCCGACCGCGGCCGGCGACAAACCGAGCGAAATTTCGTCAAGAAGTAAGACCTCCGGATTTGTCATCAGGGCTCTTCCGATCGCGGTGGCCTGCTGTTCTCCGCCCGAGAGATTTCCAGCCTTCCTGTTGAGAAGGCCGCCCAGGTTGGGAAACACGTCGAGCACCGCCTTGAGGTCCCACCTGCCCGGCCGGCGGACAGCGCCCGCAAGCATCAGGTTTTCCAGAACGCTCAACTGGGTGAAAAGTCGCCGCCCTTCGGGGACCAAAACGATCCCGCGCCTGACGCGTTCGTAATCCGGCAACGACGTGATATCGGTTCCCTGGAAAAAAATACGGCCGCCCGCGGGTCGGTGCGCGCCGGCGATCGCCCGGAACAACGTCGTTTTGCCGGCGCCATTGGCTCCAACGAAAGCGACAATCTCGCCCTTCGCCACTGAGAAGGTGACGCCGCGGACCGCCTGCAACAGGCCATGTCGCACATCAAGCTTGTCGACTGCGAGAATGCCGTTCACGCAACGCCTCCGAGATAGGCATCGATCACAGCCTGGTCGGCCATGACCGCATTCGGCTCGCCGTCGGCGATTACCCTGCCGGCATCCATGCAGATAAGCCGGTCGCTCACCTGCAACAGTAAATGCACGATATGTTCGATCCAGACGATGGCGATCCCGCGCCGCCTGAGATCGAGGATGATTTGCACAAGCTCGCTCGCTTCGGCGTCGGTGAGGCCGCCGCCGATTTCGTCGAGCAACAGCAAACTCGGACCGGTCGCGAGCGCGCGTGCGAGTTCGAGCCGCTTGCGGTCGAGAAGGCCGAGAGTCTCGGCGCGACGGTTCGCCACCTCCATCAGTGCGGAACGCCTGAGCGCGTCGATCGACCGCTCATAGGCTTCGTCGCGATCAAAGCGCATTCCGTTTGCGGCTGCGACCAATACGTTTTCGAACACCGTCATGCCGCCGAACGGCTTCGGGATCTGGTGAGTGCGTACCAGACCCCTTCTGCAACGGTCGGCCGCCGACAGGGACGTGACGTCCTGCCCCTTGAACATCACTGTCCCTGCCTCGGGGCTCAACGCACCGACGAGAACGCTCAAGAATGTTGTCTTGCCGGCGCCGTTTGGACCAACGATGCCCACCGCCTCGTTCTGACGGATGGTAAAGTTCACCCCGTCGAGAACGGCGAGCGCGTGGAAACGCTTGCATATCCCCGTGGCGGAGAGCACCAACTCGTTGGACTTCTCGGTCACGAAGCGCTTGTTCCGTCAGGCGTTGTAGGGTTTCAGCTTGGCCTGAATCGGTACGTTAGTATCCGTCGCATGGTCGACGGTGACGAAATCGAACTTGAACTTGGAGCCGGCCGGCGCTTTGATCCATTGGCAACCGAGGATCGGCGCGACCGAGACGTTCGGGAACGGCCCGGCGTTGAAGTCGACCTTGCCCACCATCGTCGTCGTATTCAGCTTCGCCAGCGCCTTGACGACGGCGGTCTTGTTGGTCGGATCATTGCTCGCCTTGAGCGTTGCGAAGCCTGCGTCGAGGAGTGCCATCGAGGCTCCGAGCTGCTGCTCCCACTGCTTGCTTGTTGCCTTCTCATAGCCGTCTGCAAGCTCGTCGCCCGAAAGCCCCGTCAACGAAGACTTGTATGGAAACGCCTTGTGCCAATAGGCCCCGCCGGCAAGATTATAGCCGAGGCTGCCGAGGGCCTCGACGTCCGACGGAAACAAACCGGTCTTGGCGATCTGCGCGATCTTGACCATCCGCGTGTAGCCCTGCTGCGCGGCCTGGCGCCAGAAAGCGGCAAAATCCGGCGGGATCGGAAACGTGTTGAATATTTCGCAACTCTCCCGCTTGAACAACGAGATCTGCGCCGCATAGTCGGTCGTGCCGTCCTCATAGGGGCCCGGATCGATAATGGTATAACCGCCCTTCTTCAGAAGTGGCGCGAGATTTGCGCGCACCGCGTTGCCGTCGGCATCATTGGGATAGAGGATGCCAATCTTTTTGTTGGTCTTCATCGAGTCCCACATCGAGAGATAGGTCTTGGCGAATTCGGCGGTGCCGAAACTGAACAGGTAGCTCCACTTGAACGGCGACGGCTGGCCCGGCTTGCCACCGCGACCGAAATAGAACGCCTCCCAGGGCATGACAGTCGAAAGGCTGGGCACCCCTGCCGCTTCGCACGCGTCGGCCACCGGATTCACGACTTCCGGCGTCGAGGTCGCCAACATCAAATCAACCTTGTCGTTGTTGATGAGGTTATTGGCTAGCTGACCCGCTCGCGATGGATTTGATTGCGTATCCTGATCGATGAGCTGGACTTTGTAGGTCGTGCCGCCGATACTGAATCCATTGGCAAGGGATTTGCGCGCCATCTCGAGCACGTATCCGTCGCCCTGGCCAAATCCGGCCAACGCGCCACTGCGCGGGCTGATGAAACCAACCTTCAATACCTTTTCAGCGTCGGCGGCATAGACGCCCCGGCCGCCGGCGGCGAGCGCGATGCTGCCGACGCCCGCGTTGACGATGAGTTCGCGTCGCGACAGACCTTGATTGCGCTCGACTTCCATCTTCTTCGTATTCATGAATTTCCTCCCGTTGGTTATTCTTTGACCACTCGCCGATAGCGAGACTTGACGCCGGCCGATCAGCTTATCGTCCGGCTTTTTATCATCCGATTGACGAAGCCTCTTCAGGAATGCTCAGATCGGATAGTTGCCGAGTCGGCTGGAGACAGTGATCCAGCGCAACTCCGTAAATTCGTGAATAGCGGCCTTTCCGCCGAACCGGCCGTAACCTGAGGCTTTCATTCCGCCAAAAGGCATTTGCGCCTCGTCATGCACCGTCGGGCCGTTGACGTGGCAGATACCGGACTCGATCCTCAGAGCCACGTCCATTGCGCGCTTGACGTCGCGGCCGAATACTGCGGACGACAATCCGTACTCGGTGTCGTTCGCAACTCGCACGGCCTCATCGACGCCGCGCACTCGAATGACCGAAACGACCGGGCCAAAGGATTCCTCGGAGTAGATCCGCATCGCCGGAGTCACGTGGTCAAGCACGGTTGCGTCCATCAATGTGCCATTGGCCCGGCCGCCTGTCAGAATGCGAGCGCCTTTCGAAACAGCATCCTTGACCAGCGCATCTATCCGCCGGACGGCCTCATAGCCGATGACGGTTCCGAGCGGCGTGTTGGAGTCCTGAGGATTGCCGGCGACCAGCGTCGCAGCTTTCCTCGCCAGCATGCCCACGAATGCGGTCGCGACCGATTCATCGACGATGATACGTTCCGTCGACATGCAAATTTGACCCTGATTCATGAAGGCGCCGAAGGCGGCGGCCCGCACGGCCTCGTCCAGATCGGCATCGTCAAGGACGATCAATGGGGCTTTTCCGCCAAGTTCCAGCAGCGCAGGTTTCAAATAGCGTGCAGCGACCTCCGCAATCATGCGTCCGACGCGGGTCGAGCCGGTAAAATTCACGCGGCGAACCGCGGGCTGCGCGATAAGAGCCTCCACGATTATCGATGCATCTGCCGGTGCATTGCTGACGATGTTGACCACGCCGCCATCCATTCCGGCATCGCACAAACTCTCACCAATGAGTCGGTGTGTCCGGGGACAGATTTCCGAGGCCTTGAGGATAACGGTGTTGCCGCAAGCAAGCGGCATTGCGAGAGCCCGTACACCCAATATGACCGGAGCATTCCAGGGCGCCATTCCAAGCACGACGCCGACTGGCTGGCGCAGCGCGAAGGCCGTCATTCCCGGTTTATCGGAAAGGATCACCTCTCCTGCGATCTGCGTCGTCGCGGCGCCGGCTTCGCGGAGCATGCTTGCGGCAAGCTCCACGTTGAAACGCGACCAGGATGCAGTAGCACCGGTCTCCTCGGCCATTGCCGTGACGAACGAATCGGCGCGCCCCTCGATGATTGCCGCTGCTTCCACCAGGCGGGCGCGCCGCTCGCTTGGCCCGACCGCCGACCACTTCGGAAAGGCAGCGGCAGCCGAGGCAACCGCCGCCGCCGCGTCGGCAGGCGTCGCTGCCGCGGCCCGTGACACGACCTCGCCCGTCATCGGGCTTAGCCGTTCAAAAAAAGCACCATTCGATGCGGGAAGATTTTTGTTTTGAAGCAACAGCGGCACATCGAGCATGTTCTCGGCGTCTGGAGCAGCGCCGTCATGTCTGTCCCGTGCTATCATCGGCATCGGCGGCCTCTCACGCACTTCGTCGACCTTCGCAGCTATCCGCGAGAACCCAAAATCTGGCAGAGATCGAGGTTGGATCTGGCGCCTAGTGAAGACGACGAAATCTTCCTCGTCAGCATTTCCTCAGGTTTTTCAGTCCGGACGTGACGCCCGGTGGGGCTCTAGTAAGCCGCATTCTCTCACCTCGTAGAATGTACTTTTCTGAGAAGAACTTGCACTTTCTTGTCATTCGGGTCTAATTATTCGGAACTGGACTGACCGCAAATGCCTTCTCGCTTCGTTGCCTCCGACCTCCGCCTACCCAAACCGGCGAGCGCATACGGCTCGGTTGGCCCGGCCGTGATCGCGCTGCGAATGGATGTCGCCCTCGCCGGCCGGACCTGGTCCGTAGCGAGCCTGGAGGGAGAGTCCAGGTCTCAGGCCTTCCTGGTTCTCCATGGCCAAGGGACGTTCGCGGGGAATGACGGAACGACTGTCGAACTTGCCGCGCCCTTCATGCTTTGGTTGCCGCGGCTGACCCTCGGCCAATTCTTTCTCCCGGCCGGCAGCGATGGCGTCGTCGCCTCCATTGCCGAAAACTTCATTTTACGAACAGTTGGCGACAGCCCTGTCGCGGCTCACCTGCGGCCACTGCTAAGTCGCACTACGGTAGCGCCGCACGATAAAATCGCCGCAAATCTCCCGGAGATCGAAATTGCCTTTGCGGCCTTGGTAAGGGAATCCCGTGAGCAAAGGCCGGGAGCCTCTGCGATGATGGGCCACCATCTTGGTTCTCTGCTGCTGCATCTTTGGCGTGCCTCCGGTAGCAACTCGCCGGTCAGAGGTACCGGCACAACGACGGTCCATCGGTTCAGGCAACTCATTGAGCTTCATTATCGAGATAATTTTTCGATCGAAGTCTTCGCCAAATTACTTGGCGTAACCCGCGCGCATTTGCACGACGCCTGCCGGCGCAGCGCGCGCTGCACGCCCTTGAAGCTGGTCCATGACCGTCTTCTGGAAGAGGCCCGGCTCCGACTGGAAAATACTGAATTTCCCGTCGAGCAGATCGCTTATGGCCTTGGCTTTCGCGACCCCGGCTACTTCAATCGGTTCTTCAAACGACTGACCGGCGTGGCGCCGGGCGCCTATCGACAAAACATCGCGACAGGTGCGACGGCTGACGCGCCGTCTTTTGCCGCATGGCCATGATTTAGCCGGCGGCGGAGTGGTCAGCGACACCGCCAAGTGGTTGGTTAATTCATACGTCGGCGATAACGTTCTAACGTGTGTGCGCGCGACCAACAGGTGATCTGGATGATCTTTTCGAGCATTTTCGCGCGAATAGTCGCGCTGATCGCGGCCGCCGCGCTCCGGTGGCGCCGGCTACAGGGCGTTACGTACGATCCGGCCTGGGGCGGCGCGCCGGTAGTTCCGGCGGCGAAGCCGCAGGGCGCCATCCCGACGCTCAAGATGCCGACCGCCAAGGGGTGGACCGATGGGCAAAAGCCGGTGGCGGCGCCAGGACTCAAGGTCAATGCGTTTGCGACCGGTCTGAAACATCCGCGCTGGATTAACGTGCTGCCCAATGGCGATGTCCTGGTTGCCGAGGCGAACCAGGTCCAAGGACCAGCCAGGAGCGTTTTTAGTTACGCGATGCAGGCTACGATGAGACGCGCCGCCGCCCTTGGCGTCAGCGCGAATCGCATCACCTTGTTGCGCGACGCGGATGGTGATGGCGTCGCCGAAAAGCGCGAAATTTTCATGGAGAGACTGAACCAGCCGTTCGGCATGGCACTGCTGGGCACCACATTCTATGTCGGCAACACCGACGGCGTGGTGGCCTTCCCATATGCGGCGGGCACGGACCGCATCACCGCGCCGGGGCGGAAACTCACCGACTTCAAGTCCGGCGGACATTGGACGCGCAGTCTGTTGCCGAGCCCCGATGGCCAGAAGCTCTTTGTCGGGGTCGGCTCGCTCAGCAATATCGCAGACAGCGGCATGGCCGTGGAGGAAGGCCGGGCGGCCATCTACGAGCTGGATCTGGCTGATGGCAGCATCCGCATCTTTGCGAACGGACTGCGCAACCCGGTGGGCATGGCGTGGGAGCCACGGACTGGCGTCCTCTGGACGGTGGTCAACGAGCGCGATGGTCTGGGCGACGAGACACCTCCCGACTATCTGACCTCGGTCCGCGACGGAGGTTTCTACGGTTGGCCCTATTGCTATTGGGGGCAGACAGTGGACGATCGGGTACCGCAGGATCCGGCCGCGGTCGCAAAGGCCCTTACGCCGGAGTACGCGTTGGGCGGGCATACCGCGTCGCTGGGCCTATGCTGGCTTGCGGCCGGCACACTTCCCGGCTTTCCGGAAGGCATGGCCGTCGGGCAGCACGGCTCGTGGAACCGCAGCACGCTGAGTGGCTACAAAGTCGTCTTTGTGCCGTTCGCGAATGGGCGACCGGCTGGCCCCCCAAGGGATATTCTGACGGGGTTCCTCGCACCGGACGAGCGGGTGTCCTATGGGCGGCCAGTAGGCGTATCACTCGGTCCTGACGGCTCGCTTCTTGTCGCGGACGATGTAGGCGATGCGATCTGGCGCGTAACGGGCGAGCGATAGGGCTAGACGGCGAATTCTCTCACGGCCCAGCCGTCGTCGGCGGCCGGGACATTTGCTGCCTACAAGAGATCTTGATCGCGCAGGTCTGCCCAATCAGGCGCTCGCCCGCCCTAAGGCTTATCACTGAGATTATCTCAGTTTATTTCCATAAATTATGAGCTTGTCTCAGTCGGGCAATCTGCGTTACCTTGAAGCCGATGAATGACAGCGCGAAGACGCTGCCCAGGGGGGCACATGCAGCCAAGGATAAAGGAAGGGCCTGCAACCAGCCAACACCTGCGAAAGGCTTTTGCGATTGAGCGACCTGGCCCGCATCAACTGGGCAAGGTGTCTTTGCGCCGCGTCGCAAAGGCTTTTGGCCAAGCACAGGTCCTAAAAGGCCTGGACCTCGACATTAGATCAGGGGAATTCGTCACCATTCTAGGCCCATCAGGCTGCGGCAAGTCGACATTGCTGCGCATCATAGCCGGACTTGTCCGACAAGATAGCGGAACCATTGAGATCGATGGGCAACGGGTGGACGAACGCCCTCCAAATGAGCGCGACATCGCGATGGTGTTTCAGTCCTACGCGCTTTATCCCCATCTCACCGTCGCCGAGAACATTGCCGTCCCGTTGCGCATGAACCGCCTGAATTGGCTGCAGCGCCTGCCCGGCGCGCGGCTTCTACCGCTCGGCGTGGCGCCACACCTCGAGAAAATCCGGCGCGACGTGGATCGCATCGCCAACATGCTCCACATCGAACAATTGCTCGACCGCAAGCCCGGCCAATTGTCGGGGGGCCAAAAGCAACGTGTCGCTCTGGGTCGGGCGATGGTCCGGTCGCCGCGCGTTTTTTTGATGGACGAGCCTTTGTCCAATCTCGATGCCGAGCTGCGTGTTCATATGCGCGCCGAAATTGCCCAGCTTCACCGGCAACTGCAAACGACATTTGTTTACGTGACGCACGATCAGGCCGAAGCCATGACAATGTCGGACCGGGTGGTCGTCATGATGGACGGAGAGGTTCTGCAGGCAGCACCGCCTGACGCGATCTACAACAATCCCGCCAACTTACGCGTCGCGCAGTTCGTCGGCAGCCCGCGCATCAATTTGTTTCCGGGCCACACGAGCAGGGACGCGATCGAGTTATTCGGCGAACGCATTCCACTCAAGACCGGCTTGGCTGCGGGTATTCCGGTCCAGGTTGCAATTCGACCTCACCTGATCTCAATTCCTCCGACCCGCTCAGGGATTGCAGGAAAATTAGTGCACAGTGAGAACCTCGGATCCGACTTGCTCCTTCATCTCGAGGTGAACGGCTGCAACAATCGCATCGTTGCAAGAACCGAAGCATCGCAGGCAGCTACTTGGCAAATCGGCGGCACGGTCCCAATCTCGCTGCCGCTTGAGGCTGTGCTGGTTTTTGATGGCGACGGCCATCGGGTTCCCACGACAGGAGCCATCGCGGCGTGATCGAGCGTCCCCACCGATCCTGGCGGCAGTCGACCATCGCCTTGTCTTTGGCGGGGCCGGCCCTTGTCCTGATGACAATTTTCATGATCGGCCCGCTGATCTGCGTCGTTCTGCTCTCGTTGACCAATTACCAGTTGGGAGCCTCGACGATCTCCCTGATCGGCCTCGGTAATTACATCGAGCTCGCCCAAGATCCGACGTTTCAGCGATCGCTTCAAAACACGCTGATCTACGCAGCCATCGTGGTGCCGGGATCGGTTCTGCTGGGCCTCGGTGCGGCTCTGCTCATCGAGGCCGACAATTCGCTTCGGAGCTTCTATCGCGCGGTCTACTTCCTGCCGGTCATGGCAACATTGATTGCAATGGCCATTGTCTGGGAATTCATGCTGCATCCGCAATTCGGCGTCATCAATCTTACGCTGAAAGCCGTTGGAATGCGACCCCACGACTGGCTGCACGACGGCAGCCTTGCCCTCTTCACTTTGTGCGGCATTGGTATCTGGCAAAGCCTGGGCTTTAATATGGTGCTGTTTATGGCAGGGCTGACGTCGATCCCGCCTGAACTCTACGAGGCTGCGGCGGTGGATGGCGCCCGCAGCGGTCTCGATCGATTTCGCCTTGTGACGTGGCCCATGCTCGGCCCGGTGTCATTATTTGTCATTGTTATTACCGCCATTCGATCCTTTCAGGTGTTCGACACCGTTGCGGTACTTACCAAGGGTGAGCCCAATAAATCGACAGAGGTACTGCTCTTCACGATGTATTCGGAGGCGTTCACGTTCTTCCGTACGGGTTATGGCGCGGCCGTTACCGTCGTTTTTCTCCTGATCGTGATGGCGTTCGCCGCCCTGAAGACATTTTTCCTCGATCGCAGGGTTCATTATTCATGAGCAACGTGCGCATCGGACCGATCGCCAAAGCGGCCCGGCACATCATCCTGATGGCAGGTGGAGTCGTGATGATCGCGCCGTTCGCGATAATGGTCCTGACGTCGTTCAAGCCGCAAAGCGAAATTCTGACATCCGATTTTCATCTACTCCCCGAGCACTGGGCACTGATCCAGAATTATTCGGCAGCTACCGAGAAGGTTTCGCTGCTGCGATACATGCTGAACGGCCTCATCGTCACGACGGCCATCTTCACGCTTCAGGTCCTGACCAGTCTACCGGCCGCCTATGCACTGGCGAAGTTACGCTTCCGGGGACGCGACACGTTGTTTGGACTGGTACTTCTTTGCCTCCTGGTGCCGATGCACGCGACCGCCATTCCGATCTACATACTTCTTTATAAAACTGGCATCCTCAACACTTACGGCGCGCTGGTTCTCCCCTTCGCTCTGTCGGTGTTCGGAATTTTTCTGATGCGGCAGTTCTTCATGACGGTGCCCGACGACTTGATCGATGCCGCCCGCATCGACGGAATGCGCGATTTCGGCATTGTGTGGCGCGTGATGCTGCCCACTGCTGTTCCCGCATTGATTGCCTTCGGAATATTCTCCGTGATCGCTCATTGGAATGATTATTTCTGGCCGCTGATCGCCGTCAGCAATGAGCACCTATTCACGCCGCCACTTGGCGTGGCCTTTTTTAGGGAGAACGGCGGTGGAACCGACTATGGGCCACTGATGGCCGCCGCAACCGTTACGATCCTGCCGCTTGTCGCGGCGTTTCTGATCGCGCAGCGGCGATTCATCGAAGGCATCACCTTCAGTGGGATGAAGGGATAAGAAAACAAAATGGAAATGGAGGGATTCATGAAACGCCTTGTTGCAGCTTTCGCAATGATTATTGCCCTTTCGACGTCAGCTCACGCGCAAAAGACCGCGATCGAAGTTCAGTATCCTCTCGCGTTCATTTTCGACAAAGTCTTCCAAGAACTAAAAACCGAATTTGAAAAGGAAAATCCGGATATCACGATTTCGTATCGATCCGCCTACAAAGAATACGAGGATGGAGCGCAGACTGCCCTTCGCGACGCCGTGACCAAACAGCTTCCCGATGTTTCGCTCCAGGCGATCAATCTTCAGCGGCCGTTCGTCGACCGCGGGATTGCCGTGGACCTGACGCCGTTCATTGCAAAAGAACCCGACTGGAAGGGTCAGGGGTTTTCGGATTCGATGATGTCGCTCGGAACTCTCAACGGCAAGCCCTATGGGCTGGCCTTCGCGGTATCGACCCCGATCATCTATTTCAACGAGGACCTTGTCACCAAGGCAGGCGGCGATCCCAACGCCTTCCCCAAAACGTGGGGCGGCATCATGGACCTGGCGAAGAAAATACAGGCCCTCGGTAACGATACCACCGGCATGTATTTCTCCTGGGCGATCACTGGCAACTGGATGTGGCAGGCGCTGGTGATGTCGCATGGTGGAACCATGCTCACCGCCGACGAGAAGACTGTCGCTTTCGACCAGGAGCCCGGTCGGAAAAGTGCTGAATTGCTGGGGTCAATGGTGCGCGACGCCGGCATGCCGAATTTTGCTCATGAAGCGGCACGCCAGAGCTTCTTCGCGGGCAAGATGGGAATCTGGACCGAATCGACGTCTCTGCTTCGGGTCGCTGATGACGGCGTCGGAGGCAAATTCAAATGGCGTACAGCTTCGTTTCCAGTGCCTGCGGAAAATGGCCGCTTGCCGACTGGCGGCGCCGCAGCACTCATGTTTGCGTCCACTCCCGAGAAGCAGCGGGCTGCGTGGAAATTCATGAAATTCATCACCGGGCCGATCGGCGCAACGATCATGGTGAAAGGCAGCGGGTATATGCCGCCCAATAGCCGCCCCGCCGCCGACGCCACGTTGCTCAAGACCTTCTACGAAACGCACCCCAACCATATGACCGCGTTGCGGCAGGCGCCTTACATGACGGCCTGGTACGCATTTCCCGGCGATAACGGCCTGAAGATCATCTCTGTGATCAAGGATCATCTCCAAACCATCGTCGATAAATCCACGCCACCCGACGAGGCGCTCAAGAGCATGAGCGCCGATGTCCAAAAACTGCTGCCGAAGTGAAATTACGATCCGGGGCGGCGGAAACCGCCGCCCCATTTCGCTTGAGAAAAAGACCATGAAATTCCTGCACGTATCCGACCTGCACATGGTGGGAGGCAACGCGCTTCTCTACGGCCTCAATCCGCAAGAGAGACTCCGTGCCTGCGTGGCACACATCAACCGTCATCATTCGGATGCGGAATGCGTCGTTATCACGGGCGATTTGACCCAGACCGGCAGTCCTGAAGCTTATGCCCTGGTCAAATCCGTCCTGGCCGATCTAGCGATGCCATTTCATCTGATGGTCGGAAATCACGACGACCGCGACAACTTTAAGAGCGCGTTTCCCGATACCCCGATCGATTCCGAAGGATTCATCCAGTTTACATTGGATACCTCGGTCGGACGCTTTATCTGCATCGATACCCTTGAGCGTGGGCAACCCCATGGAACATTTTGTGATCGTCGCCGCGCCTGGCTCAAGGCGCAGCTTGGGGCAGCTAAAGGCCTTCCGGTCTATCTCTTTATGCATCACCCCCCGTTCAAGGTCGGGCTACGTCGCATGGACGAAATCCGGCTATTCGATAGCGAGGCCTTCTCCGACCTCGTGGTTGGCCGTCCGAACATCAAACATCTGTTCTTTGGACACCTCCACCGGCCGCTAAGCGGTTCATGGCAAGGCATTCCCTTCAGCAATGTGCCGGGCACCAACCATCAGGTCGAACTCAATTTCGTGAAAGAAGGCCTCGTTCCCGGCAGCCACGAACCGCCGGCCTACGGCGTCGTGTTCGCTGAGCCCGATTTTACGCTGGTGCACCTGCACAATTTTATCGACCAGACCGCGACCTTCGACCTCTGAGTAGCCTTTGCAATGCCCTTATTGTCGCAGTCGATGTTGGATCGAGTAACGCCCGGCCTCCAGCAGAGCGTTGCTCCATACAATTTGCAGTGATCAAAGCCCATGGAGATTTCATCGCAACGAACGAGTGAGCCGGACAATGCAGCGCGCGACTTGATGATGTCGGCAGAGCTGGTACTGATCGATCTCGACGGCTGCCTTGCACTTGGTAACGAGCCACATCCCGCTGCATCTACTCTGCTGGCGCAGTTGGATGGACGATACGCAATCCTGTCCAATAATTCCACCCAGACACCGGCGAGCCTTGCGAAGCATCTGGACACGCGCGGCCTCGTTGTCGACCCCACCCGCATTATCCTTGCCGGCGCCTTGATGATAGATATCTTGGCCGGACGGCCTGATCGTTCCGTTGCACTGTTTGCAGTCCCGGAAATTGAAGATTACGCCCGCTCAAAGGGGTTGCTAATATCGCCTGCCGGTGACCTTGTAGCGCTGGCGCGCGATACCGCATTTACCTACGACAAATTGCAGCGCGGTCTGGCACTGCTCGCTAGCGGCGCGGAGTTCGTCGTGAGCAATCCCGACCTCACTCATCCCGGCCGGGGCCGCGTTCCGGTTCCGGAAACCGGATCACTTCTCAGGATGTTTCAGGCCTGTATGCCCGAGCTCATCCCGGAAATCGTTGGCAAGCCGAACGGGATCATGTTCGAAACCGCGCTTGCGCGATTTGGCAGCACTGCCGATAGCGCCATCATGATTGGCGACAATCCAATGACCGATGGGCTGGGCGCCGAGCGGGCCGGTATTCGTTCGATATTGGTCGGACCCGGCAATCCATACGAAAGCATCGCGGCGTTTGTTAGATAGACGGGAGCACACATGAGCGAGGCAAATCAATCTTTCGAAGGTCGCATCGCGGTTGTCACCGGCGGCGCTCAAGGTATCGGGCGCGCCATTGCGGAGCGATTCTGCGCGCTGCAGGCCCACGTCGTGATCGCCGATCTCTCACAAGAGCTGTCCGAGTCCACAGCCGCCGCGCTCATAAAAAGCGGAGGCTGCGCCAGTGCCGTCGTTATGGACGTACGGGACCGGGACAGCGTTGCCACTGCTCAGCAACGCGTCGAAACTTCCATCGGACCTGTCCATATTTTAGTGAATAACGCCGGTGTCGCACGCAATTCGGATGCGACGGACACCAGTGCTGAGGAGTGGAAGGAAGTCATCGATATCAATCTCAATGGTGTCTGGTGGTGCTCGCAAACGTTTGGCCGAAGCATGGTCGACCGAAGGCGCGGAGCGATCGTCAATATCGGCTCCATGTCCGGCCTGGTGGTGAACCGGCCACAGCCCCAGGCCGCCTACAACGTCTCGAAGGCTGGCGTCCATATGCTGACAAAATCGCTTGCCGCCGAATGGGCCGGTCACGGCGTGCGGGTGAATGCCGTGGCACCCGGCTACATCGGCACCGAGCTAACCAAGCGCGGTATGTCGAACCAGGCCTGGCGCGCCGTGTGGCTCGATATGACCCCGATGGGCCGGGTGGGAGAACCGGCGGAAGTCGCCAATCTCGTCGTGTTCCTCGCCAGTGACGCGGCAAGTTTCATGACCGGCAGCGTGGTTTCAATCGATGGCGGCTATACAAGTTGGTAATTCTCAATAGCGTTTCTCGGAAAGAATCTTCGCCGTCCGCTGAAGGTTCTCGATTGCCTTCTCGGGGTTGGACAACGCGCAGCAGCTCACCAGCGTATCGATGATCGCAAGCTGCGCGACGCGACTACTCATGGCTTCCGGCCGGTACTTCGTTTCATTGGCGACGGTGTGCAGCAAGATACCGCAGTGACGCGACAAAGGCGACTTTCCAAGCCGCGTAATACCGATCGTCGTTGCCCCACGCTCGTGGGCCAGACGGGTGGCCAGGATTGTCTCTATCGTGCTTCCCGAGTGGGAAATGGTGACAGTCGTAACTTCGGGGCTCGTCATCGCCGCGCTCACGGCCTGTATATGCGAGTCTGTCACGGCTTTGCTAGCGTACCCTAGCTGCATCAACCGGTAGGCTAGATCCTCGGCAACCGGCGCCGCGCTACCGATCCCGTAAATTTCAACTCGCCGCGCGTTTCGCAAGGCTTCGACGGCGCGGATCAGAGATTTCGACGACATCAGCTTTAGCGTTTCGGCAAGGGAGGCCGCGTGCGCCGCAAAAACCCGCTCGCCCACCTCGTCCACTGTGTGGCCCGGCTTCAAGTCTTCATGAATTAGCTGGACCGGATCGACCAAATCGCGCGCCAAAAGGATCTTCAGATCTTGAAACCCTGTCGCACCAACTCGCCGGCAAAAAGCAACGACGCTGCCCTCGCTCGCGCCCGTTTGCTCGGCTAGTTCCGTGATCGACATGCGTATTACGTCGCCGGCATTCTTAGCGATGAACGTGGCTATCCTGCGGGCAGTCGGGGGTAGCTCGGCGCTGCCGTGCCTCACTTGGGTAAGGATCTTAAGGGGGGCCGGCTGTGACTTGGGCTTCCGGGTCAATCTGTGCTTTCCGTCAAGTCTTCGCTTGCAAAATAGAACAATCACGACGTTTCGCAAGCTTCAATGATTGGCCACAGGACATTCAAGAGACGCGCGGCTGACTTGGGGATAGATCCGCCAATGTTGACGAATCGACGGCGACGCGTCGGGGCAGCCGGAACTGAATCTAGTCCTCCGTCCGCGACGGAGGTTTCTACGGTTGGCCCTATTCCTTGTTTAGATGCTCAGCCAGCACCTCGATGCGTTGGTCGCTGCTGGTGTTGATGGCGCGTGATCTAACCGAGGCCTGCGTGACTGCCTGAAGGCCCTGCCCACTCGCTTATTTCTTCGTCTCAAATGAACATTCCGCTCCTCCACCAGCCCGCTGCTTGATCTCGTTGGGATCAATCGTGCACTCTAGCTTCGAGATGCTTTCGATAGTCGAGCCGGTCGTCCCTTCCGGAGCCACACCCGCCGCAGCGACGGTTGCGTAGATTTCATTGGCCTGACGTCCCGTTACCGCGCGCTTACCGTGCTTAAAGGTCAGATCGCAGGTGCGTGCCACGATGTCGACATCACTTACGCGGCACACGATGGATTCTGCAGTGATCGAAAGTTTCTTTTTGGGCGTAAAACCAAAACTGCTATTTCCGTCAAACAGGCGTGCGACAACCCTCCTTTCGTACGCGCTCAGCAGCGGTGAATGCTGGAGCACCACGGCAGCCAGTGCAAGTGCGGTCGGGCCTGTCACGGTCGCCGGCGCCGCCGAGGCGGTCGAAGGGGCGACCGCTTGTCCGAGCAACAAAGAAAGCACAATGACCATTGGCGCCTTCAAAAGCGAACTATCCATGAACCTTCTCCATTCAGCAGGGAGCGACTAGCTCCCGATTGACGTTTCGAATGACGACCACAACGACTACAAGACATGCTCATCCCATCGCCGTTCCATCGGAATATGAGGTGCAAACCCAATGCCAAGTACCTCAACGGAAGCTGGATCGCTCCACAGAATCGCACGGCCCGGCTCGTCTCAGAACGAAGAATGACGGGGCCTTCCGCTTACTTGGCTGACAAACTGGCCTGGCGGACGATCCGGTTCGAAATCGTCTGAAGCAGTCGAAGCTGCGGTTTTCGGCCGCCGGGCGGCCTGCTGCCGTCCCCAAGGCGTGACCCAAACGAAGCCCGCGGTTGATACGCCATAGGCGACCATTGACAGGGCGACGACGACGAACATTGTCCACTGCGGTGCGTTTCGAGAGGCGAGCCAAAAGCCGGCGGCGATCACGATCACTAGCCTGATCGTGCCAGCGAGAACAGGACCAAGTACTTTCCCCGCTCCTTGAGAGGCAAAATAGAGACATAACCCAAAGCCGTAGAAGAAATAGGCGGGGCCAGACCAGACCAGATATATCCGTGCGGATTCAAGGACGGCCGCGTCGCTGGTGAACATACTCGACCACAGATTTGGGAACACTGCGAAGAGCGCGCCGACGACGCCGAGCATCGTCGCTGCCGTCAGACCGCTGGTCCAGGCAACGCATCTTGCGCGGGGAACGTCGTTCGCGCCGATCGCTGTGCCGACCATGGGCAAGCAGGCTGTGCCGACCCCGAAGGCGATTGGTATCAGTAAGAACTCGAGCCTTGACCCGATACCGTAACCCGCCAACGCGGCCGTTCCGAAAAACGCAACGAGGCGTGTGAGAACGAGTACGGTGGCGACGGTTTGCAGTGACGACAGGCAGGCGAGGCCGCCGACCCGTAATATGTCGCTAAACAGCGCGCCGTCCGGCGTAAAGTGCGTCGAGCGCAATGTTAGTCGCGCCCGGCTCGAGAACAGGAACCAGAGAAGGAAAAGTGTCGCAGCTAAATAGCTCACGAGTTGCCCCATTGCAACGCCGCTCATTCCCAACTTCGGGAATGGCCCGAGCCCCAAGCCCAATGTACCGCCAACGACAATCTGTGCGACGGCTACAAGCAAAAGCGTGAGCGAGGGCACTCGCATATTGCCGGATCCGCGAACGATTGCTGCAAGTATGTTGGTCATCCAAACGCCGATGATGGCAAAGGAGAAGATACGCGCATACGCCGTCGCCTCCGCGAGCGCGCCATCCCGGCCGCCCAACAGCACGAACAGGGCAGGACCGAAGACGAGCATGATCAAGCCCATCGCAACTGCGGCCACAAACCCGATAATGAGTGCGTGGGCGCCAAGTGCATTGGCGCGCGCTTCTTCAGCCCCGCCAAGCGCTCGCGCGATAGAGGATGAAACACCACCGCCCATCGCGCCGCCGGACATCATCTGCTGCAGCATGACGAAGGGAAAAACCAGCGTCAAACCCGCGAGCGCCGGCGTGCCGAGGAGGCCGACATAGGACATCTCGGCCATGGCGACCAGCGACGTCGCGAGCATAGCCCCCATATTCGGCAAGGACAGCCGCAACAGCGTGGGAAGGATCGGATCGCTAAGCAGCGGATTATGTTGAACAGGCGCGTGCATGGGACGTTCCCTTCCCTTGAGGGCTTACCGAGGAAATGGCTGTCGCCGCCTAGGCGACGTAGATCGACTGGCGAGGCTGGCGGAAGACCCGCTGCAGCATCGGCTCAAACGCCTTGAGCGGCATCGATTTGAAATTCGAATCGAAGGCGGGCTCGTCGAAGAGACGGCAGAATTCCTCCGTCTTCTCGAAATGCGGATGCCCCCGGAATGTCTCGCGCATGTCGCGATCGAGCCCCAGGAAATGAAAGAAGTAGTAGCCCTGGAAGATCCCGTGATGTTTGACGATCCAGTGATGCTGTTCCGACACGAAGGGCTGGACGATGGCCGCCGCAATGTCCGGATGATTGTGCGGGCCCAGCGTGTCGCCAATATCATGCAGCATGGCACAGACCACGTATTCCTCGTCGCGGCCCGCCTGGTAGGCGCGGGTCGCGGTCTGCAGGCAATGCTCCAGGCGGTCGACCGGAAAGCCGCCGTAGTCGCCGCGCAGCAGATTGAGATGCGCGACAAGGCGCTCGGGCAGTCGCTCCGCGAAGCGCTGCAGCTCGCCTCCGATCAACTGCCAGTCCTCGAGCGTGCTTTCGGTGATCGCCTTGAACTCGGCGCGTTCGGTAATCGTGTCGTCCATGACTATGCTCCTGTCTGATCCGCAGCGCATCAAATCCACGCTGCGGCGCCACGCGGCGTTGTTCAATTGCGGTAGGAAGGGTCGATGCGGTCGAGCTTGCGGAGCAGCGCCGGCCACGCCAGGCTGCCGCCCGCCTCTGCCGTCACCATCGAAGCCTGCTGCTTCGCGGTTGCGATGATGCGGGGATCGATGGGCACGAGGTCGCCGCCGCCGGCTTGCGCGCGAAGCTGGACCATGCAGGCGGATTCGAAGGTGTACATGTACAGGAATGCATCGGGGATGTTGTCGGCAACGGTGATCAAGCCGTGGTTTCGCAGCATGAAGAAATTCTTGTCGCCGAGGTTTCGCACCAGCCGCGGCTTCTCGTCTTCGCGCAACGCCACACCCTCGTAATCATGATAGCCCAGCGACGACAGCACGAAGATGGATTGCTGCGAGACCGGCAGCACACCGTCCTTCTGCGCCGACACCGCGGTGCCGTTGATGCTGTGCACATGGAGCACGCAGTTTGCGTTCTCGCGCGCCGCATGGATCGCGCTGTGAATGGTGAAGCCCGCCGGATTGATCTCGAACGGTGACTCCATGACCTTCCTGCCGTTCAGGTCGACCTTGACCAGGTTGGAGGCGGTGATCTCGTCGAACGTCATTCCATAAGGATTGATCAGGAAATGGTGATCGCCGCCGGTAACGCGGGCGGACAGGTGCGTGAAGATGAGGTCGTCCCAGCCGAAATGTGCGACCAGCCGATAGACGGCTGCCAGCGCAACGCGCTGCTCCCATTCTTTGGGCGTGACCTGATGACGAACGCTGATTGCCGATTGCTGCTGCATGATTGCCTCCTTTTGCCAACAATGACGTTGGCCGTTACATGTCGAATTTCGTGGACAAAGCACGTTCCCCGGCTTCCGGAGTTTTGCGTGCACCGGATCAGGCTGCGACATGAGCCCGCTGCGCCTCGCCGCGCCCGAACGAGACGTTCTCGCCTGCCGTCTCGTAGACCATGATCGCGAGATCATCCGGCGAGATGCCCAGCGCCGCGACGACCCGTTTGTTGATGGTCTTGAGAAGCTTCAGCCTCGCGTCCCTGTCGCGTCCAGTAATGAAGGTGATCTCGAGCAGGATGAGGTCGCGCGTATAGGTCAGGCCGAGAAAGCCCGGCGTGTGCACGAAGTGGCTCGATGGCATGACGTTGTAGACGCGGAAATAATCCTCCTTGGGTATTCCCAGAACCTCTTCCAGGGCAGCCTGAACCGCGTGTCCCAGCTTGGTCAGACGGGCCTCGTCGTAACGGCCCTCATGGACATGGATCTTCGCAATCGGCATGACGTCGCCTCCTTTTGTAAGATACTGATATCGAAAGTTTTTTGTCGCCTGGCCAGACTTTCCCAGGCGAGCTCCGACAGCGCACTTGCGGTAGCCCGGCTCAATATGTACAGTGCTCATATCGCACCAAATGAGCAGTGTCAACATCGAGCGACGACGGACGGAGAAAACTTTTCGTGAAGTCCCGACGGCCTGAGCCCGCCCCCGCCCCCTACCATCATGGTGATCTGCGCCGCGCCCTGATCGCGGCCGCGCTTGCGATGGTGACCGAAGAACAAGACTGGACGTTCTCGCTGCGGGAAGTCGCACGTCGGGCCGGCGTCAGCCCAAGCGCTCCCTACAACCACTTCGCCGACAAGAGGGATCTTCTCGCCGAGGTGGCGGTCAGCGGATTTCACCGGCTGCGCGATGGACTAGCCGCGGCTGTCGCCGACTTGCGAAGCCCCCCGGATGCCTTCGTCGGCTGCCTCGGCACCTATGTGCGGCTCGGAATGGAGAATCCAGCCCTCTATCGGCTGATGTTCGGTCCGGAGCTCACCGCCTTCAAGGGAGCCGAAAGGCCTCCCAAGTTGGTTACCGCGGGCAACGATGGCAAGGCCATCCTGTCGCGCATCATCGGTGAAGGCGCGCGCTCCGGCGACTTCCCCTCGTCGCTAGCGGAAGAAGGACCGCTTGCGCTGTCGACGTTCGTCGCGTGGTCCGCCGTGCACGGGCTGACGATGCTCGTCATCGACAACCTGACGGGCATACACGTTTCCGCTCAGGCTGGGATCGAGGCAGCGATCCAAACACAGTTGGACGGCTTAAGGCACGGCGTGCCGCGCACTTAAAGACGTGGATTTCTGCGACGCAACTGCCGATGAGTTCGGAATCACGTCACATTGGTCACCGACGCTACGGCGGCGTTCAGCCCGGACGGGATCAAGGCGGCTGCGACGAACGCCCCTATGTTCGCACACGCCACCGAAGTATTGATGTCGTGGCTTCCCGCTGTGAACGGCCAAGCGCGCCCTCCCCGAGCCTGATTCCAAACTGATAGGCCCTCTGCTTATCCCTTTATCAGTCACGCGATGCTGTTTGCGCATGACGGCCGCTTTGCGCCGGAAGGGGTTGTTCGAGCGATTGCGTGGGGCAAGCAAGCGGCGGCTGCATCAAGTGACTGTCACCCCGCCAAGCGCTCCGATCGAGCCTTTCTTGCGACGGCACATCCGTATGTGCGTAAGCTTTCAGGCGTGCGCCGGCTTGTATTTTGCCCCGTCGGAGGCGAAGTCTGCGTGGCCATAGGAGCGCAACAGGTGCTCGATCTTCTCAATCAGTCGCCGATCCGCCCAGTCGCTCAAGAAGCCGATCCTGCTCGCCGCACGGTATGCGAACATTTTCGGGAAGATGAGCAGCGCGGAGGTCGCGGCGAAGAACCGATCCGCAACGGTGAACGGAACGCCCATTTTCGCGGCCTTCGCCGCATCGCCATCTGTGAAATTCCGGACGAAGAATGCCTTGGAAAAGCCCGTCTCGAGCCGGCGAGACAGACGTCCGCCCGGCGAATTGTCATTCGAAAGCTCCGCCGCCATCGTGCCCCTAACAAGAGCGCCGCAGGTCGCGTCATCGAATGCCTTTCGCAGCGTCGCGTGCCGCGTCAGCATTAATCCCTCAATCTCATCGGGTGTCGTTCCGAGCAGGGCCTCAGGTAACCCGAGCAGGAAGCACCGATACCGAGAGAGTTCGACGCGGGCGCGCTCTTCCGGCGTGAATTCCTTCCGACCCTTGCGAAGCGCCTCGATCGACAGCAGGAACGGGGCCAGCATCCCGGCCGGCATCTGATCGATCTGCGGAATGGGCATGCCATAGATGCTGCCGTCCCATACGCCTTCGCGCCTGCTGACATTGAAACGGACCATCGAATGCATCAGGCGGACCATCGCGGCCGCCTTGAACGCTTCGCCGTAGCGTTCGAGAGCGCCGGGCATCACGGTCAGCGTGAAAAACGTCGCGGTCTCGAAGATCCGCTTGGCTGCGAGCGAGCCAGAGAAATTACCCGTCAGGGCCATCGGCAGGGCCGAGTACTTGTTCATGAAGGTCGCGAGCAATTCGCCGCGAACGAGGTACGGCGCCAGATTGGCGTATAAGTTCCGTTCGATCCTGGCTCCCTCGTTGACCAGATCGAGGTTCAGCCAATCAGGCTTGCGCTCCATGTCCGCGAGGAAAGCCCCTAGTTGGGGCGGTGCTTCCGAGACTGCCTCAAGGCCTTTCTCGCAAGAGGTCTTGAGCATCTGGACCAGTTTCGAAAACCCGTATTTGGGCATTAGCGCGGCATAGGCATCCGCGACCCGGTCGCCCATCATCGTATAGGCCTTGACCAGATCCACTCGATCATGGTTCGCAAGCAGGGTCTGCCGGCGGTCGACAAAAGGTCCCCGCAAAGACGACACGTCCGACATGTCGGCGGTAAAGCGCTCCGGCATCGCGGAGAAATCGATCTTTCCATAGATTTCCGGGATGGCGGCAGCTTGAGCCTGGACCTCTTCCCACAAAACGGTCGTTTTCGCTATTTGAGACATGGTTTGACTCCAAAGGTACATTAGTCGCCGGCCTAGCAACCGCGAAACACCGGGCGTCGTTTTTCCATGAAAGCGCGGCGGCCTTCGCGAAGTTCAACATGGTCGAATTTCCCCTGTCGAGACTGGTGCGCAACGAGCATCGGATGATTGGGTCATGGACTGGCCGATTTCTGCCATCCGGAGTTCGCGAACATGTCGGCAAACAGGTTTCCGCCATTCAGGAGATGGTTGCGCATCGCGCGTTCGGCGGCTTGCTCGTCGCAAGCCAGAATGGCCGACACGATCGCCTGATGCTCCTCATGCGAAGATCGCAAACGCGCCCTCGTGACAAAACTGCTGCGGAGGTATGGCGCGAGGCGAACCCGCAGCTTTCTGATCTCCAGGGTCAGGAAACCGTTGCGGCACCCCGCATAGATGGCTTCGTGCAGCGCGTTGTTGATCTCCGAATACTGCGCCAACGAGACGTTGGCGATGTCTTCGGTCCGCTCTGCATAGTCCTGAGCAAACTTCTCCCGCTCGGAAGTCTCCATGCGTCGCGTCGCCAGCGCGGCGGCCTCGCCTTCAAGGGACACAAGCACCTCGACCATCGAGATGGTTTCTTCGGGCGATATAGACAGCACCACGGCGCCGCGGCGCGGAACGAATTTCACGAGGCCCGCTGCGGAAAGCTGCAGCAAGACCTCTCGGGCCGGCGTTCGCGAAATGCTGAAGCGCTCACTGATGGAGCGCTCATCCAGCCGGCTACCCGACGGCAATTCGCCGCCTTCGATCTCTTTCCGAAGTTGTTCGACGAGTTGATGCCTGAGCGAACGAGCCATGAGCGAACCTTATATATATACATTTGACCATATATAAAAATTCTTTTACTGTCAATAATAACGCATATAGAGACTATAAGTATATATAATGGAGCGCATCATGGGGGAGGACTGGCCGAAGCCCAAGCGGTCGATGTGCAATCGCGGGCGGTTTCGCCCGGTGGGATATTCTGGGCGACCTGGACCGGCTGGATGCTCGATGCGTTCGACTCTGACGATCGGAACACTCGCTGCCACCATTGGAAGCTATCCGGCGGCCATCACCCTGATCTCCATGGTCTATGTCTTGGGAATTGCTTTTGTTGCACTCTGTCGGGAAACGGCGGGCAAAAGGTTGCCGGCGTGAACAGGAAACGTCCTCATACATCAACGCAGCTGCAAACATGCTTCCTCTAGCTGGCATCCGCGTGCTGGACCTGACCCGGCTTCTCGCTGGCCCGTTCTGCACGGCCATTCTCGGCGATCTGGGGTCGGACGTCATCAAGGTGGAGGCCTTGCCGGACGGCGATCTCTATCGAAAGGCGCCCCCGTTTCACGGCGGCGAGAGCGTCTGTTTTCTCGCCGCTAACCGCAACAAGCGGAGCATCGCGGTCGATTTCCGCAAGCCGGCCGGACTCGAATCTCGTCCGGCAGATCGCCGAGCGCGCGGATGTGCTCGTTGAGAATTTCAAGCCCGGCACGATCCAGAACATGGGCCTTTCCTATGAACAACTCAGTGCCCGGAATCCGCGGCTGATATTTGCAAGCATCAGCGGCTTCGGCCGTACGGGCCCCTATGGTCTTTTGCCCGGAGTTGACCAGATCGCGCAGGGGATGTCGGGATTCATGAGCATCACCGGGCAGACCGAGACCGGGCCGACGCGGGTCGGCGTACCGATCGGCGATCTCGTGGCGGGAATGTGGACCGCCATCGGGGTTCAATCGTCTATCATCGCACGCCGAACAACAGGTAAGGGACAGCGGGTCGATACCTCGCTCCTCGGGGCACTCGTCAGCCTGCTCTCGGTCCAGGGGCAGCGATATCTCAGCCTCGCTGAAATTCCCGAGGTTGCCGGAAACCATCATCCGGTCAGTTCTCCCTATGGCCTGTTCCAGGCCAGCGACGGCGTGTTCAATCTCTCCGCGACGACCGAGACCATGTGGAGCAAGCTTTGTGAGCATCTGGACATGGGGTGGTTGCTGAACGACGAACGCTTCGCCTCCAGTTCAGCTCGCCGCAACAATCGAGCCGAGCTGGAACGGCTCCTCAACGAACGGCTGAAACTGCGCTCTCGGGACGAATGGATCGCCGAATTCCGGGCGTTGGGAATGCCGGCGGGGCCGGTCTACGACATCGCCGAAGTCTTTGATGATCCTGCTATCGCGGCCACGGGGGTGGTCGAGTCCGTTGAGCACCCATCGATCGGCGCGCTGAAGCTGCTTGCGTCGCCGTTGAAGCTTGATTGTCTTGCCACTGGTTCTGTGCGGCGGGCGCCGCCGCTTTTGGGCCAGCATACATCGGAGATTTTGCAGGAACTCGGTTTCGCCACGGACATAATTGCCGACCTCAAGAGGATCGCCGTCGTGGCATAGCAATTAAGAGCTCCGCCGCATCCATGTGACGAAATTTGACGGCGGCACCGAGATGCCATGCGATAGCTTCGAGGTCGATGTCTTGGGCGCTCGAAACTCCCAGCCGGAGCAACAGGCGTTCGGGAATGAGCTGCGAATCGTGCTCCGGGGCGATCTGGCCGCAATTTTGAGTTTTGCCGCAGATAAAAAGAAGCCCGGCCACCTTTCGGGGGCCGGGCTGCCTGGCGATTTAGTATCGCCGGTGATCGGTGGTTGCGGGGACAGGATTTGAACCTGTGACCTTCAGGTTATGAGCCTGACGAGCTACCGGGCTGCTCCACCCCGCGATAAACCGTTGCGCGCCTTTGCAGAGCCGATGCCGGAACGAAGCTGGCCAACGCCCGGGGGCGCCGATCGATCCAGTCCGGAGGCTTCCCGAGAAGGCGACCCGGGCCATGCCCCTGGGTGCGAGCGGTATGTACCAACGCCAACCCGCTTTGGAAAGGCCCGCGGGGCGTCTTTTCCGGATTTAATGACAGCCCCGAACGCGGTGCCGGTGTGCGATTCCGGACCACCAAACCGCTCTTGCCAGAATGGGTGCAAAAGCCCAGCCTCCGGCCCGGACATGCCGAGGAGGGAACCGCCATGGACCAGCCAGTGAAAAGCCCGGGGCAGCACGCCCTGGAGGACGCCTTTCATCGAATTCTTCGAGCTGACCCGGACCGCGCCGGCACCGACGCTCGCCGAACGGCTCGACCGGCTGGCGCGGCTGAAGGCGGCGATCTCGGACAACGAATCCCGCTTCGAACAGGCGATCTCGGCGGATTTCGGCCATCGCTGCCCGACCGAGACCGCGATCGCCGAAACGCTGCTCGTGCTCGGCGAGATCAAGCACGCCGCCAAGCACCTCAAGAAATGGATGGCGCCGCAGCGGGTCTCGACGGCGCTGCAATTCATGCCCGCCAAGAACCGGCTGATCCCGCAGCCGCTCGGGGTGGTCGGCATCATCGCTCCATGGAATTATCCGCTGCAGCTCACCCTGGCGCCGGCGGTGGGCGCGCTGGCCGCCGGCAACCGCGTGATGATCAAGCCGAGCGAACTGGTGCCGCGGTTCTCTGCGCTGCTGCAGCAGGTGATCTCGGCCAAATTCGACGCTACCGAGATCTTCGTCACCGGCATCGACGACGAGATCTCGCGTGCCTTTGCGGCGCTGCCGTTCGACCATCTGATCTTCACCGGGTCGACCCGGGTCGGGCGGCTGGTCGCGGAGGCGGCCGGGCGCAACCTCACGCCGGTCACGCTCGAGCTCGGCGGCAAATCGCCAGCCATCGTCGACCGCTCCGCCGATCTCGGCCAGGCCGCGGAACGGATCGCCTACGGCAAGCTGCTCAACGCCGGCCAGACCTGCATCGCACCGGATTACGTGCTGGTGCCGGACCCCGTGGTGCAGGATTTCGCCGACCGGCTGCAGGGCCATATGCAGCGCATGTTCGGCACCGATCCCGACAATGCCGATTACACCTCGATCATCTCCGATCGGCATTACGCGCGGCTCGAAGGCCTGCTCGCGGACGCCGCCGCCAAGGGCGCCCGCCTCATGCAGGCGGCCAAGCCCGGCGATCCCGCCTGGAAATCGAAGCGGAAATTTCCCCCGACCCTGGTGCTTGGGGCCACGCCCGAGATGGCGATCATGCGCGAGGAGATTTTCGGGCCGCTGCTGCCGGTGGTCGGTTACAAGGAGGCCGGCGAGCCGGTTTGCTGGATCAACGCCCATGACCGGCCGCTGGCGCTCTACTGGTTCGGCAAGGACGAGGCGGCGCGGGACGAGGTGCTGACGCGCACGGTCTCCGGCGGCGTCACCGTCAACGACTGCCTGTTTCACTTTACCCAGATCAATCAGCCGATGGGGGGCATCGGCGCCTCCGGCACCGGCGCCTATCACGGCGAATGGGGTTTTCGGACCTTGAGCAAGCTGAAGCCGGTGTTCTATCGCTCGGCCCTCAACCGGCTCGCCGATCTCTATCCGCCCTACGGCGCCAGGATCGCGCGGCTGGAAAAGATGCTGCGGTTCATGTCGTAGTCGGTTCACCTCGGTCATTCCGGGATGGTGCGTAAGCACCAGACCCGGAATTCTCGAGATTCCGGGTTCGATGCGTCGCATCGCCAGGGAATGACGAGCTACCAACAACAAACAAACGTGGGGGATGCGCGTGACGGATACATTCGATTTCGTGGTGGTGGGCGGCGGCTCCGGCGGCTGCGCGGTGGCGAGCCGGCTGTCGGAGGATCCCGCAACGTCGGTGGCGCTGCTCGAGGCCGGCGGCAAGGACGACAATTGGGTGGTGACGACGCCGGGCGCCATGATCCTGATGATCTCCGGCAAGGTCAACAACTGGGCGTTCGATACGGTGCCGCAACCCGGCCTCAACGGCAGGATCGGCTATCAGCCGCGCGGCAAGGGACTCGGCGGCTCGTCCGCCATCAACGCGATGGTCTATATTCGCGGCCACCGCAGCGATTACGACCAATGGGCCGCGCTCGGCAACAGCGGCTGGTCCTATGCCGACGTGCTGCCCTATTTCAAACGCTCGGAGGACAATTCCGAACTCGACGGCGAGTATCACGGCAAGGGCGGCCCGCTCCGTGTCACCGGATTGCGGTCCGACAATCCGGTGCAGCAAATCTACCTGCAGGCCGCGCGCGAGGCGCAGTTCAGGATCCGCGAGGATTTCAACGGCGAGGAACAGGAAGGCCTCGGCATCTATCAGGTCACCCAGAACAACGGCGAGCGCTGGAGCGCGGCCCGCGGCTATATTCATCCGCATTTGGCAACGCGGTCGAACTTGCGCGTCGAGACCGGCGCGCGGGCCACCCGCATCCTGTTCGAGGGCAAGCGCGCCGTCGGCGTCGAATACCGGCAGGGCAAGGAGGTCCGGCAGATCCGCGCCCGCCGCGAAGTGATCCTGTCCTCCGGCGCGTTCCAGACCCCGCAACTGCTGCTGCTGTCCGGCGTCGGCGATGCTGCCGCGCTGGCCAGGCACGGCATCGCCACCACGCATCATGCGCCGGGGGTCGGGCAAAACCTGCAGGACCATCCGGATTTCGTGTTCGGCTTCAGCTCGGATGCGCCCTATTTCGCCGGCCTGTCGTTCGGCGGCATCGCACGCATCTTCAAGGGGATCGCGCAGTACCGGCGCGAGCGGCGCGGACCGATGACCTCGAACATCGCCGAATGCGGCGGCTTCCTCAAGACGCGGCCCGATCTCGAGGTGCCCGACATCCAGTTGCATTTCTGCATGGCGATGGTGATCGATCACGGCCGCAAGCCGCGCTGGGGCACCGGGTTCTCCTGTCACGTCTGCCTGCTGCGGCCCGCCAGCCGTGGCAGCGTCTGGCTGCAAAGCGCCGATCCGCTGCAGCCGCCGGCGATCGATCCAAACTTTCTCGGCGAGGATGCCGACCTCGACGCCATGGTCGCAGGTTTCAAGACCACAAGGCGGCTGCTCGATGCACCTGCCCTGAAGGCGCTGCAGACCGCGGACGTCTTCACCGCCGGCGTCGAAAGCGACGACGACATTCGCAAGGTGCTGCGCCAGCGCGTCGATACGGTCTATCACCCGGTCGGCACCTGCAAGATGGGCGTCGACGATCCGATGGCGGTGGTCGATCCCAAGCTCAGGGTGTACGGCCTCGACGGCCTGCGCGTGGTCGACGCCTCGATCATGCCGACACTGATCGGCGGCAACACCAATGCGCCAACCATCATGATCGGCGAGAAGGCCGCCGACATGATCCGGGCGGAGATGCGCTGAGGTTGATCGAACTCTTCGTCATGGCCGGGACAAGCCCGGCCATGACGGTGAGATCGTTGTCCGATCGTCACGCCAGCAGGAAGCCGCCATCGACGGTGACGACGCTGCCGGTCATGTAGCGCGAGGCGCCGGAGGCGAGCAGCATGATCGCGCCGTCGAGATCGGATTCGGCGCCGACCCGGCGCTGCGGAATCCGTTTTGTCAGTTTCTCGCCCGCCGGCGTCGACCAGAATTCGTGGTTCATCTCGGTATCGATATAGCCCGGCGCCAGCGCGTTGACCCGGATACGGTTGCCGGCGAGTTCCAGCGCCATCGCCCTGGTGGCCTGGACGATGCCTGCCTTGGAGATCGTGTAGGGCGAGAGAAACTTCATCACGCCGAAGCCGAGCACCGAGGCGATGTTGACAATGTTGCCGTCCTGCTTGCGCGCGATCATCCGCCGCGCCATTTCCGTCGCCGCGAAATAGGCGCCCTTGAGATTGGCGTTGATCACGGCGTCCCAATCCGCCTCGCTCTGATCGACTGCGAGCTTTTCCACCGCGATGCCGGCATTGTTGACGAGCACGCTGATCGGGCCGAGCGCGGCTTCGGCGCGGTCGATCGCCGATCCGATCGAGCCGATGTCGGTAACGTCCATCTGGACGGCGACGGCGCGGCCGCCGCGCGAGCGGATCTCATCCTCGAGACTTTTCAACTTCGAGGTCTGGCGCGCCGCCAGCGCCACCGCGGCACCATGCGCCGACAGCACCCGCGCGAACTGCCGGCCCAGCCCCTGCGAGGCGCCGGTGACAAGAATGACTTCCTTGCTGACATCGAACAGGTCTGGCATGACGAATTCCCCGAGGACAGCCGCGCATTGTCTTGATACAGACGATTTTCGCCCGCGCAAAGCGGATCGGCGGCTTATCATGGCTTCCGATCTTGGCTAAGCTGGCCGGGGCGGAGTCTTTAGGAAATCACGCAATAGCGGGAGTGAAGCTGTGGATCTTGGAATCAAAGGCCGTCGGGCCATCGTCTGTGCATCCAGCAAGGGCCTCGGACGTGCCTGCGCCATGGCGCTTGCCGCCGAGGGCGTGCATGTCACATTGACCGCGCGCGGCGCCGAGGCGCTGGCGAAGACCGCCGCCGAAATCCGCAAAAGCCATCCCGGCGTCACCGTAACCGAGGTCGCGGGCGACATCACCACGCCGGCCGGCCGTGAGGCCGCGCTGAAGGCCTGTCCGGATCCGGATATCCTGGTCAACAATGCCGGCGGCCCGCCGCCCGGCGATTTCCGCAACTGGACCCGCGACGACTGGATCAAGGCGCTCGACGCCAACATGCTGACCCCGATCGAACTGATCAAGGCGACGGTCGACGGCATGATGGCGCGCAAGTTCGGCCGCATCGTCAATATCACCTCCGCCGCGGTGAAGGCGCCGATCGAGGTGCTCGGCCTGTCCAACGGCGCGCGCACCGGTCTCACCGGCTTTGTCGCCGGCATCGCCCGCAAGACCGTGATCAACAACGTCACCATCAACGGCCTGTTGCCGGGCCCGTTCGACACCGACCGCCTGCGCGGCCCGGTCGCGAAGATGGACGCCGAGAAACGCGGCATCACCGTGGATCAATTGCTGGCGGAACGGGCCAAACTCAATCCCGCCGGCCGCTTCGGCGACCCCGAGGAATTCGGCCTTGCCTGCGCGTTTTTGTGCGGGGCCAAGGCCGGCTTTATCACCGGGCAGAACATCCTGCTCGACGGCGGCGCGTTCCCGGGCACGCTGTGAATGCAGCAAACCCCAAAGGGAAACGCCGGATGCACTGGACGATCGGCAAGGTCAAGATCACAAAGGTGGTCGAACTGGAGACCGTCGGCAGCACCCGATTTATCCTGCCCCTGGCCAGCAACGAGGCAATCCGCCAGCTACCCTGGCTCATTCCCGAATTCGCGACCGAGGAAGGCCGGCTCAAAATGTCGATCCATGCGCTGGTGGTCGAGACGCCGTCGCGCCGGATCGTGGTCGATACCGGGCTCGGCAACGACAAGGAAGGCCGCAAGGTCCCGACCTGGAACAACCGCAACGGCCCCTTCCTGGAGACCATGGCGGCGGCGGGCTTTCCGCCCGACAGCATCGACACCGTGCTGTGCACCCATTTGCATGTCGACCATGTCGGCTGGAACACCAAATGGGTCGGCGGCCAATGGGTGCCGACCTTTGCCAACGCGCGCTATCTGTTCGGCCGCACCGAATATGAGCACTGGCGCGACCACAGCGACGAGCCCGACAAGATCGCGGTATTCGGCGATTCGGTGCGGCCGATCGCCGACGCCGGCAAGGCCGACCTGGTGGCGAGCGACGCCAGGCTGTGCGATGAAATCACCTTGATCCCGACGCCCGGCCACAGCCCCGGCCATGTCAGCATCCACATCCGGTCGGATGGCGAGCAAGGCCTGCTCGCGGGCGACGTCGCCCATCATCCCTGCCAGATGGCGCATCTCGACTGGTCCTCGACCGCGGACTTCGATCCGGTTCAGTCGGCGGCGACGCGGCACGAATTGTTCTCGCGGTTCGCCGATACGCCGACACTGGTGATCGGCGGACATTTCAACGCCGGCCGCATCCGGCGCGCTGGCGATGCCTTTGAATTTATCGCCTAGCAGCCCTGCCATCATGGCACGGCAGTTGAATTTCCGCTCCGCCTGTTCCATGAAGCACCCAAGTCAACAAAACTGTTCAAGGGAGTGACGCAACATGAAGCTCGTTCGCTACGGGGCGATTGGCCAGGAAAAGCCCGGCCTGATCGACAAATCGGGTCAACTGCGCGACCTCTCGGCGCAGGTCAAGGACCTCAATGGCGAGGCCTACGCGCCGGCTTCGCTGGCGAGGCTCGCCGGGCTCGATACCGCCAAGCTTCCCGCCGTCGATGGCAAGCCGCGGCTCGGCCCGCCGGTGACCGGCATTTCGAAATTCGTCGCGATCGGCCTCAACTATGTCGACCACGCCAAGGAGACCGGGGCGCAGATCCCGACCGAGCCGATCTTCTTCCTCAAGGCCAACACCGCATTGAGCGGCCCCAACGACCCGGTGGAGAAGCCGCGCGGCTCGACCAAGCTCGACTGGGAAGTCGAAATCGCCGCCATCATCGGCACCCGGGCCAAATATGTCTCCGAGGCCGACGCGCTCAACCACGTCGCCGGCTATTGCGTCTGCAACGACGTCTCCGAGCGCAATTTCCAGATCGAGCGTCTGGGCCAGTGGACCAAGGGCAAGTCACACGACACCTTCGGTCCGCTCGGCCCCTGGCTGGTGACCAGGGATGAGGTTCCCGACGTCCAGAAGCTGTCGATGTGGCTCGACGTCAACGGCAAGCGCCGCCAGACCGGATCGACCTCGACCATGATCTTCAGCATGGCGAAATGCATTTCCTATGTTTCGCAATTCCTGACCTTGCTGCCCGGCGACATCGTGACCACCGGTACGCCGCCCGGCGTCGGCAACGGCATGAAGCCGCCGACCTTCCTGAACGCCGGCGACGTCGTCACCCTCGGCATCGATGGGCTCGGCGAGCAGCGCCAGGAAATCATCGCGGCGTGAGGCATCCATTGCTCCAGCCCGTCATGGCCGGGCTTGTCCTGGCTTGTCCCGGGCATCCACGTCTGAGTGCTCGCGCGGCGAGAAAGACGTGGATGGCCGGGTCAAGCCCGGCCATGACAAAATAAGCAGCTTCCTTTTTTGCAAGGATTTTCCCATGAAGCTTACTTTCTCCCCGGCCTCGCCATTTGCCCGCAAGGTCCGCATTGCCGCGATCGAACTCGGCCTGATCGACAGGATCGAATTCGTGCCCGCGACAGTGGTGCCGGGCCAGCCCAATGACGAATACTTGCAGATCAACCCGGTGAAGAAATTGCCGGCGCTGATCCTCGACAATGGCGATGTCGTGCTCAATTCCTATGTGATCGTCGAATATCTCGACGAGCTCGCCGGCGGCGGCAAGCTCGTTCCGGCATCCGGCCCGACCCGATGGAAGGTCAAGAGCGATCATTCACTGCTGCAAGGCATGCTCAATTCGATGCTGCTGTGCCGGTACGAGCGAATGGTGCGGCCGCAGGGGCTGCAATGGCAGGCCTGGTCCGACGACCACTGGAACCGGGCCTGGCAAGGCATGGCGCGGTTCGAGAAGCATCCCGACATGCTGTCGCGGCCGCTCGATATCGCCCAGATCGCGCTGGTCTGCGTGCTTGGCTATGCTGATTTCCGCTTTGCCGATTGCGGCTGGCGCAAGGCCTATCCGAAGCTCGACGCCTTCCATCAGAAGATGCTGGAGCGGCCTTCGGTCAAGGTCTCGGTGCCGCCGGCATAAACCACGGGGAAGTTTTCATGAGCTGCGATGCTCCTCGAAGTTTGACTCGAAATGGAGCCAATAGCGGAAACCGTCATGCCCGGGCTTGTCCCGGGCATCCACGTCTTTGCGGCAGCGAAACAAGAAAGACGTGGATGGCCGGGACAAGCCCGGCCTGACCTAGCTGGCTCAATCGAACAGGCTCGGGGTGTGATTGACGATCGCGCCTTCGATCGTCAGCATTTTCAGCTTGGTGACGACGCCGCCATTGGCTGAAAACCCGCCGGGCTTGCCGCCGGCGGCAAGCACGCGATGGCAGGGCACCACGATCGGGCACGGGTTGCGTCCGAGCGCCTGGCCGACATCCCGCGACAGCTCGACGCCGCCGAGCCGCCTGGCGATGTCGCCATAGGTCATGGTCTTGCCCGGCGGGATGCTGCGCGCGATGTCGTAGACCCCGCGGTGGAATTCGGGCACGCCCTCGAGATCGAGCACGACCTCGCTGAGATCGTTCGGCTTGCCCGCGAGCAATTCAATGATCCCGTCGATCGCGCTTTGCACCCTGGCCGGCGGCGCCACCTCTGCGATCTCGCCGTGGCGCTGACGGATGCGACCACGGGTCTTGTCCTCGGTTGCCATCGGCAACTGCACCGCATGGATGCCGCGCTCGCCCCACACAATGCCGCAGCGACCGATCGCGGTGTCGAAAATTGCAAAGCTGTATTCGGTCATGACTGGCTCCGGATCTTCTGGTTCCCTGATATGAGCTTGATGCCTGGCCTGGAATCTAGCCTTGGAGATAGTTGCCATCCACCCGGATTCCGGGAAAATTCAAGGTCCCGTCATTCCGGGGCGCGACGAAGTCGCGAGCCCGGAATCTCGAGATTCCGGGTTCGCTTCGCGCCCCGGAATGACAACGATTGTAGGCATACCGTGGATTTCATGGAATGATCGGGCATCGTTCGGTCGCCTCGGATTCCCAGAAGCCCCATGCAAACCCTCGCCGTCGACGGATACGACATGGCCTATCTTGAGGTCGGAAGCGGGACGCCGCTGGTCTGCGTGCACGGCTCGCTGTCCGATTTCCGGATCTGGTCGTGCGTGCTGGGACCGCTAACGAGACAGCACCGGGTGATCGCGGTGTCGCTGCGGCACTGTTTTCCCGAGCGCTGGGACGGCGTGGGCGACACCTATTCGATCGCCCAGCATGTTGACGACGTGATCGGCTTCATCGCGCAGCTTGAAGCGGGACCGGTGGACCTGATGGGCCATTCCCGCGGCGGCCACATTTCGCTCCGGGTCGCGCAACGGCGGCCCGATTTATTGCGCAGGCTGATCCTGGCCGAACCCGGCGGCGAACTCGACGGTACGCTCGATCCGGCGTTCAGGCCTGGCCCCTCGCCGCTCGCGGCGCGGATTGCGGCGGCGGCCGAGATCATCGCGAAGGGCGATATCGATGGCGGGCTGGCGCTGTTCATGGATGCGCTGGAAGGTCCGGGGGCGTGGAAGCGGCTGCCGGCCGCGCCGAAGCAATTGCTGCGCGACAACGCGACGACGCTGATCGGGCAAGCCCGCGACAGGCGGCCGCCATTTTCCAGGGCGGACGCCGAAGCGATCAGAACGCCGACGCTGTTCATCGGCGGTGCCAACACCAAGGGAGCGCTGCCGCATGTCCTGCATACGCTGGCGGCACATATTGCCAATTCGAGAACCGCGATGATTCCAGGCACCACGCATCCGATGTTCGAGCAGGCGCCGCAGACATATTGCGAGATAGTGCTGGAGTTCCTGGCCGGCTGAAGAAGACAATGACGTGACGCTGTTTCGCTTGAACCCCTTCCCGGCACAGGGGAGAGAACTCCTGGGATGCCCATGCAAACCCTTCCCGTCAACGGATACAAGATGCCCTATCTCGAGGTCGGAACGGGGCCGCCGCTGGTCTGCGTGCATGGCACGCTGGGCGATTTCCGCACCTGGTCGGCGGTGCTCGGACCGCTGTCGAAGCGGCACCGGGTGATTTCGGTCTCCTTGCGGCATTTTTTTCCCGAACACTGGGATGGCGTCGGCGACGATTATCTGATGACCCAGCATGTCGCCGACGTGATCGGCTTCATCGAGCGGCTCGACGCGAGGCCGGTGGATCTGATGGGACATTCCAGGGGCGGACACATCTCGTTCCGGGTCGCCCAGCAGCGGCCGGAGTTGCTGCGCAAGCTGGTGCTGGCCGAGCCGGGCGGCGAGCTCGATGCCACGCTGGACCCCGCGGCGGCGACGCCCGGCCCCTCGCAGCGCAGCGCGCGGTTCGCCGCCGCGGCCGACAGGATGGCGAATGGCGACGTCGACGGCGCGCTGAAACTGTTCTTCGATACGATCGATGGCGACGGCGCCTGGGCACGGCTGCCGGCCGCGCCCAGGCAGCAATTGCGCGACAACGCCACCACGCTGATCGGCCAGGTCGGCGAGAATCGCAGGCCCTACAGCAAGACCGATGCCCAATCGATCCGAACCCCGACCTTGTTCATTGGCGGCGCCGACACCCAAGGCGCCCTGCCCGCGGTGCTGCGCGCGCTGGCGGCCGAGGTTCGCGGCGCGCGCGCTGCGATCATACCGGGTACCCGGCACTGGATGTTCGAACAGGCGCCGCAGGAGTTTTCAAAGATCGTGCTGGAGTTCCTGGCGGGCTAAAGAGGGATGACTTTTGGTCGAATCGGGACGACGATAAAGCAGCTTGGCAGCCTCATCCCGATGGGCGGCTCGTTGGCCGCGCCTCGATGGATGAACCGGAAGGCCTCATGGTTCGAGACGCGCGAAGCCGCGCTCCCCACCATGAGGAGAGATAAAAACCAACAGGAGGACACGTCATGAAACTGACCCAGCAACAGATCGACCACTTCAACCGGGAAGGATGGCTGTTCCTGCCGGAACTGTTCAGCCGCGAGGAGGTGAAGCTGCTGGCGCGCGAGGCCGAGGGCATCTATGACACCGACCGCCCGGAGGTGTGGCGCGAGAAGAGCGGCGCACCGCGCACCGCCTTTGCCGCGCATCTCTACAACGAGGCGTTCGGCCTGCTCGGCGCGCATCCGCGCATGATCGATCCGGTCGAGCAGATCTTCGGCGAGAAGGTTTACATGCACCAGTACAAGATCAACGCCAAATCGGCCTTCACCGGCGATGTCTGGCAATGGCACCAGGATTACGGCACCTGGAAACGCGACGATGGCATGCCGCAGCCGCGGGCGATGAACATCGCGATCTTTCTCGACGAGGTGATGCCGATCAACGGGCCGCTGATGCTGGTGCCGAAAAGCCAGCATGCCGGCGACCTCAAG
Organism: uncultured Alphaproteobacteria bacterium; assembly: GCA_963748165.1. Lineage (GTDB taxonomy): Bacteria > Pseudomonadota > Alphaproteobacteria > Rhizobiales > Xanthobacteraceae > Bradyrhizobium. The sequence continues at coordinate 282,913 of CAVVIM010000016.1, forward strand.
GCGGCGCACGACCTTGAGACCACCTCATACCCGCTGTGGACGCTCGACGAGGAAACCGTGACGCGGCTGGTGAAGGAGGGCGGCATCGTCGCGCCGACCGGCAAGGCCGGCGGCATGCTGATGTTCCACGGCAATCTCGTGCACGGTTCGGCCGGCAACATCACGCCCTATCCGCGCAAGATCGTCTACCTGACGCTGAACGCAGTTTCCAACTTCATCCGCACGCCGACGCGGCCGGAATATATCGCCCATCGCGACTTCACGCCGATCAAGACCGTGGATGACGACGCGCTGCTGCGGCTCGCGCGCAGCCACCGCGAGGCGGCGGAGTAGCAGGGGTCATTCCGGGGCGCGCGTCAGCGCGAACCCGGAATCTCGTGCCAGTAACTTCTGGATTCCGGGTCCACGCGCTGGCGCGTGGACCCGGAATGACGAAGCACGGATCACTGATCGTTGCCGCCCAGCAAGGCCGCGAGCTGGTCGTAGTATTTGGCGACGAGGTCGATATTGCCCTTGTTCTGGATCGGCGGCGCCGGATTCTTCAGCGCCTCGTTGAGATCGGCCAGCGCTTCCTTCTTGTCCTTGGCGGACATCTTCTTGTCGGCCTGAACCTCGGCGATCTGCGCCTTGATGACGGCGTCGTTGCCGACATATTTCTTGGTCGCGGGATCGAAGCCCGCGATCACCAGACCGATATTGTCGGTGACGTTGTTGTAATCGTCATAGCTGGCAAAGCCATTCTTCTTGGCGACGGCGTCGAGCTGCGCGGTGACCTTGGCGTCCGGCGGCGCGTTCTCGGGCAGCTTTTCGGTGATCGCATCCAAGTCCTTGCTCGCCGCCAGCACGCCCTGGATCTGCTTGTCGGTCAGCGCCATCTGCTTCACCGGGGCTTCCACAGGCGGCTCCGCCTGGGCCGGCGCCATTTGCTGCTTGGCCTGCGCCAGGGCGCTGTCGGTGGCTATCGCGGCCATCGAGGCCGCGAGACAGGCGATGCCGAGGGCGGCGGCTACGGGGCGAACGAACGCGCGCATGGGAGTCTCCTTCGGGTTGGGGGCGGCTTTGAAGGTCAGGGCAGGTCTGGTTACGGATTTTGAAATGAACGGGTCATGAACTCGACGGCAGGTCCGGCCGGCCATCCTGGCCGAAAATGGCGCGGCTGGCGAACCCCGGGCACAAAAAAACGCCGCTTCCCGAGGGAGGCGGCGTTTGGTTTGCGGCGTTCGATCAGATCGTGACACGTCAAGAGGAATTGCCAAAAGGCAATTACCAAGAGGAATTGCCAAGAGGAATTGCCAAGAGGAATAGCCTTGTCCTTGGCAGGCCTGGCAGCGACCTACTCTCCCAGGGCTTAAGCCATAGTACCATTGGCGCTGAGGAGTTTAACGGCCGAGTTCGGGATGGGATCGGGTTCAAGCTCCTCGCTAGAACCACCAGGCCGGCGAAGGACAAAGATACGAAGCAAGCGAGAACGCGATTTGCGTTCGAGCGCAGCGTTCGAGCGAAGTCCCGGGGTTTGACCCGAGGACCTCGCTCCGCAGACGCGAAGGTCTTCCGTTTCGCTGGATTGCCGGGTCAAGCCCGGCAATGACAACGAAAC
>CAVVIM010000017.1:0-467720 GCA_963748165.1 uncultured Alphaproteobacteria bacterium
GAAAGGATTGGCTCGCAATGACAACGAGAATGAGCTGCATCCGGGCACCGACACTGGAACTCCGGCCGCGCCGCGGCGTTGGTCGTCGCCGCCGAGGCGAGCGCGCCTGGAACGGTTGGTTCCGGACTTTTTCATTGGTCTTAATCCATGGACATGCAGCGCAATCCGGCATCGAACCCCCGCGCGTTCGATTCGGTCGCGTCCGACCATGACCGCGTCATCGAGACCGATATTCCTTCCCGGCTCGACGGCCTGCGCTGGAGCGGCTTCCATACCCGCGTGGTGCTGGCACTTGGCATCACCTGGATCCTGGACGGCCTCGAGGTCACGCTGGCCGGGGCACTCTCGGGTGCGCTGAAGGAAAGTCCGGCGCTGCATTTCAGCAATTTCGAGATCGGCTTTTCCAACAGCGCCTATCTGGCCGGCGCCGTGCTCGGCGCGATCGGGTTCGGCTGGCTGACCGACCGGATCGGGCGCAAGAAACTGTTCTTCATCACGCTTGCGCTTTATCTGACCGCGACGGCGGCGACCGCGTTGTCGTGGGGGCTTGCGAGCTACGCGACCTTTCGCTTCCTCACCGGGGCCGGCATCGGCGGCGAATACACCGCGATCAATTCGACGATCCAGGAACTGGTGCCGGCGCGCTATCGCGGCTGGACCGATCTTCTGATCAACGGCAGCTTCTGGATCGGCGCGGCGATGGGCGCGATCAGCGCCATCGTGCTGCTGGATCCAAAGCTGCTCGGTCCCGACCTTGGCTGGCGGCTGGCCTACTTCACCGGTGCCGCCCTCGGCCTCGTGGTGCTGGTGATGCGGATGTGGATTCCGGAGAGCCCGCGATGGCTGATGATCCACGGCCGTCCCGACCAGGCGCTGGCGATCGTGCAGGATATCGAGCGATCGGTGACCGGACATGTGCAGGACCCGCACAGTCAGGCCTGGCCGAAAGTCAGGCTGAAGATGCGCGACCATACCCCGCTGCGCGAGGTGGCGCACACGCTGTTCTCGGTCTACCGCCAGCGCGCGCTGGTCGGACTGGCGCTGATGATCGCGCAGGCGTTCTTCTACAATGCGATTTTTTTCACCTTTGCGCTGGTGCTGACCGATTTCTACGGAATCGGGTCGGACCAGGTCGGCTGGTACATCCTGCCCTTCGCGGCCGGCAATTGCCTCGGCCCGCTGCTGCTGGGGCGGCTGTTCGACACCGTGGGGCGCCGCATCATGATTGCGTTCACCTACGGCGTTTCCGGGGTGCTGCTGGCGCTGACCGGCTATCTGTTCTCGATCGGCGTGTTGAGCGCGCAGACCCAGACCATCGCCTGGATGGTAGTGTTCTTTTTTGCCTCGCCCGCCGCCAGCGCGGCCTATCTCACCGTCAGCGAGACCTTTCCGCTGGAAGTGCGGGCGCTGGCGATCGCGCTGTTTTACGCGGTGGGCACCGGCATTGGCGGCGTCGCCGGCCCGGCGCTGCTCGGCGCGTTGATCGACACCGGATCGCGCGGCAGCGTGTTTGCCGGCTACCTGCTCGGGTCCGGGTTGATGATCGGGGCGGCCGCGATCGGGTGGCGCTACTGCGTCGCGGCCGAGCGCCGGTCGCTGGAATTGATTGCGCGGCCGCTGGCTTTTGTGGAGTAGAATGCGATGAACCGGGAATTGGCCGAGATGCCCGTGCAACCAGACCTTCCATCGCCGGCGCCGGGCCGGTTGGCGCGGCGGCTGGACCAATGCGCTTTCCTGCTCGACATCGACGGCACGCTGCTCGATCTGGCGCCGACGCCGCGCGAGGTATGGGTGCCGCCGGGCCTCGCCAAAACCCTCGACCAGTTGTTGACGCGAAGCGCCGGCGCGCTCGCGCTGGTCAGCGGCCGGTCGCTGAACGATATCGATCTGATCTTTGCGCCGGAGCAGTTCCCCGCGGTCGGAGGTCACGGTGCGGAAATGCGCATCTCCATCGATAGCGAAGCCGTCGCCACCCATGCGCCGCCGATGGACAAGGAATTGAAACGGCGGCTGGCCGCGATCGCCAAGCTCAGCCCGGGCATTCTGCTGGAAGACAAGGGCTATTCGCTGGCGCTGCATTACCGGCTGGCGCCGCATGCGGAGAAGGCGATCTATGAGGCGGTATCGCTGATCCGGGCCGATCTGCCCAACGCGCCGATTGAAGTGCTGCCTGGAAAATCCGTCTGCGAGATCAAGCATTCGGGGTTCAACAAGGCCTCGGGCGTGCTCGAACTGATGACGCATGAGCCGTTCAAGGGCCGCCTTCCGATTTTCATCGGCGACGACGTCACCGACGAATCGGTGTTTGCCATCATGCCCGATCTCGGCGGACTCGCGTTTTCCGTGGGCCGGCGCGCGCAGGGCGTGGCCGGCCATTTCGACGAACCCAGCGAGGTCCGCGCATGGCTCGCGCGTCTGCTCGATGACGAAACTGCGGCGCCACCATGATTCCGACCAGATCATTGCGGCGCCGCTGATGTCGGAAGCGTTTTTGACCAGTTTCTGCATGCGATTGCGCGCAATGACTGTTTTGCTCTGGTTCCGTCGGGTTCCCGGTGTCGCTGCCCGAATTTGGTTTCATTTCGTTGAAAGGGTGGCCGGGAACCATATTGATGAATAGCCGTTAATCGCGCGTGCTCACCAGGAGAGGACCTGTGAACCTCGTCGTCGTTTCAAATCGCGTCGCGCGCGGCAGGGCCAACGAGCCCATGACGGGGGGGTTGGCCGCCGCGTTGCTGCCAGTGGTGGAACGATCCGGCGCGATCTGGGTCGGTTCCAGCGGCCGGGTTCGCGACGGTGCCCAGAAGGAACCGTTTGCCGAGATCGAAGCGCTGGGCGCGGGGGCGCTGGCGATGCTGGACCTGCCGGCGGCGCATTACGGCGGCTATTATGAGGGCTTCGCCAATTCGGCGTTGTGGCCGGTACTGCATTCCCGCGCCGATTTGATCTGCGCATCCCAGGAGGATTACGCATCCTACCGCGAGGTGAACGCGTTCATGGCGCGCGCGCTGCTGCGCTTTCAGAAGCCCGACACGGCGTTCTGGATTCAGGATTATCACTTCCTGGCGCTGGGCGCCGAACTGCGCGAACTCGGCGTTACCAACCCGATCGGCTTCTTCCTGCATACACCGTGGCCCGCGCGCGACGTCATCGCCGGGGTTCCGCATCATCGCGAATTGATCGAGGCGATGCTCGCCTATAATCTGATCGGATTCCAGACCAGCGACGATTGCGACAATTTCCTCGGATATCTGGCGAACGATCTCGGCCTCGAGGTCGAAGACGGGGTGGTGACATCGCGTTACGGCACCGCGCGCGCCAGGGTGTTCCCGATCGGCATCGACCCGGAGAAGTTCGCCCAGCAGGCCGCCAAGGCGGCGTCCCATCCCGACGTGTCGCGGCTGCGCCGAAGCCTCAACGGCGAGAAGCTCGCGATCGGGGTCGACCGGCTGGATTATTCCAAGGGGCTGGTCAATCGCATCCATGCCTTCGATTTGATGTGGACCCAGCAGCCGGCGCTGGCGCGGACGGTCTCGCTGCTGCAGATCGCGACCCCTTCGCGGGGTACGATCGAGGCCTATGGCAACCTGCAGAGCGAACTGGCGAAGCTGGTCAGCGATGTCAATGGCCGTCACGGCGAGGTCGACTGGACGCCGATCCGCTATCTCAACAAGGGCTACAGCCAGACCGTGCTGGCCGGGCTTTACCGCACCGCGCAGGTCGGCGTGGTGACGCCGTTGCATGACGGGATGAATCTGGTCGCCAAGGAATATGTCGCGGCACAGAATCCTGCCGATCCGGGCGTGCTGGTGCTGTCGAAATTCGCCGGCGCCGCCAACGAGCTTGATACCGCACTGCTGGTCAATCCGCACGATATCGACGGCATGGCGGCCATGATCGCGACCGCGCTTTCGATGCCGTTGGTCGAGCGGCGCATGCGCTGGGAAGCGATGATGGTGAAGCTGCGCGCCGGCACGATCCAGCAATGGTTTGCCGATTTCGTCGACGCGCTGCAGGAGACCGACATCGACGGCGGCGCCACCGCGGCGCTGATCGTGGAATCGCCGGCGCTGTGGCCGCTGCGCTCGGCCAGTTCCGGCACCTATCATTGATGTTCGGCCGCGCCCGGCCGCCTGCAGCCATTTTGCTTCAAGGCGGCGACCGCCAAAGCCACGACGCATCGCGCGCCGTCCGAAAATTTCCCATCACATTCAACCGGTTGGGGAAATATCCAGGGCCGACGCCGCGATCCCTTGCCAAACGCCGCCTGCCCCTTCAAGACAGGGCATCCGGAGAGATGGCCGAGTGGCTTAAGGCGCACGCTTGGAAAGCGTGTGTGCGGGAAACCGTACCGTGGGTTCGAATCCCACTCTCTCCGCCATGAAAGCAAGTTAGAGACCTTGAACTGATTGCAGTATTTCGAGCGAAATTGCGAACGGCCCCCAAATTGGTCCCCAAGGCATGCCGATACGCTGCGTAACTGAAATAAAATGGCCCCGTGGCTACCCCCTCTGGCGAGCGGCCAGGCCGGCGAGGCCACCAAAACCAAGCAGCGCCACACTGACCGAACGTTTCCAGGGTGCGGTCCATATAGAACACCTCGATGCTGGCGCCCGTCCTCGGATTGATGTCGTAGAGGGCTCATGCCCGCGCGCTGTCTGGGTCTAGAGAAGCCATTACGCAGCCCTCTCTGCGGGTTCGGCAAGGGCCAAGCCGCGAAGGTAGTCAGCAGCCTTGGATGCCTGGCTGCACGCCGTAAAGAATGCGCGTTTGTCGGCCTTATGAAGCTCAATCCAGTTGCCGATATAGCCGGCGCTGCGAATATCTCCGTCAAAGCCAAATTCCGCACACAAGAAGGCCGCACCCAGCTCCGCAATAAGTTCCTCGGCAGCGTAACTAGCGTGAGCCGAAACGGTTCTTCAAAATCCCGATCAAGGCGGGACTTGTGGCCACTCCAATGGCCAATTCATGGAAGGCAACGTTGTAGAAGTGATCCGCCCCCTTGAAGCCGGCGAACGCCGGCATCGAGATAAAATCCTGGCTTGGGATGTAGCAGGCTTCGCCGTGACCTTCGCGGATATCCGCGCCGGTAGAGTGCAGGAATGCATCTGCGAGAGCGTCGCGCGTGTCGGGATTGCGAACGCGGATCGGTTTACCCGTGACAATGCTATCGGGGAGGTGGTCGCACTGATCAACATTGAAAACGGTATATTCCCGCATCATCGGGATCAGGCGGGTGGTAACGCCATCGTCCGCGCCATGGTCGCGAACCTGCAGTTGCTTGACGAAGTAGACCTTCGTGCCGTGCTCGCCCTTGCGGACATTGCCGCCCAACTCCAGGGCCTGCTTGAATGTCAGGAAGCGCGGCGTGCGAAAGCCGGCCGCTTGGGCCATCCACAACAGAACCACGTTGCAGCCAGAGTAGGACCTGTTGCTGACCGCATTGCACGGCGTATTCGCGCCTGGGGTTGCCGACCACGGCTTGACCCAAGGGGCGGCGCCGGCTTCCAGCTCTGCGATAATGCGCGCCGATACCTCGGCGTAGAGATCACGTTTCATCGCTTGCCTCACGGTTATGGCTGACGCGACCACGATCGGCCGCACGCCATTGCCGCGCCGGGCAAGGTGTCTGGATTGGTCAGGCTGGAGCGCCCAATTCTATCCCCGGGGGAGCCTGGACAGGCCCTCCGTCTCTCGCGCGCGCAACATGAATGCCTCCTGTAGGTAGCCCCTTCCGGGGTTCGTCTGTCGCAGGTCTTTGTACCAACCCACCTGAATAAAATTGGTAAAAGGGCGACTGACGCTAGGCACGCAGCACCACGTTTAGGGTGGCAAGAGAGCACGGCGATGGGCTTGGAGTGTCGTGCGGCCGGCGGAGTGGGGTGGGCATGGACGTCGCCATGGCCATGGACGTCGCCGTGGCAGGTTGGGCAGGGGGAGGGCAGGGTGGTGAAGTCTTGCTACCTTGGCCACGCCGCTGGATGCGACGGTCCGCTCTGTCCAAGCACCGGCAACGAGGCTGGACGCGAGAAACCCCCGGCTTTTCAGTGCCGGTCCAAGCTGTCCGACCTGTCCAACCAAAATTAAGATAAAGAGATAAAGTACTCTGTTCTTCTGCCGACCTTTCTTAGCGATGCGCCCCGCCAAAAGCCGGTGAGGATAGGCCCGGTAGGGCGGACAGGTCGGACTGGTTGGACTGCGCCAACAACGGCGGGCATTTCTCTCGTCCAACTTCCGTATCCCGAGGCTGGACGCCGAAGGTGTCAGGTTGGACACTAAGCTGGGTTCACCCCACAGCTCAGTAGGAACTGTTGGTACGCGGGCTGCTCTCAATCCGCGTCGCCCTCAGTCTCGTAGTCAGGCTCGGGCTCTAATTCCGGCTCCCATTCATCCGCGGGAAGATCGAGGCGGGCGTCCTCGTAGTCCCACGTATCCTCGGGCGTCTCCTCAGGCTGATGTGGTTGGTTCCCAACCTCCCATTCGAGGTCTGGAGCAGACAGGTGTGATGCAAACTTGTTCTGGCAGTCGGTGAGGGGAGCAAACTGGAATGAACGGACGCGCCTATTACCTTTAATTGGTCGAGTAAGAGCGACGTGTGGGCCGAGAGCCGCCTGAATTTTCTTTGACCAGACAGGTTTAGTCTCAGGTCGCCAATCGCGTTGGCGCTTGCTGAACTCTACGTAGCACGCATAGGCCCGATCCGTCTCGATGGTCAGACCGGCATCTTGCCACTGCTCGCCGCCGATGTAGCCCTCATACAGGACGTCGTGCAGCCATGCCAGCGAGCCCTGTAACGAATGCACCTGTTGTTGCGCCTTGGCGGCCGTGCCGGGGATGGCCCGAATATCGAAGCCCTTGAGGTCCATGGCGAGCAGGTCAAAGAGCATCGCGGCGTCACCGCCATTCGCGAGTTGGGCGTAGAGGGCCGTCCAATACCCTTGGTTTTTGGTCCCGGCGTAGGTGTCGGCGACGTTGAGCACGAACCACCGACGGTCACCGATACCGGCGGGTACGGCCCATTCGCTGTTAGACGCAACCATGATGCGCAGGCGGTTCTCCACCATGATTGGGTCGCGAAACTTAAGTTCGAGTTGCAAGGTCGGCTCTGTGATAAGTGCCTTAAGGGTGCCCTCACCCTTTCTATCTGCGGCCCATACGGCTTCGTCCAGGAACACCGCGCATGCGCTTCCGATGCCCGCATTGAAGCGGCCGGTAAGTTGATCCCCATGTGTAATGTGAGAAAAATGCTTCCCGTATAAGTTGCCGTATGTGCGAGCGACAACGCCCTTACCCGCTCCTTGCGGGCCAAGAAAAGCAACGGCGACACCGAGCGGTTTATCGAGGTGCTGAACGCCCCATGCCATTAGCTGGATCAGGTAATCAAAATACTTCTGGTTTCCTGAGCAGACCACGTTGAATATGTGCGAGCGCATCAATGACCAGTCGCCCTGCAGGGGTTCGACGCCGAAACCGCGGAAGATATTCAACATATCTCCCTGGATTTGCAGCGGGCCGCCAGGCTCGAACACGACGCCCCGACCCAGAAATTGCCGCCTGCTAGGCCAGTCGAACCAATATCTGCTCAATTTGACAGCTCGCGTTTTCGTAGTTCCGTCCTTCTTCTTCTTCTTCTTGATCAAGACGGTCAGATTGCTAAACATCTTGTGGAAATCTTGATCGCTCATAAAATCAACGTCATCCCCCGCAATAATCGCGATGACGGTTTTGCTGCCGTATTTTGCGACTGCGAAATACGTGTTCATCGCGCCCAAGAGCACGTCGAGGTCAGTGCCGAGGCCGTGTAGCCTTCTGATGTTGGCCACCGGATTTATTCTGCCAGAGGTGCTCATGCCGTGATCCTCGTGTTGACCCTCGGCATTGCCGGCTGGACCAGCCCAGGTGGCCTGCCCAGGTCACCGAACCCAATCTCCACCGTCGCCGGCGCTGGGACAGGACTTACCGTGGCGGTAACGGGCGCGATGCAGAAGCCGGTGTCGACGGAAGCATCAGCGGCTTCACCAGAGGCGGCCTCTATGTCCGGGACGACCCGATCAAATTCACACGGGCTCATGTTACGCCGCCGTGTCGGCGCGCGCTCGAACCGGCGGTTCGATCGGGCACGGATTTCGCTGTGATCGCCGGAAACGATCGTACCCACCGCTGCAGGTCTTCGGCGAGTATCAGGGTGCGGCTTCCACGTTTCACTGCGCGCAATGCGCCGGACTGGATAGCCTCATAAATCGACGTGCGCCCGGCGCAGGCCATCGCGCATGCCTCGGGGACACTATATGCAAGGGTGGAAGTTTCCATGGTTATCCTCGTTGTTTTGGGGCGCGGATGCCCTCGGTCACGTCCGCGTGCTTGCGGACGCCCGGTGACTTAGCGCGACGAGGCAGCTAAATACGGACGTTTTTGTTCTGCTTTTTGTCCAGTGACTAGGGGTTAGGGGTTCTCTACGAGTGACCGACGACGAGATTTAACGTGTCCTGCCCTTATCGCCTGGATGGCCGAGAGAGAGGGCGCGAGGGAAATCACCTTCGGTGGTAACCTCGGGCGAAGAATTGCAAGTGCTTTAGCCAGTGTGCCGCTGTCATTATTTTTGTTGAACGAAAGTTTTCCGCCAGCCTCCGCCACGGCCGTCAAGAGACGGCCAAGAAAAAGCTCAAACATCATGTCCCGCCCGATCCCCGATTTTTTGCTCGTTCTGCCGGGCTCCCCGACTATGCCAGACATGGGGGGCGAAGATTGGTTAACGGCAAAATTGAAAAGAGTAGCCAACAGCCAAACCGTTTGGTTCAGTTCATTTATCTGAAAGTCCTCCGTTGTTCCGCGTAACCGCGTCTCCTGGGCGAGCCATGGGTGGTTATCCGCTATCATATTCACCCAGTTCCGGTCTGCAGTCGTCAGGCCGCAAACCGCTTCGTTAAGCGCCCGCGCCGCCTTGGCTACCTTCACAAGGGCATCACCTGGTTTCCAGGAAGCTGCACGCCTATCGAGCTTCGTGATCACTTCAACGGTGTCGCAGACGTGGTCACAAAATGGCTCTTGTTCACCGACGGGTATTCGCGCGAGTTTTGCCACACGCAGGAGGTCATCCCTGAGCGGCGCAATCGCTTTGTTTGTTGATTTGTGCATGCAACGCTCCTAACCCTGTGAATTAGCCGGCCTGCGTCTCGCGGTGAACGCAATAATCGAGCCGGTCTTCGGTGTGGCGCAGTAGGCGGCCCAAGCGTCCATCAGCTTACGGCGCTTTTCCAGGGCGTCACTGCGGCGGTAAGCCTGCTCGGCCTTGTCCCCGATGACGTGGGCGAGCGCCGTCTCCACTAGTTCGCGCGGGAAGTTGGAAACGTTCCCCGCCCAGTCGCGAAAGCTGGAGCGGAAACCGTGAACGGTTGCATTTTCGATTTTCATTCGACGCAGGATCATCTCCATCGCCATGTTCGACAGTGGTCTATTTCGCGCTTGCCCGGGAAACACAAATTCGCCGGCCTTAACCTTTTCTAGCTGGCCTAAGATGGCGACGGCGCGCGGCGACAACGGTACGCGATGCTCTCGCCCTGCCTTCATTCGAGTTGCAGGCACCGTCCAAATTTTCCTTTCAAGGTCTATTTCGGGCCACTGCATTCCTAAGACTTCACCGGATCGCGCTGCGGTTAAGATGCACAGTTCAAGCGCCTGTGCGGCTAAAGCCTCCCGTTTTTGAAGGCTTGCGATAAAGGACGCGACGTCCTCATAGGGCATGGCCGCGTGATGACCGCGTGCAAGTTTTGACTGTCGAGGTAACAGGTGGTCCAGGTGGCCGCGCCAGCGGGCGGGGTTTTCGCCATTGCGAAAGCCTTTGGCCTTGGCCGCGTCCAGCACCTTCTCGATCCGACCTCGCACTCGTGAGGCTGTTTCAGGCTTAATTGTCCAGATAGGCTTTAGGGCCGCGAGCACGTCGCCTGTGTCGATAGTGTCCACGGGCTTGGGTCGTAGGGGGGCGGCGTAAGTCTCCAACGTCGATTTCCATTGCGCCTTGTGCTTCTCATTCCGAAAGCCCTGTGACAGCGATTGGCGCACCTCGTCCGCTACTTCGCCGAACGAGGGAATGCCGCCCTCTCGTTTGCGTTCGTCGATCGGGTTGATGCCCTGGGCAATTCTCCGGCGCGCAGCACTGGCCTTCTCGCGGGCATCGGCAACGGTCACGTTGGTGGCGCTGCCGAGCCCCATTTCCTTCGGCCTACCGCGCCAAGTGAACCGAAGGACCCATTTCTTGGAACCGGTTTCGGAGACGATAAGGTATAGATTGGCGCCATCGCCGTATTTCCCGGGCTTGGCAGTTTCAACTTTTCGGGCGCTAAGGTGGCCGGCCATGAGAGGGTCCTTTACGAACCCACCAGGTGAGATGATCCTAGCTATGAGAGGTCCGTCCCTCCGCCCCGTCGGGCAAGCCGGTCCACAATTTGGTCCCCAAGTTGGGCGCGGTCAGCGGTGAACGGCACCGTATGGCTAGGGACAGATAGATGCTTTTTGCTAAGAAACTGCCCGCATTTATAGGGCCTTAGCGGCCGCGAACGAACGCTGGCGGATCGTCGTTCGTCGGGCACTCTCTCCGCCATTCATACCGGCCATACGATTTCTTCATCAATGAATTGGCCGAAAATCTCCCAATAAAGCGGGACTTTTCGAGAGCGCCGACTGTACTGGAGATTGCCGAGTTGCTGCTTTTTCGGCCCGGAGACGGCATTTTTCTCCAAAGCTTCGTACTTCGGTATTCTAGTATAGTTCAGAAAGATCAATGGCCAGAGCGATAACTTTGCATCGCAGGTTCTTCAGAGTTCGAATCCTTCTCGGACGAGCGAGGGCGACAAGGTTCGACGCTAGACAGTGCAGTTGACCACCCCTCGCGTGCAATACGCCTGAGAGATGTGGACCAACTCTGAGAGGTCTGCTCATGGGGTAAGACCGGAAGTCATCGTCGTCGGTTAAAAGTGACGCGACTGACCCAACTCGGACCTCCCGAGTTGACGCACGATCATTGCCGCTGTGCCACCGGCCCGGCAAAATGCCACTCGAGACAATTGGGCTCTCCTGCGATTACCGCTCACAGGTCCGCAACAAAGTGCTAGGCTTCTCCTTGTCCCAGCGGCGTGGTTAGTCTGGCCGTTCGGAGGGCGCCGTGACCGAGCAGCGGGTTCAAAGGCGACTAGCGGCGATCTTGGCCGCTGACGTGGTCGGTTACTCCGCGTTGATGCAACGCGCTGAGGAAGCTACCTATGCCGAGTTCGAGCGGCTCAAGCGAGAATTGATCGAGCCTAGCCTCTCCCGCCACGAAGGGCAACTCATCAAGACAACAGGTGATGGCGCGCTCGCCGAGTTCGCGAGTCCCTTAGCCGCCATGAGATGTGCGGTCGAAATCCAGGATCATCTCGCCTCGGGCAGCAGCCCCCTAAGGTTACGCGTCGGGCTCAACCTCGGTGACGTTATCGTTGGGCAGGACGGAGACCTCTATGGCGACGGGATCAACATTGCTGTCCGGCTGGAGGGAACCGCCGATCCAGGCGGCATCTTGATTTCCGAAAAGGTGTACAGCGAGGTCGAGGGTAAGCTGGACGTTGGCTTCGAGGACCGGGGCGAACAGCAGCTTAAGAACATCTCCAAGCCGGTCCGCGCTTTTGCTGTACGCGCGGGAGCGTTTAGCGCGCTGAGCGATAGGCTAAGTGCGGCCCCGCCACTCCCGGACAAACCCTCAATCGGCGTGCTGCCGTTCGAGAACATGAGCGGCGACCCTGAGCAGGAATACTTCGTGGACGGGATGGTTGAGGAAATCATCACCGCGCTCTCGCGGTTCAAGTGGTTGTTCGTGATCGCCCGCAATTCGAGCTTTACGTTCAAAGGCAAGGCCGTCGATGTCAAGGAGGTCGGACGCAGGCTTGGCGTGCGCTATGTCCTTGAGGGGGCCGTGCGCAAGGCTTCGGGGAAGGTTCGCATCACGGGGCAGTTGATTGATGCGGTGACGGGCGCGCACATTTGGGCGGACAGGTTCGAGCGTGACCTGACGGACATTTTCGCTCTCCAGGACGAGGTAACGGTCGCAGTTGTCTCAGCCATTCAGCCAAGATTGCTTCAAACAGAAATTGCAATGGCGACGCGGCGGCGACCGGAGAACCTCACTGCATATGATTATTATCTTCGAGCTTTGCCGCAGTTTTACCTATCGACCCGCGAAGGGTTGGCCGAGGCGATAAGGCTGGCTCATCGCGCCTTGGAGCTGGACCCTCAGTTCGGCCTTGTCGCGGCTCTGGCAGGTGGCTGTCACATGCAAAACGTCCTTTTTGGCTATGCCGTCGATCCGCAATTCGAGCGCAAGGAAGCAGTTCGGCTTTTTCGCCTGGCCTTGAGCCTCGACGATAGTGATCCAGAGATCTTAGCATGGGCTGCCATAATCTCGGCATTCATGGTCGGCGATTGTGAAAGTAGTGTCGAAATGGCTGACCGGGCGGTCGCGCTCAACCCCAATTCATTGTTGGCATGGGGCAGCAGAGGCCACGTCTATCGAATTGCGGGGCTGCTGGAGGAGGCGCTCCGGAGCTTTGAACGTGCCATTCGCACGAGCCCGGTAGACCCGCGGCTACACCTGACGCTTGTCGGGATGGCGCAGGCCTTGATTGAGCTTCGTCGTTTTGACGAGGCCATCGTCGCAGGGAAGAAAGCCCTGCGTCAGAACCCCTCCTTTTCGCCGGCGTATCGCTGTCTCGCGTCCGCCTTTGCACATCTCGGACGTGACGCCGAGGCACGTGAGGTGGCGACGCGGCTGCTTGAGGTCGATCCCGGCTTTACAATATCTGCGGGGATCGCTCGGGGCGGGACGGCAAAGCTGGTGATTGAGGGCCTACGGAAAACGGGGTTGCCCGAATAAGCCGCGCTCGCTCGTGCCGACGAGGGGATCGAATTGAGATCGCCTTGCTGCGGCGCAAGAGTTTGCTTCTGGCACAAACCGGCCACCTGAAGGTGGGCAGAGCATGTCCGCTCTGCCCGGGTATTTCAGACATCAACTTGTTCTGCTATTGCCAAGGCGTCATCGACCTCGATGCCTAGATACCGGACCGTGCTTTCGATCTTGGTATGCCCGGGCAAGAGCTGGACGGCCCCGAGATTTCCTGTACGTCGATAAATCAGGGTGGCTTTTGTACGGCGCAGTGAATGCGTGCCGAACAGCCTTGGGTCCAGCCCAACGCTGGAGATCCAGTCGGAGACGAGGCGGGCATATTGTCGGGTCGTCATGCTGCGGTTGGGGCCGCGATGGCCGGTGAACAAGAACTCGCCGGGCCTCTTGTTGGCGGCCTTCAGATAGTCATCGATGGCCTGCCGGGTTTGATCGCTCAATTCAAATCTGACCGGCCGGCCCGTTTTCTTTTGCCGGACGGTTGCTCGATCCGCCGTGCCACCGGCGGCGACATCCTCGACCCGAATGGCAACGACGTCGCAGCCACGAAGCTTGCTGTCGATTGCCAGATTGAACATGCAAGGTCGCGACCGCGGCCCTCGATCTGGAGCTTTGTCCGGATGGACCAGACGTGCTTTGGTCGCAGCGGCGGCTTTGCCCCTGTCAGCTTTCCTTTATTCCAGGGCACCCGCTTGGGCGCGGGGGTGGCATTCACTTGATCATGCATGGCCATACTCCTCGGCTCGGTAACAGAGGCGACAAGCATGAGCGATCGGGCTAGGCGATAGAATCAGGTCTGTCTTCGGGCGAAAGCGGACCTGGAAGCCGGCTTGGCGGCAGGCGCGGTGTAGCGATTGACCCACTTCGGAAATCGGCGACGGGCGACATCGGCGCAGTGCTGACAAGGCAAGATATTTTGACTAACCTTCAATGCGGGCCATCAAGACGGTGTAGGACAGGGCCCACGAGAGGAGATCGATGAGCACAGTAAAAAGCGCTCTGGCCCAGAAGAGTGGCGCCCTGATCCATGTTCGTTCCGGCGACATGGTCGTCGAAGCCCTGCGCCAGATGCGCGAAAACCGGGTCCGGTCGGTGCTGGTAATCGACGACGACGTGCTGGTCGGTATCGTGACCCAGGGTGACTGCGCCATCAAAGTGCTGCTGCCCGGGCTCGATGCGAAGCAGACGCCCGTGGGCCAAGTGATGACGGGCAACCCGGTGACGGTCAAGCCGGACGATCGGCTGGAAGGCTGTATGGCAATGATGGCTGCGCGCGGTTTTCGCCATCTGCCAGTGCTGGACGCGGGCAAGGTCGTGGGCGTGATCTCGATCGGAGACGTCGTCAAGGACATCATCCGGGATTTGGAGCACAACGTAGGCGACCTGATGGGCTACATCATGAGGGACGGCCCCGGGGGCTGACAGACGAACCGCGGTGCCGTCGCCCCGTCCGCGATCCTGCGGCGGCCCTAGTTCTTCTACAGTTGAAAACCGCTCGCCGAGGTGGTCTAGGCGCCGCCACGCGAAGGGTAGTTTTCTCCTCTCGTGCAACAGACTTTGGTTCAGCCCGATCCCTGCGGCCAGTTTTTTACGTCAGCAACGCGTCAGGCGGTCGCCGCGATCGCCCGCTTCACCGTCATCGGATGCCACCGCCTAGTTAAGTGACCTGCTGAGAAATGACCGCTTGTGGCACAAATGCGAAGTGCTGATGGCTGCAGACAATGTCCGGATCTGGGGGTGAATCGGAACCTATATCGGACATGGCATTCAGGTAGCGATTGACCCACAACAGACCTTGATCTGCCTTAGGGTCCCCGATGCAACTCGCGCCCGCGTTACATGTCAGCCCATGCGGTGCAAGGCGCAAATCTTGTTGCCGTCGAGATCACGCAGATAGGCGAGGTAGAGCTTGCCAGCGGGGGCTTCACGCACGCCCGGCGGGTTCTCGATCGACTTGCCGCTTGCGGCGACGCCGGCATCATGCCACGCCTTGACCTGTTCAGGCGACGAGGCCGCAAAGCCGATGGTACCGCCATTTGCAGGTATCGCCTTGCCCTCGATCGGCTGTGTAACGGCGAACACACCGCTGGGTGTTGGGTAACGGACACGCAAGCGGCCGTCCAGGTGACGGTCAAAGCTTCCCGGTGAAATGCCCAGCGTGCCAAGCACCTTGTCATAGAATGCCTTGGCTTTTTCGACGTCGTCGGTGCCGACCATGATGTGTGAGAACATTCGGTCTTTCCCTGGTTGACTCAGAACGAGCTACCGCGCAGCGCATCGAGACGAGGTTTGCCGCGATCGGCCACGGCGCCAGATTGCCGCCCTCTATTGCCGCCCTCTTATGCCGATGTCCGAGAACTCCGATGTCCGTTCGTGGCACATCGCGACGTTTCGCTGCGATGCGGAATTTGGTCGCTATCGGGGCACATCGATCAAGCCGCACCACTAATCTGGCCCACGACGGCATCGAATGTGCCAAAGTGGAGTTTCGATGCCGGAGAATTGGACCGCGAGACTGAGGTGCAAACCAATTTCTTGCACCTTTTTTGGGGACTTTTCTCAGTCGGCCATTTCGCGGCAAATGACCGGAAATTCGGTCGACATGTCAAAGAGATATTTTCAGAATTGTACCGGCAGTTCGAATCCCGTTCCCTCCGCCAGCAAGTCATTGATATTGCTTAGATATTAGTATCGCGGCTAATTTGCGCGACATTCCCGACAGTTAGCGTCGCCAACTTCGCAAATTCCAAACTGAGAGAGCAAATTACTCCCAATTCCAGCGACTAACGCGGCGGATTCTCAGAAGGGCACTTTTCCAGTACGGTTCTCATCGCAATGATGTTGCATTTCCGACCGTCATGCCTCTGCGAAAAACATTATGCTGTCCAGCGAGAAGGTCCGGTCACGCACCTGAACCTGGACCCAAAAGATGCTATTGAGCACGCGACGATCATTTGCCTGCCGAACGCCACGCGGCTTGTTTGGCACAATCGCCCGAAGGGGGACCATTCCTATTGGTGAGTTCGTTGCGCATGATTCGAGGCTCTAGTTTCGGAGTTTGAATCACGTCCACGCGGACGCCATGAATTTACTTCCGCTTTCTGGGCATAGCGGACATGGCCGGACTTGCGGTTGGTTCGACCCGGTCGCGAATGATCCTGAACGGACCTCGCGCTATTCTCGTCTAGCCGAGGCAGAAGCGGGCACTCTCCGTCTCATGCCTGATCCGTCCCGGACTTACGCCTTGGCGGCGTTCTGTGCGGCCTCGAATACATCGCGTGCGGACGTCGTACCCACTACGTGCTCCGTACCCTCGACGCCGAGGTCCATCCATCCTGCATTCACGGCCTCAAACATTTCTTCGGCAGGTCCGGTGTGGCCCTTCGGGATGCCGAATTGTTCGAACGCTTCCGCCCACCCTGCACGCGGGACAGCAAAGGCTTTCACGTCGAGATTCAGGACGTCACCCAATTGCCTCGCGACTTCATCCGCGGTGATCATCGAACCAAGCTCGACGACGCGCTGTCCTGACCAGGCTGGCCCGCTCAAAAGGGTTGCGACCTCCGCGCCGATGTCGTTCGTCGCGACCATGGTCGATTTCCGGTTTGTCGGGTTGTAGTAGACCGGAAGCGTTCCGCCCTGGGCGACCCGCAAGCCGTAAAGAAAGTTTTCGAAGAATCCGCCGGCGCGCACAAATGCGATTGGGGATGTCAGGTCGCGAAAACCTTGCTCCAGAAGCGACAGGGCCGTGATCATCCCGAGCCCGCTGGTTCTGTTCGCACCCATCGACGAAAGCGCAACCACTCGCGGC
This sequence comes from uncultured Alphaproteobacteria bacterium, assembly GCA_963748165.1. GTDB lineage: Bacteria > Pseudomonadota > Alphaproteobacteria > Rhizobiales > Xanthobacteraceae > Bradyrhizobium. Next base: position 16,737 of record CAVVIM010000017.1, read on the forward strand.
GGCGCTGCCTTGGTGAGTGCCTCGACATAGTTTGCAATAACGCCCTTGGCTTCTTTGTAATCGGGCGAGGGCGCCCAGACAGCCGGCAACATGACGAACGCGCCTTCGACGCCTTTGAGCGCTTGCTCGATGGCTGCCGAATCATTCCAATCGCCGTCTACCAGTTCCACGCCCTGGTTCGCCCAGTTGGCCGCCTTCTCGCGATTGCGGACGAGCGCGCGTATCTCCTTGCCGTGCGCCAACAGATGTTCTGCCGTTGCGCCGCCAACTTTTCCCGTGATTCCCATTACTAAAAACATGTGTTTTCTCCTGATCTTGAGGGACAGAGCACTGCCCCTGTTGGTTCAACGGATGAGCGGCAGAATGGCCCGGATACGGGGATCGCGCGCGTAGAGGCCGCCCCACGTCAGCGCGCCCAGAAGCAGGGAAATGATTTCCGGCGGTGACCCCAACTCACCAATGCGGACATGGGCGCAGATCGCACCTCCTAGAAAGCCAGTCACCAGGATCGCGCCAAGGACGGTGGTGGCCGGGATGGCGTAAAGGATGGCGCAGGCGAGTATGATCGGACCCATGACACGGGTCAGGTCCATCGCGAACCCGGTTTCCTGCAACATGCTCGCGATCTGTGCCGGCGCGAAAAGCTGAATAGTGCCGTCGGCCGCCAGAGCGATGACGACAAACGCGCTCATTATCCGGCCGGCCCACAGGACAGGATGCAAGGTCGTGGTTTCAAGCGCCTGATGCAGCTTCATGGTTTCGGACATTTGTCATTCTCCGATGGGGGGATCCCATAGTCGGAACGTACTGTGTCTCTCAGGTATGATAAACACTCCGGAAATGAACTCACTGTTCTCTCTGTGGTGAACAATACCAAGGCACGAAAATGCAAAATCTCGAACCCATCCTCATTTTCATAACGGTAGCGGAAATGGGGAGCTTCACCCGCGCAGCCGATAGCCTGGGCATTCAGAAGGGAAGGGCCTCAACGGCGGTCCGGAAGCTGGAAGAAGATGTCGGTGCCAAACTCCTGCACCGGACGACGCGCAGCGTGCAGTTGACGGAAGACGGACGGGTTTTTCATGCCCGTGCCCGCGATCTGCTTGCTGAAGTCGATGACCTGCACTCGATGTTCGCAGGCGATCGCGTGGCACTCCGCGGGCGTTTACGGGTCGATCTTCCGACCGAGGTGGCGCGCTCAACGATCGTGCCGGCGTTGCCGGATTTCATGGCGAATCACCCCGAGTTGGAGCTGGAGGTGTCGAGTACGGATCGGCAAGTCGATCTGGTTCAAGAGGGATTCGACTGTGTCTTGCGGCTTGGACCCATAGGGGACGAGACGCTAATCGCCCGCCCGCTGGGCAAGTTGCGCATGGTCAACGCCGCCAGTCCGGCCTATCTGGCGCGCTATGGCGTCCCTCGATCGCTAGAAGATCTCCAGCGTCAGGAACATCGGACAATTCATTTTTCGACGATGCTGGGCGCAAGACCCTATGGATGGGAATATCCGGACGGCGACAGCTACGCGACGCTTCAGTTGCCAGGTGCGCTACACGTCAACAGCGCGCAGACCTACGAAGCCGCTGCCCTCGCCGGCCTTGGCCTGATTCAAGCGCCACTCTTGGGGATCGGCCGATACTTAGAGAGTGGAGCGCTTGTGGAGATCATACCGGATTTTCGTCGCCGGGCGCTCGCCGTGTCCCTCGTCGTGGCACATCGGAGCAATCTGTCCCGCCAAGTCCGCGCATTCATGAAATGGATCGAAGGCGTGCTGACGCCGTATCTGGAATAGCGAGACGAAACATCTTCGTCCGGCCCTCGAAATCAACATTTGAAGTTGTGTCTGTCCGTCGGCGGTCGGCGGCCCGTGCTCGCCATTACCGTCGAAGCGACTGAACGAAGCCTGACTTCGCTAGGGTGCATAAGTCCGGAAGTGGCGTATCGCGTCATTGCATACGCCGCCGCAAATCCTGGTCGGGCATGTGCCGCAGGCGTGTCAGCGTGCGCGGGCGGCACACGCTGACACGCCACCTCAATTGACTCGGACATCATCTGGGCATCCCAGTCGTCGGCGCTCCTCCAGACCAAGGTCGCGCACATTGTCGCGGATAGCTTCCGCGCAACGCACAGCGCGGGCGGGACCGTCAAATGTAGCGAGAAATCCGTCCCCGAGCGTTTTGACTTCTTTGCCACGAAACCTGGCGAGTTCGCGACGCACGCAGGCGTGATGCATCTCCAAAAGATGTCGCCACTCACGATCGCCGAGCGCAACCGCGCGTTCCGTCGAACCGACTATATCCGTGAACAGCACTGTCGCAAGTGCACGGTCCGTCTCAGAATGTGAGAGGGACCCAGTCAGGAATTTCTCAATTTCGTCGAGAATGCGGCCTAAATCGCCCGCACAAAATAAATGGTCGTTCCCTGGCAACTCGGCGTAACGAGCGCCGGCGATGTGTTGGCCCAGATATCGGCCCGCCGTTACATTCACCCGGGCATCACCAATTCGGTGCATTATTAATGTGGGGACGTGGATCACCGGCAAAATACCACGGATGTCGATTTCGCTATTCCGCGCTTGTCTTTCGATCACAGCATCGGGGGCACCTCAGGGCCGAGTGCCTTCGCGGTCTTCAGGTTGACACCTGCTCGAACTTGACGAGTGGCCACGCGACCGCCACAGGCGCATCATTGGCTCACCGTCGACTTTACCGACGAGACCGAAAACGGTTGGCAAAAAACGCAACTTCGCAAGCTTGGTCGAGATTTCCCGAAGCGACCAATGATACCGCTTTGGGGCGACGCCGCAGTCCAGCGCAGTAGGTCCCGATCCCGCACTAAAGGTCCGGATGCCATGCTAGAATGGTAGACACGCCTCGTCAGATCAGGGGGTGATCCATGCAATGTCCGAACTGCAAGGCTGATATTCCCGAAGGCAGCAAGTTCTGCCTGGAGTGCGGTACGGCTCTTCTCGGATGCTGTCCGTCGTGCGGCAGCGCGAACCCGGCGAGTGCCAAATTCTGCTTGGAATGCGGTCACAAACTGCCGGCAACTGGCGTTGATGCAGCAGGCAGGCCAGCCACGGATACTGCCACCCTGCAACCTGCGAAGGCTGCAGGATCGGCTGAACGCCGCCAGCTCACGGTCATGTTCTGTGACCTTGTGGGTTCGACCGCGCTCTCGGCTCGGCTCGACCCCGAGGACATGCGAGAGATCATGAGTGCCTATCATCACCGCTGCGCGCAGGTGATCGGCAAGTCTGGCGGGTTTGTCGCCAAGTACATGGGCGATGGCGTGCTCGCCTACTTCGGCTATCCGCAGGCCCACGAGGACGACGCTGAACGCGCTGTGCGTTGCGGACTCGCGTTGGTCGACGCGGCGTCCCGACTTCAAACGAGCCATGGTGCCACCCTTCAGGTGCGCATCGGCATCGCGACCGGCGTAGTGGTGGTTGGCGACCTAATTGGGGAGGGTGCAGCGCAGGAGCAAGGAGTGGTAGGCGAGACCCCGAACTTGGCTGCCCGTCTACAGACCCTCGCGGAGCCCGGTCAGGTGGTGATCTCGCCAAGCACGCGACGGCTGACTAGCGGGCTCTTTGAGTACGGCGATCTGGGAAGAGTGGTGCTCAAGGGCTTGGCCGATCCAATCCAGGCATGGCAGGTACTTGCCGCGAGCGCGGTGCAAAGCCGGTTCGAGGCGCAACACGAGACCAGCCTTGCTCCGTTGGTAGGGCGTGAAGAGGAGCTGGAGCTGCTCTTACGCCGCTGGAACCTGGCATCGCAGGGTGAAGGCCGCGTGGTCCTGCTTACAGGCGAGCCGGGGTTCGGCAAGTCGCGATTGACAGCCGCACTGCAGGAGCGGCTCCAATCTCAGCCGCATATACGACTACGTTACTTCTGCTCGAGACAACACACCGACAGCGCCCTATACCCAATCATCAATCAGCTCGAACGCGCCGCTCGGTTTGAACGTGGCGATGCACCCGCGCAGAAGCTACTCAAGCTCCAAACCCTACTTGCCCTCCCTAAGCAAGCCGCGGAAGTGGCGCTTCTGGCTGACCTCCTCTCAGTACCAGGAGATGGGCAGGACGGATTGTTTGAGATGGGCCCTCAGAAGCGAAAGGAGAAGACCTTCGACGCGCTATTGGCGCAGCTCCGGCGCCTGGATCAGCAGCGGCCGGTGCTGATGATCTATGAGGATGTCCAATGGATTGACCCGACTACGCTGGAGCTGCTCGCGCTCATTGTGGAACGAGCGTCCCATATGCGGCTGTTACTGCTCATTAGTGCGAGGCCGGAGTTTACGCCGCCCTGGCCGGGTTACGCTCATTTGACAACGGTCTCTCTTACGCGATTGAGCCGACGCGAGGGAACAACGCTGATAACCGGGGTCGCCCAAGGAAGAGCCCTGCCCGACGAGGTGACCAACCAGATCCTTGTTCGCACCGACGGCGTGCCACTCTTCATCGAGGAGCTGACCAAGGCAGTGCTCGAAAGCGGGCTGCTGCGGAAACGGGAGCATGACTATGTGCTTGACGGTCCTTTGGCACCGGTAGCGATCCCCGCGACGCTCCAGGACTCGCTGATGGCACGGCTTGACCGACTGAGTTCGGCGCGACAGGTGGCCCAGGTCGGTGCCGCGCTGGGCCGCCAATTCTCGCACGAGCTGCTGCACGCTGCGGCGGGGATGCCAGAGCGCCAATTGAGTGATGCGTTGGAGCAACTTGTTCGCGCTGAGCTACTCTTCCGGCGCGGCGCGCCACCGAATGCGCAATATACCTTTAAACATGCGTTGGTGCAGGATGTTGCGTATGCCAGTCTGCTTCGGGCCAACCGCCAGCAACTGCATGCTCGGATCGCAAGAGCGTACGAGACCCGTTTTCCGGAAGTCGTACGCGCCCAACCCGAACTTGTCGCCCACCACTTCACAGAGGCTGGGCTAAGTGACGCTGCGATCGAGTATTGGCAACGGGCGGGGGACTTAGCGATGGCGCGCTCGGGCCACGCCGAGGCCATTCATCACTTTTCCGTTGCGCTGGACCTCTTGACCAAGCTTGGTGACAAACCCGATCGTGCAGCGAAGGAACTGGAGTTGTGCGTCAAGCTCGGGCCGGCCCTCATGATGGTGAAGGGCACCGCGTCACCGGAGGTTAATGCGATCTATAGCCGCGCCGTGGCTCTCGAGGCGGGCGAAGACAGCTCGGCTCGGTTCAAGGCGCTGTGGGGCCTCTACTATTATTCGATGACTTCCGCACGCTTGAGCGAAGCGGCCGCTCATGCCGACGAGCTTCTCGGGCTCGCGCAACGCTTGGGCGCTGACGATCTCGTGCTTGAGGGTCATCACGCGAAGTGGGCGACGTCGCTTTGGTGCGGCGAATTGGCCGCTGCCGACGAGCATTCTCAAGAAGGCATGTCACGATACGACTGCGCCCGGCATCATGCCCTCGCCTTCACCTTCAGTGGTCATGATCCTGGAGTGTGCGCTCACGGTACCAGGGCGATCAGCATGGCGCTTTTGGGTTTTTCCCAACAGGCAATGAAGCTCAGTGCCGAGGCCGTCGCGTTGGCTCGGAGCTTGTCCCATCCGTTTAGCCTCGGCCATGCATTGTGGCACTCTGCGATCGCCCTTCAGGTCGCGCGCCAGACGCAAATCTGCCGCGATCTTTCCAGTGAGCTGCTCGAGCTTTCGCAAGAGCACGATTTTCCGATGATGCGCGGCGCAGGAATGTTCTTCTCGGGGTGGGCGACCGCGGATGGCGGCGAACTCGAGCAGGGCGTCGCTTTGATGGAACAGGGTCTCGCGCTCTATTCGGCTGTCCGCCACATCAACCGACCCCACATGCTGGCCGTCCTGGCAAGCGCTAAAGCCGATCTCGGCAAGCCGGATGAAGGGTTCGAATTGTTGGAGGAGGCACTGGCCTCGATAGAGGTGAGCGGTGAGCGTTGGTGGCTGGCCGAACTTCACCGCCTCAGGGGTCGGCTGCTTGCGGCGCGCGGACAGCATGATAAGGGGGAAGCCTGTTTTCGGCAGGCAATCGAGGTCAGCAGCGAGCAGAGAGCGAGGATGCTTGAGCTTCGTGCTGCAACAAGCCTCGCGCGGCTTTGGAGCGACCGAGGCAGGAACGCCGAAGCCCGTGATCTGCTCGCCCCGATCTACGGCTGGTTCGCCGAGGGCTTCGAGACGCTCGACTTGAAGGAGGCTAAAATCTTACTCGACGCGCTGGCACCATGAGGGCACTCATGATCGCGAGTGCCGGTAACGAAACGTCGGCTCCTGTGAAGGGTTTCGGATGACGGCCATCCGGGACGATGCGGCTTGCAACGGGGCCGTCGTCCGAAAGCCTCCAATGAAGGAAACCGCGGGAGGTGTGGCGAGGTGGCGCGTCAGACGCTATGGGGATTTGACGGCTGTCGTGCCTGAATGGGAGTACAACTTTTGCGTTATGTGCCTGATGGCAGCCTTTTGTACCGCATCGGCCGAACAAATTTTGCCACGTGACAGCGTCCACTCGCGATCATGACTGCATCTCCAATCGCATCGGTTCGGGTATTCGAACCTGTCCGCGATGCGGATGTCGGCTCGCTACGTTCGGTGCGCTCCCAACGCCGTCGACGATATATCGCGAGATCATCATGCTGAACAATCATCGGTTCTGGGGACATGCTTCTGGCCCCTCATCATCATCAGGTAAGACGCTCTCATCGTTCCATCCATTGCTGGCACGGCCATGCCGCAGCGCCCTACCGCGCGAGCGGTTTCGTTGTGTGCTGGGCATGCTCAGCAGCTTGGAGGTGAAAGTCTTCTGCCCAACCTGATGGAGGTGATGGGCTAGCAGGGCGTAGATGTAGTGCTCATCATCGTCGTTCGTGGCCCGCCAGACCACCAATTCTACGCTGTGATGCGCCGTTCTATCCGAACGCCGCCGATGTTGCGATCAATGGTCGTTTTCCGCGCCCTTGAACGGGTTGAACACCGCCGCGCCCAGACCGGCGACGTCGCGGTCATTGCGCGTCACCAGCGTCAGGCCATTTGTCAACGCAGTCGCCGCGAGCAGGCCATCGATAGCCGGGAGGGGCCTGATGGCGCTCATACGACCCCATTGATCGGACACCGCGTTATCGATGCCGAGCACGCGCCCATTGAATGCCGCCTCTACTTCCCCCAACCAGCGTTCGAGTGCCACTGCCTTGCCCGGGTCCCGAGGGCGCGCAAGTTCAACGCCCTTTCGGATCTCACCAAGGACGAGCGTGCTCAGGAACAGATCCTCATCAGCAATAGACGCATACCAGGCGGACACGTGGAGGTCGCAACGAGCGCCCTTTCGGACCTCGGAAATGATGTTGGTATCGATCAGGTAGCTCATAGATCGACTTCACGTCCAGGGGCAGGGCTGCGATCGAGGTCGATCCCGTCGAGTGGCGCGGATGCAAGAAGCGCCTTCAAACTCACTTTGGGCGGCTCGCCAAAACGTTGCTGAAGAAGTCTGCGCGCCTCGGCCTGGCGCGAAGGATCGGACAAGGCCGCAGCGACACCGCGGACAAGGCTCGCATCATCCTTGCGAACATTGACCTCGACCCGCACGAAACCCCGGCGCTCCATGCGTGCGCGGTGCGTCGCAAGAGCGGATTTTGCCTTGGCCATTCCCGCGCCTCCGAATTTCCGGAAATTATACCGGAAATCGCAAGGCGGCGCAAGAGGGGATAGCGACTATAGGGCTATAGCGTAGACATAGTGCTCATCATCGTCGTTCGCGGCCCGCCACGCTCAGCCCATCCGATTTTTCCACTAGTTGTAGGGCCACAACAGGTTGTTCCTGGATAGACCAGTCTGCTGATTGGTGAAGCCAATACAAGCGTGGGAGTTGCGTAGAAGGCGTCAGGGCCACATTTGGCTAGGAGAGGCCGCCGACCCTCCGTCAGCAGCAGCCGACATTTGCAACAAAATCGGCACCTTCGAGACATGCCGACGGACCCTGAGCCGCTTACGGGTAGAACGGAAGTGAACGGCGCTCGGTCAAAGTGTCGAGTTTGACGACGCCCTTGCGGGGCATAACCTTGTGTGTCCAGCACGCCGTCACCCATTGTGAACCGCATCAGGTCTTTCACGCTTCGTCCTGCTTTTCCCATGATCCGACGATTGATCGCCGGCAGAAGTCCGTTCAGTATGCAGCCAGCAATTTAGTGCTTGGGAATATCTGTCCCAGAAACTGTCGGGCGGTCTAAGTATGCCGGTTTTGGGTAAAGCGGCTGTCGCCATGTGGTGGAACGTTCGGCCGGAGCAACGTTCGGAGTTTGGCGATTGGCATTCGCACGAACACTTTCCGGAGCGAATGAGTATTCCCGGCTTTCGGCGGGGCTCGCGATGGACGAGCACGCTCGATGGAGAAGGGTTCTTTGTGCTCTACGAACTCGAGCAGTACGAGATCCTGACGTCCAGGGCATATCTCGACCGGCTGAACGTTCCAACCGTCTGGTCGACCAAGATGATGCCCCATCATCTCAACATGGTCCGCAGCCAGTGCCGGGTCGGCGCGAGCTTCGGCGGCGGGGTCGCGACGTCGCTCGCGACGATCAGACTTTCGCCCGAAGCCGGAAAGGAGGCCGGTCTGGAGACGGCGGTCGTGGTAACGCTCCGTGAATTGGCGTCGGAGCCGGGACTGACGGGCGCCCACCTTCTGATAACAGACACGCCCAAGGCGAGTGTGCCCACGACTGAGCAACAGATACGCGGGTTTGACGGAGCAGCCGACTGGATCGTTCTGCTCTCGGGCTACGACCCCGTGGTCGTAGAGTCGGTGGTTTCGAGCAAGCTGTCCCCGCCCGCACTCCGGAGCATGGGCGCGCAGGAGAAAGTCACTATTGGACATTACAGGCTCGCTTTCACGATGAGCCCCCAGGACGTGGCAGCGACCGCGTAAGTGCAGCGTCACGAAGCTGGCCGCAATGCGAACATCCGTATCTGGCGCCAAACGGACACGGGGCGGCCTGACGACGTCAGCTCTTGAGGTTACAACGGGCGCGCAGAGCAAGCGAGGATACTTCCGAGTTTGACCCATTACCAACTCCGCCGCTACATTCTCCAGTCTCGGCCTTGGGTGGCTGCAATGCGGCGCGCTTAGGGAGGATGAGGTGACAACAGTACCGTTAGCGAAACAGGGCGATCGCAACCCTCGCACGATCGAGGAGTGCCGATCTTTTGTGGCTTACGTCGAGTCATTGTTCATGCCGTGGAACGTAGATGCGCTGGTTGATGGATTCACCGAAGATTGTGTTGTGCGGTTTGGCATCGTTGCTGAATTCAGGGGGCGCGAGGCACTTCGCGCATTCTTTGTGGCGCGAAGCGCCAAGCAGAAGGGATATCGGCTGAAGAAGCAGTTTCGGACTCTCATGAACGACACCATGACAAACATCTGGGACGGAGAGTGGGAAGACTCCGCGACGGGACGGCGCATGAAGGGATTTGGAGTAGAAGTCTGGACCATGCGCGGCGGAAAAATTGCGGTTTGGGAAACGGCGTTCAATAGTGGGCCGGCCGACGAGGCGCTGGATGTCAGCCAGATGCTCAAATAACAAACCAGAGGTAACACGCGTGAAAACGCCGCCAGGTGAGGAATAGCTCGTGGCACAGGTGAACGTTCTGATATCCGGTGGATTCAGCGGCGCGTACCAGGAATTGTTGCCGGAATTCGAGCGGGCGAGCGGCATCAAGGTCGCGACCGGATCGGGTGCGTCGCAAGGAACGGGGCCGCAGACGATTGCCGCGCAGCTCGCCCGCGGCGTGCCGTCCGACGTGGTGATCCTGTCCAGAGAGGGCCTCGGTGAGCTGATCGCCGCCAAGAGAATCGTCGCGGGAACGGACGTCGATCTTGCGCAGGTACCCGTCGGCGTGGCGGTGCGGGCGGGGGCTCCAAAGCCCGACGTGAGCACCGTCGAGGCCTTCATACAAGTCCTGCTCAAGGCCAAGACTGTCGCGGTGCCGGGAAGCACCAGCGGTATCTGGCTTACGACCGATCTTTTTCCGCGGCTCGGCGTCACCGAAAGGATCAACGTCGAAGTCACGCCCCGCGGCACGGACGCAGCCGCGATGGTCGCCGCAGGAGAGGCTGGTCTTGCAGTCTTGCCGACCAGTGAAATCATGTACGCTGCGGGCGTCGACTTCGCAGGCAACATCGCACCCGAGATCCAGTTTGTTCAGACGTTTTCCGCCGCTATCGTGGCCGGCTCGAGCGAGATCGAGGGTTCCAAACGGCTGATCGAATTTCTGACCTCCGGGCGCGCTTCCGAGGCAATCAGGAAAAGCGGCATGGAGCCGTTGGCGGCCTAGCTCGCAGGCATGGCCGCCGGGTGCAAGGCGGACCGACCGTTCAATTCTCGCATTGGAGGTTCCGCGCGCTTCCAATCCTTTTCCCATGCGTGATAACGTTCTGTTGTCTTGGTCTAAAGTAGGCAGTGTCGTAAGCCGGACTCAGTGATGGGAAAGGTGCGTGGTCCCGAGCTTGCCGATTTCATCGTACTGTCGCGCGACCATTGAAACCATGATTGAAGAGTCGCGCGCATTTGCTGTCGCTCTAATCGGCTGTTTTTATCAAGGTCTGGACCATGATGCTTGGACCGCATAGATCTCCTGGTTTCAGGCTGATGCTTTTTGGGTTTGTCTTGTTCTCTCTCTCTGCATGCCTTGCGGCATGTTCCGAAAAATCTCGATCGCTCGCCGACTATGTTGCCTCAATCTGTGCCACGCACTTTCGTGCGGGGTCTCAGGAGGAGGCGCCATTCTTGGCTGAAAACATCAGCGCGATGACCAAGATGATGGTGGACATGGGCATCAATCCCTCGGGAGACATCGACCGCGATTTCGTCTCGATGATGGTGCCCCATCATCAAGGTGCGATCGACATGGCCGAGGCGGAGCTCCGCTACGGCCACAATGAACTGCTCAGGCGGATGGCACAGGAGATCGTCGTCACGCAGCAGCAGGAGATCGCTGCGATGCGACTGGCGCTCGACCAGCCTCTGCCGCCGTCCGAGCCATCGCGCGATCAGGTATCGTCGATCAGAAGGCCTGACGCGAATCCGGAACGGCAATAGCCGATTCACGTACGAAGGGGATTCTTGCATGAGATGTTCGTTCGTTGTGAGCGCGCTGCTGGCCGCTGCGACTGTCGGCTCTTTTCAATCCGCCTTGGCGGGGCAGGCCCCGGCCGCCGCCACCGCTCCGGACGTGCCCGTGAGCCATCGAGATCGTGTCTATGCGGCTGAACAATTCTCGAACACGGTGTCGGTCATCGATCCCGCCGACAATAGGCTGCTCGGCGTCATCAGGCTGGGTGAACCCTCGCCCACAAACTTCAGTCCATTGTATAAAGGGCAGGTGTTGGTGCATGGCATGGGCTTTTCACCCGACCACCACACTATTGCTGTTGTTTCCATCGGGTCGAATTCCGTTACCTTCATCGATACGGCAACAAACGCGGTCAAGCATGTAACCTATGTCGGCCGGGCGCCACACGAGGCTTTCTTCACCCCCGATGGCAAGGAAGTTTGGGTCACCGTTCGCGGTGAAAACTACGTCGCGGTGTTGGATGGCGCCACCTACGAAGAGAAGACAAGGATCATCACGCCCAGTGGCCCAGGAATGCAAATCTTCTCGCCGGATGGCAAGTACGGTTACATATGCTCATCCTTCAATCCCGAAACAGACATCGTCACCGTCGCCGACCACCAGATCGTCGGTAAGGTCCAGCAAGCGAGTCCATTCTGCCCGAACATCGCCGCGACACCAGACGGTGCGCAAGTCTGGTTCACGTTGAAGGACACAGGAAGGACCCAGGTCTTTGACGCGCGCCCCCCTTTCTCGCTGCTGAAGACGATTGATACCGGGCCAATCTCAAATCACGTCAACATCGTGCGCAACGTCAACGGCCAGTTCGCCTATGTCACGATTGGCGGCCTCAATGAGGTGCAGGTGTTTCGGACCGATGATTTCAGCAAGGTCGCGACTATTCCGGTCGGCAAGCTACCTCACGGTATCTGGCCCTCAGGAGACGGGTCGCGCGTCTATGTCGGTCTGGAAAACGATGATCGGATGATCGCCATCGATACTTTGACCAACAAGGTCATTGCATCGGTCCCGATCGGCCAGGCTCCGCAGGCAATCACTTACGTACCCGACGCCGTATCCGAGGGCGCGGGAACGCAGGGTCTAGAGCCGCTCGGCGTAGCGGGCAGAGCCGCGCATTTCACCATGGCGCCACCCGGGAAAAAGACATTGGCAGGGGCCCAGGCGCCCACCAGCGTAACGCTGTTCGACCAGGGGTTGGTGCAAGTGCTTGAGGCATCGGCGACCGGGCTTGAACCCAGACATCCGTATGTTCTCGGGTTGTCGAACAGCCCGGATGGCGCCGGCAAGCTCGAAGGTCTCGCCAGCTTCATGACCAACCCGGCTGGCGCGGCTATCGTGAACGCCATCGGACCCATCCGTCAGGTCGTGCACGAACAAGACAAAGCGCAACGCCGATACCTCACTATCGTCCCCGGCACCGCCGATGAACACGATGCTCCGGTTCAGGTCCAGATGGAGTAGCTTGATCATCCTCTTGGGCGCGCGGCATGGTCGCGCGGACGGCGCGGCGATCGTGACCTGCGTCACGGCGAGTCATTCAGTCCGCGGCTAGCTTCCTGATCCGAACGAAGCGGATAGTCGCTTCGTCGAGCAACAGGAGACGTAGATGAACATTTTGGAACGCGAAATCAAACTGCTCTCAGATGCCGAACTCGATGCCGTCGCCGGTGACGTCAAGGACAATCCATGGTCGGATTATCTAAATCAACTGTCGGCGAACGCGAACAAGGCGCCGGGTACCGTTGGCGGCTCCATAGGCGGCCCCTATGTGAACGGGCAGCCGCTGTAGGCAACGAAAAGCCGGACCACTATGCAGCAGCGGTGTGCATAAAGGTCCGGCCGGACGTTCGTCGCAGCGATATTCTGTCGGCAAAAGCTTGCGCCCGTTCGTGCTGCGAAGGGGCGTAACGGCCCTGAGACGTTGTCAGGATGCCGTGAGATATCGTCGAACGGTTACTTCTTTTTCTTCTTGGCTGTCTTCTTTGCCTTCTTGGCCTTCTTCGCTTTCTTTGCCATGTTCCCCTCCGTGATCCCCTAAGGTTGGTTCAATGCAAGTCGACACTCGACCTGCATTCGTTCAGAATACACCACAATTGCAAATTTGATACGTCGTGCTTGAAAGAAGGTAAACGACCGTCGCACCGTTGAAGACTCGCGTGATGCGCGGTCCGCATTTGGTGGCGCAGAGCGGACAGCGTCACGGAACCAACCTGGCTGCCATGATATCCAGATCGAGTACCAGGCTCGAACGGCATAATCTCCAGACAGTCGGAGGATAGCGATGCAATTGCGGGTCTTTGGGCGCACCGGAATGGAGCTCTCGGTGCTTGGCTTCGGCTGCGGCGCCGTAGGCGGACTTATGGTGCGCGGCGATCCTGCCGACCAGGAGCGTACCGTCGCGCGGGCGATCGCCGCCGGCGTCAATTACTTCGACACCGCGGTGCAGTACGGCGATGGCGAATCGGAAAAGAACCTTGGCCGCGTTCTGCAAACGCTGAAACCGGCCAACGCGACCGTGGGCACCAAGGTCCGGTTGCCGCCTGGCGAATTCGGCCGCATCGCCGACGCCGTGACAAAGTCGCTCGAAGGCAGTCTGGCGCGACTGCGTCTTGACCGGGTCGACATCCTTCATTTGCACAATGCGATTGCCGACGAAGGCGGCGGATCGGCGTTGAGCGTCCGACAGGTGCTCGACGATGTGGTGCCGGCGTTCGAGCGCCTGCGCCAGCAAGGGAAGATTCGTTTTCTCGGGATTACGGCGGTGGGCGACACGGCGGCACTGCAGCAAGTGCTGGATGCCCGCGCCTTCGACAGCGCCCAAATTGTCTACAACATGCTCAATCCATCTGCCGCCGGGGAATTGCCGGCGAATTATCCGGCACAGAATTATGGACGGTTGTTCGATCACACCCGGTCAGCCGGTGTTGGCGTCGTGGGTATCCGCGTGTTGGCCGGCGGCGCATTGTCGGGCTCAGCCGAGCGCCACCCGATTGCGAGTCCGGCGCCCGAGCCGATCGGTTCGGCCATGAGCTACGACGCCGATATCGACCGCGCTCGCCGTCTCCTGCCGCTGGTCAAGGAGGGCTTCGCGACCAGCCTGACCGAAGCCGCCACACGGTTTGCGCTATCTCACCCGGCGATGGGCACGATCCTGGTCGGGATCGCAACGCCGCAACAGTTCGAGGACGCGCTCGCCGCGGTCCAAAAAGGGCCACTGCCGCAGGCTGCGCTCGACCGGCTGTCAGTACTGCGGCAGGCATTCTCCGGCGAAGCACGATGATCGCCGTGGATCAGGACGGTGTTTGGCCGATCATGTTTTTTTGCTCGTCGCAGACATGGGCGGCGAGATTTCAGTGCGGCGCAGCCAGCCCGCCGTGATCCCATGCTCGATCAGTTACTTGATCATCTCGTCAGGGTCCTTGAGCCGCTTGCGCTGCTCCCCCTGGTCTGCACCGGCATGTTGCGCCGCGTCCTATCGGCGCTCACTTTGCCATGCTAGGCTCGCGCTGCGGCGGGAGAATAGACATCCTGCCCGATATCATGGGAGGTCTTGATGACAGATAGCGTCTACAAGGTGATTGAGCTGGTCGGCACAAGCAAAGAATCCTGGGAAAAGGCGGCCACGGCAGCCGTCAACAGGGCCGGAAAATCCCTTCGCGATCTGCGCGTCGCCGAAGTGGTCCAGCTCGATCTTCAACTGGACGCGAAGGGCAAGGTCGAAGCCTACCGCGCCAAGCTCAAGGTCTCATTCAAATTCGAGGGCTGACATGCGACGGGAGCGCGGAATTGCCGCCCGCTCCTGGTCGGTAAAAGTGCCCTCGCGGAACTTCGCTACGTCGTTTCGAGCGCTGCCAGGACCTTTGGCGGGGACATCGGCAGACTGTAGAAGCGTTTGCCCAGCGCGTTGTGGACGGCGTTGGCGACGGCGGCCATCACCGGTACGAGCGGCACTTCGCCGACGCCCTTCACGCCTTGCGGATGCTTCGGGTTCGGCACTTCGACCATTACGGTGTCGAGCATCGGCAGGTCCGAGCATACCGGCATCCGATAGTCGAGGAAGCCGGGGTTGTCGACCTTGCCTTCCCGGTTGTAAATGTACTCCTCGTTCAGCGCCCAGCCGATCCCCTGCGCAACGCCGCCCTGCATCTGGCCCTCCACATAGCTCGGATGCACGGCTCGGCCGACGTCCTGCACGGCCGTGTAGCGAATGACGCGTACGATCCCAAGCTCGACGTCCACCTCCACGTCGCAGATGTGCGTGCCGAAGCCGCCCTCTGCGCCCGCCGTGTTGAGTTGCACGCCGGCACCGATCGGTCCGCCCATCTGCGGGGCCTTGGCTGCCAGCGCTGCAAGGGTCAGCGGTTCGAACTGGCCGGCGTTGGGGCTCACCGGGTGCGCCGCGCCGTTTTCCCATTTGACCGCATCGGGATCGATCTCCCAGATTTTCGCCGCTCGTTCGCGCAGCGTGGCGATGATCTTGTCGGTCGATTGCGTCACCACCATCGCCGATGCAAACAGCACGCGGCTGCCGCCGGTCAGGTTCGAGAAGCCGACCGTTGCGGTGTCGCCGATCAGCACCGACACGCGCCGGTAGTCGATCCCGAGCAGCTCGGCGCAGATGTTGGCGATCGCCGCGCGCGAGCCGCCGACATCCGGATGGCCGGTGGTGACGACGACGTTGCCGTCCTCGGTGATGTTGACCTGCGCACTCGATTCGCCGCCGGCATTGAACCAGAAGCCGGAGGCGACGCCGCGGCCCTGCAGCTTGCCGAGCGGTGCCTGGTAGTGCGGATGCGCCATCGCCGCCTCAAGCGTCTCGATGTAGCCGATGCGCGGGAAAACCGGACCGTGCGCTGCCTTGGTGCCTTGCTTCGCGGCATTCTTCAGCCGCAGTTGCAACGGATCCATCTTCAGTTCGGAGGCCAGTTCATCAATCACGCATTCCACTGCATACGCGCCGATCGGCGCGCCCGGCGCGCGATAGGCCGCAACCTTCGAGCGGTTGGAGAGCACGTCGAATCCCACCGAAAGCACGTTCGGAATATCGTAAGGCGCAAAGCTGCATCCGACCGCGCCGCGAATCGGGGAGCCCGGCAGCGCGCCGGCCTGCAGATAGAAGGTGCCTTGTGCGGCGACGATTCTGCCGTCCCTGGTCGCACCGATCTTGATCGTGCTTTTCGAGGCCGAGGTCGGCCCTGTCGCCCGCATCACCTCTTCGCGGGTCATCACCATCTTCACCGGACGGCCGGATTTCCTTGCGAGCAGGGTCGCGAGCGGTTCGAGATAGACGATCGTCTTGCCGCCGAAGCCGCCGCCGATTTCCGCCGGAATGGCACGGATGTCGCTCTGCGCAATCCCCGTCAGGTGCGCCGTCATGGCGCGCACCATGAACTGGCCCTGGCTTGAACTCCAGATCGTCGTCTTGTTGTCGGCACCGACGCTGACGAGGCAGGCCTGAGGCTCGATATAACCCTGATGCACCGGACGCGTCGTGAAGGTGCGCTCGATGACGACCTCTGCCGCAGCGAACCCTTGCGCGATGTCGCCCTTCTTGACCTCTATTCTACCGGCGATATTGGACGGCTGGTCCTCGAACTTCATGAAGTCGTGAAGGATCGGCGCGTCGGGCTTGATCGCATCCTCGATTTCGATCGACCATGGCAGGATCTCGTAGTTCACCTCGATCAGCGCACAGGCCTCGGCCGCGATCGCCTCGGTGGTGGCGGCGACCGCCGCGATGGGGTGGCCGGGAAACAGCGCCTTGTCGCGCGCCATCACGTTGCGGCACATCCAGCGCATGTCCTGGATGCCCAGTATGACCGATTTGTCGACCGGAAAATCGACCACGTCGCGCGCGGTGACCACCGCCTTGACGCCCGGCAGCGCCTCCGCCTTCGAGGTGTCGATCGACTTTATGCGGGCATGCGGATGCGGGCTGCGCAGCACCTTGCCCCAGATCATGCCGGGCATCGCGGTGTCTGCGGCAAAGGCCGCGCGGCCGGTGACCTTGTCGACTCCATCGGGGCGAATGGTACGCTGGCCGATCCACTTGTTGTCGGTGATGACGTTCATTGCGCGGCCTCCCGTATATCAGCGGCGGTTTCCAGAACCGCGCGCACGATCTTGTCGTAACCGGTACAGCGGCAGAGATTTCCGGCAAGCCAGAACCGGACCTCTGCCTCGCTCGGCCGCGGATTCTTCTGCAGCAGGGCCGCCGACGCCACCAACATGCCGGATGTGCAGATACCGCATTGCAGCGCCGCCAGTTCCAGGAATTTCTGCTGCAGCGGATGCAGCCTGTCGCCCTGGGCCATGCCTTCGATGGTGCGGATCTCGCGGCCGTCGGCTTCGGCAGCGAGCATCAGGCAGGAACAGACAAGGCGATCATCCAGGGTGATGCTGCAGGCACCGCAATCGCCGGACGCGCAGCCTTCCTTCGATCCGGTCAGGCCGAGTGACCCGCGTAACGCATCGAGCATGGTCTCGTACGGCTCGCACAGAAACTCCGCCGGCTCACCGTTGATCGTGGTGGAAACATGCAGTTTGGCCATGGCCTCAATTTCCTCCGGCGCGCCTGGCGGCGATGGCCACCGTGCGCTTCAGCAGCACGCCGGCTACCCTGGTGCGGTATGCAACAGTACCACGCTTGTCGTCGATTGGACGGCAGGCAGCCCGACAGGCTTCGGCAGCGGCATCCAGCGCCGCGGATTCGAGACGGGTGCCGATCAGCGCTTTGGCAGCCGCCTCAACCAGCAGCACGGTCGGTGCCACCGCACCGAGGCTGACCCGCATGGCGGTGCACCTTCCGTCATCGAGCGTGAGGCTGGCCCCGCACCCGACAACGGCGATGTCCATTTCGGTGCGTGGAATCATGCGGAGATAGGCGTCGCCGGAACCAGGTGGCCGCGGTGGAAAGGTGAAGCTGACGAGAATCTCTCCGGGCGCCAGGCGAGTTCGCCCCGGTCCCGCCGGCACCTGTTCGACCGGCAATTGTCGGGGCCCGTTCGGTCCCAGCACCGTGGCGATGGCACCTGCTGCAATCATGGCAGGTACGCTGTCGGCTGCCGGAGAGCCATTGCACAGATTTCCGCCGGCCGAGGCACGCCCCTGCACCTGGGTGGAACCAATCAGGTTGATCGCTTCAAGCACGCCGGGCCAGGCCTTGCCGAAGCGCGCGTGCTCGGCCAAAACCGCGCCGGGGACGGCGGCGCCGACCCGGAAGCCGCCATCGGCCGCTTCCTCGATGCCCGTCATCTCGGCAATTTTCTTGATGTCGATGATAAGACCCGGCCGAACGGCGCCGGAGCGCATTTGCACCAGCAGATCGGTGCCGCCTGCCATGATGCGCGCGGCGCTTCCAGCGGCAGCAAATGCGCCAATCGCTTCATCGAGCGTGCGCGGTGCCAGGTATCGGATATTCGTCATGCCCTTGCCATCGTCTCGCTTTGCCAGCTCGCCCCGTGTTGTGGGGGCTCACCTCTGTCAGGCCGCCGGAGATCGAAGCCTACACGGGCGAAAGCGATTGGAATAGTCTCCGGGCTGCTGTGCAAACGATGGGCGCCAATGCGCCAGGAGAGCTTGCGCCGCACAGCGGCTCCCCACCCTGACGGTCTGAGATCTCATGCCGAGAAGCATCGCGAAGCGATGCGTCTCGAAGCATGCAGCCATTGGGGTCGAAATTGCGCTGGCTAGCAGCGAACCACGGTTACGGTCTGGTCTTTGCCGTCAGCCCCGGGAACCGTCACGGTCTGCGCGGGGCAGCCGGGCGTATAGGATACCGCTGGAGCAGGTGATGCAGGCGGGCTGCCAAAAAAGCCTGGCGGATATCGGTGGGCCCAATCCCAGGGGACATCGTATTTGTAGGTGTAGTTGATATCGCCCGATACCGGGCCGGATATCGGCGGCGCGATCCCTTCATCGGCTTGGCTGTCCCAAACGAAGCCTCCCGTCGCCGGGAAGAAATTCCCTGCGGTGCGTCCGTGGTGATGGTTCGGCGAGCGAACGACGGATGGATGCACCGTCGAATGCATCGGGGCGGAAGCACCGGCACGGGCTGTCCCCGGTCCGCCGAACGCGTGGCTGGAGGCAATTGTCGCGCCGAGAGACATGATCAGGGCCGCAGATAGTTCTTTATACATCATGGCACGCCTACCAATTTCGCAACATCCGAACGCATATTAGGTCGTCTTTCGTGCCCACCAACGCATTAGTTAATAGTTGGTTAAGCCTTAATGTTAATCGTTGCGCGCCGGAGCAAAGCGGCAAGCGCCGCAGCGCGGCCCATGTGCCGGATTTCAAGTTTCCCGGCCGTTGTTGCCGAAACGCGACAGTCGTCGGTCAGCGGCGTGATACCTTCGCGCAGCTCCAACCGCACGAATCTTGTGATTCTCGGGGTTCGTGCCGGTTGGTTCGCGGGGGACCACGGAATGAATCAGCCCTTCTGGCCGCTGACTTGTTTCTTCACGTTGGCGACGCTCGTTGCGCTTTCGGGCGATGCGAGCGCGCTGCCTCGCCACAAGCAAATTCAGCACGGCAAGAAGACAGACGCGGCCATCGAGCGCCGGCATCCAGGCAAAGTTGCCCCCAAGAAAGTTGCCCTCAAGAAAGCCAGGCACAAGGCGCATGTCGCGGCGGCGCGGCGCAAGGTGGCACCGTCCGCCAAGGCGCCTGCTCAGGAGGCAACGACCCCTCCGCTGTCGGGCGATCTTCTGGCGGTGAGGCAGGCGATCGACCTGGTGCGCGCCGGCAAGAGCCGTGAAGCCACCGTCGCAGAAAAGGCGATCGGCGATTCCACGGCCCAGAAGCTCGTCGAGTGGTTCATCCTGCGTCACCAGGATTCGGAAGCGGCGTTCGGCCGATATGCCGCGTTTCTCGCCGATAACCAGGACTGGCCGAGCGCGGGCCTGATGCGCCGGCGGGCGGAAGCGCGGTTGTGGCAGGAGCGCAGCGACGCCGGCACGGTTCACAATTTTACCCGCGATCGGCCGGCCAGTGCGATGGGCCGCTTTGCGCTCGCGCGGGTCCTTGTTGCCGAAGGACGTCCCGACGACGCCGCACGCGAGGTTCGGGAGGGGTGGCGGTCGGCGGAATTGTCGGAGCGCAATGAGGCCGAAGTGTTCGAGACGTTCCAGCATCTGCTCACCCCCGAGGACCATCGGGCGCGGATGGACAAGCGTATCGGCGCCAAGGATTTCTCGGCAGCGATGCGCGCGGCGCATCATCTTGGCAGCGACGATCTTTCGATTGTGAAGGCCTGCGCGGCGGTTGCTGCGAGTTCGACCAAGGCGCTCGAACTGCTCGACGCGGTCGCGACCGAGGCCCGCCAGGATCTGGGTTACACGCTGTGCCGTATCGATTGGACGCTGCATCACGACCGAATTGCCGAGGCAACCCGCCTGATGCTGGCCGCGCCTGCGAAAACGATGGCGCTTCAGGATACCGACGAGTGGTGGCGCGTCCGCCGCGTTCTCGTCCGCAAGCTGCTTGATGGCGGCGATTTCCGAACGGCCTATCGGGTCGCGCGCGACGCCGCGCTGCCGGCAAACGAAAACTATCGGGCCGAATTCCATTTCCTGCCCGGCTGGGTCGCGTTGCAGTACCTTCACGATCCCGAGACGGCGCGGGCGCATTTCGCCCATATCGACGACGGTTCGGTCAATCCGATCGTGCTGGCTCGGGCAAATTACTGGCGAGGCCGCGCCGCCGAGGCCATCGGCGACAAGGCGGATATGCGGGCGAGCTACCAGGCAGCCGCCCGCAATACCACCGCTTACTACGGCCAGCTTGCACGCGCGAAGCTCGGCCTCGACAAGATTGAACTGCGAACAGCGCAGCAGGCCGATCCGGCTTCCGCTCCAGCCCGTTCGGACGAACTCGTGCACGCCGCCGACACGCTCTACGCGGTCGGCGAGCGCGACCTCGTCTTGAATTTTGTGACCGACCTCGCGGAGCAGAGCACGGACGCCGCCGAACTGGCCGAGCTGGCCGAGCTGGCCGGGCGCCGCAACGATGCTTGCGCCATGCTGCAGATCGGAAAGCTCGCGCTCAGCCGTGGATTGGCGCTCGACCTCTACGCGTTTCCCACGATCGGGATTCCGCAGCACAGCCCGATCGGTCCTGGAATCGACCGCAGCGTGATCTATTCGGTGGCACGTACCGAAAGCGCGTTCGACCAGCGCGACCGCTCGCCGGCAAACGCGGTCGGCCTGATGCAGGTCACCCCGGAAGCCGGGCGCGACACCGCGAAAAGGTTCGGCGTGAGCTATGATTGGGACCGCATGGTCTCCGATCCCGTCTATAACGCGCAAATGGGCGCAGCCGAACTCAGCGCGCTGTTGCGGGAGTATAACGGCTCTCACATCCTGACTTTCGCCGCCTATAACGCCGGCCGCGGTCGCGTTCAGCAATGGGTGAAGCAGTACGGAGATCCTCGCGCCGCCAACGTCGATGCGGTCGATTGGGTGGAACGCATTCCGTTTGCCGAAACGCGCAACTATGTCCAGCGCGTCATGGAGAATTTGCAGGTCTATCGTGTGCGCTTTGACCCGGGCGCCCCGGTCATATCGGAACTCAATGCGCACCACACGGCGCCCGAGGTCAGCTCGGCCTCAATCCTGTCGACGCCAACATCGGTCTCCGAGCGATAGGCTGAGCCGAGCGGCCATGCGCTGCACCGGCCGTCGGGGTGGCCGGCGCCGGGTTTGCGCCGGCGGCGCGGCAGGCCGAACGCCCGTCTAATGTCGATGGCGGGCATTCTTGCGCGGCGATCTGGCTTTCTTGTTCGATTCCGTCGGTATCATGACCAGGCGGCCATATCGAACGCCGCGCTCCGCGATGATGTGGTCGGCGAAATGCTGGACCTCGGCGCCGGTCCCCTTCAACGCCGTCACCTCCATGCAATTGTCGTCGTCGAGGTGAACGTGAAGCGTGGCCATCGAGAGATCATGGTGGCCGTGATAGTTCTCGACCAGGCGCCGCGATAAATCGCGGGCCGCATGGTCGTAGACATAGACCAGCGCGGCAACGCAGGCGGCAGACTTGCCCATCTTCTGCGCCGCCTGCAGCATGCCGGCACGGGTGAAGTCGCGGATCGCCTCCGACCGGCCCTGGTAACCCTGCTCGACGATCATCCGGTCGAGCTCATCCATCAAGTCGTCGTCGAGCGTGATTGTGATGCGCTGCATTGTCTTGCCTTTCGTCATACCCCGGGTATGATGAATGTGGATTGACTTCATACCAGGCGGGCAATACTTGTTCGATGTTCGATTGAGTGCACGATACGTACATGGCCGGACCGCGATTGTGAACCTGACTTCGACCGACGCGGATTGACGCCTGGCGTTTCGCCTCTGTCGGTGCGGTGGGGCGTGGCGTGTCGAAGGGTTCGCGTCGACTGGCTTTGATTGCGCTGCTGGTGCCGACGCTCGAACCGTCGGCATCGGCCCAGACGGCGTCCGCCATCGCCGCCGCCGGACCAGCCCTCGCCGCGCCTGGCGGTTCCCCGGCAAATCCTGCGGCCCTGCCAGCGGTGACGGTGCAGGCGCCGCGTCGGTCGGCAAAACCGGCGCCACCGCCGCTGAGCCGCGGCCCGCAGCCAGCCGTCTTCGCAACCCCGGCTCAATTCAATTCGCTCGACGCAGCCGGCCGCGACGCCGTCGGGTGCTCCCAACGTGGCCAGCGGACCTGCCGGCCAGCCCAACATGGCGAGCCAGATGACTGCGACCGGGGACGAACTCAACGCACGGCCGGTCACCCGGCCGGGGGAGATACTCGAGGCGGTCCCCGGCCTGATCGTGACGCAACACAGCGGCGAGGGCAAAGCCAACCAGTATTTCTTGCGCGGCTACAACCTCGATCACGGCACCGACATGGCGATCTCGGTCGATGATGTCCCGATCAATATGCGCACCCATGCGCATGGGCAGGGCTATGCGGACCTGAACTGGCTGATGCCTGAAACCGTCAACACGCTCGAGATTCGCAAGGGGCCGTATTTTGCCGACGAAGGCGACTTCGCGTCGGCCGGCAATCTGCACATCGGTCTGATCGACAGCGTCAACCGGAACATCGCCGAAATGACCGTCGGCGGCTTCGGCTATCAACGGATCTTCGGCATGGGTTCGGTCAAGATCGGCGATGGCACGCTGCTCTATGCCGGCGAGACCGGCGCCTACAATGGACCGTGGGTCAATCCCGATGACATGCGCAAGATCAACGGCTTGCTGCGCTACACCCAGGGAACGGCGTCGGACGGGCTCTCGATCACCGGCATGGCCTATTCCAACAAATGGAATTCGACCGACCAGGTGCCGCAGCGCGCCATCGCCTCGGGCCAGATCGGGCTTTACGGCGAGGAGGATCCGACCGACGGCGGCAACACCGACCGCTTTGCGCTCTCGGCGCGGGTCGCCGGAACCGACGATGCCGGATCATGGAAGGCCAATGCCTATGTCGTCAAAAGCGACCTCGATCTGTTCAACGACTTTACCTACTTCCTGACCAATCCGACCCAGGGCGACCAGTTTCATCAGCACGACAGCCGGGTGATGAGCGGCGGAAGCGCGTCGCGGACGCTCAATGGATGGTTCGCCGGCCGGCCGGTCGAAACCACGTTCGGCCTGCAGACCCGATACGACGCCATCGACCTCGGTCTGACCGACACCGATCGGCGTGCCTTCCTGTCGAACGTCCGCAGCGACAAGGTGGGCGAAGCGAGCGCTGCGGCATCTACGCCCAGAGCACCGTTCACTGGACCGACTGGTTGCGGACCACCATGGGCTGGCGCGGCGACTACTACGCCGCCAGGGTCGATTCCCTGTTCGATGCCAACAATTCCGGCAACGTGAGTGCCGCGATCGGCAGTCCCAAATTCACCGCGGTCGTGGGTCCCTTCGACAAGACCGAACTGTTCTTCGGAGCAGGTTACGGCATGCACAGCAATGACGCCCGCGGCGCCACGATCACCGAGGATCCGGTCGACAGGATACAGAACCCGACCGCGGCGTCATCTCCCGTTGGCGCATCGCCATTGCTGGTGCAGACCAAGGGTGCGGAGGTCGGCGTTCGCAGCAAAATCGTTGCCGGGCTTGACGCCTCGCTCAGCGTTTTCATCCTCGACCAGGCATCCGAGATCGTCTTCAACGGCGATGCCGGCGACACCTCCGCGAGCCTTCCCAGCCGGCGCTATGGCATCGAATGGACCAACAAATACAGCCCGGCTTCCTGGCTGACGCTGGACGGTGATCTGGCGCTGTCGCACGCGCGGTTTGTCGGCTTCGACAGCCGAGCAGGCCGAACTCTATGCTTCGCTGGCCGGCTTTCCGCAGGCGCAGATCGGCAACGCGCCGGGCAACTACATCCCCAATGCGCCGGCGATGGTGGCCTCCGCCGGGATCACCGTCGGCGAGAAGACCGGCTGGTTCGGTACGTTGCGCTGGCGCTATCTCGGCGCGAGCCCGCTCACCGAGGACAATGCGTTCCGGTCGTCGCCCACCAGCATCTTCAACGGCCGGATCGGCTATCGGCTCGAGAATGGCTGGCGGATTCAGCTCGACGCGCTCAATCTGCTCAACAGCAGGGCCGATCAGATCACCTATGCCTATGGATCGCTGATCAAGACCGACAGCCTGTACAATCTTTGCTACCCGGTGCAGACCGCGCCCGCGGCCGTTTGCCAGAACGGCGTCATGGATTACGTCCTGCATCCGATCGAGCCACTGACGGTTCGGCTGACGTTGGCCGGTCAATTCTAGATCGCCGGCCGGTCGCCTATGCCCCGGCCATCCACGTCTTGCCTCCCGAAACGATAAAGCGCTCAGCCGTCATTGCGAGGAGCGCAAGCGACGAAGCAATCCAAAGCCAATTCGCCGCGCCGACCGGCTGGTGAAGGCACCGCGATGTCGTTTCGCAAGCAGCGCCGTTTCAGCCGCCCAAAACCGGCCGGATCTGGCGGGCACCGCGCTGTCGGGCGCCGGTCAGACCGGGGCCGCCTTCACCAGCGCGACCAGATCGTCGCCATAATGTTCAAGCTTCTTGTCGCCGATGCCGGCGATGGCGCGCAGCGCGGTGAGCGTGGTCGGACGCAACATGGCGATGCCGTCGATCGTCAAATCGTGCAGCACGACATAGGCCGGCACGCCGCGCCTGCGCGCGGTCTCGGAACGCCACGCGCGCAGCGCGCCCAGCAGATTTGAACGACCGGCTTGATCTTTCCCGCCGGCTTGTGGAGCCATCTCACCGCGTCCGGATTTGCTCCTGCCGGCGCGCCCCCGCGAAGCGGCCGTCTGCTCGCGCAGCATCACCTCGGTGTCGCCTTTGAGCACGCCGCGTGCCGACTCCGTCAGTTTCAATGCGCCAAAGCCTTCGCTGTCGGGAACCAGATGTCCCATCGCCACCAGTTGCCGCAGCGCGGCGCGCCATTGCTTCTCATTGAGCTCACGGCCTATTCCAAACACCGAGAGCCTGTCATGCCCGAACTGTCTGACGCGATCCGTCATGCGGCCAACCAGAACATCGATCAGGTGCATGGCGCCAAACCGCTGCCCGGTGCGGTAGGCGCATGACAGCAGCTTTTGCGCGGCGATACGGCCGTCGCGAACGCTCGGCGGCGACAGGCAGTTGTCGCAATTGCCGCAATCGGCCGCCGCGACGCTTTCGCCGAAATATCGCAGCAGGCGGGCGCGGCGGCAGCCCGCGGTTTCGGCCAGGCCGACCAGCGCGTCGAGCTTGCTGCTCGAGACCCGCTTGAACGCATCGGTGCCACTCAATTCCCCGATCATTCGCCGCTGCTGCACGATGTCCGACAGGCCGTACGCCATCCAGGCGCTGGCGGGCTTGCCGTCGCGCCCGGCACGCCCGGTCTCCTGATAATAGGCTTCGATGCTTTTCGGCAGATCGAGATGGGCGACAAAGCGCACGTCGGGCTTGTCGATGCCCATGCCGAACGCCACCGTGGCGACGATCACGATGCCGTCTTCGTTGATGAAGCGATCCTGGTTTCTCGCGCGCTGGCCGGCGTCGAGGCCGGCGTGATAGGGCAACGCCGATACGCCGGCCTTGCTCAGGGCTGCCGCGGTGTCCTCGACCCTGGCGCGCGACAGGCAATAGACGATGCCGGCGTCGCCGGCGTGGCGCTCGGCGATGAAGGCCTTGAGCTGTGTCTGGGCGTTCTGCTTGTCGACAATCTCATATCTGATATTCGGGCGGTCGAAGCTCGCGACAAAGCTCGGCGCGCCGGCGAGCCCGAGGCGATCGATGATCTCGCGGCGGGTCAGCTCGTCGGCGGTGGCGGTCAGTGCGATGCGAGGTACCGCGGGAAATCGTTCGGCGATGACCGACAGGCCGATATATTCCGGGCGGAAGTCGTGCCCCCATTGCGACACGCAATGCGCCTCGTCGATCGCAAACAGCGCGATCGGCGCGCGGCCGAGCAAGGCGAGGCAGCGCGGCGTCAGCAGCCGTTCCGGAGCGACGTAGAGCAGATCGAGCTCGCCGCCGACAAGGCGCTGCTCGACCGCGGCGGCTTCGTCCCATGACAAGGTGGAATTCAGCACCGCCGCTTTGACTCCGGCCTCGAGCAGCCCGGCGACCTGGTCGCGCATCAGCGCGATCAGCGGCGAGACGACGATGCCGCAGCCGTTGCGCAACAAGGCCGGCAATTGATAGCACAGCGACTTGCCGCCACCGGTGGGCATCAGCACCAGGCAATTGCCGCCGTTCGCGACATGCCCGATGATCGCTTCCTGCGTGCCGCGAAAGGCCGGCAGGCCGAACACGGAATTCAGCACGGACAGCGCGTGGGGAGCAAGGTCGGACACCCCGCAGGTCTATCCCTGATTCGGGCGGTCGCGCCTACCCGCTTTCAGATCGGTTCGGCGCGAAAACGTGCCACGGCGGTCGAAAGCCAGGCATCCGAGCCAGTCAATCAGGGTTGGCGCGCGCCGGCGGCGTGACGCTTGCCGGCGGAAAGATCGTCAAGCCAATTGCCAAAGATCGCCGACGCGGCGGCGCCGGCCGCGATATCCGGGCGCAGGGTGAGCTTGGGCAATTCGGCACTCAGCGGAAGCTTGCGTTCAATGCGCGCCAGCTTCTGGAAGTTCGTCAGCCTGTGTTCGGTTTCGGGGGTGAAGTAATTGCGCGGGAAGGCGGGATAGCCATCCCGCTGACCGGCGAGGAACCGGGTGATGTCGCGCAGATATTCGCGCTGCAGCGACAAGGCGTCGTATTCGGGGTGGCCCTGAAAGAAGATGAATTGACTGCGCAGCCGCTTGGCAAAGATATCGACCCCGGCCTCGGTGGATTCGGTCAGGACGCGATAGCCGCGCGCGGTCAGATCGCTGCCGCGCAAGGCGTTGAAGCGCGAATGCGATATCTTGAGCGGCGAGGAGACGTTCCTCAGCAGCCCGTCATTCGCCGCCTTGCAACAGTCGAAGATACCCGAGCATTTCGCGTCGAGGCGCTGTCGCTCGATCCCGTCGAGATGCAGTACCGCGGCATGCGCGGCAAGACACGACCAGATCGTCGAACGCGTGTTGGCTTCGGCCCAGTCGATCACCGCGGTAAGCTCCGGCCAGAACGGCTCCTCGGGAAGGGTTGCGGCGTTCGGTTCGGCGCCGGTTACGATCAGCGCGTCGATGTGCAGGCGATCGAGGTCGGCGATATCGGCGTAATGCCCGTCGATGATCTGCCTGGCGATCTCCGAGCGCTTGATCGACGGCAGCGAAAAGCAGTGGAAATGGATACGGCTGTTGCCCGCGGCCGCCGTCAGAAGCTGGGTAAACTGCCGTTCGGTCGCCTGCAGCGCCGAGTCCGGCATGTTGTTGACGAGGCCGATCGTGAGGACCTCGTTGACCGCTTTGCGGCGGGGTCCGAATGGGTCGGCGTCGCGGCGCGCGGCAGCGACAGGCGCGGGCCTGACGATTCGCCGATGTTTGTCGAACAGCATGGCCATGCCGGGTTCGGCGGTCTATTCCGCTGCCTCCAGGTTCGGGTGTTGCGAACAGGCCTGCGCCAGCGCCTGGTCGATATCTTCGATGATATCGCTGACGTGCTCGATGCCGATCGAGAGGCGGATGGTTTCCGGCAGCACGCCGGCCTTGCGCTGCTCCTCGGCGGACATCTGGCGGTGCGTGGTCGACGCCGGATGGCAGGCGAGTGATTTCGCGTCGCCGATATTGACCAGTCGCGTGATCAGCTTCAGCGAAGTCATAGAAGGTCTTGCCGGCTTCGAGGCCGCCCTTGATGCCGAACGTGAACAGCGATGACGCGCGGCCGTCGAGGTATTTCTGGACCAGCGCGTAATAAGGACTGTCGGCAAAGCCGGCATAGTTGACCCAGGCGACGCGCCGGTCGCCGTGGAGGAATTCCGCGACTTTGCGGGCGTTCTCGACATGCCGTTCGACCCGCAGTGCCACCGTCTCGATGCCCTGCAGCAGCAGAAAGGCATTGAACGGCGACAGCACGGATCCCATGGTGCGCTGATAGACGCTGCGCGCCCGCTGGATATAGGCGCTGGGGCCGAATTGCCTTGTGTAGACCATGCCGTGATAGGACTGATCGGGTTCGTTGAAGGCAGGAAAACGGCCCGCATGCGCCGTCCATGGAAAGCGGCCGCTGTCCACGATGGCGCCGCCGAGCGTGGTGCCGTGGCCGCCGAGGAACTTGGTCAGCGAATGGATCGCAATGTCGGCGCCGTAGTCGAAGGGCCTGAGCAGGATCGGGGTGGCGACGGTGTTGTCGACCACAAGCGGGACGCCGTGGCGGTGCGCGATGCCGGCAAAAGCTTCGATATCGCAGACATTGCCGGCGGGATTGCCGATGGTTTCGCAGAACACGGCCTTGGTGTTTTCGTCGATCAGTTGCTCGATCGCGTCGGGCCGATCGCTGTCGGCAAAGCGGGCGGTGATGCCCTGGCGCGGCAGGATGTGCGAGAGCAAGGTATGCGTCGTTCCATACAATTGCGGAACGGTGACGATGTTGCCGCCGCCGTCGGCCAGGTTGATCAGCGCGAAATGCAGCGCCGATTGGCCAGTTGCGACCGCGAGCGCTCCGACGCCGCCTTCGAGCTCGGTGACGCGCGCTTCGAGCACCGCGGTGGTTGGATTGGCGATCCGGCTGTAGCGGTAACCTTCCGCCTCGAGATTGAACAGGGCGGCACCGTGGTCGGCGCTGTCGAAGGCATAGGCGACGGTCTGGTAGATCGGAACCGCGACGGATTTGGTCGTCGGATCGGGTTCGTAGCCGGCGTGAATTGCGATGGTTTCCTTGCGCATTGTTCACCTCTACGTCCGGACGCCGCATTTCGGATGCGTTTTGTCTGCCCGTATCGTTTCTAGAAGGGAGGCGTCGACCGAGCAATAATTCGCGCAAAGATTGACGAACTAACCCTAATGCGACGGCATCAATTGATTAAAATTTGAATCAATTGATGCCGATGCGTGTCGGCGCTTCAGCCGACCGCGCGCCGTACCTGGTCGCCGATCTCGATCAGAACGCGCCGGCCTTGCGGAAGAACGGCGCCCATGGCGTGGAAGTTATGGATCATGCCGTCGTGACAGCGATGCTCGACCGCGACGCCCGCCGCCGCGAGCCTTTCCGCGTAGGCATTGCCCTCATCGCGCATCGGATCGAACTCGGCGGTATGGATAATGGCGGCCGGGAGCCCCGCCAGATCGGCCGCGCGCAGCGGCGATATCCTGGGATCGGCAGGATCGGCGCCCCCAGGCAGGTAGTCGGCGAGATCCGCCTCAAGCAGGGTCCGGTCGAGCAGGTAATTCTCGGCAAACGCGTCGCGCGACGGCGATGTTGCGCCGAAATCGAGCACCGGACAGATCAGGCATTGCAGCAGGATCGGCGGCCCGTCATGTCGTGCGGCGTGCTGGCAAACCGCGGCGGCCAGCGTAGCGCCGGCGGAATCGCCGCCCACCACGATTTTCTCGGCATCGATGCCGAGTGTCGCGGCATGCCGGGACAGCCATTTGGCAGCCGCGATCGCATCTTCGATTGCCGCCGGGAACTTGTGCTCGGGCGCAAGCCGGTAGCCGACCGATACCAGGCGACAGCCGGTCGCTCCCGCAAGGCTGGCACAAAGCGTGTCGTGGGTGTCGATACTTCCGGCGACCATGCCGCCGCCGTGAAAGAACAGGAAGCCCGGCAGCAATCCATCGCGATCGTGGCGGCGGACGTACAGACGATAGGGAACAGCGCCGGCCGGCCCCGGCAGCGCGCCGTCGATCCTGGCGATCTCGGCGGCTTCGCCGCGCGCCAGTTCCATGATTTTTGCAAGGGACTGACGGCGATCATGCACGCTGATCGGCGATCGCTGACGCGGCGAGGCTGCCGCCATCATGGCAAGAAAGCGCTTGGCGAGGGGGTCGAGCGGCATATCGGCTCCAGTATGGCAAGGCGGCCGCCATGGTGGTCACCTAACCGTTAATCCATTGCGATGGCGGTCCGGCCGCGGCAAGGAAATCCTTTAGCAATTCCTGCGATATTGGCGCTACTATCCCGCGACACCGCACCCCCGCAAAGCCTGGATGAAGGATGGCCCAGACAGCAACCCCGATCGCTTTTTCGCAGACCTGGACCTTTTTCGAAGGGGCCTGGCATGAAGGCAATGTGCCGATCATGGGCGCCCGCACCCATGCCGCGTGGCTCGGCTCGACCGTGTTCGACGGCGCGCGCGCATTCGAAGGCGTCGCCCCCGATCTCGATCGGCACTGCGCCCGCGTCAATCAGTCCGCGGTCAATTTCAAGCTCAAGCCGGTGGTCGATACCGAAACCTGGCTCGGACTGGCCCGTGAGGGAATTGCCCGCTTTGGCGCCAATGCGGAACTCTACATCCGCCCGATGTACTGGGCCCAGAACGGCAGCGGCGGCGGGGTCCTGTTCGATCCCGAAACCACCAACTGGTGCCTGTGCATCTATGTGGCGCCGATGCCGGCACCGAGCGGCGCGGCCATCACCTTGTCACCGTTCCGCCGGCCGACGATGGAGAACGCCCCGGTGGATTGCAAGGCGGCCTGTCTCTATCCGAACAATTCGCGCGCGCTGATCGAAGCGCAGGCGCGGGGTTTCGCCAATTGCCTGCTGCTCGACATGCTGGGCAATGTCGCGGAGTTCGGCAATTCGAACGTGTTCATGGCGCGCGACGGCGTCGTCTACACGCCGGCGCCGAACGGAACGTTTCTCAACGGCATCACGCGGCAACGGGTGATCGATTTGCTGCGCGGCGACGGCGTCACCGTCGTCGAGGCCACCTTGACCTATCCCGATTTCCAGCGTGCCGACGAAATTTTTTCAAGCGGCAATTTCGCCAAGGTGGCGCCCGTGATCCGGATCGACGATCGGTCGCTGCAGCCGGGACCGTTCTACCAGCGGGCACGCAAGCTGTATTGGGACTTTGCCCACGCCTGACCCGGTATCAGGGACCGTAGAGCACGAGTTCGGTATCGGTCAGGTCGGCGAGCCGAGGCCGGTGCGGGCCCTTGAAGTATTTGCGGCCGCGCGCCCTCGAAAACATGCCGGTCAGTCCCGGCACCGGTCCGTTCGAATCCAATATGACGGAAACCTTGCCGTGGCGGAGCAGCCGCCGGCCTATGGCACCGGCACATTGCACATATTCGGCGATGTCGCGGCAGTAGATTAGCTGCATCGCCGGCGGCGCGATCAAGCCGCGGCGAATCCGCATCGGCAGCAGGATGAACGGCATCGCTTCACCGGCGGCCGTGCGACATACGAGGCTAAGGCAGCCATATCGCGCGTGCCGGGTCAGCAGTTCGACGTCGGCTTTGGTCAGGCCTTCGACCGCGCTTGTCTCGGGCGAGACGGTCTCGACCGTCATCGCGGGGCTGGCGCGGGACAAAGCCGGTATCGAGAAGAACAATCCGCTGCAATAGGAGCTGAAACCCTGGGTCTCGATAATGGGCCAGGTCCATGTCGCGGGACTGATATTGAGATAGGTGACTTCCTTGTTCTTCTGCGCGATCTTGGTCAGCAGCGGCGCGTAGTTCCGGAAGGCTGGATCGACATACCAGCTCGACAGGTTGCAACAGATGGTCGCGTCGGTGCCGCTGCCCCGCTCGGCATACAGCAGCAGCAGGACGCCGACCGGCGTTCCGTCACGGTCGATCATATAGCCAAACCGCGGATAGCCCGCGGGGACCTCGCGTGCGGCCTGGCGCCGCAATCCCTGCATCCAGTATTCGCGCGGTCGGCCGAACGATCCGCGCGTCAGAAGATCCGCCACCGCGCCGATATCGGTCGCGGAGATCTCGCGGCAGCGGATCTGTTGCTTGACCACTTGTACCTGTCCGTCAGTCGCCGCAGCTCGTCACGACGAAGCCGAGCATCTTGCGCAGCTCGGCCGGCCACTTCGCGACGTCGGTGCCGTGGGTATGGAACATGGCCACCGCCAGCCGGTCCATGCCGAACGCCACGCAGCCGGTGTGTGCCGGCTCGCCCGAGGCATCGGCAATGTTCCAGGTCGTGCCGAAATGATCGCGGTGATAGTTGAAGCTCATGCAGGCGGTCGGCTGCTGTTCCGAGCGCAGCGGCACCAGCAGCTCGAATTTCAGCGATTGCTGCATCTGGCTGACCGCCTTCATCTGGCCGACGCGGCCAAAGAACGGATCGCTGGCATAATCGACCCTGAACGCCAGGCCGAGATCGCGGGCGATGGCCTGGGCGCGCACCATCCAGCGTTCGCGGAAGTCGGACACATCGTCGGGGCTGCCGATGCAGACATATTCGCGCATCCGGAACGATTGCAGCCGATCGAGATGGCGGGACGGTTCGCGGCGGAAGCAGTCGGCCGCGACGTCGAAGCGCAGGCCGCCCGACGGCAGCGGGCCTCGGCTCGCGGCGATCGGGTACACCGGATAGCAGGCGGCCGGCGAGAGCACGAGGTCGGCGGGCGACAGCGATGTCGTCCAGTCGCCGCCGGCGTCGAAGCGGCTGACCGCGGAGTGGATTTCGCGCTCGGTTCCATGCAGCCCGCAGACGCAGCCCAGTAGATTGGGAAAGCTCTTCAGATAGCCGGACTTCTCAAGCTGCCCGCGATTCATCACCGGTGGAAACCGCATCACTTCGGTATCGGGCTCGCGGTGCCGGGTGATCAGCGCGGCAAGCCGCTCGACCATGTCCTCGTAGAGCGCGGTCCTGGCGTAGACGCCATCGCTGCCCATCTTGTGGAACAGGGCATCGGCGAGGTGATCCAGCGGATCGGCGGGTTGCGAGACGATCTCCGAGGAGGCCGGTCGGACGGCTACATTCATGTTCGGACTTCCAGGTTCGAGGCGGCTCATTCAATCGCGCAAGGTCGCGGGCACGGCGCTCATGAGGCTTGCGGAGGCGATGTTGGTCAGGATGCGGTCGTTGTTGATCATCAGCGGCGCAGAGAGCACGTCGCGGAGCTGGCGGCCGACGCTGAAGTCGCCGTCGTTGCGGAATCCCGCCAGGCCGCAGGCCCGCATCGTGCTCATCACGGTTGCGACCGCAAGCTCGGAGGCCTCGACCTTCAACAGGTTGATCGACGACTGGAACCCGAGCGAACTCAGCGCCAGTTCGTCGTGCTCGTGGGTCGTGTAGGTATCGAGTGTCGCAACGATGATGGCGCGCAGTTTCGTCAGCGTCATCTTCGCCGCGGTAAAATGGGCGGCGCCGGGCGGCATCTGGCCGCCGGCTCCGCGCGCCGCCTTGCGGATGAACAACTGCGCGCGGTCGACCGCGGCCGCGGCAATTCCGGCCCAGACCGACGACCAGCACAGATGCGCAACCGGCGTCATGGTCTGCGCGTGGATTTTTTCATAAGCCTCCGGGAACACCTGCTCGGCCGAAGCGGTCGCCTTCAGCTCGAAGCCGGCGCTGCAGGTTCCGCGCATGCCGAGCGTTTCCCATTCGAGGCTGCGCTCGAGCGTGTAATTGTCCCTGGTCAGCGCCAGCAACACCTGGTCGGACGCCGCCGCCTCGCTGGCGCGGCGGGCGATGGTGACGATGCCGTCGGCCTGCGCGCCGTAGGAAATCACGGTAGCGTTGCGCACCAGCGAGATATCCGCTCCGGCCCGCTCGACGGCTGCGGCGCTCGAACGGATGTTGCCGCCGTTCTGCCCCTCGGTGGTCGACGAGGCGAGCAGCATTTGTTCGGCCGCGACCCGGCGCATCAGCGCCTCGTGCCAGCGGCTTCCGGTGCCATGCCGGACCAGGCAGGCCACTTTGGTCTGGTGCATGGCAAAGATCATGGCGGTCGAGGAGCAGGCGCGGCCGAGCGCGTAGCACATATCGGTGAGTTCGGCGATCGAGGCGCCGTAGCCGCCGAACCGGACCGGGATCTGCGCGCCCAGCAGCTTCTGCTGGCGCGCCGCATCGATCGCGGCCTCGGGAAACCGGGCGTTGCGGTCGACGTCGTCCGCCTCCGCGGCCGCTACCGCGGCGACCGCCGCCGTCCGCTGCGCAAAGCCGCCGTTGCCGTCGAGAAACACGCGCTCCCCGGGCTCGGTTGCGGTCGATTCACGTAGCGCGGGATCTTGAATGTTCATGGCCGACACGATCTCCAGGGTTGATCGGTGGAAAGGTCGGCACGCATCGCGGCAGATGTCGCATCGATAGCCCGTGGCACCCGATCGAGGTTCAAGGCCTAAGGATTTAATTCAAATGCGTCGATGAAATTCAAGGTAAACGAGGCTGGTTTCGCCGCTGACGGTTAATCGCGCGTGTTTCGATCACCGTCGGTTTGTTCGATCGCATCAACGCTTGCGTAATCGTCATTAGCGTTAAGAACGGAATGAGGACTTGCATCAAACGAGATTCACTGTCTTTCAAATGTTGCCGCGATTATTGTCCGGCCGCAAGCCGGCCTTGTCCGCCGGCACGACGACAGAATGGAAAGTGGCGATGCAAACCCTCAATGCCGACGTTCAGAGCCGGACCGTTGCGCTGGTCAAGGCCATCCTCGAGCAGAATTCGATTGTAGTGGAGTTCGATCCGGATTCGCGGCTGGCGGATATCGGGCTGACCTCGATGGACATGGTCAATCTGATGCTCGGGGTCGAGGCCGAATTCGACTTCACGATTCCGCAATCCGAAATCACGCCCGAGAATTTCAAGTCGGTCGGAACGCTGCAGCGGATGATCGCCCGCCGGTTGCAGGCCGACAAGGCCGCCTGATCGGGGCGGCGAGCTTTTTGCCTATTGGTAGGTCGCCACGATGTCCGACACCGCGCGCTCGAGCTGCTGAGCGGTGGCGCATTGGCGCACCACGGTGCAGAACGTCGCATAGCGCGGCATTTCGGAATCGCCCAACCCCAGGCCATGCGGCCCTCGGGATTGAGCCACACCAGCCGCTTCGAACGCTCCGCGATCCGGCGCAGAATTTCCGCGCGGGGATCGAGGTTGTTCGATCTCGCATCGCCGAGCACGATGACGGTGGTCCGCTGCGTCACCGCACTCATCCATTGCTTTTCGAAATCGGCGAACGAGTTGCCGTAGTCGGACGAGCCGAACCCGACCTTGGACATGATTTCCTGCATGGCGGCTTCCGGCGTTCTGGATTCCAGAATGCCGCTGACCTCGATCAGATGCCCGGAAAAAGCGAACGAACGGACATCGGACACCACCTCATGCAGGCTGTGGATCAACAGCAGGAAAAAATCGGAGACCCGCGCCACCGAGCCGCTGACGTCGCAGAGCGCGACGATCTTCGGCCGGTCACGCCGCCGTCGCTTCCACGCCGTCAGGAACGGCACGCCGCCCCACGCGGCATTGCGCCGGATGGTTCGCCGCACGTCGAGATGGCCGCGGCGCTGCCGCTTGCGCGGCTTGCTGTAGCGCTCGCGCAGCCGGCGCGCGATCTGGCGGATCAGCAAGCGCATCTGCTCGACCTGGCGCGGTTCGATCCGCGACAGCGGCGCGTTGCGCAGGATTTCGTTGCGCAGGTTTTCGGCCTCCTCGCGCCCGTAGAGCAGGAGCGCCTGCGAAACCGTCTCGCGCACGGTTTCGCGCAAGGCTTCCAGTGCGGCGGTCAGTCGTTCCGCCAGCGCCGGATTGGTCACGGACAGATCGTCGAGATCGTCGCGAAGCCGCGCTATCCCCATCCGGTCGAGAATACGGCCTGAAAAGATGCCGCGCTGGGTAAAGTATCGGATGTCGGACAGCGCGGCGGCATTCGAGGCGCTGGCGATCGCCGCCGCCATTTCCGATCGGTCCTGCGACAGCAGCAGCTCGGCCAACGGGCCGATTGCCGCGGTCGATTGGCCGCCGGCAGCCTCGGCCGGCGGGGCGGGTGTCGCCTCGTTCGCCGCGCTCGCGGCGTCCTCGGATGCGGCCTGCCGCGGCGGCCCGGATGATCGAAAAACAGATCGAAGCAATCGCCCAGTGCCTGCTTCTCGTCCGCGGTCTTGGCGAGCGTCAGCAGGAAGGTATCCCGCAGGATGCCGCGGTCGGAAAAACCGACATCGGCGACGGCGCGCATCGCATCGATGCTTTCGGCCGGCGAGATCCGGACTCCGCGCCCCGTGCCGCGCGAAAGAAGCGATGGACGTTCTCGCGCATCGGGCTTCAGCCGAAGACGTTGTGGCGGGAAGCCTTGGCGACGAAGCCGGTGACCTGCGGCAGCGTCGCCTCGATATCGGCCTCGTATTTCAACAGCACGTTGAGGGTATCCCTGACCATCTCGTGGCCGAGCTCCGCGGCCTGCAGCAGCACCAGCACCCGCGCCCAGTCGATGGTTTCGCTCACCGACGGCAACTTCTTGAGGTCGAGGGTGCGGACCTCGTGGATGAATCCGACCATCTGCCGCGCAGCGATTGCGAAATTCCGGGCACGCGGCTTTCGACGATGCGCTCCTCCAGCTTCTGTTCGGGGAAGCCGATGTGAAGGTGCAGGCAGCGGCGCTTCAGCGCATCGCCGAGATCGCGTTCGCCGTTCGAGGTCAGGATCACCGTCGGCGGCACGGTGGCGACGACCGTCCCAAGCTCGGGAATGCTGACCTGGAAATCACTGAGGATCTCGAGCAGCAGCGATTCGAATTCGGCATCCGACTTGTCGATTTCGTCGATCAGCAGCACGCAGCCGGCCGGCTGCTCCAGCGCCTGCAGCAGCGGCCGCGGCTCGACGAATTCCTTGGAAAAGAACACGTCGCCGAAATCGTGCAATTGAGCCAGCGCCGCATCCAGCGTCTCGGCGCCGCCGAGCACTTCGCCGAGCTTGTCCTTCAGGATCTGCGTGTACAGAAGCTGCTTGGCGTATTTCCATTCGTACAGCGCCTTGGCCTCGTCGAGCCCTTCATAGCATTGCAGGCGGATCATCTTCAGCCCGCGCCACGCCGCGATCGCCTTGGCAAGCTCGGTCTTGCCGACGCCGGCCGGACCCTCGACCAGAATCGGTTTCTCGATCTGCTGCGCGAGATAGACCGCAGTGGCGATCTGCCGGCTCGCAATATAGCCCTGCGCGGCAAGGCCGCTTTCGACCGCCTCGATCGAGGCCGAAGGCCGGTGTTCCGCCACGAAGTTCAACTCCGGATATTGCAAGATCCCGGAGAGTTCTGCCTGTGTTCCGGGCAAAGAACAAGCCTCCTGTGCTCTCCGGCGACTTCAGTCTGGCAGTCCTGACCATCTCTTGGCGGCCGGCTCGATCGGGGTTATTGCTGCCGCAATGAAAATCTCGCTTGCAACGATCGCCGCGCTCGCGTTGCTGCTGGCCGGCCCTGCCGA
The DNA here is from genome assembly GCA_963748165.1 of uncultured Alphaproteobacteria bacterium. GTDB lineage: Bacteria > Pseudomonadota > Alphaproteobacteria > Rhizobiales > Xanthobacteraceae > Bradyrhizobium. Next base: position 54,557 of record CAVVIM010000017.1, read on the forward strand.
TGCGATCGTCGGCGGCGCCGAGCCCGCCGCCGAGGGCATCGGCCGTTCCGTCGTCACCATCGTCGGCTCGCGCGGCACCTTCTGCAGCGGCGCCCTGATCGCCCCCGATCTGGTATTGACGGCGGCGCATTGCCTGCAACCGGGCGCGACCTACAAGATCGTCGAATATGGCCCGGACCGCCAGCCGCAATTGCGCGACACCAGCCACGTGGCCTTTCATCCCGCGTTCAGCCTGCAGACGATGATGGCGCATCGCGCCACCGCCGATGTCGGGCTGCTGCAACTCGCGGTGGCGCCGAACGGAAGGGCGGTATCGGCGATCGGCGTGCCGCAAACGCCGCTTGCCGCCGGCAACCGCTTCACCATCGCCGGCGTCGGCGTCACCGTTCGCGGCGAAGGCAGGAGCGGCGGCACCGTTCGCAGCGCCGAACTGGTCGCAACCGGGCGACCGGGGACGCTGCAGATCCGGCTGGTCGATCCGGCCGGCCAGGGTGCGCGCGCCGGGCTCGGCGCGTGCACCGGCGATTCCGGCGGGCCGGTTGTCGAGGATCGGCAGGGCAGGCCCGTGATCGTCGGCGTCGTTAGCTGGTCGACCGGACCGAACGCCGCCGGCGGCTGCGGCGGCCTGACCGGTGTCACCCCGCTGACGCTCTATCGCGACTGGATCGTCGGCACCGCGCGGCAGTGGGGCGTGGCGCTGTCGATGTAGCCAGCGCCACCTCCACCAGGATCGCAAGGGCTACGACACTTCGCCGTCATTCCGGGGCGATGCGAACGCATCGAACCCGGAATGAACGGGAACGGGGTCGTCATCGCCCGCGGAAGCGGGCGACCCGGTATCCCGCGGCGTCAGTGATAGAACCGAAAGGCTGCGGCGTCCTGGATCCCCGCATGCGCGGGGATGACGATGTTACCTCATCCCGCAACGACGGCGGCGCCTCAGCCGCCGGCCTCGGCGCTGATGATGTCACCGAACAGGTCCCACTTGCCGTTCTTGAACTGCATCATCTTGAGCTGTTCGATCGGGGCGAAGTCGGTGGCGCTGGTGTTGATCCTGATGCCGGGAATCAGCGTGTCCGGCGTGAAGTCCTTGAGGCTCGCCGCCTGCTTCATGACGTTTTCCCGGGTCAGGTTGTCGCCGGCCTGCTTCAGCACCTGCACCATGGTCTGCGACACCGCATAGCCATAGACCAGGTTGGCGTCGGCGATATCGGCGCCGGGCATGTACTTGTCGGCGAACGCCATGAACTTCTTCATGCCTTCGTCGTTCGCCCATTGCGGATCGGAGGCATCCTTGAGATAGCCGGCCGACAGCACGCCTTCGGAGGCCTCGAAGCCGGCGGGCTTCATCACGGCGCCGATCGAGATCGAGACGTCGGTCATCAGGTGCATCGGCTTCCATTCCAGCTCGGCCATCTTCTTGATGGCCTGCGCCGCGAATTTCGGCGTCGAAATGTTGACCAGCACGTCGGCGCCGGTGCCCTTGAGCTTGACGATGTGGGAATCGATCGAGGGCTCGGTGGTCTCGTAGCTTTCCTCGGCCACGATAATGCTGGAGGCCTTGTCGCCGAACACGTCCTTCAGGCCGGTGACGTAGTCCTTGCCGAAATCGTCATTCTGGTAGAACACCGCGACCTTGGCGCCGGGTTTGTTCTTCAGGATGTATTCGCGAAGATCCGGGCCTCGACGCGGTAGCTCGGCTGAAAGCCCATGGTCCACGGGAAATCCTTGGGGTCGTTCCACTTGCTGGCGCCGGTGGCGAGGAACAACTGCGGCACCTTCTTGCTGTTCTGATATTTCTGCACCGCCGTCTGGGTCGGCGTTCCCAGCGCATTGAACACCAGGAACACCTCGTCGCTCTCGATCAGCTTGCGGGTCTGCTCCACCGTCTTCGGCGGGCTGTAGCCGTCGTCATAGGAGATGAAGTTGATCTTGCGGCCATTGATGCCGCCTTGATCGTTGATCATCTTGAAATAGGCCTCTTCGGTCTTGCCGATGACGCCGTAGGCCGAGGCGGGGCCGCTATAGGCCTCGACGTTGCCGATCTTGATTTCGGTATCCGATACGCCGGTATCATATTTCTTTTGGGCCATCGCGCCCTGGGCGGTCAGCGCCACCAGAGCCGTGGCGGCGACAGCCGAGATCAGGCCGGAGGACAGCAACGACAGTTTCTTGTTCTTCATGGAGTATTACCCTTCATTACACGGAGATGGAGTGGAGTTGGCAGGCAGACTTACGAGGCGGCTTTGATGGTGGCGGCGGTATCGGGCGGAATGAACGTCTTGCGCAGCGTCGGCTTGTGGATTTTGCCGGTCGCGTTGCGCGGCAGGGCATCGACGAAATGGATCAGGCGGGGGCATTTGAAGCGCGCCAGATTGGCCGCACAATGCGCATGAATCTCCGCCGCGGCAAGGCTGTGGCCGGTCTTCACCGCGACGATCGCGACACCGACTTCGCCCCATTGCGGATCGGGCATGCCGATCACCGCGGCCTCGGCGACCGCCGCAAGCTGGTGCAGCACGTTTTCGACCTCGGCCGGATAGACGTTCTCGCCGCCCGAAATGTACATGTCCTTCCAGCGATCGACGATGTAGTAGAAGCCTTCTTCGTCGACCCGCGCCGCGTCGCCGGTATGCAGCCAGCCGTCGGTGAAGGAAGATTGATTGGCGTCCGGCCTGTTCCAGTAGCCCGGCGTGATGTTGGGTCCCTTGACCCAGAGTTCGCCGAGCTCGCCGACGCCGGCCTCGACGCCATCGGGGCGCACGATCCGCACTTCCGTGTGCAGCACCGGCTTGCCGGAGGAGCCGGCCTTGCGCGCCGCGTCCTCGCGGTCCAGCGCCAGCACCGCCGGGCTGGTCTCGGTCATTCCGTAACCCTGCTGCAGCGCGACCCCGCGCGCTTCCCAGACTTTCAGCAGCGGCACCGGCATCGGCGCGCCGCCGACGCCACCGATCACCAGCCGGCTGAAATCGGCATCGGCGAAGGCGGGATGCTGGGCCATGAACTGATAGATCGAGGGCACGCCGAAAAACACGTTGATGCCGCGCCTCGGGTCGCCGATCAGTGCCAGTGCCAGCGCGGGATCGAAGGCGCGCATGATCAGCACCGTGCCGCCCGCGTGCAGCACCGGATTGGTATAGCAATTGAGCCCGCCGGTGTGGAAAAGCGGCAGCACGGTGAGCAGCACCGACGATGGCGAGATATAGGCAGGACCGCCGAGATTGACGCAATTCCAGAACGTCATGCCATGGGTGATGATGGCGCCCTTGGGCTGGCCCGTGGTGCCCGAGGTGTACATGATGGTCGAGATGTCATCGAGCGTCATCTGCTCCGCCCGATCCAGCGGCGCGGCGGCCGCGATCGCCGCCTCATAGGAGCCGTTCGGCCCCAGTCGAAGCGCCGACGGGACCTGGCACAAGCGGCCGACTTCGCCGGCGATGTCGGCGAGATCGGCGTCGTGGATCATCAGCTTCGGTGCGGCATCGGCGACGATGAACTGCAGCTCCGGGACGGTCAGACGGGTATTCAGCGGCAGGAACACCGCGCCGATACGGCCACAGGCAAATTGCACCTCCAGCGTATCGGTGGTGTTCATGGCCAGCACCGCGACGCGGTCGCCGCGCGCGATTCCGGGCGCCTCGCGCAAATACGCGGCGAGACGGGAAATGCGCGCGTCGAACTGCGCGTAGGAGAAGCTCCGATCGCTGGCGAGGTCGACAGCCGCCAGTTTGCCCGGCGTCCGCCGGGCGAAATGGGCGATCCAGTCGTAGTAACGAACCGGCAAACTCTCCTCCGCGGTCAGCGGTCTTTACGCCGCCTGTGCTGTCCATGCCCTGTGTGGCCCACCAACATGCCGAACTCCGGGCGGATTGGCCAGCCGAGGTTTTGGGGGGTGAGCCGGCGGCCCGCCAGTTCAGATGGTGGTATCGGCACCCTGTCTTGCGTTAACTGGCTGGGCTGTGGCCTGATCGGCCGTCCCAGCTACTCGACGCAAGTGAGGCGAGGGGTTTTGAGCCCATCGTGCGTCGCACAAGAGGCAACGGAGCGCAGCGGATGGGCAGCCCATTCTATACCGCCGAGCATGAGGCCTATCGCGAGGTGGTGCGCCGCTTTGTCGAGAAGGAGATCGAACCCTACGCCCATCAATGGGATGAGGCCGGCGAGTTTCCGAGGCAGCTCTATCAGAAGGCGGCCGCCATCGGCCTGTTGGGCCTTGGATTTCCGGAGGCCTATGGCGGCACCGAAGTCGACCGCTTCATGTGGATCGTTGCGGTCCAGGAGCTGGCGCGGGCCGGCGCGGGCGGCATCAGCGCCAGCCTGAAGAGCAACTCGATCGGCGCGCCGCCGATTGCGCGGGCCGGCAGCGCCGAATTCAAGGCGCGCGTGCTGCCGGAAATCCTGTCCGGCAACAAGATTTCGGCGCTGGCAATCACCGAGCCGAGCGGCGGATCCGACGTCGCCAATCTGCGCACCAGCGCCCGCCGCGACGGCGATTTCTACCTGGTCAATGGCGAGAAGACGTTCATCACCTCCGGCATGCGGGCCGACTACATCACCACCGCGGTGCGGACCGGCGGTCCGGGTCCGGGCGGCGTCAGCCTCCTGGTGATCGAGGGCGATACGCCGGGCCTGGCGCGCACCTCCCTGAAGAAGATGGGCTGGTGGGCGTCGGATACTGCGACACTGCATTTCGACAATTGCCGGGTCCCGGCCGGCAATTTGCTCGGCGAGGAGGGCATGGGCTTTCGAGATCATCATGCAGAATTTCAACGGCGAGCGGCTGACCATGGCGGCCGGCTGCATCGCGGCGGCGCGGGTCTGCCTCGACGATGCCACCGACTATGCCAAACAGCGGCACACCTTCGGCAAGCCGCTCGCGCATCATCAGGTCGATCCGCCACAAGCTGGTCGACATGGCGCAGCGGGTGGCGGCGTCGCAGGCGATGCTGGAAATGCTGGCGTGGCGGCTCGACCAGGGTGAAAATCCGGTCGCCGAGATCTGCATGCTGAAGAACCAGGCCACCCAGACCATGGCGTTCTGCGCCTCCGAGGCGGTGCAGATCTTCGGCGGCGCCGGCTACATGCGGGGCATCAAGGTCGAGCGCATCTACCGCGAGGTCAAGGTCAACGCGATCGGCGGCGGCAGCGAGGAGATCATGAAGGATCTCGCCAGCCGGCAGATGGGATTGTGAATTTCGTTTTGGTCCGGCCTCGCCTTGTGCCGGGCGAGCCGCGCCATGACATGCAACCGTAACGGGGATGAAATGACATGATCACGCTCTATCACTGCCACGCCGCCCGCTCGTTTCGCCCGTTGTGGATGCTGGAGGAACTCGGGCTTTCCTACGATCTCAAAATGCTGCCATTCCCGCCGCGGGTGCTTGCCAAGGAATATCTGGCGCTCAACCCGCTCGGCACGATTCCACTGCTGATCGATGGCGACACACGGATGACCGAGTCGTCCGGGATCTGTCACTATCTCGGCACCCGCTATGGGCCGACGCCGCTGCTTGGTCGGTGCCGACGAGCCGGCCTTCGGCGCCTTCCTGAACTGGATGTATTTCAGCGACGCCACGCTGACCTTTCCGCAAACCCTGGTGCTGCGCTACAGCCAGCTCGAACCGGAGGAACGGCGCAATCCGCAGGTGGCGGGCGACTATGCCAAATGGTTCTTCGGCCGGCTGCGTGCCGTCGAAGCCGCCACGGCCACCACGGAGACGCTGTGCGCCGGCCGGTTTACCGCGGCCGATATCGTGATCGGCTATGCGCTGCGGCTGGCCGAGAATATCGGGCTTGCCGGCAATTTCGGGCCCAACGTCGCCGCCTACTGGCAACGCCTGCAGGCGCGCGACGGATTCAAGCGGGCGGTCGCGGCCGAAACGCTGGCGGGCGATCAGCAGAAGGTGGCGCGGCGGTCGTGAGCGGCCGTCGCTGCCGAGATCGCCTGAATCGTGAGCATTGCCCGATGTTTGCGTCGGTGACATCGGGCCCGATTGCTGTATTCTGCGCCCAGGCTCCGTTGAGAGAGCTCCGCGCCTGATGCGGCTGGATTGTTCCCGGGAGGGACCGAGATGAAGGACAGGGATCGCCGGGGATCCGGGCGGCTGATGCTGATCAGCCCCGAGCGGGTGTTCTATGCCGGCCTGCTCGGCCGGCCGCGGCAGCGATCCAGCGGCGGCTACAATATCTATGCCGCGATCCGCGGCCGGCTCACCATCAATGATGGCCAATCCGCGCTGACCGGCGAGCTGGCGCTGGTGCCGCCTTATGTCGCCCATAGTGTCGAGAGCGAACATCCCACCATCATCTGCCTGGTGATCGAACCGGAGACGGTCGCGGCCGCGGCGATGGCCGAGCTCGGCGCCCGGGTTTCCGGCCGGGAGGCGCCCGATCTCGCGCGGCGCATTCGCGCGGCCTACGAAGATCTGCGGCTGCGGGAGCACGGCCGCGGCTTCACCACCGCCGAGTTCGACCGGATGTTTCTCGGCGCGGCGCTGCCGGATCGCGATATCGACCGCCGCATCAAGCGTTCTGCCGCCAGCCTGAACGACTTCTCCGGCAGCAAGATGAGCGCGGCCGACTGCGCCGATGCGGCGGGACTGTCGGCGTCGCGCTTCCTGCATTTGTTCAAGCAGCAGACCGGCGTCTCGTTCCGGGCCTTTCGCGCCTGGAAGCGCGCCCGGCATCTGCTGCATTTCGTCAACGAGGACATCAACCTCGCGCATCTCGCGCAGGACATCGGCTATCCCGACTCGACGCATTTCAGCCACTCGATCCGGCGTTTCTACGGCTTGCAGCCGCGCGCGATCTTTTCCGGCTCGCGGGATCTCGCGATCTACCGCAGCGATCCGGGCGCGCCGCGCCCCTCGCGTTAGCGCGTGGACGCAAGAAGCGGAATGAGACGCGACGCATCATCGGCGCCGAGCGTTCGGCCCCGCCTGACCCGATTGCAACCGAAAGCTGTCCCATGAGCGACAAGGCCGTCATCACCTGCGCGCTGAACGGCGTGCTGACCGATCCGAAACAGCATCACGTTCCGGTGACGCCGGAGCAGATGGCGCGCGAGGCGAGGGCGGCCTTCGACGCCGGCGCCAGCGTGATGCACATCCATCTGCGCCAGCAGGCGCCGAACCAGGGGCACCTGCCGTCATGGGAGGTCAGCGTATCCCGCGACATCCAGCAGGCGATCCGCGAGGCCTGCCCGGGCGTCATCATCAACCACACCACGGGTACGTCGGGCCCGAATTATTCCGGCGCGCTCGATTGCGTGCGCGAGACCCGGCCGGAGATGGCGGCCTGCAACGCCGGCTCGCTGAACTATCTGAAAGTCAGGAGCGACAACACCTGGGCGTGGCCGCCGATGATGTTCGATAACGCGGTCGAGAAGGTGCAGGACTATCTCGACGTCATGAAGCAGGCGGATACGATTCCCGAATTCGAGTGCTTCGATGTAGGCATCGTGCGCTGTGTCGGGATGTACCGGCAGACCGGGATGTATTCGGGACCGCTGGAATACAATTTCGTGATGGGCGTGGCGTCCGGCATGCCGGCCGATCCGGAATTGCTGCCGATCCTGCTCAAGCTGAAGCTGCCGGACGCACACTGGCAGGTGACCGCGATCGGTCGCGCGGAAATCTGGCCGCTGCATCAGCGTTGCGCCGATCTCGGCGGCCATCTGCGCACCGGGCTTGAGGACACCTTTTATCAGGCCGATGGCACCAAGGTGACGTCGAACGGGCAGTTGATCGAGAGCATCGCAGCCTGTGCGCGCCGCGCCGGCCGCGACATCGCAGGTCCTTCGGAAGCGCGCCGGATTTTCGGAATCAGGCGTTGAGCCGTCGTTCCGGGGCGATGCGAAGCACCGAACCCGGAATCTCCCGTTGTCATTCCGGGATGGTGCGCCGGCACCAGACCCGGAATCTCGAGATTCCGGGTTCATCGCTCCTCTCCGCGATGCCCCGGAATGACGCGAGTGGGAATGATTGACGCCAATGGCCATCCTTGCATCGACCATCGCCCCAGCCGGCGCCGCCTTCAACGCCAATCGCGACGGCATGCTGGCGCTGATCGCCCGGATGCGCGGCCTGGAGCAGCGCACCCGCGCCGCATCGGCCGCCGCCAAGGAGCGGTTCCACAGGCGCGGGCAATTGCTGCCGCGCGAGCGCGTGGCGCTGGTGCTCGATCCCGGCTCGCCCTTCATCGAACTGTCGACGCTTGCCGGCTACCTGTTCGATGTTGCCGACGCCGACAAGAGCGTGCCCGGCGGCGGGTTGATCGCCGGCATCGGTTTCGTCGCGGGCATTCGCTGCATGGTCAGTGCCAACGATTCCGGCATCGACGCCGGCGCGCTGCAACCTTACGGCATCGACAAGACGTTGCGGGTGCAGGAACTCGCGCTCGAAAACAAGCTGCCCTATCTGCAGCTCGTGGAGAGCGCCGGCGCCAATCTGCTGCGCTATCGCGTCGAGGACTTTGTGCGTGGCGGCAATATCTTTCGCAACCTGGCGCGGCTGTCGGCGGCCGGCCTGCCGGTGGTGACGGTGACCCATGGGTCGTCGACCGCGGGCGGCGCCTACCAGACCGGACTGTCCGATTACATCGTGATGGTGCGCGGCCGCACCCGGGCGTTCCTCGCCGGGCCGCCGCTGTTGAAGGCGGCGACCGGGGAAATCGCTACCGAGGAAGAACTTGGCGGCGCCGAGATGCACACCAGCATTTCCGGGCTCGGCGACTATCTCGCCGAGGATGACCGCGATGCGCTGCGGATCGCGCGTGACATCATGGCCAATCTGGAATGGGACCGGCCGGCCCGGACCGCGACGTCGCAGCGCCCACCGCGACTTGACGCCGAAGAGCTGCTCGGCATCATGCCGATGGATCACAAGCGGCCGGTCGACATGCGCCAGGTGATTGCGCGCGTCGTCGACGATTCCGACTTCACCGAATTTGGCGCCAACTACGGACCCGCCACCGTCTGCGGCCACGCCCGGATCGAAGGCCAGGCGATCGGCATCATCACCAATAACGGCCCGCTCGACCCCGCCGGCGCCAACAAGGCGACGCATTTCATCCAGGCCTGCTGCCAGTCGCGCACGCCGCTGCTTTATCTCAACAACACCACCGGCTACATGGTCGGCCGCGCCTATGAGGAGGCCGGCATGATCAAGCACGGCTCGAAAATGATCCAGGCCGTGACCTCGGCCACCGTGCCGCAGATCACGATCTATTGCGGGGCGTCGTTCGGTGCCGGCAACTACGGCATGTGCGGGCGCGGCTTCCATCCGCGGTTCTGCTTTTCCTGGCCCAATGCCAAGACCGCGGTGATGGGCGGCGAGCAGGCCGCCGAAACCATGGCGATCGTGACCGAGGCTGCGGCGGCACGGCGCGGCAAGCCGATCGAACCGCACAAGCTCGAGCAGCTCAAGGCGCAGATCATCGGTGTGTTCGACGGCCAGATGGACGTGTTCTCGACCAGCGCGCGGGTGCTCGACGACGGTGTAATCGATCCACGCGATACCCGCGGCGTTCTGGCCGAGGTGCTTGCGATCTGCCGCGAGGCCGAGGCGCGCACCCCGCAGCGCATGCAGTTCTCGGTTGCGCGGCCATGAAGGCCATGAACCAGCGCACGCCGTTCCACAAGATACTGATCGCCAATCGTGGCGAGATCGCGCGGCGGATCATGCGTACCGCACGCCGCCTCGGCCATGGCGTGGTCGCGGTCTACTCGGATGCCGACGCCGACGCGCTGCATGTGCGCGAGGCGGATCAGGCGGTCCGCATCGGTGAGGCGCTGCCGGCGCAATCCTATCTTCGGATCGAGGCCATTGTCGCGGCGGCCAGGGCCAGCGGTGCCGACGCGGTCCATCCCGGTTACGGCTTTCTCGCCGAAAACGCCGGGATGGCGCAGGCCTGCCGTGACGCCGGTCTGGTGTTCATCGGGCCGTCGCCCGAAGCGATCGGGGCGATGGGCAACAAGGCCGGCGCCAAGCAGATCATGCAGGCTGCCGGCGTGCCCTGCGTTCCCGGCTATCAGGGCACCGACCAGAGCGATGCCGCTGTCCTGACCGAAGCCGGCAAGATCGGTTTTCCCGTCATGATCAAGGCCGTCGCCGGCGGCGGCGGGCGCGGCATGCGGCTGGTCGAGGATGCCGCTTCGTTTCCCGATGCGCTGCGCAGTGCCCGATCGGAGGCGGCGAGCGCGTTTGGCGATCCCGCCGTCATTCTCGAACGGGCCATTGTCGATCCCCGCCACATCGAGATCCAGGTGTTCGGCGATCGCCATGGCAACGCCGTCCATCTCGGCGAGCGCGACTGCTCGGTGCAGCGGCGGCACCAGAAGCTGATCGAGGAAGCGCCGTCGCCGGCGGTGACGCCGGAATTGCGGGCGCGAATGGGCGCCGTCGCGGTCAAGGCGGTCCAGTCGATCGGCTATGAGGGTGCCGGCACGCTGGAATTCCTGCTCGATCGCGGCGGCGCCTTCTATTTCATGGAAATGAACACGCGCCTGCAGGTGGAGCATCCGGTCACCGAAGCGATCACCGGGCTCGATCTGGTCGAACTGCAGTTGCGCGTTGCCGGCGGCGAGCCGCTTGGGCTCGCGCAGAACGACATCACCTTCTCCGGGCATGCGATCGAGGTGCGGCTGTGTTCGGAGGATGCGGCGCTGGATTTCATGCCGCAATCCGGCCGGATGGCGCTGTGGCAGGTGCCTGGCGGCATTCGGGTCGAGCACGCCCTGCAATCCGGCTCGGAGATTCCGCCATTCTACGATTCGATGATCGCCAAGCTGATCAGCCACGGCGCGACCCGTGACGAAGCGCGCGGCAAGCTGATTTGCGGCCTCGAACAGACCAAAGCTTTCGGCGCTGACCACCAACCAGGCTTTTCTGACGGCCTGCCTGCGGCATCCCGCTTTCGCATCGGGCGAAGCGACCACCGCCTTCATCGGCAGATATGGCGACGAACTGCGCGCGCGCGGCGAAGCCGCAACGGCGCCGAACGTCGCGCTGGCGGCGCTGCTGCTGGACCTCACGGATCCGCATGCGCCGCCGTGGCGAGGCGGGCGCACGCTCGCCGCGACATTTCCGCAGCCGGTTCGCCTCGAGATCGATCGCGGCGTTCATGACCTGGAGATCGTGCGCGAGCGCGAGGGCGGCTATGCCGCCGATCTCGGCGGCGGGGTGTTCCGGTTCGAGGTCGACGAACTCGGCCCCGATACCATCCGCTTTCGCAGTCAGGGCGTGATGGAATTCGGCGAGTTTTTTTCGCGACCGCGACCGGCTCTATTTCCTGTACCGGGGTATCCCGGTCACGGCCCGCAACCTCACTTTGGCCGCGCCCGCAAATGCGGCGGCGACCGGCGGCGACGGCAAGGTCCGCGCCGCCATGAACGGCCGCGTGGTGGCGGTGCTGGTCAAGCCGGGCGAGCGGGTCGAGGCCGGCCAGCCGGTCATGACCCTGGAGGCCATGAAGATGGAGCATGTCCACACGGCGCCGATCTCCGGCACGATTTCCGCGATCGATGTTGCGGAAGGCGAGCAGGTGACAACCGGAAAGATCGTCGCCGAGATCGAGGCCGGCAAGTAAGCATGGCACCGTCATTCCGGAGCGATGCCAAAGCATCGAACCCGGAATCTCGAGATTCCGGGTTCGCGCTCATGCGCGCCCCGGAATAACCGAGCGAGGGTACTTCACCGCTTCCGCCCGGTGCCGTCATTGAGCCAGCACGCCACCTGGTGCTGCGCGCCGGTCTCGGCCAGCACCGGCCGTTCGACCTTGCAGCGGTCGATCGCATAACGGCAGCGGGTGTGGAAGGCGCAGCCTGGCGGGGGATTGATCGGGCTCGGCACGTCCCCGTCGATTTCCGGCTTGAGATGCTTGATGCGGGGATCGGCCACCGGCACCGAAGCCAGCAGCGCCTGGGTATAGGGATGGCGCGGGTTGGCGAACAGCTCGGACTTCTCCGCCAGTTCGACGATCCGCCCGAGATACATCACCGCGACGCGGTGACTGATGTGGGCCACCACGGCAAGGTCATGCGCGATAAAGAGGTAGGAGAAGCCGTGGCGGCGCTGCAGATCGATCAGGAGGTTGATGACCTGGGCCTGAATCGACACGTCGAGCGCCGATACCGGTTCGTCGCACACGATCAGGCTCGGCTCGAGCGACAGCGCGCGTGCGATGCAGATGCGCTGCCGCTGGCCGCCGGAGAACTGATGCGGGTAGTTGTGCATCTGATCCGGCCGCAGCCCGACCTGTTCGAACAGCTCGGCGACCCGCTCGCGTCGGCCGCGGCCGGTGGCGATGCCGTGGACGCTGAGCGGTTCGCCGACGATATCGCCGGCTTTCATGCGTGGATTGAGCGAAGCGAACGGGTCCTGGAAGATGATCTGCATGGCGCGCCGGACCGGCCGCAGCTCGGTCTTGCTGAGACGGGTGATGTCGCGGTCGTTCAGCCGGATGCCGCCACTGGTCGGCTCGACCAGGCGCAGGATGCTGCGTGCCACCGTTGATTTGCCGCAGCCGGACTCGCCGACCAGGCCGAGCGTTTCGCCAACGCCGAGCGTGAAGCTGACGCCGTCGACCGCGTGCACGGTGCCGACCCGGCGGCGCAGCACGCCGCCGCGCACCGGATAATGCTTGACGAGGTCGGAGACCTCGAGCAGCGCGCGGGCGTCGGTCATGGCGGCCCTGCGAGTTCCGCCGCGCGCCAGCACGCCGCCAGATGACGGGTGCCCCACGCTTGCAGCGGCGGGTATTGCTCATGGCAGCGCGCAATGGCGAGCTCGCAGCGCGGCGCGAAGGCGCAACCTGCCGGCAACTTGGTCAGCGACGGCACCATGCCGGGAATTTCGGTCAGGCGCGCATTGCCGTGGGCGCCGGAACCGGGCACCGCCGGAATCGAGGCCATCAACCCGCGGGTGTAGGGATGCCTCGGATGCGCGAACAGTTCTTCGACGTCGGCTTCCTCGACCTTCTTGCCCGCATACATCACAATGACGCGCTGCGCGGTCTGGGCGACCACGCCGAGGTCGTGGGTGATCAGGATCAACCCCATGCCGAGCTCGCGTTGCAGTTCGAGCACCAGCGCCAGGATCTGGGCCTGAATGGTGACGTCGAGCGCGGTGGTCGGCTCGTCGGCGATCAACAGCGCCGGCCGGCAGGCGAGCGCCATGGCAATCATCGCACGCTGGCGCATGCCGCCGGAAAGCTGGTGCGGATATTCAAGCGCGCGCCGCGCCGGCTCGGGAATCCGGACCAGGCGCAGCATTTCGACCGCCTGCTGCCAGGCCTGCCGCCGTGTCGTGCTCCGGTGCAGCCGCACCGCCTCGCCGATCTGGTCGCCGATCCGCATCACCGGGTTGAGCGACGTCATCGGCTCCTGGAAGATCATCGACATGCGATTGCCGCGGATCCGGCGCATCGCGGCCTCGTCGAGACCGAGCAGGTCGCTGCCTTCGAGCACGACCGCGCCACCGACGATCCGGCCGGGCGGTTCGGGCACCAGCCGCATGATCGAAAGCGCCGTCACGCTCTTGCCGCAGCCGGATTCGCCGACGATCGCCAGGGTTTCGCCGCGACGCACGCTGAAGGAGACATCGTCGACGGCCCTGAACAGGCCCGAATTGGTGAAGAAGACCGTTTGCAGGCCCTTGACGTCGAGCACCGTTTCCTGGCTGGGCGCCTCGCTCATCAGCCGCGTTGCCTCGGGTCGAGGATGTCGCGCAGCGCGTCGCCGAGCAGATTGGTTCCGAACACCGCAAGGCTGATGGCGATGCCCGGGAAAATCACCAGCCATGGCGCGGTGCGAACATATTCGGCGGCGGATTCCGACAGCATGCGTCCCCAGGACGGATAGGGTTCGGGGATGCCAAGGCCGAGAAAGGACAGCGAGGCTTCGGTCAGGATGGTGGAGCCGAGCTGGGCGGTCGCCAGCACGATCAGCGGTGCCAGCGTGTTCGGCAGCACGTGGCGAAGCGCAATCCGCACCTCGCTCATGCCGATCGACTTGGCGGCCTCGACGAACGGCAGCTCGCGCAGCGCCAGCGTGTTGGCCCGGATGACGCGGGCGACCGAGGGGATCAGCGGAATGGCGATGGCGATGATCACGTTCGGCAGCGACGGCCCGAGCGCCGCCGTCATCACCAGCGCCAGCACCAGCAGCGGCAGCGCCTGCAGAATGTCGATCACGCGCTGGAACAAAAGGTCGACCCAGCCGGACAGATAACCGGATGCAAGGCCGATCATCACCCCGAAGGACGAACCGAGCAGGGTCGATCCGATGCCGACCGCGAGCGATATCCGCGCGCCGTGGATGATCCGGCTCCAGACATCGCGGCCGAACGAGTCCGTTCCCATCCAGTGCTGCAGGCCCGGCGCCGCCAGCGCATGCACGGCATCGACGCTGAGCGGATCGTACCGGCAGATCAGATCGGCAAACGCCGCCGTCAGCACAAACACCACCATGATGATCAGGCCGATGGTGCCGAGCACGTGCTGCTGCGCGACGTAGGCAAAGCGGCGCCAGCCGTGCGTCGAATGCGCGCCGGCGCGCCGCAGTTCGATATCGTAGTCGATCGCGGCCAAATGCGCTCCCTGCCTAGTCCGTGTACCTGATGCGCGGATCGAGCACCGCGTACAGCATGTCGACCGTGAAATTCGCCAGCACGACGATCACGGCAATGAACATCACGAGGTTCTGCACGATCGGATAGTCGCGCCAGCGGATCGCTTCCACCAGGAACCTGGCGACGCCGGGGATGTTGAACACCGTCTCGGTGACGATCAATCCGCCGATCAGGAATGCCGCCTCGATGCCGATCACGGTGATGACGGGAAGGACGGCGTTCTTCAGCGCGTGGTGGTAGTTGACCGCGGTCTCGGAGGCGCCCTTGGCGCGGGCGGTCCGGATATAGTCCTGCCGCAATATCTCCAGCATCGAGGAGCGGGTGATCCGCATCACCAGCGCGGCGCTGCGGAAGCCGACCGCCAGAGCCGGCACGCAATAGGTCGCGACAGCCTCGCCAAAGCTCTGCGGGTTCGGATTGAAGATCGGTATTTGACCGAACATCGCCACCGACGCCATCAGGATCAAGAGGCCGAGCCAGAACGCCGGCAGCGACAGGCCGCTCAGGCTGACGATGCGCAGCGCATAATCGAGCCGGGAGCCCTGATGCACCGCGCTGATGACGCCGAGCGGAACGCCGATCGAGGTTGAAAACAGCAGCGCCAGGCCGGCGAGCCGCGCGGTGATCGGAATCCGCGGCAGGATCTCGTCGAGCGCGGGCTTCTCGGACACATAGGAATAGCCGAGATCGCCGCGCAGCAGGCCGCCGATCCAGTGCAGGTACTGCAGCGCGATCGGCTGATCGAGGCCGAGTTCCTGCTGCAGATGCGCCTTGTCGGCGGGATCGACATAGCCGGCGGCGTCAAACAGGATATCGACGATGTTGCCGGGCACGATACGCAGCAGCACAAAGATGATGACCGAGACCCCGAACAGGGTCACGAGCATGAGGGCGATGCGCCGCACGATATAGGCAAGCACCGGACGGCTCCCCGTTAAGGCATTCTCTGCGTGTGCGGGCTTTATTTATCCAGCCAGACATCCTCGTAACGATAGCCGTTGTAGGAGCTGTTCACCATGACGGTGACGCCCTTGACATAGGGCTGCCAGCAGGTGCCGGTGCGGCCGTGGTAGATGATCGGGCGCGCCACATCGTCCTGCAGCTTCTTGTCGATCTCCCAGACCAGCTTCTTGCGCTTGTCGAAATCGGTCTCCTGCAACTCCTGATCGAACAGTTTCTCGATCGCGGGGTTGCAGTAGTTGGTGTAGTTCCGCTCCGAATGACAGGAGTAGTTCTCGTAGAACGACTGGTCGGGATCGTCGACCGCATTGCCGGTGAGGTTGAGCCCGAGCGCATAGTCCTTGCGCGCAACCTTCGAGAACCAGTTGGCGGTTTCGACGACGTCCAGATCGGCATCGATATAGATGCTCTTGAGCTGATCGATCAGAATCACGGCGGGGTCGCGATAGACCGGAATGTTGCGGGTCGAAACCTTGACCTGCAGGTGCTTGTTCGGGCCGTATCCCGCCTTCTCCATCAGTTTGCGCGCCTCCGCGCGGTTGGCTTCGACGTCGGGTCCGTAACCGGGGATCGTCTCCAGCATCTCCTTCGGCATGCTCCACAGCCCGGCCGGCGCCGGCAGCATGGTGCCGCCGATATCGGCCTGGCCCTCGAACAGGATCTTGATGAAGGCCTTGCGGTCGATCGCCAGCGCCATGGCGCGGCGAATGTCGAGATTGTCGAACGGCGGCGCCGTCGAATTGACGATGATGTTGGTGCTCACATTGTCGGGCTCGACCACGCACACCGCCTTGGGGTCCTGCGACTGGACGTCCTTGAGCAGCGGGATCGACACCTCGGTCGGAAACGTCATGTCGAATTTTCCGGCGACGAACGCCAGGATCGCGGTCGAGCGGTTCGGGATGATGGTGAACTCGATGCCGTCGAGATGCGGCAGGCCCTTCTTCCAGTAATCCGGGTTGCGGGTGAGCTTGATGGATTCGTTGGCCTTGAACTCGACGAATTTGAACGGCCCGGTGCCGATCGGGTGAACGCGCATTTCAGCCGGCGAAACGTGACAGGGATAGATCGGCGTATAGCCGGAAGCGAGCAGCGCCAACAGCGCCGGCTGCGGCCGCTTCAGATTGAACGACGCCTCGAAATCGCCGTTGGTCGTCACATCGACGACCTGATCGTACCAGGACTTGCGCGGGTTCTTGCGGAACTTCTGCGGCGACTTGCCCATCAGCATGTCGAAGGTGCATTTGACGTCGGCGGAGGTAAACGGCTTGCCGTCATGCCACTTGACGCCCTGCCGGAGCTTGAAGGTCAGCGTCTTCTGGTCGGCGCTCCAGGCCCAGCTCTCGGCGAGATCGGGGACGATCGAGTTCATGCTGTTTTGCGCGACATCCTGCTTGTAGATGACGAGGTTGTTGAACACCGGCATGAAGGGAACGTTGGTGGAGTAGGTCGCCTCCTCATGGATCGAGGCGCTGGCCGGGCTGTCGCGATGATACATCCGCAGGATGCCGCCCTGCTTTTGGGCGAACGCGGGACTGGCAACCGCCAGCACCGACAACACAATGGCAGCAAGCCCCTGCACGCCTCGCATGTTTTTCTCCCATCCGATGATTTTTGGCCTCATCGCGGGCCAATTAAGCCCGACGATAGCATGGCGAGGCGGGCAGGCAATCGTCCAGCCTCGCCACGGGTATTGGCATTTCGGACTAACCCCCGGGGCTCGGGTGCGACATCATGACAGCCATCGCACGCGAGACAATCCAACCCCTTGCGTCATTCCGGGGCGCGCGTCGGCGCGAACCCGGAATCGAATTCCGGGTTCGATGCTTTCGCATCGCCCCGGAATGACAGCGAGCGCTGGATTGCTTGACGTGGATACGCCGGACAGCAGCCGGCCCTCACACGATGCGTGAGTTCTTGTTGCCCCAGTAGCGGTCGCGCAGCAGCCGTTTATAGAGCTTGCCGGTCGGCAGCCGCGGCAGTTCCGCCTCGAAGTCGATCGAGCGCGGCACCTTCTGGCGCGACAGCGACTGGCTGCAGAAGGCGATCAGCTCGTCGGCGAGGTCCGGCCCCGGCGCAATTCCCGGCATCGGCTGCACCACGGCCTTCACTTCCTCGCCGAGATCGGCATTGGGAACCCCGAACACGGCGGCGTCCGCGATCTTGGGATGGGTGATCAGCAGGTTCTCGCATTCCTGCGGGTAGATGTTGACGCCGCCGGAAATGATCATGAAGGTCGCGCGATCGGTCAGATAGAGGAAGCCGTCGCCGTCGACATAGCCGACGTCGCCAACCGTGCTCATGCTGCCGTCCGGCGAGCGGGCTTCGCGGGTCCTGTTCGGGTCGTTGAAATACTCGAACGGCGTCGCGGTCTTGAACCAGACCGTGCCCGGCATACCGGCCGGGCTGGGCTGCATGTTTTCGTCGAGGATGTGCAGCTCGCCGAGCAGCACCTTGCCGACCGTTCCGCGGTGCGTCAGCCATTGCTGGCTGTCGCAGGCGGTAAATCCGAGGCCTTCGGTGGCGCCGTAGTATTCGTGGATGATCGGGCCCCACCACGCGATCATGTCCTGCTTGACCATCGCCGGACAGGGCGCGGCGGCGTGGATTGCGATCTCGAGCGACGACAGGTCGTAGCGCGCCCGCACCGCTTCCGGCAGCTTCAGCATCCGCGAGAACATCGTCGGCACCAGTTGGCTGTGGGTGACGCCCCATCGCTCGACCAGCTCGAGAAAACGCTCCGGATCGAAGTTCTCCATGATGATGGCGGTGCCGCCGCTGCGGATGGTGAGATTGACCGCGGCCTGGGGTGCGGAATGATAGAGCGGCGCCGGCGAGAGGTAGATCATGCCCTCGCGGTAGTGCCAGAGCTTGTGCAGGAAATCGAACAGGGCCGCCTGCTGTTCCGGCGGCTGCTCCGGCAGCGGGCGCAGGATGCCTTTCGGCCGGCCGGTGGTGCCGGACGAATAGAGCATCGCAGTGCCGATGCTCTCGTCGGCGATCGGCGTCTTGGGCAAGCCGGCCGTGGCCTCCAGCAGGCCGACGATGCGCTCGCTTTCGCTCGCGCCATCGACCACGATGCAGAGTTCCAGCCTCGGGCATTGCGGCAGCGCCTCGCGGGCTACCTCGAGCTTGGCGCGCGACGTGATCAGGATGCGCGATTCGCTGTTGGTGACGATGTAGGCAAGCTCGCTTGCCGTCAGGTAGGAATTCACGCAGGTGAAATACAGTCCGGAGCGCTCGCCGGCGCCGCAGGCCTCGAGGTAGCGGCTGTTGTTCTCCATGAAGATGGCATAGTGGTCGAGCCGCCTGAGACCGCGATTGCGCAACAAATGCGCCAGCCGATTGCTGCGCGCCTCGAGCTCCGCGTAGGTCACGGCCTCGCCCGTGCTCGCCATGATGAAAGCGGGCTGCAGCGGGCGGAGATGAGCATGCTTGCCGGTGTACATCGTGTTCCCAAGGATCCTATGCGGCCAACAGAAGAATCTCGCGCACCTGCGCCGGCCCGTCGATCTGGCGCGGGTTGCGCGGTATCCACGGCGTCGCCATCGCCTGCACGGCGATGCGATCGAAATGCTCGGGGCCGATGCGCACGTCCTGCAGGCTGCGCGGCATCCCGAGGCCGCGAATGAAGCCATCCAGCACGTCGGCGGCGTCCCTGCCGGGCTGGCCCATCGCCGCCGAAACCAGCGCCTGCCGCGCGGCGTTGGCGGACTTGTTCCAGCGCATCACCGAGGGCAGCATCACGCAGGAGGTGTAGCCGTGGGGCACATCGAACGCAGCGCCGAGCACGTAGCCGATGCCGTGGCTGGCGCCCATCGGCACCCCCGAGGCCAACGGCGCCATCGAAAGCCAGGTGCCGATCTGGCAGTCCATCCTGGCGTCGAGGTCGCGTGGATCGGCCTTCACCCGCGGCAGTGCCTGGGCCAACATCGAAAGGCCCTTCAAGGCCTGCGCGTCGGCATAAGGGTGGGCCTCGCGCGAGCACAGGCCCTCGACGCAATGGTCGACGGCGCGGATGCCGGTCGAAAGCCACAGCCATAGCGGCGTGTGCACGGTCACCGCAGGATCGAGGATCACGGCGCGCGGCATCACGCGCTCATGACGCAGCATTTCCTTGACCTTGGTCCGGAGATTGGTGACCCCGGCAAGGGCGCTGAACTCGCCGCCGGCAATGGTGGTCGGCACGCTGATCTGGCGCACCGTCGGCGCCGTCATGTCAGGTGCGACGCCCTTGATCGACCGGAGCGAGTCGACCCCTTCCACGGTGTCGATATCGTTGGCGAGGCAAAGCTGCACCGCCTTGGCGCCGTCGGTGATCGAGCCGCCGCCGACGGTGACGATCAGATCGGCATCGGCGGCGCGGGCCAGTTTGGTGGCGGCGATCACGGCTTCGCGCGGGGTGTGCGGCGGCATCGCATCGAAGGTGGCGGCGCAGCGCGAGCCGAGCGCCTCGCGGATTTTGTCGATCTCCGGGGTCTCGCGGTTGAGCGTGCCGCTGACCATCAGGAGCGCGCGGCGAGCGCCCAGACGGTCCATCTGCGCGACAATCGCCGCGGCGGCCGGGCGACCGAACACCACCTCGTCCATGGCGCCAAAAACGACGCGCCCCTCGTGCATCTCGACCTCCCCAAGGATTGGGCTTCTGGGTATTTTGCAGCCAATCTAGCCCACCCTACGCCATCAGGCCACGGCGTCCGCGCCGTGATGTTAGCCTGCCAGCAGCCCGGCGATCTCGGCGATGGGGGACGGCCGCTCGGAAAGCAGGATGTCGGCAGCCTTGCCTTGCCAATCGTCGTCATCAGCATCGAGCGGGTCGCGCGCGCTCAGGCGATGCTCCAGGATCAGCCTCGCATACAGCGCGCGGCGGGCGTCGCGGCCCGGCTGTGCGGCTTCCCAGCTCATCAGGATGGCGGTGGTGACATGATAGAGGCCGCTCGCCGCCTGCCGCGCGTTCGCCTCCCGCGCCGGCGCCGCGGCGACCTGCTCGGCGAATGCCAGCGCGCGGTCGAGCGCAACGCGCAGGCGATGGCGGAATGCCGGCGGGATCGGCGTTGCCGCATCCAGTAATCTCTTCAGCGCCATCTCCAGCGTGCGGTGGGCGCGGCTTTTGCCGACCGCGCGGGTGATGATGTCGAGCGCGTTGATGTTGCTGGTGCCTTCCCAGAGCACCCCGATATGGGCGTCGCGGACCAGCCGGGCCTGCACCCATTCCTCGATGTAACCGTTGCCGCCACGGACTTCCATGGCACCGGTCGCCACCGGAATGTTGTCACGGCAGGCGCGAAACTTCAGCAGCGGCGTCAGAATTCGCAGGCAGCTTTCCGCCTCCTTCGAGCCGGCATTGGCCCGATCCATCGCGCCCGCTGCAAACAGGAACATCGACAGCGCCTGTTCGGCAGGCAGCGCGATTTTCAGAAGCTGCCGGCGCAGCAGCGGATAATCGATGATGGTCCTGCCGAACGCCTGGCGCGACCGCGCGCAAACCAGCGCCTCGTTGAGACAGCGCCGCATCATCGCGGCGGCGCGCACGCCATGCGAAAGCCGCGACAGGTTGACCTGTTCCATCATCTGCTTGAGGCCGCGATCGGCATCGCCGACCAGATAGCCGACGGCGCCCTCGAGCAGGATCTCGCCGCTCGCCATCGAACGGGTGCCCAATTTGTCCTTGAGGCGAACGATGCGATAGGCGTTGCGGGAGCCGTCCTTCAGCCGGCGCGGCAGTGCAAACAGCGCCAGCCCTTCGGTGCCGGCCGGCGCGCCCTCGGGCCGTGCCAGCAGCAGCGCGACATCGGCGTCGGCATGCGAGCAGAACCACTTGTCGCCATAGAGCCGCCACACACCGCTTTCGCAACGGGCGACGGTTTCGATGCTGCCGACATCCGACCCGCCCGACCGTTCGGTCATGAACTGCGTGCCCTTCCACAGCATGGCGACGTCACCGGACAGCATTTTCGGCAACAGATAGTTCTTGAGTTCGGCGCTGGCGAATTTGCGGATCAGATGGATCGAGGTGTCGGTGACGCTGATCGGGCACATCAGTCCGAATTCCGCCTGCACGAACAGATATTGCAGCGCATATTTGACCACCGCCGGCAGCGGCCGATCCATATCGAGGGTGCCGGCGCGATGGCTCATGGCGTGAAACTGGAAATCGCCGAACGCGATTTGCTCCATTTCGCGATAGGATGAATGGTAGTCGATCCAGTCCTCGTCGCGGCCGAAACGGTCGCGCGGATGCAGCACCGGCGGATGCTTGTCGGCGGCTTTCGCCAATTGATCGAGCCGGCCGCCCGCCAGTTCCCCGAGGCGATGGAAATGCGGCTCGAGCCGCCGGAAATCATCCGGCGGCAGATAGAGCGTCAGCAGCTCGCGCAGGCCGCGATCGATCAGGTAGAAGTTCAATCCGGCGCAGTCCGGCGCAAGATGATCAGGGCCGCGGCCGAGGTCCGGCGCCGCGGCGATGTCGAGCGATATTGGAACGTGAGGCGCGTGCATGTCTGACCCCGTGTCGGATCGTGCACGGCTCCCGAGGCGCCAAACTGGCGGCGGGCGCATCCAGGCCGCGTACCCGCCAAGTATCGCTTTCCGGCCGGCGATTACAACATGATTGAACGCCGCGGCGATTGAAACTGTGCCACCATAAAGCGGCCATGAAGCACGGCGGTCGAAGGCAAAAAATTTCGCTTGATCGCGGCCGGTTCTTGGACAGACTGACGGCCGATGTCATCTCGACCAGCCGCCGCGTTCGATCGCGACGCAGAGCGCAGGGGAGATGCAGTTGAGCGCGGCAGTGAAATCCGAGAGTTTGGCTCAAATGGTCATTTCCAGGCTGCATTCGTTCCGCGTTCTCAATGCGTTGGCCATCGGGCTGGCGGTCGCGCTGTGCGGCTGCAGCGACAAGCCGGCGCAGCCCGCGGCGGCTGCCGCGCCGGTCACCGTGGCGCAGCCGGTCAAGCGCACCGTCACCGATTGGGACGAATTCACCGGCCGGTTCGAAGCGGTCGAAGAGGTCCAGGTCCGCGCCCGGGTCGGCGGCTTTGTCACCAGCGTCGAGTTTCGCGACGGTGCCTTCGTCAAGGCCGGCGATCTTCTGTACGTGATCGATTCCCGGCCGTTTGAAGCGGTCGCCGAGCAGGCGGAAGGCCAACTCGCCGACGCGCGAGCCAAGGCCGAACTCGGCAAGCGCGAACTCGACCGCGCGCTGACCCTGAATCAAACCCAGGCGGTCGCGGATTCGATTGTCGACCAGCGCCGCCAAACCCTGCAGGCGGCCAATGCGGCGATCTCGCAGGCCGAAGGCGCGCTCAAGGCCGCCCAGCTCAATATCGAATTCACCCATGTGCTGGCCCCGATCAGCGGCCGGGTGAGCCGCCATCTCGTCAGCGTCGGCAATCTGGTGCAGGGCAGCGACAGCGGCGCGACGCTGCTGACCTCGATCGTGTCGCTCGATCCGATCTACATCTATTTCGACATGGACGAGGCGACCTATGTCAGAAACAACCGGCTGTATTTCGAGGGCAAACGCCCGAGCTCGCGCGACACGCCGAACCCGGTCCAGGTGACGCTGACCGGCGAGACCAAGCCGTCGCATGACGGCAAGATGGATTTCGTCGACAACCGGCTCGACGTCTCGACCGGCACGTTGCGCGGGCGCGCGGTGATCCCGAACAAGGACTACTCGATCCTGCCCGGGGAGTTCGGCCGCGTGCGGCTGATCGGAAGCTCGCCCTACGAGGCTCTGCTGATTCCGGATTCGGCGATCGCCACCGACCAGTCGCGCAAGATCGTCTTCGTGGTCAGGGATGACGACACGGTCGAGGCGCGCGCGGTCACGCTGGGGCCGCTTGACGATGGGCTTCGCGTCATCCGCGAAGGGCTGAAGCCGGAAGACCGCGTCATTGTCGACGGCATCCAGCGCGCCCGGGTCGGAGCCAAAGTGAGCCCGCACGCCGCCAAGGCCGCGCCTGCCGGTGGCAAGACATGAATCTCGGCCGGCTTTCCATCAATCAGCCGATTCTGGCGATGGTGCTCTCCATCGTGCTGTTGATCGTCGGCGCCATCGCCTATACCACGCTGCCGGTTGCGGAGTATCCGCAGGTGGTGCCGCCGACCGTGGTCGTCACCGCGCAGTATCCGGGGGCGTCGGCGCAAACCATCTCCGACACTGTCGCGGCGCCGATCGAGCAGCAGATCAACGGCGTCGAGGACATGCTGTATCTCTACAGCCAGGCGACCTCGAACGGCCAGCTCACCATCACCATCACGTTCAAGCTCGGTACCGATCTCGACAAGGCGCAGGTACTGGTTCAGAACCGCGTCGCCATCGCCCAACCGCAATTGCCGGAGGAGGTGCAGCGCAACGGCGTGGTCACGCGCAAGAACTCGCCGGACATCCTGATGGTCGTGTTCATGCTGTCGCCGGACGACACGTTCGACCAGCTTTACATCAGCAACTACGCGCTGCTGCAGGTCCGCGACCAGTTGCTGCGGCTCGACGGCATCGGCGACATCCAGATCTTCGGCGCGCGCGACTATTCGATGCGGCTGTGGCTCGATCCGGACAAGATCGCATCGCTCGGCTTGACCGCAGGCGACGTGCTCACCGCCATCCGCGCCCAGAACCTGCAGATCACCGGCGGCCAGCTCGCCGGCCCGCCGATTGCCGACCGGGCCTTTCAGCCAAACCTCGTCTTCACCGGCAGGCTGAAGAGCCCGCAGCAGTTCGAGGATATCCTGGTCAAGGCCGGCGCCGATGGCCGTACCGTTCGGTTGCGCGACGTGGCGCGGATCGAACTCGGCGCGCTCGACTACAGCACCAACAGCTTCCTGCTGCGGAAATCCGCCGTCGCCATGCTGGTCACCCAGCGTCCCGGCTCCAATGCGCTCGCCACCGCCAAGCGCATTTCCGACACCATGGTCAGGCTCAAGGCCGGCTTCCCGCGCGGGCTCGACTACAATATCGGCTACAACCCGACCGAGTTCATCGCGCAATCCGTCAGCGAACTGATCAAGACCATCTACGAGGCGATGATCCTCGTCGTCATCGTCGTGCTGGTGTTCCTGCAGGGCTGGCGGCCGGCGATCATTCCGATTATCGCGATTCCGGTGTCGCTGGTCGGCACCTTCGCCGCCATGGCCGCGCTCGGCTTTGCCATCAACAATCTGACCCTGTTCGGCCTTGTGCTGGCGGTCGGCATCGTGGTCGACGACGCCATCGTCGTGGTGGAAAACGTCGAGCGCCATCTGCGCGACGGCATGAGCCGGCGCGATGCGGCGCTGAAGACGATGGAGGAGGTCGGCGGCGCGCTGGTCTCGATCGCGCTGGTGCTGTGCGCGGTGTTCGTGCCGACCGCGTTTCTCGGCGGCATCTCCGGCCAGTTCTTTCAGCAATTCGCCATCACCATCGCGGTGGCGACGGCGATTTCGTGCTTCTGCTCGCTGACGCTGTCGCCGGCGCTGGCCTCGCTGATCCTGCAGCCGCACGCCGAGAAGCGGCCGCCGGCGGGCTGGAATTTGATCGGGCGCGGCTGGGAGACCTTCTCGGGTGGCTTCAACCGCGGCTTCGACCGGCTGTCGGATTTCTATGCCGGCGCCGCCGGCTTCGTGATCCGGCATTCGGGGGCGATGCTGCTGGTCTATCTGGTGCTGATCGGCAGCGCCGGCTGGCTGCTCGCCACCACGCCGCAAGGCTTCATTCCGGCGCAGGACCGCGGCTACGTGATCGTTTCGGCGCAACTGCCGGGCGCCGCCTCGCTGGCGCGCACCACCGATATCGTCCGGCAGATCGAGCGGATCGCGCTCGACACGCCCGGCATCGTCCGCGTCGCGGCGTTCGCCGGCCTGTCCGGCGCGACCCGCACCCAGGCCAGCAATGCCGCGGCCCTGTTCCCGGTGTTCGAGGAGCCCAACGTGCGGCTGAAGAAGGGCCTGACCGCGGCTGCGATCACCGGCGAATTGCGCAAGCGGCTGGCCAGCATCGAGGGCGCGTTCATCATCGTGATTCCGCCGCCGGCGGTCCCCGGCATCGGCACTGGCGGCGGCTTCGCCATGCGCATTCAGGACCGCCAGGGCCGCGGCCCCGAACTGCTGGCCGCGGCCACCGACGAGCTGGTTGCGGCCGCGCGCAAGGCGCCCGGCCTGACGTCGGTGTTCTCGCCGTTCACCGCCAATACCCCGCAGGTGTTCGTCGACATCGATCGCATCAAGGCCCAGAAGCTCGGCGTTCCCATTCAAGGCATCACCGACGCGATCGAGACCTATTTCGGCTCGGCCTATGTCAACGACTTCAATATCCTCGGCCGTACCTACCACGTCACCGCGCAGGCCGACCTGCCGTTCCGCAAGGAGACCGCCGATCTCGCCCGCTTGCGCACCCGCAATACCGCCGGCGACATGGTGCCGCTCGGCAATGTGGTGGATTTTCGCGACATCGCCGGGCCCGACCGTGTCGCGCGCTACAACCTCTATCCGGCGTCCGAACTGCAGGGCGACACCACGCCCGGAACCAGTTCGGCAACCGCCATCGACACCATGAAGCGGCTGGCCGAACAGACGCTGCCGAGCGGATTTTCCTACGAATGGACCGACCTGTCCTATCAGCAGGTCACCGGCGGCAATTCGGGACTCTACGTGTTTCCGATCTGCGTGCTGTTCGTGTTTCTGGTGCTGGCCGCGCAATATGGTAGCTGGAGCCTGCCGTTCGCCGTCATCCTGATCGTGCCGATGTGCCTGCTCGCGGCCACCGTCGGCGTCCGGATCATGGGACAGGACGTCAACATCCTGACCCAGATCGGCTTCGTGGTCCTGGTCGGGTTGGCCGCCAAGAATGCGATCCTGATCGTCGAGTTCGCGCGCGACATCGAGCGCGAGGGCCGCGACCGCCTCGACGCCGTCATCGAGGCCTGCCGGTTGCGGTTGCGTCCGATTCTGATGACCTCGTTTGCGTTCATCCTCGGCGTATTGCCGCTGGTGCTTTCTTCCGGCTCGGGATCCGAGATGCGCCAGGCGGTCGGCGTCGCGGTATTTTTCGGGATGCTCGGCGTGACCATGTTCGGGCTGATGTTCACGCCGATCTTCTACATGCTGGTGCGCCGCCTGGCCGACCCGCGGCCGCGTCGCGAGGCCCCGGTTGCGGAGCGATGATGCGGAAAATGCAATGGTCGGAGGGGCAGACATGAAATCCGCATTGTCGGCTGCCGTTGCGCTCGGCGGCCTGATACTCGCCGCACCGGCCGCGGCGCAGGGCGTCAAGATCGGCATCCTCAACGACCAGTCCGGGGTCTACGCCGATTACGGCGGAAAATACTCGGTCGAGGCGGCGCGGATGGCGATCGAGGATTTTGGCGGCACGGTGCTCGGCCGGAAGATCGAGATGGTCACCGCCGACCATCAGAACAAACCCGATCTTGCCACCAGCATCGCGCGGCGCTGGTACGAGGTCGAGGGCGTCGACATGATCACCGAACTGACCACCTCGTCGGTCGCGCTCGCCGTGCAGGCGTTGTCGAGGGACGAGAAGAAGATCGACATTGTGGTCGGCGCCGCGAGTTCGCGCCTCACCGGCGACGCCTGCACGCCCTATGGCTTCCATTGGGCGTTCGACACCCATGCGCTCGCGGTCGGCACCGGCGGCGCGCTGGTCAAGGCTGGCGGCGACACCTGGTTCTTCCTCACCGCCGACTACGCCTTCGGCTATGCGCTTGAAAAGGACACCAGCGAGATCGTCACCGCGAATGGCGGCAAGGTGCTGGGTTCGGTGCGGATTCCGCTGAATTCGTCGGACTTTTCCTCGTTCCTGCTGCAGGCGCAGAGCTCGAAAGCCAAGATCCTGGGCCTCGCCAATGCCGGACTCGATACCACCAATGCGATCAAGCAGGCGGCGGAATTCGGCATTGTTTCCGCCGGCCAGAAACTCGCCGCGCTGTTGATGACGCTGGCGGAGGTGCACGGCCTCGGGCTGCAGGCGGCGCAGGGGCTGATCCTGACCGAAGGCTTTTACTGGGACCGCAATGACCAGTCGCGCGCGTTCTCCGAGCGCTTCTTCAAGCGCACCGGCCGGATGCCCAACATGATCCAGGCCGGAACCTATTCGGCGACGCTGCAATATCTGAAGGCGGTCAAGGCGGCGGGCACCAAGGATTCCGACGCCGTCGCCAGGAAGCTGAAGGAGCTTCCGGTCGACGACATGTTCGCCCAGGGCGGCAAGGTGCTCGCCAACGGCCGCATGGTGCACGATCTCTATCTGTTCGAGGTGAAGAAGCCGTCGGAGTCGAAGAAGCCGTGGGACTACTACAAGCAACTCGCCGTCGTGCCGGGCGACAAGGCATTCCTATCCGCCAAGGACAGCGGCTGCCCGCTGACCAAATGATTTTTGGTCATGGCCGGGCTTGATGTACGGCGATCACGTCTTGCCTCCCGCAACGGCCGTCATTCCGGGGCGCGCGTCAGCGCGAACCCGGAATTTCGAGATTCCGGGTTCGCGCTGACGCGCGCCCCGGAATGACAGCGAGCGATGCCGCATCAGTATTGATAGCGCGGGGCGGGTGCTACGTCGATCACGCCGAGGTCGACCAGTGTGCGATGGAAGCGGCGCTTGCGCTCCGAGGATGACGCGAAGTAGGACTCGCCGCACTGTTCGAGCAGGCTGGCGCGGGTGGCGAAAATCTCGTCGAGCGGCAGGCCCGCCTGCTGCAGCGCGACGGTGCCGAGGAAGGCGATGTCCAGATCCTTGCCGCGCCCGGCAACGAGCCGGTTCGGGCCATAATTCAGGGCCTCGATGGCATAGAAAGTGCGGAACTGGCGCCCCGGATCGATCGGGAGCTTGAGCTTCGCCTCGATCCGCCGCGTCATCACCGGCTGATGGTCTCCGTAGTGGATAATCAGGATCGGGCGTCCGGAACAACGCATCGCCAGTTCGGATTTGAGCCGGCGCCAGGTCTCGGCCGTTTCCACCAGCCGGGCGTAGTATTCCGCATAATGAGCATCGGGCAGGCTGGCCGCGGCGAAGGCACGTTCGCGCTGATGGCGTCCGGAAGCGGCGAGCCGTCGGCTGTGCGGGCCATGATTGAAGTTGGTCAGCGCATACAGAAAGCGCGGCGCGGCGTTGCCGGCAATCCGCTCGGTGTGGGCGCCGATGGCGGCATCGAGAAACAGGGTGTCGGATTGCGTCGCCTCGAATTCGACGGACGTCGAACGGCGGCGGAAAATCATCGGCAAAGATCCGCTCGCCGATGCCGATCGAGCGGTAGAACGCGTCATAGTTGAGAAAGTTGCGGCGGCAGCTCGATGCGAGCGTGGTCTGATATCCGAGCGCCGTCAGCCAGTGCGGAAGGCTGTTGTGGAATCGACCGACGCCGCGCTTGAACAGAAAATAGGCGTTGGAGCCGAAGCTGGCGCTGGAAAGCCCGGTCAGCAGGCTGAATTCGGATTGCCAGGAACCGCCGCCGAAAATATCGACATTGAGACGGCCGTAGAGCGCATTTTTCGGCGACAGAAAGCCTTCGACAACCGGCTCGACCGGCAGCCCGTAGACGCGCGGGTCGAAGATCGATTCGTGCTGGATCACGATGATGTCGGGATAATCGACGCTGCGTGCTGGTACCGCTGCGGTCAGCGGCAACGGGTCGCTGGCGATATCGCTCAGCGCGAGGCCACCGAACTGCCGCCACGACAGCGGGTCGAGCAGGGAGGCGACAAAGCTCGAAAGAAAACACCGCCGCTGCGCCGCGATCCGCTGCAAGGCGGCGGCTCCGCCGCTTGCCCGGTAGGCGGCGACCAGGCTGACCAGGGCGATGCCGAACGCCAGGACCTGAGTTCCCGCAGCCACCGGCGGCCCCGGCAGATAGAGTGCGGCGACGGCGGCGAGGATGAGCGTGACGCCGCCGGCGACGACGGCCGCCACCGCCAGCGGATATTGCACCAGAAAGAACGGCGCCGTTCCGGCAAATGCCAGCGGCAAATCCGCGACCACGAGTTTCCGGCCGCTATGGGTGTATTTGACGCTGGACGCGCCGAACACCGCCAAAGCCAGGAAAGACGACAGCAGCACGGCGCGCTCGAGATCGCCGACGACCAACAGCAGCACTGCGGCACTGCAACACTGCGCGGCCATCGCCAACGCGAAATGTTCAGTGCTGCGCTCGGCGAGCCAGACGATGCCGATAGCCGCCACAATTATCAGGGTCAGTGTCATGCAGATCACATGGCCGGCCGGAACTCGAACGCAAGACCTGCTATACCATCGAGGCCGCCAAGGACAGCAGGCCATTGGTTTGCAGGACAATCGGCCGCGGGCGCGCGAGCAAGGCTGTTAGCTGACTGCAGCGGCCTTAATAGCCGGTCATTTCAAGATATCCGACGCCGGCATGGCTGCCCTGAAAGCGGATCGGTCCTTCCCAATAGGGAAAGCTCGTGCCCATCCAGCTCCTTGCGTTCAGCGGCGTGCTCTCGATGTTCAGGCCGCGCGAGGCGATGTCGATGCGCCAGGACGTCGGCAGCTTTCGATCCGCGATATCGGTCAGCGCCATCGGCGTCACGTTGATGTCGGTCGGAGGAATCTGCTCGGATTTGCCTTCCGGCAAAATCCAGTTGCCGGAGCAGTAGAAGCTGCCGTCGGTCTGGCGCAGCCGAAACAGCATCAGTTTTTCGCCGGAGCCGAGGTGCAGCGCGAACCAGTCCCATCCGCTCTGATCCGCGGCGAGCGGCTGGCTGCTCCATTCGCGGTCCATCCAGGCCTGCCCGGTGACCTCAATCGCCTTGTCGCCGATGGCGAGACGGCCCGTCACCTTGAAATAAGGCTGGCTGTAATAATACGAGGCCTGGCCGCGCTGCGATTTCCGGCTGTAGCCGGCATCGCCCTGCAACACCAGCGCGCGATCGGTGTCGAGCCGCAGCGCGTAGCCAAAGTTCGCGCCCGATGCGCTGAGCTCAAGCGGCGCGAGCGTCATGTCGTTGATCTGATCCGCCCCCCGCATGTCCCAGGCATCGATCCAGGCTCGGAACGGTTGCGCGATGACGCCGGCCTGGCCGACGCCGCCACGGGCGAAGGTTTCGCCGTATCGATGAAGATCGACGCCGGTCACGGCGGCGTGGCCCATCCAGATTTGCGGATTGGCCCATCCCTCCGGTTGCGCCCCGGGCCGCAACGCCTGACGGAACAAGGTCCATTGCGCGCCATAGGCGCCGCCGGCCGGGTCCAGCAAATTCGCCGTCACATACCACCACTCGATGCGATAGTCCGGGTGCGGGCCGTGATCGGCGGGAAAGGAGAATTTCCTGCCGGGGACGACCGGTGCAAATCCATCGGCGGTCGTGCCCAACCCGGCAAAACCCTGCGCCAGCGCGGCTGTGCGGCCGAGCCCGAGAACCAGCGCGCCGCCCGCGAAGGCGCGGCGCGATATCGCAAGCCTATCGCTCATCGGCAAAAATTTTAACCAGCCGCACCGGCTGCATGCGCGCCAGCCGGACCACGGGAATCAGCGCGGCCAGCAGCGCAGCCAGCATGGCGACGCCGAGCAATTCAAGCAATTGCAGCGGGAACACAGCAAACGGCAGCCGCCAGCCGAACGCTCTTACATTCACCACCGCGATCAGGCACCACGCCACCAGCAGGCCCAGCGGCAGCGCCAGCACGGCCGTGATCAGCGCGACCGACATGGTCTTCAGAAGTTCGATGGCGGCGAGCCTTCGCCGCGTGATCCCGATCGCCCACAGCGGCGCGAGTTGCGGCAGGCGGGAATTGCCGAGCGTCAACAGGCTGGTCAGCAAGGCGACGCCAGCCACGCCGAGGGTGAAGGCGTTCAGCGCCGCCGTCACGGCAAAGGTCCGGTTGAAGATCCGCGTCGAGTCCGCTTTCAGCGTGGCCTGATCCAGCAGGTTGCCGCCACCGAGTCCGAACTTGTCCTGCAACGCCGCGATCAGCGCCGGAACCGCGCCGGGGGTCACGCGCAGGCCGAGGCGGGTTTGCGGAATGGCCGGGAAGTGCCGGGTCAGCGCTGCGAAATTGACCGCGATCTGTCCCTTCGGGTTGCCGTAGTCGGCGTAGATGCCGACCACGTCAAGCATCCAGCCGCCGCCCGGCGCGGCTAGCTCGATGCGGTCGCCGACGCCGAGTTTCGAACGCCTCGCCAGTTGCTCGCTGATGAAGCCGGCATCGCCGGCCCGCAGGCGAATCCAGGCGCCGGCGCTGGCTTGCAGCAACGGCCAGTGATCGCGGTAGCTGGCATGATCGGGCAGGCCAAGGATCTCAACCGGGGCACCGTCGATCTCGGTGTCGGCGCGCCCGCCCGGCAGGATCGCCTGCACCTCGGGACGCTGGCGCAGCCAGGCCTTGATCTCAATTGCCTGCGCGTTGTCGGTGGCATTGATGTAGACGTCCGCCGTAAGCCGCCCATCGAGCCAAACTATGAATGTCCGGCTGAAGGTCTCGACCATGGTGCCGACACCGACATTGACGGCGAGCGCGAGCAGCAGCGCCATCAACGCCAGCGACAATCCCGAAATCTGCTGGCGGCTGTCGGCCCAGAACCACACCGCCAGCGCGCGATGCGCGGTTTGCTGGCCGAACGCCAGCACCAGTTCAAGGATCGCCGGCAGGCCCAGCGCCGCACCCAGCAGCAGGGCGGCAAGCACGGCAAATCCCGACACCAGCGAATCGCCGAACCACAGCAAGCCGCCGGCCGCCGCAAACACGGCGAGCGCCAGCGCGCTCTGCACAACGAGCCAGCGGTGCTGCGCCTGCTGCCATGCATAAGGCTGCGCGGTCGCCAGCACCGGAAGGCGGATCGCCTTCAGAAGGCTGGTGGCCGCCGCCGCCAGCGCGCCGAGCACGCTGATGGCAAGTCCGGCGATCCACCATTGCGGCTCCAGCGTCAGCTCGCCCGGAATTTGCGCGCCATAAAGACCGCGCAGGGAAGCGGCGACGTCGGGCAGCAACGCGGCGGCGATCAGGTAGCCGCAGGCCAGTCCCGCCACTCCCGCGACCAAGGCCAGCGATACCAGCTCGACCACCAGCACCGTATTGAGCAGGCGGGCGGAAACGCCGCAGGCGCGCAGCGTCCGCAGCGTCGGCAGGCGCTGCTCGAAGGCGAGCCCGATCGCCGAATTGACGATGAACAGGCCGACCACAAAGGACAGCAGGCCGAACGCGGTCAGGTTCAAATGGAAGCTGTCGGTCAGGCGTTCGAGATCGCTTTCCGCGTCGGCGGCGACCAGCCGGAGCTGGTCGCCGGCGACGGTCTCGAGCGGCGCGCGCGGGCCGTCGGATTTGCCGATCAAGAGCCGGGAAACCCGCTCCGGCATCTTCAGAAGCTGTTGCGCAATGCCGATATCGACCACCAGCACGCCCGGCACCATTTGCGGCTGCACGCGAAGCGGCGGCAGCGATGCGCCGCCGCTCGCTTCCGGCGATGCGCCCGCCGGCAGATGGAGTTCGGCGAGCGTTTCGGGCGCCACCAGCGTCGCTCCCGGCGGCGCGATGAACGATTGCCAGGTCGGCTCTGCCGATCGCCGGCGCCTGGCCGAGTTCGGCCGGCAGCGTCACCGGCTCGATGCCGAGCAGCCGATACGACCGCCCACCGACCTGAACCCGCCCTTCGAGGACCGGCGACACCGGCCAGCCGGCACGGCGCAGATCGACAAAGAGCTGCTGCGGGAAGCTCGCGCTGTGGCGGCCGACCAGCATCGCGGTTCGCGCCCCGCCGAAGGTGGCGGCGGCGCGGTCGTAACTGGCGCGGGCCTCGCGGTTCAGCGCCTGCACGCCGCTCCACAGCGCGGTCGCGGAAATCAGCCCGATCAGCAACGTCGCCAACTGCATCGGATGCCGGCGCCAATGGCTGAGCAGAACCGCTGATATCCAGATGGCGCGGCTCATGCGATCCGTCCGGCGCTGAGATTGACGCGGCGATCGAGCGTGGCGGCCAGTCGTGCGCTGTGGGTGACCATCAGGAAGCCGCATCCGGTTCGCGACACCAGGTCGCAGGTCAGCGCCAGAACCTCGTCCGCGGTGGCTTCGTCGAGATTGCCGGTCGGTTCGTCGGCGAGCACAAGCAGCGGCTTCACCGCCAAGCGCGCGGCCGATCGCGACCCGTTGCTGCTGGCCGCCGGACAATTGTTCGGGGTAGCGGCCAAGCAGGCCGCCCAGTCCGAGCCGCTCCACCAGTTCGGCCTGCCAGGGGGCGTCGTGCCGGCCGGCAATGCGGGCCTGGAAGGCGAGGTTATCCCGGACGTTCAGGCTCGGGATCAGGTTGAATTGCTGAAACACCAGTCCCAGCCGGTCACGCCGCAATTCGGCGCGGCCGGCATCGGACAGGTCGGAGACCGAAATATCGGCGAGCCGGACCTCGCCGGCGTCGGCGCGGTCCAGTCCGGCGATCAGGTGCAGCAGCGTGCTTTTGCCGCTGCCGGACTCCCCGGTCAGCGCGACGCGCTCGCCCGCCGCGACGCTGAGGTTCACCCCGCGCAGCACCGCGGTGTGCTCGCCGCCGGAGCGATAGCTCTTGGCGAGATCGCGAACCCTCAGCACCATGGTGCCGCCGGTTGCCATGGCGGGCGTCCGCGGCGTCTCACATCGGCTTTTGGTATTTGAGTACGAACTCATGGACGGGGGTCACAGCGAAACAATGGCGAGCACGCCGATCGGACCCGCATGACGCTGAATGGACAGGGCCATGTCGGAAAATCCCTCTGGTTGGCGTTCACCATAGCAAGACCATGGTGGGAGATCACGGTCGCAATGGCGGCGGCGACGTGATCGTGAAGCGGGCCCCGCGGCAATGGCGGTCGGGCGGAATTTCGAGGCCGATGTCCGGTGAGCGCTGAGGCGGGGGCGCGCCTTTCCGGTGATCGCGCCAAAATGTTCAGTTGCAATGCCGGCAGGCCCGTGGCTAGCATCGGTTGCGGGCCGCCCAACAGCGCCGACAAAACAGTAGACGGGGAAGCGACCATGACCACGCAGCCGACGCCGAAGGGCGCCTGGAGAATCACGTTTCTCCTGTTTCTGTTCATGCTGGTGAATTTTGCCGACAAGATCGTGGTCGGCCTCGCCGGCGTGCCGATCATGACCGAACTGAAACTCGAGCCGTCGCAGTTCGGGCTGCTGGGCTCGTCGTTCTTCCTGCTGTTTTCGGTCTCGGCGATTGTGGTCGGCTTCATTGTCAATCGCGTCGCAACGCGCTGGGTCCTGCTTGCGCTGGCGGGGGTCTGGGCGCTGGCGCAGTTTCCGATGGTGGGCACGATCGGGTTCACCACGCTGTTGATCTGCCGGGTGATCCTCGGCGCCGGCGAGGGCCCGGCGTTTTCGGTCGCGGCACACTCGGTCTATAAATGGTTTCCCGACGAGAAGCGCACGTTGCCCACGGCGATCCTGTCGCAGGGTTCGGCGTTCGGCGTGATTCTGGCGGTGCCGGCGCTGAACTGGGTGATCGTCAATTATACCTGGCACTATGCCTTCGGCGCGCTCGGCGTGGTCGGATTGCTATGGGTGCTGGTCTGGCTGATCTGGGGCAAGGAAGGGCCGCTGGTCCAGACCGTTGCGATGGCCGCGGCCGACCCGCGCATTCCCTACTGCCCGGCTTTTGACGTCGCGCACCTTTATCGGCTGCTGCGCGGCAACGTTCGGAGCCTATTGGGCGTTGTCGCTGGGCCTCACCTGGTTCACGCCTTTCATTGTCAAGGGTCTCGGGTTCTCGCAACAGGACGCCGGCTGGATTTCGATCCTGCCCTGGGTGTTCGGCGCCGTGATCGTGCTGCTGACGGGCTGGATTTCGCAGGTCATGATGGCGCGTGGCGTGACCACGCGCGGCGCCCGCGGCGTGCTCGGTTCGGTGCCGCTGATTATCGGCGGATCGATCCTGGCGGTGTTGCCGCATATCGACGGCGCGGGGCTGCAGATCGCCCTGCTGGTGGTCGGGTCGGGGCTGTGCGGATCGATCTACGTGGTCTGCCCGCCGATGCTCGGTGAATTCACCCCGGTGTCGCAGCGCGGCGCGGTGATCTCGATCTACGGCGCGATCTATACCCTTGCCGGCATTCTGGCGCCGTCGGTGATGGGCAGCGTGATCCAGCAATCGGGCGGGTTGCTCGAGGGCTACATGACCGGCTTCACCATCAACGCCGTCGTCTTGATCACGTCCGGGTTGCTCGGCCTGTTGCTGCTCTGGCCCAATACCGAGCGCGCACGGCTGATGGGGCCAGAAACGGCGCGGCCGAAATTCGCGTAAATGGAGCGTTGCCGCCCGTCCCGTGGCCTCGTGGTTCGAGACGCGCGGCGCTGCCGCGCTCCTCACCATGAGGGTCGACCTCATCCTGAGGAGCGCGCTTGCGCGCGTCTCGATAGGATGAAGCCCCGGTGGTAGAAATACCCTACTGCAGGCTGCCCTGTGCGCCGCGCACCAGGCGGCCCGGCCGTGTGCCGGTGGCGACGCCATGGCGCTGTGTCACCGCGCCGGAAACGATGGTGGCGTCGTAGCCGTCGACCTGTTGCAGCAGGCGCCGCCCGCCGACCGGAAGGTCGTAGTGGACCTTCGGCGGGTGCAGATGCAGCCGGTCATAGTCGATGACGTTGAGATCGGCCTTGTAGCCCGGCGCGATGACGCCGCGATCGTGCAGACCGACCGACAGCGCGGTCTTGCGCGACTGCGCCGCGACCACGAACGGAATGCTGAGCTTTTCGCCGCGGGTGCGGT
The DNA here is from genome assembly GCA_963748165.1 of uncultured Alphaproteobacteria bacterium. Lineage (GTDB taxonomy): Bacteria > Pseudomonadota > Alphaproteobacteria > Rhizobiales > Xanthobacteraceae > Bradyrhizobium. Next base: position 90,828 of record CAVVIM010000017.1, read on the forward strand.
CTCGGGTCCAGTGCGTCAGCAGATAGGTCGGGAAGCTCGCATCGCAGATGATGCCGCAATGGGCGCCGCCATCGCTCAGGCCGGGCACCGAGCACGGATCGCGCAGCATCTCGCGGGTGGCGTCGAGATTGCCGTCGGCGTAATTCAGGAACGGCACATAGAGCATGCCGCGGCCCTCATCCGTGAGCATCGCCTCATAGGCGAGTTCTTCCGGCTGCCGTCCCTGCCGCCGCGCTTGCGCGCCCAGGGTGTTTTCCGGGGGTTGTTCGTAATCCGGCGGATCGCCGAGCAGGTACATCTTGTCGTAGTTCGGCCGGAAGAACAGCGGATCGTCGGTCGACGTCGCGGTTTCGCTCAAGATGGCCGCGCGCAGCTCGGGCTGGCGCAGCCGCACCAGCCGTTCGGCCAGCGGCAGCCTGGCGATGGCCTGGTAGCTCGGATGGGTCTGGAACGGGTTGCGCGACAATTCCAGACCGAGCAGCAGCCCGACCGGGCGGGCGGCGATCTGCGCGGTGATCGACAGGCCGCGGCCGGAAGCCTCATTGATGCTGTCGAGCGTCTGGCGCCAGCGCTGCGGCGCCTTGTCGTTCTGGGTGATCGAGAACGAGATCGGGCAGCGGCTGTGTTCCGCCACCCGCAGCATCATCGGCAGGTCCTCATGCAGGGTCGAGAGATCGAGCACGAATTGCAGCACGCTGCGGCCGACGCCATGCATCGCGCCGGCGATCGCGGTCAGCTCGTCCTCGCCGGCCTTCAGCGTCGGGGTGTAGTCGCCGGTCGAGGTGCGATGGTTCAGCGTGCGCGAGGTCGAGAAGCCGAGCGCGCCGGCGCGTACCGCGTCGCCGGCAAGCGCCGCCATCGCCTGGTTGTCGTCGGTAGTGGAGGGATCGCGCCGGGCGCCGCGCTCACCCATCACATAGACGCGAAGCGCGGCGTGCGGCAATTGCGCGCCGATATCGATGTCGAACTGCCGCTTCGACAGCCACTCCATGTAATCCGGAAAGCTTTCCCACGACCACGGGATCCCGGCGCTCAAGACCGGCTCGGGAATATCCTCGACGCCTTCCATCAGTTGGATCAGGCGCTGATGATCGCTGGGCTTGCAGGGCGCGAAGCCGACCCCGCAATTGCCCATGATGGCGGTGGTCACGCCATTCTGCGACGAGGGCGTAATGTCCTGGCTCCAGGTGACCTGGCCGTCATAGTGGGTGTGGACGTCGACAAAGCCGGGCGCCACCAGTTTGCCGCGGGCGTCGATCTCTTCCTTGCCCTTGCCCAAGACCTTGCCGACCTCGGTGATCCGGCCATCCGAGATGGCCACGTCCGCTTCGAACAGGTCGCCACCGCGGCCGTCGGCGATGTTGCCGCGGCGGATCACGAGGTCTGGGTTGCCGGTCATCGCGTTTTGTCCCGGGGTGAAACATGGATTTGCGGTCGCATCATGAGGGGTCCCCCGATGCTGTCAACTGCCGCGGGCGAACCTCAGGAATGCAGCAGTCCGGCGTCGGAGGCTCGGGAGCTCGCCTGCGGGCCGCGGTCGGTGACCAGCGCGAGCAGGACCGTCAGCACCATGAACACCACGGAGGCGCCGAACACCCAATGCGGCAGATTCTGGTCCATGATCCAGCCGAACAGCAGCGGGCTGATGATGCCGCCGATATTGAAGCCGGTGGAGACGATGCCGAAGGCCCGTCCGGCCGCGCCCGCCGGCGCCGCATTGCGCACCAGCATGTCGCGCGACGGAGCGATCACGCCGCCGAGAAATCCGGCGCCGGCCATTGCCGCGGTCAACGGCAGCGGCGGCAGCGCGATGGTCGCGATCAGCAGCACGATCGCCGCATTGATGGCGAAGCAGGCGGCGGCGACCTGGCCGTGGCGCTGGGTGTGGTCGGCGAGGAGGCCGCCGGCCAGCACGCCGACCGCGCTGGCGCCGAGGAAGGCCGTCAACGCGATATTGGCGGTCGAGAACAACACGCCATAGCCGCTCATCAGCGCAACCACGCCGAAATTGCCGATCCCGGCGTTGGACAGGCTGAGCAGCATGAAAAAGATCGTCAGCACGATCAAGGCGGGCGTGACGATGGCTTGCTGCGGCGCGCGCGCGCCATCGGAACCGCGATCGGCGGCGCTGGCGTCGGGAAGGCCGACCATGACGAGCAGCAGCGCCACCAGCGGACCGACCGCGCCGGTTGCGATCAGCGCGCCGCGGCCGCCAACCGTTGCGGCCAGGCCTGCCACCGTGGCGGGGGCAACGGCACCGCCGAGGAACCCGGCAAAGGTGTGGATCGAAAAGGCCCGGCCCATGCGCGCTGCATCCATGTGGGCCGAAAGGATCGCATAGTCGGCCGGATGGTAGACGCTGTTGGCGAGGCCCAGCAGCACCGCGCTTGCGATCAGCCAGGGATAGCTCAGATGCAGCCCGAGCATGATCAGCGCGAAGCCGCCGAGGGTGAGGCCCAGCAACAGGATCTTGCGGGCGCCGATATGATCGGCCAGATAGCCGATCGGCGCCTGGGTCAGGCCGGACACGACGGCAAAGACCGTCAGCGCCAAACCGAGTTCGATATAGCCGACGCCGAGCTGCGCTTTGAGGAAGGGAAACAGCATCGGCAGCACGAACATATGGAAATGACTGACCCAATGGGCCGTCGAGACCGCGGCCAGAGTCCGCAGCGAGCTGTCGGCTTTGGCTTGTTGCGGTGCGGCCAGAATGTCGACCATCGCCCGTTGATACCCCGTTTGCTGAACCGCCCGGCAGGGCGGGCCGAAACTATCGGCTAGACCGGTTATTTGTCCATCAATACCGCTGCATGGCAGCCCCCGCCTTCCGCCGGAAAAGGCCAATTCGCCGCTGATTTCGAGAGACAACGCCGCACCACGCGGGAATGATGCTCCATGGCCGCTTCAGCCGATGTCGCAAAACCGCTCCGGGTGCTGGTTTCCGACGGAAGCAGCACCTCGGCGCGCGAGGCGGTGACAATTCTGGGACGCTCAGGTCACCACGTCGAGGTCTGCGACCCGAACCGCTATTGCCTGGCGCGGTTCTCGCGGTTTGTCCGAAAATTCCATCATTGTCCGGGCCTGCGGGACGACCCGGCCGGTTTCCTTCGGTTTATCGAGCAGATGCTGGCGACAGGGCATTTCGACGTGCTGCTGCCGATCCATGAGCAGGGATTTCTGTTCGCGCGCGTGCGGCAGCGGCTGGATGGCCACGCCGGGCTGGCGCTGCCGCATTTTGCAAGCTACCGCGCGGTGCACAGCAAGGCCGGCTTCAGCCGACTGCTCGACCAATTGCGCTTGCCGCAGCCGCCCACCCGGATCGTCACCTCGACAACGGAACTGCGCGACGTGATCCGGTTTCCTGCGGTCGTCAAGGATTCGGTGGGCACCGCGAGCCGCGGCGTCTGGCTGGTGCGCGACGACGGCGATCTCGACGCCGCGTTGCACGAGCTCGGTGCGAGCGGGGCGTTCGCCGGCGAGGTCGTGGTGCAGGACTTTGTCGCAGGCGCAACTGAAAAGGCGCAGGCCGTGTTTTGCCACGGCCGGTTGATCGGGTTTCATGGCTATCGGCAGATCGCCGCCGGCGTCGGCGGCGGCGAGGCGATCAAAGAGAGTGTGAGCCGTCCCGAGCTGCGTGCGGCAATTGAGGCGATCGGAGCGCGACTCGGCTGGCACGGTGCGCTGTCGGTCGACTACATCTGGCGTGACGACGGCGACACGCCGCTGCTGATCGATTGCAATCCGCGGCTGGTCGAACCGATGAGCGGCTGGCTCGCCGGTGTCGATCTGGTGGGGTTGCTGCTTGCGGTTTCACAAAACGAGGCGCCGGCCATTGCTGCCGCAAGCCGCGACGGCGTGCGCACGCATCTTGCCATACAGGCCTTGCTGGGATGCGCGGCGCGCGGCGGCAGGCGGCGCGATATCGTCCGCGAGGGCTGGCGGGTTTTTTTCCGCCGCGGGCCCTATGCCGGCAGCACCGAGGAGTTGACCCCGCTGCGGCTCGATTGGATCAGCGTGGTGCCGGTGGCGGCGACGGCGATGCTGCTGCTCGCCATGCCGAAGCTCGCGGCCAGCCTGGCGAAAAGCGGCTGGGGTGCGCATTTGCTCGATCACGGTGCCATCCGGCGGATCGAGAGCGAGGATTTCCCCGGACCGGTGCTATAGCGGCTCGTCGTCGGTGCCGTAGCGGTCGCGCTTTGGCGTGGCGAAGTCGCCGTCTTCGACATCGTCGTCCTCGATCGGTACGGGCTTGGCGGGCGGCAACGGCTTGGCTTTGCCGGCGTCCTTGCTGGGAGGCTCACGCTTTTGGCCGGATCCGCCCATGATCTCTCCCTTCTTCAAATTCACTTGAAGCAACATTATCCGCTATTGGACAATCTTTCCTGCCTTTTTCCGGTGCGCGGTGTAAAGGGAGGCGTAACATCGGGAGCCGAGCATGAAAAAACCCAAGATCGAAGCCGAAGAGCAATCGCCGCGCAAGATCGTCCGCGCCGACAAAGCCCCGACCGAAGGCTACTCGCTGGTCGTCGACGGCCATTTCAAGTCGCATCACGATACGGTCGAGGCGGCCGAAGAGGCGGGCATGGCTCTGAAGAATCAATTCCAGATGCTTCAGGTGCAGGTCTACGACGCCGCGACCAAGACCCGATCGATGATCGAATGGCCCGCGCCGGCATCATGACAGGGTTAGATCCGGCGACCGCCGCTTTGCTGGCCGGCCAACCAGTCCGCCAGGTCCGGGGCCTTTTCGCCTGACGGCTTCGGCTTGGCGCGCGCTTTTTTGCCGGTCGCGGCCGGAGCGGCCGGCGCCGCCGCCTCGCGGGCGAGCCGCAGGGCCCTCAGTCTTGCCATGTTGTCGGTCACGGCCTTCAGCGCGGCGTCGCGGTCGGTCTTGCCGCTACGGGCCTCGTCGGCGGCGCGCGCGGCCTTCTTGAAACGTGCATCGGCTCGGTTGCGATCTTCTCGTGTCATTCAGGTCGTCTTCTTCTTGCTGGGTTTGGTCTTGGCTACCGGCGGCCTGTCGCGGTCGGCGGCTTCCTTCGCCAGCCGGATCGCGCGCAGGTTCGCGGTGCGCTTTCGAATGGCGAGGTCCGCAGCCGCAATATCGGCCATCGCCTTGAGGCCTTCGGCATCCTGCGCGAGCTTGCGATTCCGCCTGATTTCCTTCAGTTCGGCGGCGGTTTTCGGTTCGTCATCCATCGGGCGCTCAGGGTTAGCGGGTATGTATGGTCTCACTCGGCCCGACGGTACCACGCATCGCGTGGCAGAGGGTAAATTTAGGGCGTTTTCCGAGCGAAAAGGGCCCGTTTCGCAGCAAATCACCGTTAATGGTGAAGGTCGGCCCGGTCCGAAGCCGTCGAGGCCCCGCCGGGTCGGGACCCGCCGGCCGTGGCGTCCCACGCGCCGGCTTCCCGGTCAGAACGTCACACCGGTCTTCAGCAGAAAGGTGCGGCCCGGCAGCGGATAGGCGGCAAAGCGATCGGGCGTGAATGTGCTGGCGACGGCATAATCATAATAGAGCGCGTTGAAGACGTCGTTCACGCTCAGCGACCAGAAAAACCGGTCGTATTTCCCGCTCAGCTTGAAGTCGACGGTGGCGTTGGCTGGAATGAGCGGCTGGGTGTTGGCCTCGTCATTGTCCATATAGCGGGTGCCCCAATAGCGCACCGTCGCATCCGCGACCAAATAGCTTTGCCAGATATTCCAGGTGATCCCGGCATTGGCCGTCACCCGCGAAACCAGCGGAATGTCGTTGCCGGCATAGGGACCTTCGCGGAATACGGCGCGGGTATAGGCAAAACCCCCGCGCAACAGCACGGTATCGCTGGCGTGCAGCGATACGCTGGTCTCGCTGCCGTACCGGCGCGTCGGATCGAGATTGGTATCGACGAAATTCACCGGGTCGAAATGGATCTCGTTCAACAGGTCCATGTTGTAGACGCTCGATTGCAACTCGAATCGTCCGGCGTTGATGCGAAAGCCCCCTTCGACGTCGTTTGAGGTCTGGATTTTCAGGTCAAACGTCTTGACCGGAGCCGCAAACGCCCCGACCCCGACCCTCTCATCGATGTTGGGCGTGCGGAACGCGCTCGCGGCGCGGGCGAACACCGCAAAACTGTCGGTGAAGCGATGTTCGATGCCGATATGCAGGGCGTGATTGACCTGACTGGTGTCCAGCGGCGCCGCCTGGGTGTCGCAGGAGAATTCCGCGGCACAGCCGGGCGCGTTGTTCAACTGATCGGTCGCGGTGACGCTGGTGCGCTAAATCCGGCCGCCATAGGAAAAGTCGGTGGTCGGCAGCAGCCCGACGGTCTGTTGCCAATAGGCGCCCAGGGTCTGTTGCGAAAGATCATAGACGTGGATCGGAATGCCGCCGGCGACATTGCGGTGATCCTGGACATAGCCGTAATTGTAATAGTCGATGCCGGTCAGAATGGTCGAGGGCATTCCGAACATCGAGTTCTTGATGCTCAGCCTCGGGGTCAGCGACCAGGTCTGCAGGGTTGCGTCGACAAAGGAAAAGAAGAACGGATCGGTGCCATCCAGGAAATCGGCCTGGGTCCGCTTGTTGCGGTATCCGCCGTCAACGATCAGGTCCGCGCCGTTCCACAGCGTCCTGGTGAAGCCGGCCGTAATGTTGGCATCCTGCTTGTTGCCGAAATCGAACGGCGTGTCGGTCCCTTGCCGGTCGGTGACGAGCTGATTGAGTCCGATCGATGGATCGACCGTCCTTGGACCCGGGAACTGCAGATATTGATTGTCGGCGGACAGGTTCAGGTAGGCGGTGAACTCCGGCGTGGTGTAACGAAGGTCGCCGCCGCCGCTGCGCTGGTCGAGCGCATTGTTGTCACGATACCCATCGGACTTGATTCCCTCGGCGTGAAAGGCCGTCGACCACGGCCCCGAATTCGTCGTGGCCGAAACCGAAGCCATGCTTTGATTGAACGATCCGACGCCGGCCTCGGCCCGGATCGAAACCGGCGGGCCGCCAATGCCGGTCTTTGTCACGATATTGATGACGCCGCCAACGGCATTGTCGCCGTAGAGCACGGCGCCGCTGTTGCCTCGGGTGATCTCGATGCGTTCGATCGAGTCGCGCGGAATCGTGGAGAGGTCCACGCCCTGCAAATCAAGGTCATTGAGCCGGCGGCCGTTCAGGAGCACGAGGGTGTTCGAACTGGCAAAGGCGCCGAATCCGCGCATGTCGACTGTCGTTCCCGCGCCATTGACGCCGCCGTACAGCGTGGTGAGCTGAACACCGGGCGTTTGTGCGATGATCTCCTGAATGGTCTGGGCCGGCGATCGGGCGATATCCTCGGCGGTAATGACGGTCGAGGAGGCGCCGACGATGCCGTTGAATTGGCGGCCGGGGGATGCCGTATCGCTCGCAGGCGAAACGTTGGGACTGCTTGTGGCCGGCTGGTTCGCTGCCGGCCGCGGTGATCCTGAGCCCTCGTCGGTGACGGGCCTGGCCCGGGTTCGGGTCTGATCGACCGGCGAACCGACGTCGATAGGGGGCAATTGCTCCGGCGATGCCTGCTGCGCCTTCGCCGCAGCAATGCCGAACAGGAGAACGGGGACGAGAAGACTTGAGACGCGCGGAAAGCTGCGGGGCCGCGGTGCGGCTGCAAAAGCGGAAGACATGGTCGAGACCTCGGTATGACGCTCAGTGGCACGTCACAGCGAACCAGTCCCACCATCGTGCTTTCGCACCTCGGTGAAGCTAATGTCTGTACTCCCCGACCGACATCTTCGCGTGTGACCACGGCTGACGGCAGGTCTCCTGGCTCGCGGGTCGATACCTTGCGTCGCCTTCCCAGGACCGAGACTCCCAGTGGCGTATGACGAAAGATTCACCGCTTACAGTTGCGGGGGCAGCCGCGGCATTGGGAAATTTCCCGCACCGCATTCCCTTTTGATCCCCAGTCAAGGGAACCGTCGGCAATTATGGTAGAAGTTTGGCGAGATCAGAGTCAATGCCATCGTCGCAAAATCGCAATCCTGGCTGGACGACTGCGCCTTTTTTGCCGCATGACCACCGCAGTGAAATCACAGACCGGCGTCGATCCGGCCGGTTGAGGACGATCAATGGGTGCTCCCAGCCTCGCGCTGACCGCTGACATCGCCATGCGCCGGCGCGCCGGTGTGATGGCCGGGCTTGTCGTCCTGGTGCTGCTGCTGGCGCTGCTCTCGCTCGGCACCGGCCCGGTACGGCTGTCGCCGCTTACCGTGATCGATGCCCTGTTCGGCGGCGGCAGCGACGTGCAGCAGGTGATCGTGCAGGAAATCAGGTTGCCGCGCACGATCCTGGGATTTGCGATCGGCGCCATTCTCGGTCTGTCCGGGGCTGCCTTGCAGGGGCTGCTGCGCAATCCGCTGGCCTCGCCCTCGCTGTTCGGCGCACCGCAATCGGCGGCGTTCGGCGCGGTGCTGGTGATTGCCTTCGGCCTCGCCGATGTGCGTTCCTATGCGCTGCCGGTGGCGGCGATCCTCGCCGCATTCGCCTCGGTATTCGTTTTGCTCGCGATCGCCGGCCGCAACGCCGGGCTGCTGATCCTGATCCTGGCCGGGCTTGCGATATCGAGCCTGGCCGGCGCGGCCACCGCGCTGGTGATGAACCTGTCCAGCAACCCCTTTGTCGTGCTCGAAATCGCATTCTGGCTGCTCGGTTCGCTGGACGACCGCAGTTTCCGTCATGTCATGCTGGCGCTGCCATTCATCGTGGCGGGCGCGATCCTGCTGTGGAGCCAGCGCAACGCCTTTCGCGCGCTGAGCCTCGGCGAGGAGGCGGCGCAGAGCCTGGGTGTCAATGTCGCACGGCTGCGGCTTGCGGTGATCCTTGGCACTGCGCTCGGGGTCGGTGGCGCGGTGGCGGTCACCGGCACCATCGGATTCATCGGCCTGGTGGCGCCGCATCTGATGCGGCCGCTGATCGGCCACGATCCGGCGCGCCTTCTGCTTCCAAGCGCGCTGACCGGCGCCGCGCTGCTGCTCGCCGCCGACATCGCCGTGCGCATCATTCCATCGTCCAGCGACATCAAGGTCGGCGTGCTGACCTCGATCATCGGCGTGCCGTTCTTCCTTTATCTGATCATGCGTGAACGGCGCGCGCTCGGCGGAGGCGTCGCATGACCGCTGCCGCTTTCCTCACCGCTCGGGCCGTAGAGGTCGATCTCGGCGGCCGCGCGGTGCTGACGGATATCTCGCTGTCGCTGCCCGCCGGCCGTCTGGTGGCGCTGGTTGGGCCGAACGGGGCCGGCAAGACCACGCTGTTGCGGGCGCTTGCGGGCCTGGTGCCCGCGAAAGGCGCGATCGATGTCGGCGGCGACGCCTTGTCGTCGCTGCCGCTGCGCGAGCGGGCGCGGCGTTTCGCCTACCTGCCGCAGGGCCATATCGTGCACTGGCCGCTGCCGGCGGGGGATGTCGTGGCGCTCGGCCGCTACCCGCACGGCGCCACCGACCCGGCACGATTGGCGCCCGCGGATGCCGCGGCGGTGTTGCGGGCGATGCAGGCGACCGATGTCGTGGAATTGCGCCAGCGCCGCGTTACGGAATTGTCCGGCGGCGAGCGCAGCCGCGTCGCGCTGGCGCGCGTGCTTGCGGTGGAAGCGCCGGTGATCCTGGCCGACGAGCCGACCGCCTCGCTCGATCCGCGCCACCAGATCGATGTCATGAAAAGCCTGCGCGCCGCCGCCGACCAGGGCACCCTGGTGATGGTGGTGACGCATGACCTCGGCCTGGCCGGGCGATTTGCCGATACGGTGCTGGTGCTCTCCGACGGCCGGCTGGTCGCGCAGGGCGCGGCGGCCGAGGCATTGTCGGAGCAGGTGATGGCCGACGTGTTCCGGGTCAGCGCCTTTCGCGCGCAGCATCAACGCAAGGCCGTGATCGTCCCCTGGGCGGAAATCTAGCACCAATGGGCAGCCGGCTTCTCGCTTTATCGGCATGGATCGGGCTCGCCGGCCTCGCGATCTCGGCTGGCGCTGGGCACGGGCCGGCAGCGGCGGCCGCGCTGCCGCGCGTCGCCTCGATGAATGTCTGCACCGACCAGCTCGTGCTGACGCTGGCCGATCCCGCCCAGATTGTCGGCCTCAGCCGCTATTCGCACGACCGCTTTCAATCCTGGGAGCCTGACGCCAGCCGCTATCGAAAGCTGTCGGGCGGCGCGGAAGATATCCTGATGCTCAAGCCCGACGTCGTGGTCGCAAGCCTGTTCGACAAGCGATCGACCCGCGAACTGCTGAAGGCGACCGGTGTTCACGTCGTCGAGTTTTCCGTTCCGCGCGCGCTCGACGAGGCCAAGGACCAGATTCGCCGGATGGGTGACATTGTCGGACATCCCGATCGCGCCACGGCGGAGATCGCCCGGCTGGACGCTGCGATCGCACGGGCGCGACGGGCCGCGACCGGCAAGCACTACCGGGTGCTGCCGTTGTCCCGGCGCGGCTGGGTATCCGGCAGCGACAGCCTGGTCAGTTCGCTGCTCGGCGAGGCCGGGCTACGCAACGCGGCCGGCGATCTCGGCGTCGACTTCGGCGGCTATGCCTCGCTCGAGGCGATCGTGAGCGCTGGTGCGGATTTCATCCTGGTGTCGGACGCCGGCGACCATGCCGAGGACGACGGCCGCGCCTTTCTGCTGCATCCGGCGCTGCAACGTCTCTATCCGCCGAGCAAGCGCATCGTCATCCCGGACGAGCTGACCGAATGCGGCAGCGTGCTGCTCGCCGACGCGCTCGATGCGCTGGTGCAGGAATTGCGCCGGGTCGAGCATTGAGACCGTCGTCGCCGCGTCCGGGCTACGCCGCGGCCGTGGCATGGCGCCGAGGCTATCCTGCGAGCACCGGGCCGCCGGCCTTTTTCCAGGCGTCGATGCCGCCGGCGATGTGGGCGGTGTTGGCGAGGCCGGCTGCCTTGGCGGCGGTGACCGCCATGGCCGAGCGCTCGCCGAACGCGCAGAAGAATACGACCCGGCGTCCGGTCGCCGCCGCCACCTCGCGCAGCATGCCGCCGGGCCGCAGGCTTTCGTCGATCGCGGTATAGGGTGCGTGAAGCGCGCCGGGCAGCATGCCGTGCCTGGTGCGCTCGCCGTTCTCGCGAAGATCGACCAGCAGCACGTCAGGCCGGCCGAGGCTCTCGATCGCCTCGCGGGCGTTGAGCGCGAGGCCTTGCCGGGCAAGATCGTCCTGATGCAGCCCGACATGCATGTTGGCGGGCACCGCGACGTCCATCATCTTGGGGTTGGGCAGTTTCAGATTGTGCATCAGCTCGACATATTCCTGCATCGAGCGCACCTGCAGCCGCGGATTGAAGCGCTTTTCCTCGCCGATGGTCGAGACCGTATCGCCCTTGTAGTCGTGGGCGGGAAACACCATGGTTTCGTCGGGCAGTTTGAGCAGCCGGTTGAAAATCGAAATCGTATTGCGCGTGCGCACTGCCGTTCTGGAAATCGGTACGGCCGGTGCCGCGGATCAGCAGCGTATCGCCGGTGAAGACGCGATCGCCCATCAGATACGAGTAGGAATCGTCGGTATGGCCGGGCGTGTACATCACGTCGAGGTTGAGCCCCTCGATGGTCACCTTGTCGCCTTCGGCGACGCGCATCGCCACCACGTCGGCCTTGCTTTGCTCGCCCATGATGGTGACGCAATGGGTGCGGTCGCGCAGTTCGCCGAGCCCGGTGACATGGTCGGCGTGCAGATGGGTATCGACGGCCTTGACCAGCCTGAGATCGAGTTCACGCAGCAATTGGCAGTAGCGGTCGACCTTCTCGAGCACAGGGTCGAGGATCAATGCCTCGCCGCCGTGGCGGCTGGCCAGCAAATAGCTGTAGGTTCCCGAAACGCTGTCGAAGAGCTGGCGAAAGATCATGGCTGAATGCTACCGTTGACTGGCCGATCATAGCCGATTTTCGCCGGGCGCACCCCGTTTTCTAGAAATCTATCCTGTCGCGGATGGCATCGAGTCCGGCCTTGGCGCACGCCTCGTCCTTGTCGCCGCCCGGCGCCCCGGAGACGCCAATGCCGCCGAGCAGGCTGCCGCCGGCCTCGATCGGCAGCCCGCCCGCCAGCATGGCGACATGCGGCAGCCGGGCAAGCCCGGCGTCCAGCCGGCCTGATTTGATCGACTTCGCGAGCTCGCTGGTGGCGGCCCGAAAACTCAGGGCGGTATAGGCCTTGCGGGTGGCGGTGTCGGCGGCAGGCAAGCCGGCAAAGCGGTCCCGCAGCATCACCTGGGCCTGGCCGAAACGATCCACCACCGCGACGGCGACCTGAAATCCATTGTCGCGGCATTGTTTCAACGCGGCCTGGGCCGCGGCGAGGGCGACCTCGGGCGACAACGATTTATAGGTGACGACGGCGTCGTCGCCCGCCATGGCAGCGGGCGTGACGAGCGCCAGCGTCACCGCAGCGATCATCGCCGGATACCGCATGGCCAGCCGCTTCAGACGATGGCCGGGCTATGGCCGAATATAGCTCCAGCCGCCTTCCTGCAATTCCATCAGGTGAACGACCCCGGAGGGAACGAGGGTGGCTTCGGGCAGCAGGGGGATCGCATGTCCTTCGGCCTTTTCCATGCCCTGCTTGGTGTTGTTGCAGGCGGAAAACTGGACCTTGCCTGGAAACGCCATGTCCTTGAGCCGCTTGATGCGATCCCGCACCGGCGAGGTGTCGGCCCGCAGCATGTGCAGGCCGGGGCCGTAGGCGACGATGTCGACGGCGACCTCCTGGTTCTTGGCACGATAGTATTCGAGCACGTTGGTGGCGTTGTTGAGCACGAGATTCATGACCTGCGGATCGTTCTGGTCGATCTGGATGGCGATGTGACGCGGCTTCACCGTCGCTGCAAAGGCGGATGTGGCAATGGCGAGCGACAGCACGGCAATGGTGGCGAGACGACGAAACATGACAAAAAACTCCGTTACGATTGAATTCCGGAAACTATAGCCCTGCCGTCCATCATTGCGAGCCCCTGAATGACGCAGGGCATCGTGGCCCGGGCGCTTCGTTGCTCGCCACGAGCCTCAATATCGTTGGTTATTCAAGGTCTTACCAGAGTATAGCCGTTTTCGGTCAGCGCCAGGATTTGTCCGACCCCGACCTGAACCGGCGTCGCGGCCGGAATAAAGGGCGGCCGCCTGCCGGTTTCGCGTTCGATCGTATCCACCGTATTGAGGCAGATATCGAACCGCACGCCCTGCGCCACCAAGCTCTCGACCAGTTTGCGGTTGGCGTTGTCAGGGAACAGCAGGTCGATTCCCGGACCGAATGTCACTACCTCGATTGCGACCTTGTCCGGATCATAGAGCTTCAAGAGATTATAGGCGACGCTGATCACGAGGCTCTGTTTCCTGGGATCATTGTCCGAAAGCTGCAGCACAACGCGGTGCTCGGCGAACGGCTTGTCCGGCAGCGGCGCCGGGTCGGCGCGAGCAGCCGACGGGAGCGTTGCCAGCATCCATGCCGCCATCGCGGCCTTGCCGAAGCCACCAACGATCGACCGTCGATTGCTGGAACGGCGTAATGGCTCGAAACGCGTCATCCTTGCCCCGCGATCCCCGGGTTGTCGTCCACGCCCCGCAAGGCGACGCCGCTGCCGCGCGGCTCCAGGATCTTCCCGGAGCGCAGGTGTTTGGCAAGCACGTCCCATATCGGCGTGCCGCTCTGCTGGTTGACGGAGGCCCAGCCCGCCACCTTGTAGTTCTTGCCGGGCTCGATGGCGCGGCCATTGACGAGCTTCAGGTCGGAAATCCGCCGTCCGGCGCTTTCCCCAGGCGTGCAGCTATAGGACATGCCGCCGACCCGGACCATGTCGCCGCCCTGCTGATAGTACGGATCGGCATTGAACAGATTGTCGCAGACGTCTTCCAGGGTCCCCTTGATCTGGCCGCCGGTCATGTTCTGGAGGTAGCTTTCCGGATAGGTCATGGCGGTCTCCGACAGCACGTCTTCCATGGTCACCGGCTGGCCCGGCAACACGCTGAGGCCCCAGCGGAAGCCCGGCGACAGCGCGATCTCGGCGTCGAATTCGCCGCGCAGCGCGTCGCAGATCAGTTCATCCATGGTGCCATTGAAATTGCCGCGGCGATACAAGAGCCGGTCTGCGGTCGCGACCTTTTCGGCATAGTCCGCCGCATGCGGTTCGCGCATTTGTTCGATCAGCGCGGCCATCGCGGCGTCCGGCTTCAGCAATTCCGAGAATACCGGAAACAGCCGGTAGCGCACCTCGCTGATCCGGCCCTTGGCCAGTCCGAGATCGAGCACTCCGAGGAATTTTCCGTTCGAGCCGGCATTGGTGACGAGCGTGGTGCCGCCGGCATTGGTCACCGCAATCGGCTGCGGCACCGCGTCATGGGTGTGGCCGCCGAGAATGACGTCGATGCCGCTGACCCGGCTGGCGAGCTTCAGATCGACATCCATGCCGTTATGCGACAGCAGCACCACGGCGTCGACCTTGTCGCCGTTGCGCAGGCCGGTCACCAGGTCCTGCAATTCGGCATCGCGGATCCCAAACGTCCAGTCCGGGGTAAACCGCTTTGGGTGAGCGATCGGCACATAGGGAAAAGCCTGCCCGATCACGGCGACGCGATAACCGCCGATTTCCTTGATGCTGGCCGGCTTGAACACGCGGCCGGACGCGGTATCGAAAGCCTTGGCGTCGTTGAATGCGGCTTCCTCGGTCAGGAAGACGTTCTGGGCCAGAAATTCGCCCTTGAAGCGCTCGAGGTTGCGGCGCAGCGCCTGCTCGCCATAGGTGAATTCCCAGTGGCCGGTCATGGCCTCGATGCCGAGCAGATTTGCGGCCTCGACCATGTCGGCGCCCTGCATGGCATTGGCCTGCCCGGTGCCCTGCCATAGATCGCCGCCGTCGAGCAGCATCGAATTTCCCGGCCCCACGTCGCTGCGCAGACGGTCGATCAACGTCTTCAGATGCGCAAAGCCGCCGAGCTTGCCGAAGCGTGCGGCGGATTTCTCGAAATCAAGGAATGTGAAGGCGTAGGCATCGGCGCTGTCGGGCTTGATGCCGAACCGGTCGAGCACCGCATGGCCGACGAGATGCGGCGGCCTGCCCTGCATCGCGCCGATCCCGAGATTGACGCTGGGCTCGCGAAAAAACACCGGCAGGAGCTGCGCATGGCTATCGGTCATGTGCAGGATGCGCGCATTGCCGAAGCGTGCGAGATCGTAAACACTCGGGTTGTCGGCGCTGCGCGCCGCCCGCGGCCGTCCACCCGAGAGTGTGGCGGCGCCCGCGAGCTTGAGAAAATCCCGGCGGCGGATGGCCATGCGATGTCTCCGCGGGTTTCCGAACGTGCTCAATGGATTTCGAGCGCTTTCCAGGCCTGCCTCTCGCTTTCGGCCTGCAAGATCGAAGCCTTGGCCAGCGCCTCGGCTTCCCCGGACAATGCGACGGCCTTGTCGAAATCGCCGCTGCCGGCGGCTTTTTTCGCATCGGCCAGAGCTGCCGCAGTCGTGGTCCATTGATCGCGCAACTGGCCGGCCCGCTGGTCGGCGGCTTCCGCGGCGGCATAGGCGGCCTTGAAATCGGCCTCCGAACTGGTGGCGCGAACGGAGCTCGCGGCTGCGATCAGCAGCACGGCTGCGAGCGGCAGCGCGGATGTCAGCACCTTGCGCCGGATGATGCTCACGGCCGCGCTCCCGGCCCGGAAATCGGCAGGCCGTTGCTGACATAGGACAGATAGTATTCGAGATCACGATATTCATCGGACTGCGGATCAAGCGGTACGCCGCGAGTCTGGATGTTGCAGGTGACGAAGCGCCGGCTGATCGTGCCCATGCCGCCCCATTCGGACCGGTAGATCGGCATCGCGTTCAGGATCCCGAGCGCGGGTGCCAGGATCTCGGCCCGGATGTGCTCGCCGGGATTCTGCACATGGCAGCTCGCGCAGGAGAAATTGAGCTGGCCGCGCCGTGTGTAGAAATAGCGTTTGCCGTCCTCATAGGCCTCAAGCGCGCGGGGATCGTCCGGGATCTTGATATCGAACGCGTTGCCGCGCGAGGTGAACGCCATGTAGGCGGTGAGCGCGGCCATGTCGTCCTTCACATAGGAGAACGGCGCTTCGCCATTGGCCTCGCGGCAGCGGTTCAGCGCGAGCTCGAGCGTGACGACCTTGCCTTCCTTCTGGTCGAAATAGGGATAGGTCTGGCGAATGCCGATCCCCTTGTTCGGAAAACAATCGGCATAGCTCTTGCCGTCCTTGAACGGCGTCGCAAACATCTCCTTGCCCTGATCGAGCGAGAATTCGTAAGGCGGGAATTCCTCCTTCTCGACCCACTGCCGGTGCATGTCCTCGTTCATCGAGTAGGGGCCGTTGACGAAGTCCTCGAGCTTGAGCCCGGGAAACCTGCTGGTGAAATAGGTCCGGAACGCCATCGCCTCGGCCGCCGGATCGCTGCCGCCGGCGGCGGCGCGATCACCGAGGCCCAGCGTCAGCGCGGCCAACCCAAGCGCGGCCGACCCAAGCGCGGCCGATAAAAAATGGATCGCAGGTCGCACCTTGTTCTCCGCCGCTCTTATTAAATCTTCGCCGTGGTGGTATCGGAGGCGCCCTTGTTGTCGACCCAGCTTATTTTCAGGTCGTCGCCCTTCTTGCCGCCCCTGAAGCTGAACTTGACATAAGGATCCTTGGAGACCGCCGTGCCCCAGTCGGCGACAAAGACGTTCTTGCCGTCATGCTCGAAAGTCACCTGGCGGATGAAATGCGGCGGAATGATCTGCCCCTGGGCGTCCTTGACAAAGCCGGAATCCATCGGATGCTGGATCAGCGCCTGAACCTCGGTGGTGTCGTCCTTCGAGGTCGCGCGCACGCGAATGGTCGATGCCATCACACTACTCCTTCACAAGACCGGTTCAGCCGCCGCAGCCGCCGACGGTCACCTTGACTTCCCTGGTGGCGCTGTACAGCTTGCCGCCGGCTTCCACGATCGCGATCACGTTGCTGGTCTTGGCCATTTTCAGGCGGTTGGCCACCGCGGGCATGGTTCCCGGCGGAATCCGGTAGGATGCCGCCAGCGCATTGGGATTGTCGGCGACCAGAAACGAGATCGAGGTCACGTCGGCGAGCGTCGTGGTGACCGCGATCGGCACCACCGCGCCGTTCTCGGCAATTTCAGGCGCGTCGAGCCTGACCTGGTCCGATGGTTCGGGCGTCCTGCCGTACAGCGCCTTGACCGCATCCGCTTCGCTCTTCTGATTGAAGGCGTCCTCCGGATATTTGTCGTTGGCCGCAGCCAATGCCGGTACCAGACTGAACGGAACATTGCCGAGCCCGACCAGCGCGACCGTTACCGCGCCTTGCAGGATCAGGCGCCGCGTCGGGGTAAACCCGTCGTCAGTCATCGTCATCTCAACTCTCCCAGGGCGCGAATCATCGTCGCCGTCACAAGGTCTGCAGGAAATCCACGATCGCGTTGATTTCTTCGCCGGTCAAAATGCGATTTCGCCCGAACGGAGGCATCACGGTCAGCGGGTTGCGTTTGCTTTCATCGTTGAGGATGGCCACGAGATCGTTGCGATCCGGGTATTTGCTTTTGATATCCCGCAGCGGCGGTCCGATGCTGCCGGGAAAATCGCCGCCCTTGATGTCATGGCAGCTCAGGCAGTTGCCCTTGCCGCGATCGAAGGCCAGCTTCCGGCCCTCGGAAACACCGGCTTGCGCGTCGGCCGGGCCTGCGCCAATGGCCGCGCCGATCAGCAATGCCAACGCCAGTGCCGGGAACAGGGCGGGGCTGGTCGAGGCCGGGTCGGTCAAAAGGCGCTTCCTCAAGGGTTTGTGTCGATTTTGCGGTCCGAATATAGGCGGTCGAAATCATAAACGCCATTGGCGGAATGTCTTGCTCAATCTGGCGGTTCGCGCGTCTGGGGTAAAGCGGATAGGCTTGCACCGGCCATCGATCCGGGAGGGTGTCATGGCGGAATATGTCGTGGAATTCGGCAAGGACGGCCGTCCGGTCGAGCCCGACGGGCGTCTCGACGCGGCCGCGTTTCACCGCAATCATGAGGCCATCTGGTCGGTATTGCAGCGATATCTCGCGGGCAAATCCGGCGACGTCGTCGAAGCCGGCAGCGGCACCGGCCAGCATGTGGTTTATTTCGCCCGCCACACGCCCGATATCGTCTGGTGGCCGAGCGATCTCAACGAACAGCATCTGAAAAGCATCGCCGCGTGGCGGGCGCATGCCGGACTGAGCAATGTCCGGCCGCCGCTGCGGATCGATCTTGCCGATCCGGCATGGCGCCCGGAGCCGCATGAGGGCGTTGGTCCGGGCCGGTTGCTGGCCATGTTCTGTGCCAATGTAATCCACATCGCGCCCTGGCGGGTCGCCGAGGGGCTGTTCGCCGGGGCCGGACGCCACCTGCGTGGCGATGGCCGGCTGTTGCTGTACGGGCCGTTCAGGCGTGACGGCGAGCATACCGCCGTCAGCAATGCCGTGTTCGACAGCAGCCTTCGCGACAACAATCCGGAATGGGGCGTGCGCGATACCGCCGAGCTTGAAAGGCTGGCGGTCGCCGCCGGGCTTGAACTGGTCGAGATCGCCGCGATGCCCGCCAACAATCTGATCCTGGTGTTCGGCCGGAGCCAGCCGGTCTGAACGCCGGACGCATGGCGCACGCCCGCTTGCGTCGGTTGATCGCCCCGAGGCGGCGCTTCATAGTGCCGGGAATCAGGCGGCCTGCTGCATCCGCCGCGCCCGGAACCGGCCGATGACTGCTCTGACTGCTGCCGACGAGATCACCGACGATGCGCGCGCACGGTCCAATGTGGTGCGGCTGGCGGCGGCGCAGGCGCTGACCGGCGCCAATTCGGCGGTGATCTTCGCGACCGGTTCGATCGTCGGTGCGACGCTCGCCCCGGACATCTCGTTCGCGACCGTGCCGCTCTCGATATACGTGGTCGGGCTGGCGGCCGGCACGCTGCCGACCGGCGCGATCTCGCGCCGCTACGGCCGCCGCGTCGCCTTCATCATCGGCACCGGCTGCGGCGTGGCGACCGGCCTGCTCGCGGCGTTCGCCATCCTTCACGGTTCGTTCGCGCTGTTCTGCGGCGCGACGTTCCTCGGCGGACTGTATGGCGCGGTGTCGCAATCCTATCGCTTCGCCGCCGCCGACGGCGCCAGCGCCGAATATCGCCCCAAGGCGGTCACGTGGGTCATGGCCGGCGGCGTGTTCGCCGGCGTGCTCGGCCCGCAGCTCGTGCAATGGACCATGGAGATCTGGCCGCCTTATCTGTTCGCCTTCAGCTTCGTGATGCAGGCTATGGTCGCCGTGGTGGCGATGGCGGTACTCGCCGGTATCGACGCGCCAAGACCGGCGCCGTCGGATCTGCACGGCGGCCGTCCGCTGTTCAGGATCGTGCGGCAGCCGCGCTTCATCGCGGCGGCGCTGTGCGGCGCCATCGCCTATCCGATGATGAATCTGGTGATGACCTCGGCGCCGCTCGCGATGAAGATGTGCGGGCTCAGTGTCAGCGATTCCGATTTCGGCATTCAATGGCACATCGTCGCGATGTACGGGCCGAGCTTTTTTACCGGATTGCTGATCGCGCGGTTCGGCGCGCCGCGGATGGTCGCGCTCGGCCTGCTGCTCGAGGCGAGTGCCGCGACCATCGGGCTGACCGGCATCACGGCGATGCACTTCTGGGCCACCCTGATGGTGCTTGGCGTCGGCTGGAATTTCAGCTTTGTCGGGGCTTCCGCCCTGGTGCTGGAGACGCACCGGCCGCAGGAGCGCAACAAGGTGCAGGCGTTCAACGACTTCCTGGTGTTCGGGATGATGGCGGTGGGGTCGTTCTCCTCCGGCCAGTTGCTGGCGAATTTCGGCTGGTCCGCGGTCAACCTCGTGGTCTACCCGCCGGTGCTGCTGGGATTGACGGTGCTGGCGCTGACATCGTTTGCGCGGCGCCGGGCGAGGTTGCAGCCGATCGCCGAATTTCCCGAGCCGAGTATCTGATCCGGGTCGGCGCAGCCAGTAGGGTGGGCTGAGGCGCGCACGCGCCGTGCCCACCGTTCTTGGTTTCGGTGGGCACGCGGAGCCTGTCATCGGGCGCGCATTCGCGCGACCCGTTGGCTTTGCCCACCTACGCTCATTACGCTCACCCGAACGCTACGCCTGCCGCTGGCGCAGCAAATCCTCGAGATCGAGCCGGCGGGTGAACATCGCGAGCGATCCGTCGGGCTGGCGCGGCCATTGCTGCGTCGGCCGGTCCCAGTACAGTTCGACGCCGTTGTCATCGGGATCGCGCAGGTACAACGCCTCGCTGACGCCGTGATCGCTGGCGCCGTCGAGCTGGATGTCGGCCTGGATGACGCGATGCAGGGCATCGGCCAGCGCGGCGCGGTTCGGATAGAGAATCGCGGTGTGAAACAGCCCGGTCGTTCCCGGCGGCGGTGGATGCCCGCCTTGGCTTTCCCAGGTGTTGAGGCCGATGTGGTGGTGATAGCCGCCGGCGGAAATGAAGGCCGCGCCCGAACTCATGCGCTGCATCAGTTCAAATCCCAGCACGCCGCAGTAAAATCCGAGCGCGCGGTCGAGATCGGCTACCTTGAGATGAACATGCCCGATCCGCGTTCCCGCGACGATGGGCGTCGAGCTTTCGGACATGATCGCCTCCGTTTTGCCCGCAGGCGTTACGCCAATTCCGACACTTCACCTTCGGGCAGACCGAATTCGAAGGTGTTCAGCGTCATCGACACCATCGTGTAATAGCCGCACAGCCCGATGATCTCGACGATTCCGCGCTCGCCCAGGATCTTGACCGCCTCGTCATACAGCCCCTTGGCGACGCCGTGGCCTTGGTGCAGCGATCTGGCGACGTCGTAGATCATCTTGGCCTTGGGGTCATCGAATTGCGGCGTGCGGCGGTCACGGATGTCTTCGATGATTTTCGGGTCGAGGCCGCCCTTGAGCGCCAGCCGCTTGTGGGCGAACCATTCATAGTGCGAGGTCCAGTGCCGTGCGGTGACCAGGATCGCGATCTCGGACAGCTTCGCCGGAAACACGGTATCGAACCGCAGAAATCCGCCCAGCCGGGTGGCATGGCGCGCCATTTCCGGGCTGTTGAGCCAGGCCATCATCGGCGGCGGCGGGGCGCCGCGCTTGCCGGCGATCAATTCATCGTAGGTTTGTTTCTGGTCCGCACTCATTTCGCCAGGCGAAAGCAGCTTCAGGCGCATGTCCGTTTCCTCTTGTTTTTCAGCCGTTCCGGCTCTGCCGAATACACCCGATTGGGCATCATGGCCACATCCGCCGCGGCATCGGCTGCCGCACAGGCATATTGAATTCCGCGATGCCAGCGCTAAGGTCGATCCGATCCCATCGATGGAAACGTTTGCCATGTCCGATCTCGATCCGTTTCGCCGTGAAACCCGCGCCTGGCTGGAGGCGAATTGTCCGCCGCAGATGCGACGGCCGATGACGTCGGACGAGGATACGTTCTGGGGCGGCCGTCATGCCAAATTCTGCTCCGAGCCGCAGCGGGTCTGGTTCGAGCGGATGCGGGACAAGGGCTGGACCGTGCCGCACTGGCCCCGGGAATATGGCGGCGGCGGCCTCGATGCCGAGCAGGCCAAGATCGTGCGGCAGGAGATGGCGGCGATCGGCGCGCGTCAGCCGCTGACCTCGTTCGGCATTTCCATGCTCGGGCCGGCGCTGCTGAAATACGGGACCGAGGCGCAGAAGAAAGAGCACCTGCCGAAGATCACGGCCGGCCTGATCCGCTGGTGCCAGGGCTATTCGGAGCCGAACGCCGGCTCCGACCTCGCCTCGCTGCAGACCCGCGCCGAGAGCGACGGCGACGATTTCATCATCAACGGACAGAAGATCTGGACCTCCTACGCCAATTTTGCCGACTGGATCTTCTGCCTGGTGCGGACCGATGCCGCCGCCAAGAAGCATGACGGCATCAGTTTCATCCTGTTCGACATGGCGTCAAAGGGCGTGTCCACCAAGCCGATCCTGCTGATTTCAGGCCGCTCGCCGTTCTGCGAGACCTTCTTTGACAATGTTCGGGTGCCGAAATCGCATGTGGTCGGCACCGTCAACCGCGGCTGGGATGTCGCCAAATATCTGCTGCAGCATGAGCGTGCGATGATCTCGGGCATGGGCGAGCGCGGCGTCGGCCGCCCGCTCGGGCAGGTCGCCGCGGACTCGGTCGGCACCGACGCGCAGGGCCGGCTGGAAGACCCGATGCTGCGCGGACAGATTGCCAGCTTCGAGATCGACGAGGCGGCGCTGGCCGCGGCGGCCGAGCGCGCGGTCGATCTGGCCAAGGCCGGGCAGTCGCATCCGGCGTTTTCCTCGGCCATGAAGTATTACGGCACCGAACTCAACAAGCGCCGCTACGAGATCCTGATGTCGGCGGGCGGCATCGATGCGCTGGAATGGGAGAGCGAGCGTTCGAAAGGCGGCGCGCGGCCGCGCGCCTGGCTGCGCACCAAGGCCAATTCGATCGAGGGCGGCACCTCGGAGGTGATGCTCGGCATCGTTGCCAAGCGCATTCTCGATCTGCCGGGGGCATGACGAACTACAAAATTCGCATCTGTCGAAGCAACACCAGCGTCAGCGGAATCCTGCCATGGCCCTCGTCCTCACCGAAGAACAATCCATGCTGCGCGACAGCGCGCGCGGCCTTATCAGCGACAAGGCGCCGGTGTCGCATCTGCGGCAGCTTCGCGACGCCAGGGACGCGACCGGGTTTTCCCGCGACCTGTGGCGGAGCTTCGCCGAAATGGGTTTCTCCGGGTTGCTGGTGCCGGAAAATTTCGGCGGCAGCGGGCTTGGCTGCGTCGAAGCCGGCGTGGTGATGGAGGAAATCGGCCGCACCTTGATGCCGTCGCCGTTTCTGGCCACCGCCGTGCTGGCGGCTTCCGCGCTGTCGCGCGGCGGCAGCGCGGCGCAGCAGTCCGAATATCTGCCGAAGATATCGGACGGTTCGCTGCTCGCCGCGCTCGCCATCGACGAGGGCGCCAAGCACCGCCCGCTGCAGACCGACATGCAGGCGGTGCGTTCCGGCAACGGGTTCAGGCTGAACGGCGCCAAGGCCTTTGTGGTCGACGGCCATACCGCCGACCTCCTGATCGTGGCGGCCCGCAGCGCCGGGTCGGCGGGCGAGCGCGACGGCCTGACGCTGTTCCTGGTCGACCCCAAGGCGAGCGGCGTCGCAACCGAGCGCACCGCGATGGTCGACGCCCACAACGCGGCACGGGTCAGCTTCGACAATGTCGAGGTCAATGCCGACGGCGTGCTCGGCGAAGTCGATCGCGGCGGCGCCCTGCTCGAAGGCGTGCTCAATATCGGCCGCGGCGCGGTGGCCGCGGAAATGGTGGGGGTCGGCGAAGAGGTGTTCGCCCGCACCGTGGCCTACCTCAAGGAGCGCAAGCAGTTCGGCAGGCTGATCGGCGAATTCCAGGCGCTGCAGCACCGTGCCGCGCAGCTTTACATCGAGATCGAGATCACCCGCGCCGCGGTGCTGAAAGCGCTGCAGACGCTGGACGGGGATTTCGACCATGCCGGAGCGGCGGTGGCGGTCGCCAAGGCCCGCGCCGGTTCGACCGTGACGCTCGCGGTCCAGGAAGCCGTGCAGATGCACGGCGGCATGGGCATGACCGACCAGTTCGACATCGGCTTCTTCATGAAGCGCGCCCGGGTCTGCCAGGAATTGTTCGGCGACAGCAATTTCCACGCCGACGAACTGGCGCGGATGAAGAATTATTGAGGCCACAAGCCGACATTCGCACTGCAGCGACCGTAGGTCACCGCAGGTATTGACTGAGAAATTCGCGTGTTCGTCCGTTCGCCAGTACTGCCGCGGCGGCATTGTAGTGCGCCCCATTGTGTCGGGAAAACGCGTGACGCTGACCGGGGTAACTGTAAACGGTTGCGTTCGGCTTTTTTGTCAGCGCCGCTTTGATCTGCGCCTGCGCCGTCTTTGGAATGAATTCGTCCTCCTCGCCAAGGTGCATCAGCAAGGGGGCGCGCAAGCTGCTGACTTCGCCGAGGTATTTTTCTGTATCGCCGCCGTGGTAGGCAACGGCGGCGTTGACGTCATGGCGAGCGGCCGTGATAAAGGCCATCAATGCGCCGAGGCAGTAGCCTTGCAAGGCAACTTTCCCCACCGACTCGGGTAGCTTGACAGCAGTGCGGATTGTTTGCGCGATATCGCGCGCGCCAGCGTCGCGATCATACGCCCCGTAAAGCCGCAGACCGTGCTGCCAGTCGGCTTCCGACCTTACGTCAAGATCAACGCCAGGCTCCTGCCGCCAGAACAGGTCAGGCGCGATCGCGGTGTATCCCTGGGCTGCCAACTCGTCGCAAGTCGCTCGAATGTCGGCGTTAACGCCAAACAATTCCTGGAGAACGACCACCACGGGTGCGGGCAAGGTGGCGGGCCGTGAAATATAGGCGCCGAACGTCCCATCCGGGGACTCGATGACGATCTGATTTTCCATGTTTCGCTCCCGATGAATTTCCCTGAAACGAACCGTTGCCGATTGGTCGAGCCGTGAGTTGGGGCGCGAATTGCTCTCGCTCACGGCGCTGATTGTGTGAGAAAAGTGATCGACCTGCCTTCGCGCCGCGTCGTCAGCTTCACTGACTGACCAACGCGTGCGCGGCAGCCTCTTCGATGAGCTTGGCTGTTTCCTTTGGGAAAGACATGTAGGCCACGTGGCTCGACTTCACTTCGACCGTCCTGGCCTTGGCGCGCTTCGCCATCATGCGCTCCTGAGCCGGATTGATCGATCGGTCTTCGGTGGCCACCATGTACCAGGTCGGCTTGTGCTTCCAGGCAGGATTCGTAACCTTGTGGGTGAAGGAGTTGGTAGAGATCGGCACCTGCGATATAGCCATGAACTCCGCTTCATCCCGTGGAATGTCGGCTGCGAAGTCGGCCGCGAAATGCGCCTCGTCAATCCACCAAAGCCCGTTGCTGTCGGGCTTGAACGCCGTTGACGCTTGCGGCACGGCCTGTTCGATCGACGCGCAGCTCTCACCTTCATCGAGGGCAAAGGCGGCAATATAGACAAGCGCTGCAACGTTTGGATGATTGCCGGCCTCGGTGATGATGGACCCGCCGTAGCTGTGGCCAACCAGAACCACCGGGCCGCCCATGGCGTCGATAGCGGCCTTCGTGTATTTTTGGTCGTCGGCGTACGAAGTCTCGGGAGGCTGCGCCACCGACACCTTGTAGCCCTCATTCTTGAGGATGTCAGCGACCTTCCTCCAGCCGGAGCCATCCGCGAAAGCTCCATGCACCAGAACTACATTCTTGATGGGTTGTTTCATGACTGTTCTCCTTTGCAGTAAAAAATTCATCCGGATCAGTCGATTTTCGGATGCTGAACGCCTTCACGCCGAACCGCTCTTCTCGCCGGCTACTCGATCGCCGCCGCGTCCGGGCTCGCGGACACCGTATAGATGGGCAGTGCCTGCAAAATTGTACGGATTTGACCGCGTTGCAGGATTCGGCCGAAAAATCGCTGCGGCGGACAACGTCGCTGCTATTCGCCGCTGTTTTTGTGATTATGGGGGGTTTATCCTGCCGGGACGCGCTGAGAGCGCGAGAATAATTTGTCGCTTTAGCAACTGTTAAGGAGGCAATGATGGCTGCGGATGCGATCGAGGACGACCTTGCCAGGCGCTTCCGAATAGACCGCCCGCCGACACTTCTGGCACGAAATTCTTCCAAAGCACGTGTCGGGTTTTCGCGGCTGCGGAGCAGCAGTCCGGCGCATGGCTATTCAATAGCCAAGCCACCGGAAGAGGCCTTTGCATTCTGGGTTCCGTTATCGGTGCCGTTTTTCTCGAACTTGTGGACGGCAGGACGGCGCAGGGAAGTGCCCGAACTGCGTCTCGGCGATGCACAGCTAGTTGACCTCGGCGACCATCCGGTCGTCAGTTTGGACATCCCTTTCGATTCGATTCGCTTTTACATCACGCAGGTTGCGCTTGATGAGATGGCCAATGAAGCCGGAATTCGTCGGGTGAAAGGACTTTACGCGGCGAATTTTGGCGCCCGCGATTTGGTCATGTTCGGTCTGGCCCAGGCGGTCGCTGGCGCGATGGAGCAATCGGGCGACTTGACCGCGATGTTTTCCGACTGTATCGCGCTGGCTTTTTTCGCTCACATTGTGCGCGCTTACGGCCGCGGTTCGATCGAGGGAAGGAACGCCCGCGGCGGGCTGTCGGCGTGGCAACTGCAACGCGCCCGTGACCTCATCAATGTCAATTTGGCACACGATCCTTCGGTCGCAGAGATCGCGCATGAGTGCGGACTGTCGAGCGGCTATTTTGCGCGGGCGTTCAAGCAGTCGACGGGCGTTCCGCCCTACCAGTGGCTGACCAAAATGCGCGTCGAGCGCGCCAAGGAACTCCTAAAGGACCCACGCAGCGAGCTCGCCGATATTGCTCTGCTTTGCGGCTTCGCTGACCAAAGCCATTTCACACGCGTATTTTCCAGGAGCGAGGGCTACAGCCCGGGTCGGTGGCGCCGCCTTCAACGCCTATAGTCTAATAGGCTTTCTGCTGCGTCAGGATCGCCCATCAATTTTCCGTCTCTGAAATGTCCGCTCTGGGTGGCCAGAAAGCCGCCATTCAGGGGCGCGCGCAGCGCGAACCCGGAATGGCGGTGCTGGTTCGCCTACCGGATCGGCGGGGCGTACTGGATGCCGCCGGCGCTCCAGAGCTGATTGAGGCCGCGCGGAATCTTCAGCTTCGATCCGCTGCCGACATTGCGGTCGTAGACCTCGCCGTAATTGCCGACATGGCGGATGATGCGGGCAGCCCAGTCCTTGGTCAGGCCGAGATCCTCGCCATAGCTGCCTTCGGTCCCCACCAGCCGCATCACGTCGGGCTTCTTCGACTTCAGCGCCTCGTCGATGTTCTTCGAGGTGATGCCGAGTTCCTCGGCGTTGATCATCGCATAAAGCGTCCACTTCACGATCAGCATCCAGTCGTCGTCGCGCTCCCGCACCACCGGTGCAAGCGGCTCCTTGGAGATGATGTCCGGCAGGATGACGTGATCGTCCGGCTTCGAGAGATTGAGCCGCAACGCATATAGCTGCGAGACGTCGGAGGTGAGGACATCGCATTTTCCGGAATCATAGGCCTTGATGACGTCGTCGAGCTTGCCGAATTTGATCTCCTGGTATTTCATGTTGTTGGCGCGGAAATAGTCCGCGAGGTTGAGCTGCGTGGTGGTATCGCCCTGCACGCATACCTTGCTGCCGTCGAGCGCCAGCGCGGAATCGATGTTGCGGGCCCGCGGCAACATGAATCCCTCGCCGTCATAATAGGCCACCGCCGGGAAATAGAGGTCGTAGGAGGTCTCGCGCGACATGCTCCAGGTCGAATTGCGGGACAGGATGTCCACCTTGCGGTTCTGCAGCTCCTTGAAGCGCTCGTTGGCGTCGAGCGGAACGAACTTCGCCTTGTTCGGGTCGTCAAAGATCGCGGCGGCCACCGCGCGGCAGAAATCGACATCGAAGCCGGTCCAGTTGCCCTTGTCGTCGGGAATCGAGAAGCCGGGCAGGCCGGTATTGACGCCGCACAGCACCTCGCCGCGGCGGATCGTCCGCTTCAGGGTCCTCGTATCATATCGTTCATAGGTGACGGCGGCTGCCGCGATCGCGAACGCAATCGCAAGTCCTATCAGGAGGCCGCCTCGAAATGTCCGCATGATCTGTCTCTCGCCAATCAATGGAGAAAAAATGGGTCGGCTATGGAAGCGGCGCCGCGGCTAAAGCTCGGGCTTCTGCCGCACGATCACCTTGGTGCCGACCGGGACGCGGTCATAGAGGTCGGCGACGTCGGCATTGACCAGCCGGAAGCAGCCGGACGAGACTTTGGTGCCGATCGTGTCCGGCCGGTTGGTGCCGTGGATGCGATAGACGGTGGCGCCAAGATACATCGCGCGGGCGCCGAGCGGATTGCCGGGACCGCCGGCCATGAAGCGCGGCAGATAGGGCTGGCGTGCGATCATTTCCGGCGGCGGTGTCCAGTCCGGCCACTCTGCCTTGCGTGTGATGCTCAGGAGTCCCTGCCACTGAAACCCGTCGCGGCCGACGCCGATGCCGTAACGCAGGGCACGGCCATTGCCCTCGACCAGATAGAGATGACGCTCCGCCGTCGAGATGATGATGGTGCCAGGCGCCTCCGTCGTTCGGTAGTAAACCGTCTGCTTCCTGAATTCCGGATCGAGCTGCACGGAATCATCGGGCAGCAGTCCCGGCTGGTCGCCGACATCGGGTTGCTGGGCAAAGCTCTGCGAGGCAGAAATCATCAGGCCGGTAGCGGCCACTACCGCCCGGATCAGGTGCCGTAACTTGATCATGCAAAGCTCCCCTCGTGATGCTGCCGGCTATGTAGCATTATTTCTACCGCTGCATGCCATCAAATCGCACCCATGGCCCGATGGCAAGGAACGCGGCGCCGATCAGGCGCTGAAATACTTCCGGTTTTTGAAAGCCTGAACTGCGCTGCGGGCTCCGACGGCTCAGCTCGGCGCGAGCCACAGCCGCAAGGCATAGGATACGATCGCCACGGTGCCGACGCCGCCCAGCCAAAGGGCGGCAAACCACATCAGGCGCCGCGCCAGCGGCGGCGGCTTTGGCGCCGGCGGCGTCAATGATAACCACTGCCGGGCGTGACCTTGCCGCGGAATACCCAATAGGCCCAGGCGGTATAGCCGAGGATCAGCGGCACCAGCACGGCGACGCCGAACAGCATGAAGACCTGGCTGTTTTCGGGGGAGGCCGCCTGCCAGATCGTAATACTCTGCGGCACGATATAGGGCCACATGCTGATGCCGAGGCCGGCATAGCACAGTGCGAACAGCAACAGCGTCAGAAAGAACGGCCGATAGTCCCGCTTGGCGGCAAGACTGCGCAACAACAGCACGGTCACGGCGGCGACCGCGATCGGCACCGGCGCGGTCAGGATGACGTTCGGCCAGGTGAACCAGCGCTGCGCATATTGGACATGGAGGAAGGGCGTGGCGATGCTGACCGCGCCGATCGCGCCCAGCATGGCGAACAGCAGCGACCAGCTCAACTGATAGGCTCGGTCGCGAAGCGCGCCCTCGGTCTTCATGACCAGCCAGGTCGCGCCAAGCAGGGCATAGCCGACCAGCAGCGCCAATCCGGTCAGGACGCTGAACGGCGTCAGCCAGTCCCACCAGCCGCCGGCATAATGCCGTCCCTCGACATGGATGCCCTGCAGGATGGCGCCGAGCGCAATGCCCTGCGCGAGCGTCGCCAGCAACGACCCGCCGGCGAACGCGATATCCCAGCGGTTGCGCTGGCTCCGCGTCGTGCGCCAGCGAAATTCAAAGGCGACGCCGCGGAAGATCAGGCCGATCAGCATCGCAATCATCGGGGTGTACAGCGCCGGCATCAGCACCGCATAGGCCAGCGGAAACGCCGCCATCATGCCGCCGCCGCCGAGCACCAGCCAGGTTTCGTTGCCGTCCCAGACCGGCGCGACGCTGTTCATGATGACGTCGCGATCGGCCTTGTTTGCAAACAGCGGGAACAGCAGTCCGAGGCCGAGATCGAAGCCGTCCATCACCACATAGACAAAGACCGCGAACGCGATGATGAACGCCCAGACGGTTGCGATGTCGATCGAGGCGGTCATGCGGCGGATCCCCCGGTGGCGACGCCGGCGGCCGGCGTGATGCCGGCGGCGCGCGCCGGGATATCGCCGCGCGGTCCCTGCTCGCCGTGATGCGGCGGGACGGCCATCAGCCGGAACAAATAGGTCAGGCCTGCCGCATAGACGATGAAGTAGACGATCACGAAGGCGAGCAGCGACGATCCGACCGCGGGGGCGGCCAGCGGCGAGGCCGAGTCAGGGGTGCGCAGCAGGCCGTAGACCGTAAAGGGCTGCCGGCCGACCTCGGTCGTGAACCAGCCCGCCAGCACCGCGACGAAGCCGGCGGGCCCCATCGCCAGCGCAAACAGATGCAGCCAGCGCCATTGATACAGCATGCCTCGCCAGCGCGCATAGAGGCTGAGCAGGCCGATGCCCAGCATCAGAAAGCCGATCCCGACCATGATGCGGAAGGTCCAGAAGATGACCGGCACCGGCGGCCAATTTTCCCGCGGCACGGTGTCGAGCCCGTTCAGCGGGGCGTCGAGCGAATGCTTGAGAATGAGCGAGGAGGCCTTCGGAATTTCGATGGCGTATTTCATTTTGCCGGCGGCCTGGTCGGGCCAGCCGAACAGAATGAGCGGAGCGCCGTCGGGATGGCTGGTGAAATGCCCCTCCATCGCCATCACCTTGACCGGCTGATGCTGCAGCGTGTTGAGGCCGTGCTGGTCGCCGGCGATGATCTGGATCGGTGCCACCAGCGTTGCCATCCACATCGCCATCGAGAACATCACCCGCGGCCCGGCCAGATGGGAATCGCGCAACAGATGAAACGCGCCAACCGCGCCGACCAGGAAGGCGGTGGTGAGATAGGCCGCGAGCACCATGTGCACCAGCCGATAGGGAAACGACGGATTGAAAATGACCTTGAACCAGTCGGCGGCCACGAACTGGCCTTCGGCATTGATGGCGTAGCCGGCCGGGGTCTGCATCCAGGAATTGGCGGAGAGAATCCAGAACGCCGAGATCAGCGTGCCGGTCGCGACCATCAGGGTGGCGAAGAAATGCAGCCGGTGACCGACCCGCTCCAGCCCGAACAGCATCACGCCGAGAAAGCCGGCCTCGAGGAAAAATGCGGTGAGCACCTCATAGGCCATCAGCGGCCCGATCACCGGGCCGACCTTGTCCGAGAATGCCGACCAGTTGGTGCCGAACTGGTAGGACATCACAATGCCCGACACCACGCCCATGCCGAACGCGATGGCGAAGATCTTCAGCCAATAATTGAACAGATTGAGGAAGACCTCGCGCCCGCTCCACAGCCACAGCGCTTCGAGCACCGCGAGGTAGCTTGCCAGCCCGATCGAGAAGGCGGGAAACACGATGTGAAACGACATCGTGAATGCGAACTGCGCGCGGGCCAACACCACGGCATCCCAGCCCTCGAACATCGCCGCCATCCGTCGTCGCTATTGCGACGCCGACCCTATCACGCGGCGATCGACCAGGGTACCCGCTAATTCACGGCGCCGGTCAACTGGAAGCCTTGAGCAGACGCGCGATGGTGCGATCGATCTGTTCGTACTGGCCTTCGCCATCATGCTGGAACACGATCTTTCCATTCTGGTCGATGATGTACTGCGCCGGCCAGTACTGGTTGCCATAGGCATTCCAGGTCTGCGACGCGTTGTCCTGCGCCACCGGATAGGTGATGCCGTGCCGCTTCAGCGCGGCCTGCACATTGGATGCGGATCGCTCGAACGCAAATTCCGGGGTGTGAACACCCACCACCACCAGGCCGCGATCCCGGTATTTCGCGTAGAGTTCGGTGACATGGGGCAGCGTGTTGACGCAGTTGACGCAGCCATAGGTCCAGAAATCCACCAGCACCACCTTGCCGCGCAGGTTCGCCAGCTTGAGGGGCGCGGAATTGAACCAGTTGCTGATGCCGGCAAAATCAGGCGCGCTGCCCTGCGCCGCGGCGATCGTGAACGGAACGGTCGGCGCGCGCGCCGCCTCCGCGCCGAGGCCGGGTTGCGCCGCGCCGAACAGGCAAAGGGCCACCGCCAAGGCGGTTGTCGCAAGCGATCGTATGGTCATGGGAGGCTCCATCGGGGTTGATTACAGGCCGAGCTGGCCGTTCGGGTAGAATCCTGTCAGCCACGCCACGATCAGCGTGTCGTATTGAAAATAGGATGCGATCGCGAATGCGATCACGACAACGCCGAACCCCTGCTGCAGCCGCGGCGAGATCCGCGCGATGCTGCGAACGCGGGTGGTAACGGCCTGTCCGCCATAGGCGATCGCCAGCATCGGGATCGCCGCACCAATGGCGTAGACCACGAGCAGCGCACTGGCCCAGCCGGTATCCGCCGAGGTCGCGACGATGGTGAGGATCGAACCGAGCACCGGACCGGCGCATGGCGTCCAGACCAGACCGAGGGTCGTGCCAAGCACAAAGCCGCCGATATTGCCGTGGCGCGGCAGCGCGCTGCCGGCGAAGCCGCGGTTCGTGAGGCTGCCGATCCGGATCGACAGCCATTCGAACGGCGCTGGCCAGATCATCAGCAGCCCGAACCCCAGCAGCAGGATCGATGCGCCGGTTCGCAACGCAGCGGGATCGAAATCAAGGACACGGGTGGCCGCGCTCAGCAGCAATGCAGCGGCCGAAAACGACATCACAAAGCCGAGCGCGATCAGGGCCGGCCGCGTCTTGCCGGTTTGGCCGACCGACGCGCCAAGCAGGATCGGCAGCATCGGAAGCGTGCAGGGTGCCGCGATGGTGACCACACCGGCGAGCAGGGCAAGAACCAGGTTCAACATCGCACCGAATCCATCGAACATGGGCCGGGCCTCGTGGCATGCCGGAGTTCGCGAAGGGTGTTTCGGGACGTCGAGGCGAGGCGTTACGTGGGCGCCGGCCGGAACGTGTCACGTGTGCGTGAGGGCCCCATGATGGTCAGGGATCGCCGATGGCGGGTCCCAAATACAGAGCGACCCGGAGGGGGGCATCCCGTCCGGGTCGTTGGAGCTTGTTGTGAGGTTGAAGTGACGAAATCGATGGTCTTGGTATAGCCGTCAGATTTTTCCGGGTGATGTCGTCATTTGTTTCATTTGTTTCCTGCTTGCTAACGGTCCGGTAGGGAAGGCTCTTGGAGCGGCCGTGCGAATTTCACCCAAGTAGTTGAACTTGCTATGATTTAGATCAAGCCGCCAGGCTGTCGACGCCGGCGCCTTTGAGCAGGTCGGCGAGCTGCTTGCGGGCATAGAACATCCGCGTCTTCACCGTGCTTTGCGGAATCCCGATGATCGCGCCGACTTCCTCGACCGACTTCTCATGGTAGTAGACGAGGTTGATGATCTCGCGATGGGCCGGCGACAATTTCGCGATGCAGGCGCGCAGGATCGCGCTGGTGTTGCTGCGGTCGAGCGAAGCTTCGGGCGTATCGGCCGCGTCGGCGATCTCAAGCACATCCTCCTGATCGATGTCCTCGTGGCGGCGCTGGCGCAAAGCGGTCAGTGCCTTGAAGCGTGCGATCGACAGCAGCCAGGTGGAAACCTGGGAACGCCCTTCGAACTGCGCCGCGGTGCGCCAGACGTCGAGGAACACCTGGCTGACCAGATCCTCGGCCATCGAGGCGTCGCGCACCATGCGAAGGATGAAGCGGTAGACCCGGACATTGTGCCGGCAATACAGGATGTGCATCGCGGTCCGGCCGCCATCGGCGATGCCTTCGAGCAACATTTCGTCAGAAGTCGCCTGGGCAGCGAGGATACCCTCGCGAGCTGCGGCGTTGATGGCGACGACGTTCTGCATGACCCGCTCCCACTGATCGCCTTGGCGGCGTTTGTTAGCCAAATTGATAGTCAGCGAACGTTTCGGGACGTCTGCACGGGAAGCGGAAAATGGTTTCTTCCGCAGAAGAATTGTTTCGTCGCCGCGGCGGCGACGAAACATTCGGGCAAGAAAGATGAGCGATTTCAATGGCTGCCGGGTCCGGCCGGCGGCCGGCCGATAGCCCCGGTCGCGACGCGGCAAACAGGGGTCTCTTTTTTTGTCATGGCCGGGCTTGTCCCGGCCATCCACGTCTTTCTTGCTCGTGACCGCGAAGACGTGGATGCCCGGGACAAGCCCGGGCACGACGGTCTTCGCAACAAGCCCGCGATTCTAACGGCCCGTTTCGAGTCAGGTCGGGATTACGCCCGGTCGCCGGCGGGCGAGAACAGATATCCGCCGCCCCGGATGGTGCGGATCACCGCGGGCTTGGTCGGATCCGGTTCGATCTTGCGCCGGATTCGCATGATGCGGAGGTCGACGGCGCGATCGAAGGCCTCGCTGTCGCGTGCATTGGCCAATTCCAGCAGCCGTTCGCGCGACAACACCCGCTTCGGATTGGCCGCGAACACCTTGAGCAATCCGAATTCGGAGGCGGTCAGCGGATGCTCGTTGCCTTCGTCGTCGCGCAGCGCCTGCGCCTCGAGGTCGAGCCATTTGGTGCCGAACCGCACCAATTGGTCCTTGGCGGCCTTCGCCGCGCCGCTCTCCGGCGCCGCTGCCGTTCTCGCCGGGGAGCTGCGCCGCAGCACCGAGCGGATTCGCGCCATCAGCTCGCGCAGCTCGCAGGGCTTGGCGATGTAGTCGTCGGCGCCGAGCTCGAGGCCCACCACCCGGTCGATCGGGCTGGCGGTCGCCGTCAGCATGATGACCGGGACATTGGTGCGGCCTTTGAGATCGCGGATGATCGAAAGCCCGTCCTCCTCCGGCATGTTGAGGTCGAGCACCACGAGATCGGGCACACTGGTTTCGATGGCGCTGCGCAGGCTCTTGCCGCCGTCGCAAAGCGTCACCGTGAAGCCGTGCATCTTGAGGTACTCGCCGACCATTTCGCGGGCCGGCGCCTCGTCGTCGACGATGATGATGTGCGGACTCTGGGTCATGTCAGGACAGCTCCGTCGCGGGTAGTGTGACCGTGAAGGTCGAGCCTTGTCCGGGACCAGGGCTGTCGGCGACGATCCGGCCGCCATGCATGTCGATGATGCGCTTGACGATCGAAAGCCCGAGGCCGGTCGAACTCTCCCCGGCGGTCGGTTTGGCGGAGAGCCGCTGGAAGCGGCCGAACAGCCGCCCGAGATCTTCCGGGGACAGCCCCGCGCCTTGATCCGCAATGCGGATCACGATGGCGTTCCGCTCGTGGCTCACCAGCAGCACGATCTTGCCGCCGATCGGGCTGTATTTGATGGCGTTGCTGACGAGGTTGTCGATCGCTTCCCGCATCCGGTCGGCATCGCACATCGTCACCACGTTCGGCGGCGCCGACACCGTGATGGTCTGCTGTTTGTTGACGGCGAGCGGCTGATTGGCGTCGGCGACCTCGCTGACCAGGGCTGCGACATCGACCGGCTCGCGGCGGATCGAGATGTCGAAGGCATCGGCCATCGCGTCCGAGATCAGGTGATCGACCATCGAGGTCAGACGCCTTGTGGCATCGCGGATGTGATCGACCTGCGCCGTCACGCTCTCGCTGGATGAGCCGGCACTGATCAGCTCGGTCAGCATCTCGGTGCGGCCCAGGATCACCCCGAGCGGATTCTTCAGGTCGTGCGCGACCGTGCCGAGGATCTCGTTCTTGAAGCCGTTGGCGCGCTGCAGTCGCAGCCATTGCGCCGACAGCCTGCGGTTGGCCTGCATCAGCGCGCGGGTGCGCTGGGCGACGCGGTCCTCGAGCTGGGTGTTGGCCTCGTGCAACTGCTGGTAAAGGATGACGTTGTCGAACGCGATCGACAGCCGGCTGCCGAAGATCTCGACCAGCGACCGGTCGGTTTCCGACAGCGGTCGCTCCGCCTGCAGCAGCACCACGACCTCCCGCCCGCTGCCGGTGCGGACGTAGAGCACGGAACGGTGATCGAGGAATTCATGCTTGCGCCGCCTGAAGGCCGCTTCCACCATCGACCGCAGATCGGGGTCGAGCGATCTGGATCCGGTGCTGCCGATGAAGCGGCTGTAGCAGCCCGACCCGGCCAGCACGGAAAAATCGTCGCCGATCACGCCGCCGTCACGCAGCACCAGAATGCCGGCGCAATCGACATTGAGCAGCGAGGCGATCTGGGTCAGCACGCCCTCGGCGAGCCGCTGCATCGATTTGAAGTCGTACAGGGTCGAGGCGGCATCGATGATGATCTCCAGCCCGCGCCGGGTCTGCACCATGCGCTCGAGCTGCTGGTAACTGCGCAACGCCGCGGTCAGCGAGGTGAACAGCTTGTCGGCGGTGAGCTCGGTCTTCGCCTTGTAGTCGTTGATGTCGTACTGGACGATCACGCGCCGCTCCGGCGCCTGTCCGGGCTGGCCGGTGCGCAGGATGATGCGGACGGTCTCGTTCTTGATGTCGTTGCGGATATATTCGACCAGATCGAGCCCGGCGGCGTCGGTCTCCATGATGACGTCGAGCAGCACTGCGGCAATGTCGGGATGCGCGCGCATCAGCCGCCGGCCCTCGGCGGCGGAGTAGGCCGACAGGATTTCAAGCGTCTGGCCGTGCAGATTGTAGTCGCTCAACGCAAACCGGGTGCCTTCGTGCACGGCCTGGTCGTCGTCGATCACGGCGATCTTCCATTTGCGCCCGCTCGACGTCTCCGGAACCGTTCCGGAATCGTCGATCAAATGGAGGACATCGTCCTGTTCGGCCATTGCGTAATCCCGTCGCTTGCCTGGTCTGCGGTCGCGCTGTCGGTCCTGGTGGCTTTTGGCATGATAATGCGAAATGTGGTGCCTTGTCCCAGCCTTGAATCCAGCATCATCCGGCCCCCGAGCTGCTGGGTAACCAGATTGTAAACGAT
This sequence comes from uncultured Alphaproteobacteria bacterium, assembly GCA_963748165.1. Classification (GTDB taxonomy): domain Bacteria; phylum Pseudomonadota; class Alphaproteobacteria; order Rhizobiales; family Xanthobacteraceae; genus Bradyrhizobium. Next base: position 127,266 of record CAVVIM010000017.1, read on the forward strand.
GTGCAGGCCCAGTCCGGTGCCGCCCTCGTTGCGGCGGGTGGTGAAGAACGGGTCGAACGCCTGCCGCTGCACGTCCGGGGTCATTCCGGCCCCGTCGTCGGCGAAAACGATCTCGACATCGTCGCTGCCGCGGGGCCGCGCCGAAATCGAGATCTTTCCGGAACGGCCGCCGGCGAACGCGTGATTGGTGGCGTTGAGCACCAGATTGGTCAGAATCTGGCCATAGGAACCGGGGTATCCGTCGATCACCAGGCCTTCCGGGATGTCGACCGACAGCGCGATCGTCGCCTTCTTCAGCACCGGCCGCAGGCTGGCGATGATCTGGTCGGTGGCCTCGCCGAGGCTGAAACGGCGGCGCTCGGCATGCGAGCGGTCGACCGCGACCTGCTTGAAGGACTGGATCAGTTCGCCGGCGCGCTGCAGGTTTGCCACTAGCTGCTGGCCGGCGTCGCGCGAGGTCTGGACGAATTCCTCGAGCTGCGATCGCCGCAACGGCGTCTCGGAGTTCAATTCGGCCCCGAACAATTCGGCGCGGCGGGCGAAACTCGATGCCACCGTCAGGCTGATGCCGATCGGATTGTTGACCTCATGGGCGACGCCGGCAACCAGGCCGCCGAGCGCCGCCAGCCGTTCGGCATCGATCAGGTTTTGCTGGGCGGTGTTCAGCTCGAGCAGCGCGCCCTCGGCTTTCTCCTTCGAGGCGCGCAGCTCGTCCTCGGTCTTGCGTTTGGCGATGGCATTTTCGCGGAATACCTCTACCGCACGGGCCATCGCGCCGACCTCGTCCCTGGCGGCCGTGCCCTGCACCTGCCGGTCGTAGTCGCCCGAGGTGATCGCCTGCATCGCGGTGATGATCTGCTGCAGCGGCAGCCGGATGCTCAGCGCGATCACGACGCCCGCGGTGAGGATGATGCCGAGGAAAATCACGGCGATCGACAGCACCTTGCGGGAGATGCTGGCGAGCGTCCGGTCGAATGTTTCCTGCGCCTTCTGTTCGCGCTTGCGCATCTTGGTCGACAAATCGTCGATCGCGCCGATGGTTTCAGCCTGGTTGGCGTCGATCGCATTGCGCAGCAGCTCGGTTCGGCTCGCGAGCTGCTCCGACAGTTTCGCAAGCCCCTGGCGCAGCGCCACCGTCCGCAGCTCCAATCGCTGCAGCGCCATCCGCTGCAGGTCGTTGTCGGCGAGGCCGGACATGACAGGAATTGTCGTCTCGATCGTATCGGTATTGCGGCGGGCTTCCTCGGCGGACGCGGTCGCGAGCGAAAGATAATAGGCGTTGGCGGCAACCAGCATCGCGGTAAAGGCCTCACGCGACTTTCCGAGTGCCGGCCAGATCGGCGCATCGCGGTGCCCGGTAGCGCCTTCGATGACGGAATAGAGCCCGGCCATGTCCCGCGCCGGGGCCAGCACCTGCTCCTCGTAGGTCTTCGCAATGGTCGCCTGCAGCGTGCGCAGCTCTCCGAAGCCGTTGAGGAAACGCTCGGTGACGCGCTCCAGCTCGTCCACCGATCCCGACAGGATCGGATCGGTCGAGGCTCGCGTGCTCAGCGTGCCGAGCACGGCTTCGCGCAGCAGCAGGATCTCCGCGAAGAATTCCGGACTCGGCTGGTTGATGTAGCGATGGATCAGATTCTGCAGGCGGCTGGTCTCGCTCTCGAGCAGCGCCAGCACCTTGTCGGACTCGCGCACCTGCCGCACGTCGTCCCAGGCCGAGCCGAGCACTTCCGCGCCATTCCATATCATGGCGGCCAGCACCACCACCACGGCCGAGTTCAACGCGGCGATCGACAGGATACGCCAGCGGATCGGCACCGCGCGGACCAGCCCGACGATGCGGAACCGGCCGCGGGCGGCAAGGCCTGCCGGCGGTTCCGCCGCTTCGTCCGGCAGCGCTGCTTCCAAGGTCAATTCACTCCACCCTGCGAATTCGTTTGATCGGTGCCGCAGACAAGCGATCCGGCTCGTCGTCGGACAGGCGAGCCCAGCCGACCAGTAACATCATCGGCACTTCCACCCTCACCGTGGGTTCAGCGAGGGTGGTGTGGCCGGCATATAGGTCGTGATCGGCGGTGTTGGCGGCGCGGAATTCCCACGCGCCAGCGCCCGCTGCGACCGCCATTGAACACGGCGCGACAACGGGGGTCACGATCCGCGAAAGGTGGGCGCGGCTGTACACAGTTACTCATTCCCTTCTGATGAAGTCGGCGGCAGGAACAAAAGGTTCAACGCTTTCTGGCGGTGGCGGGCAGATGCGCTATTCTGCCTGTGCCTCTGCTACGGTCAATTGTGCGCCGCGAACCCCTTTGTGGGCCAAAGCCACCGATACGAGGCTTTACCGGCGCATATGCGATCCGGATGCGCCTCTCGGCTGCGGAAAACTGGAATGTTTTGATGGTGAAACCGGCTCTGCGATGTCTGTACCTGGCGGTTGCCGCCATCGCGATCAGCTTCGCCTCGCCGGCGCTGGCGGTCACCGACATCATGTGGTGGCACGCGATGTCGGGCGAGCTCGGGCGGCAACTGCAGCGGCTCGCGGCGGATTTCAACGCCTCGCAATCCGAATACCGCATCGTTCCGACCTACAAGGGCAACTACACCGAAACCATCACCGCGGCGATCTTTGCCTATCGCTCGCGCAGCCAGCCCGCCATCGTCCAGGTCAACGAAATCGCGACCGCGACCATGATGGCCGCGCGGGGCGCGATCTATCCGGTGTTCGAGCTGATGCGCGACCAGTCGGAAGCGTTCGACCCTGCTGCCTATCTTCCGGCCGTTACCGGCTACTATACCGATGTCGGCGGCAACATGTTGTCGTTCCCGTTTAACGCCTCGACGCCGATCCTCTATTACAACAAGGACCTGTTCCGTTCCGCCGGCCTCGATCCCGAGACGGCGCCGAAGACCTGGGCCGAGCTGGGGGCGGCGGCGCGAAAGTTGCGCGCGGCCGGCGCCGTCTGCGGGTTCACCACGTCCTGGCCGTCATGGATCAATGTCGAGAATTTTTCCGCCTACCACAACCTGCCGATCTCGACCGAGGCCAACGGCTTCGGCGGCCTCGAAGCCGTACTCGATTTCAACAATCCGGTGGTGGTGCGCCACATCGCGCAGCTCGCGGCGTGGCAGGCCGACAAGGTGTTCGACTATAGCGGCCGCGCGACGTCGGCGGAGCCGCGCTTCCAGAACGGCGAATGCGCGATCTTCATCGGCTCGTCGGCGACCCGCGCCGATATCAGGGCCAATTCGAAATTCGAGGTCGGCTACGGCATGTTGCCGTACTGGCCCGATGTCGCCGGCGCGCCGCAGAATACCACGATCGGCGGGGCCACGCTGTGGGTGCTGCGGAACCGGCCGACCGGCGAATACAAGGGCGTCGCGAAATTCTTCAGCTTTCTGTCGAAGCCGGAGGTTCAGGCCGCCTGGCACCAGAACACCGGCTATTTGCCGGTGACCCGCGCGGCATTCGATCTGACCCGCGCGCAGGGCTTCTACGACCGCAATCCCGGCGCGGCGATTTCGATCGAGGAGATCACGCTGAAGCCGCCGACGGAGAATTCGCGGGGCGTTCGGCTCGGGTCCTTTGTTCTGATCCGCGATGTGATCGATGACGAGCTGGAGCAGGCGTTCAGCGGCCGGAAATCGGCGCAGGCCGCCATGGATTCGGCGGTCGAGCGCGGCAACAAGCTGCTGCGGCAGTTCGAGCGGGCCAATCGCTAGCCGTTTTCGCCGTGCCAAGCCGTCCAACACGCTCAGCGTCACGCCGCGAGCCAGGTCCTCAGCCAGGTCCTCAGCCACGTCCTCAGCGGCCCACTTTGCTGCTGCCCTGGGTGATCAGGCGCGCGGAGCGCTGATCGCGCACATAATTCCACAGCCAGCTCATGGCCACCGCGAGGCGGTTGCGCACCCCGATCAGGAAATAGATGTGCGCGATGCCCCAGATCCACCAGGCGAAGGTGCCGCGCAGCTTGATGCGGCCGAAATCGATCACCGCCTGCCGTTTGCCGATCTGGGCCAGGCTGCCGGCATGCTTGTAGTGGAATGGGCCGAGCGCGGTGCCGCGCAGCCGCGCCTTGATGCAATCGGCGACGTAACGTCCCTGCTGCTTGGCCGCGGGCGCAATGCCGGGGACCGGATTGCCGTCCGGGCCCGCGATCACGACGGTGTCGCCGACCGCGAAGATATCGGGGTGGCCGGGAACGGTGAGATCGGGCAGCACCTGCAGGCGGCCGGCGCGGTCGGCCGGGGCGTCCAGCCACTCGGCGGCGGGCGAGGCGCGCACGCCGGCGGCCCAGATGATGGTTCGGGTCTCCAGCCGGTTGCCGCCATAGACGACGCCGTCGGCGCTGCATTCGGTCACCGGCTGTCCCAGCATCACTTCGACGCCGATGCGCTCCAGCGAATGCTGCGCATAGGCGGAAAGCTGGTCGGCAAAGCCGGCCAGCACGCGCGGGCCGGCCTCGATCAGCACCACCCGCGTCTTGTGGGTGTCGATGTTGCGGAAGTCGGGCGGCAGCGTGTCCTGCGCCAGTTCGGCGATGGTGCCGGCGAGTTCGACCCCGGTCGGGCCGGCGCCGATAATGACAAAAGTCAGCAGCGCCGCACGGCGTTGCGGATCGGCCTCGCGCTCGGCCCGTTCGAATGCGACCAGGATGCGGCGTCGAATGGTGGTGGCGTCCTCCAGCGTTTTCAGCCCCGGCGCGAACGGCTCCCATTCGTCATGGCCGAAATAGGCGTGGCGCGCGCCGGTGGCGAGCACCAGCGTGTCGTATGGCAACGCGCCGCCGTCTTCGAACAGCACGCGCTTTCCGGCCGGGTCGACGCCGCTCACCGTCGCAAACAGGGTGGTAACCTCCTGGCGTCCGCGCAACAGATAGCGGATCGGCCAGGCGATCTCCGAGGTCGCCAATGAGGCGGTCGCAACCTGGTACAGCAGCGGCTGGAACAGATGATGGTTGCGGCGGTCGATCAGCGTGATCTCGACCGGCGCCCCCGCCAGTCGATGCGCCGCCTCGAGCCCGCCGAAACCGGCGCCGACGATCACGATGCGATGGGTCCCTGCCGGTGCCGTCGTCATGGCTTGCGACCTCTCCGTCGATGAGACTATGCACTGGCCCGCGCCGAGGCCAGCCCGGTCTGGGGCGCCGGCGGGCTCTTGCCTGGGTGTCGCGCGATCGGCGTGCCGCGTAGGTCGGCCTGGCCTTATGTGACACGCGATGCCGCGTTGCGGTCGCGTGGCGCGCTCGCGTGGTGCAAAATGCCAGATATCTTCGTTGCGACCGAATCCTTTGCGGGGTGCCGCACGTCTTGGTGGTCGAGGCGGCACAAAGCAGCGGAGGACACCATGAAGCAGCGACTGATCAGGTACCGGACGAGGCCCGATGCGGCCGACCAGAATGCCGAGCTGGCGGCGGCGGTATTTTCCGAACTGCGGGCATTGAGGCCGGAGGGCGTGCGCTATTGTTGCCTGCGGCTGGACGATGATACGTTCATTCACGTGGTCGAGACCGCGGCCGATGACGGCAGCAGCGCGCTGCCAAAACTCGCCGCCTTCCAGGCGTTTCAAAGCGGGGTCCGCGACCGCTGTGCCGAACCGCCGCTGGTCCGCGGGGTTACGATCATCGGTAATTATCGGATGCTGGCCGAAGCTTGAGCCGGCCTTGGTTTGCCGGAGGCGGAATGAAATCGCTCCCCCAGGGATCAGCCGCCGCGTCCGGCATCGACGCGCTGCTGGTCGCGATGCGGCCGAAGCTGCATCGCTATTGCGCGCGCATGGTCGGCTCGGTGATCGACGGCGAAGACGTGCTGCAGGATGCGCTGATCAAGGCGGTCGAGTTCGTTTCCATCCGCCGGCCCGCTCGGCAATCCCGAGGGCTGGCTGTTTCGCATCGCGCACAACACCGCGCTGGATTTTCTCCGCCGCCGCAGCCGGCAGCAAGCGCTTCGATCAGGCGAGGAGGTGGAGATGATGGCCGACCCGGCCGACCCCGTCACGAGCCGCCAGGTCGCCGGTGCCAGCCTGCGCACCTTCATGCGGCTTCCGGTCGCGCAGCGCTCCAGCGTGATCCTGATGGACGTGCTCGGCTGCTCGCTGCAGGAGCTCTGTGACGTGATGGATTTCAGCCTGCCGGCGGTGAAGGCGGCGCTGCACCGCGGGCGGGCGCGGCTGCGCGAACTCGCGGCCGAGCCGGACGATATGCCGCAACCGGAGCTAACGGCGGCCGAGCGCGACCGCCTCGGCGCCTATGTGGCGCATTTCAACGCCCGCGATTTCGATGCCGTCCGCGCCATGATCGCTGACGATGTCCGTCTCGACCTCGTCAACCGGACGCGGATCAACGGCAAGGCCGAGGTCTCCCGCTATTTCGGCAATTATGCGCGGGTGGCGGACTGGCATCTGGCCCCAGGGCTGGTGGAGGGCCGCCCGGCGATCCTGGTGTTCGATCCCGGCGAACCCGGTGCGGCGCCGAAATACTTCATCCTGCTGCGATGGTCGGCCGGCCAGGTCGCCGCGATCCGGGATTTTCGCCACGCGCCCTACATCATCGACGGCGCCGAATTCCAGCTTTGATCGGCCGCCCCGTCCCGCCAGGTAGCTAGACGGGCACCAAGCGCCTGACATTGATGGTGCGCTTTCGAACCCGGGCCAGGTCATAATTCATCTGCATCCTCAGCCAGGTGTCGGCCGTACTGCCGATTGCCTTCTCGAGCTTTACAGCCATTTCCGGCGTGATGCCGCTGCGCCCCGCAATCAAGTTGTGAAGCTGCTGCCGGGTAATGCCAAGGCCCTTTGCCGCCGCGACAATTGAAACGTCCAGCTCGTCGAGCGTGTCGCCGATCAGCTCGCCGGGATGAGGTGGGTTTTTCATTTCCATATCGCTTGAAACTCTCGATCATTGTTTTCCGGTATGGGCCAGGAGTGTAAAACATAATTTGACATATGTAAAACTGTATTTTACATGAAGCCGCTTGACTGAACTATAATTCTTGCCATCTGCCGGCACCACGAATTATGGTGCATGGCGTGCTGGTGATGGGCCGAAGGTTCTAGAGGGAGCCACCGGTTCAAGCTTGCCGTCGCCGGAAGATTTCGCGCACAAAACAGGTCCTGTCGGGGGACACGCGCAAGCGGAGCAACGCTAAATGGGCCGGCCGTTCGACCGGCGGCTTTCACGAGTGAGGAGGGGAGACACATGAAAACGGCATTATGGCTGGCGGGCGTCACGGCGCTGGCGCTGGCCCAGCCCGCTGCGGCGGGCGATACCATCAAGATCGGGTTCGTCAGCACGTTCAGCGGCCCGACCGCGGTGATCGGCAATGACATGCGCAATTCGTTCGAGCTCGCGCTCGATCACATGGGCCGCAAGATGGCCGGCAAGCCGGTCGAGGTGATCTACGAGGACGACACGTTCAAGCCTGACGTCGGCAAGCAGAAGACCGAGAAGCTGATCCTGTCCGACAAGGTCGACTTCATCGCCGGCTATATCTGGTCGAACGTGCTGCTCGCCTCGCTGAAGCCGATCGTGGATTCGAAGACGATCATGGTCGTCGCGAATGCCGGTCCGTCGCAGCTCGCCGGCGAACTCTGCTCGCCCTACGTGTTCTCGACCTCCTGGCAGAACGACCAGACGCCGGCGGCGATGGGCCTTTACATGAACCAGAAGGGCGTCAAGTCGGTATTCCTGATCGGTCCGAACTATGCCGCCGGCAAGGACATGCTGGCCGGCGTCAAGAGCACGTTCAAGGGTCAGGTGCTGGGCGAGGAATACACGGTGTGGCCGAGCCAGCTCGATTTCTCCGCCGAGCTCACCAAGGCGCGGGCCTCCGGCGCGGCGTCGATCTTCGTGTTCTATCCGGGCGCCGCCGGCGTCCAGTTCCTCAATCAGTATTCGCAGGCCGGTCTGAAAGCGCAGATGCCGCTCTACACCGCCTTCACCATCGACGAAACCACGCTGCCGTTGCAGAAGGACAACGCGCTCGGCGTCCCCGGGGCGCAGGAGTGGGTGAACGATCTGCCGAACGAGCAGAACAAGCAGTTCGTCGCCGACTACCGCAAGAAGTACCCGGGTATGCGCCCGAGCTTCTACGGCGCGCAATCCTACGACGCCGCGCAGTTGATCAACAGCGCCGTGGTGGCGGTGAAGGGCGACACCAGCAAGAAGGACGAGATGAAGGCGGCGATGGAGAAGGCGGACTTCAAGTCCGTGCGCGGCGCGTTCAAATTCGGCAACAACCACATCCCGATCCAGAACTTCTATCTGCAGGACGTGGTGAAGGATGCCGGCGGCCAGCTCTCGCTGAAGACGGCTGCCACCATCGTCAAGGACGACCAGGATCGCTTCCACGACAAATGCCCGATGAAGTGATCACGGCTTTGGATCCATGCAGCGGCGGCGCTGGTGCGCTGCCGCTGTTTTCTTTCAGCCCCGTGTAAGCGTTCATGCTGCTCGTCGTCGAACAGTTTCTCAACGGATTGCAGTTCGGCCTGCTGCTGTTCCTGCTGGCGGCGGGATTGACGCTGGTATTCGGCATCATGGATCTGGTCAACCTCGCCCATGGCTCGCTGTACATGATGGGCGCCTATTTTGCCGCGACCTTCGTCGCCTGGAGCGGCAATTTCGTCATCGGCGTGGTGCTCGCGCTGGGCGCGACGCTGCTGCTCGGCATCGTGCTGGAAGTCGTCGCGCTGCGGCATCTCTATGGCCGCGATCATCTCGATCACGTCCTGGCGACGTTCGGGCTGATCCTGTTCTTCAACGACGCGGTGCGGCTGGTCTGGGGCCCGGCGGGGCTTGCGCTGCCGCTGCCGGCGTGGCTGACGGTGCCGGTCCAGATCGTCCCCGGCGTGTTCTATCCCGCCTATCGGCTCGCCATCATCGTGGTCGCGCTCGCGGTTGCGCTGATGCTCTATCTGGTCGTGATGCGAACCCGCATCGGCATGCTGATCCGCGCCGGCGCGTCCAACCGGGAAATGATCGGCGCGCTCGGCATCAACATCAAGCTGCTCTACACCCTGGTGTTCGGGCTCGGCGCCGCGCTGGCCGGGCTTGCCGGGCTGATGCAGGCGCCGATCCTGACGGTCCAGATCGGCATGGGCGAGAACATCCTGATTCTTGCCTTTGTCATCATCGTGATCGGCGGCATCGGCTCGATCCGCGGCGCCTTCCTGGCCGCGATCCTTGTCGGCATGATCGACACGCTGGGCCGCGCCTTCCTGCCCGATCTCTTGCGCAAGGTGCTGAGTTCGTCAGCCGCTGCCACCGCGGCGCCGGCGCTGTCCTCGATGCTGATCTATCTGCTGATGGCGATCGTGCTGGTGGTGCGGCCGGAGGGGCTGTTTCCGGCCAGCCGGCGATGAGCGTCCGGCTCAACGCCCGCAATGCCGTCACCGCGCTGGTCGCGGCCCTGCTGCTGTTGCTGCCGCTCTATTCCGGGCTCAGCGGCAATATCTTCGTGCTGACGCTGTTCACCCGCATCGTGATCTTCGCGCTGGCGGCCGCAAGCCTCAATCTGATCATGGGCTATGGCGGCATGATGAGCTTCGGCCATGCCGCCTATCTCGGCATCGGCGGCTATGCGGTCGGCATCCTCGCGTTCGAGGGCATCGGCTCCGGTTTCATTCAGTGGCCGGTGGCACTCGCGGCCTCGGCGCTGTTTGCGCTGGTGATCGGCGCGCTGTCGCTGCGTACCCGCGGGGTCTATTTCATCATGATCACGCTCGCCTTCGCGCAGATGGCCTACTACGTCGCATCGGGGCTCGCGCGCTATGGCGGCGACGACGGTCTCACGATCTACAAGCGCAGCGATTTCGCCGGCCTGATCGACCTGTCGAGCCGGGTGCAGTTCTATTATCTCTGCCTGTTCTGCCTGGCCGGCGGGATCTACCTGATCTGGCGCATTGTCAATTCGCGCTTCGGCCTCGTGGTTCAGGGGCTGCGCTCCAACGAGGCGCGAATGCAGGCGATCGGGTTTCCCGCCACACGATACCGGCTGGTCTGCTTTGTCATATCGGGCACCATGTGCGGTCTTGCCGGCGCCCTGCTCGCCAACAACACCGATTTCGTCAGTCCGGCGGTGATGTACTGGACCCGCTCCGGCGACCTCATGGTGATGGTGATTCTCGGCGGCATGGGCTCGTTGTTCGGTCCGGTGATCGGGGCGATCGTCTACCTGGTGCTGGAAGAATTCCTGTCGCAGCTTACCGAATACTGGGCGATGATCATGGGCCCGCTGTTGCTGCTGATCGTGCTGTTCGGGCGCGGCGGCATCATGGGACTGCTCGGGAGGTTCGGCCGTGGCTGATGCGCTGCTCCGCGTCCGGAACCTGGTCCGCCGCTTCGGCGGCATCGCCGCGACCGACAATGTTTCGCTCGAGGTCGGGCGCGACGAACTGCACGCCATCATCGGGCCGAACGGCGCCGGCAAGACCACCCTGATCGGCCAGCTCACCGGGCAGTTGCTGCCGAATTCCGGCACCGTGCACTTTGCCGGCCGGGACATCACCCGGCTGCCGGCGTATCGCCGCAGCGCGCTCGGGCTGGCGCGCTCGTTTCAGATCACCTCGCTGCTTCCCGACTTCACCGCGCTCGACAATGTCGCGCTGGCGGCGCAGGCCCATCACGGTCATTCCTTCCATTTCTGGCGCAACGCCCGCGAGGAAAGGCTGCTCCGCGAGGCCGGGCGCGCCGCGCTCGCCCGGGTCGGACTCGAACAGCGCGCCGATGTCGCGGTGGCCGCCCTGAGCCACGGCGAGCAGCGCGAGCTTGAGCTCGCGGTCGCGCTCGCCACCAAGCCGAAATTGCTGTTGCTCGACGAGCCGATGGCGGGACTGGGCGTGACGGAGTTGGCGCGCATGATCAAACTGCTCGGCGAATTGCGGCGCGAAGTCACCATCGTGCTGGTCGAGCACGATATGGACGCGGTGTTCGCGCTCGCCGACCGCATCACCGTTCTGGTCTATGGCCGCGTCATCGCATCCGACACGCCGGCGGCGATCCGCAGCAATCCGGAAGTGAAACGCGCCTATCTCGGCGATGCCCATGCGGTGACCCGTGATGGCTGACGCGGCACCGCTGCTCGAAGTCGACGGTATCGAGACCTGCTATGGCCTGAGCCAGGTGCTGTTCGGGATGTCGCTCTCGGTCCGGAGCGGCGAGATGGTGGCGCTGATGGGCCGCAACGGCATGGGCAAGACCACCACCATCCGCTCCATCATGGGCCTGACGCCGGCGCGCGCCGGGGCGATCCGTTTCGCCGGCCGGGAGGTTCGCCGGCTTGCTTCGTTCCGGATTGCCCAGTTGGGCATTGGTCTTGTGCCCGAGGGGCGCCAGATCTTTCCCAACCTGACCGTGCGCGAGAATCTGGTCGCGGCCTCCGGCAATCGGCTGGGGTCATCCGACCCGTGGACCCTCGACAGGATCCACGCGCTGTTTCCGCGGCTGGCCGAGCGCGGCGCCAATATGGGCGGTACGCTGTCCGGCGGCGAGCAGCAGATGCTGGCGATCGGCCGGGCACTGATGACCAATCCGCGGCTTCTGATCCTCGACGAGGCGACCGAGGGCCTGGCGCCGCTGATCCGCGACGAAATCTGGCATTGCCTGTCGCTCCTGAAGGCGCGCGGCCAATCGGTGCTGGTGATCGACAAGAACGTCGAGAATCTCACCCGCATCGCCGATCGCCACTACATGATCGAGCGCGGCCGCGCGGTGTGGAGCGGTACCTCGCAAGAGCTGATCGCCGAGCCCGATCTGCAGCATCGCTATCTCGGCATCTGAGCGCTGCGTCATTCCGGGGCGATGCGAAAGCATCGAACCCGGAATCTCGAGATTCCGGGTTCGCGCTGACGCGCGCCCCGGAATGACGACGAGGGGGTGAATCTGCCCGACGGGCAAATCAGCAGAAAGCTGTCTAGCCCAGGTTGCAAAAATATATTGCTTCACCTTTCACCCAAATCAACTCTATAAGCGCGGCCGTCCCGCTCCACATAGAGGGGCGTATCATGATCGTCACGAACGTTGACGCGGGATGCGATGGACGCGGGTGGTGTCGAACGACGAACGACAGCAACGCGGACGGCAAAGCCGTGTGGTCCTGGCGCCCCGACGCTGGCGTCAAGTTTGCGGGGCAACCCGTAGGCGACGGTGGCAAACAAGCCCGGTCACCGGGGAGAGCGCGGAATAAGCCGTAAACCATTGCGCAGGGAATGCCGGACTGATCCGGTGAACCTGTGGTGACTAGGCTCGTGTGCTTTTTTCATCATTTGCACGCGAGGCTGCGGGTGCATCGCCACCCGGCATTCCCTGCGCCCTCTATTATTGGAGGGACACCTGATGACAAAAACTCGGACGCATTCGCGCCGCGGGAATGCCCTTCGCCGTCAGGGGACATATCGAGCTGAGATTTTGAGCGCGACCGCGATACCATCGTGCGAGACGTTTGCTCCGTCGGCGGCCGACAGCGGCCGATCCCGACAACCCATGGAAGGTGGATGCGATGAATGACTGGTTGCACAGTCTCCCGCTGGCATGGATGGCGCTGGTCGTCTTTGGCGCGACATACATCGTCGGAGCCCTGATCCAGGCCATCGTCGCCGGGCTCGCGGTTGGTGAGCGCGCCCGCTCATTCAAAGCCGTCTCGCCCGGCATGCTGCCCCCCTTGGGCATCATCTTCGGCTTGTTCGTGGCCTTTACGGCGGCGCAGGTCTGGAACGACACCGATCGCGCCAATGCCGCGGTCGCGCGGGAAGCCAGCGCGCTGAGGTCGGTTGTGGTGCTGGCCGCGAGCCTGCCCCGAGATGCCGAACTGCGGTTGCGGTCGCTGGTGCGAAGTTATATCGAGGAGACGACGGCTTCCGAATGGCCCCTGATGGCGCAGGGCGCGGCGACCCTGAAGATCAGCCCGGCGACGCTGACCGACGCGCTTCAGCTCACCCTTTCCCTGCCGTCGAGCACCCCTGGACAACAGATTGCACAGCGTCAGATCACCAGCGCGCTTGGGGAAGCCCTGGAAGCGCGCCGTCAGCGTATCCTGGTCAGCCGCTCCGAGGTGAATGCGACCAAATGGGCGTGTCTGATCCTGCAAGCCATCTGCGCGCTGTTCGCGATCGCCGTCGTTCACAGCGACAATCGGCTGGCCTCGGCGCTGGCGATCGGCGCCTTTGCGACCGGCGTGGCCGCATCGCTGCTGCTGATCCTTTCGCATGACCGGCCATTTGTGGGAACCATCGCCGTCAGGCCGGATGCCCTGATGCAGGTCATGCCGGCCGACGTAAAGCAATGACGTCGGCCGGCACCGCCCGCCGCGCGGCTCCGGGATTGCCTGCTGTGACAATTCATGTGGTACAAATGTGGTCCAAAGCCACGGCGTGGCAGCCGCCATCGGCGGCGGCATCAGGGCCACCCAAAATGTACGCCGCGGCTGGCCCCGCGATGCCGATTGCTTGCAACTCCGTCCCGAGGATTGCGCTATGAGCATGGGTCGGGTGGCCATAGTCGGGCAGGGCATAGTCGGGCAGGGCAAGGTCAGGCAGGGCAAGGTCAGGCAGGGCAAGGTCAGGTGGTACACATATCGCGCGAAACAGGGCTTCGACCAGTTGCATGACCTGGCGCTGCTTGCGCTGCCAGCGCTCCGCGCACTCTCTCGGGGACGGCTGCGGCCCCACCAGGATCGAGGATAGCAGCCAGGCGCAGGCGCTTCTCGCATCGCTGCCGGCGTCCGCGATCGATTCGCCATATTTGTTCAGGGCGGGATCGCCTGACCTTGCGTCTCGCCGGGCGAGTTCGTGAACGATACTTTCGCGGAGAATATGTGAGAGGCTACAGCCCGAATCCGCGCAAGCGCGTTGCAACGCGGTAAGGGTCGCGACGTCGACACGGACTCTCAGAATATCGTTTTTCTTCATCAGCTTGAACCTACCTTGTCTCCGATCCAAAGTTTCATCTCGCGGAAACCCCGCCGGGCCCCGTTGCCACGGAGACTCCGACTGTGGTCCAGAAACGCTATGCCGTTCCGGCGAAACTCGTTATCCGATTTGCGCAAAATTTTGGGGTGCGCGCCGTGGGTGTCGGTCGTCTTCGCCATTCGTGGCGGTCGTTTATGTTCCTGCCCGGTGCGCCCAAATAATTTCCGTTCAGCGCCCGACGAATTTTGGCGGGCGTTTGGCGTTAAAGGCCTCGACGCCCTCCCTGAAATCGTCGGATTGGCGCAGGCGGCTGTAACAATGGCCTTCCAGCTCGATCGCGACCGTCAGGGTGGAGTCTTCGGTGTCGTTCAGCAGCTTCTTGGCGGTTCGCTGCGCCAGCGGCGCGAAGCCGCGGAGTTCATCGACAAGCCTGTCGGTGGTCTTTTCAAGCTCGCCGTCGGGGACGCATTCGGTCGCGATGCCCCACTCAAACGCCTGCTTGGCGGCAATCCGCTTCGACCGCATCACGATGTCCTTGGTGCGGGTAATGCCGATCATTTTCTGCAGCCGCGCCGAACCGCCCGATCCCGGGATTTGACCGAGCTTCTGCTCCGGCAGCGCGTACAGCGTGGTCTCGGAAGCGATCCGGAAATCGCAGGCGAGCGACAGCTCGAAACCGACGCCGAAGCAGTAGCCGCGATTGGCGACAATGACCGGCTTGGTACACCGCGTCGGCGAGGCGATGTTCCAGGCCAGTCTGGAGACCGTCTCCGGCGAGGCTTCCATGAAGCCGCCGATGTTGCCGCCGCTGGAAAAGTGCTCGCCGATCGACCGCACCACGATGATGCGGACGCGCGCATCTTCGTCGAGCGTCTCGAACACCAGCCGCAACTGATCGCGTTGCGGCATCGACACGACGTTGTAGGGCGGACGGTTGAGAACGATGTCGGCGCGCTCATGCGCCTCGTCGATCTCGACCGCAAAGCCGTCGAGTTTGCCGAGCCGGGGATCTGCAAAGAGGTAGGGGGAGGGCATGTCGTTTCCTTTCCTGGCGTTGTCAGGCCGCGTTCGAGGGCGGGGCATGTTCGCGCTGATAGTCGCCGGCGATCAGCAGGCGGCGCAGCAGTTTTCCGACCGGAGATTTCGGCAGGGCGTCGACGAAAACGAAGCGTCGGGGTCGCTTGAAGTTGGCAAGCCCGGAACTGCGGCAGAACTGTTCGAGATCCTGCTCGCTGACCGCCGCCTTGCGCTTCACAAACGCGGTGACGACCTGGCCCCACTTCTCGTCGGCGAGGCCGACGACGGCGACTTCGAGCACGGCCGGGTGAAGCGACAGGCAGCTTTCGATCTCGACCGGCGAGACGTTCTCGCCGCCGCTAATGATCATGTCGTCGACCCGGCCGGTGACGAACAGATCGCCATCCGCATCGACAAAACCGGTGTCGCCGGTGAAATACCAGCCGTCGCGGATCGATTTTGCGTCGGCGTCGGGCCGGCGCCAGTAGCCCTCGAACGATTCGTCGCCAGCCAGCAGCGCAATGATTTCGCCTTCTTCATCGGGACGTGCGAGGTCCGCCGCCGATTTGGCGTTCAGCCTGACGACCCTGATCTGCTGGTTGATTCCGGCCCGGCCCGCCGACCCCGGCTTGGCCGCCGCGTTCTGGTCGATGGTGAAGGTGTAGATTTCCGAGCTGCCATAGTGATTGACGAACAGATCGGGCTGCAACGCGTCGTTCAGCGTCTTCAGCAGCCCGTCGGTCATCGAAGCGCCGGCGAAACCGAGCTTGCGCACGCTGGAGACGTCGGCCGCCGCAAATTCCCCGGCATGGACAAGATCGTGGTAGAGCGTCGGGACCAGATACAAATTGGTGATCTTTTCCATCTCGATCAGTGCCAGCGCACGGCTCGGGTCGTAGCGCGGCAGGCAGACGAAGGTGCCGCCGATCAGCGACATCGCGATCAGCGAGCGAACGCCCATGGTGTGATAGAGCGGCATCACGCCGAGCGTGCGTTCGCCGCGCCGATACAGATTTTGCGCGACATGGGCAATCCCGGCGGCGCGCTCGGCGCGGTGACGGCGCGGCACGCCCTTCGGCCGCGACGTGGTTCCGGATGTATAGAGCATGATCGACCAGGCGTCGGCATCGACACGCGGCGTTGCCTCGGCTGCCGGCCCGGCGACCATGGTCTCGAAGTCGAGCGCATCGGCGCTGTCGCCCTTGCCCGTGTAGATGCGCTGCAGGGCCTGCGCGCGCCTCGACTCGACCGTGGCAGGTGCGGAGACATCCTGGTACACGACGGCTCGGCAGTCGGAGTTTTCGATGCAGAAGTCGAGTTCGTCCGCCTTGGCGCGCCAGTTGACCGGCGTGATCACGATGCCGGCGAGCTGGCAGGCCCAGTGCAGGGTGGCGGCGGCCTCGCAATTCTGCAGCACCGTGACAAGGTGGTCGCCAGGCTTCAGCCCGATGCGGTCAAGCGAAGCCACCAGCGCCGAAATCCGCCGATACCATTGCGCGTAAGTCAGGCGGACGCCGTCGTCGACAATCGCCAGCGCGTCCGGATCGCGCGCTACGCTGGCGACAAAGCTGGTTCCAAGATCAAGCATCCGCCCTCTCTCCGCTCTGGTCTGCCAATTCTGCGGCGGCCTCGATCGCCGCGCGAACGATCGGCGCATAGCCCGTGCATCGGCACAAATGTCCGCTCAGCAGATCGCGAATGCTCTCCTCATCCGGTCGCTTGTGCTGGCGCAGGAAGCCGTCGAGCGACATCAGGATGCCGGCGGTACAAAAGCCGCACTGCAGCGCGTGGTTGCGCTTGAACGCCGATTGCAGAACGCCGAGGCGATCGGCCGCCGGCGCCAGGCCTTCCACGGTCCGGACCTCGCAGCCGTCGATCTGGACGGCCAGCGTGAGACAGGCGCGTGCCGGCTTGCCGTCGATGACGACCGTGCAGGCGCCGCACACCCCGTGTTCGCAGCCGACATGGGTGCCGGTCGCGCCGACCTGGTGGCGCAGGAAATCGGTCAGCAGCAGGCGCGGCTCCGCCTCGCCCGCGCATCGGCTGCCGTTCAGCGAGAAGCGGACCGGATGTCGCCGGCCGGCCTGCAATCGGCTCATTGCAGAACCTCCCGCACCAGATCGCGCCCGATCATGCGCACCAGGTCGCGACGGTACCGTGCCGTCGCGTGGAGGTCGTCACGGGCGTCGAGTTGATAGGCGAATCCGTTCAGGGCATCGTCGAGCGCGCTGCCGTCGAGCCGCGGAAAGTCGCGCGCCACCGGCATGTCGGCGACACCGCCAATGGCCAGGCGAACGCCGTCCGGTGTCTTCACGGCGGCACAGGCGACAATGGCAAAATCGCCGTGGCGGCGCGCCACTTCGCGAAAGCCGCAGCGCTGCCGCGAGGCTGGAAATGCGACGGCTTCGATCAATTCGTCATCGGCACGGGTGGTCGCCATCATCCCGGCGAAGAAGTCCTTCGCGGCCACCCGCCGGCGCCGGCTGGCGCTGCGCAGGTGCACCTCGCCGCCGAGCGCCTGCAGCACCAGCGGCAGCTCCGCACTGGGGTCGGCATGCGCGATCGAGCCGCAGATGGTGCCGCGGCTGCGGGTCTGGACATGACCGGTCCACGGCAGCGCCAGCGCGACCAACGGCAAACTGCGGGCAAGGTCCGGCCATGCCAGCAGCGTATCCTGGCGGACCGCCGCCCCGATTCTGACGGTGTCGCCTGCGCGCTCGATCCGTCCCAGTTCGGCGAGCCGCATGATGTCGATCAGCGTCCTCGGCCTGGCCAGGCGCATGTTGAGCATGGCCATCAGCGATTGACCGCCGGCGATGATGCGGGCGTCGCCGCCTTCGCGGCCGAGCACGTCGAGCGCTTCGTCGAGATGTTCGGCGCGAACATAATCGAACGCGGCGGGCTTCATGGCTGCGCTCCAAACCGGCGACGCACCCTCGCAAGCCAGGAAAGACGGGGTTGAGCGGCTGCGCCGCCGCCCGCCTGGCGCGCCAGCGCTGCAAAGAACTGGCCGATGATCATCCGCGCGGCGCCGTCGAGCAGGCGACCGCCGATGCTCGCCACCTTGCCGCCGATCGCCGCCTCGTAGACATAGCGGATCGCGGTGCCGCCATCCGCGATCGGAACGAGGGTGATGCGTCCTTCGCCGCTGCCGAATCCGAGCGCGCCTTCGGCGGAGCCGCCGAGCGTGACCGCATGCGGCGGATCGAGGTCGAACAGTTTGACGTCGGCGCGGTAGCGTCCCTTCACCGGACCCACACCGAGCGTCACCTCGGCACGGAAATGCGTGTCGGAGATTTTCTCAATGGTGTGGCAGCCGGGAATGACCGCCTGAAGGGTCGCCGGGTCGAGCAGCAGGGTCCAGACGCGTTCGGCCGGCGCGCCGACCGTGGCTTCGCCTCCGCCGCGCAGACGCCGGTCACCGTTCCGTTGCGCGATGCTGCCGGCGGCGCGATCGGCCGGTGGCGTCGGCTCGGCGCCGCGCAGCAGCGGCACGAGTTTGGCCGGCACCAGTGGCAACTCGATGTCCTTGGCCCCCAAGGCATCGGCGACGGCGTTGGCAATACAGACCGGTGTCGACATGCAATTGCCTTCACCGACGCCCTTGGAGCCCAGCGGCGTGAATGGCGAAGGCGTCTGCATGTGGAGAATGAGCGGATCCGGCACCTCCGCATTGGTCGGCAGCAGATAATCGGCGAAGGTGCCGGTCAGGAAACTGCCGTCGGCGGAATAGGCGTATTCCTCATAGAGCGCGGCTCCGAGCGCCTGGGCAAAGCCGCCGCGAATTTGTCCGTCGACCATGGCCGGATGCAGGATGGTGCCGCAATCGTGCATGGTGACGTAGCGGTCGATCCGGGTTTGCAGGGTGGTTCGATCGACCTCGACGCCGCAGAAATCGAAGATGAAACCGTGGCACAGCGAAGAGTTGATATGGTCGTGTTCGTCCGGCGCGGTCAGCTCCGCCGGACTCCAGAACACCGTTTCGCGGATCGTCTGGCCGATGCCGTCGGGCAGCGCTGCCGGCGACCAGTGGCTCAGTCCGGCCAGCCGCGAGAACGAGAGCTTGTTGTCGGGATTGCGCTTCGATGCGACGTTGCCGCCGGCGAATCCGATATCCTCAAGCTCGGTGTTCAACTGGCTGGCGGCGATCCGCGCCAGCCGTCCCGCGATGCGCGCGGCCGCGAGCCTGGCGGTGCCGGCCACGGCGGGGGCGAAGCGACTGGCGTAGTTGCCCGAGGCGATCGACCAGGCGTCCTTGGCGGTGTCGATTTCGGTGTTGACCCTGATCTCGGCCGGGTTGAGGCCGAACACGTCCGCCACGACCTGTGACAGAACGGTGCGATGGCCCTGGCCTTGCGGGACCGAGGCCACATGTACGCTGACGCTTCCGAGCGGATCGATCGCGACCGTCGCGGTGGCCTGGGCGCCGTTCTTCGGACCGGCCTTGCGGCGCTCGGCCGGCGTCAGCACGGTGGTGATGTAGCCCATGTTGGACACGCTGGGCTCAACCACGGCGGTATAGCCGATGCCGTACAGCCGGCCCTGCGCGCGCGCCGCGTCGCGACGCGATTTGAGCTCCGCAAGAGCCCCCTCGTCGATGCCGCGCCGGATCGCCTCCTGATAGTCCCCGGAGTTCGAGCAACGCTCCGCTGGCGGTCCGGTACGGAAACCCGCCGGCCGGAATCAGATTGCGCCGGATCACGTCGAGTGGATCGAGCCCAAGTTCGACCGCGATGCGCTGAACCAGCCGCTCCAGCGCGAAATAGACTTGCGGGCCACCGAAGCCGCGATTGAGACCGGTCGGGGTCTTGTTGGTGACGACGACCCGGTTGCGGACCGCTAGATGACGGATGTCATAGGCGCCGGTCAGGTTGCCGTGCATGCGATACAGCGTCGCCGGCTCGGGGGCGCGCAGATGCGCCCCGCAATCTTCGACCTGATCCCAATCGAGCGCGAGGATGCGGCCGTCCTCCGCGACGGCGGCGCTCAGCGTCGTGGCCCGGTTGGTCGCGGAAACCGATGCGGTCAGATGCTCGAGCCGATCCTCGATCCATTTGACCGGGCGCCCTGCCGCGCGCGCCGCCGCGGCAATCAGAACGATATAAGGGAAGACACCCTGCTTGACGCCGAAGCTGCCGCCGGAATCCGGCGGTGTCCGCAATCGCAGCCGATTGCCGGGGACGCGCAGCGCGCGCGACAGCACGGCATGGATGCTGAAGGGGCCCTGGAAATTGGCCAGCACCTCATAGGCGTCCTCGCCGGCGTCATATTCGGCGATCACGCCATAGGTTTCGATCGGGGTGCAGGAGTTGCGCGGATAGCGAATGTCGAGGCTGATGCGATGCGCCGCCGACGCAAAGGCCTGCTCCGGGTCGCCGTAGCGGAACGCGCGATCGCTGGCGACATTGCCGGCAAAGCCGTCATGCAGCACCGGCGCATCCTGCTTGAGCGCCGCCATTGGATCAACCACCGCCGGTCGCACCTGGTATCGCGCCTCGATCAGATCAACGGCGTCTTCGGCCAGATAGCGATCGGTGGCGACGACGATGGCGACCGGCTCGCCGGCGTAGCGCACCCGGCCGACCGCGATCGGCCAGCATTCGACCGCCGCCTTGACGCCGACCACGAGACTTGCGGTCAACGCCTTGATATCGGCGCCATCGAGCACCGCGACGACGCCGGGCGCTGCCTTGGCCAAGGAGCAGTCGATTGCGACGATGTCGGCATGGCCATGCGGCGAGCGCAGGATGGCGGCGTGCAGCGTGCCGGGACGAACCCCGAGATCGTCGATGAAGCGGCCGCGTCCGGTCAGCAGCGCCGCGTCTTCGACGCGCGGAATCGACCGCCCGACCCAGGGTGGCGCTGGCTCCGTGCTGGCATTAGTGCGGCTGGCGGCTTCCGCCATCCCGACCATCCTCC
Source organism: uncultured Alphaproteobacteria bacterium (assembly GCA_963748165.1). Classification (GTDB taxonomy): domain Bacteria; phylum Pseudomonadota; class Alphaproteobacteria; order Rhizobiales; family Xanthobacteraceae; genus Bradyrhizobium. The sequence continues at coordinate 148,099 of CAVVIM010000017.1, forward strand.
CGTGACCCGTGTTGTCTGTTGTCAGGATAACCGCTCGATCGTAACTCAGCCAGCGACCAGCCGCGCGAAGGCGGCCTCGGGATCGCTTTGCAACTCGCGGCCGAGATCGACGTTTTCGATGCCCTTTACATGAATGCGCTTGAACGCCATCGGTTCGGTTGAAAGCGGCTTGGTGGCGTCCATCCCCATCTTGGCGCTGATACCGTCGGCCGAAGACGGGTCGAGTTTCGAGCCCTGTGCACCGGATACCACGACGAGGTCGCGGTCGGCCTGGAAGCGGGTCGCAATCGCCCATTCGATTTCGTTGGGGTCGTCGATATCGACATCCATGTCGACCACGACCACCTGCTTGATGTCGTAATGGCCGCCGAAGGCGCCCATGATGATGTTCTTCGGCTCGCCGCCGCCGGCCTTGTCGATCTTGACTGCCAGATGATAGCGGCAGGTGCCGCCGCGCGTCAGCCGCAGGTCGCGCACCGAGGGAAAGCTGCGCTGCAGATGGTCCAGCAGCGTCGCTTCGCGCGGAATCCCGCCCAGCAGGAGATGCTCAATTCCGCCGCCCACGATGGTGTGGAAGATCGGATGGCGGCGGTGGGCGATCGCATCCACTTGAATGACCTCACGGTCGGCGCGGGACCCGTAGTATTGCGGAAACTCGCCGAACGGGCCTTCCGGCTCGCGGAGCTTCGGCAGGATGCGTCCTTCGATGACGATTTCCGCATGCGCAGGTACGCGGACCCGGTTGGTCCGGCACTTGACCATTTCGATCGGCTGGCCGAGCAGCGCGCCGGCGATCTCCATTTCGTCGTCATCGAGCGCGGCGATCGCCTGCGACGCCAGAATGCAGGCCGGGTGCACCCCAATCACCAGCGCGATCTCCAGCGCGTCGCCGGCTTCCTCGGCGATGCGGAAATAGTGCCGGGTGTGGCGCGGCAGCAGCAGGACGCCGATGCGCTCGGGGCCGCTGACCTGGCAGCGATGAATCGAGACGTTCTGGACGCCGCTGTTCGGGTTGCGGGCGATCAGCAGCGCGGCGGTGATATAGGGCCCGCTGTCATGTTCGTTGTGTTTCGGAATCGGCAATTGCTGCAGCAGGTCGATCTCGCGGTGGACGACGTCGTGCACCGGCGCCGCGGTTACCTCGGTCCATCGCAGCGGATGGCGAACGGCATGCTGGAAACGCGGCAGCAGTTCGCCATCGGCAACGCCGAGCGCCTCCGCGATCCAGCCGCGTTGGGTGAACAGGTTTGCAACCACCGGAATCGGATGCCCGCCAGGAACCGGGAACAGCACCGCGCGCTCGAGTTCGAGCTTCTTTGCCACCGCCGCCAGCTCATCGATCAGCGAAACGCCCTCGCGTGCGACCGCCAGCCGATCCGAGGCGACGAGCCGCCGCAGCCAGCCGCGCAAATCCGGATGGGTGGATTGGCCGGCCGTCGCCACCCGGCGTGCTTCCATCATTCCCTCCGTCTCGCTTGATCGGTCAAAGGCATCTTCGCAAGCCCGCTCAGGAGATTTCTTCCCGCCTGGGCGGACGGCCGCGCCATTCGGACCGCTCGCCCCAGCGGTTGACAACGCCGACATCGATCTCGAACAGATCGAGTGCGCGCCCCACGGTGTGATCCACCATGTCGTCGATGGTGTCCGGCTTGGCGTAGAAGGCCGGTACCGGAGGCGCGATGATCGCGCCCATCTCCGAGACGGCCGTCATGGTCCGCAGATGGCCGGTATGCAGCGGGGTCTCGCGCACCATCAGCACCAGCCGCCGCCGTTCCTTGAGGGTCACGTCGGCCGCCCGCGTCAGCAAGGTCGTGGTGACGCCGGTTGCAATTTCGGACATCGACCTGATCGAGCAGGGCGCAATGATCATGCCCGTGGTACGAAAGGACCCGCTTGAAATGGAAGCCGCCATGTCGTCGATACGATGATGGGTGTGCGCCAGCGCCTTGACATCCGCAATCTTGAACGCGGTCTCGTAGGCGAACGTGATCTCTGCCGTCTTCGACATCACGAGATGCGTTTCGACGCCGGCATTACGCAGCAGTTGCAGCAATCGCACGCCGTACATCACCCCAGACGCGCCGGAGATTCCGACGATCAGGCGGTGCGGCGCTGGTTCCAAGGATGTCACCTGTATGTTCCGTTTTGTTGCTACGCAACCCAGGGGTCGCGGCTGCGGCCTGAAGCCTAGACGGGCCGCTCGATCGGAACAAATGGTTTTTCCTTGCATCGTCGCCGCGGGATTTTCCAAAATCTTCGTCGACCATATCCTGATCCAGCACGCCACCAGTTGGCTGGTGCCGCTGCTGATCGGCATGGCGGTGACGGCGTTGTTCCGCGCCATGCTGACGATGCTGCGGCAGTCGCTGCTGCTGAGGCTGCAAAACAAGCTGGCGGTGGTCATGATCAGCCGCTTTCTCTGGCATGTGATGGCGCTGCCGGTGGAATTCTTCACCCAGCGCCATGCCGGCGACATCGCAAGCCGGGTGTCCGCCAACGAGCAGATCGCCCGGCTGCTTTCCAGCGGCGTCGCCGCCAACGCGCTCAATCTGACCTCGATCGTCATCTTCGCGGTCGCGATGGCGATTTACGATCTGCCGCTGGCCGCGATCGGCGTCGGCATGTCGCTCATGAACGTGGTGGCGCTGCGGTTCATCGGCGGGCGTCGGCAGGATGTCAGCCGCAGCCTCGCGCTCGAGCGCGGCAAGCTGGTCGGCGCCACGGTAAGCGCCGTGCGCACCATCGAAACCCTCAAGGCAAGCGGGCTCGAGGACGAGGCCTTCGGCCAGTGGGCCGGGATTCAGGCCAAGGCCCTCAACGCGGAACAGGAACTCGGGGTCTCATCGACCATGCTCGACATGCTGCCGACGCTGTTGTCCGGGTTGACCACCGCCGCGATCCTCGGGTTCGGCGGCTGGCGCGTGATCGAAGGCTCCCTCACGCTCGGCAGTCTGGTGGCATTCCAGTCGCTGATGGCGAGCTTTTCGGAGCCTGTCACCGAACTCGTCAACTATGCCGGCAGCGTTCAGACCATCAAGGGCGCACTCGAGCGCCTTGAGGATGTGTACAATTATCCGCTCGACAGGTCAGACCGCAAGCTGCTCGCTGCGGATCGCTTTCCACCGAAGCTGACCGGCAGGGTCGAGCTCGACAATATCCAGTTTGGTTATTCGATCCTGGAGCCGCCATTGCTGGCGCATCTCTCGATTGCCATCGCGCCAGGCTCCAGGGTGGCGCTGGTCGGCGCCTCCGGCAGCGGAAAATCGACCCTCGCCAAGCCGATTTGCGGGCTATACAAGCCCTGGTCGGGGGAAATTCGCATCGACGGCTGGACCCTGCCGGAGATCCCTCCCCAGGTCTTTGCAAACTCGATCGCCTATGTCGACCAGGATGTCTTGCTGTTCGAGGGAACGGCGCGCGACAATCTCACGCTGTGGGACCCGACGGTAACCGAGGCGGATTTGTCGCAGGCCCTGAAGGATGCGGTGATCCATGAGGACATCGCGGCGCGGGTGGGAAATTTATGTCAACGAGGGCGGCACCAATTTCAGCGGCGGCCAGCGCCAGCGCATCGAAATCGCCCATGCGCTTGTTTCCAATCCTTCGGTCATCGTGACCGGCAGCCTCTACGACAACATTTGCGGTGGCATCCAGTTGCCGCTCGAACAGGCCTGGGAGGCCGCGCGGCTCGCCGGACTGGACGCCGACATCAGGAGCATGCCGATGGGCATGCATACCGTGGTCGCGGAAGGCGTCAACACCCTGTCCGGCGGCCAGCGACAGCGGATCATGATCGCCCGCGCGGTGGCTCGCCGCCCCCGCATTCTGCTGTTCGACGAGGCAACCAGTTCACTCGACAACCAGTCGCAGGCGATCGTCAGCGCTTCGCTCGGCAATCTCAACGTTACCCGGGTCGTGATCGCGCACCGGCTAAGCACCTTGCGCCAGGCGGATCGCATCATCGTGCTGGTCGATGGCAAGGTCGTGCAGGCCGGAAGCTATGCGGAGCTCAGCAGCGCGCCGGGAACCTTTGCCTCGTTCGCCCAGCGGCAATTGCTCTAGCCGGCGTCCGGGCCGCGAGCGGCGCCGATCACCGCCATCAAGGCAGCGCCGGTTGCTCGTGCTCCGGTTGCGGCAAGCCGGCCTTGATGTCGGCGACGGCACGATCGATGCTGTCGCGAAAGCGCGCGAGCGGCGGCCGCACGCCGTGGATCAGCAGGGCCCGGCGCACCGCCGGGGATGCCCCGGTGATGAACAGCCGGCCGCCGTGCCGCCGCGCTTTCACCGCCATGCGATGGATCGTGTTCGCGGCGGTCGAATCCAGCAGCGGCACCGCCGCAAAATCGATCACGAACGCCTTGTGCCGGTCGCTGATGCTGTCGAGCGCGGTTCCGATTGCGGCGGCGGCACCGAAGAAGAAGGCACCGGTGATGCGATACACCATCACGTCGGGATCGGTGGCAAGGCTCGCATCGTAGGGCCTGCGTTCGCCATTGGCATCGTCGGCCCGGTCGCCAGCCGCCAGCGGGATTCCCGCCTCGATGCCGGTGGCCTCCGCCATGCGGTTGATGAACAGCACCGCGCCAAGCGCAAAGCCGACCAGAATTCCCTCGGCGAGGTCGCGGAACACCGTGAGCAGAAAGGTGGCGAGCAGCACCACGGCGTCACCCCAGGAGGAGCGCAGCAGCGTCCAGAATTCCTGCTTCTCCGCCATGGTCCAGGCGACCACCACCAGCACCGCCGCCAGCGCCGAAAGCGGAATGTAGCTGGCGAGCGGCGCCGCAATCAGGATGAACAGCAGCAGGAAAAGCGAATGCATCATCCCCGCGACCGGGCTGCGCGCGCCGGCGCGCACATTGGTCGCGGTCCGTGCGATCAGGCCGGTGACGCAGATGCCACCGAACAGGGCTGACGCCATATTGGCGACGCCCTGCGCCACCAGTTCGCAATTCGAGCGATGCCTGCGTCCGGTCATGCCATCGGCGACCACCGCCGATAGCAGCGATTCGATCGATGCGAGCAGCGCGAATGCGATGGCATCGGGCAGCACCGCCAGCATCTTCTGCGCCGAAAGGCCCGGCAATGCCGGCCACGGAATTGATTCCGGGATCCCGCCGAAACGCGTGCCGATCGTTTCCACCGGCAATGCCAGCGCCCACGCCATTACGGTTGCGGCAACGACGCCGATCAGGATGCCGGGCCAATTTGGCCGCAGCACCCGCAGCGCCGCGATCAGCGCAATGGTCAGCGTCGCCAGCAGCAGCGCCGGCAGCTTGATGGTGCCGAGCGCGTTGCCGAGCGCCGCGAGTTTGGGCAACAGCGCGGCCGGCTCCGCGGCATGCAGCGAGAGACCGAACAGGTCCTTGATCTGGCTTGCGAGAATGATCACGGCAATGCCGGCGGTGAACCCTACCGTCACGGGATAGGGGATGAACTTGATGTAGGTGCCGAGTCGCAGCAGGCCGGCAACGACCAGGATTGCACCGGCCATCAGGGTGGCGAGGATAACGCCGTCGACGCCATGCTGCTGCACGGTCTGCGCGACCAGCACGATGAACGCGCCGGCCGGGCCGCCGACCTGAAACCGGCTGCCGCCGAGCAGCGACACAAAAAAACCGCCGACGATGGCGGTATAGAGCCCGCGATCGGGCGTGACGCCCGAGGCAATGGCGATCGCCATCGACAGCGGCAGCGCGACAATCGCAACCGTCAATCCCGAGATGATATCGGCGCGGAAACTGTCCAGCCCGTAGCCTTCGCGGAGCACCGTGACCAGTTTTGGCGTGAACAGATCCGCAAAGCTCGCCACCCGAGGCCGAGCCACATTCGTGCTTATGCCGTCCATGCCATCCGCTCCCGGTATCCTGCGATACCGCGCTTCGGGCGGGGAGCCGTGCGATCAGATGCGGGCCGGCGGTCCCGGTTGCTTGAGACGCACACCGCGTCCGCCGTCGTCGCTCCGCGCATGCTCGCCGATCAGGTCCACGCCCGCGCGGTTCAGCGCATCGACCACCTTGGTCAGAGACCCCACGACCCCGCGCACGTTGCCGTGGCTGGCTTCCATCCGCTGGATCGTAGGCAGCGAGACCCGCGCGAGGTCCGCCAGTGTCTTCTGATCAATGCCAAGCAGCGCCCGAGCCGCCCGCATCTGGAATGACGTGATCAATACCAAAATTCCATGTTTGCATGGGATATTTGATATACCATACGATTACAATGATGTAAAATACATCATTTCTTGCGTCGCCGCCCAACGCCAGCTCCCGCAGCCTGGCCCAAGGAAACGATATGCCCGCTTTTCCGACCTCGACGACAGTCCTCGATTCCATCCTGTTCCGCGACGCCTTCGGCACGCCGCCCATGCGCGAGGTTTTCTCCGATTTCAGCCTGATCTCGCGTTATGTCGAGGTCGAGGTCGCGTTGGCGAACGCCGAGGCCCAGTGCGGCGTGATCCCGCCTGAGGCCGCTGCCGAAATCGCCAGGCGTGCGGACGTCTCGTCGCTCGATTTCGATCTGCTGCGCCGCGAGACCGAAATCGTCGGCTATCCGATCCTGCCGCTGGTGCACCAGTTGGTGAAGCAGTGCGGCGAGGCCGGTCGCTATGTCCATTGGGGTGCGACCACGCAGGACATCATGGACAGCGCCGTCATCCTCCAGATGCGTGACGGTCTTTCGATCATCGAGGCGGACATCTCGGCGCTGCGCGGCATCCTCGCCGATCTGTCCAGGCGCTATCGCGACACACCGATGGCGGGCCGCACCCATCTTCAGCAGGCACTGCCGGTGACATTCGGTTACAAGACCGCGATCTGGCTCGCGATGTTCGATCGTCACGCCGAACGCCTTGAGCAGTTGAAGCCGCGCGTTTTGGTCGGCCAGTTCGCGGGAGCCGCCGGCACGCTCGCCTCGCTCGGCGACAGGGGCTTCGACGTCCAGCGGGCGTTTTGCCAGCAGCTTGGTCTCGGCGTTCCGGTCGCGACATGGCACGTCGCACGCGACGGCCTTGCCGAGGTCGTCAACTTCTTCGGCCTCGTGACCGCTTCGCTCGGCAAGATCGCGCTCGACATGATGATCATGGCCTCGACAGAATTCGCCGAGCTTTATGAGCCGTTTGTGAAGGGGCGCGGGGCCTCCTCGACGATGCCGCAGAAGCGCAATCCGATCTCGTCCGAATTGATCCTGGCGGCGTGCAAGGGCGTGCGTCAGCACGCCGGGCTGATGCTGGATGCGATGGTCCAGGATTTCGAGCGCGCCACCGGACCGTGGCACGCGGAGTGGATGGCCATTCCGGAAAGCTTCGTGCTGACCGCCGGCGCGCTGCACCAGGCGAAATTCGCGCTGGGCGGGTTGATCGTCGATCCGAACAAGATGGCCGAAAATCTCGATCTCAGCCGCGGGCTGATCGTCGCCGAAGCCGTCATGATGGGACTTGCCCCGCAGCTTGGCCGGCAGCAGGCCCATGACGTCGTCTATGACGCCTGCCGGCTCGCCACCGAGAAGCATCTGACGCTCGCGGATGCGCTGTCGGCCAACCCGCAGGTTTCCGCGCGGATCGATCGCGCCACCATCGACCGGCTGACCTCGCCGGGGAACTATCTCGGGCTCGCGCCGGAAATGGTCGACCGGGTGCTGGCAGCCTCGAGACGTTGAATGGTCAGGCCGGTTCGCCTATCTGTGCAGCACCGACCTGATCTCGACGAGGGCCCGTCATGACCGCACACCCGCGCAACTTCTCGACCCCGATCGACCCCGTCAAGCTCGACCGGCTGGCCGAGGTGGCGGTGAAGGTCGGATTGCGGTTGCAGGCCGGACAGGATCTGCTGCTGACGGCGCCGACAGTGGCGCTGCCGCTGGTGCGAATGATCGCCGAACACGCCTACAAGGCCGGTGCCGGCCTGGTCACGCCGATCCTGTCCGACGAGGCGATCACGCTGTCGCGCTACCGGTTCGGGCACGACCCGAGCTTCGATCGTGCGGCCGGCTGGCTCTATGAAGGCATGTCGAAAGCCTTTGCCGCCAACACGGCGCGGCTTGCCATTGTCGGCGACGATCCGATGCTGCTCTCGGGCCAGGACCCCGGCAAGGTCGCGCGCGCCAGCAAGGCCAACTCCATTGCCTACAAGCCGGCGCTGGAACGGATCGTGACGTTCGATATCAACTGGAACATCATCGCCTATCCAAGCCCGTCATGGGCGAAACAGGTGTTCCCCGACGATGAGGAGGATGTCGCCGTCGGCAAGCTGGCCGATGCCATCTTTGCCGCCTCGCGCGTCGATCGTGACGGCGCGGTCGGCGCGTGGGAAAAGCACAACGCCACGCTGCGCCACCGCACCGAATGGCTGAACGGTCAGAAGTTCAGCGCGCTGCATTATTCCGGACCCGGCACCGACCTGACGATCGGGCTGGCCGACGGCCATGAATGGGAGGGCGGCGCATCCACCGCCAAGAACGGCATCACCTGCAACGCCAACATTCCGACCGAAGAGGTGTTCACCACGCCGCATGCAAGGCGGGTCGACGGACATGTCGTCAGCTCCAAGCCGCTGTCCTATCAGGGCTCGCTGATCGACGGCATCGCGGTGCGATTCGAGGCCGGCCGCATCGTCGAGGCGACGGCGACGCGCGGGGCGGAAGTGCTGAACAAGGTGCTCGATACCGACGAGGGAGCGCGCCGGCTCGGCGAAGTGGCGTTGGTGCCGCATTCCTCGCCGATTTCGAAAAGCGGGCTGTTGTTCTTCAACACCCTGTTCGACGAGAATGCTGCCTGCCATATCGCGCTCGGCCAGTGCTATTCCAAATGCTTCATCGATGGCACCAGGCTGACGCCGGCGCAGATCGCGGCCCAGGGCGGCAACCAGAGCCTGATTCACATCGACTGGATGATCGGCTCCGACCAGATCGACATCGATGGCGTCCACGCCGACGGTCGGCACGTCGCCGTCTTCCGCAAGGGCGAATGGGCCTGACGGCCGCTTTGCCTCGGGCTTGCTCGCCGCTGCCGCCTTGAGTGGCCGTAACGCGGCGACGAAACGCCGGCGGCAGCGGCAGGCCAAAGCATGATGAGATAGCTCGAACTGTAACGGCAACGCCGCGCCCCCTCCGCGCACCACAATTCAGAGCGCCATGGCTACCTCGTTCCATGCTGATTGAAACAATGTCCGTAAGGAAAGCTTAAGCGGTTGGCGGTAGCTTGCCCGTTCCATCGCATGACTGCATCGCGTTGAATTATAATCCGATTTTGTAATGTCTCCGTGTGAGGTTCGTGATGTCCCGAACACTGATCGAAACGACCAATCTCGCCGTCGAGCTGGCGCCGCGGCCGATCGAGCCGTCCTGGATCATCGAAGGTAACCCGGTTGCGCAGTCGTGCGTTCTGTCCACAAGCGCCGACGGGCTTGCCTCGACGATGGTCTGGGAATGCAGCGAAGGCAGGTTCAACTGGTACTATGATTTCGACGAGACGGTGCTGATCCTCGAAGGTTCCATCGTGCTCGAAAATGACAGCATGCCTCCGACCCGCTACGTTGCGGGCGACGTCGTCTTTTTCAGGGACGGCGCGCATGCGAGATGGCATGTCGAAGGCCGGGTCCGGAAGCTGGCCTTCTGCCGCAAGACCCAGCCGGCCTGGCTCGGCTTTGCGCTGCGGGTATTCCTCAAGCTCAAGAAGATTTTGGCGCCGGCCGGCGGCCGCCCGGCTGCAAGCCTGATGGGCTCCGGCTAGCCCAGGTCAGGCGCGTGTAGTCCGCGCGTGACGTACTAAAGCGTCAATCACTTTTGCTTCTCCCGAGCCTCATGTCGCTTCCGCTCGCCTATGTCCCGGCCATCCACGTTTTTCTTGTTTCGTTGCGGCAAAGGCGTCGATGCCCGGGACGAGCCCGGGCATGACGGTCTTCGCGTCAAACTCGCGCTTCTGTTGGCTGCATTTCCACTCGAACTCTGAGGAGTATCGCGAAACGATGCGTCTCGAAGGATGAAGCAGTCGATGTGGAATTTAGACCATGTTGAGCCTGTAGAAATCCGCCGCCGTGGTCGAGAACAACGCCGTCTTTTCGGTCTCGCTATATTGCGCGGCGATGCGCTTGAAGGCGTTGAAGATCACCTGATAGCTGCACTGTCCCTTGTCGGGCGGGAAATTGCTCTCGAACATGCCGCGCTGCGGGACCGAAGGCCTCGATGCAGGTCTCGATGTAAGGCCGCCACGCCGCCGCGGCTTCTTCCGACGACGGCGGCATCGGCCGTTCGTGAAAATCATATCCGAGCAGCCGCATCGCCAGGCCGCCCAGCTTGACCATGACATTGGGGCATTTTGCGATCTCGCGGATCGAGGCCTTCCACACCGGAAAGATTTCATCGCGCCGGTTGGCGATAATGGCCGATGCCGACCGGACCGCCACAATGATCGAGCACGATCCTGGTGTCCGGAAAGGCATGGGCAAGATCGGTCAATTCGCCGATCTGCGGATGGAACAGCCACGCATCGAAACTCAGGCCGAGCGGCGCAAGGCAGGCAAATCCCTGGCGAAAGGCGGGATCGAGCAGCAGCCCTTTCGGGCGCGTGGCATAGATGCCGGCGACGTCGGCATCGGCGTCCCATGCCGAGGAATGCCGGATGCCGCGGAAGCGGCCGTTGCCGGCGGCGATTTCCGCTTCGAGCACCGGGCGCGCACCGTCGCCGAGCAACAGATTGACGTGGCTGACGATGCCGGCGCAGACCGCCGCCTTGCCATAGCCTCCGCTTGCGCTCATCGCCGCGACGCCATTGGCGAATTCGACTTCGCCGACCGGGCGGAAGGCTTCCGGCCCGGCGGCGCGGTACATCGAGCGGCAATCGACATAGACGGTGGCGACAACATTGTGACCGGAGGCAATGTCGTCGGTCATCTCCTCGATCAGATAGCGCTGCCCGCCGCGATCCCACAAATGATGATGCGGGTCGACGATCGGACGCTGAGGATCGATGATTTCCTCCTGGCGCAGCGCAAGCCAGTCCTCGCGCGGATCCGCGTAAAGCCCGCTTTTGGACGGAGCCGCCTTGCCGGTGACCATGGATCGTTGCTCCCTGTTCTCGTCCGCGATTGTCGAAAAGCATTCGTGCCAGATCACGCAGCTGGAAAACATCGCATGATGTATAAAAGCTTCGTCTGTGATGACGCTCGGAAACGATATTGTATTCCTGAATGCCGCGCGAAGCTATTGTGTCTCGATCAGCGGACGCTCAGCGCGTCGGCTGGTTTACCTTCGGCCCTGTCAGGAGTTGCAGCGATGGAATTGAACCTCGATGCGATCTGCCCTCTGCCAAGTCGGATCGTCGGCCCCGCGCGCTTGTTCCGCGCAACGGCTGGAACCGCTGCGCCACGTCGATGCCGGCATGCTCGACATCGCTTATTACGAGGCAGGCCCGGCGGACGGGCCGATGGTGATGCTGATGCACGGCTTCCCCTACGACATCCACTCCTTTGTGGACGTGGCGCCGATGCTGGCCGCCCAGGGCTGCCGCACCATCGTTCCCTATCTGCGCGGCTACGGGCCGACCGGTTTCCGTGACCGGGCGACGCCGCGCTCGGGAGAACAGGCCGCGGTCGGCGCCGATCTGATCGCGCTGATGGATGCGCTCGGGGTGACGCGCGCCGTTTTTGCCGGGTATGACTGGGGCGGACGCGCCGCCTGCGTGGCGGCGGCGTTGTGGCCGGATCGCTGCCGAGGCCTGGTGTCGGTGAACGGCTATCTGATTCAGAACATTGCAAAGGCCATGGTCCCGGTGCAGCCGGAACACGAGGTCGCGCTCTGGTACCAGTATTATTTCCAGCTCGAGCGTGGCCGCGCCGGGCTCGCCGCCAACCGGCGCGAAATCACCCGGATCTTGTGGAAACAGTGGTCGCCGAACTGGCATTTCGACGAGGCCACCCTGCAGCGCACGGCTATCGCGCATGACAATCCCGACTATGTCGACGTCGTGATCCACAGCTATCGTCACCGCTTCGGTCTTGCCGATGGCGATCCGCATTATGCCGACCTGCAGCGCCGGCTGGCGACGTTGCCCGCGATCGCCGTGCCCGCCATCACGCTGGATGGCGATGCCGATGGTGTTGCCCCCGCGACCGATGGCAGTGCCAGCGCGGCGAAGTTTACCGGCCGCCGCAGCCATCGCGTGATCGCGCAGGCGGGTCACAATCTGCCGCAGGAAGCGCCCGAGGCGTTTGCGGCTGCGGTGATGGAGTTGGTGAGAGCGTAGCAGCTTCGCCAAAGCACCATGCTGTTTACGCCAGCAGACGTGCCAGGGTGCCGTGGGCTTCCATCAGTTTCACGGCCTTTCTATCGAAGGAGACGAAAGTATCTGCACCCAGCCATTTTCCTTCATAAGCGATCACGCCATCCGCAAAATCGCCACCCAACTCCAGCACCATCAACCCGGCCTCAGCGGCCGGTCGGTTCACCACCACGTTTGCGCCGTCAAGCAGACGCCGGATCGCCGCCGCGATATCGTTTGGACGGATTTTGTAGGCTCGCAGTACCCACACCAATTCGCAAAGCGCGGGTAATGCCAGCGCGACGATTTCGGCTCGGTCCAGGGCCTTTTGGGCCGCTTTGCTCTGCTCGGCGTGATCTTCGGTCAACGCCCGCACCAACACGTTGGTGTCAGCCGTGATCCTCATCGCTTGCCGGTCCACCCTTGGGCGGCGATCTCATTGATCTCGTCGATGGAAAGGGCGCGGCCTTTTCGCTTCGCTTTCAGAAAGCCGAAAGCATCTGAAATCTTTCCGGCCGGCCGGACTGCCTTCACTTCAATCCGACCGTCAGGGAGCTTGTCCACGGAGATTTTTTCCCCGGGACGCACACCCAGATGTTCCAGCACGTCCTTGCGGAAGGTGACCTGGCCTTTGGCGGTAACGGTGAGCGTAGGCATGGCGGCCCCGGACTTTGGCCCCCCGCAAATGTAAGGCAAAAAAGCCTTACAATCAAGGGCCTCCGGTCACGCCCGGCTCAATCCCGCCGCGGGCTGAACTTCCAGGTGGCCGCCAGAATCCCGGCGGTCATCGATCCGGTGACCACGGCGGCGATCGGAATGGACAGCGCCAGCGCGGCGGTCGCGGCCCAGCCGATCGACGAAAATGCTTCCGCGAACGTGGCCAGCCGCGACGAGGTCTGGCGGCGGCGGAACTGGCTGCGCCTCGCCTGGACGCGGAACCAGAGCTGAATCGAGGTCGCTGCCGCAGCCGCCGATGGCAACGCTGCAACGCGGTGACCGCGGCCTGCAGCGGTGCGGTGAATGCCAGCGCTGCGACCAGCGGCGTGAAGATCACGCCGATCGTGATCAGCACCACCTCGATCTTGGCGCGGATCACGGACGACGGCGGCAGCGGTGCCGTCGTGACCAGGTCGGCGGCGTCTTCGCCCGATATCGTCAACCATGCCAGCCCGCCGGCGAGCTGGCCCGCCGCCATCACGAGCACCGGTGTGATCAGCACGACCGCGGTTGAACGGTCGGCGAAACTTCGCCACAGCATCAGCCCGGGCGGCACCAGATAGAGCAATTGCATCAGGGTTTGCGACAGCAGCCACGGATCGCGGCGCAGCAGCACCAATTCCTTCCATCGCAACGCCTGTTGCCGCGAGCCCTTGCGAAACGCCGTGGTGCGGGAGCCTTGATGCGTCGGCGCGGCGTTGGCCGAGACACGAATGGCGGTGTCGGCAAACTGCGCCGAGAAGATCGCCATCATGGCCCCGAGCAGCAGGAAGCCGCCGGCGAGCAGCAGCAATAACGGCTCGACATCGCCGAACGCGGCGCGCGCCGGCCACCACACCATGCTGTCAAGGTCAGGCGCAAAGGCGGCCGCCGCATCCGATGTCAAGACTGCAAATCGCGACAGCGTGCCGTAGGACATGATGGCTGCGATCTGCAAGGCGATCACGAATCCCGCGCCGATCACCGCCGCGAGGATTTGCGCGACCAGCCGGGTCCGGCTCGCGCCGATGGTTCGAAACAGCGCGATCGTAATGGCGACCGCCACGGCGGCGGCCGACAGCCCGATCGTGATCACGACGCCATAGGCCGCGAACCAACGCGCGCCGCCGCCGATGACGAGGACGTCGACGAACGGCGTCGACAGCAACAGCGCCATCGCCGTGACCGAAAGGGCGATCGCCGCGATACGTACCGAAAACACGTTGGTCAGTGCCACCGGCGAGGACATGATCAGATCGAGATCGGCGCGGGCGTAAAACACCCGCGTCACGGATTCGATCGCCTGCGACAGCATCAGGGCCCATGCCAGGAAGATGGTCGTGGTGATGACGATGAGCGTGGACTTGTCGAGCGGCGGCTGCAGGTCCGCAAATCTGCCGACCACCGCGTAGGCAGGCAGGTGCAGGACCGCGGCAAGGACAATCAGCCCGACCATCGCGGTGCGCTTCCTGAATCGACGGCCGGCCGTCATCATCGCCAGCCATTCGCGCCACGCCAGCCGGATTTCGTGCCGGGCAAACCAGGTCAGCGGCGCTGAACTCATGCCGCGGCGGCCTCGACCTCGACCAGGGCGATGAACATGTCTTCGAGGCTGGTGTCGTTCCTGCCGCTCTGCTGGCGCAGTTCGGCGAGGGTACCCTCGGCGACGAGCCTTCCCGAGGCGATCACGCCGATCCGGTCGGCCATCCGTTCGGCCACTTCCAGGATATGTGTGGTCATGATTACCGTGCAGCCATTGCGCACGCGGTCGCCGAGCAGTCCCTTGACATGGCGCGCAGACACGGCGTCGAGCCCGGTCAGCGGTTCATCCAGGATGATCAGCCGGGGCGCGTGCACCAGTGCGCCGGCCAGCGCCACCTTCTGGCGCATGCCTTTGGAAAAGCCTTCGCAGCGCTCGTGCAGATGCGGCCCCAGCCCGAGCGAGACCAGCAGATCCTGCGCGGAAGGTTGCGCAATCTGCGGATCGATGCCCCACAGCCCGGCGACGAAAGCGAGATATTCCAGCGGTGTCAGCTTGTCGTAGATCATCGGCTCGTCCGACACCCACGCCGTGATCTGCTTGGCAGCGACGGGATTGCTCAGCGCATCGATGCCGAGCACCGCTACCGAACCCGAATCGGGCCGCAGCAGGCCTGCCACCATGCGCAACGTCGTGGTCTTGCCGGCGCCGTTGGGGCCGAGCAGCGCGTAGAATTCACCGGTATGGACCGTGAGGTCCAGCGCATCGACCGCAACGCGATCAAAACGCTTTGTTAACCCTTTCACCTGCAGGGCGGATGATGGTTCGGCGGGCTTCATGGCGGCGGGACAATCCGGAGTGAGCTTCGGACGCGAACCATGGACCCAAGATATTTCGGTGCGGTGAACGGGCGACAGCAAATCCCGGCGAAGCTCGTGCCGCTCAACGACATGGCCGCAGGGCTGCAGCCGGCAATAGCGCAAAGCCGCCAGTTGAACGGAGCGTCGCCGCACGCAGCCTGCACAACAATTGTGCCGCCGGACTAGCGGACGCCGACCGCAACGCCGAGATCGACCGGTTGAAGCGAGGTGGTGTCGCAGCGCCAGCCGCCGCTATCGGCTTTGCGGAACCTGAACGATTTCTCGATCCTTATTCGGTGCGTGACCGCGAAACTGTCCTTGCTTCCGGATAAAGGCGACGAGGTGGCCTTGCCGGTTCTCAAATCCCAGCAGGTGCCGGTACAGCCGGATGCGATCGGACTGCACTCCGCAAATGGCGACAGCACGATCATTTCAACCTCGGCCGTCACCAGCGCGTCCTGATCCGTCACCTCATCGTCGATGTGATAGACACGGCTCACCGACAGGAAATTCTCGCAACTGTTGGCGGAGTGGATTTGCGTCACGCACAGATCGACGGCGCCGGCATCCGGCAACGGCGAACTGGGGTGCTGGCCGAAAACTCGCCGGGGGTCGCCTTTGGCCGCGACGATCCCGGTGGTTTTCTCCTTCATGTAGTCGGCGAGACAATTCCCGGACGACGCCAATTCCTCGAGCGGCACGTTATCCTTGCCGACCAGGTCGCACTTTCGATCGCGGTCCCTGGTCCACCTGGCATATTCAGCAAACGCATCTTTCCTGGCGTTGTCCTTCAGCCCGGCTATCAGTGCAAGCGCGCGGTCGTTGAGTTCCTGCGCCGCAAGCACCAGTTCAGGCTCGCTGCATATCAGCATTCCGGCCGTCGTATCGGCGGCCAGGCAGTCGAAGTTCGGATTGGTCAATATCGCGATTCTTTCCTCGGTCTCCTTCAACAGGCATTGCCGGACCGAATCGATGTCGCGGTCCGACACAGCCTGATTGCCGAAAATGCCGCAACTTGCATTGCGATTCTTGATCCATTCCGCATTTTCTTCGATGGCGAGGCGCCGGTCCGAAAGCCGGTCCAGCCTGCCCTCGATCGCACGGCTCAGCCGCGAAGCGGCATCGTTGAGTTCGGGATCGCCGCAAAACAGCAGGTCGGCCGGATCCTTGACTTCCACGCAGCGGTTCTTGTCAAACAGCGGAAGCGCCTCGCCGATCGATCGAACGGAAGGCGGGGGGTTTTCGGCATAAGCGGCACGACCCAACCCGGCCTGGATCACCATCATCGCCACTACGAGCGCCCGCATCGCCATCCCGCCCCCCATCGAACAAACCACCAACCAATTGCCGGCGACGGACATGGTAGCTTCTGGCGTGCCAGTCCGAAACGGAATTTTGCCCGGTTTCGCTGCGGCGTCGTCGATATTGGAGGCCGGCCGGAGTTCTGATATCGTGGCGGATATTTTGTAAATGTTCGGCTTGGGTGGCGTCTATGCATCGACTATCAAGACGAAAACGGGTTGCCGGATTTGGCCTGCCGCTCGGCATGATCCTGGTGCTCGGGTCCTGGTCCGCCGCCGCCGTGGCGCAAAAACTGGTCGATCCGAACAGTGTCGCGCCGGAATTCCGTGCCGCGGCCGTAAAGCGGCGCAACGAGCAGATCAAGCTCGCCATTTGCTCGAAGAAGGCCGACGACGCCAAGGTGCTGCGCCGAGACCGCGCCGCGTTCGTGGACCAGTGCCTGGACCGCTGAGAAAGCACGCCTTCAGGGTGAAATCAGGCTGGGCTCGACGGCGTTCTGGGCGATCGACAGCGCGCGCGCCGGGTCGGTGGCGCGGGCCTGCAGCGGCAGATCGACATACTGCCGGACGCCGTCTTGATCGATGACGAAGGTCGGCCGGTAGTTGCGCACATAGACGTCCTCCACCATCGCCATGCGGCGATTGTCGAGTGTCAGCCAGTGTCCGTCCAGCCGCGCGGCGGCGACGGCGTGATCCTCGCCACTGATGGTGTCGTGCATGATCACGATCCGCAGGTCGTCGGCTGCGATGCCGGCGAGGTGCAAGGCGGTGAACTTTGCAATGGCGTAATCCTCGCAATCCCCGGCGCCATGCGCGAAGGTGACCAGCGGCGAAGTCCAGACGTCGATCTGGCCGTATTGTGCGAGGTCGCTCATCGGCCGGATCGCGAGGTTGATGGCGCGATTGATCTCGCCAAGGCGGGCACGTCCCTCCCGGGCTCGGCCTTCGTCGACAATGGCAAGCAGTCGAAGCGCGGCCGGCGAGACGCAGCGGTCACGGTCTCCATCGCACAGCGCCAGTTGCACCCGTTCGTCGTCCAGCTCGCGCTCGACGCCCAGCCATTTTTCGCGCAACAGGCCCCAGGACACCGGCGTCGTCAACAGCCCGAATGGCTCGGTGGATCCGGCGGCGACTTCCGATCCGGATGCCTCGAGCGGGCCGGCCCTGAGGTCTGTCGCCGGCCCCAGGCAGGCGAGGCCGCATGCGAGAATGGCCGCACGCCATGCGTGCGCGTAACCGTGACTGAAAATCAGCATCCGACGCCCCATCGTCCGGGCATCGGCGAGGCGAGGGAGCCCGCTCGTGACCGGATCATTCGCGACGGATGATCGGCGGCGGAGATGTTGGTCTGCTTAAAGTCGGCCGCCGCCGCCCGAAAAGCGCGGAACAGGCTGAAGCCTGCCTCGCCATTTTGTGGAAAGTTTTACCGATCGGCGGTTCGGGGCCGCGCCGACCCCCGGACGACCGGGGCGGGGAGTTAGCCGGATGGTTAGCTTTCGGAACGAGGCCCGCCCCAGCAGATGGCGTAACGGTGACGCTGCCGGCACAGCGCGCTCCGCCGAGCGCCAAAACCCGCCAGATCGGACGTGATCAAATTGTCCGAACCTGATATCCAGACCGCATGAAGCGGCTGAGGATATGGCGGCGCTGGTTCGCGCGGAGGTTCGGCTATGCGAGGCTGGTCTGCCTTGGGCTCCTGATCGGGCTTGCGGCGCTGCGCGTCGCCGATCCCGCGCCGATCGAGGAGCTTCGCATCCGCACCTTCGATACGTTCCAGGTCATTGAGCCTCGGGTGAAGACGGTAAGGCCGGTCACCATCGTTGACATCGATGAAGCCAGCCTCGACAAATTCGGCCAGTGGCCCTGGCCGCGGACGCGAATTGCGGATCTAGTAACCAATCTGACCAAACTCAAAGCCGCCGTAATCGGATTCGATGGCGTATTCTCCGAACCCGACCGCCTCAATCCCGACAACGCGGCCGACACGTTTCGCAACCTCGATGAGGCAACGCGAGATCGGCTGCGTGCGCTGCCGAGCAACGACAAGATTTTAGCGGATGCGATCGGGCACTCGCGCGTGGTGCTCGGCGAATCCGGACTTCCCGAGGCCCACGCCAACCTTGACACCACGCTTCCGGTAACCGGTCTTGCGATGCTCGGCCCGGATCCGCTGCCTTACATGTATCAATGGTACGGGTTGCTGCGCAACATTGCGGTGCTGGAAGCGGCCGCCGCTGGCCGGGGCCTGTTCTCGGTCAATCCCGAACGCGACGGCATCATCCGCCGGGTGCCAATGGTGATGCAGGCCCAGGGCATCACCATGCCGTCATTGAGCCTCGAAACGCTGCGGGTGGCGACCGGTACCGACACGATCGTGATCAGATCCGATCAGGCCGGCGTCAAAAGCATCGCCGTCAAAGGTCTGGTGATACCGACCGACCGAAACGGCCAGCTCTGGGTGCATTTTGCGCATCATGATCCGTTGCTGTATGTCTCGGCGGCCGACATCCTGCAGGGCAGCGTCGCGCCGGACAAGATCGCGGGCAAGCTGGTGCTGATAGGCACGTCGGCGGCGGGGCTGAACGACATCAAGACCACTCCGGTCGATCCCGCGATGCCCGGGGTCGAGATTCACGCCCAGGTGCTCGAAGCCGCGCTGACCCGCGCCGTGCTTTCACAGCCGAATTACGCCATTGTCGTCGAACTCTGCGCCGCCATCGTGCTCGGGCTTCTGGTGATCGCATTGGCGCCGATGTTCGGACCGGTCACGCTCGTTGTCGTCGGGGCGCTGTTTGGAACCTTCCTGGTCGGAATGTCCTGGTACTTCTACACCCGTCACGGGCTGCTGATCGATTTCACCTACCCGCTGCTGTCGACCACCGCGATCTACCTCACGCTGATTTTTTCCAGCTTCGTCCGGGAACAGGCGCAGCGGCGGCAGATCCGCTCGGCGTTCGGCCAGTATCTGTCGCCGGCGCTGGTCGAACAGCTCGCGCAGTCGCCGGAGAAGCTGGTGCTCGGCGGCGAGGAGCGCGAGATGACCATCATGTTCAGCGACGTCAGGGGCTTCACCACGATTTCGGAATCCTACAAGCAGGATCCGCAAGGCCTCACCACGCTGATGAACCGGTTCCTGACCCCGCTGACCAACGCGATCCTCGCGCGCAAGGGGACGATCGACAAATACATGGGCGATGCCATCATGGCATTCTGGAATGCGCCGCTCGACGACGCCGAACACCAGATCAACGCATGCGAAGCTGCGGTCGACATGCTGGAGCGGATCGACGGGCTCAACAAGCAGCGCGAGCGCGAGGCGCAGGAGGGCGGCCACGGCTATATTCCGCTCAACGTCGGCGTCGGGCTCAATACCGGTACCTGCGTCGTCGGCAATATGGGGTCCGACCTGCGGTTCGACTATTCCGTGCTCGGCGACAGCGTCAACCTGGCGTCGCGGCTGGAAGGACAATCCAAGGAATATGGATTCCCGATCATCGTCGGCTCCAGGACCGCGCTCGCGGTCAAGGACAGATTTGCGATTCTCGAACTCGATTTCATCATGGTCAAGGGCAAGAAGGAGCCCGAGGTGATCTATGCCATCGCCGGCCGGGAAGACACCGCGCAATCCGGCCGGTTTCAGCGGCTCCGCAACCTGACGATCGAGATGCTGGCATGTTACCGCAGCCGCGACTGGGACGGCGCGCTCGCGGCGATCGAGCGTGGCCGCCGCACCGACGATGCGAACTCGCTGGAGTTGCTCTACAATCTTTATGAAGCGCGAATCCTCGGCTATCTGAAGAATCCGCCGCCGGAAGACTGGAACGGCGCCTTCGCGCTGTTGACGAAGTAGCGGCGAAGGCCGGCCCTCGAACGGAGCTAATCTCGCATGACAAGGCCGACATCCAGGGAGATCAAGGCGATGGCGGAGGTCGCCGGCGTGCCCGTCAGTGCCGAAGTCGCCGCGCGGATCGCCGATTCGCTCGGCCCGGCGTTCGAAGGCTTTGCGGCCATCGCCGGCACGCTGCCGTTCGATCTCGAGCCTGCGACTTTCGCGGTCGTGCAGGGCGCCGACGGCGCGACCAAGGCCGCCCGATGAGCACCGAGCCGGCTTCGCTGTCGTTGACGTCGGTGGCGCAGGCGATCGCGCGTAAGCGGCTGTCGTCGCGCGAGGCAACGCAATCCTGTCTCGATCGAATTGGGCGTTGGCAGCCGCGCCTCAACGCGTTCATGGCGATCGAGGCGGAGGCCGCGCTGGCGGCTGCCGACGCCGCGGACGCGGCGCTCGCGAAGGGCCGGCACCGCGGCGCGCTGCATGGGGTGCCGCTGGCGCACAAGGACATGTATTACGAGACCGGCAAGGTCGTCACGTGCGGCTCGAAGATCCGGCGCGATTTCGTCGCGACCGTGACATCGACCGCATTGCAGCGCCTGCAGGACGCCGGCACGATCCGGCTGGGCTCGCTGCAGATGGCGGAGTTCGCCTATGGCCCGACGGGTCACAACACGCCATTACGGTCCGGTGCATAACCCATGGGCCTTCGATCACATCACCGGCGGTTCGTCGTCGGGGTCGGGCGCAGCGGTCGCGGCGCGGCTGACGTTCGCGGCATTGGGCTCGGACACCGGCGGTTCGGTCCGGATGCCGGCGCATTTCTGCGGCGTCACCGGCTTGAAGACGACCGTGGGGCGCGTCAGCCGCGCCGGCGCGATGCCGCTGTCGCAATCGCTGGATACGGTCGGACCGCTGGCGCGCAGTGCCGAGGACTGTGCGTTGCTGCTGGGCCTGATGGCCGGCGGCGATCCCGACGATCCGACCGCGGTCGCCGACCCCGTGCCGGATTACGTGGCCGCGGCGCAGGCGCCGGTCAAAGGCTTGACCATCGGTGTTCCCGCCGCCTTCTATGTCGACGACCTCGACCCCGAGGTGGCGCGCGTGCTCGACGAGACGATCGCGGTCTTCAGGAGCGAGGGCGCGGAGATCGTTCAGGTCGCGCTGCCGGATCAGCGCCAGCTCTCGGCCGCATGCCAGCTCGTCCTTGCCGTTGAAGCCGCCGCCTTTCACAAGCGATGGATGATCGAGCGTCCGCAGGACTACGGACCGCAGGTGCTGATGCGGCTGCAGAATGGGCTGGCGGTTCCCGCTATAGCCTATCTGGAGGCAATGCGGTGGCGCGGTCCGGCGCTGGCCGCGCACCGCGCCGCGGTTTCGGGCATCGATGCGGTGATCGCACCGGTGGCGCCGGTGGCCGCGCCGACCATCGCCGAGAGTGACGTCGGCAACAGCCCTGACGCCGAGGCGGTGATCCAGCGGCTCACCCGGTTTACCCGGCCGATCAATTACCTCGGCGTGCCGTCGCTCGCCATTCCCTCCGGGTTCACGCGCCGCGGTCTTCCGGTGGGGATGCAACTGATCGGCGGTTCATTCGATGAAGCGGTGCTGCTGCGGATCGGTGCCGCGTTCCAGCGCGCCACCGATTTCCACAATCGGGCGCCGCAATTCACATGAGATGCCGGAGCGCCGCGCTGGTCGCCGGGCCGGCGCACTATCCGCCGAGCCCCGGGTCGGCCCAGCGTTCGACCTCGGCGGCGCCAACCACCCGTTTGGGCTGATGCGGGTTGAGCGTGCCTGCGCTGGCGGTCCAGCCCTTGGCCAGGATCTGCATGGCGAACAGCTTGGCATCCACTTCCGACTTGAACGTCCGGGTCGATCGGACCATGCCGGTGGCGCTGTCGTCCGTCTTCACGGCTTTGTCCGGCCCAAAGGCCACATACCAGATGTCGGGTTGTGTCATGCCGTCATAACGCCGGCAATGCGCAAATGTTTCACCCGAAGACACATCGGGGTCGATCGCAATCTGGACAGCTCGCGCAGATTGCTGTCGTCACCTGCCGGGTTTATGGATAGATTCGACAACAGCGCGCCGCTGACCGCACGCGCCAAGAGGGGGAAATCTGATGTACATATCCAATGAAAGCATTATCGTTATTTTGTTCGTCGGCCTGGTCGCGGGCTGGCTCGCCGGAAAGATCGTGCGTGGCACCGGCTTCGGGATCATTGGCGACATTCTCGTCGGTATCGCCGGTGCGCTGGTCGCGAGCCTGCTGTTTCCAAGACTTGGCTTCCACCTCGGCACCGGCCTCGTATCGGAAATCATCTATTCCGCGATCGGCGCGATCGTGCTGCTGCTGATCGTGCGGCTGCTCCGAACCGGTGGCCGGTTCTGACCCTGCAGGCAGCCTGCCTTATGGCAGAGCCCAAGCGACGAAAAAATGGGGCCATCCGAACGGACGGCCCCATTGGATTTTTCCGGCCGCGTCGCGTTTACTCGACGATCTCGACAATCCGGTGCGTGCGCGGCTCGACCAGGACGGTACGGCCGTTCACAACGGTGTAGCGATAATCGTGCACCCCGTATTCCGGCGGCACATCGTAATAGGTGACGCCCTGCTCCGGCAGGACCGCGCCGACCCTGACGTCCTCACTATAGCGATAGGAAGGCCGGTGCTGCTCGACGATGTAACTGTGGAAGCGCGGACGCTGATCGACGCCCAGAATGCCGTTGACACCGCCGACCACGCCACCGACCACGCCACCCACGACGGCGCCAACCGGGCCGGCGGCCCGTTCGCCCTCCCTCGAGCCTCGTTCAACTCCCCCCGGGACGCCCTGGGCCTGCGCGACGGCCGGCAGCGCCACCATGGCGAGAATGGCGGTGGTCCCGATAAAACGGCGAATCATGGTAACTCCAATGCTGTCGTTTAAGCCGTCACAACAAGCGATTTGCAGCCGTTTTGGTTCCGCCGCGGCGGCCGGACCGGCAACGGAACTGCCGGAAGCGTTTAGGTTAATGTGACTTAAATGGACGATGGCCGGAAACAACGGTAAGACTGCAGTCCCGCTCCCTGTTGAAGAGACCAGGATTGATGTCTGCGGTTCCCGGCGTCCGGCGTTCCGAACTGAGTGATGCGCTGAGCGCCTGCCGCAATGCCTTCGTCGGCGTCGGCGTCATGAGCTGCATGATCAATCTGCTCTATCTGACCGGCTCGCTGTTCATGCTGGAGGTCTACGACCGGGTGCTTCCCAGCCGGAGCGTGCCCACCCTGATCGGCCTCGCGATCCTGGCCGGCGGCATGTACGTCGCTCAGGGCGTTCTCGACCTGATCCGGGCCCGGATTCTGGGTCGGATCGGCACCGCACTCGATGAATCCCTCAACAACCGGGTGTTCGAAACCGTGGTACGGCTGCCGCTGATCGTCGGCGCCCGCAATGACGGGCTTCAGCCGCTGCGCGATCTGGACCATGTTCGCTCGTTTCTTTCCGGCATGGGTCCCGGCGCGTTCTTCGATCTGCCTTGGTTGCCGCTTTATCTGGCGATCTGTTTCGCTTTCCACGTCATGATCGGCCTCACGGCGCTGGTCGGCGCGATCATCCTGGTCAGCCTGACCGTGGTCACCGAATACATGTCGCGGGCGCCGGCGCGCGACGCGATGGGTCTGGCGGCACGCCGCAACGATCTCGCCGCCACCAGCCGGCGAAATGCCGAAGTGCTGGTCGCTATGGGCATGTCCGGACGCCTGACCCGGCGCTGGGGCGAGGCCAACCAGAATTATCTGGCAGGCAATCAGCGCGCCAGCGACATCGCGGGCGGTCTTGGCGCGATCGCCAAGGTGCTGCGCATGACGCTGCAATCGGCGGTGCTCGCTGTCGGCGCCTATCTGGTGATCCATCAGGAGGCGACGGCGGGCATCATCATCGCGGGCTCGATCCTGAGCGCGCGGGCGCTGGCGCCGGTCGATCTGGCGATTGCGCATTGGAAGAGCTTCGTGGCGGCGCGGCAGAGCTGGCATCGCCTCAACCGCTTGCTCGAGCAGCTTCCCGCGCGTCCGGCACAGATGCCGTTGCAGAGACCGTCGAGCCGCCTTGCGGTCGAAGCGGTCAGCATCGTGCCGCCGGGCGACCAGAAGGTGATCGTCCAGGACGTCACGTTCGAGCTGGAGGCCGGGCATGGATTGGGCGTGATCGGGCCGAGCGGATCGGGCAAGTCGTCGCTGGTGCGCGCGCTGGTCGGCGTATGGCAGCCATTTCGCGGCAAGGTCAGGCTCGACGGCGCGGCGCTCGACCAGTGGTCGTCCGATTTGCTCGGCCAGCATATCGGTTACCTGCCGCAGGACGTTGAGCTGTTCGCCGGCACCGTGGCCCAGAACATCTGCCGGTTCGATCCCGAAGCCAATTCGGAAACCATCATTGCCGCCGCCAAGGAGGCTGGCGTCCATCAGATGATCATCAAGATGCGCGAGGGCTACGACACCCAGATCGGCGAGCAGGGCACCGCGCTTTCGGCCGGGCAGGCCCAGCGCGTGGCGCTGGCGCGGGCGCTGTATGGCGATCCGTTCCTGATCGTGCTCGACGAGCCCAATTCCAATCTCGATACCGAGGGCGACGAGGCGCTGACCCGGGCCGTTCGCGCGGCCCGCGAGCGCGGCGCCGTCGTGGTGATCGTTGCGCACCGGCCGATCGGGATCGAGGCGGTCGATCAGCTTCTGGTGCTGCGCGACGGCCGCATGCAGGCGTTCGGTCCCAAGGAAACCGTTCTCGGGCAGGTGCTGCAGCGGGTCGCGCCGCCGTCCCCCATCAAGATCGTATCCGACTCCGGAGTTGCCAAATCATGAGCGGGCAGGGTGGCGATGCGCGCGGGTCAATCCGGCTGCACCTGATCGTCGGGCTGACCGTTGTGGTGCTTCTTGCAGGCGGCCTGGGCGGCTGGGCATCGACCGCCGAGATCTCGGGCGCGTTGATCGCGCCGGGATCGATTGTGGTCGAATCGAGGTCAAAAAGGTGCAGCACCCGACCGGTGGCGTGGTTGGCGAGGTGCGCGCGCACGACGGAGACCTTGTCAAGGCCGGGGACGTGCTGGTGCGACTCGACGATACCGTCACCAAGGCAAACCTTGCCATTGTCACCAAGACGCTCGACGGATTGTGGGCGCGGGCTGCGCGGCTCGAAGCCGAGCAGCAGGGACTGACCAAGATCGTGTTTCCGCGGGCGCTGCTCGACCGCGCCGATGACCCCGACGTCAAGAACATCATGGCAAACGAGAGCAAATTATTCGAGGTCCGTACCACCGGGAGGAGCGGGCAAAAGGCGCAACTGCGCGAGCGCATCGTTCAGTTGAACGAGGAAATCGCCGGCCTCGAAGCGCAGGAAACCGCGAAGGACCAGGAGATCGCGCTGGTCCAGAAGGAGCTGGTCGGGGTCCGCTCGCTGTACGACCAGCACCTGGTGCAGTTGACGCGGCTGACGACGCTGGAACGCGACGCGGCCCGGCTGGCCGGCGAGCGTGCGCAATTCATCGCTTCCCGCGCCCAGGCCAAGGGCAAGATCACCGAAACCGAATTGCAGGTGATCCAGGTCGACAAGGACATGGTCAGCGACGTCTCCAAGGATCTGCGCGAGACCAACGACAAGATCGGCGAATTTGTCGAGCGCAAGGTCACGGCCGAAGACCAGTTGCGGCGGGTCGATATCCGCGCCCCGCAGGACGGCATGGTGGAGCAGTCCACGGTTCATACTGTCGGCGGGGTGATTTCGGCCGGCGACGCCATCATGATCATCGTTCCGCAGGGCGACGACCTCCAGGTCGAGGCCAAGGTCAATCCGCAGGATATCGACAAATTGCAGATCGGCGAGAAGACGCTGCTGCGGCTGTCGGCATTCAACCAGCGCACGACGCCGGAATTGAACGGCTTCGTCACCCGCGTCTCGCCCGACGTCACCACCGATCAACGCACCGGCCAGTCCTATTACACGATCCGCGTCTCGATGCCGCCGGAAGAACTCGCGCGACTGGGCGAGGTCAGGCTGATACCCGGCATGCCGGTGGAAGCCTTCGTACAGACCGGCGACCGCACCATGCTGTCCTATCTGGTCAAGCCGCTGAAGGACCAACTGATGCGCGCCTTCCGCGAACGATAGACACCGTCATTCCGGGGCGATGCGAAAGCGCGAACCCGGAATCTCGAGATTCCGGGTTCGCGCTGACGCGCGCCCCGGAATGACGGCGGGGATGGATCGCTTCGCTTGCGCACGCAATCAAGCGTCGGGAACCACGAGGCCTTCAGCGCGACAGATTCTGCAGCAGGAAGTTCAGCGCGGTGGCGGCGAAGACCTGCATGTTGGCAAGCCGGTCGGCACTGCCGGTCTCAAGCGTCATTGCAGACGGTTCGCCGCGGCCTGCGACCGCGATGCAGCTATGGCCGGCGGCGTCGCCGTAGCGGTTGCCGGTCGGGCCGGTCGCGCCGGTCTCGGACAGGCCCCAGTCGGTGGCAAAACGGCGGCGCATCTGGCTCGCCAGCAACCTCGCATAGGGCTCGGAGGCGGAGCGGATTCCCTTCATCGCGTCGTCGGGGATGTCCACCAGAATCCGCCGCGCATCGCGGGTATAGACCACGGCGGAGCCGAGGAAATAGGCCGAGGCGCCGGGCACGGCGAGCAGGGCCGCCGAGATCAGGCCGCCGGTCGAGGATTCCGCGACCGCGATGGTCTGGCGCCGCTCGACCAGCCTGGCGGCTATCTGCTCGGCAATCGCAACCAGATCTTTCATCGCGTGGCTTTCCCGGCGTCGTTGCTGCCACCCTTCTTGTCGGCGAGCGAATGGTAGACGACGCGGATGAAGTTCCTGCTGGCCAGCTCCGTCGGCGCCCATGTCGCATCGAGGTCCGCGAACGGCTTCGACGCCACCACCTCGTCTTCGCTCTTGCCGTCCTTGACGAGCTTGGCCATCCGGTCGCGCGCGGTCAGCAGCATCGTCCGGTAGGTCACCAGCGCCGCCTTGTCGGCGAGCGGTCCGTGCCCGGGAACGATCCGGGTCTTGGCGTTGACCAGCTTGAGGTAGGCTTCGGTGGCGGCGATCATCCCCTTGATATTGCCGCCATTGGCGAAGTCGATGCTGGGGTAGCGGCCATTGGTGAAGGTATCGCCGGTCGCCAGCACATTGGCTGTCTTGAACCAGACGTAGGTGTCGCCGTCGGTATGTGCGTTGGCGATATGTTTGAGGTCGGCGACCCGCCCCCTGAGCCGGATATGATAGGCGCCGGTGTAGGTCTTGGATGGCAACGCTTCCTGCGGCGCGGGCGGCGTCTTGGCGCCGGTCAACCCATTGGTGGTCCCGGCCGCCAGCCGGTTTCTGACGTTGATCTCGGCGACGATGGTGACGCCATCCTTGGCGAACGGTGCGTTGCCGCCGGTGTGGTCGCCGTGAAAATGCGTATCGATGAGATATCTGATCGGCTGGTTCGAGACATTGGCGATGGCGGCCTTGATCTTGTCGTGCAGCGGCGCGTAGTCGCCGTCGACCATGATGATGCCGTCTTTTGCCACCGCGACGGTGATATTTCCGCCCTGACCTTCAAGCATGTAGATGTTGTCACCGAGATCGGTGGTCTTGATCTCGACCTTGGAGAAATCGGGTGGCGGCGGCGTTGCCGGCGGCTGTTGCTGCGCGGCGGCGAGGCCCGTCAGCAGCATGGTGGCTGCGACCGCTGCCAGTCCGACCCGAACCATCGAAAGCCTCCTCGGTGCGCGCGTTTGCCGATTTCCTAGCATAGGATGGACCGGTTGCCGAGTTGCGGGCCGCAGGCGAGCCTGCTTGAATGCGGCCCGCCAGCCAGGCGCAGCCTACAAGATGTCGTGATCGAACATCCAAGGGGCCAACCGGCGGCCGCGGAACAAGAGGAAACCGTCATGACGTCGCCGATTGCGGGCGGTGTGGATTGCGATCTGCACCCTGCTGTTCCCCATCTGACGAGCTTCCTGCCCTATCTCAGCGATTACTGGCGCGATCAGGTCACGACCCGCGGAATGGTCGATCTGGTATCGCAATCCTATCCCGCCAACTCGCCGATCACCGCGCGCCCGGACTGGCGACCTGCAAACGGCAAGCCCGGGTCCAGCCTCGCCGATATGCAAGCCCAGGCGCTCGATCGTTTTGCGGTCAGCTATGGCATCTGCAATCCGCTGTACGGGGTACAGATGGTGTTCAGCGAGGACATGGCGGACGCGTTCTGCCGCGCGCTGAACGACTGGCTGGCGAAGGAGTGGCTCGACAAGGACAGCCGGCTGCGCGGCTCGATCGTGATCCCGATTCAGAGCATCGAGAAGTCGGTCGCCGAGATCGAACGCTGCGCGGCGGACCGCCGCTTCGTTCAGATACTGATGCTGGTGATGGGGGACATGCCGCTCGGCAAGCGCGCGTACTGGCCGATCTACGCGGCCGCCGAGCGCCTCGGCCTGCCGATCGGCATCCATGCCGGCAGCAATTATCACAACCCGCCGACCTCGGTCGGCTGGGGCTCCTATCACATCGAGGACTATGTCGCCCAGGCCACCGCCTTTCAGACCCAGTTGACCAGCCTGATCGTCGAGGGTGTCTTTGCAAGGCACCCGGCATTGAAAATGGTGATGCTGGAATCCGGGTTCACCTGGCTGCCGTCCTATCTGTGGCGGCTGCATAAATTCTGGCGCGGCATCCGCATGGAAACGCCGTGGGTGGATCGCGCGCCGCTGGAGATTGTGCGAAGCAACATCCGGTTTTCGCTGCAGCCGATCGACGCGCCGCCGGATCCGGCGACATTAAATCGCCTGTTTGACCATATGCAGTCGGATGAATTGCTCTTATTCTCCACCGATTATCCGCATTGGCAGTTCGACGGCGATTCGGTGCTGCCGGAAGCCATGTCGCCCGAGCTGGTGCGCAAGGTCATGATCGACAACCCGCATGCGACCTACGGCCGGCTGAAGCAATCGGCGCTCGAGGAGACCACGCCATGAACATGCAGTTCCGCGCCGATCCGGCTCAGGCTTCGTCGCAGGGCGTCGACGCCGCGATTGCCGATTGCGACATCCATCCGGCGCGCAAGAGCCTGAAGGACCTCTATCCCTATCTGGCGAGCCGCTGGCACGATCATCTCGAGACCTACGGCAAACATCCCTACCAGGGCATGATGGCAGGTCCGCCCTACCCGAAGGCGCAGCCGAATGCGTCGCGCCGCGATGCCTATCCGCCGGAGGGCGGACCGCAGGGCTCGTCGCTGTCATTCATGCAGCAGCAGCATCTCGATCCGAACCATGTCGCGCTTGGCGTGCTGTGTCCGCTGCAGACCGGGCAGGGCATTCGCAACCAGGATCTAAGCGCGGCGCTCGCCACGGCGGTCAACGACTGGCAGATCGCGGAATGGACCGGCAAGGACAGCCGCCTCAAGGGATCGATCGTGGTTGCCAACGAGGATGGCCCGGCCGCGGCGGCCGAAATTCGCAAGCGTGCCGGCGACAAGAATTTCATTCAGGTGCTGCTGCTGAGCCGCAATGTCGAGCCGCTGGGTCAGCGCCGCTACTGGCCGATCTATCAGGCGGCCGAGGAAGCCGGGCTGCCGATCGGCGTCCATGCGTTCGGCTTCGGGGGCAATCCGATCACCGCGTCGGGCTGGCCGAGCTATTACATCGAGGAAATGGTAGGTCATTCGCAATGCCAGCAGACCGCACTGGCGAGCATCGTGCTGGAGGGCGTCTTTGAGCGCCACCCAAAACTGAAGATGGTGATGATTGAGGCCGGCTTCGGCTGGGCGCCGTCGCTGTCGTGGCGGCTCGACAAAAGCTGGCAGCGGATGCGCAGCGAGGTGCCGCATGTGAAGCGTCCGCCGTCGGAATATATCCGCGACCACATCTATTGGACCACCCAGCCCATGGAGGACCCGGAGCGGCGCGACCATCTGTTTGACGTGATCGACTGGGTCGGCTGGGACAAGCTGCTGTTTGCGACCGACTATCCGCACTGGGATTATGACGAGCCGTCGCGGGTGCTGCCGCCGGGCGTCAGCGAGACCAACCGCGAAGCATTCTATCTCGGCAACGCCCGGAAGCTGTACGGGCTGGGCTAATGACGCGCCACGTCATCGCTCCGGTGGCGGAATTGCCGCCGGGCACGCGCAAGTTTCTCACCATCGACGATCGACCGATCGCCGTCTTCAACGTCAAGGGCGAATTCTTCGGCCTGTTGAACCGCTGCCCGCACCAGGGCGCGGCGTTGTGCGAGGGACCGCTGATCGGGCTCGCGCAATCGTCCGATCCCGGCACGATCGAATACACGAGGCTCGGCGAAATCATCCGCTGCCCCTGGCATGGCTGGGAGTTCGATATCCGCACCGGCCAATCCTACTGCGATCCCCGGCGGTTTCGGGTCAAGGCCTATCCGGTCAATGTCGAGCCGGGCAGCAGCGTGGTGAAGGGGCCCTATATCGCCGAAACCATCGCGGTGTCGGTGGAAAGCGACTACGTCGTGGTCGATGTGTAACCGCCGCGCAACCCGGCGTGGCTTCATCCTTCGAGACGCGGCCTAAGGCCGCTCCTCAGGATGAGGTCCAACCCTCATGGTGAGGAGCGCCGCAGGCGCGTCTCGAACCACGAGGCCCCGATGTACGGTCATGGAACGGGTCAGACGGTGTGCCCCATCATCCGCCGCTCCCGTGCATAGCGCACCAGCGCGACCGTGCGATAGATGCCGTGCACGAACTTGCCGTAGGGCATGGTGATGAAGAGCGCAAACACCACGCCGAGATGCAGCGCCAGCAGCGCGCCCATCGCGGCAGTGTCGCGCCAGAGCAGCAGCGCGAGGCCGGTCAGCGCGGTCAGCAGCAACATCACGATGAACGCGACGTCCATGCCGGCGCGTGCCTGGTCGACCAGCACGGGATCGCGCCTGGATTTTTCCGCCAGCAGACCGATCGGTCCGATCACCAGGCCGAGCCCGCCCAGCGTGCCGAGCCCGACCGGCAAATCCCACCATGGATACGGCGCTTCGCGTGCCAGCAGGTAGTGATAGAGCGTCCCGACGCAGGTCGCGGCGAAGCACAGGACAAAGCCGTAGAACGTCAAATGATGATAGAGCTTGCGCCGGTCGGTCGGCCGCTCGTCCTCGTTGACGCAGCCGACGCCGCCGCCGTCCAGATAGCGCAGCTCGCCGGCATCCTTGATCGCCTGCCACAGCGAGGCCAGGTCGGTGCGCATGCCGATCGGCTCGCCGATGTCGCGCCAGAATGCGCGCACGCCCATCGCCAGCGCCACGATCGCGTAGAGCAACGCGGCGCCGAACAGCGCCGCCATCACATTGTGCGGCATCAGTTGATAAAATGCGCCGGGTCCGGTGTGGACCCCGAACAGGACTTGCCGGTCGTTGAAGGCGGCAAAACCGAAGATGAACGCCGCCACGGCGGCGGCTGCGATCAGACTGATGGCGAGGCCATTGCGGGCGAAGACGCCGGAGCAGGCACGCGGCCAGGTATAGGCGGCATAGGATTTCAGCGCGCGCGATCGCGAACGTCTGCGGGACGTTGACGTTGTATTCGTGCGGCGGCGAAAACTGGCAGTCGGTGTAGCAGGCGCCGCAGGCATGACAGAGATTGGCGAGATAATTGAGGTCGCCGTCGGAGAACGAGCGGCGCATTTCCATCGCCGGAAACACCGCGCACAGGCCCTCGCAATAGCGGCACGAATTGCAGACCGTCATCAGGCGGTCGGCCTCCTCGAGGATGCTAGTTCCGTGCATTTTGCGCCGCTTCCCGTCCCGCGATCCGTCCGAACACGCTGCCGATGGTCATGCCGATCCCGGCCGCATAGCCCTTGCCCAGCACGTTGCCCGCCATGATCTCGCCCGCGGCGAACATGTTGGCCGCGGCCTTGCCATCCTTCATCAGCATCCGCGCCTGCTTGTTCACGCGGGTGCCGAGATAGGTGAAGGTGATGCCGGGCCGCACCGGATAGGCATAATAAGGCGGCGTCTCGATCCGGCGCGCCCAGTGCGTCTTCGGCGGCGTCAGCCCCTCGGTGCGGCAATCATCGAGAGTGGTGTGATCGAAGGTGCCCGGACGCACCGCCGCATTGAAGTCGGCGATGGTCTTCTCCAGCATCGCCGCATCGAGCTCGAACTTGGCGGCAAGGCCGGCGATCGAGCCGGCTTCGATCGGCGGAAACAGCGTCGGCATGAAGCTGTTGCGCGAGCTCGTGTCGAAGATGATGTAGGCGATCTGGTCCGGCTGGGCGGCAACCAGCCGGCCCCAGATCGCGTAGCGCTTCGGCCAGAGGTCCTCGCCTTCGTCGTAGAAACGCAACCCGTACTTGTTGACGACGATGCCGAACACCACGGAATCATGCCGGGTGATGATGCCGCCATCGAACTTCGGCGCGCGGGCGTCGATCGCGACGGCGTGGCATTGGGTGGGATCGCCGACATCCTGGACGCCCCCGGCCAGCAACATCTTGAGGATCGAGCCGCGGTTGTAGGGCGTGCCGCGGATCAGGAAGTTATCGGCGGCGTCGCCCCAATACTCCTTGAGCCATTCGATGTTGGCCTCAAAGCCTCCGGCGGCGGCGACCAGCGTCGAGGCGCGGACTTCCACCGCTCCGTTGGCCGGCTGTTTCAGCGTGGCCGACACAAACATCCCGTCTTCGATCCGCAGCCCGGTGACCTCGGCGTCATAGAGGATGTCGATGCCGAGCCGTTCGGCGGTGAGATAGAGCGCGTTCAGCATCGCCCGGCCGCCGCCGAGGAAAAACGAGTTGGTGCGGCCGAGGCTTAGCGTACCGCCGAGCGATGGCTGCCAGCGCACGCCCTGCTCGACGATCCAGCCCAGGATGTCCTTGGACTCCGCGATCATGTAGCGGGCGAGTTCTTCGTCGGTCTGGCCGCCGGTGACGCGCAGCAAATCTTCCCAGAATTCCTGCTCGGTATAGGGACCGGTGAGGATGTCGGTCGCGGCGTCATGGGCGCAGCGCATATTGCGGGTATGGCGGGTGTTGCCGCCGCGGTAGAATTTCGGTGCGCCTTCAAGCACCAGCACCGATGCGCCGGCCCGCCGCGCGCTGATCGCGGCGCACAGCGCGGCATTGCCGCCGCCGATCACCAGCACGTCGAATTTTTGAGCGAGATCGACCATGCCGTGTTGTTGATCTTGTCTGCATGGAAATCAAGAGCGGAAGGCCGGGCTGCTGCCCGGCCGTTGCGCTCCGGACGCTAGGCGGGGACGACGTCCCGCGTCGCGATGGTCTTGCCGCCGCGATAGATGGCGAGGGCTGCGACGATGCCGCAGGCGGCGGCGCACATCAGCCAGTAACCCGGGGATGCCTTATCGCCGGTGTGCTGGATCAGCCAGGTCGAGGCAAACGGCGTGAAGGTCCCGAACAGGCCGGCGGCGAGGGCAAATGCCAGCGAGAAGCAGGTGGTGCGGACATGGGCCGGCACCACCTCGACCAGCGCGCCGAGCATGGTGCCGCTGTAGACGCCGAAATAGAATGAAAACATCATTTCGACGGCAAGCATCTTGCCGAAGGTCGGGGCATTAGTCAGCCAGTGCAGGGCGGGATAGGCCGTCACCAGGGAAAGAATTGCGATGGTCAGCAGCACCGGCTTTCTCCCGATGCGATCCGATAGCGCGCCCCCGACCGGATTCCAGATGAAGTTGGTCACGGCAATCATGAGGGTAACGAGCAGGCTGTCCTGGGTGGTGAGTTTCAGCACGGTCTTGCCGAATGTCGGCGTATAGACGGTGACGAAATAGAAGGTCACGGTGGTCAAGGTCGCCATCAGCATGCCGAGCAGCACGATGCGCCAATTCGCTGCGGCCGACGCAAACACTTCCGCTGTGGTCGGATGTTTCTTCATGGACAGGAATGCCGGTGTTTCCTCCAGCGTTCGCCGCAGCACGAAGATAAAGGGAATGATGAGGCAGCCGATGAAGAACGGAATCCGCCAGCCCCATTCCGCGACCGTCGCTGCCGGCATCAGCTCGCTCAGCCCGAAGCCGAGCAGGGCCGCGACGAAAATGGCGACCTGCTGGCTCGAGGACTGAAACGACGTATAGAAGCCTCGATTGCCGGGAGTGGCGATTTCCGAAAGATAGACCGAGACGCCGCCGAGTTCGACGCCGGCGGAAAAGCCCTGCAGCAACCGGCCGGCCAGCACGATGATCGGTGCGGCAACCCCGATGCTGGCATAGGTTGGGCAGAACGCGATCACCACGGTGCCGATCGCCATGATTCCCAGGGTGACGATCAAGCCGAGGCGGCGGCCGATCTTGTCGATATAGGCGCCAAGCACGATGGCGCCGACCGGACGCATCAACGCGCCCAGCCAGAACACGCCGAAGGTGTTGAGCAGCGCGGCGGCGTCGTTCTCGGCCGGAAAGAATGCCTTGGCGATGGCGCTGGCATAGAAGCCGAACAGGAAGAAGTCGAATTGTTCGAGGAAATTGCCGCTGGTCGCGCGCAGAATGGCGCCAACGCGCGACTTGATCTGCGGCAGTTGCGACGTGGATACCTGCGACATCGTTGGTTTCTCCCCGTTTTTGCGAGCGGCCGACGCGATCAGATCTTTCGCCCGCTGACCGTCGCTCTTCTTGATGGGGCAATCTGCCACGCCGGCGCGGCGCGACCAACCGGAAAACGCGCAACCAACGCGATATCGCGCTGCACGCCGGAAGCTTTTCAGGTTTTGTTCTGCAACGAGGCCACCAGCCAGTGGCGGAACGCCGAGAGCTTCGGCGAATCCGCTCTCGCCTCGGGCGAAACCAGGTAGAAGCCGGCATCGGCAGGCAGGGCGATCTTGAATGGAACCACGAGCCGGCCCTTGGCGATGTCGGCCTCGACATAGGACGTCCGGCCCATCGCCACGCCGAGCCCGTCGATCGCCGCCTGGACCGTCACCAAAATCAGGTCGAAGGTCAGTCCGGGGTGCTTTGAGATATCCGGCGGCAGCCCCGCGGCGGTAAGCCATAGCCGCCAGTCGTCGTTATAGCCGGCGCTGGTGTGGAGCAGGGTCTGGTGGGCGAGGTCCTCCGGACAGCGCAGCGGTCTGCTGCCGGTGATCAGCGCCGGGCTGCACACCGGAAACAGCTCGTCGGCCATCAGCCAGTCGGCGCGCAGGCCCGGCCAATGTCCGCGGCCGTAGCGGATCGCGGCATCGACGCCGCCGCTCTTGAAATCGACCAGCGTAGTGGAGGTGGTGATGCGGACGTCGATGCCGGGATGCGCTTCCTGGAACGCAGGAAGTCGCGGCAGCAGCCATTTTGCGGCGAGGGACGCCAGGGTCGAGACGGTCAGGACATTTTCATTGTCCTTGTGCAGCAGCCGGTCGGTCGCAAACCGCAGATCGTTGAACGCGGCGCGGACGCCGGGAAGATATTGTGCAGCTTCCGGCGTCAGCGCCAGCGCGCGGTTCTGCCGGACGAACAGCCGAACGCCGAGTTCCTCCTCAAGCCGCCGGATCTGATGGCTGATCGCGGTTTGCGTGACATTCAGTTCGGCCGCCGCGTTGGTGAAGCTCAAATGCCGGGCGGCGGCCTCGAACGCGCGCAATCCGTTCAGCGAGGGCAGTCTGGTCATGAAGCGAAAAATTCATTCATGAGATTATGTCATCTGAAGCGGTACAAAGTGTCGTTTGTGGATGGGCGATATAGCGCAGATATTCGCTGCAACAGCGTAGCTTTAGGAGACGAAAATGTCCATCTATTCACATCAATCGATGATAAATCATCATGGTTCCGGGATTTTGGCCCAGCTCAGCGATACCTTTCACGTCTGGCGCGAGCGGCAGCGGCAGCGCCGCGAGCTGGCGCAATGGACCGATCGCGACATGCACGATGTCGGCATTTCCTGGAGCGACATTGCTCACGAAGTCGAAAAGCCGTTTTGGCGGGCATGATGATGCAGCCAGGCCGGCGTCGCCTCGGGCGAGGGACGCCGGCCAGCCTTTCGAAATATGAAGGAGCGCGCCATGAAGGGTGTTCGGTTCGACGATCTGAAACAATACTCGGACGTGGTGCGCTCGCGCGGCGGAGAACCGGTGACGGTGCGCTTCGTCGAACCCGGCGATGTCGAGGAATTGCAGAACTACTTTCGCTCGCTCTCGACCCGCTCGCGCTACAATCGCTTCCTCGGCGCGATGAAGGAACTGCCGTACCACCTGCTCGATCGCTTCATCCATATCGGTGAGAGCGACGGCTTCAGCGTCGTGGCGACAATGCAGATCGACGGGTTCGCAACCATTGTCGGCGAGGCCCGCTATGCCTTCCACGCCGACACCGACAGTCTCGAATTTGGCCTGTCGATCGACGATCGCTGGCAGGGCCACGGCATCGGCGCCGCGCTGCTCGGGAACCTGGAATGCCGGGCCGCCGCGCTCGGCGCCGCGCGTCTGTTCGGCGATACCCTGCGATCCAACGACGCCATGATAGCGCTCGCCCGCAAGTCCGGCTTCGGCTTTGTCCCCAATCCGGAGGATTGGAAGCTGGTGCGGTTCGAAAAGCCCACTCATACGGCCCCGCAGGATATTCCCTGCGCGAGCTGGCGGATCGCCGCGGCTGGCCTCGCCTTGAGTGGGGCTTCGGCGAATTGAGCCGGCCGTTTCGTCATTATGGACGGCCTCCTCTCGGGAAGGGCTTGCTTTGGCTTTTCGGCAAACGGATCGGGGAGAGGTCATGTATACGGCCTCTGAATGCGGTCGATGACCGCGGGCCCTGATGGAGATCGCGGATCGAATTCCAGGCGTTCGGCTCGTGCTGTGACGCGCGATGACGGTGACGGAGTGTTTCGATCCACGGTTTCCTGACCATTTTGCCATCGCACCATAGTTGCCCTTTCCGACAGATGAGCGCGAGCGCGGCGGCTGTCGCCTTCCAATCAGGCAGCAGCCGACGCGCTCGCGCGAGCCCGGTACTGTCCTCCTTTGGCCAGCTGGCGCCGGATGATACGCGCGGTCTTGGCGGCGAGCGCCACCATGACGACCTTATAGGGACGACGCGCCAGCAGCTCGCGCAGCCAGGCGGTCGCTGACACCGCGCCGCTTCTGGTGGCGCAGATAGCCGCTCGCCCCACTGATCAGCAGGGCTCGCAGCATGCGGTCGCCCGTTTGGAGATGCGGCCTGGACGATGCTTGCCGCCGGTGCCGTGATCGCGGCCGGTCAGTCCGATCCAGGCCGTAAAATCGCGGCGCGAGCGGAACACCTTCGCATCGGCCACCTTGGCCAGAACCGTGCTGGCGATGATCGGGCCGACGCACGCACCTCCATCAGCCGGCGCGCTCGCGATCGGCGCGGGCGGCTTGCGAATCTGTAGTCCAGCGCGCGCTCATCGGCATCGAGCGGCTGCCAGTGCCTGGCAGAACCAGCAACGTGTCTCGTATCAGCTCGGGATCTCTGCGTTTGCCGTTTCGAGCTGGGCCATCAGCTCGCGCAATCCCCGATGCCCTGCGCCGCACGTACCGAGTTCGCCCGGCGCAGAAGGCAGCGCATTCGTCGCCATCGGCGGTGCGGCACCAGCAGCGCCCGCGTGGATGAACCGCTATCGTCGCTTGCTGCTCCACGCTCTTGAGCCACGGAGCGCATCGTCGGCCGGCGGTCAGCTGATCCGACATGGCGTTGCGCGCTTCGGGCCGGTTCAGCGTGATGACGGCGACGCGGTCGCGGATCGTGCAGAGCAGTTCATCGGTGCCGGTATCGATGGTGGTGTCGGTGGTCGTCATGGCTCGCATTCCCCCCGGACGTCCCGTCATTCCGGGGCGCCAGCACCGGACCCGGAATCTCAATTCCGGGTCTCGATGCTGTCGCATCGCCCCGGAATGACGGCGATGGCTAGAATTTCTCGACCCACGGCCGTAATTCCAGTTCCCAGCTCCAGGCGCTGCGCGGCTGTTGCAGCACGTTCCAGTAAGCCAGCGCAATGGCGTCGGGATCGAGCATCGAATCCGGCCGGTCGGCGGATTCGGCGCGGGCGGCGCTGCGAATGCCGCCATCGATGACGAAATGCGCGACGTGAATCCCCTGCGGCGACAATTCGCGCGCCATGCTCTGCGCCAGCCCGCGCAGCGCGAACTTGCCCATCGCAAACGGCGCCGATTGCGGGTAGCCCTTGACGCTGGCGGAAGCGCCGGTGAACAGGATCGCGCCGTGCCGGTTTGGCAGCATCCGCTTCACGGCCTGCTGCGCCACCAGGAAGCCGCCGAACGCGCTGACGGCCAGCGCCTGCGCCACTTCCGACGGCACCAGATCGACGAACGCGCCGCGTGCTCGCGCGCTGGCGTTGTAGACCACAAGGTCGGGCGAGGCGATTTCACGCTCCACCACGCCGAACAGGCGCTCGACCTCGTCGGGCTCGGTGGCGTTGCAGGCAAAGGCACGGGCGCCGGTTTCGGTGCAGAGCGCGCCAAGCTTTTCGATCCGGCGTGCCGCCAGCGCGATGCGAATGCCTTCCCGGGCGAACAATCGCGCCAGCGATGCACTGAGACCTTCGCCGGCGCCGACGATCAGGGCGGTCTTGTAGCTGAGGGTTTCCATGACGCTGTTCCTTTGCTGGAATGGATGTTTTTCAGCCACGCAAGCCGGCGAGGCAGCCGGCGGCCTGCAGAACCGGATCGAGCGCGGCCTTGTCGGCGGCATCGGCGTATTTGGCGCGCAGCATGGCGAGCGCGCGCGCGTGATATTTTTGCGGTTTCTGGATCCAGACCTTGTCGCCGAGTTCGACGCTGAACTCGTCCCGCGCTTCGCCCACCGCCTTTGCATTGGCGAGGGTCCAGGGCATGAACTGTCTTCCGATCTGTTCGGTCAGGATCGGCATCAACGTCGGCGCCAGTGTCGACCAGGTTTCGAACGGGCCTTCGGCTCGCGGCCACAGCATGCGGTGGACCCAGTCGAGCACATGCGGCGCGCCGCCCTCGATCAGCGCGCCCGCGGTCGGATCGGTCCACAGTTCGTAGAACTGGCCCCAGAGACCGAAATCGCCAAATGCCGGCCGGCCGCCGAACAGATAGCGGCGGGTCGCGAGATGATGGTCGAGCAATCCGAGCATGCCGAGAAAGCCGGTTTCGATCAGCGGCGCCGTCGCCGCGCTGGAGCCGACAAACCAGAGCCGATCAGCCATCCGGGCGCGCACCTGGGCGGCGAAGGCGGCATGTTCCGGCTCGCTGGCCTTGGGGCCGCGCATGCGCGCGATGCGCCCGGCCGAGCAGATCTGGTCGACCTCGCGCGTCCAGCGGTAGTGAAACATCCATTTGTTGCCCCACTCGTCGCCGAATTCCTCGATCAGCGCCGAAATGAACCGCGCGACGGGGTCGTCGGGATGGATCGACGGCTCCGGGTGAAGCTTCTCGATGGCGTCGATGATCGGGGTGGAGTCTTGAATGCCGGTGCCCTCCGGCGTAACCACCAAGGGAATGATCGGCACCTTGGCGTATTTTTCATAGTCCGCCTGGCTTGCCGCATTGCGCAAAATCCATTGATGCGGGATGGCTTTGTAGCGAAAATAGGAGCGTATCTTGACCGAGTAGGGCGACATCTCGGCGCCGAAGATGCGGTAGCCGCCAGCCATGTGGAATCCTCCAAATTTCCTGTGACGGCCTTGTCGCCTGCTCTATCTGGAGAATGATCTTTATCATGCAATGGCCGCAAGCGGCATTCTCTTCAATTCATGGTACGGGACGGAACGAACAAGGCTTGTCAATGCACCAGCTCAGCCAATACGCCGCGGCGACCGCGCCGGCCGATCAGCCCGGATTGCTGGCGCCGGATACGTCGGGCATGAATTTCTACCGCGCCGACCCGGCGCTGACCGATCTGCTGCGCATCCATCTGCCCGATGCGCTGTTTCGCCATATCGAGCCGCATCTTGACCGGCTCGGCGGGCTCGCTGGCGGCCATCTCGACGAATGCGCGCGCCTCGCCGACCGTCACGTGCCGGAGCTGCATCAGCGCGACCGCTTCGGCCGCGACGTCCAGTGGATCGAATATCATCCGGCCTATCGCGAGCTCGAGCGCGCCGCGTTCGGCGAATTCGGCATCCATGCGATGTCGGTTCGCAAGGGCATCCTGGGCTGGCCAGCAGACCTATCCGGTGGCGGCCAAGCACGCCTTCACCTTCCTGTTCAATCAGGCCGAGTTCGGCCTCGGTTGCCCGATCAACGTCACCGACGGCTGCGCCAAGCTGTTGTCGCGCTTCGGCGACGATGCCCTGAAGGCGAGATATCTCGACGGTCTGACCCAGACCGACATGAGCAAGCTCACCCAGGGCGGCCAGTTCATGACCGAAAAGGAAGGCGGCTCCGACGTCGGCAAGCTCACGACGATGGCGGTGCAGGAAGGCGATCACTGGCGGCTGTCGGGCGAGAAATGGTTCTGCTCCAATGCCGATGCGGAAGTCGTGATGCTGCTGGCGCGGCCGCAAGGCGCCGAAGCCGGCACCCGCGGCGTCGGCCTGTTTCTGATGCCGCGGCGGCTCGACGACGGCTCGCAAAATCATTACCGGATCGTTCGGCTCAAGGACAAGCTCGGCACCCGCTCGATGGCATCGGGCGAGATCAAGCTGGAAGGCGCGATCGCCTATGCGGTCGGGCAGGCTCGATCGCGGTTTTGTGCAGATGGCCGAGATGGTCAACTCGTCGCGGCTGTCGAACGGCGTCAAATCGACCGCGCTGATGCGCCGCGCCCATCACGACGCGATGACGGTGGCGCAAAATCGCGTCGTGTTCGGCCAGCGCATCATCGACCTGCCGCTGGCGCGCCGGCAATTGATGAAGATCATGCTGGCGACCGAGCAGGCGCTGTCGATGAGTTTCCTCACCGCCGACGCGCTCGACCGCGCCGAGGCCGGCAGCCAGGACGCCGCCGCGCTGTTGCGGATTCTGACGCCGACCCTGAAATTCCGCGCCACCCGCGATGCCCGCAAGGTCTGCGGCGACGCCCTGGAGATGCGCGGCGGCATCGGCTATATCGAGGAATTCGCCACCGCGCGGCTGTTGCGCGACGCCCATCTCGGCTCGATCTGGGAAGGCACCGGCAACATCGTCGCACTCGATGCGCTGAAGCGCGCGGTCGGCCGCCATGGCGCCGATGCCGCGCTTGCCGCCGATCTGCATGCCCGGCTCGACGACAGTGCCAACGTGCCGCAGGCCTGGCGCGACCGTTTGCGCGCGCTCACCGACCGCGCCATCGGCTTTGCCCGCGAAGTTGCCGCGCGAGCCGACAACGAAGCCGAGGCGCGGCGCGCGACCAGCCTGCTCTATCATGTCGCCAGCGCCGTGGCGCTGGCCTGGGAGGGCGGACGTATCCACGACATGCGCGGCGATGCGCGCCGGCTGTTGCTGTCGCGGCTGGTGATCGATCACAGGGTCACGGCCAGCGATCCGTTCCGGCTCACGGAAAATTCCGCGCAGCGCGCGATCACTGACCATCTGCTGGGCGAACGCGCGGTCGGCATGGCCGAGGTTGGCGAATTGGTGCTGGCAGCGTAGGCTGAAGTCAGGCTCGTTCAAGAACAAGATGAAAATAGGGAGTATCCAATGAAGGCCGCCGTCCTGCATGAAGTCAACAAGCCGCTGGTGATCGAGGATGTCAGCCTGCCGAAGCCCGGGCCGCGCGAGGTGCTGATCCGCACCAGCGTGGCCGGCCTCTGCCATTCCGACCTGCATTTCATGGAAGGGCTGTACCCGCATCCGCTGCCGGCGGTGCTCGGCCACGAATCCGCCGGCGTCGTCGAGCAGGTCGGCTCCGACGTGACCTACGTCAAGCCCGGCGATCATGTCGTGACCTGCCTGTCGGTATTTTGCGGCACCTGCGACAACTGCACCACCGGCCGGCCGGTGCTGTGCACCGACACCACGGTGAAGATGCTGCCCGGCCAATCCAACCGGCTGTCCTGGGCGCGATCGGAGAAACTCAACCAGTTTCTCAATCTCTCCTCCTTCGCCGAGCAGATGCTGGTGCACGAGAATGCCATCGTCAAAATCCGCAAGGACATGCCGCTGGAACTGGCGGCGCTGATCGGCTGCGGCGTCATCACCGGCTATGGCGCGGTGGTGAACACCGCGAAAGTGGCGCCCGGCGAGACCGTCGTGGTGATCGGATGCGGCGGCGTCGGCATGGCCGCGATCAACGGCGCGCAGATTGCCGGCGCCGGCCGCGTCATCGCGGTCGATACCAATCCGGCCAAGCTGCAACTGGCGACCAAGCTCGGCGCCACCGACATCGTCGATCCCCGCAACGGCGACGTGGTGCAGCAGGTGCGCGATCTCACCAATGGCGGCGTGCACCATTCATTCGAGGTGCTGGGCCGCAAGGAAACCGCCGAGCAGGCCTTCGCCATGCTGGCGCCCGGCGGCACCGCGACCATCGTCGGCATGATTCCGTTCGGCCAGAAGATCGAACTGCATGGCTTTGACTTCCTGCGCGAGCGCAAGATCCAGGGTTCGTCGATGGGCTCGAACCATTTCCGCGTCGACATGCCCCGCCTGGTCGAATTCTACATGCGCGGCAAGCTGCATCTCGAGGACTGGATCTCGGCCAAGCTGAAGCTGTCGGAGATCAACGAGGGTTTTGCCGCGATGAAGGCCGGCAAGACCGTGCGCAGCGTGATCATGTTCGATGCTTAGAAGGTTCGCCCTACCGCGAAACATGCGCCGAGACCGCAAGCCAGCGGCCGTTCTGCTTGGCCCAGCAATCGGTGTAGCGCCCGAAGGCCTGCTGACCATCCGCCGTCGTATAGCTGGTGCGTCCGTGGATGATGGCGAAGTCGCCGAGCACGCGGATATTGACCTCATCGGCGACCAGGTTGCGGATCGTTAGCGGCACCGCGGTCTGCTTCAGAAATCCGGCGCGGTCGACCAGCGACTTGTCGGGGTTGCTGCAAAAGAAGTCCTGCGCCAGCATCTCGTCAAAGCGCTTGACGTCGGAATTCTGCACCGAGGCGACATAGTCGCGATTGAGGGCGGTCAGTTCGTCGGTATCCTTGCTCATGGTTTGTCTCCGTTGCTCTCACCCCGTCATTGCGAGCGCAGCGAAGCAATCCATCGTCGTTGAGGACAAAGCGTGGATTGCTTCGTCGCTTCGCTTCTCGCAATGACGGCTCGGCCCTGTCCTAATCATCAAACATCGGCGGCGCAACGAAGCCGCCGAATTCGCGCTCGATCAGTTCGGCCAGTTTCAGCGGCGTGCGGTCTTCCAGCCATGGGCCGACGATCTGGACGCCGACCGGCAGCCCCTGCGGCGACAGGCCGATCGGTATCGCCGTCGCCGGCAGGCCGGGCAGCGTGGCGATGCCAGGCCATGCGAGCTGATCGAGATACGGGTATTTCCTGCCGTCAATCTCGATGCGGCGCTGCTCCTGATCGGCCGAATGATCGTGCGGAAACGCCGGCGTCGGCATCACCGGACAGATCACGGCATCGAAGCTCTTGAACAGCTCGCGCCATCGCGCCCGCAGCCGCGTTCGACCGCCGGCGGCCATCAGCCAGTCGCGATGGCTGAGCACGATGCCGCGCAGCCGCTCCGCCGCCAGGCTGTTATCGTCGGCGGCGAGCTTCGCCGCCGCGTCCCTGGCGCCTGCATAGATCTCCGGCTGGAACGAGGCGGCGAGGAACGACAGCAGCATCCGCATATAGAGCCGCGTCGAGGCGGCAAAGTCGGGCAATAGCGGGCTCGAGCGCTCGACGGCAACGCCGGCCTTGCCGAGATTGGCAGCAAGCCTCCCGATCGCTGCGCGCACGGCCGCGTCGGTCGGCAACACCGGATCGGTGTCGATCAGCAGCACGCGAAATCGGTTCAGCTCGCCGTGGCGCGGCGGCGGCAGCGCGAGCCGATAGGCCGTGCCGGCCTCGATCGGGTCCGGCCCGGCGATCACGTCGAGCAGCAGCGAAAGATCGGCGGCCGAGCGCGCCATCGGCCCGATCACCGCAAGATCGCGGTCGAACGGCAGTGGCGGCAATGGCGGCGACGTATGGCCGCGCGACGGCACCAGCGCGAAGGTCGGCTTGTGGGCATAGACGCCGCAATGAAACGCCGGCACCCGCAGCGAGCCGCCGATATCGGAACCAAGCGAGAGCGGCCCGTAACCCGCGGCCAGCGCTGCCGACGATCCGCCGGAGGAGCCGCCCGGCGTGCGGGCGAGATCGAACGGATTGTTGGTGGTGCCGTAGATGTCGTTGTAGCTCTGCCAGTCGCCAAGCGCAAGCGGCAC
Source organism: uncultured Alphaproteobacteria bacterium (assembly GCA_963748165.1). GTDB lineage: Bacteria > Pseudomonadota > Alphaproteobacteria > Rhizobiales > Xanthobacteraceae > Bradyrhizobium. The sequence continues at coordinate 192,725 of CAVVIM010000017.1, forward strand.
ATTGGTCTTGCCGAGGATGACGCCGCCCGCCGCCTTCACCCGCGAGATCGACAGCGCGTCCTCCGGCGGGGTGAAATCCTTCTGCGCCGGGAAGCCCCATGTGGTGGGAAGCCCGCCGACGTTGTAGGATTCCTTCACCGTCATGGGAAGGCCGAGCAGCAGCTTGCTCTCGCCACGGGCGCGGGCGGCGTCGGCGGCGCGGGCGGCTTCCAGGCCTCGGGTGAAATCACGCACGCAGACCGCATTGATCCTGGCGTCGTGGCGCTCGATGCGTCCGATGACATCCTGCGCCAGCTCCACCGCGGAGACTTTCTTGGCCTTCAGGGCTGCCGACAATTCGGTCGCGGTTGCGAAGCTCCATTGCGATTTTGCCAAGGCGTTTCTCCTGCGGTCGGCTTCTGTGCCGGATGATGCGGCGTTCCGATCGCCTCTGCAAGAGCCAGCCAACCGGGATCGGGATGAAGGCTATCCCGGCAGCATCCGCTGCATGACGCGGTCGCGGTAGACAAAGATGTGGGCCAGCGCCGCCACGACGTGGACACCGATCACCGCCAGCAAGGTCCACTCCATCGCCTGATGCCAGCCGTCGATCGCCTTCCCGGCTGCTGCATTGTCCGCGGCCAGCATCGGCAGCGGCGTCAGGAAAAACAATGACACCGACCAGCCGCGAAACGATGCGAACAGCCAGCCGGTGAGGGTCGTGGCCAGCACCAGCGCATAGAGCAGCCAGTGCACCGCTTCCGAACTCAACCGCTGCCAGCGGGGGAGCGAGCTTTCGGGCGCAACCGGATGCATCAGGCGCCATGCGAAGCGCATGACAATGAGCATGAGGATGACAATTCCAAACGAGATGTGGAACGTCATGGCCGCGCCGGGCTTCATGCCGTGGTGAAGGTCGGGCATAAACCAGCCGATCGGATATTGCACCAGCAGCAGCGCCACGATGAGCCAGTGGAACACCTTGGCGGTGGTCCCGTATTGCAAACGATCGGTCATGATCGGCCTTATGCCAGAACTCTGGCGATTTCCGGCAGGGGTCGTGGTCGGTTTGCCGCTAGAAATGCTCTAATCCATCGACGCCTGTCGACGCCGGCTTCAATCCACGGCAAAAAGGCTACGCCGCGCCTATGAGGATACCGACAGCAAGCACGATGGCACCGCCGAGCACGATCTGGAACACGGCCTGCAGAAATGGCGTGTCCATGTAGCGCGCGCGAATATAGGCGATCGCCCACAGTTCGAAGAACACCACGACGCCGGCGATCGCGGTCGCGATCCAGAAGGCGTTGGCCCATGAATCCGGAACCAGATAGGGCATGGAGTGGCCGAGACCGCCGAGCGCCGTCATGACGCCGCTGGCTGCGCCGCGCAGCCACGGCGAGCCGCGTCCGGTCAGCGAACCGTCGTCGGAAAGCGCCTCCGCAAAGCCCATGCTGATGCCGGCGCCGATCGAGGCGGCCAATCCGACCAGGAAGGTCTGCCAGTTCTGGTGCGTGGCGAACGCCGCGGCGAACAGCGGCGCCAGCGTCGATACCGACCCGTCCATCAAGCCGGCGAGACCCGGCTGCACGTACTGCAGGACGAACACGCGCCGGCGGGTCTTGTCCTCGTCGGCGCGCACGTCTGGACTGAGAATCTGGTCGGTCAGCCTGGCGGCAACTTTCTCGTGGCCTTTCTCCGCCTCGGCAAGATCGCCGAGCAGCCGGCGGACCCCGACATCCTGGGTCTGCTCGGCGGCCTTGACGTAGAACCGCTCGGCCTCGAACTCCATGGTCCCGACTTCCTTGCGGATGGTGTCGAGCGACAGGTTCTTGGTCAACCAGATCGGACGGCGGCGCAAAAACCCCCGGACGTTGTCGCGCCGGATCGGCGGCAGATGCGGGCCGAAACGCTGCTCGTAGATCTCCAGCAGCCGGTGGCGATGGCCCCTTTCCTCCTCGGCCATCTCCTCGAATACCTTCGCCGAATCGGGATAGCGCTCCGCCAGGTCCTCGGCGAAGGTCATGTAGATGCGGCTGTCCTCTTCTTCGGCGGAGATCGCAACCGCCAGCACTTCGCGCTCGGTGAGGTCGGCAAAGCTCTTCATTCGGATCGTCCCCGGGACAAGTTTAGAATGGTTCTAAGTCGTATAATGGCCCGGTTTGACGCGGTCAATGACCGGTCTTCTGGCAAGCTGGGGCTCTTTCCGTCCTGGCGGGGACAAGCCCGGGCACGACGATCTTCGCGACAAGGGGCGGGATGGAACCGTTTGCCGCCGATGCCCGTTCGAGTTCCAGCATGGATTGACGGGGGCTCTGATGGACAAGGTCAAATACCGCCTGAACGATCCGCGGCTGGCGCCGCGGCGAACCCGGCTTGAGATTCCGGGGTGGGCGGGCAAGCGCGAACCGCGCACCGATGGCTCGCGGGAACAGGTCTGGCACTGCGTTCCGTTCTCGGAGGGCGCGCAATACGGAATCGAGCTGTTCTACCCTTATGACAATGAACTGCACGTCAGCACCAAAGACGGCAAATTGATCCTGGAGGGAGACTGGGGGCCGGCGCCCGACGGCGGGTTGCAATGGCCGCCGTTCCGAAATTTCGGCGACCAGTTTTACACTTATCAGATCCTGCTCGACCTCAAGGTCGAGAAAGGCATGGCGATCCGGACCGAACCGCATCCGCGATTCTACACCGACCCTACCGATACCGTGCCGATCGCGGTGCCGGCGCTGGTGCGCAACTGGTGGCCGATGATGTTCTTTGCGGTGTTCAAGGCGCCGGCCGAGGGCCGTACCCATGTTTTCCGGCCGAACGAACCGTTTGCGCAGATCATTGTGATCCCCGAGGAAGCTTGCTTCGAACTCGAGAAGATGGGCGAGGAGGAATCCGCCGAGCGCGAGCTGCAGGCGCGCCGCATCTATGCCAGCCGACCGACGCTGTCGGCCGGAACCGAATGGACCTCGTCGACCGACACCGTGTTCGACGGCACCTATCGGCATCTTCATCGCGCCGCGAAGGAGAAGGCCCGGCAGGACTGAGCGCAAGATAAACCCCAGGGCAATGCCCCGGGGTTCGCAAGGTCAACCCGATCGGGCCGGCGTCAGTAGTGATGATGGTGATGATGATGGTGATGGTGGTGGTGGTGGTGGTGGCGGTAGCGATGAGGCACCACGACGATATGGGGCACGTACCGGCGAAAGCCGTGATGATGATGGTGGTGGTGATGGTGATGGTATTGCACCAACTGCACATTTTCATCGGCTGACGCAGCCGGTCCCGATTCATCCACGGCCTGCAGCAGCGCAGCAGCATTTGGGATCGGCTGAAGCAGGTCAGTGAAGGAATTCGCTCTCAAAACGTCGGTCGCTACCGGACTCGGCATTGGCGCTGCCTGAGCCGCGCCGAATGCTCCGAGCGTCGCCACCGCTCCCAATAGGCCAGCGATTTTTTTTCCCATATTTGCTCTCCTCCAATCATGTCGCCGGGCGCATTACCCGGTAGCCTGCAACGCGGCCCCGGGAGCATTGGTTCCCTGGAGAGCGAACTCAGGCCGGCGCATCCCGGCCTTGCCGGTGTTTCGCCTGCTGCAGGAATTGCAGCAGCAAGCGGCTGACGTGTTCGGGCTGCTCCTGCTGCACCCAATGACCGGCACCGTCGACCAGATGACAGCCGATCATCCGGGTGCAGGCGGTGGTCTGCATCGCCTCAAACGCGCCGGGGCGTTGATAGGTGCCCCAATCCTGCCTGCCCGAGATGAAGCAGGAGGGCACATCAATGCTGCGGCCCGCAAAGGTCTCGAGCTCCGGAGTGAACGCCGCGGAAGTGCCGCAGCGATACCATTGCAGACCGCCCTGGAATCCAATGCGGGCATATTCGCCGCTGTAGACAGCGAGTTCACGGTCGGGCAGCCATTGATTGGCGGCGATGGCCGCGCCGGACGGCATTTCCGCCGCGACCGTCTCGGCCATGTTGTTCGCCAAATCCATCACGTAATAGGTCGGCAGCTTGGCCAGTTCGCGCGCGGACCACGACTGCAGCGGATAGGGCTTGTTGTCTTTCCAGTCGGCGCTCTTGTGGTGATAATAGGCGCGCAGGAAATCATGTACGCCTTGCGGCGCGCGGTGCATGTCCGCATTCGCCTCGCGCGTCGAGTAGTACCATTGATAATGCTTGCGCGGGCGCGGCAGCGCCGCAAGCTCGCGATGCACGGGATCGTCGCGCCGCGGCGATGGCGGCTTGTCCGCCGTATCGAACGGCAGCGGCGGCGGTCCGCCAAACGGCGCGCTCATCAGCGCGACCGATCGAAATATATCGGGCCGCACCAGCGCGCACCAGGCAGCGACCGAGCTGCCGAAATCATGGCCGACCACGGCGTCGACCGCGCGATAGCCGGACGCCGACACCAAGCCGAGAGCGTCGCGCACAAGATTGAGCAGCCGGAACGAACGGAGGTCGCCGTCGTAGCTGGCGTCCCAGCCGGTACTGCGGCCGTAGCCGCGCTGGTCCGGTGCGATCACATGATAGCCGGCGTCCGCCAGCGCCGGCATCACCTTGCGCCAGCTATAGGCGAGTTCGGGAAAGCCGTGCAGCAGCAGCAGGCAAGGCCGGCCGCGGCTCTCGAAGCCTGCTTCCAGCACGTGCATGCGCAGCCCGTTGATGCCGTCGACAAAGCGCGAGCGGATGGCGGCCGGAAGCGGAATGTCGGGGAGGGTTGCCATTGTGCAGTACCTTCGTCATGACCGGCACGCGGCGTTGTTCAGTAGGGTGGGCCAAGCGAAGCGTGCCCACCATTCAGTCAGCATCGAGCAGGTGGGCACGGCGCGAAGCGCCTCAGCCCACCCGACGCGCTGCATACGGACGACAGCATTTTTGCCGCTTCAGAGCCGCTCGACAATCGTCACATTGGCCATGCCGCCGCCCTCGCACATGGTCTGCAGGCCGTAGCGCTTGTTGCGTTGCTTCAGCGCATGGACCAGCGTGGTCATCAGCTTGGTGCCGGAGCCGCCAAGGGGATGACCGAGGGCAATCGCGCCGCCGTTGACGTTGAGCTTCGACGGGTCGGCGCCGGTGGTCTTGAGCCAGGCGGTCGGGACCGAGGCGAAGGCCTCGTTGACTTCGAACAGGTCGATATCGTCGATCGACATGCCGGCCTTCTTCAGCGCACGCTCGGTGGCGGGAAGCGGCGCCTCCAGCATGATCACGGGATCGCCGCCCATCATGGTCATGTGATGGATTCGCGCCATCGGCTTGACGCCGAGCGACTTCAGGCCCTTTTCGTTCACCACCATCACGCCGGAGGCGCCGTCGCAGATCTGGCTGGCGCTGGCGGCGGTGAGCCTGCCGTTTTCCGCGATCAGCTTGACGTTGCGGATGCCGTCGAGGCTGGCGTCGAAGCGAATGCCTTCGTCGATGTGGTGGGTGTCGGTCGAACCATCCGCGCGGGTGATCTTGAGCGGAATGATTTCGTCCTTGAAGTTCCCGGCCTGGGTCGCGGCGATGGCGCGTTGATGGCTCTGATAGGCGTATTGATCGAGTTCGTCTTTGGACAGGCCGTATTTCTCCGCCATCATTTCCGCGCCGGTGAACTGGCTGAAGACGATATTGGGGTAGCGCTTTTCGATGTTGGGGCTCTTGTAATGGCCAAAGCCGTTCTTTGCCGGCAGTGACGACGCCAGCCCCATCGGCACCCGGGTCATGGCTTCGACGCCGGCCGCGATCACCACGTCCATGGCTCCCGACATCACCGCCTGCGCGGCGAAGTGCAGCGCCTGCTGCGAGGAGCCGCATTGCCGGTCGACCGAGGTGCCGGGCACGCTTTCCGGCAGCTTCGAGGCCATGATCGCGTTGCGCGCGATGTTGTTGGACTGCTCGCCGGCCTGCATCACGCAGCCCATGATGACGTCTTCGATCCGGTCGGGAGCCGCGCCGGAACGCTCGACCAGCGAGTCCAGCACGGAAGCGGCGAGATCGGCCGGATGCCATCCCGCGAGGCGTCCTCCCTTGCGGCCTCCGGCGGTGCGTGCGGCGGCGACGATATAGGCCTCGGCCATCTCTGTTCTCCCTGGTTGTTCGGGCTGATGCTTGAAGGACGCGCCGGATTTAAGGGATGCCACGGGATTTAGTCAATCAATCAATTAACTCTTGAGTGCGGCCGCGGCTTCGGCTTATCTGCGCCCGGCTTTCCCCGACAGGCAGATGATGGCATCGCAGTTGAACACCAGCGTACCGGCCCGGCTTCCGGGCGGCAGAAATGCCACCGCCGAGAAACTTCTCGTCGCGGCGAGCGCGCTGATGATCGAACGCGCGTCGATCGAGGTGTCGCTGAGCGACATCGCGCAGAAATCCGGCGTCAATGCCGCGCTGGTAAAATACCATTTCGGCAACAAGGACGGCCTGTTGCTGGCGCTATTGGCGCGCGACGCCGCGACCGAAGTGTCGCATCTCGAATATCTGCTGGCGCAGCCGATTGCGCCGACCGCGAAACTCCGCCTGCATATCGCGGGGATCATCCGGGCCTATCACCGCTTTCCCTATATGAATCGGCTGATCCATTATCTGCTGCACGAGAGCAGCGCGGATGCCGCCGATGAAGTGTCGAACTTCTTCGTCGCGCCGCTGTTGGATTTCCACCGCCGCCTGCTTGCGGAAGGCATCAAGGCCGGAGAATTCCGCAGCATCGATCCCGTGCTGTTTTACACCAGCCTGATCGGCGCCTGCGATCATCTGTTTTTCGGGCGGCATGCGATGTCGCGGGCGACCGGCGTCGGGCCGGTGACCGACGAGGTCTGCCGGCAATATATCGGCCATATGGAAGCGCTGATTTGCGGTGGCATGCTGAGGGGGGAATAGCGAATGGCGAATGACGAATAGCGAACAGCTCCATTCGCTATTCGCCATTCGCCAATCACAAAGAGAAACGTCCATAACAGGGTCAAGGCATAACAGGGTCAAGGAAAGGCTTATCCCATGCAGTTGAAAGACGTTGCCGTTCTTATCACCGGCGGAGGTTCCGGCCTCGGCGCCGCCACCGCGCGCGCCATGGCCGCCAAGGGCGCGAAAATCGCCGTGCTCGACCAGAGCAAGGAAAACGCCGAGAAAATCGCCGCCGAGGTCAAGGGCGTTGCCGTCCATGCCGATGTCACCGACGAGGAACAGGTCAAGGCCGGCCTTGCCAAGGCGGAAAAATCCCACGGCGTCGCGCGCGTGCTGATGAACTGCGCCGGCATCGGCGGATCGCAGCGCATTGTCGGCCGGGACGGCGTCTATCCGCTGGCCAAGTTCGTGCGCGTCATCAACGTCAATCTGATCGGCACCTTCAACGTGCTGCGGCTGTTCGCCGAGCGGCTGGTCACGGCGGAGCCGATCGGCGAAGAGCGCGGCGTCATCATCAACACCGCGAGCGTCGCGGCCTATGAGGGCCAGATCGGCCAGATCGCCTATTCCGCCTCCAAGGGCGGCGTGGTCGGTCTGACCCTGCCGGCGGCGCGCGATCTCGCCAGCCAGAAGATCCGCGTCAACACCATCGCGCCCGGCCTGTTCCTGACGCCGTTGCTGATGGGACTGAACGAAGAAGCGCGCAAGAGCCTCGGTGCGCAGGTGCCGCATCCGGCACGGCTCGGCGATGCCGCCGAATACGGCAACCTCGCGGTGCACATCGTCGAAAATCCCATGCTCAACGGCGAGACCATCCGGCTCGACGGCGCCATCCGCATGGCGCCGAGATAGCGGGGGCTCGGGAGACGCCGTCATTCCGGGATGGTCCGAAGGACCAGACCTCAGATGCGCAATGGCGCATCGGGAAATCTCGAGATTCCGGATCGCGGCTTCGCGTCGTCCGGAATGACCAGTCAGGAAGAGGGTAACCCGCCATGAACTTCGACTTCTCCGACGACCAGAAGCAACTGCGCGACGAAGCCCGGAAGTTTCTCGCCGAGAAATGCCCGCCGAAGGCGGTGCGCACCGTGCTTGACGGCAAGCAACCCTATGATCGCGAACTGTGGAAGGGTCTAGCCGATATGGGCTTTCTCGGTGTCGCGATTCCGGAAGGCTTCGGCGGCGCCGGGGCCGGTCATCTCGAGCTTTGCGTGATCGCCGAGGAAATCGGCCGGGCGCTGGCGCCAATACCGTTTTCCTCCACGGTTTATCTCGCCGCCGAAGCGATCCTGCTCGCCGGCAACGATGCCCAAAAGCAGAAATGGCTGCCGCTGATCGCCTCGGGCGCGGCGATCGGCACGCTGGCGCTGTTCGAAGGCAAGGGCAATCCGTCGCCGCAGGCGATCAAGCTCACCGCCTCCGGCAACACCCTCAACGGCGTCAAGCGGCCGGTGCCCGACGGCGAGATTGCCGATTTTGTCGTCGTCGCCGCCCGCACCGGGACCAGCGGACGTGATGCCGATATCTCGCTGTTCCTGGCCGAGATGAAATCCGACGGGGTGGAGGCGAAGGCATTGACCAATGTCGATCCGTCGCGAGGCCAGGCCGAACTCAGCTTTGCGAATTGCAAGGCCGAACCGCTCGGCCCGGCCGGCGATGGCTGGGGCATCCTTTCGCAGGTGCTCGACCGCGCCGCCGTGCTGATGGCGTTCGAGCAGGTTGGCGGCGCTGACCGGGCGCTGGAGATGGGCCGTGATTACGCGCTCGACCGCATCGCCTTCGGCCGGCCGATCGGCTCGTTCCAGGCGGTGAAGCACATGCTGGCCGATATGTATGTCTCGGCGACGCTGGCGCGGTCGAATTGCTATTATGGCGCCTGGGCGCTGTCGACCAACGCGTCGGAGTTGCCGGAAGCCGCGGCAGCGGCGCGCATCAGCGCCACCCAGGCATTCCAGCATTGCTCCAAGAACAACATTCAGGTGCATGGCGGCATGGGTTTTACCTGGGAATTCGACTGTCACATGTATTATCGCCGCTCCAACGCTCTCGCCTTGTCGCTCGGCAGTCAGTCGTACTGGGAAGACGCGCTGATCGAGCGGATGCGCCGGCGCAATGCGGCCTGATTAACATCGTCATTCCGGGATGGTCCGAACGACCAGACCCGGAATCTCGAGATTCCAGGTTCGATGCTTCACTTCGCATCGCCCCGGAATGACTGGGAGGACAACGCGGATGAATTTCGACGACACGCCGCAGGAGGCCGCGTTCCGCGCCGAGGCCAGGGCCTGGATCGCGGCCAACGCGCCGAAGCAATACGAGGAGGAGTTGCGCAAATCCTCGCTCGGTCGTACCCAGCTCAAGGGCGCCAACATTCTCGAGGTCGCCAAGGCCTGGCAGAAGAAAAAAGCGGATGCGGGCTGGGCCTGCCTGCACTGGCCGAAGGAATATGGCGGACGCGGCGCCTCGCCGATCGAGCGCGTGATCTGGCAGCAGGAAGAGGGCCCGTTCGGCAAGCTCAGCGGAATGTTCATCATCGGCCACGGCATGTGCGGGCCGACCATGATGGCGTTCGCCGGCGAGGATCAGAAGCGCAAATACCTGCCGCCGCTCGCGTCCGGCGAAAAGGTCTGGTGCCAGCTCTTCTCCGAGCCCGCCGGCGGCTCCGATGTCGCGGGGCTGCGCACGCGCGCGCAACGCCGCGGCGACGAGTGGATCGTCAACGGCCAGAAGATCTGGACATCCGGCGCGCATTATTCCGACTATGGCATCCTTTTGACCCGCAGCGATCCCGATGTGCCCAAGCACAAGGGTCTCACCATGTTCTTCCTCGACATGAAAAGCCAAGGGGTCGAGGTTCGGCCGATCAAGCAGGCCAGCGGACAATCCGATTTCAACGAAGTTTACTTTACCGACGTCAGGATTCCGGACGCGCAGCGGCTCGGCGCGGTCGATGACGGCTGGAACGTGTCGCTGACCACGCTGATGAACGAGCGGATGTCGATCGGCGCCGGGGTCTCCACCGGGTTTCCGGAACTGTTCGAGTTCTGCAGCAATTTGATGCTCGAGGACGGGCTCGCGATCGACGACCGCGCGGTGCGCTCGAAGCTTGCCAATTGGGCGGTGCGCGCCAGCGGACTGAAATACACCAGCATGCGCGCCATCTCGGCGCTTTCCAGAGGCGAGCGTCCAGGGCCGGAAAATTCCATCGGCAAGCTGGTGGCGGGGTCGATGATCCAGGACGTCGCCACCTACGCGCTCGATCTGCAGGGGGCAGCCGGCGTCCTCAGCGGGCCTGAGGCGGCGGAGGCGGCCGGAAAATTCCAGGCCATGCTGCTGCGCGCGCCCGGCACCCGCGTCGAAGGCGGCACCGACGAGATCATGCGCAACATCATCGCCGAGCGCGTGCTCGGACTGCCCGGCGATATCCGGGTCGACAAGGATGTGCCGTTCAACAGGATACCGACCCGGGGACGGGGATAGAGACTTCCTCATCCTGAGCAGCCGCGAAGCGGCGTCTCGAAGGATGAGGCCACGGTCGGGCCTCATGGTTCGAGACGGCGCCAAGGCGCCTCCTCACCATGAGGAAGAAGCACCGATGGAAAAGTGAAAGGTCAGGCCATGAATTTCGACGACACCGCGCAGCAAGCCGCGTTCCGGCTCGAGGCTCGCAACTGGATCGGCGCCAACGCGCCGAAGGAGTTCGAGGCCGAGCTTTCCAAATCTTCGCTCGGCCGTATTCGGCTGCAGAAGCACGACATGGTCGAGGTCGGCAAGGCCTGGCAGAAGAAGAAGGCCGAAGGCGGCTGGGCCTGCCTGCACTGGCCGAAGGAATATGGCGGGCGCGGCGCCTCGCCGATCGAGCGGGTGATCTGGCAGCAGGAGGAGGGCGTCTATGGCAAGCTGACCCAGCCATTCCAGATCGGTGAGGGCATGTGCGGGCCGACCGTGATGGCCTATGGCAGCGAGGCGCACAAACGCCATTATCTGCCGAAGCTCGCCGCCGGCGAACAGATCTGGTGCCAGTTGTTCTCCGAGCCGGCAGCCGGCTCGGATGTCGCGGGGCTGCGTACCCGCGCCGAGAGCAACGGCGACAACTGGATCGTCAACGGCCAGAAAATCTGGACCTCGGGCGCGCATTATTCCGACTACGGGCTGTTGATCACGCGCACCGATCCCAATGTGCCGAAGCACAAGGGATTGACCATGTTCTTCCTCGACATGAAGAGCCCGGGCGTCGAGGTTCGGCCGATCAAGCAGGCCAATGGCATGCAGGAATTCAACGAGGTCTATTTCACCGACGTCGCGATCCCCGACAGCCAGCGTCTCGGCGCGGTCGGCGACGGATGGAACGTATCGCTGACCACGCTGATGAACGAACGGATGTCGATCGGCGCGCGGCTCGCAACCGGTTTTCCAGAAATGTTCGATTTCTGCGCCAATCTGATCACCGAAGACGGGCCCGCGATCGACGATCGCGCCACGCGCTCAAAGCTTGCCGGCTGGGCGGTAAAGGCGAGCGGGCTGAAATATACCAGCTACCGCGCCATCTCGGCGCTTTCCAAGGGCGACCGTCCGGGCCCCGAAAACTCGATCGGCAAGCTGGTCGCAGGCTCGATGCTGCAGGACATCGCGATCTATGCGATGGACCTGCAGGGCGCCGCCGGCGTCCTCACCGGGGATGCCGAGCAGGAGGCGCGCGGCCAGTTCCAGCAGATCTTGCTGAGTTCGCCGTCGATGCGCATCGCCGGCGGCACCGACGAAATCCTCCGCAACATCATCGCCGAGCGCGTGCTGGGCCTGCCCGGGGATATCCGGGTCGACAAGGATGTGCCGTTCAACAAGATCCCGACCAGGGGGCGGGGTTGAAGTCGTCATTCCGGGATGCGCCGTTCAGGCGCAGGCCCGGAATCCAGCAGTTGTGATCGAGATTCCGGGTTCGCGCGTTGCACGCGCGCCCCGGAATGACAGAGGAAAGGTCAGGCCATGAATTTCGATGACACCCCGAGGAGAGTCGCGTTGGGTGGCGAGGCGCCGAAGCCGCGCTATTCGACCGAGGATCGCATCGGGGTGCTCGAAGAGCTGCTCAACGAGCGCTATTCGGTTCGCGCGTTCCTGCCGCAGGAGGTGCCGCGCCAGACCATCGAGCAGGTGCTTGCGGCGGCGCAGCGCACCGCGTCATGGTGCAACAGCCAGCCCTGGCAGGTGGTGATCGCCAGTGGCGCCGCCAAGGAACGTTTCCGCAAGCTGATCCATGCCGAGGCCAGTTCCGGCGCGCCGGAAGATGGCGATTTTTCATTTCCGCGCGAATATCTCGGCGTCTATCTCGAACGCCGCCGCGAGAGCGGCTTCCAGCTTTACAACACCCTCGGCATCGCCCGCGGCGACAAGTCGGCTTACGCGCGGCAGGCGCTCGAGAACTACAATTTCTTCGGCGCGCCGCATGTCGCGATCATTCATTCGACCGAGGCGCTCGGGGTTTATGGCGCGATCGATTGCGGCGCCTATGTCGGCAATTTCATGCTGGCCGCCCAGGCGCTCGGTCTCGGTACCATTCCGCAGGCGGCGCTGGCGCGCCATTCCGGGCTGATCCGCCGTCACTTCAAGCTCGGCGACGATCGCCGCGTGGTGTGCGGCATTTCATTCGGCTTCGCCGACCACGCCCACAAGGTCAACGGCTACCGCACCTCGCGCGCCAGCATCGCCGATAGCGTGACCTTCGCGGAGGAGTAAATTGCCGTCATTCCGGGATGGTGCGTGAGCACCATCCCGGAATGACGAGCGCCTTGCGATCAAAACCTCGGCGGCCGCTTTTCGGCGAACGCCTTGATGCCTTCCCTGATTTCGGCGCCGCGCATGCTGTCGCGATGGCGGCGGTCGGCGGCGTCCCGATCGAGCGCGCCGCGGGCGAATTGGTTGATCGCCTGCTTCATGCCGCGCATGGCAACCGGGGCGTTGCCGGCCAGAATGCCTGCGAGCCGGTCGACCTCCTGGTCGAGCGCGTCGGCGCCCACCATGGCGGTGAGGTAGCCGATCCGCAGCATTTCCGCGGCGTCGATCTTCTCGGCGGTCAGGAACAGCTTCTTGGCATTGTCGACGCCCAGCCGGGAGGCATAGCGCGCGATGCCGCTTGGGTAATAATGCAGCCCGAGCCGCGCCGCCGGCATGAACATCTCGCAGCCGTCGGTGCCGATCCGGAAATCGCAGGCCAGCGCCAGATCGGTGGCGCCGCCATAGACGCCGCCGTTGAGCCGGCAAATCGTGGGAACGCCGAGCTCCTCGAGCCGGTTGACCACGACTTCGAACGCCGAACCCGCGCTTTGCTGCTCGACGGCGCTGGCAGCGCGTTCCGCCACCGAGTTGAGATCATATCCGGCGCTGAAGGCGCGCCCGGTTCCGGTGAGCACCAGCACCCGCAGCGCGGCGTCGCCCTCGATCCGGTCGAACAGCAGCAGCAGGGTCTTGAGGTCGTCGGGCTGCAGCCGGTTCAGATGCCTCGGCCGGTTGAGGCGGATGGTGGCGCGCGGGCCTGCAATGGCGAGCAGCGGCGCGGTCGCCGTCGCGGCGGCGTCGGACATCGGTTTCTCCTTATTTGTTTTCCAGCGCGCGCCGCCTGGCCTCGGCGTCGATGGTCTCGGCGAGATCAGGGTGCCGTGCCATCAGCAGCCGGAAGTCGACGAGATCGAGCACCAGCAGCTTCGACACCCGCGTGGTGGTGATGTTGGCGGAGCGCAGATTGTTGCCGAGCAGCGCCATTTCGCCGAAGAACGCGCCCTCGCCGAGCTTGACCTTCTTGCCGGGCAAATCGACCTCGACCTCGCCGGCGGCGATGAAATACATGCAGTCGCCGGTCTGGTCCTTGCGGATGATCATGGTGCGCGCCGGCAAGTCCATGGTGCGCAGCATGTGCGTGACATCGGCGATCGCCGACGGACCGAGGGCGGCAAAGAACGGCACCTTGCTGACCAATTCCCAGGTCTTGAGAAAATTGTCGCGGCGGGTCTCGGCGGCAAAGCCGGTAGCGAGAATACCGGTCCAGAGCCCGAACACGCCGAGCCCGCAGATCATCACAAAGGCTGCGACCAGCCGGCCCAGCAGCGTGATCGGCACCACGTCGCCATAGCCGGTGGTGGTCAGGGTCGCCACCGCCCACCATAACGCGGCGGGGATGCTGCCGAAGGTCGCCGGCTGCACGTCGTGCTCGAAATAATACGCCGCCACCGAGGCCAGAAACAGCACCATCAGAAAGATCACCAGCACGCTCAGCAGCGGCCCGGATTCCTGCACCAGCACCCGGCGCAACTGCCGCAATCCGGGAATGCCGGGGATCACCTTCAGAAGCCACAGCACCCCAAGCAGCCACGCGGTTCGGGGACTGACGCCTAACATCAGGGCGAGCGGAACCGCGATGGCACCGCCAGCGTCGACCAGCCCGCGGCCGGATCGTGCGTAGGCCAGCCCGCGTTCGGCCAGGACGGCATGGCGCAGCCGGACCACCCATTCGAAAACGAAAAACGCCAGGCACGCCCACAGCAGCGACTTGATCCAGAGATGCCCGGCCTCCTCCGAGGGATTGACCGTGAGCAGGACCATCAGGACGACGCCGACCGACACCGCGATATAGGCCGCTTTGGTCATGTTGCGGCCGGCTGTCGCGGCCACAAATTGGGCCAGAGCTGGTAAAACGAGCGGCTTGGACATGGGAAAGCGGCGTCTGTCGGTGCAAAGGAAGTCGAATCCGGCCGTGCCGGGGACCATCCGGTCCCACAAAGTGCCCGGCTGGGCGGAGGCCGTCAACGGAGCGGGAGACGAGGCGGCTGCCGCGCCCGCCGCGGAACGGGATTTTTGTCCGGGACCGGTCGCAACCACCGACAAAACTTCGTCTTTCCTGCGTATATCAAAGGCTCCCTGCGCCCTTTATGCTAGTGGGCGCGCGGAAAAAACGCGGTTTGCCGAACATTTCATTCCGGACAATTGGCTGGTTTCCCATGGATACGTCACATCTCGCTCAACACGCCGGCGCCGCCAGCAGCTTTTTCGCCTCGATTTTCGTGGTTGCTACCCTCTCGATGCGGACCATGATCCCGCTGCGGGTATTTGCCATCCTCACCAATATCCTGCTGATCGCGTCGGCAATTCCGCTGCGCAATTATCCGACGCTGGTGCTGCACGGGGTGCTGCTGCCGCTCAACACCTATCGGCTGCACCAGATGCTGCAGCTCGTGCGCGACGTCAAGAAATCCGTCAACAGCGATTTGTCGATGGAGTGGCTGAAGCCCTTCATGACCGAGCGTAAATGCATGGCCGGCGAAATGCTGTTTTACAAGGACGAGAAGGCCGAGGAGATGCTCTACATCGTCAGCGGCCGGTTCAGGCTGGTCGAATCCGGCATCGAACTGCCGGTCGGGGCCATCGTCGGCGAGATGGGTATGCTGTCGCCGTCGAATGTGCGAACCCAGACGCTGGAATGCATCGAATCCGGCCTGATCCTCAGCGTCAGCTATACCCAGGTCGAGCAGCTCTACGTGCAAAATCCCGCTTTCGGCTTCTACTTTCTCCGTCTCACCAGCGCCCGCCTGTTCCAGAACATCGCGACGCTCGAACAGCGCCTGGCGCAATATACCGCGCCTGCGGCGGGCGCCGCCGCCGGGCCGGCCTGAAGGACCGGCATGATGGCAGGGGTCCTGTCCTCGCTGCGCTATTTGTTCGCCGACATCATCGGCGAGGACGAGGAAGCGCCGCCTTTGCCGCCCGACGGATTGTCCGGCGGCGCCGCGCCCATTGTCAGCGAAGCCATCCACCGCCTGATCGACTACCAGGGCCCCAGCTATGCCAGGTTATATGTGGACAGGCTGCGGCGGTTTGTCGGTCGGCGCGACGTCGACGGTGCCATGTTCTGCGAAATCGCGCGCCTGATGGCCGTGCGCATGAGCTACGCGGATCCGATCCGGATCGCGCAGCTCAAGCTTGCCGAAGCCGGCGACGGTCATCCGCGGCCCGCGTCCTCCGACGATGTCGCCAGATTCAGGTTTGACGAGCTGGTGGGAGCGCTCCCCGCCAAGGTCGCGGAGCCCGTCCTTGACGTGCTGGAATGGCTGCGCTGGACGCACCGTCCGGTCGCGGTCCGCTTCAGCGTCAAAAGCCGCTGGGGCATTCGCCGCCTGAAGATCGAGGCCGCCCTGCGGCGATGGCGGCTGTTCTCGGTACGCTATGCCAGCGAACGGGCCTGGGTCGAACGCTGGCTGCACATGATCGACCGCGGCCTGACCAAGCAGCCGGCGGCCGCGCTCGAGATCGTGCAGACCGCAACCATGATTTCAAGGCCATGGCGATGTCTATCGCCACGGCCTTGCCGACTGGCATGTGATCATCGACGGGCTGGTCAAGCCGGCGTTCGACGGTGCGCTGTTCTTGCCGGATCTGGCCGGCGCGGTCGCCGAAGCGCGTGCCGCCGCCCTGCCGGATCCGCGGCAGGCCGCGCTGAGGCGCAAGATTGCCGAGATCCGGGCGCGCGCACTGGGCGCGGCCGCGTAGGGTGGATCGCCGTCGCGCCGCGGGAATGCCCTCCGCCGTCATTCCGGGGCGCGCAAAGCGCGAACCCGGAATCTCGAGATTCCGGGTTCGATGCTTTCGCATCGCCCCGGAATGACGTAGGGGAATTCTATGCGCTGTGCGCGGTCTTGACGATCACCACATTGTCGTCGCGGCCGGCGTGCCGTTCCAGATGATCGCGGTGCATGCTGATCTCGTCGCGCACCAATTCGTAGCCGAGCCTGAACGTGTCCAGCCCGTCGCTCGAGATCGAGCCGTCACGCAATCCGATCACGGCGCCGCGAAGGATATTCTCGAGCTCGCGCTGCAGCAGCTCCAGCGCGTCCAGCGAGTTGGCGTGCTCGACCCGCTCGCCGATATCGAGAATGGCGGTCGCAAGCTCGCTGGCTTTCTCCGGCGCGATGCGGGTGACCTTGGTGTAGATCGCGGCAAAGATCGAACCGATGACGCTGAGCGCGGCGACACCCAGATAGAGGACGTCGCTGTAGCGATCCATGAACGACTTGGTCTCGTCGTTGATATATTCCGCAGCACCCTGGTGCGCGACAATGAAGGCGTCCTTGTCGGTATCCGCCGGTTCGATCTTCGAGGCGAAGCCGCTGTCGAGGGCGAGTTCGGCCTTGTTTTCATAGATGATGCGCGCGAGATCCCCCGCGGTGCTCGACGACATCCGGGACTGCGCGACCAGCAGCCATTGCAGCGCGATCGTATCGAGGTCGTCATCGGGAACGACCGGCGAGGACGATAGCATGCCGGTCGGCAGCGTTTCCTCCGAAACCGCCGGATTTCTCCGCGTCAACGCCTTCGATTCGTCGATCGAATTCAAGGTGAAGCTGCCACGCCCGGCATATTGCTGGTAGATCTTGTCCTTCGCGATCGTGGAGGCGTGCGCGATGGCGATCACCGCGCCATATCCGCCCGGCGCAAGCAACTTGTCGAGCGTCGAATTCAAGGGCGCCATCTGGACCCGCGATGCGGCATCCGGAACATCGGCGATCTCCAAGAGATTGCGAACGAACGCCGCGTTGTTGTCGCCTTTCGCCAACACCGCAATCTTCCGTTTTCTCAGATCGGCAAGCGATTTGATCTTCTTGCCGCCCGGGCTGATCAGCAGCACCACGTCATGCTCGAGCACGGCGAGCGCGCGGGCGCGGGGCGGGATCTTGGCGTCGGTGCGCAGCACGGCCAAATCTGCCTGCCGGTGCTCGAATTCGGCCAGCGCCCTGGAATTATCTCCATTGGTCATGATCTTCAGTCGGAACCGCGAAGAGCTGTTCTTGAGCACCGTGGCAAGCCGCGCGGCAAAATGAGCCTCCGGGCCGTTGGCGTCGCCGACCGCGAAGACAAGGGTTTCCGAATTTCTCAGCCAAATACGGCCGCCCCAAACCGTGACAATGGTCAGAAGCAATGTCAGCGCGGCAAACAGCAGCATCTGCCGCTGATTGCGCCGCGCCACCTGCGAACGCACGGACGGCATTCCCGCCTCCGGCGTTGGGACTTCAGCGCTCATGGCTCACACCCGCACGGGCGGTTCGCCGCCATCGCTGCCGCGCGCCGCCCAAACGAGATCGTAAATATATAAAAAGCAACAACAATTTTCCGGTCTTGATGATATCCGGCCGACGCCGGATTGCAAATCGGCGGCGCGGGTAACCTTACCGGGATCGGGCAAGCCGATGCGGTGCGGCTATCGCCGCAGGGCCACACTCGGTGTTTTTCGAGTTCCCCGTGGGTGCATTCCGGTCCGGGAGATGTCATAAATGATCGAATGGCTCGAGTTTTGAGTGGCTTCCGTGCTGACAGCCTAAGCCTGTTTTTCATCGTCCAGGTCAATTTCCAAACAAAGGGCGTCAGCTTTGGTCTTTCCCGCCATGTCATCGTCGGTCCCGGTCGGCGCCCTGATCGGATGGATGCTCGTTCTCACCTTCAAGCATGTCATCGCCGATTTCGTGTTGCAGACCTCCTGGATGGCGCTCGGCAAGGACCAGAAGACGGGATGGGCGCTGCCGCTGCTGGCGCATTGCCTGGTGCATTTCGCGGTGGCGATGGTGCTGATTCTGATCATCGCACCGCGGTTCTGGTTCCTTGCTTTCGTCGATTTCGCCATTCACATCACCGTCGATCGGGCCAAGGGGCTTTGCGCCTCCACCTTCGACGTAACGCTGGAGCACCCCTGGTTCTGGACCTTGATCGGCGTCGACCAGGCGCTGCACCACCTGACCGATTTCGGCCTTTCGATCTACATGGCAACGAACTGACCGGGCCGGCCGAGCCGTACCGCTATTGCGAGAGACAAAATGACGGAACAGCCGCTCACCAAGAAGATGGTCGACGTGCTCGGCGCCCGCATGGCCTATCATGAACGCGGCGAGGGAGCGCCCGTCCTGTTGCTGCATGGCAATCCGACCTCGTCCTTTCTGTGGCGCGACGTTATCCCGGAGATCGAGGGATGCGGCCGGCTGATCGCGCCGGACCTGATCGGGATGGGCAACTCCGCCAAGCTGCCGAATCCGGGACCGGACACCTACCGCTTCACCACGCACCGCGACTATCTCGGCGCCTTCATCGATGCGGTCGTGGGGCCGGCCTCGTCCCTCGTCCTGGTGGTACATGATTGGGGTTCGGCGCTTGGCTTCGACTGGGCCAATCGTCACCGCGACCGGATCCGCGGCATCGCCTATATGGAGGCGATCGTGCGGCCGATCGCCTCGTGGGACGAATGGAATCCGGCGGCGACGCCAATTTTCCAGGGCTTCCGCTCCGACAAGGGCGAACAGATGATTCTCGACCGCAACATGTTCGTCGAGCGGGTGCTGCCGGGATCGGTGCTGCGCAAGCTGACGGAGGCGGAGATGGCGGAATATCGCAGGCCGTTCCAGCAGCGCGAGGATCGCTGGCCGACGCTGACCTGGCCGCGGCAGATTCCGATTGCAGGCGAGCCGGCCGATGTGGTGCAGATCGCGGCCGACTACTCGCGCTGGATGGCGCAAAACGACCTGCCCAAACTGTTTGTCAACGCCGAGCCGGGCGCGATCCTGATCGGCGCACCGCGTGAATTCTGCCGAAGCTGGAACAACCAGACCGAGGTCACGGTGCCGGGCTCGCACTTCATCCAGGAGGATTCCGGCCCGGCCATCGGCCGGGCGGTGGCGGGCTGGATCAGGACGAATGCGTTATGAGGCCCGGTCGGCGGCCCGCGGCGTACCAATTCGCGGTCGTTGATCAAGCACTTCCGTGCAACGACTGACTCCCGTGGTTAACCTCTCGTTAGAGAATTGCATTGCATCTTCTGTCGGCAGGAGAATTGCGATGTTTTCAAGCCGCGACGCCTTCGAGAACGATTTTTGCCCGGTGCGGGACGAATTGCTCGGCGAGATGTATCGCGCCAACGAAAACGGTCTGCCCAAACTGGTGCAGAGCGTCTCTTCCGAGGTGCGGGCGATGCTGGCGCTGTTCTGCTACCGCAGAAGTCATCTGCACGCCCTGGCGGTCGCGATCGCCGCAAGCTGCAATGAACGCGAACTGATCCTGCTCGGCGGACGCGCCGGCTCCGCCCTGTACGCGCTTTCCCGCGAGGCGCCGGCGGTGCGCTCGGTGTCGGCATCCCACGGCCACCGCAAGGCGATTACGCTCTCAACCAAGCCGCTCAGCACGTTTTCGCCGATCGAGGATGAACTCGATGATGATTTTGCCGAGGCCGTAACGGCGTGAGAGATCACGCCAGCGCCGGCAGACCGTGCCGGCGCCGCGCCATGTGGCATTCGGGATCGCCGGGCATGCAGGTCCGGCAGACGTCGGGCCGCACCGCATAAATTCCGCAGCAGGTCGCGACCCCGATCCGGCCTGACAGCGCCGAACAGCGGTCGCCCTCGCAGCGCATGCCGGACAGTCTGTCGTTGACGAATTTTGCCGGAATAAGGTCGAGCGCGGCGTCATCCTCGGTGGTGAAGCGCGGCCAGTTCGACGAATAGGAGCAGCAGGCGCCGCAGGCCTGGCACAGCCTTTCCAGATCGGCGGCAGGATCGGGTTTCTCCATGCCGCCGGTTTAGCGCGGAATACCGGCTCGCGCCAATGGCTCGCACTGCCGTCAGCCATCTCCCGGCCGTTCCCAGACCAGGCTCTGCCGCCATCGCGCGCGCAGCAGATCGCGCCGCTCCGGGTATTTTTCGCCGAGATAGTCTGCCCCGACCACCCGGTCGGTGCGGAAGCTGCGGAAATCGTTGCGGAGTTCACACCAGGCTGCCAGCAGCCGGACGGCCTCGAGATAGCCGACGGCAATTGGCCAGACCGTACGCTCGCTGTCACGGCCGTGTTCGTCGCGATAGCGCAGCGCGATTTTCTTTCCCTCGTAAATCTGCGCCCGGGTCCGCACCATGTCGAGGCGGTCCGGCTCCCGTTGCCAGCTCGGGCGGGCCCGGCTGGCGGGTTCGAGCACGAAAGGCCGCAGCCGTTCCGGGACGGTGTCGGCGATTTTTGCAATCAGATCCTCGGCGGCGCGCGACAGCGCCGGATCGGCGTGCCCGGCCACCCATTGCGCGCCGAGCACGGCGGCTTCGATCTCCTCCGGCGTGAGCATCAAGGGCGGCAGGTCGAAGCCCTTCTCCAGGATATAGCCCATGCCGGCTTCGCCGCGGATCGGCACGCGCTGTCCGATCAGGGTCGCGATGTCGCGGTAGATCGTGCGTTTCGAGGTCTCGAGCTCGGCCGCGATTGCGTCGGCGGTCAGCGGTCTTCGGGTGCGGCGGAGCACCTGGATGATTTGAAACAGCCGGTCGGCACGTCTCATGACAGCTCACTCTTTTCACGGCGGCGGCGTCGATGCTGACAGCATGTTGGCAGCAGGCCGCTTCTATATCGGGACAACACCTCAGATGAAGGGAATATGTCGATGATGGTCGCTGATTTATTCGCCGCCCGGGAAAGCCTCCAGCCGCTGTGGCGGGCTCAAGCCTTTGTATGGGCGCGCCTGGGTGCATTCAACTGTGACGCCGCGGGCTTGCGCTGGATGATTGTGGCGCTGGCCGTGCGGTCGCTTGACGCCGCTTGGGCGTTGGCGCAGCGGCAACTGGGCCGTTGGGCTCGAAGCGTGCTGCGGCGTGCCTGGCAGGGCGCCCGCTTTGCCGCCGAGTTGCGCCCTGCTGACACCATGGTGGCAGCAGGGGGCCGCTAGGCTGAAACATCTTTCCACCGCGATCAGGGAGCGAAGCATGATTACCCTCTATGGCTTTGGCGCAGGCTTTGGCCTGCCGGAAATCAGCCCGTTTGTGACCAAGACCGAGGTCCAGTTGAAAATGGCGGGCCTCGGCTATCGCAAGCAGCGGGCGATGCCGCCGGCCTCGCCCAAGGGGCAGTTACCCTATATCGAGGACGATTCCGAGCGGATTGCCAACTCCACCTTCATACGTGCCCACGTCGAACGCAAATACGGCTTTGATTTCGATGCCGGGCTCGATTTGCAGCAGCGTGCGCAGGCCTGGGCATTCGAGCGCATGATCGAGCATCACGTCTATTGGGCGCTGGTCGGTGCCCGCTGGGTCGATGCGGATAATTTCGCCAAGGGGCCGACGCATTTTTTCGACGGCGCGCCGGCACGTCTGCAGGAGAAGCTGCGCGAGGACGCTCAATTCCGCGTCGCCGAGAATTATCTCCTGAGCGGCCTCGGCCGCCACGCCCCCGACGACGATGTCGATCTCGCCGTTCGCTCGCTGTTTGCACTCTCGGTCCAGCTTGGCGACAAGGCGTATCTGATGGGCGAAAATCCCTGCGGTACCGATGCCACCGCGTTCGGCGCGCTCGCCGGCGTGCTGACGCCGTTTTTTGTCTCTGGATTGCGCGACCGCGCCGAGCAGTTCGCCAATCTGACCGCCTATGTCGACCGCATGATGCTGCGATACTACCCCGACTTCGCCTGGACGCCGCAGCGGCAGGCGGCGTGAACGGCGGCTGCCGTCAATGCGCGGGAGACGGCTGGCCCTTCAGTGACGCAAGCTCGGCCTCCAGCTCCGCAATGCGCGCGTCGCGCACGGCCAAGGCCGCCGCCACGTCGGCGGCGTCGAATTTCAGCGGGATGTGCTGCGGGCAGTTGGTGTCCCACGCCGCGATCGTGAACAGGATGACTTGTTCGGGCCGCGCCTTGTAGCCTTGCGGCATCAGCGATTGCAGCAGCGCCGGATCGTCGTCCACCACCCGCGCCTCGCCCCAGATCTTCACGCGCCGGCGGTGCGCGTAATCCATCACAAAAATATGCGCCTTGCGGTTTTCCGAGAGGTTACCTTGCGTGATGTATTGCCGGTTGCCGCTGTAATCGGCAAAGGCCAGCGTGCTCTTGTCCAGCACCCTGACAAAGCCCTTGGGGCCGCCGCGATGCTGAATGTAGGGCTGACCGTCGGCGCTGGCGGTCGCAAGAAAAAGGCTGTTCGTCTCGGCCAGAAAGGCCGCGAGGTTGTCGTCGACCTCGGTCCGCCAGCCGCCGTTCTGCTCGACCCGGGCATAGCCATCGCGCGATCCCTTGCGCGCCTGCACCGTCTTCACCGCCGGGGTGAACGCCACGTCGCTGGAATAAACATGGGTGGCTGACATCAGAGCTCTCCACGCCCGGGGCGTCGATGCCCCCCGGGTTAGGCCCTAATTGAACCTTTCCCAGAGTTTGAACAATTCCCCGGATTGACACTTCATTATTGCGCGATATGAAATAATACATGGATCGCTTGGACGCCATGCAGGCCTTTATGACGGTGGCCGACCTCCGGGGTTTTGCGCCGGCGGCGCGCCGATTGGGATTGTCGCCGTCGGCCGTCACCCGTCTGGTCGCGGCGCTGGAGGACCGTCTCGGGGCGCGGCTGCTGCAACGGACCACGCGATCGCTGACGTTGACCGATGTCGGCGCGCGCTATCTCGAGCGTGTCAGGCACGTCCTCGCCGATGTCGAGGAGGCCGAAGGCTCGGCGCAGCAGGAACGGACGCTGCCGAGCGGGCGGCTGGTGGTATCGGCGCCGATCGGCTTCGGCCGCCTCCATGTCAGCCCGTTGATGTCGGCCTATCTGACCCGCTATGCCGAGGTTTCAGCCGAGCTGCGGCTGTCGGATCGCATGATCAACCTGGTGGAAGACGGCGTCGATCTCGCGGTCAGGATCGGCCATCTTCCCAATTCCAGCCTGGTCGCGCGCCATGTCGGCGAGATGCGCCGGATCGTAGTCGCCTCGACCGGCTATCTCGGGGAACATGGCGAGCCCGGCACGCCGGAAGCGGTGGTTGCGCATGCCACCATCCAGTTCGGGGCCGCACCGGACTGGCGCTTCGTCAGGGATGGTCGCGAACTCCGCCTCACCGTGACGCCGCGGTTCGCGACCAACAGCGCCGACGCGGCGATCCAGCATGCCGAGCACGGCGGGGGATTGACGCGGGTGATGGCATACCAGGCCGCCGAGTCGATCCGGACCGGTCGACTCAGGATCGTGCTGGCGCAGTTCGAGCAGCCGGCGCTGCCGATCCACATCGTCTACCCGACCTCGCGTCTGCTATCGGCCAAGGTCCGCGCCTTCATCGATCTCGTGGTCGAAACCAGCGATTGGCATTTCGGCCCGTGAGCGTGCGTCATTCCGGGTTCGCGCTTCGCGCGCCCTGGAATGACGTCATTCCCGCTTCGGCACCACGCGGAACGTGGCGTTGGCGCGGGCGATGACGATGTCGTCGGCTTTGACCAGGCTTTGCGCAAAACAGATCGTGCTGCCGGTCCTGATCACGTCGCTCTCGACCGCGAGCCATTGCCCCACTTTGGCGGAGCCGATGAAATCGACGGCAAGACCGATCGTTACCAGCGACGCGGCTCCGCCCATTCGTTGTGCGCAGCTATAGCCCATCGCGTTGTCGGCGAGCGCGGCAATCAGGCCACCATGAATCAGGCCGCGGCCATTGGTATGCGGCTTCGCCAGCCGCAGTCCGATGATCACGGCCTTGTCGGTTCGCTTCGAATACAGCGGTTCCCAGGGATCGGTGAGCGGGCTGCGCCTGAAGTGCGGTTGGAAGCCTTCGGGAGTATCCGTGGCGGTCATGCGGGGCCCAATTGGTCAGGGATCACCGCCATTGAACGCCAGGCCGCAGCGAAATGCACCGCCTACAAAGTTTTAAACGTGATTTCGACGCCTGTTTGAAACGGAGTTTCTTTCCTCGCATTGCTCATCGCAATGACGTCTAGAAACACAGTCAAGCCGGCAATTCATAGCCGATCGCGGATTCGATCGCGATCGTCCGTTGCACCGCGGGCCGGGCCATCATGCGCGCGTAATGCGCGGTCAGGTGGGGAAATTCCTGCGGCGAAGGCTTCAGCGAATTGGCAAGCCGCCAGTACAGCCGAAACAGATGGATGTCGGCAATCGAATAGGCTCCGAGCGCCCAACCGTCGCCCAACCGCCGGTCGGCAATCGCGTAGACCTGTCTCGCATAGTCGAGCCCCAGCTTCCTTGCAGGATGCAGCGTCGAGGCGATGAAAGACATCCAGGACAGCGCCTGAGCGTCGGCCGCGAAATCGTCGTGCGGCAGCAGTTCGGCGTCGGGAAAACGCCGGGCGAGGTAATACAGGATCGCCGCGACCTCGGTGAGCGGATGCCCGTCGACCAGCAAGGTCGGCACCTTGCCTTCGGGATTGAGCGCGAGATAAGACGGCGAGCGCAGGCCCCCGTTCTTGAACGACATCGGCTTGCCCTCGAACCAGGCGCCGATTTCGTGCAGCGCGATATGCACCGCCATCGAACTCGCACCCGGTGCAAAATAGAGGGTAAGCATGGTCACTGCTCCGGCAGCTAATACGGCAGCCCGACATAGTTTTCCGCAAGCGACGTCGACGCCGCCTTCGAGCTGACAAGGTAGTTCAGTTCGGCGAGCTGAATCCGCGCGCCGAACTCGCCCTGCTCGGGGAATTTGTGCAGCATCGAGGTCATCCACCACGAGAAACGCACCGCTTTCCAGACCCGCGCCAGCGCCAAGTCGGAATAGCCGTCGATGCCGGCGGAGGATTTCCCGTCGTAATAGTCGCGGAACGCGCGCGACAGATAGTGCACGTCGCTGGCTGCGAGATTGAGCCCCTTGGCGCCGGTCGGCGGCACGATATGCGCGGCGTCGCCGGCCAGGAACATCGTCCCGAACCGCATCGGCTCGGCGACGAAGCTGCGCAGCGGCGCGATGCTCTTCTCGATCGAAGGCCCGGTGACCAGCTTTGCCACCGC
Organism: uncultured Alphaproteobacteria bacterium; assembly: GCA_963748165.1. Taxonomy (GTDB): domain Bacteria; phylum Pseudomonadota; class Alphaproteobacteria; order Rhizobiales; family Xanthobacteraceae; genus Bradyrhizobium. The sequence continues at coordinate 218,350 of CAVVIM010000017.1, forward strand.
CGCCGGATCCAGCCGCCGCTTCAGCTCATCCCAAAATCGCGCGTCCGGCCATTGATCGATGTGGTCGTCCAGCGGACATTGCACGTAGTAGCGGCTGCGGTGGGTCGAGCGCATGGTGCAAAGCGCAAACCCCCGCGCATGATTGGAATAGATCAGTTCGTGCGAGACCGGCGGCGTCTCCGACAGGATGCCGAGCCAGCCGAACGGGTAGACCCGTTCGAACGTCTCGATCGCCGACGGCTTGACGCTGGCACGGCTGACGCCGTGGAATCCGTCGCAGCCGGCAATGAAATCGCAGGCGATCTCGTGGCCAGTACCATCCTTGGCGTAGGACAGGCGGGGGCGGTCGGTATCGAAATCATGCGGCTCGACGTCGGCGGCCTGATAGATGGTCGGAAGACCGGCCGCCTCGCGCGCGTTCATCAGGTCGAGCGTCACTTCGGTCTGGCCATAGATCATCACCGTCTTGCCGGTGGCGGCCTTCATGTCGATGCGATGGCGGGCTCCGCCGAAGGCGAGCTCGATGCCGTCATGGATCAGCCCCTCGCGGTGGGCGCGGGCTCCGACGCCGACTTGATCGAGCAGCGCTACCGTCCCCTCTTCGAGCAGACCGGCGCGGATGCGGCCGAGCACATAGTCCGGCGTCTGCCGTTCCAGGATGACGTTGTCGATTCCGTAGCTGTGCAGCAACTGTCCCAGCAGCAATCCCGCTGGCCCGGCGCCGATGATTGCTACTTTTGTCCGCAATACTTGCTCCCATGGCTGTTATAGGCTGGCTGCTGCCGCCCGCGGTCGTTGCCGCGCGGTCTTGCAATGATAATTATATCATATAACAATATCCGCAAAGGGCCTTGAAGCCCGATGCCCGAGGGAGGAAGCCGATGAGGAAAGCATTTCTGGCGCTGCTGCTGGCCGCCAGTGTGACGCCTGCGCTCGCGCAGGACAAGACCGTCACCATGAAGGTGTCGCTCTGGGTGCCGCCGGCGCATCCGCTGGTGCCGGCGACGCAGGCCTGGGCCGCCGATATCGAGAAGGCTTCCGGTGGCACCATCAAGATGCAGGTGTTTCCTTCCGAGCAGCTCGGCAAGGCCTTCGACCATTACGACATGGCGCGCGACGGTATCGCCGACATTACCTACGTCAATCCCGGCTATCAGCCCGGCCGCTTCCCGATCGCCGCCGCCGGCCAGTTGCCTTTCGTATTCTCCGACGGCAAGAAAGGCACGCTGGCGCTCAACGAGTGGTATCACAAATACGCGCCGACCGAGATGAAGGACACCCATCTCTGCTTCGCGTTCATCCACGATCCCGGTGCGCTGCACGGCAAGAAGAAAATCCTGGTGCCGGGCGATCTCAAGGGCGTCAAGGTGCGTCCCGCGCAAAGCACCATCGGCGAAATGGTGACAATGTTCGGCGGCACCAATGTGCAGGCCTCGGCGCCGGAGGCGCGCGACGCGATCGAGCGCGGGGTCGCCGACGAAATCACCTTCCCCTGGGGTTCCATGTTCCTGTTCGGAATCGACAAGGCCGTCAAATACACCATGGACGTGCCGCTCTATACGACGGTGTTCACCTACAACATCAACCTGGCCAAATATAACTCGCTTTCGCCGGCGCAGAAAAAGGTCATCGATGACCATTGCACGCCGCAATGGGCCTCCAGGGTCACCGACCCCTGGACCGATTTCGAGTTCGCCGGCCGCGCCAAGATGAAGGCGTTGCCCGGCCATGAGGTCTATGAGCTGACGCCAGACCAGCTCGCCGAATGGAAGAAGTCGGTGAAGCCGCTGCATGCGAGCTGGGCCGAAGCCGTCAAGAAGGCCGGCGGCGATCCAGCCGCCATCGACGCCGATCTGCAGGCGACGCTGAAGAAATACAACGCCGGGATTTGAAGGCGTTTGTCATTCCGGGACGATCGGAACGATCAGACCCGGAATCTCGAGATTCCGGGTTCGCGTCTTCGACGCGTCCCGGAATGACCAGCTCTTTCGCAAGCGATGACGCCAACCTGACAGAGTCATGACCGCCAATCCCGAAGTCTCGCGCGATGGTGCACTGGTCGGCCCGTCCGAGCCGGCGCGCAAGAACTTCATGGATCGCTTCATCGATTCGATCGAATGGATCGCGGCGTTCTTTGTCGGCATCGTCGCGCTGAACACCTTTACCGCGGTATTCATGCGCAAGTTCTTCGCGGTGACGATTCCCGACTACTATAATTTCGGCCAGTTCATGCTGGGGATCCTGATCTTCTGGGGCATTGCCGCCACCAGCTATCGCGGCACCCATATCACCGTCGATCTGGTCTGGGCCAATGTGACGCCGAAATACCAGCGCTTCATCGACGTGTTCGCGACGCTGGTGCTGCTGTTCGTGGTGACGGTGCAGACCTATACGCTGTTCGACAAGGTGGTGGCCACCCGCGCCGAGCATATCGTGACCATGGACCTGCAGGTGCCGATCTGGCCCTTCTTTCTGGTGTCGTGGATCGGCGACGTCTCGGCGGTGCTGCTGATCGCGATCCGGACCTGGCGCCTGGTCTTCCATCCGGATCAGATCCACGATCCCAAGATCAAGACCGCGGAGTAGCGCGGCATGAGCAACGAGGCCGTTGCCCTGACCGGCTTTATCAGCCTGTTCACGCTGATGCTGCTGCGCGTCCCGGTCGGCATGGCGATGGGCCTCGTCGGCATCACCGGGTTCGGCTACCTCACCGGGCTTGCGCCGGCCTTGAAGCTCGTCGGCCAGACCACGATGCGCACGGTGACGGATTATTCGTTCGGCGTGATTCCGATGTTCCTCCTGATGGGCGCGTTCGTGTCGGTGTCCGGCATCAGCCGCGAATTGTTCCGGGCCGCCAACACCTTTGTCGGGCACTGGAAGGGCGGCCTCGGCATCGCCACCATCGCCGCCTGCGGCGGTTTTGCCGCGATCTCGGGTTCCTCGGTCGCCACCGCCGCGACCTTTTCGGCGGTGGCCTATCCGGAGATGCGCCGCTTCGGCTATCCGCAATCCTTCGCCACCGGCGTGATCGCGGTCGGCGGTACGCTCGGCGCGATGCTGCCGCCCTCGACGGTGCTGGCGGTCTACGGCATCATCACCCAGCAGGACATCGGCAAGCTCTTCATCGCCGGCATCCTGCCGGGACTGCTGGCGATCATGATGCACATGATCACGATCGGCATCATCGGGGCGGTACGGCCCGGCTTCCTGCCGGCGGGCCCGCGCGCCACCTGGCGCGATCGGCTGGCCGCACTGCGCGACGTCTGGTCGCCGCTGTTGCTGTTCCTGTTCGTGATTGGCGGTCTTTATGGCGGCTTCTTCATCCCGACCGAGGCCGGGGCAGTCGGCGCGGTCGGCGCCTTCATCATCGGCATCCTCAGGGGCAAGCTGACCCGGGACGGCATCCTGCAGTCGCTGCTGCAGGCGACGCGCACCGCGGCCGCGGTCTTCACCGTGCTGATCGGCGCCTTGTGCTTCGGCTATTTCCTCACCATCACCCAGACGCCGCAGAACGTGACCGAATTTCTGACCGGGCTTGGCATCGGTCGCTACGGCGTGCTGGCGCTGATCCTGTTGATGTATCTGGTGCTGGGCTGCCTGATGGATGCGATGGCGATGGTGATCCTGACGGTGCCGATCGTGTTTCCGGTGGTGACGGCGCTCGGCTTCGACCCGATCTGGTTCGGCGTCGTCATCGTCATGACCGTCGAGCTCGGACTCATTCATCCGCCGGTCGGCATGAACGTGTTCGTCATCAAGAGCGTGATCAAGGACGTCAACATGTCGACAATCTTTGTCGGCGTATTGCCGTTCGTGGTGACCGACCTGATCCGGCTGGTGATCCTGATTCTGTTTCCGCTGCTCGCGACCTGGCTGCCACAACGAATGATCGGGTAATTCCATGACCGTTCCGACCCTTGCCACCCAATATGTCTTCACCATCACCGCCCGGATCGGCGGCGTGACCTCGGCCGGCGATATCGGCCACGGCGTCCGCCGCATCATTCCGATCACTGGCGGCGAGGTCCGCGGCGAGAAGGTCAACGGCAAGGTCTGCGCGTTCGGCGCCGACTTTCAGATGATCCGGCCCAACGAGCTGATTGAACTCGAGGCGAAATACGCCTTCGAGACCGACGACGGCGCGGTGGTCTATGTCGAGAACAAGGGCCTTCGCTTCGGCCCGATCGAGCTGCTGCAGCAACTGAAGCGCGGCGAGCCGGTCGACCCCGGGCTGATCTATTTCCGCACCGTGCCGAAGTTCGAAACCGGCAGCGCAAAATACCGCTGGCTGATGGAAAACCTGTTCATCGGCTCGGCGGCCCGCCACGCCGACCGCGTCGTGATCGACGTGCATCAGGTGTTGTGAGACCTATTGCGCTGGGAGTCCGTACTGTGCCGCGTTGTCGCGGAGACGCGGCGGGGCGCGAACTCGACGGAGAGGCCCGTTCTTGACTCTCTCCGGACAATAGTTATAAAACATAACTATTCCGGACGGGATGCAAAACACCATGGGAAACGCCGCTGCCGCCGCGACCGCCGACCGGGCGGCGCTGCTCAGGATCGAGAAATCGGGCGCGGTATTGACCGTGGGCCTCAACCGCCCGGCCAAGCGCAATGCCCTCAATGACGGCATCATCCTCGCCATCCAGGATTGTTTCGCGAGCCTGCCGGACCACATCGGCGCCGTCGTAATCCATGGCATCGGCGACCATTTCTCATCCGGCCTCGACCTGTCGGAACTGACCGAGCATGACGCCACCGACGGCCTGCGGCATTCGCAGATGTGGCATCGGGTGTTCGACCGCATCCAGTACAGCCGCGTGCCGGTGATCGTCGCGCTGAAGGGTGCCGTGATCGGGGGAGGGCTGGAGCTCGCCTGTGCGGCCCATATAAGGGTTGCCGAACCGTCCGCCTATTTCGCGCTCCCGGAGGGGCAGCGCGGCATTTTCGTCGGCGGCGGCGGATCGGTGCGGCTGCCGCGGTTGATCGGCGTCGCCCGGATGGCCGACATGATGCTCACCGGGCGGGTCTATTCCGCGACCGAAGGCGCGGCTTGCGGCTTTACGCAATACCTCACCGCGGAAGGCAACGCCTTCGCCAAGGCAATGGAGCTGGCCGCCCAGGTCGCGCGCAACGCGCCGCTGACCAATTTCGCCGTGTTGCAGGCGCTGCCGATGATTGCGGAAGCCAATCCGCAGACCGGGCTGTTGATGGAGTTGCTGATGGCGACGGTGGCGCAAAGCGACAAGGAGGCCAAGCTTCGGATTCGCGCCTTCCTCGATCGCAAGACAGCCAAGGTGAAGCCGAGCTGACATGAGCGCAACACCCGACATATCTGGGCTGGCCGGAAAGGGCGATACAGGGGGTGCCGACAAGGCGGCTCCGCTGCGCGCGATTTCGTTCGGCGATCCCGAGGCGGCGGTCGAGCGCCGCGACGACGGCACCCTTTATCTTCGGCCCAAGGTCGCGCTCGGCGACTATCCGGTCCGGCTGACCGATCGCCTGCACCATTGGGCGACGCGGGAGCCCAATCGCGTTTTCATGGCCGAGCGCGACGCAGCGGGCGGTTGGCGGCAGATCACCTATGCGGAGCTGCTGAATTCTGCCCGCCGGATCGGCTCGGCGCTGCTCGCGCGCGACCTGTCGGCGGAGCGACCGGTCATCATTCTCTCCGGCAATTCGATCGATCACGCGCTGGTCGCGTTTGGCGCGATGTACGCCGGCATTCCGTACTGTCCAGTGTCACCCGCCTACTCGCTGGTTTCCAGGGACTACGGCAAGCTCGGCTTTCTGATGAAGCTGCTGACGCCCGGCCTGGTGTTTGCCGCCGATGCCGGTGCCTTCGCCGATGCGCTGTCCGCCAAGGTTCCGGCGGCGATCGAGATCGCGGTCTCGCGTGGCGCCGTGCCCGGCCGCCGGGTAACGATGCTGGCGGATTTGCTGGCGACGCCGGAGCATCCCGACCTCGATGCGGCGCATGACGCGATCGGCCCCAACACCATCGCGAAGTTCCTGCTGACATCGGGCTCGACCGGCGATCCGAAGGCCGTCATCAACACGCAACGGATGATCTGCGCCAACCAGATCATGGTGCGCGAGACGCTGGCTTTCCTCAAGAACGTGCCGCCGGTTATCGTCGACTGGCTACCGTGGAACCATACCTTCGGCGGCAATCACAATGTCGGGCTGACGCTGTTCAACGGCGGGTCGATGTATCTCGATGCGGGCAAGCCGATCCCCGGCGGGATCGAGCAGACCGTGCGCAATCTTCGCGAGATTTCACCCACGGTCTATTTCAATGTGCCGAAAGGCTATGAATTGCTGTTGCCCTATCTGCGCGACGACGCCGCGCTGCGCGCGAAATTTTTCCACCGGCTGGACGCGATGTTCTTCAGCGGCGCGGCGTTGTCGCCATTCGTCTGGAACAGCCTTGACGACCTCGCGGTGCAGGAAACCGGGTTTCGCGTTCCGATGCTGACCGGGCTTGGCGCCACCGAAACCGCCCCGATGTTCATGTCGGTGCGACCGGCCACCAGCCGATCCGGCCATGTCGGGCTTCCGGTGCCCGGCAACGATGCCAAGCTTGTCCCCAACAACGGCAAGCTGGAGGTTCGCGCCAGGGGCCCGAATGTCACGCCCGGCTATTGGCGTCAGCCGGAACTGACGGCGAAGGCGTTCGACGAAGAAGGATTCTACAAGTTCGGCGATGCGCTCAAGCCGGTCGATCCCGACGATTTCAGCGCCGGGTTTGATTTCGACGGCCGCATTGCCGAGGATTTCAAGCTCGCCAGCGGCACCTGGGTCAGCGTCGGTCCGCTGCGGGCCCGGCTTATCGCGGCCTGCGCGCCGCTGCTGCGCGATGCGGTAATTGCCGGGATCAACCGCGACGAGGTGTCGGCGCTGGTGATCCTCGACCTCGACGGCTGCCGGCTGATCAATCCCGCGCTGCCCGCCGACGACCTGACGGCAGCCGCGTCCGATCCGCTGATCCTGGCGGCGTTGCGCGAACGGCTGCTCCGGCTGCTTGCGACCTCGACCGGGTCGTCGACGCGGATCGCCCGCGCGGTGCTGATCGATACGCCGCTGTCGATCGATCGCGGCGAAGTCACCGACAAGGGCTCGATCAACCAGCGCGCGGTGCTGGATCATCGCAGCGCGCTGATCGACCAGCTCTATTCGCCGGCACCGACAATGCGGGTGATCACGCTTGAGGGAAGCACAACGGATTTGTCAGGGAGGTCGTCATGCAGTTGAAGGATCAGGCCGCCATCGTCACCGGCGGCGCATCGGGATTGGGCGCCGCGACCGCACGCCGGCTCGCGGCCCAGGGAGCGAAGGTCGCCGTGTGCGATCTCAACGCCAAGCTCGCCGAAAGCGTCGCCGCCGAGATCAGGGGTGTTGCGGTGGTCTGCGATGTCGCCGATGCGGCCTCCGCCGAGGCCGCCATCGTGCAGGCGGCCAAGGCCCACGGCCCGGCGCGGGTGCTGGTGAACTGCGCCGGCATCGGCGTCGCCAAGCGCGTGATCGGCCGCGACGGCCCGATGCCGCTCGCCGATTTCGACAAGGTGATCAAGGTCAATCTGATCGGCTCCTTCAACATGCTGCGGCTCGCCACGGCCGAAATGTCCAAACTGGAACCGCTGTCGAGCGGGGAGCGTGGGGTCGTGATCTCGACTGCGTCGGTGGCGGCCTATGACGGCCAGATCGGTCAATCGGCCTATTCGGCGTCGAAGGGCGGCATCGTCGCGATGACGCTGCCGATCGCGCGCGAACTGGCGCAGTTCGGCATCCGCGTGCTCACCATCGCGCCGGGCCTGTTCCTGACGCCGCTGCTGGCCAATCTGCCGCAGGAGGCACAGGACAGCCTCGCCGCCTCGATTCCGTTTCCGCGCCGGCTCGGGCATCCCGACGAGTTCGCGTCGCTGGCGCTGCACATGATCGACAATCCGTATCTCAACGGCGAGGTGGTGCGGCTCGATGCCTCGCTCCGCATGGCACCGCGGTAAGGACCAATCGCATGTTCGTCCATCGGCGCGAGGTGCAGATCCAGTGGGGCGATTGCGACCCGGCCAACATCGTCTATTACCCGCGCTATTTCGAGATGTTCGACGATTCGACCTCGATCATGTTCGAGGCCGCCGGCTTCTCCAAGCAGGACATCGTCCGCAAATATGGCCTGGTCGGCATCCCGATGGTGGATACACGGGCAAAATTCCATATCGCCTCGACCCATGGCGACTGGATCACCATTGAAAGCCGGGTCGAAAGCTTCAAGCGTTCGAGCTTCGAGGTGACCCACCTGGTGTTCAAGGGCGGGGCGCTGGCGATCGAGGCGTTCGAAACCCGGGTGCTGGTGGGTCGCCACCCCGACGACCCGGCGCGGCTGAAATCGGCGCCGATGCCGGAAGAAATCATCGCGAGGTTCACGCGGGGCTGACACCCTGATGGTGGTGTTCAAGACCGGACGCTCCCGCTCGCACGCCGGGCCGGCCGTCACCTTCGGGCGTGCGGCCGTCCGATAACAGCAGTTGAAAAATGCTGCCGGAATTTAATATGATGAATAACAATTATCAGATATAATCTCAGGGCCCGCTGCAGGGCCGTTCCCAATCTATCGGGATTGCGAGCCACGAGCGATGCCTGTTTCCAGAACTGCCGTCGATCCCGCCAAGCCGGCCCGCCCGGCCCGCAAGGAGCGCGCTGACGGCACCACCGAAGGCGCCGCGCTGCAGCTCGGCGAATTGTCCGACCTATTGGGCTATTCGCTGAAGCGCGCCCAGCTCAAGGTGTTCGAGGATTTTCTGCGCTGCGTCGCGCCGCTGCAGCTCACGCCGGCGCAATTCTCGGTGCTGCTGCTGCTCGACCGCAATCCGGGACGCAACCAGACCGAAATCGCCAGCACGCTCGGCATCCTGCGGCCGAATTTCGTGGCGATGCTCGATGGTCTCGAGAGCCGCGACCTGTGCACGCGGATGCGTTCGACCAACGATCGCCGCTCCCATATCCTGATCCTGACCGACAAGGGCCGCGCGGTGCTGGCGCGCGCCAAGAAGCTGGTCGCCACCAAGCACGAGGCGCGGCTCAACGCGCTGCTGGGCCCGGCCAACCGCGCCGCGCTGCTGACGATGCTGGCCACCATCGCACGCGAGTTCTGACATAAGTCCCGATTTGTCTCCACCGTCGTTGCGAGGAGCGCAAGCGACGAAGCAATCCACCCTTTGTTTCCGCGGCCAAGATGGATTGCTTCGCGGAGCCCGTCATCGGGCGCGCATTCGCGCGACCCGTTGGCTCGCACAGCAATGACGGGGTTGGAACATTGAAACGTCACGGCCCCTGTCAGGCTTCATCCACCAAAATCACCCTGATGTCGTTGACATTGGTGAGCGTCGGGCCGGTCTTGAGCAGATCGCCGGTGGCGGCGAAGAAGCCGGTGGCGTCGTTGTTGTCGAGATAGGCGCGGGGATCGAGTCCAAGCGCTGCCATCTGTGCAAAGGTGGCGTGGTCGACCATCGCACCGGCGGGATCGGTCGCGCTGCCGGCGCCGCCGTCGGCGCCGTCGGTGTCCGCCGCCAGCACCGAAATGGCCGGGATATTCGCCAGCAGGCCGGCCAGTGCCAGCGCATATTCCTGGTTGGGGCCGCCGCGGCCGTGGCCGCGCACGGTCACCGTGAGTTCACCGCCCGACAGGATCGCCACCCGCCGGCCCGCGGCGCGCGCCTGCAGCGCCAGCCGCGCATGATCGGCCGCGACGCTGCGGGCCTCGCCTTCCAGGTCGGCGCCGAGATCGACAATCGCATAGCCGGCCTCGCCGGCGATTTTGGCGGCGGCGTCGAGCGAGGCCCGCGGACGGGCGACCAGCTCGAATTGCGCGCGGGCAAAGGCCGGATCGCCAGGCTTGCAGCTCTCGTTGCCGGCATCATCGAGCGCGCGGCCGATCGCATCGTCGACCGCAAGCCCATATTTCGCAACGATGGCGCGCGCATCGGCCAGCGTGGTCGGATCCGGCACGGTCGGTCCGGATGCGATCGCGGACGGGTCGTCATTCGGCACGTCGGATATCGCCAGGGTCACGATCTCGGCGCGCCGGCCGGCCCGCGCCAGCCGGCCGCCCTTGATGCGGGACAAATGCTTGCGCACGGTGTTGACCTCGCCGATCGGCGCGCCCGAACGCAACAGCGTTCGGGTCACCTGCTGCTTCTGCGCGAACGACACGCCGCTGGCCGGTGCGATCCAGTTGGCGGAGCCGCCGCCCGATAACAGCACCAGCAGGAGATCGTCGACGCCGGCGCCCTCGGCGAGACGCAGGCTGTCCTCCGCGCCCTTGAGACCGGCTTCGTCGGGCACCGGATGGCCGGCCTCGACAACCCTGATGCGCCGGGTCGCCAGGCCATGGCCGTGACGGGTGGTCGCGATTCCCGACAGCAGCGAGGGCTCAAGACCGAGTTCGTCGAGGTAATGCCGCTCCGCCGCCACGGCCATCGCGGCGGCGGCCTTGCCGGCGGCAAGGCAGATCACCCGACCTTTCGGCGCGGGGCGCAGATGGGCCGCAAGCACCATATCGGGGTGCGCGGCGGCAACGGCGGCGTCGAAGATCGCGCGCAGCAGCGGACGTCTGTCGGTCATCGTTTTTCGGACTTGATCGAGGCACCTGCGGTGCCGGTTATCCATCGCTTTGCCGCAAAAGAAAACCCCCGCAACACGATGCGGGGGTCGCAGATCGGCCCGGACGCGAGTGTTGCGTTCCGGACCGGGTTGCGAACGTTCAGCCGCCGACGTCGGCGGAGATGATATCGCCGAACAGCACCCACCGCTCGCCGGTGAATTTCATCAGTTGAAGCTGGCTGATCGGGGCGAAATCGGTTGCGCTGGTATTGATCTTGATGCCGGGCAGCAGCATTTCGGTGCGGAAATCCCTGAGGTTGGCCGCCTGCTTCATGATGTTTTCACGGGTCAGGTTGTCGCCGCACTGCTTCAGCACCTGGATCAGCGTCTGGGTCACGCCGTAGCCGACCACGACCGAGGCATCGAGCTTGTTGCCTTCGGGAAAATCCTTCTCCAGGAAGGTCAGGAATTGCTTCATGCCGGCATCGTTGTCCCACTGCGGATCGGACGGATCCTTCAGATAGGCTGCGGAAATGATTCCTTGCGCATTCTGGAACCCGGCGGGCTTGATCACGCTGCCGACGGATGCCGAGACGTTGTTGAGGAAATGCAGCGGCTTCCATCCGATTTCGGCCATCTTCTTGATCGCCTGCGCCGCGAACTTGGGGGTCGTGATGTTGAGGAAAATATCGGCGCCGCTCGATTTGAGCTTGACGATATGGTCGTCGATCGACGGTTCCGTGGTCTCGTAGCTTTCCTCGGCGACGATCATCGAGGCGGCCTTGGAACCGAGCCCGTCCTTCAGGCCCTTGAGATAGTCCTTGCCATAATCATCGTTCTGGTAGAGCACCGCGATCTTGGCGTTCGGCTTTTCCTTCAGGATGTACTTGGCATAGATCTGGGTCTCGCTCTGGTAGCTCGGTTGCCATCCCATGGTCCACGGAAAATTCTTGGGGTCGTTCCACTTGGTGGCGCCGGTGGCGACGAACAGTTGCGGCACCTTCTTCGCATTCATGTATTTGTGAATCGCGGAATTGGGCGGCGTGCCGAGCGAGTTGAAGATGAACAGCACCTCGTCGCTTTCCACCAGCTTGCGCGCCTGCTCGACCGTCTTCGGCGGACTGTAGCCGTCGTCATAGCTGATGAAGTCGATCTTGCGGCCATTGATGCCGCCGGCAGCGTTGATCTTCTTGAAATAGGCCGCCTCGGTCTTGCCGATCACGCCATAGGCGGAGGCCGGACCGCTATAGGGCATGATGTTGCCGATCTTGATTTCGGTGTCGGTGGCGCCGGTATCGTATTTCTTTTGCGCAAGCGCGCCGCTGCTCGACGCGGCGAGCAAGGCAAAGGCGGCGGAAGCGATTGCCAGCCTGGTGGCGAAAACGGGCATTGCTGGTCTCCCTGTTGTGTAAATATCGATGGCATCTGGCGGCCTTCTTGATCGAAAGCTCTCATGGTCTTGCGCCGTCGATACCATTTTACGGATTGCGTAACAATATGAAGCCCCTGCGACAAAGCCGCAGGGGCTGCTTCTTTAGTAGTCAGGGGAGGCCCGTCAGCCGCCGACTTCCGAACTGACGACATCGCCAAATCGGTGCCAGGTTTCGCCTTCAAATTTCTCGAGCTGCAGTTGTTCGAGCGGGGCAAAATCGGTCGCGCTGGTGTTGATCTTGATGCCCGGCAGCAACCCGTCCAGCGCAAGCCCTCTTATGCTTGCGGCCTGCTTCATGACGTTTGCACGCGTTAGATCATTGCCGCACGCCTTCAGCACATGAACCATGGTCTGCGCCACGGTGTAGCCATAGATGATGTTGGCGTCGGTGCGGTTGGCTTCCGGATAGTACTTGTCCAGGAACGCATTGAACCTTTTCATGCCCGGATCGTCCTTCCACTGGGGATCCGTCGGGTCCTTGATGTAGGCCGACGAGATGATACCCTGAGATCTGTCGAAGCCGGCCGGCTTGATCGTGGCCCCGATCGAGGCGGATACGTTGTTGAGGAAGTGAAGCGGCTTCCACTCGATCTCGGAAACCTTCTTGATCGCCTGTGCTGCAAACTTCGGGATCGACGCATTGAAAAACACGTCGGCACCGCTCGCCTTGAGGCTTACGATGTGCAAGTCAATCGTGGGCTCGGTGGTCTCGTAGCTTTCCTCGGCGACGATCATCGAGGCTGCCTTGGCGCCAAGCCCTTCCTTGAATCCTTTCAGATAGTCCTTGCCGTAGTCGTCGTTTTGATACAGCACCGCGATCTTGGCGTTCGGCTTGTTCTTGAGAATGTACTTCGCGTAGATTCGAGCCTCGCTCTGGTAGTTGGGCTGCCAGCCCATCGTCCACGGAAAGTCCTTCGGGTCGTTCCATTTGGTGGCGCCGGTGGCGACGAAAAGCTGCGGCACCATCTTCGAATTCATGTATTTCTGGATCGCCGAATTCGGCGGCGTGCCGAGCGAATTGAAGATGAAGAGAACCTCGTCGCTTTCCACCAGCTTGCGGGCCTGCTCCACCGTCTTCGGAGGAGTGTAGCCGTCGTCGTAGGAAATGAAATTGATCTTGCGCCCATTGATGCCGCCTTCGGCGTTGATTTTCTTGAAGTAGGCATCCTCGGTCCTGCCGATGACGCTGTAAGAGGACGCCGGTCCGCTGTACGGCATGATGTTGCCGATCTTGATTTCGGTGTCGGTGGCGCCGGTGTCATATTTCTTTTGCGCGATCGCACCGCTGCTGGTCGCCGCGAGTATCACGAGGGCAGCCGAAAAGACCCCTAATCGCAATTGGATAGCAGGCATTTTGATCTCCCTGGATCATGGTTGGATGTGTCGTTTTTTGATTGGGAGCACTTTGCGGCTCCTGCCCGCATTGAATACCCTTCGCGGGGACCCAGCAAGAAAAAGGCCCCCTGCGACCGGGTCGCAGGGGGCGTCATTTAGTCGAACGGATCTGGTTCACCGACCCATGAAACGGCGCCGGCCTAGTTGCTGAGTTCGCCGCTGATGATGTCGCCGAACAGGTCCCATTTCTCGCCCTTGAAGCGCATCATCTGAAGCTGCTTGATCGGGGCGAAATCGGTGGCGCTGGTGTTGATCGCGACGCCGGGCAGCAAAGTGTCGGGCGCAAAGCCCTTCAGGCTCGCCGCCTGCTTCATGACGTTTTCACGGGTCAGATTGTCGCCGCACATCTCGAGGACCTTGGCCATGGTCTGGGCGGCGCCGTAGCCGTACACCACGGAGCCGTCGAGCTTGTTGGCTTCGGGATAGTACTTCTCGAGGAAGGCATAGAATTTCTTCATGCCGGGATCGTTGTCCCACTGCGGGTCCGCACCGTCCTTGGCATAGGCGGCAGAAAGGATACCCTGTGAGTTCTCGAAGCCGGCCGGCTTGATCACGCCGCCCACCGAGGCGCTGACATTGGAGACGATGTGCAGCGGCTTCCATTCGATCTCGGCGATCTTCTTGATGGCCTGGGCGGCGAATTTCGGGGTGGCGATGTCGATGAAGACGTCGGCGCCGCTGGCCTTGAGCTTGACGATGTGGTTATCGATGGTCGGCTCGGAGGTCTCGTAGCTTTCCTCGGCAACGATCATCGAGGCCTTGGCGCCGAGGCCGTCCTTCAGGCCCTTGAGGTAGTCTTTGCCGAAATCGTCATTCTGAAACATCACGGCGATCTTGCCGTCGGGCTTTTCCTTCATCAGATATTTGGCGTAGATCCGCGCTTCGCTTTGATAGCTGGGCTGCCAGCCCATGGTCCATGGAAAATTCTTCGGGTCGTTCCACTTGGTGGCGCCGGTGGCGACGAATAGCTGCGGGATCTTCTTGGCGTTGAGGTATTTCTGGATCGCCGAGTTCGACGGCGTGCCGAGCGGATTGAAGATCAGCAGCACCTCGTCGCTCTCCACCAGCTTGCGCGCCTGCTCGACGGCCTTCGGCGGGCTGTAGCTGTCGTCATAGGAGATGAAATTGATCTTGCGGCCGTTGATGCCGCCGTCGGCATTGATCTTCTTGAAATAGGCCGCCTCGGACTTGCCGATCACGCCGTAGGCGGAAGCGGGGCCGCTATAGGGCATGATGTTGCCGATCTTGATCTCGGTATCGGTGGCACCGGTGTCGTATTTCTTCTCGGCGAGTGCGCCGCTGCTGGCGGCAGCAAAAGCGATGACCGCCGTCGAGAACGCGGCAATTCTTAGTTCTTGTGCAGAAAGCATAGTCTCTCCTTGCTCGTGGTTGGCGGGCTAGTTCTTCCTGAATTTTCCGATCAGTTGCTGGCCGACCACCGCCACCTGCCGCGCGCCATGCGGCACCAGGAAGATGACGAGGAACAGCAGCACGCCGAACACCGCGCCGGAAAGGCCCTTTGATATGCCTTCGGCGATGTTGGGCACGAAGATGATGAAGGCCGAACCCACGATCGATCCCGGCAGCCAGCCGACGCCGCCGACCACCATGCCGAGAAATAGCTGGATCGCCAGCGTGATGGTGTAGCTGTCGGGCGCGACGAACTGCACGGTGATGGCGCCGAGCGCACCGGCGACGCCGGTGATGCCGGCGCTGACACCGAACGCCAGCGTCTTGTACAGCGCGACGTCGATGCCCATGGCGGATGCGGCGATTTCATTGTCGCGGATCGCCATGAAGGCGCGGCCGGAGCGCGACTTCAGCAGATTGACGGAGAAGATATAGATGCCGATCGTGATCACGAGGGTGAAGTAGTACAGCCACATGTCCTGCGAGACCGGCAGCCCGAACGGCGCATCCGGTTTGTTCACGACCAGGCCCTGCACGCCACCGGTCCAGGGCTCGGCGAAGTTGAGCTTCAGCAGTTGCGGCATCGCGGTCGCGAGCGCGAAGGTCGCCAGTGCCAGATAGACGCCGCTCAGCCGCAGCGCCGGCAGGCCGAACAGGAAGCCGAACCCAAAGCAGATGATGCCGGAGACCGGCAGCGTCAGCGCGTAATTGACGTTGAAGGTTTCCATCAGGATCGCCGAGGTGTAGGCGCCGACGGCGTAGAACGCGCTTTGGCCCAGCGAAAACTGGCCGCTGCCGCCGGTCAGGATGTTCAGCGCCAGCACGGCGAGACCATAGATCAGCAACATCGTCAACTGGAAGATGATGAAATTCTTCACGAACAGCGGCGTTGCGATCAGCAACACCAGGATCACCATTGACGTGCCGTAGCCGAGCGTCATCGCCCGCTTGGGGACGGCCTCGACGGCCGGCGCTTCGGTGACGACTTCCTGAATTGCGCTCATGATCAAACTCGCTTTACGATGGGCCGGCCGAACAGCCCAGCCGGTTTGACAACCAGTACGACGACGATCAGCGCCAGCGCGATCGGCAGCTTCAGTTCATTGCCGACGCCGGGGATATAAGTGCCGGTGAGATTTTCGAAGATGCCGACCAGGAACCCTCCGAGCACCGCGCCGAACGGGCTGGTCAACCCGCCGAGCACGGCGGCGGCGAACCCGTAGATCAGCACGCCCAGCATCATGTTCGGCTCCAGGAACACCACCGGCGCGATCATCATGCCGGCGATCGAGCCGATTGCGGCCGCCATGCCCCAGCCCAGCGCGATCATCCAGCTCGTATTGATGCCGACCAGCCGTGCCGATTCCGGCAGCGACGCCGCGGCACGCATCGCGAGGCCCATTCGCGTGAACCGGAAAAAGAAGAACAGCAACAGCAGCAACAGCAGCGTGACGCCGATCATGCCGGCCTGGTGGGTGCTGATGAGCTGGCTGCCGAGGAACGGCGACGATCCGAACGGTGTCGGGAACTGCTTGATCGTGAAGTCCCAGATCAGGCCGGCGACGCTGTTGATGATCGAGTACAGCGCGATGAAGCCGGCGACGTTGGTCAGGATCGGCGCCTTGGCCAGCGGCTTGAACAGCAGCCGCTCGATGATGATGCCGCCGGCGAAGGAAAATGCCACCGTGATCACGAACGCGCCCCAATAGGGCACGCCCCATTGCATCAACTGCCAGGCGATGAAGGTCGAGAACATCGCCATTTCGCCCTGGGCGAAATTGAGATGGTCGATCGCCTGGTAGATCATCACGACGGCGAGCGCCATGCAGGCGTAGATCGCGCCGGTGGCGATGCCAGCCAGGATTTGGTTGGTAAAGAGTTCCATGGCCGCGCTCCTCAATAGCCCAGATAGGATTTACGGATGTCCTCGTTGCTGGCGATTTCGGCGGCGCTACCCGACATCACGATCCGCCCGGTCTCGATCACATAGGCCTTGTCGGCGAGCTCCAGCGCGAGCTGCGCGTTCTGCTCCACCACCAGGATGGTGACCTTGTCCTCGCGATTGATCCTGCCGAGGATCCGGAACAGGTCGCGCACGATCAGCGGCGCCAGCCCGAACGACGGCTCGTCCAGCAGCATCAGCCGCGGCCGCAGCATCAGCGCGCGGGCGACCGCGAGCATCTGTTGTTCGCCGCCGGAAAGCGTGCCCGCCTGCTGGGTATGGCGCTGCTTCAGGACCGGAAAATGATCGTACATGCGCTCGATATCGGAGACGATCCCGGCCCTGTCGCGGCGGGTGATGGCGCCGAGCTGGAGGTTTTCCTCCACCGTCATGGTGGTGAAGGTGCCGCGGCCCTGCGGCACATGGGCGATGCCGAGGCGCACGATGTTCTCGGTCGAGCGGCCCAACAGCGCCGCACCGTCGAATTCGATCGAGCCGGTGGAGCGCACCATGTTGCAGATGGCGCGCAGCGTGGTGGTCTTGCCGGCGCCGTTGGCGCCGAGCAGCGTGGTCAGGCTGCCCTCGTTGAGGCCGAACTCGAGGCCGTGCAGCGCCTGGACCTGGCCGTAATAGGCGCGCAGATCCTTGATGTTGAGCATGGCGGTCATTGGTCCTTGCTCCCGAGATAGGCCTTGATGACGTCGGGATCGGACTGCACCTGCGCCGGTGTTCCCTCGGCGAGCTTGCGGCCGAAATTGAGCGCCACCACGTGGTCGGCGATCGACATCACGAGCCCCATGTGATGTTCGACCAGCAGGACGGTCATCTTGCGCTCGTCGCGAATGCGGCGGATCAGGTCGCCGAGCACGTGGACCTCTTCATGGTTGAGGCCGCCGGCGGGCTCGTCGAGCAGCAGGATTTTCGGATCGACGGCCAGCGCGCGGGCCAGCTCGACGCGCTTCTGGGTGCCGAACGGCAACCCCGCGACCGTCACATGGGCGACGTCGTCGAGCTCGAGGTAGCGGAGGATTTCGTGAACGCGCTCGTTGATCCTGGCCTCGCTGCGGCGGATCCACGGCAGCTTCAGCGAGTCGCTGACGATGTCGCTGTTGGTGCGGGCATGGGTGCCGACCCGGACGTTGTCGAGCACCGAGAGATTGGCGAACAAGGCGACGTTCTGGAAGGTGCGGCCGATGCCGATTTCGGCGATCCGGTGCGGCGGCCGCTTCAGGATGCTCTCGCCTTCCATCAGGATGTCGCCGGCGCTCGGCTGGTAGAGCCGGCTCAGGCAGTTGAACAGCGTGGTCTTGCCGGCGCCGTTGGGCCCGATCAAGCCGAGGATCTGGCCCTGATGCATGTCGAACGAAACGCCGTTCAACGCGATGATGCCGCCGAACACGACGCTGACGTCGCGAACCGCGAGCAGGGGCGACGGTCCCTGCGCGAGCTGTGCCTGCGTCATCTCGCTGCGCCCGAACGTCGCGTCGGGCGGCAGCGGCCGCACGAACTTGTTCGCCGGCCATGACAATGCAGGCTACCTGATCCCCTCGACCACACGTGCAACTTTCCCTCCTGCTCTCAACTTCTTGCTTTCTTCTTTTTTTGATTGTGGCGAGACGCCGCCCAGGGCCGCCTCGATGTTCCTTACCATCGCCACGAGGCGAGGTCCAATATCGTTGCGCAGCCGATCTTCCGTAAAGCGGAATGCGGGCGCGCCACAGTTGAAGGCGTAGGGTCCCGTTCCGTCGTTGAGCTTCAGCGCGACCCCGACGGCGTGCACGTCGTCCTGCCATTCACCTGCGGAAATCGTGAAGCCGTACCTGGCCACGGTTTCGCCGGAACGTTCGATGCCATCGCGCATCCGCGGCCAGCGGCTGCCATAGTGCTCGCGCAATTCGCGCAATAAAGCGGCACGGTCGTCGTCCTGCAGTGCCCAAATATATGCCCGTCCCATCGCGGTGGTGGCGATCGGAATCCGCGAGCCGACGTCCAGTTGAACGCCCAGCGTGAGGCCGTTGCGGCTTTGACCAAAGTATATCATGCTGTGACGGTCGCGGCCGCCGACTGCGACCGCGCCGCCGGTCGCGCGCATGACTTCCTCGCGGTAGGCCTCGGACAGATGCCGGACGCCGAGATTGGCCAGCGCGGCATAGCCGAGCGACATCGCCGAGGGCGCAAGCTGATATTTCTCGAACCGCGGAACCGGTGTAAGGTAGCCCAGCTTGGTCAACGTATAGGTCAGCCGCGAAACGGTCGGCTTCGGCAAATTCGTGCGGGCCGCAATCTCCTGATTGCCGAGAAGCCCGTCGTTGGGATGGAATGCGCGCAACACATCGAGCCCGCGGGAAAGCGCGACAACGAAGCTGCGATCGGTCGCCACTTTCTTGCCTGGACGCTTCATTGCCTGCTGCTGTGCGGACCTCGTTGACAACTGACGTGCTTCAAAATAACCCTCCGTGTCAAGATGTGGAATTAAATTCCGCAATGCGAAATTAGTCGTACCCAGGGAGAGTCGCGTGAACGAAGTGGTCAAGCTCGAGCGTCATGACGTCATCGGCATCGTCACGGTCAACAGCCCCCCGGTGAATGCGCTGAGCGCCGCGGTCCGCGGCGGCATCCTGGATTGCATCACCGGCGCGATCGCCGATCCGGAAATCAAGGCGATCGTGCTGACCTGTGCCGGCCGCACCTTCATTGCCGGCGCCGATATCACCGAATTCGGCAAGCCGCCGAAGCCGCCCGGCCTCCACGAAGTGCTGACCCTGATGGAGAACAGCGCGAAGCCGATCGTTGCCGCCATTCATGGCACGGCGCTTGGCGGCGGGCTCGAAGTGGCGCTCGCCTGCCACTTCCGCGTCGCGACCAAGGAGGCCAGGCTCGGGCTGCCGGAAGTGAAACTCGGCCTGTTGCCGGGCGCGGGCGGCACGCAGCGCCTGCCGCGCGCGGTCGGTCCGGAACTGGCGGTCAAGATGATCGTCGGCGGCGACCCGATCAGTGCCGCGGAGGCGCTCAAGAACGGCCTGATCGAGGAAATCGTCGAAGGCCCGGCCTCGGGCGGCGAAGCGTTCGCGCGCAAGGTGCTGGCGGAGAAACGCCCGCTGCGCAAGCTGCGCGACGACGACAGCAAGCTTGCGGCGGCCAGGGCCGACCGCTCGATCTTCACCAACGCCGTCGCCGCGATGACCAAGCGGGCGCGCGGACTGGAAGCGCCGTTTGCCGCCGCCGACGCGGTCGGCGCCGCGATCGACCTGCCGTTCGACGAAGGCCTGAAGAAGGAGCGCGAGGGCTTCCTGAAGCTCGTCGCCAGCGATCAGTCCAAGGCGCAGCGTTACGCCTTCTTCGCCGAGCGCGAGGCGGCCAAGATCTCCGGTGTCCCCGAGGGCACCAAGCCGCGCCCGGTCGAGCGCGTCGCCATCATCGGCGCCGGCACCATGGGCGGGGGCATCGCAATGTCGTTTGCCAATGCCGGTATTCCGGTGACATTGATCGAGACCGGCGAGGAGCAGCTCAAGCGCGGCATGGGCGTGATGCAGAAGAACTACGAGGCCACCGCGGCGCGCGGCGGCATTCCGGCCGACGCGCCGGCCAAGCGCATGGGCTTGATCCACGGCGTGGTCGGTCTTGAGAACGTCAAGGACGCTGACCTGATCATCGAAGCCGTGTTCGAAACCATGGCGATCAAGAAGGAGGTATTCGCCGCGCTCGACAAATTCGCCAAGCCGGGGGCGGTGCTCGCCAGCAACACCTCCTATCTCAACATCGACCAGATCGCGGCGGTGACCAAACGTCCCCAGGACGTGCTCGGCATGCACTTCTTCAGCCCGGCCAATGTGATGAAGCTGTGCGAGATCGTGCGCGCCGAGAAGACCGCGCCCGATGCGCTGACCACGGCGGTGGCGGTGGCGCGGCGGATCGCCAAGGTGCCGGCGGTGGTCGGCGTCTGCGACGGCTTTGTCGGCAACCGCATGCTGGCGCAGCGCGGCAAACAGGCGGAGAAACTGCTGTTCGAAGGCGCGCTGCCCCAGCAGGTCGATGCCGTCGTCACCAGGTTCGGCATGCCGATGGGGCCGTTCGCGATGGGCGACCTCGCCGGCCTCGATATCGGCTGGCGCTCGCGCAAGGATCGCGGCATCAAGTCCGAAATCGCCGACGCGCTGTGCGAGGCCGGCCGCTTCGGCCAGAAGACCGGCAAGGGCTATTACAAATACGAGGCGGGCTCGCGCGCGCCGCTGCCCGA
The DNA here is from genome assembly GCA_963748165.1 of uncultured Alphaproteobacteria bacterium. Classification (GTDB taxonomy): domain Bacteria; phylum Pseudomonadota; class Alphaproteobacteria; order Rhizobiales; family Xanthobacteraceae; genus Bradyrhizobium. The sequence goes on from CAVVIM010000017.1 coordinate 239,368, forward strand.
TCCGGAAGTCGAGAAGCTGATCGACGAGACCCTGCAGCGGCTGGGGCGCAAGCGGCGCGTCGTCAGCGACGAGGAAATTCTCGAGCGCATGATGTATCCGATGATCAACGAGGGCGCGCGCATCCTGGAAGAAAAGATCGCGGCCCGTCCGAGCGATATCGATGTGATCTGGCTCTACGGCTATGGCTGGCCGATCTATCGCGGCGGCCCGATGTTCTATGCCGACCAGGTCGGGCTGAAACACATCGCCGACCGGCTGTCGTTCTACGCCAAGCAGACCAACGATCCCTCGCTCGAGCCGGCGCCGCTGCTGAAACGGCTGGCGGCAGAGGGCAAGACCTTTGCGTCGCTGGCGCAGACCGCGAAGGCGGCTTGATGGCACGTCGCTTGAACAGCGCTCAGCCGCAGCCTGCTCCCCTCCCCCTTGCGGGGAGGGGCTGGCGGGGATCTCACACGCCCGGTGCCTGTGGTTCTACCCCCCTCCCTGACCCTCCCCCGCAAGGGGGGAGGGAATGGAAGGCTTCGATGACCCATCCTGGCGAGCAGTTCTATCCGGAGGGCGTGCATTGGGACGATCCGATCGCGCGCGGCACGCTGCCCGATCTGTTGTCGAACGCCGCCGCACAATTCGCTGACCGGCCGGCGATCGAATTCCGCGACCGCCCGATCAGCTATGCCGAGCTTCATTCGATGGTGGAGACGGCTGCCGCGGCCTTGCTGCGCGCCGGCTATGGCCCGCAGCATTCGGTCGCGCTGTTCCTCGGCAATTCGCCGGATCATCCGGTGAGCTTCTTCGGCGTGCTGAAGGCCGGCGCCCGGGTCGTGCATCTCAGCCCGCTCGACGGCGAAATCGCACTGTCCCACAAGCTCGGCGATTCCGGCGCGCGCGTGCTCATCACCAGCAACCTCGCGGCGCTGCTGCCGACGGCGCTGAAGTTTCTCGACAACGGGCTGCTCGACCGCCTGATCGTCTGCGAGGACGACCGCTGGGGCAAGGTCGGCATCGCGCAGGCGCCGATTCCGGATCACCCCGCCATCGTGACCTTCAGCAGCTTTGTCGATGGCGCCGCAGCGCCGGCGCAATGGCCGTCGATTTCGGCCGATGACGTCGCGCTGCTGCAATATACCGGCGGCACCACCGGCCTGCCGAAGGGCGCCATGCTGAGCCATGGCAATCTCACCGCGGCGGTGTCGATCTATGATGTCTGGGGCAGGAAGGCGCAGGCCGAACGCAATGCGGTCGAGCGCGTGATCTGCGTGCTGCCGCTGTTCCATATCTTTGCCCTGACCGTGATCCTGCTGCGCAGCCTCGAGCGCGGCGATCTGATCTCGCTGCACCAGCGCTTCGACGTCGAAGCGGTGATGCGCGACATCGAAGTCAAGCGCGCCACCGCCTTCCCCGGCGTGCCGACGATGTGGATCGCGATCGCAAGCCTGCCCGATCTCGAGCGCCGCGATCTGTCGTCGCTGGTGAGCTGCGGTTCCGGCGGCGCGCCGCTGCCGGTCGAGGTCGCGCCGGATCTTCGAGCGCAAGGTCGGCATGAAGCTCAAGAGCGGCTGGGGCATGACCGAGACCTGCTCGCCCGGCACCGCCCACCCGCCGGAGGGGCCGGACAAGCCGGGCTCGATCGGGCTGATGCTGCCGGGCATCGAGATGGATGTGGTGGCGCTGGACGATCCCACGCAGATGATGCCGGTCGGCGAGGTCGGCGAAATCCGCATCAGGGGCCCGAACGTCACCAAAGGCTACTGGAACCGGCCGAACGAGACCGCCGAGGCCTTTGTCGGCGACCGCTTCCTGACCGGCGACATCGGCTACATGGACGCCGACGGCTATTTCTATCTGGTCGATCGCAAGAAGGACATGATCATCTCCGGCGGCTTCAACGTCTATCCGCAGATGATCGAGCAGGCGATCTACACCCATCCGTCGGTGCAGGAAGTGATCGTGATCGGCATCGCCGACGATTACCGCGGCGAGGCGGCGAAGGCCTTCATCAAGCTGCGCGAGGGCGCCACGCCGTTCACGCTGGACGAGCTGCGGGCCTTCCTCACCGGCAAGCTCGGCAAGCACGAGCTGCCGGCCGCGCTCGATTTCGTCGACGAACTGCCGCGCACCTCGGTCGGCAAGCTGTCGCGCCACGAACTGCGCCAGCAGCAACCGTCCACCCAGACTGCACCGCCCAAACAACAACAACTCGCAACAGGAGGTCGCTGATGACCGACGCCGTAATCGTTTCCACCGCCCGCACCCCGATCGGCAAGGCCTATCGCGGTGCGCTCAATGCCACCGAAGGCGCCACGCTGCTCGGTCACGCCATCGGTGAAGCGGTCGCCCGCGCCAAGGTCGACCCCAAGGAAGTCGAGGACGTGGTAATGGGCGCCGCCATGCAGCAGGGCTCGACCGGCGGCAACATCGCCCGCAAGGCGCTGCTCCGCGCCGGGCTGCCGGTCACCGTCGGCGGCACCACCATCGACCGCCAATGCGCCTCCGGCCTGCAGGCGATCGCGCTCGCCGCGCGCTCGGTGATTTTCGACGGCGTCGAGATCGCGGTCGGCGGCGGCGGTGAATCGATCAGCCTGGTGCAGAACGATCATGCCAACAAGTTTCATACCCAGGATCCGGCGCTGCTCAAGATCAAGGGCGAAGTCTACATGCCGATGATCGACACCGCCGAAGTGGTGGCCAAGCGCTACGGCATTTCGCGCGAACGCCAGGACGAGTATTCGCTGGAAAGCCAGCGCCGCACCGCCGCCGCGCAGCAGGGCGGCAAGTTCAACGACGAACTGGCGCCGATCGCCACCAAAATGGGTGTCGCCGACAAGGCGACCGGCGAGATCTCGTTCAAGGACGTCACGCTGTCGAAGGACGAGGGTCCGCGTCCGGACACCTCGGCCGAGGGCCTTGCCAGTCTCAAGCCGGTGCGCGGCGAAGGCTTCACCATCACCGCCGGCAACGCCAGCCAGCTCTCCGATGGCGCCAGCGCCTCGGTGATCATGAGCGACAAGGAAGCCTCGAAACGCGGCCTGAAGCCGCTCGGCATCTTCCGTGGCTTTGTCGCGGCCGGCTGCGAGCCGGACGAAATGGGCATCGGTCCGGTCTTCGCGGTACCGCGCCTGCTCAAGCGCCACGGCCTCAAGGTCGAGGACATCGATCTCTGGGAGTTGAACGAGGCCTTCGCGGTGCAGGTGCTGTATTGCCGCGACAAGCTCGGCATCGATCCGGAAAAGATCAATGTCGACGGCGGTGCGATCGCGGTCGGCCATCCCTACGGCATGTCGGGCGCGCGCCTGACCGGCCACGCGCTGATCGAGGGTCGCCGCCGCAAGGCCAAATATGCCGTGGTGACCATGTGCGTCGGCGGCGGCATGGGCGCTGCCGGTTTGTTCGAGGTGCTGCAGTAAGGCGGGACGCCAAGCTCGTCATTCCGGGGCATCGCGAAGCGATGAGCCCGGAATTTCGAGATTCCGGGTTCGCGCTCGACGCGCGCCCCGGAATGACAACTTGGATTTCCAGCCGGCTATTTTGATTTCGCTCACAGGAGGATCCGATGGATCTCAGCTTCAGCAAGGAAGAAGTGGCGTTTCGCGACGAGGTGCGGGCCTTCTTCCGCGACAACGTGCCGCCGGCGACCCGGCAGAAATTGCAGGAGGGCCGTCATCTCGGCAAGGACGAGATGATCCAGTGGTGGCGGATTCTCAACAACAAGGGCTGGGGCGTGTCGCACTGGCCGAAGGAATATGGCGGCACCGGCTGGAGTTCGGTGCAGCATTACATCTTCAACGAAGAGCTGCAGATGGCGCCGGCGCCGGCGCCGCTCGCCTTCGGCGTCAGCATGGTCGGCCCGGTGATCTACACCTTCGGCAGCGAGCGGCAGAAAAAGCATTATCTGCCGCGCATCGCCAATGTCGACGACTGGTGGTGCCAGGGCTTTTCCGAGCCGGGCTCCGGCTCCGACCTCGCCTCGCTCAAGACCAAGGCCGAGCGCAAGGGCGACAAGTACATCATCAACGGCCAGAAGACCTGGACCACGCTGGCGCAATACGCCGACATGATCTTCTGCCTGTGCCGCACCGACCCGGCGGCGAAGAAGCAGTCCGGTATCTCCTTTATCCTGATGGACATGAAATCCAAGGGCATCACGGTGCGGCCGATCCAGACCATCGACGGCGGCCGCGAGGTCAACGAGGTGTTCCTCGACGACGTCGAGGTGCCGGTGGAGAACCTGGTCGGCGAGGAAAACAAGGGCTGGGACTACGCCAAGTTCCTGCTCGGCAATGAGCGCACCGGCATCGCCCGCGTCGGCGTATCCAAGGAGCGCATCCGCCGCATCAAGGATCTCGCCGCCAAGGTCGAATCCGGCGGCAAGCCGGTGATGCAGGATCAGGGCTTTCGCGAAAAACTCGCCGCGGTCGAGATCGAGCTCAAGGCGCTCGAACTGACCCAGCTCCGCGTCGTCGCCGACGAGGGCAAGCACGGCAAGGGCAAGCCCAATCCGGCCTCCTCGGTGCTCAAGATCAAGGGCTCGGAGATCCAGCAGGCCACCACCGAATTGCTGATGGAAGTGATCGGCCCGTTCGCCGCCCCGTTCGACGAGCATGGCGAGGACGGCAGCAACGAGGCGATGGACTGGACCGCGCAGATCGCGCCGAGCTATTTCAACAACCGCAAGGTCTCGATCTACGGCGGCTCCAACGAGATCCAGCGCAACATCATCACCAAGGCGGTGCTGGGGCTGTGATTTAGCGTGACAACGTGGCCGCACGCATTGTCGTCATGGCCGGGCTCGTCCCGGCCATCCACGTCCTGGCGCGCAAAGAGGGAAGACGTGGATGCCCGCGACAACGCGCGGGCATGACGAAGAATTGGATAGCCGGAGTGTAACCAATGGATTTTGATCTGTCCGAGGAGCAGCGGCTTCTCAAGGAAAGCGTCGACGGTCTCTTGACGGATACCTACGATTTCGACCAGCGCAAGAAATACATGGCGGAGAAGGGCGGCTGGAGCAACGGCGTCTGGAGCAAGCTCGCCGAGCAGGGCCTGCTCGGGCTGCCGTTTTCGGAAGCCGATGGCGGGTTCGGCGCCGGCGGTGTCGAAACCATGATCGTGATGGAAGCGCTGGGCAAGGCGCTGGTGCTGGAACCCTATCTCGCCACCGTGGTGATCGGCGGCGGTTTCCTGCGCCATGGCGGTTCGGCCGAACAGAAGGCCGCGCAGATCCCCGGTATCATCGACGGCAGCAAGACCTTTGCCTTCGCCCAGCTCGAGAAGAATTCGCGCTACGATCTCCAGGACGTCTCGACCACGGCCAAGAAGAAGGGCGCGGGCTGGGTGATCGACGGCGAGAAGTTCGTCGTGCTCAACGGCGAGACCGCCGACATGCTGGTGGTGACCGCGCGTACCAGCGGCGGCCAGCGCGACCGCGACGGCATCGGCATCTTCCTGGTGCCCGGCAATGCCAGCGGCATCGCCAGGAAGGGCTATCCGACCCAGGACGGCCTGCATGCCGCCGACATCGGCTTCACAGCCGTGGAGGTCGGCGCGGATGCCGCGATCGGCGATCCCGGCAACGGCCTGCCGCTGATCGAGCGCGTGGTCGACGAGGCGCGCACCGCGCTCTGCGCCGAGGCGGTCGGCGCGATGGATGAATCGCTCAAGACCACCGTCGAATATCTCAAGACCCGCAAGCAGTTCGGGGTGCCGATCGGCAGCTTCCAGACCTTGCAGCACCGTGCCGCCGACATGTTCGTCGCGGTCGAGCAGGCCCGCAGCATGTCGATGTTCGCGACCATGGCGTCCGAATTCGACGACGCCAGGGAGCGCGCCACCGCGGTCGCCGCCGCGAAAGTGCAGGTCGGCAAATCGGCCAAATTCGTCGGCCAGCAATCGATCCAGCTTCATGGCGGCATCGGCATGACCCAGGAGGCCAAGATCGGCCACTACTTCAAGCGGCTCACCATGATCGAGAATACCTTCGGCGACACCGACTACCACCTGCGCCGCGTCACCGACAGCGGCGGCTTGGTGTAGCGTCTCGGTCATTCCGGGCGCGACAAAGTACCCCCGCCGTCATTGCGAGCGAAGCGAAGCAATCCATTCCGGCAACACGGCGAGCGGACAGAATGGATTGCTTCGTCGCTTCGCTCCTCGCAATGATGGTGGGCAAAACAAACGCCACGAGCAAACCGTTTCGGGGGAAGCAACGCCATGTCCTTTGTGCTGGCCATCGATCAGGGCACCACATCCTCGCGCGCCATTGTGTTTCGCGGTGACATCTCGATCGCGGCGACCGCGCAGCAGGAATTCCCGCAGCATTTCCCGGCCTCCGGCTGGGTCGAGCATGAACCCGAGGATATCTGGACCTCGACGGTCGCGACCTGCCGCGAGGCGCTGAACAGGGCCGGGGTCGGTCCGAAGGACATCGCCGCGATCGGCATCACCAACCAGCGCGAAACCACCGTGGTGTGGGACCGCGCCACCGGCTCCGCCGTGCACCGCGCCATCGTCTGGCAGGACCGCCGCACCGCCGATATCTGTGCCAGGCTGAAGGCCGAGGGCCATGAGCCGGCGATCTCGGCCAGGACCGGGCTGATCATCGATCCCTATTTCTCCGGCACCAAGGTCGCCTGGATCCTCGATCACGTGCCCGGCGCGCGTGCCCGCGCCGAGCGCGGCGAATTGATGTTCGGCACCGTCGACTGCTATCTGCTGTGGCGGCTGACCGGCGGCAAGGTGCACGCGACCGACGCCACCAACGCCTCGCGCACGCTGCTGTTCAACATCCATAGCGGGCAATGGGACGACGAGCTTTTGAAGATCCTGCGGGTGCCGCGCTCGATGCTGCCGGAGGTCAAGGATTCCTCGGCCAGGTTCGGCGACAGCGTGCCGGAGCTGTTCGGCGGCCCGATCGCGATTTGCGGCATCGCCGGCGATCAGCAGGCCGCGACCATCGGCCAGGCCTGCTTCTCGCCCGGCATGATCAAATCGACTTACGGCACCGGCTGCTTCGCCCTGCTCAACACCGGCGCGACGCCGGTCGCCTCGAACAACAAGCTGCTGACGACCATCGCCTATCAGTTGAACGGCAAGCGCATCTATGCGCTGGAAGGATCGATCTTTGTCGCGGGCTCCTCGGTGCAATGGCTGCGCGATGGGCTCGGCATCATCAAGCAGGCGTCCGAGACCGGCCCGCTCGCCGACCAATCCGATTCCACCCAGAGCGTCTATCTGGTGCCGGCCTTTGTCGGGCTCGGCGCGCCGTACTGGAATCCGCGGGTGCGCGGTGCGCTGTTCGGGCTGACCCGCAACACCGGCCCCGCCGAGCTAGCCCATGCCGCACTGGAAAGCGTCTGCTACCAGACTTTCGATTTGTGGGCGGCGATGCGTGCCGACTGGCCGGAGGCGGCGACGGCGAAAACGGTACTGCGCGTCGACGGCGGCATGACCGCCTCGGACTGGACCATGCAGCGCCTCGCCGATTTGCTCGATGCGCCGGTCGACCGCCCGATGATCCAGGAAACCACCGCGCTCGGCGCCGCCTATCTCGCCGGCCTCGCCGCCGGCGTCTATCCCGAGCCCGCCAAATTCGCCGACAATTGGCGGCTCGAGCACCGCTTCAAACCCAACATGAGCGAGGCCACACGCCAGCGAAAACTGGCCGGCTGGGCCCGCGCAGTAAAGGGACTGCTCGCGAGCGACGAGGGCGAGGGGTGAACGCAAGCGCGTAGCCCGGATGCAGCGCAGCGCAATCCGGGGCCGTCCGATCCGCATCGCGATTCCCGGATTACGCTACGCCGCATCCGGGCGACGGCCGTCATTGCGAGGAGCGAAGCGACGAAAACGCTCGCTGTCGTTCCGGGGCGATGCCAACGGTCCGCGCGAAGCGCGGCCCGATGACAGGCTCCCATCGAACCCGGAATCTCGAGATTCCGGGCTCGCGCTAACGACGCCCCGGAATGACGAGGAGGCGCCCAGCGGCGCATCCCGGAATGACGGCGCTATCCCGCACCCACCGCCTTTTTGCGATAGGCGAGATGCACCGCGCAGGTGCAGCCGGGCGGGTGCGCGGCGGTATCGTTGGCGGGGGCGGCGGTGGCGGGGGCCAGTTTCGGCATCGCTTGCTTGAGGCGGCGGTCCTGCGCCGATTGGTCCTGCGCCGGGATGTAGTTCAGCACCGGCGCCAGCCAGCGTTCGGTCTCGGCGACCGTCATGCCCTTGCGCGCGGCGTAATCCTCGACCTGGTCGCGCTCGATCTTGCCGACGCCGAAATAATAACTCTCGGCGTTGCTGAAATAGAGCCCGGACACCGACGAGCCCGGCCACATCGCAAAGTTCTCGGTGAGTTTCACCCCGGCGGTGTTTTCGGCATCGAGCAGGCGGAACAGCGTCGCCTTTTCGGTATGATCGGGCTGCGCCGGATAGCCGGGCGCCGGGCGAATGCCGGCATATTGCTCGAGGATCAGTTGATCCGGCGAAAGCGCCTCGCCGGGCGCGTAACCCCAGAATTCGCGGCGCACGCGGGCGTGCATGCGCTCGGCAAAGGCTTCGGCGAGACGATCGGCCAGCGCCTTGCACAGGATCGAGGAGTAATCGTCATTGGCGCGCTTGAAGCGGTCGGCGATGATGTCCTCGCCGATCCCCGCGGTGACCACGAAGGCGCCGATATAGTCCGCCACGCCCGATGCGCGAGGCGCGACGAAATCCGACAGCGCGGTATTGCAGCGGCCTTCGCGTTTTTCCAGTTGCTGACGCAGCGTGTGCAAGGTGGCGATCTCGGTTTCGCGGGCGTCGTCGGCATAAACCGCGATATCGTCGCCGACGGCGTTGGCCGGCCAGAAGCCGATAGTGGCCTGCGCCGTGAACCAGTTCTCCCGGACGATGCGCTCGAGCATGTTGCGGGCGTCGTCATAGAGCGAGCGTGCGACCTCGCCGACCTTTGGATCGTCGAGGATGGCGGGGAAGCGCCCGGTCAGCTCCCAGGTCTGGAAGAACGGCGTCCAGTCGATGTAGTCGGCGAGTTCGGCGAGGTCGTAATCCCGGAAGGTGCGGATGCCGAAGAAGGTCGGCTTGTTCGGCGGTGCTTTGGCAAAATCGATCCGCAGCGCATTGCCGCGGGCGTCGGCCAGGCTCAGGCGTTTCTTGTCGGCCTGGGCGCGGAAATGCGCCGCCGAGATCCTGGCGTAGTCGGCCCGTACCTCGGCGGCATAGGCCTCGCGCCGCTCGGGCGCGAGCAGCGCCGACGCCACACCGACGGCGCGGCTCGCATCGTTGACATGCACCACCGGGCCGCCGCGGTAATTCGGGTCGATCTTGACCGCCGTGTGCACCCGGCTGGTGGTGGCGCCGCCGATCAACAGCGGCAGCTTCAGGCCCTGCCGCTCCAGTTCGCCCGCCATGAAGCTCATCTCGTCGAGCGAGGGCGTAATCAGGCCGGACAGGCCGATGATGTCGGCGCCCTCGGCCTTCGCGGTCTCGATGATCTTGGTCGCCGGCACCATGACGCCGAGGTCGATCACCTCGAAATTGTTACATTGCAGCACGATGCCGACAATGTTCTTGCCGATGTCGTGGACGTCGCCCTTGACGGTGGCGAGCACGATCTTGCCGGCGGAGCTGCGGCCGTCGCCGGCGATGCCATTGGCGAGGTTGCGCGCCTTTTCCTCTTCCATGAACGGCATCAGATAGGCCACCGCCTGCTTCATCACCCGCGCCGATTTCACCACCTGGGGCAGGAACATCTTGCCGTCGCCGAACAGGTCGCCGACCACGTTCATGCCGGCCATCAACGGGCCCTCGATGACGTCGAGCGGACGCGTCGCGAGCTTGCGGGCATCCTCGGTGTCGACGTCGATATATTCGGTGATGCCGTGCACCAGCGCGTGGCTGAGGCGCCTGTCGACCGGCCATTCGCGCCAGGCGAGATCGGTCTCCCTGGCCTGCTTCTCCTTGCCGCGGAATTTTTCCGCCAGCGCCAGCAGCCGCTCGGGGGCGCCGGGGTCGCGGTTGAGGATGACATCCTCGCAGACCTGGCGAAGCTCGGGATCGATATCGTCATAGACGATCATCTGCCCGGCATTGACGATGCCCATGTCCATGCCGGCCTTGATGGCATGATACAGGAACACCGAGTGCATCGCTTCGCGCACCGGCTCGTTGCCGCGGAACGAGAACGAGAGGTTGGAGACGCCCCCGGAAATATGCGCATGCGGCAGGTTCTGCCGGATCCAGCGCGCCGCCTCGATGAAATCGACGCCGTAATTGTTGTGCTCTTCGAGCCCGGTGGCGATCGCAAAGATGTTGGGATCGAAGATGACGTCCTCGGGCGGGAAATCCAGTTGTCCGACCAGGATGTCATAGGCGCGCTTGCAGATCTCGGTCTTGCGCGCGAACGTATCGGCCTGACCGGCCTCGTCGAACGCCATCACCACCACGGCCGCGCCGTGACGCCGGGCGATCCTCGCCTCGTGGATGAACTTGTCCTCGCCTTCCTTCATCGAGATCGAATTGACCACCGGCTTGCCCTGGATGCATTTCAGGCCGGCTTCGATCACGGCGAATTTGGAGGAAATCGACCATGACCGGGACGCGGGCGATGTCGGGCTCGGCGGCGACGAGGTTGAGGAAGGTCACCATCGCCGCTTCGGAGTCGAGCAGGCCCTCGTCCATGTTGACGTCGATGATCTGGGCGCCGTTCTCGACCTGGTCGCGCGCCACCTGGAGCGCCGCGGTATAGTCGCCCGCGGTGACCAGCTTGCGGAATCGCGCCGAGCCGGTGACGTTGGTGCGTTCGCCGACATTGACGAAAGGGATCGCCGGGGTCAGTTCGAACGGCTCAAGGCCGGACAGCCGCAGCCGCGGCTCGATCAGCGGGATTCTCCGCGGCGGGTGCGGCGCGACCGCGGCCGCAATCGCCGCGATATGATCCGGCGTGGTGCCGCAGCAGCCGCCGACAATGTTGACCAGGCCTGCTTGCGCGAACTCGCCGATCAGGCGGGCCATGTAGTCCGGGCTCTCGTCGTACTGGCCGAATTCATTGGGCAGCCCGGCATTCGGATAGGCGCAGACCAGGGTGTCGGCGACGCGGCCGATATCGGCGATATGGGCGCGCAAATCTTCGGCGCCGAGCGCGCAGTTAAAGCCGACGGTGATGGGGCGGGCGTGACGGATCGAGTGCCAGAACGCCTCCGGCAACTGGCCCGACAGCAGCCGGCCGGATTTGTCGGTGATGGTGCCCGAGATCATCACCGGCACGTCGAGGCCGCGCGCCTCGGCGATCTCCGAGATGGCGTAAAGCGCCGCCTTGGCGTTCAAGGTGTCGAAGATGGTTTCCAGCAGCAGCAGATCGGCGCCGCCGTCGAGCAGGCCGTTGATCTGCTCGCCATAGGCCTGGCGCAGATCGTCGAAGTTGACGGCGCGGAAGCCGGGATTCGAGACGTCGGGCGAGATCGAGGCGGTGCGGTTGGTCGGGCCGATCGCGCCGGCGACAAAGCGCGGCTTGCCATCCTCGGCAGTGATGCGGGCCGCCGCGTTGCGCGCCAGTCTCGCGCCTTCGCGGTTCATCTCATAGGCGATGCCGGAGAGATCGTAGTCGGCCTGCGCGATCGAGGTCGACGAAAAGGTGTTGGTGGCGACGATATCGGCGCCGGCGCGCAGATAGTTGGCGTGGATGTCCTCGATCGCCCGCGGCTGGGTCAGGATCAACAGGTCGTTGTTGCCGCGGAGGTCACGATGAAAATCGCGGTAGCGTTCGCCGCGAAATGCGGCCTCGTCATATTCGAGCGCCTGGATCATGGTGCCCATGGCGCCATCGAGCACCAGGATACGCTCGCGGGCAGCAGCAAGCAGGGCGGTTCGTTTGGAGGAAACGGGCACGTTCATCGGATCAGGCGGCTTTCTGGGCGCTTTGCGGACGGATGCCGAGCAGATGGCTGATCGCGAACACGAGGTCGGCGCGGTTCATGGTGTAGAAGTGAAAGGTGTCGACGCCGTGCTTGGCGAGTTTCTGCACCTGGCCGGCGGCGACGGTGGCCGCCACCAGCTTGCGGGTCTCGAGATCGTCGTCGAGGCCATCGAACTTGGCGGCGAGCCAGTCCGGCACCGTGGTGCCCGCGCGGGTCACGAAGGCGCGGGCCTGCTTGAAATTGTGCATCGGCATGATGCCGGGCACGATCGGAATGGCGATGCCGCGGGCGCGAACCCGGTCGAGATAGCGATGATAGAGGTCGTTGTCGAAGAACACCTGGGTGATGGCGCGGGTGGCGCCGGCATCGACCTTGGCCTGCAGCACATCGATGTCGGCGTCGAAGTCGCGGCTTTCCGGATGCTTCTCGGGATAGGCGGAGACCGAGACCTCGATGTCGCCGTGCCGCCGCTTGATCCCGGCAACGAGCTCGGCCGAATGGCGATAACCATCCGGATGGGTGGCGTAGGCGGTACCGATGCCGCCCGGCGGATCGCCGCGCAAGGCCACGATGTGGCGGACCCCGAGATCGTAATAGCGGCTGACGATGTCATCGATCTCGCCGCGCGCCGCGCCGACGCAGGTCAGATGCGCCGCAGGCGTCAGGCGCGTCTCGGAAAGGATTCGCGCAATGGTCGAATGGGTACGCTCCCGGGTCGATCCGCCGGCGCCATAGGTCACCGACACGAAATTGGGTGTCAGCGGCGCGAGCCGGCTGATGGTCTCCCACAGGCTGCGCTCCATCTCCTCGGTTTTCGGCGGGAAGAATTCGAAGGATATCGCCGGCGACTTCGCCGCGGGGTGCCCATCGGATCGGGAGGACGACATTTCGGTCATGACACCACTCACTCCACTCGCACGATCCAGACGGATGGCTTACCTGCGAAGACGCTAAAATAGGGCAAACAGGACGGCCAAAACAGCCCATCGGGGGTGGGAAATAGCCCAAATTTATCCGGGAATGTGGAGTTCTGGTCCATATTCCGCGATATTGGGCAGATGATGAGAATGATTTATTTGACTATATAATTGATATATATATGTAATTTTATATCGACGCGAGCTGACCAGTCGGATAACGGGTGGGCAGAATCAGATATATTGAAATGTATTCGTCATTTGTCCCACCATACCGGCAGATCAGGCGCGCCTGATCTGCGCGGCAGGACCCTTTGTCGGCCTGGGCCGGCACACTAGCTTGGGGCCATGATTCCGCTCTCCGTTCTCGATCTCTCGGTCGTCACTACTGGCACCAAACCTGCCGCGGCGCTGCGCAACAGCATCGATCTGGCGCGCCACGCCGACGCGCTCGGCTATGTCCGCTATTGGCTCGCCGAACATCACAATCTCGCCTCGGTGGCGAGCCCGGCGCCCGACCTCATGATCGGCCAGATCGCTGCGGTGACCAGCCGCATCCGGGTCGGCTCCGGCGGCGTGATGCTGCCGAACCATGCGCCGCTGATGGTCGCCGAGCGCTTCAAGATGCTGGAGGCGCTGTTTCCCGGGCGCATCGATCTCGGCCTGGGCCGCGCGCCCGGTACCGACGGCGCCACCGCCTATGCGCTCCGCAGCCGGCTCGATCGGCGCGAGGGCGACGATTTCCTCGAGCGGCTGCATGAATTGACGCTATGGGAGACCCGCGATTTTCCGCCCGACCACCCCTACAACAAGGTGGTGGCGATGCCGGACGACAGCCCGCTGCCGCCAATCTGGCTGCTCGGCTCCAGCGACTACAGCTCGGAACTCGCAGCTCAGGTCGGCATGGGCTTTGCCTTTGCGCATCATTTTGCATCGTATGACGCAATCGAGGCGCTGACGCATTATCGGGCGCGCTTCAAGCCCTCGGGCTGGCGCGCGACGCCGCACGGCATCCTCGCGGTGGCGGCGGTCGCTGCCGAAACCGACGCGGAGGCGGAGCGGCTGGCGTCCTCGATGGATCTCAACCGGTTGCGCCGGGATCGCGGCCAGTATTCGCCGCTGCCGAGCGTCGAGGAGTCGCTGGCCTACCCGTACAGCGATGCCGAGCGGGCCTCGGTCGCGCGCAATCGCTCGCGGCTGTTCGTCGGCAGCCCGGCGACCGTGCTGGCGAAGCTGCAGCCGATGATCACGGCAAGCCAGGCGGATGAATTGATGATCATCACCGCGGTGTACGATCACGACGCGCGCAAGAAGTCCTACAGCCTGCTGGCCGACGCCTTCGGCCTCGGCAGCAGGGCCGCGGCGTAGTGATGCGATTATTCCGCGGTCATGCCGGGGCGACGCGGAGCGCCGAACCCGGAATCTCGAGATTCCGGGTTCACGCGAAGACGCATGCCCCGGAATGACGGCGGTTCCAGCTCAGTCCGCTTTCTCGCTGAAGGTGGCGCGGAACGGATGGCCGGGATAGACGCCGACGATGCGGAATTCCCGCGAGAAGAATTTCAGCTCCTCGAGCGCAAACGCCAGATTGCGGTCCTCCGGATGGCCATCGACATCGGCGTAAAATTGCGTAGCGAAAAAATTGCCATCGACCATGTAGCTTTCGAGCTTGGTCATGTTGACGCCGTTGGTGGCGAAGCCGCCCATCGCCTTATAGAGCGCCGCCGGCAGGTTGCGCACCCTGAACACGAAGCTGGTGACCAGCGGCCCCGAGCCCTGCCTGGCCCAGTTCGCCTCGCGCGCCAGCACCACAAAGCGGGTGGTGTTGTGGGTCTCGTCCTCGACATTCTCGGCCAGGATGTCGAGGCCGTAGATTTCGGCGGCGAGCCGCGATGCGATCGACGCGCAGCTTTGGTCGCCGCGTTCGGCGACGATGCGCGCGCTGCCGGCGGTGTCGCCCGACACGATCGGCTTGATGCCGAACTGGCGAATGATGCGGCGGCATTGTCCGAGCGCATGAACATGGCTTTCCACGGTCTTGATGTCGGTCAGTTTGGCGCCGCGCGGCGCCATGAGCTGATGGTGGATCGGTTCGAACCATTCGCCGACAATGAACAGGCCGGACTGCGGCAGCAGATGATGGATGTCGGCGACACGGCCGGCCACCGAGTTCTCGATCGGGATCATGCCGAGATCGGCCTCGCCCGAGCTGATCGCGGCGAGCGCGTCTTCGAAGGTCGGGCAGGCCAGCGGCTCGGCGTCGGGATAGGCTTCGACGATGGCAAGGTGGGAGTTCGCGCCCTGCTCGCCCTGGAATGCGATTTTCATGGGTTTGGTCGCTGCATTGATCATGGCGCGCCTTGTAGCAGCCGCTCAGCTTTTCGCCAGTATGCGTCGGGCGATTTCCAGGTCGGCGGGGGTGTCGACGCCGCGCGGCACCGTGTCGACGATGCTGACATCGATCCGCATGCCGGCCTCCAGCGCCCGAAGCTGCTCGAGTTTTTCCCGCCGCTCCAGCGTCGAGGGAGCGAGCGTCACGAAACGCCGCAGCGCTTCGCGCCGGTAGGCGTAAAGACCGATGTGATGGTAATGCGGCCCATCGCCCCAGGGCGCGGTGGTGCGGGTAAAATACAGCGCGCGCAGCCGCCGCGCGCTGACCGGCGAGCCGACCATCTTCACCACATTGGGGTTGGTGCGTTCCTCCTCGACATGGATTTCGGCGGCCAATGTCGCGATGTCGACCGCCGGGTCGGCCAGCGGGCCAAGCACGCTGCGAATGTGGTCCGGCAGGATGGTCGGAAAATCGCCCTGCAGGTTGACGACGATTTCGGCCTCGCCGTGCGGATCGAGTTGGCCCAGCGCCTCGTGGATCCGGTCCGATCCGGAAGGATGCTCCGCGCGCGTCATGACGGCTTCGCCGCCATGGGCGATGACCACGGCGGCGATTTCGGGAGTGTCGGTGGCGACCGCGACGCGGCCGATCCGCGCCGCCTCGGCCCGGCGCAGCACATGGACGATCATCGGCAGGCCGGCGAGATCGAGCAGCGGTTTGCCGGGCAGCCGTGTGGCGGCCATGCGGGCGGGAATCAGCACCAAAGTGCGGCTTTCGGGCATCGGCGAAGCGGTCTCGGCCGGGCTGGTAACAGGCCGTAAATGAATGGGGATTGGTCGGAAGTCGGCGCATTTATACGGGTTGCCAGAGCACGGGCAAACCGATATCTCATCGCAATTGGGGTGCGGTGCGAAAGCCTGATTCCTGATGCCATCCGCGGCCGTTCAGCCGGCCTGAAGTCGACCTTTAAGGCCTGGAGCCTGATCCAAAATGGACTCCTTCGAAATCAATAAAATTCTCGGTGCGATACTCGGCACCTGTATTGTTCTGCTGGTGACGAGTTTTACGGCCGGCGCGATTTTCTCACCCGTGATGCCGGCAAAGCCGGGCTTCGAAATCGCCGTGAAGGAAGAAGCCCCCGCCGGCGGCAAGGAACCCGCGGCGGCGCCGTCCGAGCCGATCGAGAAACTCTTGCAGACCGCCTCGGTCGAGAAGGGCGCCGCCGCGGCCAAGAAATGTCAGGCCTGCCACACCTTCGAGAAGGGCGGCCCCAACCGCGTCGGCCCGAATCTGTATGGCATTGTCGGCGACAAGCGCGGCGAGGACCGCAACGGCTTCAATTTCTCCGCCGCCATGAAGGCCAAGGGCGGCACCTGGACCTATGACGACCTCAACCAGTTCATCACCAATCCCAAGGGCTTTATTCCGGGCACCGCGATGGGCTTTGCCGGCATCCAGAAGGACAGCGAGCGCGCCGACGTGATCGACTATCTGCACACGCTTTCGGATAATCCGGTTCCGTTGCCGACGGCGTCGAAATAACATTCGGACGGCCCCGCACGGGCTCCGACCGGCGATCGGCCAGGCTTTTGCCTGGCCGTTTTCGTTTTCAGGGCACGGCCATGTCCAGCGGTTTGCGTCGGCGGATCGCGCGCTTGTTATCGGGACGTTTCGCCGCACCGGCACCCCTCACGGGATGCTATCATGAGGAAAAAGCAACGTAACCGGTCGAAACCTTGCCTTATATTGCGTTCTCAATGACGCGGCGCTTCAACAGGGAATTCTCCTTTTGGCCATTACCCGACGACACCTCTTGCGGAGCGCCGCCTCGGCCACGATCGCTCCGGTACTCGGAATTTCGGCGGGCTTTCCCGCGATCAGACCGGCCGATGCGCAACCGGCCGCCGCAGAGCCGCTCTGGCGCCACGCGCTGTCGCTGTTCGGGGACGTCAAGTACCCCGCCGACTTCAAGCATTTCGACTACGTCAATCCGAACGCGCCCAGGGGCGGCGTGGTGCGGCAGATCTCGATAGGCACCTTCGACAATTTCAACATCGCCGTGGCGGGCGTGAAGGGCACGATCGCGCCGGCGGTCGGATTGATCTACGAAACGCTGACCACGGGGGCGCAGGACGAGATCGCCACCTTTTACGGCGTACTTGCCGAGGCATTCGCCTATCCCGACGATTTCTCGTGGGTCAAATACCGGTTGCGCAAGGAGGCGCGTTGGCACGACGGCCAGCCCGTGACCGCGGAAGACGTGCTGTACTCGCTCGAGGTTCTGAGGAAATACAGCCCGATGTATTCCTCTTACTACCGGCATGTCAGCAAGGCCGAAAAGACCGGGGAACACGAGATCACGTTCACCTTCGATGCTCCGGGAAACCGGGAACTGCCGACGATTGTCGGCGAAATCACCGTGTTGCCGAAGCACTGGTGGGAAGGCGTCGACAGCGACGGCAAGAAGCGCGACATCTCCGCGACCACGCTGGAGAACCCGCTCGGCTCCGGTCCGTACCGGGTCAAGGAATTCGCCGCGGGACGTTCGGTCGTGCTGGAGCGGGTCAAGGATTACTGGGGCGAAACTCTGCCGGCGCAGATCGGCTCCAACAATTTCGACGAGCAGCGCTTCGAGTTCTTCCGTGACAATCTGGTCGCGCTGGAGGCCTTCAAGGCCGACCAGGCCGACTGGATCCTGGAGAATTCCGCCAAGCAATGGGCGACCGCCTACGACTTTCCGGCGGTTACCGAAAAACGCGTCGTCAAGGAGAAATTCCCGACCCACAATGTGGGCCGCATGCAGGGCTTCGTCTTCAATCTGCGCCGCGACCTGTTCAAGGACGTGCGGCTGCGGCGCGCGTTCAACTACGCGTTCGATTTCGAGGAGATGAACAAGCAGCTTTTCTACGGCGCCTACCAGCGGATCGACAGCTATTTCGACGGCACCGACCTTGCCAGCTCGGGGCTTCCCGAAGGCGAGGAACTGCAGCTTCTCGAAACCGTGCGCGACAAAGTCCCCGCCGAGGTTTTCACAACACCCTATGCGAATCCGGTCGGCGGCAATGCCGAAGCGGTGCGCAACAATCTCCGCGAGGGCGGCAGGCTGCTGAAGGAGGCGGGCTTCCAGATCAAGGATCGCCTGCTGACTGACGCGTCGGGAAAGCCGGTGAGCGTCGAATTCCTGACGTCGGAGCCGCCAATGGAACGCCTGATCCTGTTCTACAAGCCCTCGCTCGAACGCCTCGGCATCACGGTTTCGGTCCGGACCGTCGACGATGCGCAGTACCAGAACCGCCTGCGCAATTTCGATTTCGACATCGTCACCGATGTCTGGGAGCAGTCGCTGTCGCCGGGCAACGAGCAGCGCGAATTCTTCGGATCGCAGTCGGCCAACCGTCCCGGCGCCAAGAATACCCCCGGCATCCAGAACCCGGCGGTCGACGCCTTGATCGATCGCATCATCTTCGCGAAGAATCGCCCCGAACTGATCGCGGCCTGCAAGGCGCTCGATCGGGTGCTGCTCTGGAATTTCTATGTCGTGCCGCACTACACCGCCAACGCATGGAATTACGCGCGCTGGGACCGCTTCAGCCATGCCGAGCCGCTGCCGAAATATGGCATTTCCGGTTTCCCGACGCTGTGGTGGTGGGACGCGGAAAAGGCCGCCAAGATCGGCAAACGATCTTGAGGGGCTTTCAACGCAGGGCGCGGCTCTCCCGCCGGCATGTGCTCGGTCTCGGCATCGGCGCGCTGGGCGCGCCGCTGCTGGCGCCCGCCAGGGCGGCCGATGCCGGCGCGGATATTCACGGCATCTCGGTGTTCGGCGATCTGAAATATCCGGCCGATTTTCATCATTTCGACTATGTCAATATCGACGCGCCGAAAGGGGGAATGTTCTCGTTCATTCCCTCGCAGCGCGCGTTCAACCAGTCGTTTTTTACCTTCAACTCGTTCAACGCCTATATCCTGAAGGGCGAGGGCGCGCAGGGCATGGACATGACCTTTGCGACGCTGATGGCGCGCGCCAATGACGAGCCGGACGCGATGTATGGGCTCGTCGCGCGGTCGGTGCAGATCTCCGCGGACAAGACCACCTACCGCTTTACCTTGCGGCCGGAGGCGAGGTTTCACGACGGCTCAAAACTGACGGCGCATGACGCCGCCTTCTCGCTGACCACGCTGAAGGCCAAGGGCCATCCCCTGATCCTGACCCAGATGCGCGATATGATGAAGGCCGAAGCGGTCGATGACGCGACGCTGGTCGTCACCTTCGCCGAGAAGCGCGCGCGCGACGTGCCGCTGTTCGTCGCGAGCTTGCCGATCTTCTCGCAAGCCTATTACGGCGACGCGGCCGTTTGACGAATCGACGCTCGATATTCCGCTCGGGTCCGGGCCGTACAAAGTGGGGAAGTACGAGGTCAACCGCTACATCGCGTTCGAACGCGTCAAGGATTGGTGGGCCGCCGACCTGCCGGTCAACCGCGGCAGCTACAATTTCGATATCGTGCGCTACGAATTCTACCGGGATCGCGACGTCGCCTTCGAGGGCTTCACGGCAAGGAACTACCTGTTCCGTGAGGAATTCACCGCGCGGGTATGGGCGACGCGCTATGATTTCCCGGCGGTCAAGGATGGCCGGGTCAAGCTGGAAACATTGCCGGACGAAACCCCGTCAGGCGGCCAGGGCTGGTTCATGAACACCCGCCGCGAGGCGTTCAAGGATTCGCGGGTCCGCGAAGCACTGATCCAGGCGTTCGATTTCGAGTGGACCAACAAGACCATCATGTACGGCGCCTACCAGCGCACCGTCTCGCCATTCCAGAATTCCGACATGGTGGCGGAGGGGTTGCCGTCGCCGGAAGAACTCAAGCTGCTCGAGCCGTTCCGCGGCAAGGTCCCCGACGAGGTGTTCGGGATGCCGTTCGTGCCGCCGGTCTCCGACGGCTCGGGCCAGGACCGGACGCTGCTGCGCAAGGCGTCGCAATTGCTGCAGGACGCCGGGGCCGTCATCAAGGACGGCAAGCGCCTCTTGCCGAACGGCGAGCCGTTCAAGATCGAGTTCCTGATCGACGAACCTTCGTTTCAGCCGCACCATGGCCCCTTTCTCAAGAACCTCGGCACGCTCGGAATCGACGCCAGCTTGCGAATCGTCGACCCCGTGCAATTCCGGGCCCGGGTAGAGGATTTCGATTTCGACGTCACCATCGAGCGCCTCCCGGCATTGGCGACGCCGGGCGACGCCATGCGCCCGTTCTTTTCGTCGCAGGCGGCGCGAACCAAGGGCTCCTACAACCTCGCCGGAATCGCCGATCCCGCGATCGACGCGCTGATCGAGAAAGTTCTTGCCGCCGAAAGCCGCGCCGATTTGACCATCGCCTGCCGCGCCTTCGACCGGGTGTTTCGCGCCGGACGCTACTGGGTGCCGCAATGGTACCGCGCCACCCACCCGATCGCTTATTGGGACCTGTTCGCGCACCCGGACAAGCCGCCGCGCTACGCGCAGGGCGTCGGTGCGCCGGAAAACTGGTGGTCCGATCCGGTCAAGGTGGCCAAGGCCGAGCAGGCGAAATAGCTCATGAGCGCCTATATCGCCCGCCGCATTCTGCTGATGATCCCGACCCTGCTGGGGATCCTGTTCGTATCGTTCGTGGTGGTGCAGTTTGCGCCGGGCGGGCCGGTGGAGCGGGTGATCGCGCAGCTCAGCGGCGCGGATACCGGCGGCACCTCGAGGATTTCAGGCGGCGGCGGCGATTTCGGCGCCCGCGGCCAGGTCAACATGGCTTCCAATGCCGCCGGATCGAAGTACCGCGGGGCGCAGGGGCTCGATCCGGAATTCATCAAGAGCCTGGAAAAACAGTTCGGCTTCGACAAGCCGGCGCCGGAACGCTTTGCGCTGATGGTGTGGAATTTCGCGCGTTTTGATTTCGGCAAAAGCTACTTCCGCGACGTCAGCGTGCTGCAATTGATCAAGGAGAAGCTGCCGGTTTCGATGTCGCTGGGAATCTGGATGACGCTGCTGACCTATCTGATCTCGATCCCGCTCGGCATTCGCAAGGCGGTGCAGGACGGCTCGAAATTCGACACCTGGACTTCCGCCGTCGTCATCATCGGATTTGCGATACCCGGCTTTCTGTTTGCGATTCTGCTGATCATCCTGTTCGCCGGCGGATCGTTCTTCGATATTTTCCCGTTGCGCGGCCTCACCTCGGACGGCTGGTCGCAGTTTCCCTGGTACTGGAAGATCCTCGACTATTTCTGGCATATCACGCTGCCGCTGATCTCGATGGCGCTCGGCGCCTTCGCGACCATGACGCTCTTGACCAAGAACTCGTTCCTCGACGAAATCCGCAAGCAATATGTCATGACCGCGCGGGCCAAGGGCTGCAGCGAGCGGCAGGTGCTGTACAATCACGTCTTCCGCAACGCCATGCTGATCGTGATCGCCGGTTTCCCCGGCGCCTTCATTCATGCCTTCTTTTCCGGCTCGCTCTTGATCGAAACCATCTTTTCGCTCGACGGCCTTGGCCTGCTCGGCTTCGAAAGCGTGCTGAACCGCGATTACCCCGTGGTGTTCGGAACGCTGTACATCTTTTCGCTGGTCGGGCTGGTCGTCAACCTGATCTCCGACCTCGCTTACATGTGGATCGATCCGCGGATCGACTTCGAGGCGCGGGAAGTCTGATGACCCTCATCGCGCCGCCGCCGATCGAAACCACCACGCAGTCGCCGCTCGGCGAGGCCGTGCCGATGACGCGGCATCGCTTCAGTGCGTCCCCGCTCAATCGCCGGCGCTGGCAGAACTTCAAATCGAACCGCCGGGGCTATTGGTCGTTCTGGATCTTCCTCACCCTGTTTTTCATTTCCTTGTTCGCCGAGCTGATCGCCAACGACCGCCCGTTCCTGATCAAGTTCGACGGCCATCTGTACTGGCCGGCCTTCGTCACCTATTCCGAAACCACCTTCGGCGGCGATTTCCAGACCGCCGCGGACTACCGCGATCCCTATCTGCAGAAGCTGATTGCGGCCAAGGGCGGCACCATTGTGTGGCCGCTGATCCGCTATTCCTACGATACCCACAATCTCGACCTGCCGACCCCGGCACCTTCCAAGCCGACCTGGATGCTGACGGAGGCCGAGTGCAGGGACGTGGTGCAGCGCAAGGGCCTGAAGAGCTGCCGCGATCTCGAATACAACTGGCTCGGTACCGATGACCAGGGGCGCGACGTGGTCGCGCGCCTGATCTACGGCTTTCGCATCTCGGTGCTGTTCGGTCTCAGCCTGACCATCATCTCGTCGATCGTCGGTGTCGCCGCCGGCGGCGTGCAGGGCTATTTCGGTGGCTGGATCGACCTGACCTTCCAGCGCCTGATCGAGGTCTGGACCGCGATTCCCTCGCTGTATCTGCTGCTGATCCTGTCCTCGGTGCTGGTGCCGGGCTTCTTCGTGCTGCTCGGCATTCTCCTGCTGTTCTCATGGGTCTCGCTGGTCGGCCTGGTGCGCGCGGAATTTCTCCGCGGCCGCAACTTCGAATACATCCAGGCGGCGCGCGCGCTCGGTGTGTCGAACGCCGTGATCATGTTCCGCCATCTGCTGCCCAATGCCATGGTGGCGACCATGACGTTCCTGCCGTTCATCGTCTCCTCGTCGGTGATGACGCTGACGGCGCTCGACTTCCTGGGCTTCGGCCTGCCGCCGGGCTCGCCTTCGCTCGGCGAATTGCTGTCGCAGGGCAAGGCCAACGTCCAGGCGCCCTGGCTCGGCTTCACCGGATTTTTCGCGGTCGCCATCATGCTGTCGCTGCTGATTTTCATCGGCGAAGCGGTGCGCGACGCGTTCGACCCGCGCAAGACGTTTCGATAGGCCGATCGCATGGACGCCATCAACCAGCCGCTGCTCCACGTTCGCGATTTGTCGGTGGCATTTCATCAGCCCAGCGGCACCTCGATCGCGGTCGATCGCATTTCGTTCGAGATCAAGCGGGGCGAGTGCGTGGCGCTGGTCGGTGAATCCGGCTCCGGAAAGTCGGTCAGCGCGCTGTCGATCCTCAAGCTGCTGCCCTATCCGACCGCCTCTCATCCGTCGGGCAGCATTCACTTCAAGGGCCGGGAACTGCTCGACCTGTCGGAACGCGAGATTTCGCGGCATTCGGGGCAACGATATTTCGATCATCTTCCAGGAGCCGATGACTTCGCTCAATCCGTTGCACACGATCGAATCCCAGATCGGCGAGATCCTGCAGCTTCACAGCGGCATTCGCGGCCAGATGGCGCGGGCGCGGACGCTTGAACTGCTCAGCCAGGTCGGCATTCCAGATCCGGAAACGCGGCTCGCAAGCTATCCGCATCAATTGTCCGGCGGCCAGCGCCAGCGGGTCATGATCGCGATGGCCCTTGCCAACGAGCCCGATCTGTTGATTGCGGACGAGCCGACCACCGCGCTCGATGTCACCGTGCAGGCGCAGATCCTGACCTTGCTGGCCGAGATCCGGGCCCGGCTCGGCATGAGCCTGTTGTTCATCACCCACGATCTCGGCATCGTGCGCCGCATCGCCGATGTGGTCTGCGTCATGAACGGCGGCAGGATTGTCGAGCAGGGGCCGGTGGAGCAGGTCTTCACCGCGGCCAAACATCCCTACACCCGCGCCCTGCTCGCCGCCGAACCGAAGCCCGACCCGGCGCCGCCGCGACCCCAATCTCCGGTGGTGATGTCGACGGACGACCTGAAAGTCTGGTTTCCGGTCAAGCGCGGCCTGCTGCGCAGCACGGTCGGACACATCAAGGCGGTGGATGGCGTCAGCCTCTCGGTGCGCAAGGGCGAAACGCTCGGCGTGGTCGGCGAAGTCCGGCTCCGGCAAGACTACGCTTGGCCTCGCGCTATTGCGGTTGATTTCCTCCGACGGGCCGATCGTGTTCCTCGGCAGCAATATCCAGGGGCTGCGGTTCAAGGCGATGCGGCCGTTCCGCCGCGATATGCAGATCGTGTTCCAGGATCCGTTCGGCGCGCTCAGCCCGCGAATGTCGGTCGGCGATATCGTCGCCGAAGGCCTCAGCGTGCATCAGCCCGCACTGTCGCGGGAAGCACGCGAGGCGCGGGTGATCAAGGCGCTGCGCGATGTCGGGCTCGATCCGGCGACGCGGTTTCGCTATCCGCATGAATTCTCCGGCGGTCAGCGCCAGCGCATCAGCATCGCCCGCGCCGTGGTGCTGGAGCCGAATTTCGTCGTGCTGGATGAGCCGACCAGCGCGCTCGACATGCTGTTCCAGGCGCAGATGGTCGACCTGCTGCGTGAATTGCAGCGCAAGCGCGACCTTACCTATATGTTCATCTCCCATGATCTGCGGGTGGTCGCCTCGCTCGCGAGCCATCTGATCGTGATGCGTCACGGCAAGGTGGTGGAGGAGGGAGCCGCCGCGGAATTGTTCAAGAACCCGAAAACCGACTATACCCGCGCGCTGTTTGCTGCCGCGTTCCGGCTCGACACCGACCCCGGCGGCGCGGCCATCGTTTGAGCGAGGCTCAAGCGAGCCGCTTGATGGCCGTGATCTCGCCGCCCGCGGCGCTGATGCGTGCCATGGCGTCGCGGGTGTTTTCGATTGACGTTGCCATGTGATGGGCGTTGGCGTGAACGAGGGTGGCGGCATCGCGCGCGATCGCGACATGGCCTTGCCAGAAAATCAGGTCGCCGCGCTGCAGCTTTCCGGCCTGCGCCGGATCCAACGCGCGGCCGAGGCTGTCCTGCTGCATGTCGCTGTCGCGCGGGCAGCCGGTGCCGGCGGCATTCAGGGCGATCTGCACCAGCCCGGAGCAATCGATGCCGAGGCTGCTCTTGCCGCCCCACAGATAGGGCGTGCCGGCGAACTGTTCGGCGACCGTGACGAAATCGCGCTGATAGCGGTCGAGGCCGGAAAGATGCGGCAGCGGCAGATGCCAGCCCTCGCGTGTCACCGCAAACGGGCCGTCCTCGCCAACGATGGCTATCTTGGCCCCCATCGGCAGCGTATCGACCGGGGGCAGCTTGATCGAGGGGCCCGGAAACGCGAACGTCCTGATCGCGGTGATCTTGTGGGTCGGTGCCGCTCCCGGCTCTGCCAGCACGCGCTCGGGAAGCCAGCCGACATAGCCGTCGCTGTTCAACTGGCCCCAGGCCCAGCCCTCGCCATTGCGATCGTAAATGGTGGCGCGCTCGCCCCGCAATGCCTGGGTCAGCAGCATGGCGCCGGACGACGGCTCGGCGCGCAGCGGCGCGATGCTGTCGACGATCTCGAATTCTTCGCCGGCGACGTAGCGGGCGGCCTTGATTTCGGCCTTCGAGATATTGCGCGGCGAGGTCGGGCCGTGCCGGCGTCAGGCGCGGGTCATCCATAGCGTTCCCCAAGCAATTGATAGATCGCGCGGGCGGCCTGGCATTCGCCGCCTTCCGGTCGTGCCGGCCTCGCCGACGGGGTCCAGCCATAGATATCGACATGCAGCCAGCTTGCGGCGTTCTCGACAAAGCGCTGCAGAAACAGCGCGCAGGTGATCGAGCCGGCAAAGCCGCCCGACGGCGCGTTGTTGAGATCGGCGACCTTTGAATCGAGCCAGGCGTCGTAAGCCGGCCACAGCGGCAGGCGCCACAACGGATCATTCTCCCGGTCCGCAAAGCGTGCGACGTCCTGCGCCAGCGTCTCATCATTGGTGTAAAATGGCGGTAAATCCGGACCGAGCGCGACCCGCGCCGCGCCGGTCAACGTCCCCATGTCGATCAGCAAATCGGGCTTTTCCTCGCAGGCGAGGGCCAGCGCATCGGCCAGCACCAGCCGGCCTTCGGCGTCGGTATTTCCGATTTCCACCGTGAGGCCCTTGCGAGAAGGGAAGACATCGAGCGGGCGGAAGGCGTTGCCGGCGACCGCGTTCTCGACCGCAGGAATCAGGACTCGCAGGCGCAGCCTGAGGCGGGCGTCCATCACCATCTGCGCCAGCGCCAGCACATTGGCGGCGCCGCCCATGTCCTTCTTCATGATCAGCATGCTGCTGGACGGCTTCAGGTCGAGCCCGCCGGTGTCGAAACAGACCCCCTTGCCGACCAGGGTCACCCTGGGATAAGCGGGGTCGCCCCAGCGGAAATCGATCAGGCGCGGCGCGCGGGTCGATGCCATGCCGACCGCATGGATCAGCGGGAAGCCCTGTCGCGACAGATCGTCCCCGACAATGCAGTTGAAATCGGCACCGAAGCGTTGTGCGAGATGCTGCGCCGCCTGCGCCAACTGCTCCGGCCCCATGTCGTTCGACGGCGTATTGATGAGGTCGCGGGCCAAGCAGGCTGCGTCCGCCATGCGGGTGATGTCGGCCGCGTCGACGCCGTCCGGCGGCACCAGCCTCACATCG
The DNA here is from genome assembly GCA_963748165.1 of uncultured Alphaproteobacteria bacterium. Lineage (GTDB taxonomy): Bacteria > Pseudomonadota > Alphaproteobacteria > Rhizobiales > Xanthobacteraceae > Bradyrhizobium. The sequence goes on from CAVVIM010000017.1 coordinate 265,882, forward strand.
GGCGCATCGGCGCTGCGATAGCGACCAAATCGATAGCTCCCGAGGGCGAAGGCCAGCGCCGCAAGACGGCTGTCGTGCGGCGCGTTGGCGAAGCGATAGAGGCCCGGCGGCAGCAGGCCTGGCAACGCACCGGGCCGGAACAGATCGCGGGATTTGCTGGCCGCTTCCTCGAGCCCGAACAGGACTTGCGTGATTTGTCCGTCGGTGCCGGGTAATGTCAGGCACGCGCCGGGCTTGGCGGCAAAGCCGTTGGCGGTGGCGAACTGCCGGGCCGTCGCCGGCAGTTCGGCGCAGATCGCGTCCCATGTCGACCTCGTCGCAAACATGATGGGTATGGCTGACGTGGCCGGCGCGGTGGTCTCGAACACGGTTGGCATGCTTGGCTCGTCTTCCATCAAAGGGCAGCGCGAAGTCGCCAGTACGGTCCAGACTTCGCAAAGTTCTTGCGTGCGGGCAATCTGTTCAAGCCGGCAGCCCGCCGCGTTGACCCTACACCGCGCCAAGGGATCATGATAAGGTTCCGCATATTACATTGTGCATACTGAACCAGGGGAGAGTTGAATGGCCAGGAAAGGCAAGGCTCTTGACGGCAGGCATCGCGACACCACCGGCCGCATCGACCGGAAGCACGGCAACACGCGGGTCGGGTCGCTGCGCAAGACCTATGGTGAGCATTTTGCGAAAGGCCGTCGCAAGGACATGATGCTCAAGACCCTGCTCGCCGAGACCCGCACGGACTCGCTGCACGCCTATCTGCGCAAGCATCACAAATAGCCGGCGGGGACGATCTTCCGCTAGTTGCTGGAATTCAGTGGGTCATTTTCTCCAGCGGGAGGAATGCGATGGATGCTGTGCTGGGTATTGTCGCCGCGATCGGTCATGCGATCGATCAGGTCTTGCTTTACATCGAAAACCATCACTGGATCTTCGGATTCCTCGCCGTCGGCTATTTTTTCTATCTTCACGACCGCGGCCTTCACGCCAGGCTGGATGCGCTTGAGCGCCGGCTCGATGAAATCCGCAAACGCCTTGCGGTCGATTATTGACCAGCTCGCCGAGCGGCCTGATCGGCCGCGGCGCTTCGACAGAGCGCAGCCGGCGCTGGTTCGCCGCTCACCAAGCGGGGTATTAACCAGCCGTTAGGGTTAACAGTCTATTGCTGAGGCAGCCGGCCCCATCCTTCGACCGATCCCGTGAGTTAAGTGCCATGCGTCAGCACTACAGCCTTGCCCGGTTTCTCGCATCCGCGGCCGTAGCGGCGCTCCTGGCGGCCGGACTCGGCGGCTGCCAGACCATGTCCGATATCACGGGGTCGCTGTCCAGCAAGCCGGACTCCGGCGCCAGTGCCGATCCACAACGCGCGGCGGAAATCGCCGGCGAGCGCTATCGCGCCAATCCCAAGGATGCCGACGCCGCGCTGGCCTATGGACAGGCGCTGCGAACCACCGGGCAGCGGGCGCAGGCGGCAGCGATGCTCGAACAGGCCACCATCGCCCATCCCGGCAACAAGGCGCTGCTGGCCGCTTTCGGCCGCGCGCTGGCCGACAATGGCAGTTTCCAGCAGGCGTTTGACGTGCTGTCACGCGCCCATTCGCCCGACAATCCCGACTGGCGGATTCTTTCGGTGCAGGGCACCGTGCTCGATCAGATGGGACGTCACGACGAAGCCCGCCGCTATTATGCCAGCGCGCTGAAGATCGTGCCCGACGAGCCGTCGGTGCTGTCCAATCTCGGCCTTTCCTATGTACTTTCCGGCGACCTGCCACAGGCGGAAGAAAACCTGCGCCGGGCGTATGGCAGCGCCAGAGCCGATGCGCGGGTGCGCCAGAATCTGGCGCTGGTGGTCGGCCTGCAGGGCCGGTTTGCCGAAGCCGAAAGCATCGTGAAGGCCGATCTGCCGCCCGACGAGGCGGCGGCGAATGTCGCTTATCTGAAACAGATGCTGAGCCGCAAGGACGCGACGCGCAAGGGCACCGGAACGATGCCGATGGCGTCGCTCAACCGTCCCGACTGATCGTTCCCGTCAAGGCACGGCCCGTCGTCGCGACGCGCCGGAATCCCGGTTATCCCGCACGACAAAGCCCGGCGATGTCTCCGGGCTGGACCATCCGGCCGCTCCGGCGGCGCCGCCGCCTATTGCATCGCCGCGACCTTGATGCCGGTCGGCCCGAGGATGACGACGAACAGCACCGGCAGGAAAAACAGGATCATCGGCACGGTGAGCTTCGGCGGCAGCGCCGCCGCCTTCTTCTCGGCCTCGTTCATGCGCATGTCGCGGTTTTCCTGGGCCATGACGCGCAGGCTTTGACCGAGCGGCGTGCCGTAGCGTTCCGACTGCTGCAAGGCGAGACAGACCGATTTCACGCCCTCGAGGCCGGTGCGCTTCGCGAGGTTTTCGTAGGCGACCTTGCGATCCTGCAGATAGGAGAGTTCGGCGGTGGTCAGCGTGAATTCCTCCGACAGCGCAACCGACTGCGTCGCGATCTCGAGGCTGACCCTGCGAAACGCGGTTTCGATCGACATGCCGGATTCGATGCAGATCAGCAGCAGATCGAGCGCATCCGGAAAAGCGCGCTTGATCGAAAGCTGGCGCTTGCTGATCGCATTTCTCAAGAACAGCATCGGCGCCTGCAGCCCGAGATAGGCAGCGCCGAGGCACATTCCGACCTTGACCGGCAGCGACTTCTGCATGTGCGAGATCACGAAAACGTACAGCACCGCCGCAAGGAACATGACGATGGGCGTCACCAGCCGGAAAAACAGGAAGGTGACGTAAGGCGCGTGCCCGCGATAGCCGGCCATGGTGAGCTTGTCGCGCGCGGCCTCCTGGGCCAGCCATTTCCCGAGATTGAAATCATCCACCACCTTGGATACGAGCTGCTTCGGCGTCTGGCGCAGCGAGACCTTCTGGCCATTGTTCAGACGCTCGCGCTCGCGCTGCCGGATCCGCTCGCGTTCGCTTGCCACCGCCTTCATGCGCTTGGCGAGGCCTTCGCCGGCGAACAACGGCATCACCAGCGTATAGGCGGTCGCGCCCGCGGCGATCGCAGCGAGCAGCACGGTCATGAAATGAGCGTCGTGAAGCTTGTCGACCAGGAATTCAATCATGCGGCACCATCAGAAGTCGAAGTTGATCATTCTCTTCATTACGAAGATGCCGATGGACATCCAGACCACGCAGCCCACCAGCATCAACTGGCCGGTCGGATGGGTCCACAGCAGCGAGATATATTGCGGGGTCGTGAGGTAGACCAGCAGCATGACGATCGGCGGCAGCGAACCGATGATGCCCGCGGATGCCTTGGCTTCCATCGACATCGCCTGGATCTTCTCGGCCATCTTCTTGCGGTCGCGCAGCACCTTGGACAGGTTGCCGAGCGCTTCGGACAGGTTGCCGCCGGACTTCTGCTGGATCGAGACCACGATGCCGAAGAAGTTCGCTTCCGGCACCGGCATCCGGTCGAACAGGCGCGCGCACGCCTCGCCGAGCGGCATGCCGATCGCCTGGGTCTCGATGATGGTCAGGAACTCGCTCTTCAGCGGCTCCGGCGCGTCGGCGGCGACGACCTTGATGGACTCGAACAGCGGCAGGCCCGCCTTGATGCCGCGCACGATCACGTCGACGGCGTCCGGCAGCGCCTTGAGAAAATTCGCCTCGCGGCGCTTTTTCAGATAGTTCAGGCCCCAGCGCGGCAGACCGAAACCGGCTGCGAATGCCAGCCCGATCGCGCCGAGCGGCCCGCCTCCCGACAGCAGCGCCGCCGCAAAGCTGACGACCGCGAGAATGCCGGACACGATCATGAATTTCTGGGTCGACCAGGCAAGGCCGGCCTGGGTCAGGCGCCGGCTCAGCGGCAGCTTCTTTTCCTTCTTGCGACGGGCCTCGATCTCCTTCAGCGACCCTTCGACCTGCTCGCGGCGCGAGCGCTGGCTCTTGTCGACCTGGCGGACCGCCGGCTCCGGTCTCGCGATCGAGGCGCGGCGATGCGCGGCCCTCTTCTCGCCCGACAGCAGCGGATAGATGAACACCCAGGCCATGCCGCCGATGGCGGTGGCGGCGAGAAAGGCCAGTGCGAGCGTCTCTGTCTTCATGGCCGGCCCCTCAGACCTGGACGACGACTTCGGCGGCGTCGAGGGCCGCGGCGAGCCGCTTTTCCTCGTTGTAATAGCGGGCGCGGTCCCAGAACCGCGGTCGTCCGATGCCGGTCGAGCGGTGCCGTCCGATAATGTGGCCGTTGGCGTCCTCGCCCATCAGGTCGTAAATGAACAGATCCTGGGTGATGATGGTGTCACCTTCCATGCCCATCACCTCGGTGATGTGGGTGATGCGCCGGGAGCCGTCGCGCAGACGGGCGGCCTGGATGATGACGTCGATCGAGGCGCAGATCATCTCGCGGATGGTTCGCGACGGCAGCGAAAATCCACCCATCGTGATCATGGATTCGCAGCGCGACAGGGCTTCGCGCGGATTGTTGGCGTGCAGCGTTCCCATCGATCCGTCGTGGCCGGTGTTCATGGCCTGCAGCAGGTCGAACGCCTCCGGGCCGCGGACTTCGCCGACGATGATGCGTTCCGGCCGCATGCGCAGGCAGTTCCGGACCAGCTCGCGCATGGTGACCTGGCCTTCGCCCTCGATATTCGGCGGCCGGGTTTCCAGCCGCACCACATGCGGCTGTTGCAGTTGAAGCTCGGCGGCGTCTTCGCAGGTGATGATACGCTCGTCGTGATCGATATAGTTGGTGAGACAGTTCAGCAGCGTGGTCTTGCCGGAACCGGTGCCGCCGGAAATCAGGACGTTGGCGCGGCAGCGCCCGATGATCTGCAGGATGTCGGCGCCCTCGGGGGTGATCGCCCCGAACTTGACGAGCTGGTCGAGCGTCAGCTTGTCCTTCTTGAATTTCCGGATGGTGAGCGCGGGGCCGTCGATCGCCAGCGGCGGCACGATGGCGTTGACGCGCGAGCCGTCGGCGAGGCGCGCGTCGCAGATCGGCGAGGATTCATCGACCCGCCGGCCGACCTGGCTGACAATGCGCTGGCAGATGTTGAGGAGCTGCTGGTTGTCGCGGAAGCGGATCCCGGTGCGCTGGATTTTTCCGCCGACTTCGATGAACACCGTGCCGGCGCCATTGACCATGATGTCCGCGATATCGTCGCGCGACAGCAACGGCTCCAGCGGGCCATATCCGAGAACGTCGTTGCAGATATCGTCGAGCAGCTCTTCCTGCTCGGCGATCGACATCACGATGTTCTTGATCGCGATGATCTCGTTGACGATGTCGCGGATTTCCTCGCGGGCGGATTCGCCGTCGAGCTTGGCGAGCTGGGCGAGGTCGATCGCCTCGATCAGCGCACCGAAGATTGTCGCCTTGACCTGGTAGTAGGTGTCGGACCGCCGCGCGTCGACCACGGGCGCGACCGCCGCCGGTTTGGCCGGCGAGAGCGGCGGCGAGGCCACGACAGGCGGCGCCGCGTCGCGCGAAACCGCCGCGGCCGTAGCCGGCGCCGCTTCCATCGGGGCTCCGGCCGGCTTTGCCGCCCGGGTATCGATTTCTGTTCCGCTACGCTTACCAAACACGACGGTACTCCATACGGGCGGCTATTTTGCCCGCAGCTTCTCGATCAGGGGCGACAGGAACGAGCCCCGCGGCTTTTTGGTCTCGCCACGACCTGTCAGCCGTTGCGCGATCTGCAGAAACATCTCGGTGGTGCGATGTCCGGCCGAGATTTCCGCGATCATCTGGCCGTTATTGGCCGCCGAGCCGAACATTTGCGGGTCGAATGGAATAGCCACGAGCGGCGGGCTTTCGATCGCCTTGGCGAATTCGCTGGCATTGATCTCGGGCCGCTTCGGCACGCCGACCTGATTGAGGCAATACATCGGCGCCCTGTCGTTGGGCCGCGATCCCTTGAGCAGATCGACCAAATTCTTGGTGTTGCGCAGGTTGGCGAGGTCGGGCGCGGCGACGATCAGGATATCGTCCGCGCCCACCAGCGCGCGTCTGGTCCATCCCGACCATATGTGGGGAACGTCGAGCACGATGCACGGCATCGTGGCGCGAAGCGTGTCGAAAATCGAGTCGAAGGCCTCGGTGCCGAAGTCGTAGACGCGCTCCAGCGTCGCCGGCGCCGCCAGCAGGCTGAGGTGATCGGTGCATTTCGACAGCAGGCGGTCGACAAACGCCGTATCGACCCGATCTGGCGAGAATACCGCGTCGGCGATGCCCTGCGGCGGGTCCTGGTTGTAATCGAGGCCGGCGGTTCCGAATGCAAGGTCGAGATCGGCGACGACGGAGTCAAGCGCCAGATCGCGCGCGATCGCCCAGGCCACGTTGTGGGCAACGGTGGATGCGCCGACCCCGCCCTTGGCCCCGACGACGGCGATGATGCGGCCGACGGCCTTGGCTTCCGGCGCCGAAAACAGCCCGCAAATGCAACGCACCACGTCGAGGGCGTTGATCGGCGCGATCACGTAGTCGCTGACGCCGCGGCGCACCAGCTCGCGATAGAGCGTGACATCGTTGACCCGGCCGATCACAACCACCCGGGTCCCGGAATCGCATACCGTGGCGAGTTGATCGAGGCCGGTCAGAATGTCGCTGCGGCCTTCGGTTTCCAGCACGATCACATTGGGCGTGGGGGCGCTGCGATAGGCTTCGATGGCGGCAGCCATGCCGCCCATCTGGATCTTGAGATGGGCCTTGCCAAGCCGGCGGTCCTCGCCGGCCGATTGCACCGCAGCGGCGGTTTCCACCGTCTCGCAGAAGGCTTGCACGGACACCCGCGGCGCCGGGGCGATATGATCGTCCGCGGGCGGAGGTGTGACGTCCGGCTGTTGTTCGGGATTTTGGCGGGCGTAGCTGATCATTTGCCTGTATCGCTGAGTTTGGCCTTGTCGGCTTCCGGATAGAGCGTCGTGGTCGTCGTGCCCTTGCGGTACTTCTCGAAGCCTTCTGTGCGCCGGGTGGTATAGGCGGGCGTCTCGGTGCGCGGTTGCACGAGATCGGACGGATTGTCGACCATCGCGGCCATGTTGCGCTGATAGGCGCAGCCGAAATTGTAGTAGTCCTTGTTCTCGAGATAGCTCTTGTCCTTGATCGAGGGCCCGAGGTCCTCAGGCCACAGCCCGCAGGGACCGGCAACCGCCTGGATTTTCGGATAGGTCAGCCGGATCGTCGCCATCTGACGCGGATCTTGCGGATGATAGCGGTGGACGACGAAGCCGCGCGGCGGCACGCCGGCCGCGGTGACCAGGGATTGAACCTCCCGCATGGCGTCGGCCGCCGCTGCCGCGTTCGGCGTGTCCACCGGCAGGTCGGCGATGATCGCACCGGTCGCTTCACGGAGCCAGGTCTGCGCCATGCCCATCACGTCGGCGCGCTGGGACGCGGAAAGACCGCCGCGGGCGTGACCGACGAAGATCTCCACCGAGCGGTTGCCTTCCTCAATTGCAATCGGATGACGCAGTCGGTAGTCGCCGGGGATGCTCGACGTCACGTCCTCGCTGGTATGGGTGCAGGCTCCGAGCGCGACGGCCAGGCCGACAAGCGTCGCCGCCATCCGGCAGGCACGACTGCGATCGACGGGTATCCTGATTGTCATCTGTCTCGTCCTTGTCCCGTCTTTAGTCCGTGATGAAGCCATAGGTGCCGCGATAGTTCTGGGCCGGCTCGACCCGGCCAGGGACGCCGTAGATACGGTTGATGCTGCCCAACAGGTCGGCCTGCGGATCTGCCGCGGCGGCGAACCCGTCGTCCGGGCGTGACAGGTCCTTCTGCGGCACCGCACGAACGACATAGGGCGTCACCAGCACCATCAGCTCGGTCTGGTTGTTGGAGAAATCGCGGCTTCGGAACAGCGTGCCCAGCACCGGCAGGGTCGACAGGCCGGGCAGTCCGTTGATCGCCTGCTTGGTTTGTTGCTGGATCAGGCCGGCCATCGCCATCGAGCCGCCGGAAGGAATTTCCACCGTCGTCTCGGCACGGCGGGTCTTGATCGAAGGAACCGAGATGCCGCTGATGTTGATCGAATTGTCGTTGGAGACCTCGGAGACTTCCGTCATCACATGCAGGCTGATCCGGCCCTCGGTGAGCACGACCGGGGTGAAGTTGAGCGAGATGCCGAACTTCTTGAAGGCGATCGACGGTGCGCACTGCCCGACCGAGCCCGCCGCCGTGGTCTGACAGGTGACGCCGGTCGGAATCGGAAATTCGCCGCCGGCAATGAATGTCGCGGCCTCGCCCGAGATTGCCGTCAGGTTGGGTTCGGCCAGCGTGCGCACCACGCCGGCGCTTTCCATCGCCCGCAAGGTAGCCTTGACGGACGGCGTGGAGCCGAATGCCGTGGTCAGGGCGTTGCTGCCGACGAGCGGCTGGCCGTTGGCGGTGAATGGGTTCGCATTGTTGAAGGTGACGACCGAATTGCCGTAGTTCAGGCTGGCGCTGAGGTCGATACCCATCTGCTTGATGATCGAGCGTGCGACCTCGGCGACCGTGACTTTCAGCATCACCTGGTCGCGGCCGCGGACCGCGATCGAATTGACGACCTTGTCGGGCCCGCCCACCAGCCGCGCGGCGAGTTCGCCGGCCTGCTGGGCCTCGATCGGAGTGGCCACCGAGCCGCTCAGCATCACGCCGTCGCCGAGGCCCTCGATCTGGATGTCGGCGCTCGGCATCGTCTGCTTCAATGCGGCGCGCACCCCGTTGAGATCGCGCTTGACGGCAATATCATAGGCGGCGATCTGCTGCCCGGCGGCATCGAAAAAAACGATGTTGGTCTGACCGACTGCGGCGCCGATGATGTAGGCGCGCTGCGCCGAGCGCACCACGGCGTTTGCGATCTTGGGATCGGCGACCAGCACATCCTTGATGTCACGCGGCAAATCGATCACGATCGATTTTCCGACGCCGAGCGCAAGGAAGCGTGCATTCATCTGCCCGTCGGCGGCAACCGGCGCCGCCGGCGCCGCGGCGCGGTAGTCCGCGGCCAGCACCGGGCAAAGGGCCGGATTGAGCGTCAACGCAGCGACGGCCGAGAACGACAGGGCGCGGGTCACCAGCGCCCGCATCGTCGGCTTACTTCCCCTGCACTTCATTTTCAGGCGTCCTTTTGGTCACTTCTGTATCGTCGCCGGGCTGGAAATGCCGAAACGAACCACGTTGATGTTGTCGCTGCGCCGCGAACCCTGATCGTCGGTGCGGTTGTCGACCATGTTGACGTCGGCGATGCTGCGCAGTGCCAGCGACAGCGTGCCGGTCTGGTGCGCGCGGGCGAGGGTTTCCGCCTGCTCGGGTTTCAACTCGAGCGTGACCGTCTTGCCGATCACGGCGTTTTGGCCCTCTTTTTCCTTCGGAGCCTGATCGATCGCCAGAACGCGGACGTTGGAGAGGATGATTTCGGAGTTGACGGAATCGGGCGCTCCGGCGCGGTCCGGATTCTTGTCGCGCTTCGAAAGAATGACGTCGACCCGGTCGTTGGGCAGGATAAAGCCGCCGGCACCGGTTTCGGGCGAGATCTCGGTCGAAACGGCGCGCATGCCGGTCGGCAGGATCGCGGCCATGAAACCCGACCCGTTGGCCTTGACCAGCTTGGGCTCGCGGATCGGCTCACCTGCGATAAACGGCGAACGCGCGATCGAGCCCACGATCTGGTTGGTCGCGTCCGGGTGTTCGCTGCGGCGAATGAAATTGTTGCTCGCGGTTGCCGCCGGCCAGGTCTGCCACTGCAGGTCTTCGGGCTTGACCGATTGGCCGAGGCCGATGTCGGACTTCGCCACCAGGACGTCGACCGTGGGCAGTTGCGCGACCGGCACCGTCGGGAGAGCCTTGTCGGACCCGCTGGCAAGATATGCGGCAATGCCGCCGGCGCCGACGGCGATGGTCAGAACGACAATGCGTGCGGTATTCATACGCTTCACTTTCCACATGACGCCGCGACGCTTCCGCCGCCGCAGCGGGAGTTGACCAGTTATTCGTCAAAGCATGGTTAATGAGGCGTATCTAAATCGCCTTAACGCCGGGTTTATTCGGCCGCTTCAGCGAATGGCGAGGTGAGCGAGCTCGATCGCCTTCACCCACTCGGTCTCCGGATAGATCGTCAACGCGCCGACCGCGAGGGCGATACCGTAGGGTATGCCGCTTTCCTTGGCGTGCAGTTTGAGCAACCAGGCCTGGCCGGCCAGCGGATAGGGCAACGGCCATTGCCGGAACTGAAGCAGCAACAGGGTCAAGGCACCGCCGAACAGCGAGGCGTAGACCAGATAGCTCATCAGGTGGGCAAAACCGAACCAGAGCGCCGCCGCGGCCGCCACTTTCGCATCGCCGCCGCCAACCCAGCCCATCGTGAAGCAGGCGAATGCCACGGTCAGCACCACCATCCCCGCGGCCACATGCAGCAGCATGTCGTGGAAACCCATGCCGCTGGCGACCGCGAGCACCAGGAAGCCCGCGGCCAGCAGCAGGGACACCCGGTTCGAGATCGTCATGGTCAGGAGGTCGCTGGCGGCGGCAAACGCCATCAGCGCCGGGAACAGCAAGAGGCGTGCGAGATCGAGAATCATGAGGCTACCGGCGGTGGGACTGACGCGGGTCGAGGCATCGCGGAATCCTAGCGGCGATAGTTAAACAATCGGGAAACGGCGTGGGCTCTACCAAATGCTGGCGATCCGGCAGGCGAGCGCGCCAAGCGCCAGCAGCAACGCCAGACAAACGATCCGGACCGGGGCGCCGTCCCGGCTGGCCGGCAGCGACGGCTTTGCTGCCGCGGCGGAAACGGCATCGGGTTTACGCATGTGAACGCTACTCGGAAACCGTGGAAACGACAAAGGCCCCGGTGTGCCGGGGCCTTTGGAACTCGGCCGTAACCGTCGCTTACTTCAGCGAAGTGTTGATCGAGGCGAACTTGGTGTTGAGGTTGCTGCCGAGGCCGTTGACCACAGCGATAATCGCGAGCGAAATGCCGGCTGCAATCAGGCCGTATTCGATAGCGGTGGCGCCGGACTCGTCCTTCACAAAACGCGCGATCAGGTTCTTCATCGGGTAACTCCATGTACACGTGGCTGGTCGAACTAAGGTTTGGTCTCGCCGGCGTTCTCAGCACCGTGACCATGGCGTTACCCTAAGGTCGGACAATTGCAGCGCAGTTAACTCGATTGCAAAAACACGGCGGGAACAGGCTGTTATTGAGCAGAGTAAATTTGGAATTAAGGCAGTCGCTAAAATGCGCGGCCGGCCTCGCGGCTGTTGGCCGAATTCACGGCTCCTTAAGCGCGAGCGGGTAACCCTCGGGATCCCGATCAGGTGAGGCGTCGATGTCGAATTTAACCCTGGAAGTCGTCGAGATGTTCGGTCAGACGATTGCCAAGGTCGTGCCCATCACAATCGTGCTGGCGGTGGTCTTCTCGGTACTGACCCATTTCTGGGCCTGCAATCCAGGCACGCCCTGGTGGCGCAAGCGCGAGCTTGTCACGGATAGCTGCTACTGGTTCTTCGTGCCGTTGTTCGCGCGGGTGTTGCGGATTGGGCTGCTGGTCCTCGGCGCCGGCGTGGTCTTTAACATTCATGACGCCGACGCGCTGATTGCCTTTTACGACAATGGTCATGGGCCGCTGTCCGAGTTGCCGCTGTGGTCCCAGGCGGTTCTGTTCCTGGTTCTGTCGGACTTCATGCTGTACTGGCTGCACCGCATGTTTCATGGCGGCGCCTTCTGGAAGTACCACGCAATCCATCATTCGTCCGAAGATCTGGACTGGATTTCGGCGGCGCGTTTTCATCCGGTGAACCTGTTCCTCGGTACCATCGCGGTCGACGTCATCCTGCTGATGGCGGGTATCTCGCCCAACATCATGCTCTGGGTCGGGCCGTTCACGACCTTCCATTCCGCCTTCGTCCACGCCAACCTGAACTGGACCCTTGGCCCGTTCAAATACGTGCTGGCGACGCCAGTCTTCCACCGCTGGCACCACACCTCGCTTGAACAGGGCGGCAACACCAATTTCGCGGGGACTTTTCCGCTCTGGGACATGCTTTTTGGAACGTTCCGGATGCCGGAAAACCAGCTCCCGATGACCTACGGGGTCGACGGTCAGGTGATTCCCTCCGAGATCGCCGGGCAACTGGCTTTTCCGTTCCGGCAGTAGACCGGTCAGATCACCGCAGTTTCCGGGCGCCGTTTGCAGTTCGTTCATTAATTAACGTCAGTTTAGCCTGGTCGGGCGCCGGTTCCGCTGCGTATCGCTTCAGCCGGCTTGTCAACGCCCCGGGGTAGAATATGTCGTTCAAGTTCCTGCGTCCGCCGCGCGCGCTGTTTGGATTCCAGTTGTTCGCGCTCCTGTTGCTGCCGGCGGCCAGCCTTGCCGAACCGGCCGCCGACGCCATCGCCGTCAATGTCGATCAGGCAAAGCTCGTCAAGCTCCCCACAAAGGTGGCCACCATTGTGGTCGGAAACCCGCTGATTGCGGACGTAGCGCTGCAGTCCGGCGGCGTTGTCGTGGTAACCGGCAAGGGCTACGGCGCGACCAATTTCATCGCCATGGACCGCCGTGGTGAGGTGCTAATGAACCGTATCATCCAGGTCGAAGGTCCCACCGATCAGATCGTCACGGTCTATCGCGGGGTCGAACGCGAAATCCTATAGCTGCATGCCGATCTGCCAGCGGCGTGCGACGCTCGGTGACGGCGAACTCTATTTCAAGTCGACGATGGACCAGGCCAATACGCTCAACAGCCAGGCCAGCGGCAGCGCTGCCGCCGCCGTGCCGGCCAAGACGAACTAGCGGGTGGCCGCCGGACGGTTCGGCGAGATGCGCTGACGCCTGGCGCAGCGAACTCGCGAATCGCCGGTCGACAAACCATGACCCCGAAAATGGTTAAGGCCGGCTTAACCGGACGGGTCATTCTGTCTCGATCGGGCGAAACACTTCAACAATCAGTTTCGGGTAATCCTGCGGCTGCAGAACGTTGCTGCCGCCCTGGGGTTTGCCCGATGTCCTCGACTGCTGCGTCAACAGCTTCCATCGGCAATGTATTGCGCCGCTTCCGCCGCAACCATCGCGGATCGGCGGCAGTTGAATTTGCCCTGGTCGCACCGGTGTTCTTCGCGCTGCTGTTTGCGATCATCGAGACCGCGACCATGTTCTTTGCGAGCCAGGTGCTGGAAACCATCACCCAGGATTCCGCCCGCATGATCCTGACGGGGCAGGCGCAGAACTTGTCCTACACCCAGGCGCAGTTTCAAGCCTATGTCTGCACCCAGATCCCGGCCTTGTTCGACTGCAGCAAGGTCTACGTCGATGTGGAGAGCTGGCCACCGAACTCGACCTTTCCGTTGACCCTCAGCACCCAGATCGACGCCAGCGGCAATTTCATCAACAACATGCAGTACGATCCCGGCGGCCCCGGCAGCGTTGTCGTCGTGAGACTGTTCTATCAGTGGCCGCTGTTCGTCACCGGCCTTGGCTACAACATCTCGAATTTGGCCGGCAATCAGCGGCTGCTTGCCGCGACGGCAGCGTTCCAGAATGAACCCTATTAGAGCACAACGATGCAATTGATATCGAGGATTTGGCTTCGCACCCGGCGTTTCGCGACCGATCGCAACGGCGTTGCGGCGATCGAATTCGCCATGCTCGTTCCGATCATGCTGGTGATGTTCTTCGGAACGGTCGAGCTCTCTTCCGGTGTCGCCGTCGATCGAAAGGTCAACCTGATGGCGAGGACGCTCTCGGACCTGACCTCGCAAAACCAGTCCGTCACCAGCGTTCAATTGACCAATTTCTTCAACGCCAGCAACGCCATTCTGACGCCCTATTCACCGACGCCAACGCATTCCACAATCACCGAATTGTATGTCGATCCAACCACGCTGAAGGCACGGGTGCAGTGGAGCATTGGGTCGGCGCCACGGTCGGTAAGCTCGACGGTCGGGATACCGACGGCGCTCGCAATCGGCAGCACCTATCTGATCATGGGCGAAGTCAGTTATCTTTACGTACCGACCGTCGGCTACGTGATGTCGAAGTCGGGAATTACGCTGACCTCCACGGCCTATACGCGGCCGCGTCAGAGCACCTGCGTGATCTATCCGACGCCGACCTCGGGCGCTCTGCCGGCCTGTCCGACCTCATGACCGCAGCGGTGCCGGTTGCGATCGTCCCGTTCAAAATAAAGGCCGCGCGGTAAGCGCGGCCTTTTGGATTCGGCAAGTAAATTCGGCAAGTAGATTCGGCAAGTAGAACTGCAGCGCGTGCAACTTCGGCAGATCCAGCTCCGTGCCTTCGCGCGGAAAGATCGCCGCTTAGCCGGCGGCGCGCAGATTGTCGGCCGAAGACTTGCCAGAACGGCGATCCGCCACGATCTCGTAGCTGATCTTCTGGCCTTCACGCAGCGTTCCAAGTCCGGCGCGCTCGACGGCGCTGATGTGCACGAACACGTCGTTGCCGCCGTCATCCGGCTGAATAAAGCCGAAGCCCTTGGTCGCGTTAAACCACTTCACGGTTCCCATGCTCACGGGGGTAGTCCCTTCTCAAGATAGATGTAGTCGAAGCCCACCTTCGTGGGCTGGTGAGATCGAATTTTTGGAAGGGTCGTCAGCGTCTAAACCGGCTGTACCGGTGGATAGCTAAGTCCGGCCGAAAATCGATGAACTACATATTATGCGAAGCGAGGCCCCAAAACAATCCTGAGGTGCACGATTTTTTGATCAGCCCGGTTTTGCCGGGGTGCAGGGCTTCACCTGCCGCGTTGACACAATCCCGCCATCTACGCGCTGCCGGGGCGGCCGCCGCAGCGCTCAACGGCGGCGAAACTGGCCGCGCGGCGGCGCACCACGCGGCATTCCGCCTCCCGGACGTTCGTCCTTGTGACGGAAGATCAGCCGGCCTTTCTCCAGATCGTATGGCGACATCTCGATCGTCACCCGGTCCCCGGCCAGTGTCTTGATCCGGTTCTTTTTCATTTTGCCTGCGGTGTAGGCAACGATCTCGTGCCCGGCGTCGAGCTGCACGCGGTAGCGTGCATCGGGGAGGATTTCGGTGACCAGTCCCTCGAACTGGATCAGCTCTTCTTTAGCCATGGTTCTCTCCAGATCGATCGGCGATCAGCGCTGCGGCCGCTGGCTGCGGTTGGGCCGGGTATTTGGACGACTTTCGCGATGCAGGAAGGCGACGCCTTGCACGCCTTCGGCCTTGCCACCGCCCTGCGACGGACGTACCGCCTCTTGCCGGTTGCCCTCATGCCGGCTGGTTTGAGCAGCCGCATTACTACGACCGGGGCGACGGCGGCGGCGAGGACCTTTCGATCCGGGCGCGGCGTCATTGACCCGCGCCGCATGCACGCGTGGTGCGGATCGTCCGCCGCGATGCTGCGACGGGATCGGCGCGGGGTCGCGATGACCTGGGGTGCGGCGGTCTTCCCTTGGCAACGCGATACGGATCAGCTTTTCGATGTCACGCAGATATCCCATCTCCTCGCCGCCGGCGATCAGCGAGATCGCGACGCCCTCGGCGCCGGCGCGTGCGGTGCGGCCGATGCGATGGACGTAGGTTTCGGGGACGTTGGGAAGATCGAAATTCACCACATGGCTGATGCCGTCGACATCGATGCCGCGGGCGGCGATGTCGGTCGCGACCAGGGTGCGGATCGCGCCGGAGCGGAATGCCGCCAGCACCCGCTCGCGATGGTTCTGCGATTTGTTGCCGTGAATGGCGTCCGCGCTGATGCCGGCCCTGGCGAGGCCCTTCACTACCTTGTCCGCGCCATGCTTGGTGCGGGTAAACACCAGCGCGCGGTCGACCGGCTCCTGGCTCAATAGCTGCGCCAGCAAGGCGGGCTTGGCGGAATGGTCGACCTGGATGATGCGCTGGGTGATGCGTTCGACCGTGGAGGCGACCGGGGTCACTGCCACGCGCGCCGGATCGCGCAGCATTTGTTCGGCGAGCTCGGCGATATCCTTGGGCATGGTGGCCGAAAAGAACAGTGTCTGCCGTCTGATCGGCAGTTTGGCGACGATTTTGCGGATGTCGTTGATAAAGCCCATGTCCAGCATGCGGTCAGCCTCGTCGAGGACGAGAAATTCGACCTGTCCGAGCTTCAGGCCGTTGCTTTGCACGAGATCGAGCAGGCGGCCGGGCGTTGCCACCAGCACCTCGACGCCCTGCATGATCGAGCGGACCTGGCGCCCCATCGGCACGCCGCCGATCACGAGCGCGGAAGTCAGGCGCAGGTGACGGCCATAGGCATTGAAGCTGTCGAGAATCTGTCCCGACAATTCACGCGTCGGGCTCAGCACCAGCACGCGGCAGGCTTTGGGCTGCGGCCGGATGCGGTTCTCCAGAATGCGATGCAGGATGGGAAGCGCGAAGGCTGCGGTCTTGCCGGTGCCGGTCTGGGCGATGCCGACGACGTCGCGGCCGGCGAGTGCGAGAGGAATGGTTTGAGTCTGGATGGGCGTGGGGGTGAGATAATTCTCTTCCTTGAGGGCACGCGAGATGGGATCGGCGAGGCCGAAATCCTGAAAGGAGGTCAAAAGGTTGGTTCTTTCCATCATAAAGGGCAGGCGCCCGGCGATAACGGCCAGGAGCGCGCGAGGGGGTGTCAGGGACACCCGCGTGTTTGGGGCGTCGGTTTTGGTTAGCTGAAGGGGCAAGCCAGAAACCGTTGGACGGGCTCAGAACACGCGGCTCGCAGTGACCCGGTGATTCCCTGGGTCGTGCCGTTGATATGGAACACGAACGCGGCGCTTTCAAGATCAATTACGCAGCCAGGGCCGACAATCACCGAAACCGTGCCACATACCGGCTGGTCCTCCGCCCGCCGGTCGAAATCCGGTGCCGTAATTTTAGACAATCGGCTGGTTTTGCATAGAGATCAGGCAGATTGCCGATTAAGCATACATTTTCTGGGTTGAAATAATAGGCAGCATCCCCCGCCATTTGGCTGCGACGCTCTATATTTTGTTGAGATAACAATAGTTTAGGTCGTGATTAGGGCGTGGCATGGTTCTTGCGATTCCGTTAACGCAGGCGGCCGTGGGGCCGTTCGCAGCGTTTAACGTCTGCGTCAGGGAGATGACATCTCATGCTTACACAATTGACTCACGATATAGCGGCGCCGCTGAACCGCCGGCGTTGGCTGGCGGCGACCGCCGGGCTCATTTTGGGCCTGTCCGGCTTCACCACGGCGAAGGCCGCCGACGACACCATCAAGGTCGGCATCCTTCATTCGTTGTCCGGCACCATGGCGATCAGCGAAAGCACGCTGAAGGATGTCATGCTGATGCTGATCGACGAGCAGAACAAGAAGGGCGGGGTGCTCGGCAAGAAGCTCGAGGCCGTTGTGGTAGATCCTGCATCGAACTGGCCTCTGTTTGCGGAAAAGGCGCGCGAACTGATCACCAAGGACAAGGTCGCCGTCGTGTTCGGCTGCTGGACCTCGGTGTCACGCAAATCCGTCCTGCCAGTGTTCAAGGAGCTCAACAGCATTCTCTTCTACCCCGTGCAGTTCGAGGGCGAAGAGGGCGAGCGCAACGTGTTCTATACCGGCGCCGCTCCGAACCAGCAGGCCATCCCCGCCGTCGACTATTTGATGAGCAAGGACGGCGGCTCGGTGAAGCGCTGGGTGCTCGAAGGCACCGACTACGTCTATCCGCGCACAACCAACAAGATCCTGGAGGCCTATCTAAAGTCGAAGGGCGTCGCCGACGGCGATATCATGATCAATTACACGCCGTTCGGCTTCTCCGACTGGCAGACCGAGGTTACCAAGATCAAGGCCTTCGGTTCGGCCGGCAAGAAGACCGCGGTGGTCTCGACTGTGAACGGCGATGCCAATGTTCCATTCTACAAGGAACTTGGCAACCAGGGCATCAAGGCGACCGACATTCCGGTCATGGCGTTCTCGGTCGGTGAGGAAGAACTGGCCGGTCTCGACACCAAGCCGCTGGTCGGCCATCTCGCCGCCTGGAACTACTTCGAGTCGATCAAGACGCCGGAGAACGCGAAGTTCATCAAGGAATGGCACACGTTCACCAAGAACCCGAAGCGCACCACCAACGATCCGATGGAAGCGCACTATATCGGTTTCAATATGTGGGTGAAGGCGGTCGAGAAGGCAAAGTCGACCGACCCGGACAAGGTGATCGCAGCACTACCCGGTATCAAGCAGGCCAATTTGACCGGCGGGATCTCGGAAATGCTGCCCAACCACTACATCACCAAGCCGGTATTCATCGGTGAAATCCGCGGCGACGGTCAGTTCGACGTCGTCTGGAAAACCAAAGGCCTGGTCCCGGGAGATGCCTGGTCTCCCTATCTGCCGGGATCGAAGGATCTCGTTGCAGATTGGGTGAAGCTCAATTGCGGCAACTACAACACCGTCACAAAGAAGTGCGGCAGCGGTTCCTAATTCCGCCAAGCACCGATCGATGACCTACACGGAGGCGGCGGGTAACAGCGCCGCCTCCAAAACAACGCGAAATTTGATGCCGGGATTGACTGCAATGCGTATTTATTACGATCGCATCAAAGCGTTCGCATTCATCCTCGGTTTACTCCTCGTCGGCGCAGGTCACGCTTATGCGGGTCCGTACGAGGACGCGATGCCGGGCTTCACTACCGACGAGTTCGACGACACCATCAATTCCGTTAACGCGGTAGTTGCCAGCGGTAACCCGCTTGCCGCGCAACTGATCGAGGCGCTGCAAGATTCTCGGCTGATGTTTAGCGCCGAGGAAAAAAAGGTCTACATCAAGTCCAAAGCCGACAAGCTACTCGATGCGATGACCGGCAAACCGATCGAAGGCGCCCCCCCCGACGATATCGATGCGGTCCGGCTCAATAACCGGCTACGCGGCGTTGTCGACGCAGCCATCGGTAGCCTCACCTTGATGTCGCGCGACCCCGACCGCCGTTATGATGCGGCGCAGGCCGTGTTCAAATCGCGCGATGAGAATGCCCTGCCGGCGCTGGAAAAGGCGCTGGCCGCCGAAACCAATCCGCGTGTCAAGAAAGCTATGAACGAGGCGCGCGCCTCCATCGCCCTCGCGGACGATAGCGCAAGCGACGCCGATAAGATCGCGGCCATCGCCGTCATTCGCGATCGCGGCGACCGTGACGCGCTCGGTTTGCTGGACGCCATGTCGCCGAAGCAGCCCCCCGATATTGCGGCGGCGGTCGCCGCGGCGCACGCCAAGATTCAGAGGACGTTGGCGATCTGGAATACCGTCCAAAATTTCTGGTATGGCCTGTCGCTCGGCTCAGTACTGCTGCTCGCCGCGATCGGGCTTGCGATCACCTTCGGCGTGATGGGCGTCATCAACATGGCGCATGGCGAGATGGTCATGATCGGCGCCTATGTCACGTTCGTGGTGCAGCAGACTATCCGCACGAACTTTCCCGGGCTGTCTGACTACTCGCTGGTGTTCGCAGTGCCGGCGGCTTTCATCGTCGCTGGCGCGATCGGCATCCTGATCGAGCGCACCATCATCCGCTTCCTCTACGGCCGTCCGCTGGAGACGCTGCTTGCCACCTGGGGCCTGTCGCTGGTGCTGCAGCAGGCGGTGCGCAGCATGTTCGGCCCGACCAACCAGGAGGTCTCCAATCCTTCCTGGATGAGCGGCGCGTTCCAGTTCGGGCAACTCACGATCACCTACAACCGGCTCTGGATCCTCTGCTTCACGCTCGCGGTGTTCGCGATCCTGCTCGCCATGCTGCGCTACACCAGCCTCGGGCTCGAGATGCGCGCCGTGACCCAGAACCGCAGGATGGCGGCGTCGATGGGGATCGCGACCTCGCGGGTGGACGCGCTGACCTTCGGTCTCGGCTCGGGCATCGCCGGCATCGCCGGCGTCGCGCTGTCGCAGATCGACAATGTCAGCCCCAACCTCGGCCAGAGCTACATCATCAACTCCTTCATGGTGGTGGTGTTCGGCGGCGTCGGCAATCTGTGGGGAACGCTGGTCGGCGCCTTCACGCTCGGCATCGCCAACAAATTCCTCGAGCCGGTGGCCGGCGCGGTGCTCGGCAAGATTGCCATTCTGATCCTGATCATCCTGTTCATACAGAAGCGCCCGCGCGGGCTGTTCGCGCTCAAGGGGCGGGCGGTGGAAGCATGATGCCGCACCTGCTGACGCGCTCGCTGGACCGCGGCGCGACGCTGTTCCTGGTCGTCGTGGCCGCGCTTGGCGTGCTGATCCCGCTGTCGAATTTGCTGCTGCCGGCGGGCTCGATGCTGCACGTGCCGACCTATCTGGTGGCGCTGTTCGGGAAATATGTCTGCTACGCGATCCTGGCGCTGGCGATCGATCTGATCTGGGGCTATTGCGGCATTCTCTCGCTCGGCCACGGCGCGTTCTTTGCGCTCGGCGGCTATGCGATGGGCATGTATCTGATGCGTCAGATCGGCAACCGCGGTGTCTACGGCAATCCGGTATTGCCGGACTTCATGGTGTTCCTGAACTATCCGAAGCTGCCCTGGTACTGGCACGGCTTCGACATGTTCTGGTTCGCGGCCCTGATGGTGATTGTGGTTCCGGGCGTGTTGGCGTTCTGTTTCGGCTGGCTGGCCTTCCGCTCGCGGGTCACCGGCGTCTATCTCTCGATCATCACCCAGGCCATGACCTACGCACTGCTGCTGGGGTTTTTCCGCAACGATTTCGGCTTTGGCGGCAACAACGGCCTGACCGATTTCAAGGACATCCTCGGCTTCAACGTGCAGGCCGAAGGCACGCGCGCGGCGCTGTTCGCGCTGAGTTGCCTGGCGCTGATCGTAGGTTTCGTGATCTGCCGCGCGGTGGTGACCTCGAAGCTCGGCAAGGTACTGATTGCGATCCGCGACGCCGAATCCCGGACCCGGTTCCTCGGCTACCGGGTCGAATCCTACAAGCTGTTCGTGTTCACGCTGTCGGCCTGCATGGCCGGCGTCGCCGGCGCGCTTTACGTGCCGCAGGTCGGCATCATCAACCCCAGCGAATTCGCGCCGGGCAATTCGATCGAGGCGGTGATCTGGGTCGCGGTGGGCGGCCGCGGCACGCTGGTCGGCGCGGCGCTCGGCGCCGTCGTCGTCAACTATGCCAAGACCTATTTCACCTCCGGGCCGCTCGCACCCTATTGGCTGTTCATGCTGGGCGCGATGTTCATCCTGGTGACGCTGCTTCTGCCGAAGGGGATCGTCGGCACCTTCAACACCTATTGGGAGCCGTGGCGGGCGCGGCGCGTTTCCGCGAATGCCGAAAGTGCTGCGCGCGAGGACGGCGTCAGCGAACCGAACATGGCGGAGTGAGCCGATGAACGTCATGGACAGCCGGGCGACTTCGGCGCTGCTCTATCTCGATGGCGTGCACGTCTCGTTCGACGGCTTTCATGCCATCAACAATCTGTCGCTGACGCTGGCTCCCGGGGAAATGCGGGCGATCATCGGACCGAACGGCGCCGGCAAGACCACCATGATGGACATCATCACCGGCAAGACCAAGCCGGATGAAGGCGAGGTGCTGTTCGACGGCGTCACCGACCTGACCCGGCTCGATGAAACGCGGATCGCCGAACTCGGGATCGGCCGGAAATTCCAGAAGCCGACGGTATTCGAAAGCCAGACCATCGAGGACAATCTGCTGCTGGCGCTCAATGTCGACCATCGCGTCAGGGGCACGCTGTTCTGGCGCGAGACCAGCGCCGAATCCGACCGCATCGAGCGGGTGCTGGAAACCATTCGCCTGACCGCCGCGCGCGATCGCCTGGCGGGCAGCCTGTCGCACGGCCAGAAGCAATGGCTGGAGATCGGCATGCTGCTGGCGCAGGACCCGAAGCTGCTCTTGGTCGACGAGCCGGTTGCCGGCATGACCGACGTCGAGACCCACCAGACCGCCGAGCTTCTGAAGGAAATCAATCGCGAGAAGACCATCATGGTGGTCGAGCACGACATGACCTTCGTTCGCGAACTCGGCGTCAAGGTCACCTGCCTGCACGAGGGCTCGGTGCTGGCCGAAGGCACCATCGACCAGGTTTCATCGAACGAGCGGGTGATCGAAGTATATCTGGGAAGATAAGGCGAATAGCGAAATGGCGAGCAGGGGCAAGGTGCAGAATTGGTATGAGTAATCCAGCTATTCGCCATTCGCCATTCGCTATTCGCGCGACAGCCACTGGCGCGACCGGAGTTCGCCGATGCTGAAAGTCGACAACATCAACCTCTATTACGGTGCGGCGCAGGCGCTGCGCGGCGTCTCGATCGTGGCTGAAGCGGGCAAGGTGATGTGCGTGCTCGGCCGCAACGGCGTCGGCAAGACCAGCCTGCTGCGCGCCATGGTCGGTCAGTACCCCATTTCCAGCGGCTCGATCACCTTCGACGGTACCGAAATCTCGGGCCTCAGACCCTACGAGCGCGCCCGGCGCGGCATCGGCTTCGTGCCGCAGGGCCGCGAGATCTTTCCGCTCCTGACGGTGGAGGAGAATCTCAAGACCGGATTTGGACCGCTGAAGCGCGAGAACCGCAGTATTCCGGACGACGTGTTCTCGCTGTTTCCGGTACTGCAATCGATGCTGGGGCGCCGCGGCGGCGATCTGTCCGGGGGCCAGCAGCAGCAATTGGCGATCGGCCGCGCGCTGGTGATGCGTCCCAAGCTGCTGCTGCTCGACGAGCCCACCGAGGGGATCCAGCCCTCGATCATCAAGGACATCGGGCGCGCGATCTCCTATCTCCGCAGCCTCGGCAATATCGCGATCGTCCTGGTCGAACAATATCTCGACTTTGCCTGCGAGCTCGGCGACAATTTCGCGGTGATGGACCGCGGCGCGGTGAAATATGCCTGCGACCGCAGTCAGCTCGATCCCGGCGAAATCAGCCGCCAGATGGCACTTTAACAGGGGCGCGGCGACCGGTTAAGGTCGGTCCCGGGGGGACGGATGCAGGCCGAGATCACCAGTGCTGCTTCGGCGATTTTTGCGGGCAACCGGGCGAGGGGGTCGGTGACGTTCGACGTGCACGTCTCGGAGGGCATCACCCGCCGTCGCCGTCTGCACGAATCGGGGTCGCTGCGGGTCCGCTTTCCCTCTCCTGAAGCCGACGGACTGTCGGCCGTGTTCGTCAATACCGCCGGCGGCGTCGCCGGCGGCGATCGTTTCGACATCGACATCGCGGCCGGCGAGGGTTCGCGTCTGGTGGTGACGACGGCGGCGGCCGAAAAAATCTACCGGGCCGAGGGAGCGACCGCGCAGCTCACTATCGCGCTGAAGGCCGCGGCGGGTGCACAGCTCGGCTGGCTGCCGCAGGAAACCATCCTGTTCGACCGCGCCCGGGCGAGCCGCGCCATTGACATCGATCTTGCGGAGAGCGCATCGCTGCTGTTCTGCGAAATCGTGGTGTTCGGGCGTACGGCGATGGGCGAGCGAATGCTGCAGGGCGAATTCGTCGACCGCTGGCGGCTGCGGCGCGGCGGCAGGCTGGTGTTCGCGGAAACGCTGCGGCTTGACGGCGATGTCGGTGAAAAGCTGGCCCGGGCGGCGGTCGCAAACGGGGGTACGGCCATCGCCACCGCCTTGATGGTGCCGGGTGACGATGCCACGGTCGAGCGGATCCGCGCACTTGCCGGGTCGTTCGACGGCGAGGTCGGCCTGTCCGCCTGGAACGGGTTTGCAATGGCGCGCTTCTGCGCCCAGGATGCGGCCCGGCTTCGCGCCGACATGATGGCGGTGATCGGCTGCGCCAGCAACTCGGCGCTGCCGCGGCTGTGGCTCAATTAGATCGGTCAACATCATCAGAGTGCTCGCATGAACCTGTCTCCCCGCGAAAAGGACAAGCTGCTGATCTCGATGGCGGCCATGGTGGCACGGCGGCGGCTGGAGCGCGGCGTCAAGCTCAACCATCCCGAGGCGATCGCGATCATTTCCGATTTCATCGTCGAGGGCGCACGCGACGGCCGCACCGTGGCCGACCTGATGCAGGCGGGCGCGCAAGTCTTGACCCGCGCGCAGGTGATGCCGGGCATTGCGGAGATGATTCACGACATTCAGGTCGAAGCGACGTTTCCGGACGGCACCAAGCTTGTCACGGTGCATGAGCCGATCAGATGACGCCAGTCATTCCGGGGCGGTCGAAACGGCCGAACCCGGAATCCAGAGGTTATGTTTTCGAGATTCCGGGTTCGATGCGGAGCCTGTCATCGGGCCGCGCTTCGCGCGGTCCCGTTGGCATCGCCCCGGAATGATGGAGGAGGAAAGATGATCCCCGGCGAACTGTTCATCAGGGAAGGCGAGATCGAGCTCAATGCCGGTCGCAAGACGGTCAAGCTCACCGTCGCCAATTCCGGCGATCGTCCGATCCAGGTCGGCTCGCATTATCATTTCTTCGAGACCAATCCGGCGCTGAAGTTCGATCGCAAGAAGGCGCGCGGCATGCGGCTCGACATTGCGGCCGGCACCGCGGTCCGGTTCGAGCCGGGGCAGACCCGCGACGTGCAGCTCGTGGCGCTCGCCGGCAAGCGCGTGGTCTACGGCTTCCGCGGTGACGTGATGGGCAAGCTGTGATGTCTCCGGATGCGGCTGCCGCCATTTTCCTCCCCCGCAAGGGGGGAGGGAACTTCCCCCCTGATGGAGTGCGATGATGTCAGTCAAAATCAGGCGTTCCGTATATGCCGACATGTTCGGGCCCACCACCGGCGACCGTGTCCGGCTCGCCGATACCGACCTCATCATCGAGGTCGAGAAGGACTTCACGATTTACGGCGAGGAAGTGAAATTCGGCGGCGGCAAGGTGATCCGCGACGGCATGGGCCAGTCCCAGCTCACCAACCGGCAGGGCGCGGCCGATACCGTCATCACCAATGCGCTGATCGTCGATCATTGGGGCATTGTCAAAGCCGATGTTGCCATCAAGGAAGGCCACATCAGCGCCATCGGCAAGGCCGGCAATCCGGACATCCAGCCCGGCGTGACCATCGTCATCGGTCCCGGCACCGACGTCATCGCAGGGGAGGGCAAGATCCTCACCGCTGGCGGCTTCGACAGCCACATCCATTTCATCTGTCCGCAGCAGATCGAGCATGCGCTGATGTCCGGCGTGACCTCGATGCTGGGCGGCGGCACCGGCCCCTCGCACGGCACCTTCGCCACCACCTGCACGCCCGGCCCCTGGCACATGGCACGGATGATCCAGTCGTTCGATGCGTTTCCGGTCAATCTCGGCATTTCCGGCAAGGGTAACGCCTCGCGTCCGGCATCGCTGGTGGAAATGATCAAGGCCGGCGCCTGCGCACTCAAGCTGCATGAAGATTGGGGCACCACGCCGGCCGCGATCGACAACTGCCTGTCGGTTGCCGACGATCATGACATCCAGGTGATGATCCATTCCGATACGCTGAACAAGTCCGGCTTTGTCGAGGATACGGTCAAGGCGTTCAAGGGCCGCACCATTCACGCCTTTCATACCGAGGGCGCCGGCGGCGGCCACGCGCCCGACATCATCAAGATCGCCGGCCTGAAGAACGTACTGCCTTCCTCGACCAATCCGACGCGCCCGTTTACCCGCAACACCATCGACGAGCATCTGGACATGCTGATGGTGTGCCACCATCTCGATCCCTCGATCGCCGAAGATCTCGCGTTCGCCGAAAGCCGGATCCGCAAAGAGACCATTGCGGCGGAAGACATCCTGCACGATCTCGGCGCGCTTTCGATGATGTCGTCGGATTCCCAGGCGATGGGCCGGCTCGGCGAAGTCATCATCCGGACCTGGCAGACCGCCGACAAGATGAAGAAGCAGCGCGGCCGGCTCGCCGAGGACAACGCCAACAACGACAATTTCCGGGTCAAGCGCTACATCGCCAAATACACCATCAATCCCGCGATCGCCCACGGCGTTTCGAAGCTGATCGGATCGGTGGAAAAGGGCAAGCTTGCCGATCTCGTGCTGTGGTCGCCGGCCTTCTTCGGCGTCAAGCCCGATTGCATCATCAAGGGCGGCTCCATCGTCGCGGCGCCGATGGGCGATCCCAACGCGTCGATTCCGACGCCGCAGCCGGTGCATTACCGGCCGATGTTCGCCGCCTTCGGCAAGGCGCTGACGGCCTCCTCGGTGGTGTTCACCTCGAAAGCGGCCCGGTCCTCGGGGCTGGCGCGGAAGCTCGGCATCGGCAAGAAGCTCTATGCGGTGGAAAATACCCGAGACGGCATCTCCAAGAAGAGCATGATCCACAACGGCGCCACACCCAAGATCGAGGTCGATCCCGAAACCTACGAGGTGCGCGCCGATGGCGAGCTGCTGACCTGCGCACCGGCCGAGGTGCTGCCCATGGCGCAGCGCTATTTCATGTTCTAAGGTTGCTCCCGGCACTCCAAGCCAGAACAAGCACCGGGAGGATTTCGTGATCTACGTCGTTGCCACACTGACCGTGAAGCCTGAAACGCGCGCCGAATTCATTGCGGCCGCAACCGCCTGCATCGCGGCAACCCGGAACGAGCCGGGCAATATCGCCTACGACCTGCATGAAAGCGTCACCGACCATTCCAAGATGGTGTTCGTCGAGCAGTGGGAAAATGCCGAGGCGCTGCTGCCGCACCGCAGCGCCGAACACATGAAGACCTTCGGCCGCGTCGCGGTGAAATGCATGACGGCGCCGCCGCGGATCGAGGTCATCACGCCCGAGAAGGTCGATGTCCGCTAGTCAAGAACAACAACGGGAGCACAAATCCATGATCCATGTCGTGGCCGCCACCCAGGTGAAGCCGCAATCGCGCGACGCCTTGGTCAAGGGCGCCGGCGAATGCGTCGCGACGACCCGCAAGGAACAAGGCTGCATCGCCCGCGGCCTGCCATGATCCGGGCGACCGCGATCCGCGCGCAGCACCGCTGGACCGAAGCCGCGGCCGACACCGTCGTTCTCGACTTTGACGATCGTCACCGGCGGCGGATGGCGATGACCGGCACGCGCGGGCTCGCCTTCCTGCTCGATCTGGAAAACGCGGTGACGCTGCGCGGCGGCGACGCGCTGGTGCTCGACGATGGCCGGCTGGTCGAGGTGATCGCGGCGCCGGAGCCGTTGATCGAGATTCGCGGCAGCGACCCGCATCATCTGATACGGCTCGCCTGGCATCTCGGCAATCGCCATCTGCCGACCCAGATCATGCCGAAAGGGCTGCGGATCCGCCGCGACCACGTCATCGAGGCGATGGTGAGGGGATTGGGCGCGCGCGTGATCGAGATCGAGGCGCCCTTCGATCCCGAAGGCGGCGCCTATGCCGGCGGCGGCCATGCCGATGCGGGCGAGAGCCATCATGCGCCGGCCCCTGGTCACGGATCGCACGATCATGGCGATCGTCACCATGACCATCACCACCATGGCGATCACGACCATCACCACGACCATTCCCATGCTCATGACCATAAATAGGGCGGCGTTCGATGGCTGCGACGACGCTGACGATGCCGCGGCGCTGTACCGCCTGCTGACCTGGCTGTCGCCGTCCTTCCCTGTCGGTGCGTTCTCCTATTCCAGCGGAATCGAATGGGCGGTGGAGGCGGGCGATATCGTCGATGCGCCATCGTTGCAAAACTGGCTGGCCTGCATGCTGACGGATGGGCCGGGATTTTGCGACGGCGTGCTGCTGGCGCACGCGCATCGGGCCGCTTCCGCGCGCAGCGACGCCGCGCTGCGGGACGTCGCCGAACTTGCGGCGGCCTTCGTGCCCTCGCGCGAGCGCCAGCTCGAGACCTCGGCACAGGGACGGGCGTTCATCGACATCGCGCGTGCGGCCTGGAATTGCGAGGGGCTCGACCAGTCGGTTTCGAGTTGCGACGGCGTGATCGTCTACCCGGTCGCGGTCGGCCTGGTCAGCGCGGCGCATGGCATCCGCCTCGCGCCGACGATGCATGCGTTCCTGCACGCCACGACATCGAATTGGATATCGGCCGCCGCGCGCCTGGTTCCACTGGGGCAGACCGACAGCCAGCGCGTGCTGGCGTTGCTCGAACCGGCGGTCGCCGCCACGGCTGGCCGCGCGCTCGGGGCGTCGCTGGATGATCTCGGCAGTGCGACGATCCGCGCCGATCTCGCCAGCATGCGGCACGAGACCCAGTACACGAGGCTGTTCAGGACATGATGCGCGTCGCATCACCGGGACGGCCACTCAACCACGGAAAGAAAACCTGACATGTCCAATCGCCACGGCCCGCTTCGAATCGGCATCGGTGGTCCCGTCGGATCGGGAAAGACCGCGCTGATGGATCTGCTCTGCAAGACCATGCGGCAGCGCTACGATATCGCCGCAATCACCAATGACATCTACACCAAATGGGATGCCGAATTTCTGGTACGCTCGGGATCGCTGACCCCGGACCGTATCGCCGGCGTCGAGACCGGCGGTTGCCCGCATACCGCGATACGCGAAGATGCCTCGATGAATCTGGCCGCGGTCGCCGACATGCGCGCGAAATTTCCGGATCTCGACCTGGTGCTGATCGAATCCGGCGGCGACAATCTCGCCGCGACCTTCTCGCCTGAACTGGCGGACCTCACGATCTATGTCATCGACGTCGCGGCGGGCGACAAGATCCCATCGAAGGGAGGACCCGGCATCACCCGCTCCGACCTGCTTGTCATCAACAAGATCGATCTGGCGCCCCATGTGGGCGCCTCGCTGGAAAAAATGGACATCGATGCGCGGCGAATGCGCGGTGAACGGCCGTTCGTCATGACCAATCTCAGGAAGAGCGAGGGCCTGGATCGCATTGTCGGTTTCATCGAGGCCAAGGGCGGGCTTGGTCCGGCCGTGCGAGACTAAGGCAGGTTGACGATCCGTTAACCTTTTCGCCCCGGCCACGCGCGTGTTCGGAAAACAATCCCGCCGTCAGCCGGAACAAAATCCGGCG
The DNA here is from genome assembly GCA_963748165.1 of uncultured Alphaproteobacteria bacterium. Lineage (GTDB taxonomy): Bacteria > Pseudomonadota > Alphaproteobacteria > Rhizobiales > Xanthobacteraceae > Bradyrhizobium. The sequence continues at coordinate 294,732 of CAVVIM010000017.1, forward strand.
GCCGGAATTGTTCTGCTCTGGCTCCGCGAAGACAGCGCTGCGAGCGTTCCCTTCAGCTTTGCCGCCCACCGCAGTTGCGTACCGAGGATCGCTCCTACATGATGCCAGATGGTCGGCGTTCATACTGCATCCGTTTGTTGCCGGGCTGGTGAATGTCACATGTTTGATCCCTTTCTTCGCCCACCCCTGATTTCCGAGTAAGCGAGTGGTTCGGCTGGGCTTCATCATCGGCTTCATCGCGCTCATCGGGGTTTTGCTCTCCGGTTTGGCGGCCTATCGCGTGCATGAACAGGAGTTGACGCTTGACGGCATCGCGATGGCGCGCGCGATCGACGTCCAGGCGAGCCTGGTCCAGGATCGGCTGACCGAGCGCGAACTGCTCGCCCGCGTCGCATCGGGGCTGTTTCACGCGCCGTCCGTGGTCAAGGCCAATATGCTGCAGCCGCTGCGATCGTCGATCTACGCGTTCAAGACCGACTTCGTCGTCGCGGGCTGGATCGCCCGGCTCGAGCCGGACGAACTGGAGGCGGCGCATGACGAACTGGCCAAAGCCGGGTTTTCCGATCCGACCATCCGCAGCTTTGATGATAAGCCGCTCGATGCGAAGTCGCTGGACAGGGCGGTCGACGTGCTGATGGACGTTGAGCCTCGCAATGCCGAGACCATGGCCCTCACCGGCCGCGCCGTTGACCAGCACCCGATCCTGGGGCCGATGCTGGCGCGGTCCATGGCCAGCGGAAAGCCACTCGCATCCGATCCGTTCCCGCTGCTGCGTCCGGATGGTCCGATCGGCCTTGTTCTCGCCGCGCCCGTTCTGCAGCAGGGCGGGCCGCCGGCCGGGTTCGTGACGTTCTCCTATGATCTGGCGTCGCTGATGCTGGTGAACGACGATCTCTCGCTATTTTCGGTCGCGCTGAAGGACCCGCGTCACGCCAACGGCGAACTGATTGCGAACGATCGCGGCGTGGTAACGCCAAGGACGCTGGGCCCGGATGCCGCCGCGCCGTCGATGACGAGAACGGTTACCTTTGGCAGCCGCGACTGGTCGCTCGCCTATTACCCCAAAACCAACGCCGCACGCCGCGCCGAGCAGACGGCGGCGATCGTGGCCTCAATCGGCCTGGCGCTGACAGGGATCGTCTGCGGGCTGTTCGGATATGTCGCCTACAATAATTTGCGGCTCAGCCGCGAAATCCAGGTGCGGATCGGATTCGAGCGACGATTGACCGCGGTGATCGACGAGCTCAATCACCGGGTCAAGAACATCCTCGCGGTGATCCAGTCGATCGTGACGCGCACGCTCCGCCACGGCTCGGACATCGACGTCGCCCGCGAACTGCTGATCGGCCGGATCCATGCCATGTCGAACGTGGTCTCGCTGCTCAGCGAAAGCCAGTGGCAGGGCGTGAAACTGAGGGGACTTTTCGAGGCGCGCGCGATCCCCCATGCCGAGCGTATCGCGGTGAGCGGCCCCGATATCTCCGTCAGCGCCCGGGCCGCGCAAAGTCTGTCGCTGCTGTTCTTCGAGCTGGCGTCGCATTCCGACGAAGGACTTTCCCTGGTCGGCAAGCATCCGCACATTGTAGCGCATTGGGAAGTGACGGACGAGGATTCCGCCAACATCTTCCATTTCCGCTGGGAAGAGTTCAACACCAGCGCCGCGACCCGCCGCGAAGACAGCGATTTCGGCGTCATCCTGCTTGACCGCGTCGCGCCGGAAGCGCTCGGAGGCGTATCAAAGCGGTATTTTACCGATGTGAGCTATGTCTACGAGCTGACGGCGCCGATGGAAACCGTGGTCGACATGACGGAGCGCGACCGAACCGAACAATTGGCTGCCCCGCTGAAGCCGGCCCGCTGACGCACCCTTTCTAACAGATTGGGAATGATTTCTTTTTCGTCATGCGACGGTTCCATTGGCTCCATTCGAGACAACTCGGGAGTGGCCCAAAGCGCCATTTCGAAGGATGAAGACTAGCCGCCGCTGCCGCCGATCACGGCGCGCACCGTTTCATCGGGGCCGAAATCGTCGGCGCCATCGACATACAGCAGCGCGCTCAGCTTCGAGCGCGCCCGGTTGACGCGGCTCTTGATGGTGCCGACCGCACAGCCGCAGATCGCCGCCGCGTCCTCATAGGAAAAGCCCGAGGCGCCGACCAGGATCAGGGCTTCGCGCTGGTCCTGCGGAAGCTTGTCGAGAGCCGCACGAAACTCCTCGAACTCCAGATGCGCGCCTTGCGCCGGCTGGGTCTTCAGTGTCTTGGCGTAGCTGCCATCGGCGTCCTCCACCTCCCGCCGCCGCTTGCGATAGTCGGAGCGGAACAGGTTGCGCAGGATCGTGAACAGCCAGGCCGGCAGGTTCGAGCCCGGCTGGAACGAGTCGATATTGGCCAGCGCCCGCAGCAGGGTTTCCTGCACCAAATCGTCGGCACGATCGCCGTTGCCGCTCAGCGAGATCGCGAACGCGCGCAGGCTCGGTACCGACGCCAGGATGTCATCGCGAAGAGAGTCAGTGAGAGGCATTTAGTCCCTCCCGTCGTTTTTTGCCGCTTGCTCGCCCGCGTCTCCCATCTGGGTATTGGCCTCGGACGCATCAAGCTTTCGGATCAAATCTGCAAACCGGTCCGGAACCCCCTGCCGTACGACGTCGTCGTACATGGCGCGGAGCTGGTGGCCGATTCTGGACTGAATCTCGGCATTAAGGCCGCCCTGCTTCTTTACTTCTTTCATGACCTGTTCCACGCTTCCCCGAGAGTTAAGTCCCTGAAATTTAGGCAAATATCCTTGATTTGCGAGGCCTTGGCAGTATCTCCAACCGGGCTAATGCGGTATCGCAGGGAAAGTTCCGGGAAAAGGGAACTTTTCTCAGGCTGGAGCGTAGTCAGGCACAACAGGGGAATCCGGGTCACCCCGACAGAGCGTTCTCGACCCAAGACAATGATGGAGTGGGGATGTCCCGATCACAGCTCGTTGCTGAACATTTACCGTTGTTGCGGCGCTACGCCCGTGCCTTGACGGGCAGCCAGGCGTCGGGCGACGCCTACGTCGGAGCCATGCTGGAAGCCCTGCTCCAGGACCAGTCCCTGCTCGATGAACGGCACGGACCCCGCGCCGGCCTGTTCCGCCTGTTCACCCAGATCTGGAATTCGGTCTCGCTCAATGACGATACCGATGTGGCGGCGCTGCCGATGCCCTCGGAGCGCCGGCTGTCCAACATCACCCCGTTGCCGCGCCAGGCCTTCCTGCTGCTGTCGCTGGAAGGCTTCTCCGAGGAGGAGGTGGCGTTCATTCTCAGCACCGATGTCGCCGAAACCCGCAAGCTCGCCGATACCGCAGGACGGGAAATGGCGGCCGAGATCGCGACCGATGTGCTGATCATCGAGGACGAGACCTTCATTGCGATGGATCTCGAAAGCCTGGTGAAGAATCTCGGCCATCACGTCATTGGCGTCGCCCGCACCCATGCCGATGCGGTGGCGCTCGCCAAGAACCGCAAACCCGGGCTGATCCTCGCCGACATCCAGTTGGCGGACGGCAGCTCCGGCCTCGATGCCGTCAACGAACTCCTGAAAACCTTCGAAGTGCCGGTGGTGTTCATCACCGCCTATCCCGAACGCTTCCTGACCGGCGAGCGCCCCGAACCGGCATTCCTGATCTCGAAGCCGTTCCAGCCGGCGATGGTGTCGGCGGTCGCCAGCCAGGCGCTGTTCTTCCAGCGCAATTCGCGCAACCGCGCGCCCCGCGCGGCGGCTTCCTGAAGGGTCGGTTGCGAACTGCCATTGACGCGGAGCCTGGCCGAATGGGGGCAGGCTCCGTTGTCATTTGGAACAGCAGTTCAAGAAAGGACGACCACCCATCGCCGCCCGCAGGAACGGATCGGAAAAAAGCCAAAAGGTCAGTGAGTTAAGCAAAAAGATAGGGCGCGACTGGCATCACCACAGTCGCGCCCTACGTCACCGGTCAATGGGGCAGGGGGATAACCGGCTGCCGGGATGACTCCGAAGCCCCCGGCCTCGTTCCAGCCGCCGGAAGATTTTTTCAGATATTTTTCGCACACGGTTAAGTGATCGGCCGATCCCAGAACCCGAAAGGTTTCGTTCGCGTTGTGTCCACGATCGCCATGGGGCGAGGGGACAAGGCAGATGTCACAGATTGGCAACGGAATTTTCGGCGCGGTCGCGATTTCGCTGACGCTTGGCGCGGTTCAGTTTGCGTCCGGCCATGATCTGACTGGACGCCGGCAGGCCAGCACGGACCCGATGGTGAGCAGCATCAACCGCGCCGCCAAGGCCGATCGCGGTGCGCGCCTTGCCACGCCGGCGGCGCAGACCCGGACGATTTCGCTTCGGCTCCATGGTCTTTCCGACACCTCGGTGCTGGTCCGCATTCCCGCCGCCGAGATCGCCCGCAGCAGTTCATCGGCGCCTTCGCTGCTGAAGTCCGGCAGCGGCAGAGCCGCGGTGGCCTGCGAGCCGGTGGTCAGCATATTGACCGAAGTGGCCAAGCAGCTTGAGCCGGGCCGCTGCGTGACGTGATGTACTGACAATCACCTCTCGGGCGCATCATCGCTGGCGGCGCTGCGGCTTGCCAGTATTCCCAAAGCAAGGCCGCCGACCGCCAGCAACGGAATCAGCTTCTTGACGCCGACGGCGCGGATCAACTGGACGCCTGCCGCAATCAGCATGGGATCGGCGAGCGGGGAGTGAGCCGCGGATTTCGCGGCCTCGGCGGCGCGGGCCTTGACCCGGTTTTTGCGCACCATGTAGCAGCCGGTCGCGATCAGCGTCGCTACAAAGAACACCGCGGCCCCGGTCAGGCAGGCCTGCACCAGGCCATAGTTCTGCAGCACGTAGACAAAGGCGGCCGCGCACAGAAACGACATCGTGACGAACAGTGCCAGCGCGGCCGCGCCCGCGAGCGACGTCAGCCGCACGGCCGTACCGGTACTTTCCTTGAAATCGTCGATCATGCGCTGAAACATCTGAAAAACCCCGATTCAAAATAATGCAGCCGACCAGGCGGACGGCGCCTTCGCCCGCCGTTCAAATCAAAGGATTGGAGCTGGTCGAGAGGGTCATCGCACGCCCTAGCGGCGCCAGGTCACGCCGATCAGGAACCCCAGTCCAAGCGCGAGGCCGACGGTCGCCAGCGGACGCTGCTGAATGACGTCCTCCAATGATTCCTCCAGCGAAGAGGCCGCGTCCTGCGCGGCATCCATCATGGCGCTGCCGCGATCGGAGAGATCGTCCACCGTCGCATCGACATTGGCCCGCGCCTGCTTGTAGCCGCGGCGGGCCTGCTTTTTGGCGGTGCCGGCGAAGCTGTTGAGCACGTCGGTGATCTGGTCGGTCAGGGCTGCGATGTCGTCTTTCACGGCTGCTACATCCTTTTCCAGGCGTTCATAGGTCGCTTTATCCGTCAGATTTCTCATTCCGATTTCGCCATCCGTACTCGACATCCAAAGCTCCCGGAAACTGAGATCGTGTCGGGGCCAACGCGCCGGGTTCCCCGAAGTTCCCTGCGGCAAAACCCGGCTCAATCCGGCGGAAGTTGCGGCACATCCACCGGCATCAGGTGCTCTTTGAGCACCAGCGCCACGATCAAGAGCGGCGACGACAGGAAGCCGCCCATCGGTCCCCACAGCCAGGTCCAGAACGCCAGCGCCATGAATACCGCCAGCGCGTTCAATTCGAGCCGGCGGCCGATGATGGTGGGCGTGACAAAATGACCTTCGAGGAAGGTGATGCCGACAAAACATGCTGCGGCGATCAGTCCCGCGCCGAGCGTGGAGAACGCGATCACCCCGACCACCGCCAAAATCACGAACATCGCGACCGGGCCGATAATGGGAAAGAAGTTCAGCGTTGCGGCCAGCGCGCCGAGCCCGGCCGGATTGGGCATGCCGGTCACCGCGCAAATGATGCCGGTCGCTGCGCCGACGCCGGAATTGATCATCGTCACCGTGAGCAAATAGCCGCCGAGATGGCCTTCGATTTCGTTGAGGATCCGCAACGTCCGCAGCCGCGCGGCGTGATCGGCAAAGGTCATGATCAGCGCCCGCCGCAAATCGCGCCAGCTCGCGATGAACAACACCAGGGTCGCGAAGAACAGCAGGAATTCGGTAAAGGTCGGCGACAGGAATCCGATGGTCGGCTCGACCCAGTCGAATTTCGGAAGCTGGAACGTGGTCGCCGCCGCCGCGTCGGATACGCCAACCATGCTTTGCAGCTCATGCCAGAGCGCGAGCGGCCGATCGAACACATGCAGCTTGTCGCGAAGCCGCGAGCCGAGCTCGGGCAGCCGCGTACTCCATTCCATCAGCGGCGAAGAGATCAACCCGATCATGAATGCCACCGCGGTGCCGACCGCGGCCACGATCAGGACCGCCGACACCGCGCGGGGAATGCGGTGCCGCTCGAGCAAGCCCGCGGCCGGCGACAGCATGGTTCCGACCACGAATGCCGATATGACGGGAAGGAAAAACGCCTTCGCGGCGTAGAGAACGGCAATCACGCAAATAATCAGCAGCGCGACCAGGGCGAAGGCGACGACCTCTGCGCGGCGGATGACCGGCGGCAGTTCGTTTCGGCTGTCAGGCAGCGGCGTGCCTGTTTTATGCGAAGACGCACGCTCATCGGGAAGGACACGCAACTGGCTCTCCCCCGCGCTGCTGCAAAACCGACTCCGTGCCCGGCTCGCGCGACGAGCCGAGATCCTGCCGGCGATAACCCGCGGCGCCGGCAAAAGGTTCCATCGCGCAAACGTGAAAGCAGGCCCGGTTGACAGCGGCGGTTTAGGTCGCCGCTGACGGAACCGCAATGCCCCGGTCGCGTTCGTTGTGCAGAGCATCACACGATGCGCATCAGTATGGGGCAGGTCATGGCACAGAAGTTTGCATCCGTTCGCACTCAATCGCGGCGCGCGACCAGCGCGTTGATTTTCGCAGGGCTGCTGCTGGCGCCTGCGGTGCTTCCCGGCGCGGCGAACGCCCAGGCGCTCGGCTACGCATCCACCCCGCAGACTTTCACCCCGCAGAGCGGCTTTCCGTCAGACGATGTCATCAGCGCGCCGACCAACTCGTCGCTGACGGACCAAGGCGATGGCAGCGAAAGCGCCCTGCCTGAGCGGTTGCGGCGTGCCGTCGTCGGCCTCGACACCCGCGAGGCCGCAGGCACCGTGATCATCGATACCGGAAATACCGCGCTCTACTACGTGCTCGGCCAGGGCCGCGCCATTCGTTACGGCGTCGGCGTCGGTCGCCTGGGCTTCACCTGGTCCGGCGTGCAGACCATCAGCCGCAAGGCGGAATGGCCGGATTGGCAACCGCCGGCGCAAATGATCGCGCGCCAGCCCTATCTGCCCCGCTTCATGGCGGGAGGCCCGGGCAATCCGCTGGGCGCGCGCGCCATGTATCTCGGCTCCAGCGAATATCGCATCCACGGCACCAACGATCCCTCGACCATCGGCAAGTTTGTCTCCAGCGGCTGCATCCGTCTCACCAATGAAGACGTCGCCGACCTGTTCAGCCGGGTCAATGTCGGCACCAGAGTAGTGGTGCTGCCGAAGGGCGGGCCGCACATCGAAGCACGCGCCGCGGGCGCCGTTCGCCCGCTGACCGCACGGGCGCCTGCTGCGATGCCGTCGACCGGACGTCAGGCGATGAACCTTTCGAACTCGTCGTTGTACTGAAGGTTGGCATCCGCGTCCGGAGGCGATCATGAACTGGCAACCAGGAAGGCAATGGCTGGCGTTCGGTGCGGTCGCGCTGTTAAGCGCTTCGGCGCTGGCGCCATCGCCGGCCCGCGCCGAAGACTTCCTCTCCGCCTTGTTCGGCGCCTTCGGCGCGCACCGGCCGGCTCCCCCCTCGATGCCGCTGCCGTTTGCAAGCGAGGGCGAGGTCGGCGCTGCGCCAGCCGAGGCACGCCCGCGGTCCACCGGCGGTCAGGCCTATTGCGTGCGCACCTGCGATGGACGCTATTTTCCGATATCGGCCGCCGACGGTCAAAGCCGGGCGGCGTCCTGCAACAGTTTCTGCCCGGCCAGCGAAACCAAGGTGGTTTATGGCAGCACTATCGACAATGCGGCGACCGAAACCGGAAAGCCCTATTCCGAATTGCCGAACGCTTTCCGGTATCGCAGCGAGCTGGTGGCGGGATGCACCTGCAACGGCAAGGATCAGATCGGGCTTGCGCCGGTCAAGATCGAGAACGATCCGACACTGCGCAAGGGTGATATCGTCGCCGGCGCCAACGGGCTGATGGTCGTGGGCCGCCGCGCTGACCGGCGCGGCGCGGCATTGAATTTCTCGCCGGTGTCGTCCCGGATCAGCGCGCGCTATCAGCGGGTGCCGGTGGTGGCCGCGGACTGAGGGACGGTATGTCCCGCTGATCGCTTTGCCTTAGCGAACGATAACGGGTTCCGCGACGGGAACCGGTTCGGCGCTCTCTGCGTTATTCCCGACAACTCAATGACGCTCGCAGGGGGCACCGATGATTGTCAGCGCACTGATCACGTTTCTCGTCGTTATCCTCATTCTCTACCTGATCAATATGCTGCCGCTGGACGGCCGCGCCAAGCAGATCGCGCGCGTCGTCGTGATCATTCTCGGCGTGATCTCGCTCCTGAAATACATCGCGGTATTCTAGCGCGGCCCCAAACGTCATTCCGGGGGGCGCGAAGCGCGAACCCGGAATATCGAGATTCCGGGTCTGGTGCTGGCGCACCATCCCGGAATGACCACGCAGGAAGCACGACGCCACCGAAAAAAAGCCCCGGCGAACCGGGGCTTTGCTGCGACCACGATCTATTTCAGCGTCCTGAACCAATCGTCAACGTCGCTGTGGATCTGATCCTTGGCAAAACCATAGCGCTGCTGCAGCTTGCCCTCGAGCTGCTCGCGACGACCTTCGATCACGTTGAGATCGTCGTCGGTGAGCTTGCCCCATTTTTCCTTCGCGGAGCCCTTGAACTGCTTCCAGTTTCCTTCAATCCGGTTCCAATCCATCGCCAACTCCTGTTCGGTTCGGATGGCGTTCAACGGACGGATTATTCGAACGTTCCGCTGGACCTGGCGGTCACGTCGCCGCAGCCGGCAGCCCGGCGCTCAGCCCGCCGCCTTGGCCTCCCGGCGACGCGCCGTCAGGATGTACTCGGTATAACCATTGGGTTGCTCGCGACCCTTGAACACGAGGTCGCAGGCCGCCTTGAACGCCACGCCGTCGAAACCGGGCGCCATCGGCCGATAAAGCGGATCGCCGTTGTTTTGCCCGTCGACCACCACCGCCATCCGCTTCAGCAATTCCATCACCTGGTCCGGGGTGATGACGCCCTGGTGCAGCCAGTTGGCGAGATGCTGGCTCGAGATGCGCAGCGTGGCGCGGTCTTCCATCAGCCCGACGTCGTGAATATCGGGCACCTTGGAGCAGCCCACCCCCTGATCGATCCAGCGCACGACATAACCCAGGATGCCCTGGCAATTATTGTCGATTTCCTGTTTCACATCGTCGGGCGCCCAGTTCGATTGCGACACCGGGATGGTGAGAATATCCGACAGTTTGGCGCGCGGACCGGCCTTGGCCAGTTCCTGCTGGCGCGCCAGCACGTTGACCTCGTGATAATGCAGCGCGTGCAGGGTCGCAGCGGTCGGCGAGGGCACCCATGCGGTGGTGGCGCCGGCTTGCGGATGCGCGATCTTCTGCGCCAGCATGTCCGCCATCTTGTCCGGGGCGGCCCACATGCCTTTGCCGATCTGGGCATGGCCGGGCAGGCCGTCAATCAGGCCCATATCGACGTTCCAGTCTTCATAGGCCTGGATCCAGGGCTGCGCCTTCATGTCGTTCTTGCGGATCATCGGGCCGGCTTCCATCGAGGTATGGATCTCGTCGCCGGTGCGGTCGAGGAAGCCGGTATTGATGAAGACGATCCGCTGCCGCGCGTTCTGGATGCAGGCCTTGAGGTTGACGGTGGTGCGGCGCTCCTCGTCCATGATGCCGACCTTCATGGAATTGGCCGGCAGCGACAGCATCTGCTCGACCCGGCCGAACAGCTCGCAAGTCAGCGCGACCTCGTCGGGGCCGTGCATCTTCGGTTTGACGATATAGACCGAGCCGGTGCGGCTGTTGCGGGTGTTGCCGTGGCCCTTGAGATCATGGATCGCCAGCAGGCCGGTAACGGCGGCATCGAGAATGCCTTCCGGAATCTCGTCGCCCTTGCCGTCGAGTACCGCATCGGTGAACATGTGATGGCCGACATTGCGCATCAACAGCAGGCTGCGGCCGTGCAGTTTGAGTTCCCTGCCGTCCGGCGTCCGGTAGACGCGGTCGGGGTTGAGCGCGCGCTTGAGCGTCTTGCCGCCCTTTTCGAAGTCGGCGGACAGCGTGCCGTTCATCAGGCCCAGCGTGTTGCGATACACCAGCACCTTGTCTTCGGCGTCGACCGCCGCGACGCTGTCCTCCATGTCGAGAATGGTGCTGACCGCCAATTCCAGGATCATGTCGGCCACGCCGGCCGCATCATCCTTGCCGATGATGTGGCCGCGATCGATCCTGATCTCGATATGCATGCCGTTGTTGACCAGCAGGATCGCCGACGGCGCGGCGGCGTCGCCCTGGTATCCGGCGAACTGCGCCCCGGATTTCAACGCCGTGGCATTGCCGCTCTTCAGCTTGACCGCGAGCTGGCCGGCGGCGACGCCGTAGGAGATCGCATCGGTGTGGCTTGCGGTCGCGAGTGGCACCGCGGAATCCAGAAAGGCCTTTGCCTTCGCGATCACTTTGGCGCCGCGCGCCTTGTTGTAGCCTTTGCCGTCCTCGCCGGCCTCGTGCGGTATGGCGTCGGTGCCATAGAAGGCGTCGTAAAGGCTGCCCCAGCGTGCGTTCGCCGCGTTGAGCGCATAGCGGGCGTTGGTCAGCGGCACCACCAGTTGCGGCCCGCAGATCTTGCCGATTTCCTCATCGACGTCGGCAGTCTCGACCTTCTGCGTGCTGGGCTCCGGCAGCAGATAGCCGATCTGCCGCAGAAACGCGGTGTAGGCGTCGAGGTCGAATGGCTTGCCCTTGTTGGCCCGGTGCCAGCCGTCGATCTTCGCCTGCAGGCTGTCGCGCACCGCGAGCAGTTCGCGGTTCCGCGCAGCAAGGTCGCGAACGATGGCGGCAAGCCCGGCCCAGAACGCGTCGGGGGCAATCGCGGTCCCGGGGCTGGCTTCCTTGGCGATGAAATCGAACAGGACAGGCGCGATCTTCAATCCGTGGGCATCGATACAATTCATCATCTAACTTTCGCGAGAAGCGGCGTCTGCCGGCTGCTTCGGGGGCAAAAACAAACAGCGCCGCAGAGGCGGCGTGTTCAGGCCTTTTAGCGCCAAAGCGTGGGCCCTGAGAAGGCCTTTCGCAGGCCCGGATTGCGCAAACAATGGCCGGTGGCCGGGCTAGATATTATGCGCGCCGCGCGCTGAGCGGCTTGAGCATTTTGAACTTGCCCGCGGGAAGGCAGCCGGTCTCGTGCAGCAGGCACCCGACCAGCGTTGTCGTGACAATGACCATGCGGAGCTGTGGAAGCGTGCTGCGGTTCGGCCTCACCGGAGCGATCGCGAAACGCAGGGTCATGACGTTCGAAATCCTTGCCCAGCGATTTGCAGCAGCGCCAGCTTCTTCAGCCGCGCGAAGGCTTCGCTGAAAATGTGGATGCTCTGCGCCTCGAGCGCGTCCCGAGGATTGATCGACGGATGGCCGAGATCAGGGCAAGCGCGTGCCATTTGACGGGGATTGGCTCGATCGCGGGTCCTGCGGAATTCGGTGTCGAGAAGATGCATCTCCGGCCCCTTGGCCTCTGCAGGCTAAAATTCTATAGTTGCACTGCAATAGGAAAGGAATAATTTTCCTTTTGCGGGCATTGAACGAGGCATATATAGAAAATAATTCCAGTAAGCCCCGAATGTCGGGGGAGAGAGTAGCGCATGCGATTCCTGCCGGTGTTTCTCGATCTGCAAGCTGGGGCCGTGCTCGTGGTTGGAGGCGGCGAGTTGGTGCAGGCGAAATTGCGTCTGCTGGCGGCCGCCGGCGCGCGGGTGCGCTGGTATGCGACCGACGGCAATCATGATCTCGGAGGCTTGCAGGCATCCGACGCGGCGCGAATTGAGCTCGCGGCAGGCGATCCGCTGCTGGCGGATTTCGGCGAGGTGATTGCGATCCTGTGCGCGGGTGCGGGCGACGTCGGCATTGCGATGTCGGTGCGGGCCCGGGCGGTCGGGCTGCCCGTGAACGTGATGGACGACCTTTCGCATTCGACCTTCATTTTTCCTGCCATCGTCGATCGCGGCGATCTGGTGGTGGCGGTTGGCACCGGCGGTGCTTCCCCGGTGCTGGCGCGCCGCGTGCGCGAGCGCATCGAGGCGATGCTGCCGGCGCGGATCGGCGAACTCGCAAGCTTCATTGGCGGCTTCCGCAAATCGATTCACGCACGGATTCCCGAGTTTGCTCTGCGCCGGCGGTTCTGGGAGCGCATCGTCGACGGACCGATTGGCGCGCTGGTGATGGCCGGGCGCGGGGACGAAGCCGGAAAGGCGCTGCAGCGGATTGCCGATCCCTGTGCGTTTGCCGGCGCGAATGAGCAGGGCAAGGCCGAGGGCCGGGTGACGCTGGTCGGGGCCGGACCGGGCGATCCGGACCTGCTGACGGTCAAGGCGCTGCGCGCGCTGCAGGATGCCGATGTGATTTTCTACGACGAGCTGGTCTCGCCCGAGATTCTCGATCGCGCCCGCCGCGATGCCGCGCGCATTGCCGTCGGCCGCCGCGTCGGCAAGCCCGGCATCGGCCAGGACGCGATCAACCGATTGCTGATCGAGGCCGCCGGCGCCGGACAGCGTGCGGTGCGCCTCAAGGGCGGCGACGCCTTCGTGTTCGGTCGCGGCGGCGAGGAAGTCGAGGCGCTGCGCCAGGCCAAGGTCGCCTATGCGGTCGTGCCCGGTATTACCGCGGCGCTCGGCGCCGCCGCCCAGTTCGAAGTGCCGCTGACCTATCGCCGCGAGGCGCTGCGCATCACCTTCCTGACCGCGCACAAGGCGAAAGATGCCGAAGCCGTCGACTGGTCGACGCTGACGGATACCAGGATGACGGTGGTCGTCTATATGGGGATGACCGCCGCGGCATCGGTCCGCGCCGGCCTGCTGGCCGCGGGACGCTCGCCGCAAACTCCGGTCGGCGTATTCGCGCGGGTGACGCGGCCCGACGCGCAGGCGGCGGTCGGAACCCTGGAGCAACTGCCGGATCTGGTGCAGCGGATCGACGGCGGGCCAGCGATTCTCATCATCGGCGACGTGGTGGCGCACTCCGCGCCCTGGCGCCATGCAAATCTCGCGCAAGTGATCTCAGACCTGCTGGAAGCTGCCGCATGACCTCTCCGCTCGAACAGAAAAAAATCAGGATTGCCGGCCCCTCGGTGGTGACCGCCAACCGGACCTGGGACGGTGTCGTGATCTACCGCACCGCCGCGCGCGGCTGGTCGGCGGATCTGGCGGACGCCGCGATCGTCCGCACCTCGGATGAGGCGCGGACACTGCTGGCCGACGCGGTGGCCGACGATGTCGGCGCGGTCGCCGCCTATGTCGCGCCGGTCGAAGTCAGGGACACCGGCGCCATCAAGCCCGGCAATCTGCGTGAACGGATCCGGTCGAGAGGCCTCACCATCGACGTTGCCGCTCCGGCATAAGGCTGTCTGCCCATGTATGCATATGACGAACTCGACCACACTTTGGTCAACGAGCGCGTTTCCGAATTCCGCGATCAGGTGAAACGCCGGCTCTCCGGCGAACTCACCGAGGACGAATTCAAGATGCTGCGGCTGCAGAACGGCGTCTATCTCCAGCTTCACGCCTATATGCTGCGGGTCGCCATCCCCTATGGCACGCTTTCATCGGCGCAGCTCCGGCGGCTCGCCCATGTGGCGCGGCGCTATGACCGCGGCTATGGCCATTTCACCACACGGCAGAACATCCAGTTCAACTGGATCAAGCTCGCCGAACTGCCCGATGCGCTGGCCGATCTCGCCGACGTCGGCATCCACTCGATGCAGACCTCGGGCAACAACACCCGCAACGTCACCTCGGACCAGTGGGCGGGCGTGGCGCCCGGCGAGATCGAGGATCCGCGGATCTGGTCGGAATTGCTGCGGCAATACACTACGCTGCATCCGGAATTCTCCTTTTTGCCGCGCAAGTTCAAATTCGCGATCACCGCCTCGGCGCATGACCGCGCCGCGATCAAGATCCACGACATCGGTTTGCGGCTGCACCGGAACGCCGAGGGCGAAACCGGTTTCGAGGTGCTGGTCGGCGGCGGCCTCGGCCGCACGCCGTTTATCGCCAAGACCATCAAGCCATTTGTCGCGGGCCGCGACCTCCTGAGCTATGTCGAGGCGATCCTGCGCGTCTACAATCAGTATGGCCGCCGCGACAACATCTACAAGGCCCGCATCAAGATCCTGGTGCACGAGCTCGGGATCGAGAAGTTCGCCCAGGAGGTCGATAACGAGTGGCGGCAGATGCAAGGCAGCGCCTTGCTGCTCGATGACGCAATGGTCGAGGAAATCCGCTCGCGCTTTTCCTATCCGGCTTACGAAAAACTGCCGCATCTGCCGGAGGAGCTGAAAAAGGCGGCGCACGATCCGAAGTTCGAGGCCTGGCGGAAGAATTCGGTGTTTCCCCACAAGGTATCCGGCTATGCGATCGTGACGCTGTCGCTGAAGCCGGTGGGCGGACCGCCCGGCGATGCCACCGCCGACCAGATGGATGCGATCGCCGAGCTCGCCGACAAATACTCCTTCGGTGAAATTCGGGTCGGTCACGAGCAGAATCTGGCACTTCCCCATGTCGCGCGGCGCGACCTGCCGGCGCTGTGGCGCGCGCTGGACGCGATCGGCGTCGCGACGCCGAACGTCAATCTGGTCTCCGATATCATCGCCTGCCCGGGGCTGGATTATTGCTCGCTGGCGAACGCGCGCTCGATTCCGATCGCGCAGGAGCTGACCCGCCGCTTTGCCAATCACGACACCGCCAACCTGATCGGCCGGCTGCACATCAATATCTCCGGCTGCATCAACGCCTGCGGTCATCACCATGTCGGCCACATCGGCATTCTCGGAGTCGAGAAGAACGGCGAGGAATTCTACCAGATCACGATCGGCGGCCGCGCCGACGAGCAGGCGGCCGTCGGCACCCTGATCGGACCTGCCGTGCCCTATGGCGAGGTCGCGGACGTGGTCGAGGATATCGTCGAGGCCTATCTCGCGCTCCGCGCCCGTCCCGATGAACTGTTCATCGACACGGTCACGCGGCTCGGCGTCGAACCTTTCAGGGAGCGGGTTTATGCCACTCGTTAGACACGGAAAAATCACTCAGGATGCGTTCGTCCATGTCGCGGACGACGCGCCACTGCCCGGCGACGGCGCCATCCTGATTTCGGCGGCGCGATTTCTCGATGACCCCGAAGGGCTTTGCCGCCGGGTCGGCCGCACCGGCGTGATCTGGCCCAACGGCCGCGACGTCGACGATCTCGTGCCCTGGCTCGACCGGCTTGCCGTCGTCGCGCTGGTGTTTCCGAGCTTTCGCGACGGCCGCGCCTACAGCCAGGCGCGGCTGCTGCGCGAGCGCTACTTCTATCGCGGCGAGCTGCGCGCCACCGGTCAGGTGCTGCGCGACCAGTTCGTGTTCATGCTGCGGGCCGGGTTCGACAGCTTCGAGGTGAAGAAGGAAAGCGATGCGATGGCATTCGCCGCGACCGCAAAGCGTTATTCGGTGTTCTACCAGCCGACCGGCGACGGCCGGATCACCGCCTTGCATCGGCGCATGCAGATGCGCCATTCGGAAAGTGCCGGCCAGTGAACGGTCTGACCTGTGCGGTGTCGCCGCAGCGATCCCGGCCTGCGCCGGACTTGCCGGCGGCCGAGACGCTCGATCGCGCGCTGCGCGGCGCCGCGCCAGCGCAGGTCATTGCGGCCGCGCTGCAGGCGGTCGGCCGCGAGCGGCTCGCTCTGGTGTCATCGTTCGGCACCAAATCGGCTGCGTTGCTCAAGGTGATGGCCGAGGTGGACCCGGCGATCCCGGTGATCTTCCTCGATACCGGATGGCTGTTTGAAGAGACCCTCGCCTATCGCGACATGCTGGTAGCGCGCCTCGGCCTGCGCGACGTCCGCTCGATCCAGCCAGGCGAGGAAACGCTGTCGCGCGAGGACCCCGATCGCGAATTGTGGTTTTCCGATCCCGATGCATGTTGTCGGATCCGCAAGGTGGAGCCGCTGGCGCGCGCACTGGCGCCATTCAACGGCTGGATCAACGGCCGCAAGCGTTTTCAGGGCGGCCTCCGCGCCGACATCCCGGTGGTCGAGGACGACGGGGCGAGGCTGAAATTCAATCCGTTCGCGGGCGTCTCGCGCGAGCAGATCGCGGCGATCTATGCCGATGCCGGACTGCCGCCGCATCCGCTTGCCGGGCGCGGCTACCAGTCGGTCGGCTGCATGCCCTGCACCAGCCGGACGTCGGCGAGCGAAGACGCCCGCGCCGGCCGCTGGCGCGGCCGAGCCAAGACGGAATGCGGCATCCACACCCTCAAGACTTCCTAGGACCAAAACTTCCCGGAACAATGCCGGGGCCCGCCCGGCCAACGAGGGGGAAATTGCGTCCGCGTTCACCATTCAGCCACGGTTGGTATGCAACAACGGCCCGTCAATCGGGGGCTGATTCATGCGCGCGGCGGCGGCGATTCTCGCAACATTATTGCTGGGCGGCTGCGCCGCGGACAACACCCTCACCGAGCAGCCGGCCATGTATGTCAACATGGCCACGGCTGGCGCGCGGCTCGATCCGCTGGCCGCGGCCTCGATGATTTCGCAATACCGGCAAAATAACGGGCTCGGCGGCGTGGCCATCGACCAGGAACTGATGAAGCTCGCGGAGTCGCAGTCGCAGGCGATGGCAAGCAAGAACAAGCTCGATCACGATGTCAGGGCGCCGCTGCCCAGGCGCCTGAGCGAGGCCGGATACCCGGCGAGTCTCGCGGTCGAAAACGTGTCGGCCGGGTATCACACCCTGGCCGAAGCCTTTTCCGGCTGGCGCAACTCGCCGCCGCACCGGGAAAACATGCTGAAAAACGGTGTCACAAAAATGGGCATCGCGGCGAGCTATGCTCCGAATACCAAATACAAGGTATTCTGGACGCTCATTTTGGCGTCAACCGAGGTGCGATGACTTCAGCGTGATCCGCCCGGATCGCTTCGACGATTGACGCCGCCGCCAACTGTCGCCACGTTGCAGCGTTTTTTGCTATCAGCTCGAAGGTCACGATGGATATTGCCGCTTCCGCGCCCGCAACGACGCCGGCGAAGGCCGAACGGGTGCTGGTCCTGCAAGGCGGCGGCGCACTCGGCTCCTATCAGGCCGGCGCTTTTCAGGCGCTGTGTCATCAGGGTTTTGAGCCGGACTGGATCGCCGGCATTTCGATCGGCGCCGTCAATGCCGCGATCATCGCCGGCAATCCGCCGGAACGGCGCGTGCCGCGCTTGAAGGAATTCTGGGAACTGGTGTCGTCCCCGGTGCCCTGGAATCCGGTCGTCAAGACCGACTGTGGCCGCAACGCTTTCAACGAGGCGAGCGCCGCCCTGGTCGCGGCCTTCGGCGTGCCCGGCTTCTTTACTCCGCGGTTTCCGCCGGCGCCGCTGTGGCCGCCGGGCAGTCCGCAGTCGCAGAGCTATTACGACACCGCGCCGCTTCGCGCCACGCTGGAGCGTCTGGTGGATTTCGACCGGATCAACGCTTTGCAGACCCGCCTCAGCGTCGGCGCGGTGAGCGTGACGACGGGCAATTTCAGATATTTCGACAATGTCGAATTCAGCAAACTCGGCAAGAAGATCGGGCCCGAACATATCATGGCGTCCGGCGCGCTGCCGCCGGGCTTTCCCTCGATCGAGATCGACGGCGAGCATTTCTGGGACGGCGGCATCGCGTCCAACACGCCGCTCGACTATGTGCTGGATGAGGAAACCGTCCGCGACCTGCTGATCTTCCAGGTCGATCTGTTCAGCGCCCGCGGGCCGCTGCCGGAAACGCTGCTCGAGGCGGCCGAGCGCGAAAAGGACATTCGCTATTCCAGCCGCACCCGGATGAACACCGACAAGAACAAGCAGGCGCACAACACCCGCAAGGCGCTGTGCGAGTTGATCGCCAAACTGCCCGACCAGCTCAAGAACGATCCGTCGGTGGAAGCCTTGCGGGCGGCGGTGCGGGAAAACACCGTCACCGTGGTGCACCTGATCTACCGCAGCAAGAACCACGAATCGTCTTCCAAGGATTACGACTTTTCGCATGTCGGCATGGTCGAACACTGGAGCGCGGGCGTCCGTGACGTCCATCTGTCGATGCGCCACAAGGAATGGCTGGAGCGGCCGCAAGCCGGCGAAGCCATGGTGACTTACGATCTCACGGGGGACGGCAGCGAAACCCGCGGCAGCAAACAGGAGTGAAGACAATGGGTACGTTGACAGGCAAGTCCGCTGTTGTGACCGGTTCGACCAGCGGCATCGGGCTCGCTTATGCGCGCGCGTTCGCCGGCGCCGGCGCCAATATCGTTCTCAACGGCATGGGCGCACCGGCCGATATCGAGAAGGAACGCGCCGGCATCGAGCGCGAATTCAAGGTCAAGGCGGTGCATTCGCCCGCCGACATGACCAGGCCCGCCGAGATCGCCGACATGGTCGCGCTGGGTGAAAAGACCTTCGGCTCGGTCGATGTGCTGGTCAACAATGCCGGCATCCAGTTCGTATCGCCGGTCGAGGAGTTTCCACCCGAGAAGTGGGAAGCGATCATCGCGATCAACCTGTCGTCGGCGTTTTACGGCATCCGCGCCGCCGTGCCCGGCATGAAGAAGCGCGGCTGGGGCCGCATCATCAACACCGCATCCGCGCATTCGCTGGTGGCCTCGCCGTTCAAGTCGGCCTATGTGTCGGCCAAGCACGGCATCGCCGGCCTCACCAAGACCGTGGCGCTCGAGCTTGCCACCTTCAAGATCACCTGCAACTGCATCAGCCCCGGTTATGTCTGGACGCCGCTGGTCGAAAAGCAGATTCCCGACACCATGAAGGCCCGCAACCTGACCAAGGAACAGGTCATCCACGACGTGCTCCTGGAAGCGCAGCCGACCAAGGAGTTCGTTACCTCCGAGCAGGTCGCGGCGCTGGCCCTGTTCCTGTGCGGCGACGACGCCGCGCAGATCACCGGCGCCAATCTCTCGATCGACGGCGGCTGGACCGCGGCGTAGGGAGGGTGCCCGCGCCGCTCCCGTTTCGGACGAGGAAAGGGCACTACCGGGCCGCCGGCAGGCAGGGCTCATTGTTAGGCTCTCGAAGGTCGCCTCGAGGTGTGTCGAGATGTGCAAAATATCGAGGTGTACTCGCCGCGCGATCGATAGAAAATACGGAACGGGTAGCGAACGACAGCAGCGACGCTGGATCCCCGAGCGTTGCGGACGGCTCGGACCAGTTCATCCTGGGCCGCCTCGGGCCAAGTCTGAACGCGCGCGATCAGGTTTTTCAGGTCGGTCGTCATCACGAAATGGTATCACCCGGACCTTCCTTGTCCAATCGTTATCCGACGCTGTAGGACGAACTCTTCCCGAACGCCAGCACGTGCAGGCCGAGCCGTTGCCGCACGATCCAGAACAGCAGCACGGTCTCGAAACTGAGCGAGATCGAGGTGGCGGCCGCGGCGCCGTGGCCGCCGAACCGCGGCACCAGCACCACGCAAAGCACGACGTTCATGACAAAGGCCAGCGCATAGGCCAGCGCGCAGATATGCTGATGGCCGAGCATGTTGAGCAGGCGCTCGACCGGACCGATGGCGGAGCGCACCACGAGCCCGATGGCGGCGACAAACATGATGTCGTAACCGGAGACGAATTTCGGGCCGAACAGCCACAACAGCGGCTCGCCCAGCGCGAGCAGCAGCACGGTCGCGGCCAGCGACGGCCAGAACGTCCATTTGATCGCATGCGCGACATAGGCCGAGAGCCGTGCCCGCTCGCCGAGCGCGTGATATTCGGCGAAGCGGTGCGCCGTCGTCGCCGACATCGCGTAGTGAATGAAGGAGACCAGCGCCAGCGTCTTCACCACGGCGAAATACACCCCGACCTCTTCCGAGCTGCGAAATTGCTGCAGCACCAGCACGTCGGTATAGGACAACAGCAGATAGAAGCTCTCGACCAGCAGGATCGGCAGCGAGATCGCGAGCCAGCCGCGGAAATCATAAGCCTTCGCGCCCGGCTCGATATGGCCTCCGAGCCGGCGATTGAGCAGCACCATCTGGCCGACCATCGCGATCCACACCGCCGCCGCACTCGCCAGCATCGCGACCGTGGCGCCGAGATGGAAGCCGAGCACGAAGGCGCCGGCGGTAAATCCGATGATCAGCGCCTGGCGGATAATGAATTGCGGCATCAGGCCGAGCCGCATCCAGTCATGCGAGCGGGCGATGCCATCCTGGGTGTTGGCGACCACGAAGGCCGGCAGCGTCAGGCAGCCGACGTAAAGCGGCACCACCGCGGCCGCCTCGATCCACGGCGACAGTGCCTTCACGAGTGCCGCCAGCAGCATCGAGACCACGGCAGACACGACCAATGTCATCCAGCGGCTGCCGGACAGAAAGCCGCGCAGCAGCGCCTGCTCGCCGCTGGTGCGGTATTGCGGAATTATTTTCTGCGCCGACGCCGAGATGCCGAAATCCATCATGCTGCCGAGCAGCAGCACCCAGGTCCAGACATAGACGTAGACACCGTAATCCGAACCGCCCATCCAGCGCGCCAGCAGGATCTGCGACAGATAGGCCAGCGCCGCGCTGACGACGCGGATGATAAAGATGGTGCCGGCAAGCCGCCTCGTCACCGAGGCTTCGCTGGAGCCGCCGAGAAGGCCACCGAGCATCGATCGCAGCCGGGGTATCGGGCCCTTGGGCTGCGCTGCTGCGGATTGTGCGTCCATCACGGCCACGGCGGTATCCCAAAGGCGACGCCGCATCGAGCGCGGCGATCCTCCGCCTATCAACGATTCGTTAAGATTTGGTTGGGTGGAGGTTGCGTGGCACAACATCTTCCAGTCGGGCTGTCATTCCGTCGCGCGTAGCGCGAGCCCGGGATGACGAAAAGAGGCGCGCTATTCCAGATTGATATTGAACTCATAGGAACGGTCGCCGCCGACCAGGGTCAATTTGAGTGCGGCGCCTTCGGGATCGGCACCCGGCGGCAGGCCGTCCAGTTCAAACCCGAATCGTTTGACCCCGGGCGGCCCATGCTCCAGCAGTTTTGGAACCGGCAGCCCCCAGTCCGGCGTCGGTCCTTCGACGAACAGGTCGATCGGTGCGGCGTCGGGCGGTGCCACCACGTCGACCAGCACCGTCGATTTCCCGTCGCGCTTGACGTCGCGGATGGTCAGCGGGTTGGGATCGCCGACATTGGCCGGCTTCGGCACGGTGTCGAGCGCTGCGAACAGCGCATTGTCCTCCGTGCTCGCCACGCTGGTGAAGGCGAGTTCGGGATCGGCTTCGACGGGGATGCAGAGCTTGTCGCAGACCGCGTAATTGATGGCGGCGCGAAGCGTCACCGGCTTGTCGGCGTTCCTGGCGACGATCCGCAACGGCAGCACGATCTGGTCGTGATAGCCCATCGAGTGGCCGCCGGCGCCGTCGTCGAACTTGAGCGGCGCCGGCCACAGAACGGTCACGGCTTCGATGTTTTCGGATTTGGAAAAATCGAACCGCGGCGGCACACCGGAATCGCCGGGCGTCCGCCAATAGGTCTTCCAGCCCGGCGCCAGCTCGAAGGCGATGCCGCCGAGCAGTACCGCGCCGCTGCGCGACCCCGCCAGCAGCCGGACCGCGGAATGTCCATCGCGCTGCCACGGCGATGCATCCTGGGCCCGCGCTTCGATCGCCAGCGACGACGCAAAGACGGTTGCGGCGAGGCCGAGTGCGGCACGCAGGGGAACTGGCACGATCATATCGCGTCTTTAGCGCCAAGCGTCATGGCAAACCATTGAATTGCTTGTGATGTATGACGAAAAGGCGCGCTCGGCTTGATTGACAGAACCGGCACCCAATATCAGGATATGCGTCAACACGAGAGTCCTTTGCGGATGGACCCTGAAGGCAAAAAACCCAAGACTGCTCGCCGCAAGGACGCCGGCATCGGCGACAATTCGGCCGGCCGCGGCTATCTCGACGGTCGATTGCTGATCGCGATGCCGGTGATGGGCGATCCGCGCTTCGAGCGCTCGGTGATTTATCTCTGTGCGCATTCATCCGAGGGCGCGATGGGGATCATTGTCAATCGCCCGGCGGGCAGCATCGACTTTCCCGGACTGCTGGTTCAGCTCGATATCATCAAGAAGGTCGACCAGATCAAGCTGCCGGAAAACGCCAAATCCATGAAGGTGCTGCGCGGCGGCCCGGTCGAAACCGGCCGCGGGTTTGTGCTGCATTCGAGCGACTTCTATATCGAGAAAGCCACGCTCAGAATCGACAAGGGCATTTGCCTGACGGCCACCGTCGATATCCTGAAGGCGATCGCCAGCGGGGCCGGGCCCAAGCATGCCATCCTCGCGCTGGGCTATGCCGGCTGGGGAGCGGGACAACTGGAAAATGAAATCCAGCACAATGGCTGGCTGCATTGCGACGCCGATCCCGATCTGGTGTTCGGCGACGACGTCGACGAAAAATACCTGCGGGCGCTGCGCAAGATCGGGATCGACCCGGGCATGCTGTCCGCCGATGCCGGGCACGCGTAGTTCCATCCCGTCGTCCCGGCCAAGCGAAGCGCGCGCCCGGAATGACGGCCCTTGGATTGCTTCGTCGCTTGCGCTCCTCGCAATGACGATCTTGCCTATTCGGCGGCCTGCTGCGCGACGGTCGGGGTCGTGCCGGCTACCGTGGCGCGGCGCATGTCGCGCGGCTGCGACTGGTCATAGCGGCGCACGCGATGCATGGTCTGGCGGTTATCCCACATCACGAGATCATGCAGGGTCCATTTGTGGACATGGACGAATTCCGGCTGCGTGGCGTGCTCGGTGAGGTCGCGCAGCAAGAGCCGGGCCTCCGGCACCGTCATGCCCTTGATGCCGCCGGCATGCGAAGACAGATACAGCGACTTGCGGCCGTGCACGGGGTGGGTGCGTACCAGCCGCTGCAGCACCGGCTTGAACATCTGCTTCTCTTCCTCGGTATAGTCGAGGAAACCCAGCGAGCCGCGCGAATACATCAGCGAATGCTCGCAGATCATGTCCTCGATCTCGGCCTTGGTCTCCTCGTCGAGCGCATCATAGGCCGCGCGCATGTCGGCGAATTCGGTGTTGCCGCCCTTCGGATTGACCACCCGCGCCGACAGCAGCGAGAATTTCGCCGGGATCGGCCGGAACGAACTGTCGGAATGCCACAGGCAGTTGCCGAGGTTGAACAGATGGGTGCGATGATCGCGCGGCAGCGGCTTGCCGTCCTTGCCGAGATTGGAGACGTCGTTCAATCCGGAGGTGAGCCGGTAGTCCTCCTTTTTTGTCACGGTGCCGCCGCGGGCGTTTTCGCGTTCGCCGAAATTGCGGGCGAAGGCGAGCTGCTGGTCGTCGGTGATGTCCTGGTTGCGGAACAGCAGCACGGCGTATCGGTCCATGCCGGCTTCGATATCGGCGGCCTCCTGCGGCGTCAGCGGTTGCCGCAGATCGACGCCGGAGACCTCGCCGAAAAAATGCGGGTGAAGCTGCCGGATCGACACGGTCATGGCGTTCCTCCTGATCGAGACGGGCGGTCCGAGCCGCTCCATCTGCGCAAAAAACTACTCCCTGATGGGGTGATGTCAACGCTTCGCAGGTGCCGATGGTACGGCCATGCGCGGACGTGGCCTATGCGTTCCGCGCCATCAGCCCGCCGTCGACCGGGATGACGGCGCCGGTCAGAAAAGACGCCGCCGGCAGGCACAGGCTCAGCGTCATGTGGGCGACCTCTTCGGGATCGCCGTAGCGGCCGAGCGCGGTCCTGCGCCTCGCGTAGATCGCCTTGTGCTCGTCGTCGATGCGCGCGGTCATGGCGGTGGTGATCGGGCCGGGGCAGATGCAGTTCACGGTGATGCCATCGCGGCCAAGTTCCACCGCGAGCGAGCGCGTCAGTCCGGTTACGCCGGCCTTCGCCGCCGAATAGGGGCTGTGCAGGGCCGTGGCGCCAAGCGCCTCGGTCGAGGCGATATTGACGATGCGCGGACAGCGCGATTTGCGCAACCAGGGCAGCGCCGCGCGAATCACACGCGGGTGGGCGGTGAGCATGACGGCGAGTGCCTTGGCCCACGCCTCTTCATAGCCGTCATCGTCGATCGCCACGCGCACCGAGATGCCGGCGTTGTTGATGACAATGTCGAGACCGCCGAAATGCGCCGCCACCGCCGCTACCACGGCCTGGATATTGTCGCGGTTCGCAACGTCGAGCGCCCAGCTCCTGGCGGCACCGCCATTTGCCACGATCTCGGCGGCGACGGCCTGTGCGCGCTCGGCCGTGGTGTCCGTGACGGCGACATTGGCGCCCTCGGCCGCGAACACCCTCGCCGTGGCCCGGCCCATGCCGCTGGCCGCGCCGGTGACCAGCACGGTCAGTCCCTTGACCGACCGGCTGAGCTGTTTGAAGTCCGACATCAAGCGCGCTCGCAGGAGATCGTGCTGCTGGATTGACAAGGCTCGCACCGATCCGCACAGAGGTCAAACGAGGTGAAGCGGAGGAGTTGGCGCGATGAACGAGCTGGATTTCGGCGGCAAGCAGCTTCTGGTGGTCGGCGGCTCCAGCGGCATCGGCAACGGCATCGCCCAGGCATTTCGCGCCAGGGGCGCGCGGGTCCAGGTGTGCGGGACCCGCGCCGCTGCCGCCGACTATTCGCCGGCGGAAGGATCGCAGCTCGAAGGCCTCGACTATGTGCAGCTCGACGTCAGCGATCCGCAGGCGATCGAGCGCTTTCGGCCCGGTTTCGACCGGCTCGATGTGCTGGTGCTGGCGCAGGGCGCGGTGATCTACCAGCGCGGCGAATTCGAAATGGCCGGATTTCGCAGGGTGCTTGAAGTCAATCTGCTGAGCCTGATGGCCTGCGCCACCAAATTCCAGCCGATGCTGCGCGCCGCGAGCGGCTCCCTCATCATTGTGAGCTCAACCGCCGCCTATCACTCGACCAAAGGCAATCCCGGCTATAACGCCTCGAAAACCGGCGCCGTCGGTTTGACCCGGACGCTTGGGCAGGCGTGGGCCGAGGATGGCATCCGCGTCAACGGCATCGCGCCCGGCCTGGTCGATACCAAGATGACGAGGGTGACGACTTCCAATCCGAAGCGGCTCGAAGGCGCGATCGCGCGGATACCGTTGAAGCGGCTGGGGACGCCGGCCGACATGGCGGGCGCCGCGCTGTTTCTGGCCTCGCCGCTTGCGTCGTACATCGTCGGCCAGACCGTGGTGGTCGACGGCGGCCTCATTCTCTAGGGAAAGCCCGCCGGCGCCTTGAGCCTCGGAACCGGAACGGGATTCATCGGTTACCTCCGCTGAAAACAGGGAGTGATCGCGATGGACAAGGATCGAATTGCCGGCTCGACCAAGGATTTCGCCGGTAAGGTCGAAGGCGCCGTCGGCGACATCGCCGGCGATGCGAAGACCCAGGCCTCCGGCCGCGCCCGCGAGGCTGCCGGCACGGTGCAGAATCTGTACGGCCAGGCCAAGGATGCCGCGCGCGATGTCAGCGATGCCGCGGTCGACTATGCCAAGGGCGCCTATGAGAACAGCGGCGACAGCTTGCGTGACGGCTCGCAGGCGGTGGCAAGAAAGGTGCAGGACAATCCGCTCGGGGCGCTGCTGGTCGCAGGTGGCATCGGCTTTGCGCTGGCGATGCTGATGACACGTCCCCCGCGCCGCCCGCCGCCGTCGCGCTGGCGCTATTAAAGCTGAGCCCGCGAGCTTCGGGGCAAGGGGGCGATAGCTAACGCGTGAAAAAACTCGGGGCGAAGGCCGAGCGGCCGACATTGCGCGGCGGCCGCGGCGCCACCGGCTGCGGCGGGCGCGGCGCGTTGCCAAATCCAAACAGCTCCCGGAGCGCCGGGTTGCCCGATTGAATCTGCCGGGGCTTCTTCGGCTTGAGCGGCGCGGGCGTAACGGGCGTCGCGGCGGCCGTTGGGGCGGCAACCGTTCCATTGGGTGCAACGGCGGCGACCGGCGTTTCGCCCTTGGCCGGTTCGCGGCCGATCTCGCGGCGCGGCCAGATGAAATCATCGGCGCGGCCGGCGGGCGCCGCCAGCGGCTCGCCCTTGACCAGGGTTCGCGCCGCCAGCGGGTCGACCGCAGCCGGGCGCGAGCCCGGGCCGCCCAGCAGTTGATCGGTGCCTACCGAGGAGGCGACCAGCGGCAGGATCGGTCCTGCCAGCGGACGCGGCGCCGGCTGGCCGGGCTGCGCATTGGCATCAGGCGTGGCCGGTTCGGTCGGCAACGTGATTGGTGCCGAGCGTGCCGCCAACAGCCGCGTGATCTCGCGTTCGACATAATGCGCGAGCTTGCGCGCGCCGGCCTGGGTGAAATAGACGCCGTCATAGGAGCGCAGCCGGCGGATCTGGCCCTCAAAATCCGGGCCCTGCTGCAAATAGCGGCCGGCTTCGTCGACGAATCCATCCCAGACATCGACATAGGTGATGCCGGCCTTGCCGGCGGCATCGCGATACAGCGAATCCAGGAACAGCATGTCCGACGTTCCCTTCGGACCGCGTATCGCGGGCAGGCCGACCCACACCACCGGCACGCCTTTGGATTTCAGCACCGCGATCATCTCTTCGATCTTCTTGCTGTAGAGCTCGACCCAGCGTTCCTCGCGGAACTCATAGAGGCCGTTCGGCGAGCGCGTGCTCTTTTCCGGCGTGATCGCCGGCGGGGCATCGTCGGCGGCGGCGTCATCGGGCGACAATTCGCTGTCCACCGCTTTGTCGTCGGGCTTGGCGCCGGCCTCGGCATTCGGCTTCGCAGCGTCCGCGGACTTGGCCTCCGGTTTGGCCTCGGGTTTGGCGCGGGCATCTTTCTTGTCGTTCTTCTTGTCGGATTTCTCGGCCGCCGGCTCGTGGATCGGGATGCGGTCGTTGAGCCCGAGCATGACAACGATGGCTTCCGGTTTCTCGGTGGCGAGAATGGCCTTGGCGGCGGCGGCCCAGTCGGCCGGCTCGCCCCTCGGCTGATATTTGATCAATCCGGAATAGGTCTTGTGCCTGCGGATGACGCCGATCTCGGGCTGGTCGGCATAGGCATCCTCGAGGCCGTAGGCAAGCCAGTCCGCCATGGCGTCACCCAGCACCAGCACATTGCGCTCCGGCACGGTGTCGCGTTTTTCCGGCGGCGGAGCTCTGGAAAAGTCCTCGCGGACCACCCGCCTTGGCGCCTGCTGCTGGAACGGGGTGAACAGGTCGCCGCCGAACCAGCCGCCGCCGCTGCGCGGCTGCGGCCGCGGCGCCCCGCCGAAATTGAAAAAGAACTGCGCCGACGCCGGCCCGGCAATCCCGACCAGCAGCGCCACCGCCACCGCCAGCGTGATCCGCGGGCCGCGTTCGGTGAACACCCGGAAAAAGGACTTCGGACTGGCCATGCGCATCGATCGGAATTGGAGATCCGGTGAACCGCTATAATAGCGGAATCAGGCCGCAAGCGGGCAGATTCCGCAGCCATAAACCGGGCATCGGCCACCGCCGTCAAGGGAGCCGCGTAAATCTCATGTACAAGGTTACCGCCGCGGTACCGCTGCCGAATCAGCGGCCTCTGAGCCGTTCCAGCACGTCGGAGGAGGCAAATCCATCGGCGGGAGCCCCGATCGAGGCCTGGAAGCTTCGCAGCGCCTCCCGGGTCTGACCGCCAAACTGGCCGTCGGGCGTGCCGCGGTAGAAGCCGCGCTGGGCGAGCAGTTGCTGCAGTTCCAGCCGCTCGGCGCGCGACAGTTCCCGTTCCTGCCGCGGCCACGGCTGCACGAAAGGTGCCCCGCCGCCCAGGCGGTCGGCAAAGTGCCCGATCGCGAGCGCATAGGCCTCGGCCGGGTTGTATTTCATGATCACCCGGAAGTTCTGCAGCATCAGGAAACCCGGGCCCTCGGCACCGGCCGGCGCCAGCAAATAGGCCTTCTCGACCGGATGCGGGAATGGCTTGCCGCCGGCGCGCGCGAGACCGAGATGCTCCCACTGCGCGATGGTCATCGCCTTGGCCCGATCCGCCAGCATGTAGTTGAAGCCAGGGGGGACCACGACCTCATAGCCCCAGGTCTGGCCGGCCTGCCAGCCGTCCTTCCTGAGGTTGTTGGCGGTGGAGGCGATCAGATCGGCGGGATCGTCGACCACGTCGCGGCGGCCGTCGCCGTCGGCATCGACGGCATAGCGCTTGAACGCGGTCGGCATGAATTGGGTGGGGCCGAAAGCGCCGGCCCAGGACCCGCGCATCTGCTCGGGACGCAGGTCGCCACGGTGCAGGATTTCCAGCGCCGAGAGGAATTCGTCCCTGAAATAGCTCTGGCGCCGGCCGATGCAGGCCAGCGTCGCGGTGGATTGCAGCACGCTGCGATCGCCCATCTGGGTGGAATAGTTCAATTCGATGCCCCAGATCGCCGCGATCACGTGACGGTCGACGCCGTAGGCCTTTTCCATCGCATCGAACTGCGGCTTGTATTTCGCGAGGATGTCGCGGCCCCTGGCGAGGCGATCGTCGTTCACCAGAATGTCGAGGTAGTCCCAGATCGATTTGGTGTATTCCGGCTGCGAATCCATCAAATCCATGATGCGCAGATCGGGCGCCAGCCCCGTGGTAAAGCGCTGGAAGCTTTGCTGCGAGATGCCGCGGCGGGCCGCATCCGGCCACATCGAGGCGACGCAATTGTCGAAATTCGCCGCTGCTTCGCGGATGGCGCTTGCGGTCATCAGGGGATGGCCGGAGGCGCCGTCCTGGCCGCTCCATGGCAGCGGCGCGCTGCTCGCGGCCGGTTCGGACGTCGGCGCCGCGGGCCCCGGTTGCGGCGCGGCTTGACCGCCTTTCGAGAGCGAGCCGGTGAAAATGCCGTCGAGAAAGCCCAACGGGCCGCCACCGGAGGATGACTGTGCCTGCGCCTCGCCGGACACCAGCAGCGCCGCGATCATCAGGACCGCACTTGTTTGCCAGTTCGCCAACTGTCGCCTCCGTAGCCTCGTGCCTGCCCGCGCCCGCGTTCAGGAGGCCCTGTCACGGTTTCCACCCGCTTAACAAACACGAGATTTTGTTGTCAGAATTACAGCCCATCCTGGCCGGCTTGTTCTCGGCGGCAATGGGAACCGCACATCCGTCTTTGTTCCCGGCCGCAAACCAGCTACCAACATACCTCAAGCCAGCTTTTCTGCACGCTCTCTCAAGGCAATCCGTCATCCCATGAAAATCCGCAAAGCCGTCTTTCCGGTCGCCGGCCTCGGCACCCGCGTCCTGCCCGCCACCAAGGCCATGCCGAAGGAAATGCTGACCATCGTCGACAAGCCGCTGATCCAGTATGTGGTCGACGAGGCCAGGGAAGCCGGCATCGAACATTTCATCTTTGTCACCGGCCGCAACAAGGGCATGATCGAGGATCATTTCGACAGGATGTACGAGCTCGACGCCGCGCTCGCCGCGCGGGGCAAAAAGGCCGAGATCGACATCCTGGAACGCGACCAGCCGGAAGCCGGCGCCATGAGTTTTACGCGGCAGCAGGCGCCGCACGGGCTCGGCCACGCCGTGTGGTGCGCCCGCGACATCGTCGGCGATGAGCCGTTCGCCGTGGTGCTGCCCGATGAACTCGTGCTCAATACGCCGGGCTGTCTGGCGCAGATGGTCAAGGCCGCGGGCAAGCTCGCCAACAAATCCAACCTGATCGCGGTGGAAGCGGTGCCCGACCATCTCACGCATCAATACGGCATCTGCGGCGTCGGCAAGCGTCACGGCAGGGTGTTCGAGGTTGACGGCATGGTGGAGAAGCCGCCGAAGGGCACCGCGCCGTCGAACCTTTCGATCACCGGGCGCTACATCCTGCAGCCGGAAATCTTCAGGATCCTGGAAACCCAGCAGCGCGGCGCCGGCGGCGAGATCCAGCTCACCGATGCCATGATCGGGCTGGCCAGGACGCAAGGCTTCTTCGGTGTCGAATTCGAGGGCGAGCGGCACGATTGCGGCTCCAAGGCCGGCTTTCTCCGCGCCAATATCGCCTTCGGCATGACGCGCGCGGATTTGCGCGAGGGCCTGCTCGCGGAGATGAAGAAATATCTCAAGAAGTGACGGCCCTGCGGATTGCGCCGCCTTCACTCGGACATGGGAGAAGCTCATTGGTTGCGCTACGGCAATGCCGTCAGCCGGAACGCAGCGCGCGTATCCTTCTCAGGGTTGTCGAAAGGGAACCGGAGGCGGTCACGCGAGCTCTGGCGAAAACCGCTTGAGCATTCAAGGGAATCGCATGTGATCGACTACGCCGCGTTGCGCGACTATCTGAAGAGCCAGACGCTTGCCGAATTCGTGCTGAGCTTCGACCAGATCGAGGCGATCCTCGATGCGGCGCTGCCGCGCGCGGCGCATCGCGCCTCGTGGTGGGAGACATTGCGCAGCCCGCAGGAAAAGATGCCGCAGCGCGAGGCCTGCCTCGCCGCCGGCTACACCGCGACCCGGCTCGCGGACGGCAGGCAGGTGCGGTTCAAGCGGATGCCGAATGACACGCGTCGTCCCCGCGAACGCGGGGGCCGATAACCACTGGCCCTTCGTCGTTGCAATGGCAAAATGAGAAAGCGCGGCTATGGGTCCCCGCGTTCGCGGGGACGACCTGAAGCAAGCCGCCCCTAGCTCGCCGCCTCGAGCCGTTCTTCGGTGAGCAGCCGCATCGCGGCGTCGGCGTCCATCGGCTCGCCGAAGGCGAAGCCCTGGGCGTATTCGCAGCCGAGCTGGTAGAGTTCCACCGCGTCGGAATCGGTCTCGGCGCCCTCGGCCACCACGTCCATGCCGAGGTCGTGCGCCAGCGCGATGATCGATTTCAGGATCACCGGCCGCGTACCGCGGCTGGTGGTGCGCACGAACGACTGGTCGATCTTGATGGTGTCGAACGGAAAGCGCTGCAGATAGGCCAGCGAGGAGTGGCCGGTGCCGAAATCGTCCAGCGACAGCCCGGTGCCGAGCTCGCGGATGCGGGTCAGCATCTGCGCCGCATGCTCCGGGTTCTCCATCACCAGCGATTCCGTCAGTTCGAGTTTCAGGGTGCCGCGCGCCACCGAGGAACGCGACAGCACGGTGCGGATGTCGTGGATCAAATCGTGTCGCAACAATTGCCGGGAGGAGACGTTGACGCTGGCGAAGATCGGTTCGCGCGAGCGCGTGGCGCGCTGCCAGACCGCGAGCTGCTTCGCGGTCTGGTCCATCACGAACATGCCGAGATCGACGATCAGCCCGATCTCCTCGGCGATCGCGATGAATTCCGTCGGCGACATTCGCCCCAGTTTGGGATGATCCCAGCGCGCCAGCGCCTCGAAGCCGGCGATCGAACGATCCTCGAGCCGCACGATCGGCTGGTACAGGATGGTGATTTCCTGGCGTTCGATGGCGCGGCGCAATTCGGATTCCAGCGTCAGCCGGTCGGTCTTGCGCGCGCGCATCGCCGGCTTGTAGACGTCGATGCGGTCGCCGCCGATCCGCTTGGAATGATACATCGCGAGCTCGGCGTCCTTGATGATCTCGTCGGACAGTTGCGTCTGCGGATCGCTCAGCGCGAGACCGATCGAGGCGGTCAGGAAGATTTCGCGGTCGTTGAAGGCGATCGGCGCGCGGATGGTCTTGCGGATGGTCTCGGCGAAGGCGGTGATCCGCGTCGAATCCTGTTCCGACATCAGGATCAGGCCGAACTGGTCGCCGGCCAGCCGGGCCAGGGTGTCCTGCGGCTTCAGGATGCGGGTCAGCCGCCGCGCCAGCGTCAGCAGGATCGAATCGCCGACCGCGATGCCGACGGAATCGTTGACCTGCTTGAAACGGTCGAGATCGATCACCATCAGCGTCGGCCGCAGGTTCGGCATGGTCTTGGCAAAGCTCGCCACCGCGCCGAGGCGGTCCATGAACAATTTGCGGTTCGGCAGACCGGTGAGGTTGTCATGCACCAAATCATGCAGCAGGCGTTCTTCGGCGTTCTTGCTTTCGGTCACGTCGGTCAGCGTGCCCACGACCCGCGAGACCTCGCCATCGGAGCCGACCACCGGACGCGCCTTCAGCGCGAACCACATGAAGTGCCCGTCAGGCGTGCGCAGCCGGAAATCCTGCACCAGGCGGCCGCGGCGCTGGTCGAGCACGCTGTCGAGCGCGGCGCGGAAGCGGTCCTGATCGAGCGGATGCAGCACCTCGAGCCATTTCGCGGCAGGCCCTTCCAGCGTGCCGCGCTTCAGCCCGAGCAGGCTTTCGGTCTCGGGACTGGTGAAGACCTTGTCGGCGGAGACGTCCCAGTCCCAGATCAGGTCGCCGGAACCGGTCAGCGCCAGCGCCCGGCGCTCGACGTCGGAGACCACGCCGGTGGTGGCGCCGCCGCCCGCGAAGGCATGCTGCATGACGGTAAATCCGATCAGCATCACGATCAGCACCAGGCCGCCGAGCAGCGCCGGACCGACGATGTCGTTGGTCACGCTGCCGGCCACCGTCATGCCGGCCGCGATCACCCAGACCACCAGCAGGAACCAGGTCGGGATCAGCAGCACGGCGCGGTCGAAGCCGTGGGTCGAGAGATAGACGATCAGCGCAAAGCCCGCGAATGCGATCAGCACCAGCGACATTCGCGCGATGCCCGAGGCCACCGCCGGATCGAACAGCGCCAGCGCCACCAGCGAGCCGAGAAAGGCAAGCCAGCCGACCGTGATGTGGGAATAGCGCACGTGCCAGCGGCTGAGGTTGAGATAGGCGAACAGGAACACCAGCAGCGTCGCGGCCAGGATCGCTTCGCCGGCCGCGCGCCAGATCCGCTCGGCGTTGTTCGACATGTCGAGCACCTTGCCCCAGAAGCCGAAGTCGACGCCGATATAGACCAGCACCGCCCATGCCAGCGCGGCCGCGGCAGGAAACATGATGCTGCCCTTGACCACGAACAGGATGGTCAGCACCAGCGCCAGCAACCCGGAAATGCCGATCACGATGCCCTGGTACAACGTGAATGAATTGACCTTGTCCTTGTAGGCATCGGGCTCCCACAGATAGAGCTGCGGCAGCTTGTCGGTGCGCAGTTCGGCGACAAAGGTGATGACGGCGCCGGGATCCAGCGTGATGCGGAAGATGTCCGCGGTCGCGCTGTCCTGGCGCTCGGGCCGGTCGCCGGTCGATGGCGTGATGGTCGCGATGCGCGACAGTCCGAGGTCGGGCCACAGCAGGCCCGAGGACACGATGCGATAATGCGGCGCCACGATCAGGCGATCGAGCTGGTCGTCGGTGTTGTTGGCGAGCGCGAACACCACCCAGTTCTGTCCGCCCTCGCGGGCGCGCACCTCGATGCGCCGGACAATGCCATCGGTGCCGGGCGCGGTGGAGACCTGGATGCGATCGGTGTCGCTGTGCTGATGATCGAGCACCGCGGTGAGGTCGATGGCGGGCGCGTCACTGCGGACGCTGACCGCGTCGAGCGCGCGCGCTGGTGCCGCGGCGGCAAAAATCATGAGACCCAGCGCAAGCGGCGCAAGGCACCTGATCAGGCGCAATGTCAGTTCTCCGCGATCAGCCACGTTTCCGGGTCGCCGAAGCACCCCGGCGTGGCGCGATAGATGACATGAATATGAAGGAAATCAAAGGGTTTCCGGTTGCCGATCGCGCGCCGAGGTCAAGTCACCAACACAATTTTGCCAATATGTTCGCTGCTCTCCATGCGCCGATGCGCATCGGCCGCCTTTTCCAGCGGAAACGTGCTGTCCATCAGCGGCTTGACGCGTCCCTCGCGCAGCAGCGGCATCACCCTGGCCTCGATGGCGGCGACCATCGCCGCCTTGTCCGCATGGCTGCGGGGGCGCAGCGTCGAGCCGGTGTGATGCAGCCGCTTCACCATCAGCCGGGCGAAATTGACGGTGGCCTTGGCGCCGCCGAGAACCGCGATCTGCACCACCCGGCCATCGACCGCGGCGGCTTCGTAGTTGCGCTCGACATAGTCGCCGCCGACCATGTCGAGAATGACATTGGCGCCGGCGCCCGATGTCGCGGTCTTCACTTCCGCGACGAAGTCCTCGGTCTTGTAGTTGATGGCGCGGTCGGCGCCGAGCTTGATGCAGGCCTCGGCCTTGGCCTGCGACCCGACGGTGACGATCACCTTGGCGCCGAAGGCCTTGGCAAGCTGGATCGCCATGGTGCCGATCCCGGACGAGCCGCCGTGGATCAGCAACGTCTCGCCGGCCTGCAAGGCCCCGCGCTCGAACACATTGTGCCACACCGTCATCAGGGTTTCCGGGGTGGCGCCGGCCTGCTGCATCGACAGGGCCGCCGGCACCGCCATTGCCTGCGCGTCCTGTGCGAGGCAATACTGCGCGTAACCGCCGCCCGCGACCAGCGACATCACCTTGTCGCCGAGCTTGTGCTTGCGGGCGTTGCTTCCGACCGCAACCACTTCGCCGGCGACCTCGAGACCGGGCAAATCGCTGGCGCCGGGCGGCGGCGGATAGCTGCCCGATCGCTGCGCCACATCGGGACGATTGACCCCGGCGGCGGCCACCTTGATCAGGATTTCGCTCGGGCCCGGCACCGGGACCGCGCGGGTCTCGGGCACCAGCACGTCCGGGCCGCCGGGCTTGCTGATGCCGATGACGGTCATTTGCGCGGGCAGCTTTTCCATGATTTGTCCTTGCGAAACGCGGGGATCCTGACCGGCTCCTGATTAGCCAGCCGCATTGCGGCTGGCAACCGTTTCGCGAGACTCGCGGCCACGGAGGACAGCATGGCGATCGAGGACGACGACAAGCCGAGGAAGAAAATCAGCCACGAGATCGGACAGGACCTTTCGCTGCTGTCGGTCGAGGAGCTTTCCGAGCGGATCGCGCTGCTGGCCTCGGAAATCGAGCGGCTGCAAGCCGCCATGACCAGGAAGCGCGCGTCGAAAGATGCCGCCAACAGCATCTTCAAGTCGTGACGCCATCGGCATCGGCGTTCGCCGGGACGATGGCGGATGGGCGGACGCGTCCCGTGCACTCGGCCAATGGCCGACATGGCAAATGAAAGCTGAAGAAATCGCTTCGTTTACGATCCGTTAAGCTTTCTCGTTTATGACTGCAATCGTCCTCTTTTGGACACCGAGTGGCTCCTGTCCACTCTGTTTGACGCCTCCCTGTTATCAACTTCAAAAGCCGCCGGAAACGGCGGCTCTTTTTTTTGGCGTCTTCGTCACCACGATGGAAACCATAAAAAGTCTTGCGGCTGGACTCTCGGCGCCGGCCGCGCAATGATTTGTTCATCATAAGCCGGCGCGGGGTTGAAGCCGGCAGCGTAGCAGTCGCGTGAGGGCCGTAACCATGGCAGACCGTTCGCAAGGCGAAACCGCGCTCGTGCAGTTCAGCGAGCGGCTGACCAATTCCGCGGCGTTCGGCACCCTGTTCCGGGAAGGCATGGATCTGGTCGAAGGGACCGCCGCCTATCTTGACGGCGCCGGCCGCACCGAGGCCAAGGCGCTCGATCGCGCCGTCAGCCTCACCTACGCGACCGAGAGCATGCGGCTGACCACGCGCCTGATGCAGCTCGCGTCCTGGCTGTTGCTGCATCGCGCGGTCAAGGAAGGCGAGATGACGCTGACCCAGGCCAATCGCGAAAAGACCAAGGTCAAGCTCAGCGCCGCCGATCCCGGCGCGCCCGACATGCTCGAAAAGCTGCCGCCCTCATTGCAGGATCTGATCACCCGTTCGATGGCATTGCAGGCCAAGGTTCGCCGCCTTGACGTCACCATCCACGCGCCGGCGGCGGAACGCGCCGCGATCGGCAATCCGCTGGTGCCGCAGCTCAATCGCCTGAAGGCGGCGTTCGAGCGATAAACCGCCCGAGGTCATTCCGGGGCGATGCGAAGTGAAGCATCGAACCCGGAATCTCGAGATTCCCCGATGCGCAATGGCGCATCTGAGGTCTGGTCCTGCGGACCATCCCGGAATCACGGCCTAAACAAAACGCCCCTGACGGGCAGGGGCGTTTTGGCATCGGACAGGCTGAAAGCATTCAATCCTTCTTGAGGAAGCCCGAAAATTTCTTCTGGAACCGGGACACGCGGCCGCCGCGGTCGAGGATCTGCTGCGCGCCGCCGATCCATGCCGGATGCGACTTGGAATCGATGTCGAGGTTGAGCCTGTCGCCCGCCTTGCCCCAGGTCGAACGCGTCTGATATTCGGTGCCGTCGGTCATCACGACCGTAATCGTATGATAATCCGGGTGAATTTCGGCTTTCATGGCACATCCTTCGGCGCGCCGGCGCCTGCGTTTCGATTGTCGGTGGACGGATTTGGCCGGCTCTATAACGCAGCCGGCGCGGCAAAACAAGCCAAGTAATATCGATTTGCCAGCGCTGGCGGCGGCGCCTATCTGGGGGGAGCAAACGATTGGTCCGATCTCATGAGCGCAGTGGAACGGCTGGAACAACGGCCCGGTGATACGCCGGCGCCGGCACCGTCAGAGGCCTCGGCCATCGATCTGCCGCTGACCGGGTCGCCTTCGAACAGCAGTGCGCGGCTTCGCCCGCTGCTGGCGCTGGCGCCCTATGTGGCGCGGTATCGCGGCCGCGCCATGCTCGCCTTGATCTCGCTCACGGTCGCCGCGATCACCACCCTCGTAGTGCCGGTCGCGGTGCGGCGGATGATCGACTTCGGGTTCACCCCGAAGGGCATCGCCATGATCAACAGCTATTTCAGCGTCATGATCGCCGTGGTCGCGGTGCTCGCCGGCGCCAGCGCCTCGCGCTACTATCTGGTGATGACGCTGGGCGAGCGCATCGTTGCCGATCTCAGGCGCGACGTGTTCGCGCATCTGATCTCGCTGTCGCCCGTCTTCTTCGATTCCGCACGCAGCGGTGAGCTGATTTCGCGCCTTACCGCCGACACCACCCAGATCAAATCCGCCGCCGGCGCGTCGCTCTCGATCGCGTTGCGCAATTTCCTGCTGTTCGTCGGCGCCACCTCGATGATGGTGATCACCAGTCCGCGGCTGTCGGGCTTTGTGATGCTCGCGATTCCCGCGATCGTGCTGCCGCTGGTGGCCTTCGGCCGCTGGGTGCGCCGGCTGTCGCGCAACGCCCAGGATACGCTCGCCGATGCGACCGCCTACGCTTCCGAACTGGTCGGCGCGATCCGGACCGTGCAGGCCTATACCGGCGAGCGGCTGGCCAATGGGCGTTTTGGCGGCGAAGTCGAGCAGGCCTATGCGGCGGCCCGCACCTCGGCCCGGGCCCGCTCGGTTCTGACCGCGATCATCATCTTCATCGTCTTTACCAGCGTCGTATTGATCCTGTGGATCGGCTCGCATGATGTGCTGACCGGCGCCATCACGCCGGGCCGGCTCGGCCAGTTCGTGCTGTATGCGGCGTTCGCCGCGGCGGGGCTGGGCCAGCTCAGCGAGGTCTGGGGCGAGGTCTCGGCGGCGTCCGGCGCCGCGGAACGGCTGTTCGAGATTCTGCGGGTGAAATCCGCGATCACGGCGCCGGCCGCGCCGCGCACGTTGCCGGTGCCGTCGCGCGGCGACATCAGCTTCGACAATGTCGGCTTTGCCTATCCGACCCGGCCGGATGCCCGCGCGGTCGACGGCGTCACGTTCTCGGTGCGCGCCGGCGAGAAGGTGGCGATTGTCGGTCCGTCGGGCGCCGGCAAGAGCACGCTGTTTCACCTGCTGCTGCGGTTCTACGATCCGCTTGCCGGCACCATCTCGTTCGATGGCGTGCCGATCAGGAGCACCGATCCGCACGAATTGCGCCGGCATATCGCGCTGGTACCGCAGGAATCGGTGGCCTTCGCCGCCACCGCGCGTGAAAACATCCGTTTCGGCCGGCCCGACGCCACCGATGCCGAGGTCGAGCGCGCCGCGGCGCTTGCCCACGCCACCGAATTCATTCAACGCCTGCCGGGCCGCTTCGAAGCCCAGCTCGGCGAGCGCGGCGTCACACTGTCAGGCGGCCAGCGCCAGCGCATCGCGATTGCGCGCGCCATCCTTCGCGACGCGCCGCTGCTGTTGCTCGACGAGGCGACCTCGGCGCTCGACGCGGAAAGCGAGACATTGGTGCAGACGGCGCTGGAGGAACTGATGCGCCACCGCACCACGCTGGTGATCGCGCATCGGTTGGCGACCGTGCTGTCCTGCGACCGCATTCTGGTTTTGGACCACGGCCGCATCGTCGAACAGGGCACCCATGCCTCGCTGGTCGCCGCCAACGGCCTGTATGCCCGGCTGGCGCGGCTGCAGTTCGAGGGCGTGTAGGGCGGGTCTTACGGCTTCCAGGCCATCCGCAGCACCGGCCGGCCCGAGGTCGGATTGACGTCCTCGCCGACCTGCACGAAGCCGTTGCGCCGGTAAAAGCGAATCGCGCGGACGTTGTCGGCGTTGACCAGCAGCGTGATCTCGCGGGGTGAAAGCTGCTTTGCCCGATCGAGCAGGGC
This sequence comes from uncultured Alphaproteobacteria bacterium, assembly GCA_963748165.1. Taxonomy (GTDB): domain Bacteria; phylum Pseudomonadota; class Alphaproteobacteria; order Rhizobiales; family Xanthobacteraceae; genus Bradyrhizobium. The sequence goes on from CAVVIM010000017.1 coordinate 333,390, forward strand.
GGTGGCCAGCGCCGAGCCCCAGTGATCGGGGGCGACCACGAGTTGGTCGAGGTATCCCCCGGGATCGATGGTCACAAATCCGATCAGGGCATCGGCCTGTTCGGCGACCAGGATGCTGGCATTCGGCACCAGTTCATGGCGCCAGCGCTCGCGCCACCAGCCGGCCCGCGCGGCAAAATCGATGGCCGGATAGGCCCGCTGCCAGGTTTCAAGCCACAGCGCGATCGCCGCGTCTTCGTCCTCGGCGCGATAGCGGCGAAGCTGAAATGACATCGTTCCTCAGCGTTCGGTCAGCTTCAGCTCGATCCGGCGATTGCGCTTGTAGGCGTCCTCGGTGGCGGCGGTGTCGAGCGGCTGGAATTCGGCGAAACCGGCCGCGACCAGCCGCTGCGGCGGCACGCCGAGCGATACCAGATACTGCACCACCGAGATCGCGCGCGCCGACGACAATTCCCAATTCGACTTGAACAGCGGGCTGCTGATCGGTCGGGCGTCGGTATGGCCGTCGACCCGCAGCACCCAGGCGATTTCGCTCGGAATTTGCTTGTCGAGGTCGATCAGCGCGCTCGCCACCTTGTCGAGCTCGGCGCGGCCTTCGGGCAGCAGTTGCGCCTGTCCGGTATCGAAGAACACCTCCGACTGGAACACGAAGCGGTCGCCGACGATGCGGATATCGGGCCGGTTGCCGAGAATGGCGCGCAGCCGGCCGAAGAATTCCGAGCGGTAGCGCGACAGTTCCTGGACCCGCTGCGCCAGCGCGACGTTCAGCCGTTGTCCGAGATCGGCGATCCGGCCCTGCGATTCCTTGTCGCGCTTTTCCGAGGCGTCGAGCGCATCTTCCAGCGCGGCGAGCTGGCGCCGCAGCGCGCTGATCTGCTGGGTCAGCACCTCGATCTGCGCCAGCGCCCGCGCCGATACCTGCTTTTCGGAGTCGAGCGCCTTGTTGAGCTGGTCGGCACGGCCGGCGGCGTCATTGCCGGTGCTGGCGAGGCCTTCATAGAGGCCCTTGACGCGATCGCGTTCGGCCTCGGCGGAAGCAAGCCCGGCCCGCAACTGCGAGACCTGTTCGTCGAGATTGAGCTTGCCGAGTTTTTCCAGCGACAACAGATCGTTGAGCTGCGCGATCTTGGCGTTGAGCTGTTCCAGCGCCTTGTCCTTGCCGGTGACCTCCTGCGACAGGAAGAACTGCACCACCAGGAACACCGACAGCAGGAACACGATCGAAAGCACCAGCGTCGACAGCGCGTCGACAAAGCCCGGCCAGTAGTTGAATCCGGTTTCACGACGCGCACGGGCAAGGGCCATGGGGTTCTCTATCTTTTGAGTTGACGCATCATCTACGGGTTATTCCTGCGGCGAATGGCAAACCGCCTCGATATTGTGGCCATCGGGATCGAGGACAAAGGCTCCATAGTAACTTGGATGGTAGTTTTGCCGTATTCCGGGTCGTCCGTTATCCTTGCCGCCGGCTGCGACGGCTTCATCATAAAATCGGTCTACGGCTGCTCGATCCCGCGCGGCAAAGGCGATGTGAGCACCTGTCTGGAGGTTGTCGCGCCGTCCGATCCAGAAGAAGGCTTTGGGACTGATGCCATAGCCTGCGAACCGCTCGCCTTCGGCGTATAAGCGCGCGATCCCAAGGGGACGCAATGCTCGATCGTAGAATTTCTTCGACTGCTCGATGTCGCTGACGCCGATGGTTACGTGATCTAGCATATTTGGACTTTACCGCTAACTCTTCTCGGGCTGCCGCGCGATCCGCTCGAGCAGTTTCTTGATCTCGCGGTTCTGCTCGCCCTGGCCGTCGGCCCATTCCCGGATCATCTGCTGCTCGGTCCGCATATGCGCGACCAGGCCTTGGATGGCTTCGGCGAGGTTGGCCATCGCCGTGGTGGTACCGCGGTTGCCGCCGCTTTCCTCCATGCTCGCGCGCAGCCGTTCGATCGTGCTCTGCAGTTCGCCGCCGACGGCGATGCCGGTGCCGGCGGGTTCGCTGGAATACTCGCGAACCGTGGAGGCCAGCCAGTCTTCGAGGTCGGTGTAGAATCGGTTCTGCGCCTGGCTCGATTGCAGGTCGAGAAAGCCGAGAATCAGCGAGCCGGCGAGGCCGAACAGCGACGATGAAAACGAAATGCCCATGCCGCCGAGCGGCGCGGCGAGGCCTTCCTTCAGGGTATCGAACAAAGCGCCGGCGTCGCCGCCGACCTTGAGGCCGTCGATGATCTTGCCGACCGAGCCGACGGTTTCGATCAGACCCCAGAAGGTGCCGAGCAGGCCGAGGAATACCAGCAGGCCCGTCATATAGCGGGAGATGTCGCGGGCTTCGTCCAGCCTCGTCGCGATCGAATCCAGCAGATGCCGCATGGTCTGCTGCGAAATCGTCATTCGTCCGGTGCGTTCGCCGCCGAGGATGGCGGCCATCGGCGCCAGCAGCGCCGGGCGCTGGTCGAGGGCGAGGCCGGGGTCGGCGATGCGGAAATTGTTGACCCAGGCGACTTCCGGATAGAGCCGAATCACCTGGCGGAACGACAGGATGGTGCCGACCAGCAGCACCATGCCGATCAGCGCATTCAGGCCGGGATTGGCGAAGAAGGCGAGCACGATCTGCTTGTAGAGCACCACCATCACCAGCGTGCACAGCACCAGGAACACCAGCATCCGCACCAGAAAGATCCGGGGGGACGACAGCTTGGTCAGTTCGATCTCCATCGTCGAGCGGGAGGAAGCGGCTGGTGGAGGCATCGCCAGTGTCATCCGTTGGGGGAAGCGTTTTCAGCCACCAATATGGCACAGCGGTGCCCGGAAAAAAGCCGGTTGCAGGCTGCGGCGGGGCGGAAAAGGGAACTTCGGCGTGAAACCCGGTCTGGACCTGGAGCGTATCTGACAAAGCATCGGCGCCTCAGCCGCTTAACGGGCATTTGCATGGTTGTCTTGGATCTGGAAGCGCTCGCCGCGATCGCGCTGTCGCTGTCGGTCCTGATGGCAGGAGCGTGGCTGATACAGCAGCGCACTGGTAATTCCGGCTGGGTCGATACCATCTGGACGTTCTCGCTCGGGCTGGTGGGCGCCGCCAGCGCGCTGTGGCCGGTGGCGGGCGCCGCCGCGAATGCCCGGCAATGGCTGGTCGCGGCGTTGGTGGCGATCTGGTCGGTCAGGCTGGGGCTGCATATCGCGGTGCGAACCGCGGCCATCGCCGACGATCCGCGCTACGCTGCCTTCGCCAGCGAATGGGGCGCCGACGCGTCCCGCAAGATGTTCGTGTTCCTGCAGTATCAGGGACTCGGGTCGATCCCGCTGGCGTTTGCGATCTTCGTGGCTGCGCGGTTTCCCGCTGCGACGTTGCGGCTGCAGGATTATCTGGGGGTGCTGATCCTGTTTGCCGGCATTGCCGGCGAAGCGCTGGCCGATGGCCAACTCAAGCGCTTCCGGGACGATCCGGCCAGCAAGGGCAAAGTCTGCGACGTCGGGCTGTGGCGCTGGTCGCGCCATCCGAATTATTTCTTCGAATGGTTTGGCTGGCTCGCTTATCCGGTGATCGCGATTTCGCCCGACTATCCGTTCGGGTGGGCGACCCTGCTGGCGCCGCTGTTCATGTACTGGATCCTGGTGCACGTCACCGGCATTCCGCCGCTCGAGGCGCAGATGCTGCGCTCGCGCGGCGAGAGCTACCGCGACTACCAGTCGCGCACCAGCAGGTTCTTTCCGCGGCCGCCGCACAAGGGAGTGGTGACATGAGCCTGGTATCGAGCGTGATCGGCACCGTCGAACGGGTGCCGCTGCCGACCTGATCGTTCGCGCCGCCATCCAGCGGCTCTGCTCGCGGACCGCGGCACGGCTTGCCGGTGCCGCCGGCGATGCCGCGTTCGCGGACGCAATGGCGGCGCGCGCGGTGGCCAAATACACCGCGGAGGCCAATGCCCAGCATTACGAGGTGCCGGGAAAATCTTCACGCGGTCACGGCGGACATGAACGTGTTCGAACCGGGGCAGCAGTTCGACCGCATCGTCTCGGTCGAAATGTTCGAGCACATGATGAACTGGCGGGCGCTGATGGCGCGGCGGCGTCAGCCATTACCGGGTGAAGAGGATGTAACGACTGTCGGACGCGCAGGAAGGCCTCGTGGTTCGAGACGCGCGGCGTTGCCGCGCTCCTCACCATCAGGGTTAACAGGGCCACGTGAGGGTCTAACAGACCGCATCCTGAGGAGCGGCCACTTGGCCGCGTCTCGAAGGACGAAGCCACGGTGCCGGAAATGAATCAAAGCCGCTACTTGCCGAGCGGCTTCAGGATATTGACCAGCTCGGCGTGGACGAATTCATTGCCGCAGATCACGTCGCCGGTCTGCAGCGGGTCATCGTCGCCGGCGATGCCGCTGACGATGCCGCCGGCCTCGCGCACCACAATCTGTCCGGCCGCCATGTCCCAGGCGTGCAGGTTGCGCTCCCAATAGCCGTCGAGGCGGCCGGCCGCGACGAAGGCCATGTCGAGCGAGGCGGCGCCGAACCGGCGCAGGCCCGCCACCCGGTTCTGGATTTCGGTCATCTCGTGCCGCGACAGCGCATGGTCGCCGCGTCCGATATGCGGCAGCCCGCAGGCGATCACGCATTCGTTGAGCTTGCGCCGCCCGGCGACGCGCAGCCGCTGGTCGTTGAGAAAGGCGCCCTTGCCGCGTTCGGCGATGTAGAGCTCGTCATTGGCCGGATTGTAAATCACGCCGGCGATGATGGTGCCTTCGCGCTGCAGCCCGATCGAAACCGCAAATTGCGGAATGCCGTGCAGGAAATTCGTGGTGCCGTCGAGCGGGTCGACGATCCAGGTGTGGCTCTTGTCGGCGCCCGCGCGGCTGCCGCCCTCCTCGCCGATGAAGCCGTAACCGGGCCGCGCCTTGGCGAGGTCGGTGTACAGCATTTCCTCGGCCCGCCGGTCCGCCATGGTGACGAAATTGGCCGGGCCTTTCAGCGAGACCTGGAGATTTTCAACCTCGCCGAGGTCGCGCTTGAGGCTGCGGCCGGCGTGACGTGCCGCCTTGACCATGACGTTGATAAGGGCTGAATGCAGCATGATCCCGGCTTGTGATTGGCGTTGCGGCGGAAAGGCGCGCCTTCGATGGCGAAGCCAGCGAAGGTCGAGCCCGGACTGGGTGCCCTGTGGGGGTCGTGGCGTCAAGGCGGATCATTTGGCGCCGAGCCATCGGCGCGCCGCAGCCTCCGCCTTGGCGCGATCCTCGGCACTGAGATCGGCGAAGGCCTCGTCGAGCATCGGGTCGCCTTTGCCGGCGGTTTTCGCCACCAGATGCCATTTCAGCGCCTCGACCTTGTCGATCGGCGCGCCCTGTCCGTTCACCAGCACCCAGGCGAGGCGGTTTTGGGCGATCGGATTGTTTTGCCTGGCGGCCTTGCGCAACAGCGCCACCGCGGCTGGCTGGTTTCGCGGCGTGCCGGTGCCGTTATAGAGCGCGATGGCATATTCGACCTCGGCCTCGACATTGTCGGCGACCGCTGCCGCCTGCAACAGCCGCACCGATTTTTCGATGTCCTTCGGCACGCCGGTGCCTTCCTTGTAGAAGGTGGCGAGCGCGTATTGCGCCTGGGCGTTGCCGGCATCGGCGGCGACGCGAAGCAATTCGGCCGCGCGCCTGAGGTCCTGCGGCAGCGTCTGCCCGTCGATATAGAGCAGCGCGAGATTGTACGCCGCGTTCGAATTGCCGAGCTTGGCCGAGGAGGCCAGCAGCTTCGCGGCTTCCTCGCCATTGGGCGGGCCGCCGCGTCCGGCCAGGCGAAGCATGGCGAGCGCGAACATGGCTTCGCGATCGCCGGCGTCGGAGGCACGCTTGTACCAGTCGACCGCCTTGGCATAGTCGAGCTTGACGCCCAATCCATTTTCGTAGAGTTCGCCGATCATCGTCATCGCCTTCGGATCGCCCCTTTCCTGCACCCGCTTGGTCGCAAGGTCGAACGCGGTCTTGTATTGGCCGCGCTGGTAGGCGGCGTAGACGTAGTCGACATGGGGATCGTCGGGCGCGGGCGCAGGCGTGACGGTTGCCGCCGGCGTGGCCGGAGTTGCTTCTGGTTTCGGCGCCGCAACCGGCGCCGCGGGCTTCTTGGCGATCAGGGGTGGTTTGGCTTTGGGCTTTGCGGCGGGCTTGCCGGCCGCGGGCGTTTCGGTGGCGGGAGGCGCCAGCGAGACCTGCGCCGACGCGCCTGCCGCCAGGATCAGGCAGCTTGCCCCGATCGATATTGGACGCAGGATTTTCATTCCGCCGCTTATCCCTGTTCGGCTTTGACGTTTCCGGACCAGGCGGCGTGGCCCTGCCTGATCGCCTGATCGACGTCCGCCAGTGCAGCGGCTGCGCCGCGCGGATCGGCCCAGATGACGTCGCCGACCAGGACAAAATCCGCGCCGGCTGCGGCGAATTCGCCTGCATCCTCGCGCGAGGCGGCAAAGCCGACACAGGGCGGCTCGAACAATTCGGCCCACCATTGCAGCCGCTCGGCGATGGCCTCGATCGAAGGCCGCCGCCCGTCGGCATCGGGCTCGCCGAACAGCACGTAATCGGCGCCGGCTTCGCCGGCGGTCATCGAATCGTGCCGCGTCGACAGGCCGCCGACGCCGGCGATGCGATCGGGTTTCAAGCGCGGCAGCGCTTCCTGCATGGCCTCGATGCCGGTCAGATGCGCGCCATCGGCGCCCGATCGGGCGACGAGGTCGACATGACCGTCAAGCAACAGGGCGGCGCCGCTGGGCTGGACCGCAGCCGCCAGCGCCTTGACCCGCGAGATCATGGTACGGGGTTCGGCCGGCCCCAGGCGCACCAGGACCGCGGCGATATTGGCTTGAGCGAGCAGGCCGGCAAGGCCGGCGATCAGCATCGACGGGTCGTCCACAAGCGGCGTCGCGAGATAGAGGCGCGGGACCGGGCGGGGCGGAACGGGTTTAGCGGCCATGATGTCGGCTTGGTGCCCCCGGACTGCGGCCAAAAAAGGGGCGGCCGGTGTGCCGCCGCCGCACCCTCATGCGACTTTCGGATCGAGTTCGCCCTTGCTGTAGCGCTTCGCCATTTCCGCCGGGGTCAGTACCTTCTTGAACTTGCTGGCCTGGCCGGCGGTATTGAATTCCTGCAGCCGCTGCTTGCACAGCCTGGTCATCGCTTCCATCGCGGGCTTGAGGTATTTGCGCGGATCGAATTCGGAGGGATCCTCGCTGAGCACCTTGCGGATCTGGCCGGTCATCGCCATCCGGTTGTCGGTGTCGATATTGATCTTGCGGACGCCGTTCTTGATGCCGCGCTGAATCTCGGAAACCGGCACCCCCCAGGTCGGCTTCATCCTGCCGCCATTGGCGTTGATGATGTCCTGCAGCTCCTGCGGCACCGACGACGAGCCATGCATCACCAGATGGGTGTTGGGCAGCTTGCGGTGAATTTCCTCGATCACCTTCATGGCGAGGATGTCGCCGTCCGGCTTGCGGGTGAATTTATAAGCGCCGTGCGAGGTGCCCATCGCAATCGCCAGCGCGTCGACCCTGGTCTGTTTGACGAACTTGACCGCCTCGTCGGGATCGGTGAGCAACTGGTCGTGGGAGAGCTTGCCCTCGGCGCCATGGCCGTCTTCCTTGTCGCCCATCCCGGTCTCGAGCGAGCCCAGCACGCCGAGCTCGCCCTCGACCGAAATGCCGCCGAGATGGGCCATGTCGGTGACGGTCCTGGTGACGCCGACATTGTAGTCCCAGTCGCCCGGCGTCTTGCCGTCGGTCTTCAGCGAACCGTCCATCATGACCGAGGTGAAGCCGGCCTGGATCGCGGTCATGCAGGTGGCGGGCTCATTGCCGTGATCGAGATGCACGCAGACCGGAATCTGCGGATAGATCTCGGTCACCGCATCCATCATGTGCCGAAGCATGACGTCATTGGCATAGGAGCGGGCGCCGCGCGAGGCCTGGATGATGACCGGGGCATCGAGGCTGGAGGCGGCATCCATGATCGCGAGGGCCTGCTCCATGTTGTTGATGTTGAAGGCCGGCACGCCGTAGTCGTGTTCCGCCGCATGGTCGAGCAATTGACGCAACGTAATGCGAGCCATCGGTCCTGTTCTCCAATCTGGGGCTGCGACGCCCGGTCCGGCGCCTCTAGCGCACCCTCAAAACCTCGACGCCGGGCAGCGGTTTGCCTTCCATCCATTCAAGAAACGCGCCGCCCGCGGTCGAAACATAGCTGAAATCGCCGGCCACGCCGGCCTGATTGAGCGCCGCCACGGTGTCGCCGCCGCCGGCGACCGAGACCAGCTTCCTGGCCCGGGTCCGCTCGGCGGCGTGTTTGGCCGCCACCACGGTGCCGCGGTCGAACGGCGCCATCTCGAACGCGCCGAGCGGGCCGTTCCAGACCAGCGTCGCGGCGTCGTCGATCGCCGCATGAATCCGCGCGTTGGAGCGCGGGCCGATATCGAGGATCATGCCGTCGGCCGGAATCGCGTCGAGGCCGTAGGCGTGGCAGGGCGAATTGGCGGCGAAGTGAAACGCCACCACGGCGTCGACCGGCAGGATGACGGCGCAATTGGCCGCTTCCGCCTTTTCGATGATCCGCAGCGCGGTGGCCGCGAGATCCTTTTCCGCCAGCGACTTGCCGATGCCGACCCCCTGCGCGTGCAGGAAGGTATTGGCCATGCCGCCGCCGATCACCAGCGCGTCGACCTTGCCGACCAGGTTTTCCAGAAGGTCGATCTTGGTCGAGACCTTGGCGCCGCCGATCACCGCAATCACCGGCTTGGCCGGCGCGTCCAGCGCCTTGCCGAGCGCGTCGAGCTCGGCCTGCATGGTGCGGCCGGCATAGGCCGGCAGAAGGTGGCCGAGACCTTCGGTCGAGGCATGGGCGCGATGCGCCGCCGAAAACGCGTCGTTGACCCAGATGTCGCCGAGCCTGGCGAGCTCCGCCACGAACGCCGGGTCGTTGTTCTCCTCCTCCTTGTGGAAGCGGGTGTTTTCCAGGCAGAGGATGTCGCCGTCCTGCATCGCCCCGACCGCCTTGGCGGCGGCTTCCCCGATGCAATTTTCCGCGAAGCCGACCGGCCTGTTGAGCAACTGCGCGAGCACGGCGGCGACCGGTCTCAGCGAGTCCTTGGCATCGCGTCCCTTTGGCCGGCCGAAATGGGCGAGCAGGATCACCTTGCCGCCCTTGCCGGAAAGTTCGGTGATGGTCGGCGCCACGCGTTCAAGCCGGGTGGCGTCGGTGACACGGCCGTTTTCCGTGGGAACATTGAGGTCGACGCGCAACAACACGCGTTTGCCGTTCACGTCGACATCATCGAGGGTGCGGAATGCTTTTGACATTGACGGTCTCTCGCATCTCATCCTTCGAGACGCCGCGCTGCGCTCGGCTGCTCAGGATGAGGTTCCTCCCTCATGGTGAGGAGCGCGCGTCTTCGCGCGCGTCTCGAACCATGAGGCGATCAAATCAGAGCAGCTTTCCCATCGCCACGGCGGTATCGGCCATCCGGTTGGAAAAGCCCCATTCGTTGTCGTACCACGACATCACCCGCACCAGCGTGCCGTTCTGCACCTTGGTCTGGTCCATGTGGAACGTGGAGGAATGCGGATCGTGGTTGAAATCGATCGAGACGTTGGGCGCGGTGGTGTAGCCGAGGATGCCCTTGAGCTGCTGCTCGGAAGCGCGCTTCATCGCCGCGTTGATTTCGTCGGGGTCGGTCTTTCGCGAGGCGACGATCTTCAGATCGACCACCGAGACGTTCGGCGTCGGCACCCGGATCGCGACGCCGTCAAGCTTGCCCTTCAGTTCCGGCAGTACCAGCCCGATCGCCTTGGCGGCGCCGGTCGAGGTCGGGATCATCGACATCGCCGCCGCGCGGCCGCGATAGAGATCCTTATGCAGGGTATCCAGCGTCGGCTGATCGCCGGTATAGGCGTGGATCGTGGTCATGAAACCGGTCTCGATGCCGACGGTGTCGTTCAGCACTTTGGCGACCGGCGCGAGGCAGTTGGTGGTGCAGGAGCCATTCGACACCACCAGATGATCCCTGGTCAGCTTGTCATGGTTGACGCCGTAGACGATGGTGGCGTCGGCGTTGTCGGCCGGCGCCGACACCAGCACGCGCCTGGCGCCGGCGGCGAGGTGCGCCGCGGCCTTGTCCCTTGCGGTGAAGATGCCGGTGCATTCCAGCGCGATGTCGATGCCGAGGTCCTTCCAGGGCAGCGTCGCCGGGTCGCGATGCGCGGTCACCTTGATCTTGCCATTGCCGAGGCTGATGCAATCGCCCTCGACCGTCACCGTGCCGGGGAAACGGCCGTGCACCGAATCGAAGCGCAACAGATGCGCGTTGGTTTCGACCGGCCCGAGGTCGTTGATGGCGACCACCTCGATGTCGGTGCGGCCGCACTCGGCGATGGCCCGAAGCACGTTGCGGCCGATGCGGCCAAACCCGTTGATTGCGACCCGGACTGCCATATCGTGCTCCTCCTCTGATAGCGGACGCCGTCCCCCGCGAAGGACGCACGTCGTCCACGGGAGGCTGTGCTGCGGATCGCCCGGTTCGGCCGGGCGAGAACGGACCATATGCGACTTAGGTAGCTCTTTTTCCCGGCAACCTCAACCGGTCAGCCAAGCCGCTTCAGTGCGGCGTCAACCGCGGCTTCGGCGGTAATGCCGAAATGCTTGAACAGGTCCTTGGCGGGCGCGCTGGCACCAAAGCCATGCATGCCGATAAATTCACCATCCTTGCCGATCACCGCATCCCAGCCCCACCGCACCGCCGCCTCGATCGCGACATTGACCGGGGCCTGGCCGATGATCGCCCGCTGGCGGTCGGCCGGCTGCGCCAGCAGCAGTTCGAGCGAGGGCACCGACACCACGCGCGACGCGATGCCGCGTTCCACCAACTGCTGCTGCGCGGCGACCGCAATCTGGACCTCGGACCCGGAGGCGAACAGCGATACCTTTGGCTCGCCCTGCGCGGCGACCAGCTCATAAGCGCCGTGGCTGCAGGGGTTATCGCTGGGTGCTGTGGTACGTAATTGCGGCAGGTTCTGCCGGGTCAGCGCCAGCACGGTCGGACCGTCGATCCGGTTCAGCGCAAGTTCCCAGCACTCGGTCACCTCGATCGCATCGCAGGGACGCAACACGCGCATATTGGGGATGGCGCGCAACGCCGCGAGATGCTCGACCGGCTGATGTGTCGGCCCGTCTTCGCCCAGCCCGATCGAATCATGCGTCATGACATAGACGACGCCGGCCCCCATCAGTGCCGCGATCCGCATCGCCGGGCGTGCATAGTCGGTGAACACCAGGAAGGTGGCGCCGTTCGGGGCAAACCCGCCATGCAGGAAGATGCCGTTCAGGGCCGCCGCCATGCCGTGCTCGCGGATGCCGTAATGCACGAAACGCCCCTTCGGGGTCTTGGCCGAAAAGTCGACCGCGGATTTGGCCTTGTTGTTGTTGGAGCCGGTGAGGTCGGCCGAACCCGCGACGAATTCCATCGGCATCGCGGTGACGATCGCATCGATCGCCGACTCGGACGATTTGCGGGTGGCGATATTCTGCGGCGTCTCGAGCAGCGACTTCTTGTGCGCCTTGAGCACTTTCGCCAGCGCCGGCGGCCGCTCATGCCGCACCCGGCGCTCGAATTCGGCGCGCTTGCGGCTGGAGAGCGTCGCGAAGCGGGCTTCCCAGTCCTGGCGCGCGGCGGCGCCGCGGCTGCCGGCCTCGCGCCAGCTCTTCAGGACGTCGTCCGGGACCGAGAATGGCTCGAGCGAAATACCGAGTTTTTGCTTGGCGCCCTTCAGCTCTTCGGCGCCCAGCGCCTCGCCATGGGCCTTGGCGGTGCCGGCCTTGGTCGGCGCGCCGTAGCCGATCGTGGTCTTGCAGGCGATCAGCGAGGGCTTGTTGGATTTTTGCGCGCGCGTGATCGCGGCAGCGATCGCCTGCTGATCCTGACCGTCGATCAGCTCGGCCTGCCAGCCGGCAGACTTGAACCGCTTCACCTGGTCGACCGAGTCGGAGATCGAGGTCGGACCGTCGATCGAGATGCCGTTGTCGTCGTACAGCACGATCAGCTTGTTGAGCTTCCAGTGGCCGGCCAGCGCGATCGCTTCCTGCGACACGCCTTCCATCAGGTCGCCGTCGGAGACGAGCACGTAGGTGTGATGATCGACGATCTTCTTGCCGAATTCGGCGGCGAGCATCCGCTCCGCGAGCGCCATGCCGACCGACGCCGCAAGGCCCTGGCCGAGCGGTCCGGTGGTGGTCTCGATGCCCTTGGTATGAAAATTCTCCGGATGACCCGGCGTCAGCGATCCGAGCTGGCGGAAGTGCTTGAGCTGGTCGAGCGTCATGTCGGTATTGCCGGTGAGGTAGAGCACCGCGTAGAGCAGCATCGAGCCGTGCCCGGCCGACAGCACGAAGCGATCGCGGTCCGGCCATTTCGGATCGGCGGCGTCGAATGTCAGGAATTGCGTGAACAGCACGGTGGCGATATCGGCGGCGCCCATCGGCAGCCCGGGATGACCGGAATTCGCCTTTTCGACGGCGTCCATCGCGAGCCCGCGGATCGCATTGGCCATAGCGGTGTGGTCGACCTGCGTCATGATGAAAATCCGCCTGAAATGAGGTGCTTGCTGGCGATTTGCCGGATCGGTGGACAGCCTGGAGAGCGCGCGATGGCAACTGGAACGCAGGGCTGGATAGCATCTGTATTCCGGAAGTCCAAGGCAATGAAACGCACCGCGAGGCCGAAAAGTTGCTTTGCAGTGCATAGTTCCGCAGCGGCGTTGCGCTGGCCTCGCTTGCCACGTAAATTTCTTGCTCTAAACGCTTGCCTAGCCGCTCATTTCTTGTCCTGCGGCTACTTCACGGAAGGCCCGCGCTGACTGCATGAGCGATCGTCCCGCCAACGGCTCCGGCCATGCTGAGCCTGCTTCAGCCGATCTCGACGCCGCCACGCGGCGGCTGATGGCGGCGCTTGATGCACTGGAAAGCGCGGTCGAACGGCGGCGCGAAGCCGACCGTGACGAGAACGAGCTGGCGGCAAGAATTCAGGCGCTCGGCGCCGATCGATCGCGGCTCGCCGACGAGCTTGACGGTTCGCTGGTGAAATCCCGCAGGCTGGAGCGCACCAATCGCGAGATCGCCGAACGGCTGGACGCGGCGATCGGCACCATCCGCGCCGTGCTGGATGCGGGAGAGGCCTGATGAGCCATATCAATGTCACCATCAACGGCCGGCAATACCGGATGGCCTGCGAGGAAGGGCAGGAGGCGCGGCTTTTGAACCTGGCACAAGGCTTCGAGTCGCGGATCGAGGGGCTGCGCGGCAAGTTCGGCGAAATCGGCGACGCCCGCCTGACCGTGATGGCGGCGCTGACGGTCTGCGATGAACTGCTCGACGCCGATCATCGCGTCCGCAGTCTTGAAGAGGAACTGGAGGCGTTGCGCAATGTCCGCACCGTGGCGGCGGATCACGCCAAGGCAACGCAGGCCGCGGTCGCCAACGCGCTCAATTCCGCCGCCGACCGCATCGAGAAGACGACCCAGGTGCTGAACCGCACCATCGGTGGCGGCGTGGCGATTGGTTGACCACACCCGGCGTTAGCGCTGGCGGTTTGCGGCCGGCATGGTTACATTGGCGGGGCGAAGCTGTGTCGCGCGTCAGGAGCCATATATCCCCGGGGCCTTATCGATCCTTCCGGGAACTGTCCCTGGCCAGGTCCGTGGACTTGGTCACATGGTGCCCACCTACTTTCGTAGGGAACTCCGGGATCGAGCGCTCCAACGGCGATCGCGGCTTCGCACTTTTCTTTTGGGCGTCGAGATGGATTTGCCGCAGCTCCAGCCCCCTCCGCCGTCATACTCCGCGAAGGCGGAGTATCCGGTACGCCGCAACCTCTCGTCTCTGGTTTCGGTTTCCCGGAATACTGGATCACCCGCCTTCGCGGGTGATGACAGCAAACTTTAATTCCGCGCATGTGCGGTGCCCCTGCGGGTCCATCGAAAGCAAGGCTCCGCGCCGCGGCGCTGGCGGCACGCGATGCGTTGGGTGGCGAGCAGCGCGCCGCCGCGGCGCAAGCCTTGGCAGCGCGCGGGCTGCCGTTCGCGCTCGCGCCCGGCATGGTGGTCGCCGGCTATTGGCCGATCCGCAGCGAGATCGACCCGCTCCCGCTGATGCGAGGGCTTGCCGCGCGGTGCGTGCAACTGGCGCTGCCGGTGATCGTGGCGCGCGACCAGCCGCTGTTGTTTCGCGGCTGGGCGCCGGGCAACGCGTTGCGGCGCGGCCCGCTCGGCATTCTCGAGCCGCCGTTTGAGGCTGGCGAGATCATCCCCGACATCCTGCTGGTGCCGCTGGCGGCGTTCGACCGCGCCGGCCACCGCATCGGCTACGGCGCCGGTCATTACGACCGCACCCTTGCACAATTGCGCGCGGCCAGGAAAATCATCGCCATTGGTCTGGCGTTTGCTGCACAGGAAATCCCCTGCGCGGCTGCCTCTGCCCACGACGCCCGTCTCGATCTTGTGCTAACGGAGAACGAGACGGTCGATTTGCGGAGTTGATAGATTGCGCATTCTTTTCGTCGGTGACGTGGTCGGCAGGGCCGGCCGCACCGCCATCTCGGAACATCTGCCCGGCATGATCCGCGACTGGGCACTCGATCTCGTCATCGTCAACGGCGAGAACGCCGCCGGCGGCTTCGGAATCACCGAAGCGATCTACCAGGAATTCATCGACGTCGGCGCGGACGTCGTCACGCTCGGCAACCATTCCTGGGACCAGCGCGAGGCGCTGGTGTTCATCGAGCGTGCCCCGCGGCTGATTCGCCCGGCGAATTTTCCGAAGGGCACGCCGGGTCGCGGCACCGCGTTGGTCGATACCAGGAACGGCAAGCGCGCCCTGGTCATCAACGCCATCGGCCGCGTCTTCATGACGCCGTTCGACGATCCGTTCGCCGCCATCAACCAGGAACTCGAAGCCTGTCCGCTGCGCGCGGCGACCGATGCCATCGTGGTCGATTTCCACGGCGAGGCGTCCAGCGAAAAGCAGGGCATCGGATTTTTCTGCGACGGCCGCGCCAGCCTCGTGGTTGGCACCCATACCCACGTGCCGACCGCCGATCATCAGATCCTGCCCGGCGGCACCGCCTACATGACCGATGCCGGCATGACCGGCGATTATGATTCGATCATCGGCATGCAGAAGGAAGAGCCGTTGCGGCGTTTCATGTCCGGCATTCCATCGGGCAGGTTCGAGCCGGCGCTTGGCACGGCGACCCTGAGCGGCGTCGCGATCGAGACCGACGATTCAACCGGGCTCGCGCTGCGGATAGCGCCGGTGCGCGCCGGCGGCCGGCTCGAGCCGACGCTGCCGGGATTTTGGTGAATCGGCCCCGTCATTCCGGGGCGCGCGTTAGCGCGGACCCGGAATCTCGAGATTCCGGGTTCTTCGCTGCGCGATGCCCCGGAATGACGGCTCAAGCGGGCATGACGATATTCCCATCAGGCGCTCAGGACTGACGAAAGCCCATCCGGAAGGCGCCCCAATGGCGGCCGCGAACGTGGATCGGCGCCGAGAGGTCCTTCATCAGGACGAAATTGCCGCCGCCCATGTCGCGCCGGTAGGTTTGCAGCAGGAACGGCTTTTTGCTCGCCGCGACCTTGCGCACCGCGCGGTCGCTGAACAGACGCCGGTTGCGGCAATTGGCATTGTTCCAGACCGGGTCGGCGCCCTGCGGCAGGCGGTAGTTCGGGTTGTGGGTCGGAAGATATCCGCCCTTCGCCCATGCGACGCAAAACACGATTCGCGGATCCATCTTTTGGATCGGATCCTGGATCGGCGGCAGGATGCGGTCGGTGAACGCGATATAATTGGTCAAATACTGCTTGGGGTTGCTGCCGGGAATTTCGCGATAATTCTCGTCCATCAATTGCGCGATGCTGATGTCGCCAGCTTCGATCGCGCGCTCGAACGCGGCCGCGATCCGGCTTGCGGCATCGACGACGATGCGGATTAGCGGAGCATCCGAGGTCTCGACCCCGCTGTCGGCGATCAATTCGATCAGCGTTTCGGAAACGTCGAGCAGCCGGGCGACGCGATCGTCGGCAGCCTTGAGCTCGGTCGACGACAGATCGACACCCTTGCCGAGGTTGTCGAGTTCGTCGATCACCATGTCGCAATGCGCGAGGTTGGAGGTGGCCGCCCTGGCGACGCCATCGATCTCGCGGCTGACCGAGGTGAAGCCGCTCTGCACCCGTTCGATGATGTTCTGGATCTGCTCGGCGCCTTCGCCGGCGCTCTTGGCCCGCAGCGAGGCTTCGCCGCTCTCGCCGATCAGATTGCCGACCTGGCCGTCGAGATCGCGAACCGTATCGCCGATCAGGTGGGTGGCCTGGCGGGTGGCCTCGGCGAGGCTCTTCACCTCGCTCGCGACCACCGCGAAGCCCTTGCCGGCGTTGCCGGCACGGGCGGCCTCGATGGTCGCATTCAGCGCGAGCAGGTTGGTCTGCTTGGCGATCGCCTCGATCGAGCCGGATACCTTGGCGACCTGCGCCAGTGCGGTTCCGACCGAACCGAGCCGGCGCTCGATGCGGCTGACGGCTTCGATCAGCGCGGCGATATGCTGGACCGCCGTCTCCACGGCGGCGCGCGATTGGGTGATCTCGCCGACAGCGGCCATGGTAGCGGACTGCACCGCGCGCGATGCGTCGGCAATCTCGTGATTGGCGCTGACCATCGTCTCGGCGGTCGTTTGCAGATGTCCGAACCGGTCGGATTGGCTGGAGACACGGCCGGCGACTTCCTGCAGATTGCCTGCCACGTCCGCGAGTTCCACGCCGAGGCCGCCGATCCGGTTCGAAAGCTGATCGACCAGACGTTCGCTGTCTGAAACGATGGCGGCGGGTCCGACCGAACCTGCCAGCGGCGCAGCCGGTGCCGCCGCTTGCTCCGGATCACCGGACCTGATCGGGTGGGGAAGGCCGGAGGCGGCCGGTTCGTGCAGATTTTTTCGAAGCAAACCGAGCGCCATGGATCGCCTGTGGAGAGCTGGATCAGACCGCCATCTTCCCATTGCCGCGTGAAGTCAGGGTTAACAATGCCTGTTTCGCAGGCAGCGGCCACTACCAACGTACCGAAAACCTCGGCAAATTTTTGATTTTGGGAGGTCGCCGGCCTATAACGCCGCGCCTCCCACCCGACGACATCCCGGACGAATCCCGAGAGAGACCGCATGGCCGGACATTCCCAGTTCAAGAACATCATGCACCGCAAGGGGCGGCAGGATGCCCAGAAATCAAAGCTGTTCAGCAAGCTGGCGCGGGAAATCACCGTCGCGGCCAAGCTGGGCCAGCCGGATCCAACGATGAACGCGCGGCTGCGCGCCGCGATCATTTCCGCCCGGCAGGAGAACATGTCGAAGGATTCGATCGAGCGGGCGGTGAAGAAGGCGAGCGGCGGCGAGAGCGAGAATTACGACGAAATCCGTTACGAAGGCTACGGTCCGGGCGGCGTTGCCGTGATCGTCGAGGCGCTGACCGACAACCGCAACCGCGCGGCCTCCGACATCCGCTCCTATTTCACCAAGTCCGGCGGCAATCTCGGTGAAACCGGTTCGGTGGCCTTCATGTTCGACCGCACCGGGATCATCGAATACGACGCCAGGGTCGCTTCCGATGATGCGATGCTGGAGGCCGCGATCGAGGCCGGCGCCGACGATGTGTCCTCGAGCGAGAACGGCCATGAAATCTATGCCTCGCCCGAGACCTTCCGCGAGGTCGCCAGGGCACTGGAAGCCAAATTCGGCGAAGCCCGCAAGGCGGCGCTGACCTGGAAGCCGCAGAACACGGTCCCGGTCGACGACGAGACCGGCGAGAAGCTCCTGAAGCTGATCGATCTCTTGAACGAGCACGACGACGTGCAGAACGTCTACGCCAATTTCGAGGTCTCCGACGCACTGCTCGCCAGGATGAGCGGCTAGATCTAGAGGGTCATTCCCGCAGCCCGGATGAAGCGCAGCGCGATCCGGGGCCATTTCGCCCGCGTCACGATTCCCGGATTGTGCTGCGCTCCATCGGACGCATTCGCGCCCCGGAATGACCGAGAGATGCGCTTTCGCGCAATCCGTGGCCCGCAATGCCGGTTGATAGGAATCGCCCGCGGCTAGGCCGGGGACTCCGCCATGGGTATAAATGCCCATGACCTCGCAGCCGATTCGCCATCCCATCCGCATCCTCGGCATCGATCCCGGGCTGCGCCGCACCGGCTGGGGTGTCATCGAGATCGACGGCAACCGGCTCGCCTTTGTCGGCTGCGGCTCGGTCGAGCCCCCCGACAGCCTGTCGCTGGCGAACCGCCTGCTGGCGATCCATGGCGGGCTTGCCGCCGTGCTCGGCGAGTTCCAGCCCGCCGAAGCCGCGGTCGAACAGACGTTTGTCAACAAGGACGGCGTTGCTACCCTCAAGCTTGGGCAGGCGCGCGGCGTGGCGATGCTGGCGCCGGCCATGTTCGGAATTTCGGTTGCGGAATATGCCCCGAACCAGGTCAAGAAAACCGTGGTCGGCGCCGGCCATGCCGACAAGGCCCAGGTCCTGATGATGCTGAAGATCCTGCTGCCGAAGGCCGAGCCGAAATCCGCCGACGCCGCCGATGCGCTCGCGGTCGCGATCACCCATGCGCACCACCGCGCCAGCGCGGCGCTGAAGCTGAGGGTGGTCGGGCTATGATCGGCAAGCTGAGGGGACTGATCGACAGCTACGGCGAAGACCATGTGATCCTCGACGTCGGCGGTGTCGGCTATCAGGTGCATTGCTCGGCGCGAACGCTGCAGGCGCTGCCGTCGCCCGGCGAAGCCGCGATGCTGTCGATCGAAACCTATGTGCGCGAGGACCAGATCAAGCTGTTCGGCTTTCGCGGCGACATCGAACGCGAATGGTTTCGATTGCTGCAGACGGTGCAGGGCGTCGGCGCCAAAGTGGCACTGGCGGTGCTTTCGACCCTGCCGCCGTCCGAGCTTGCCAATGCGATCGCGCTGCGCGACAAGGCGGCCGTGACGCGGACGCCGGGCGTCGGGCCAAAGGTCGCCGAGCGCATCGTCACCGAGCTGAAGGACAAGGCGCCGGCCTTCACCAATGTCGACCCGGCGCTGGTGCATCTGTCCGGTGCGATCGACGATCAGCGCGCGCCGCGGCCGGTCACTGACGCGATCTCGGCGCTGGTCAATCTTGGCTACGGCCAGCCGCAGGCCGCGGCGGCGATCGCATCGGCGTCGCGCAGCGCCGGCGAGCATGCCGAGACCGCGCAGTTGATCCGGCTCGGGCTGAAGGAATTGGCGAAGTGACCCCGGCCGCCCGCATCGTTGCGCCCGAGCGCCGCCCCGACGATGTCGGCGACACCGCGCTGCGCCCGCAACGGCTGGCTGAATTCGTCGGCCAGGCGCAGGCGCGCGCCAATCTGGCTGTTTTCATCGAGGCGGCGCGGAAACGCAGCGAGGCGCTGGACCATGTGCTGTTCGTCGGCCCTCCCGGTCTCGGCAAGACCACGCTGGCGCAGATCGTGGCGCGCGAACTCGGCGTCGGCTTCCGCGCCACCTCCGGCCCGGTGATCGCCAAGGCCGGCGATCTCGCGGCGCTGCTGACCAACCTGGAAGAGCGCGACGTGCTGTTCATCGACGAGATCCACCGCCTCAGCCCGGCGGTCGAGGAGGTGCTCTATCCGGCGATGGAGGATTTCCAGCTCGACCTCATCATCGGCGAGGGGCCGGCGGCGCGTTCGGTCAAGATCGAACTGGCGAAGTTCACGCTGGTCGGCGCCACCACGCGCGCGGGCCTGCTGACCAATCCGCTGCGCGACCGCTTCGGGATTCCAATACGGCTGAATTTCTATACCGAGCAGGAGCTGGAGCGGATCGTCACCCGCGGCGCGCGCGTGCTCGACATCGGCATGACGGCGGATGGCGCCAACGAGATCGCCCGCCGCGCCCGCGGCACGCCGCGCATCGCCGGCCGCCTGCTGCGGCGGGTGCGGGATTTTGCCTCCGCCGCGGATGCCGCCGCGATCGACCGCGCCATCGCCGATCACGCGCTGCAGGCGCTCGAGGTCGACGCCGCCGGCCTCGATGCCATGGACCGGCGCTATCTCACCACCATCGCCACCAATTACGGCGGCGGCCCGGTCGGCGTCGAGACCATGGCGGCAGCCCTGTCCGAGCCGCGCGATGCCATCGAGGACATCATCGAGCCGTTCCTGATTCAGTGCGGCTATCTGCAGCGCACTCCGCGTGGGCGGCTGTTGACCTCGCACGCCTTCCGTCATCTCGGCCTCGCCGAGCCGGCGCGCGACCCGGCGCAGTTCGGGCTGTTCGGCGGCGACGAGGAGGGATAGACCGCGAGTTTCCATTTCTTGGTCCCCCTCGAAGCGAATTGGGGGTATCGCTGCGAGGTCTGCTAATGGACGGCTATATCGCCTTCTATACGGTGGAAGCGGATCAAATTGTGATCGTTCGAGTCCTCGATGGCCGGATGGATATCAAGCAGGAGATCTCGAATTGACCTCCGCCCTCGATGGCGCGATCCGCAACGGCCGCCATCACCTGCAGGTCCGCGTCTATTACGAGGACACCGATTTCTCCGGCATTGTCTATCACGCCAATTATCTCCGCTTCATGGAGCGCGGGCGGACCAATCATCTGCGGCTGATGGGGGCCGAGCAGCATGCGCTGTTTGCGGAGGCGCAGCAGGAGACGCCGGGCTTTGCCTTCGTGGTGCGGTCGATGCGACTCGATTTCCTCAGGCCGGCGCGGATGGACGACGTGCTCGACGTGGTGACCTGGCCGGTCGCCGTCAAGGGCGCCTCGATCACGCTGGCGCAGGAAGTCCGGCGCGGCGCCGACGTGCTGGTCCGGGCCGAGGTGCGCGTTGCCTTTGTCAGCGAGGGTCGGGCGCAGCCGATCCCGAAGGCGCTGCGGCTTTTGATGAAGGCCGATCTGGCTTAGCGGGCGGTTTGGCAATGTCGGGCATACCATCGGACAGCAGCTAATATCCTAGCGCGAGATCGACCACGTTCTCGAGCGCGCCGCCGGCCTCGAAGCGTTCGATCTGGCGCGCCACATATGTCGATATCTGGTCGGGATCGGTGTCGGCGGCGTTGTGCGGGGTCAGCACGATCTTGGGGTGGGTCCAGAACGGGCTGTCCACCGGCAGCGGTTCGCTCGCGAATACATCGAGCGAGGCGGCGCCGAGCGTTGCATCGTCCAGGCATTGCAGCAGGTCGGCTTCGTCCTGCAGCCCGCCGCGCCCGGCATTGATCAGGATCGGCGCGCCAATGGCGCCGGTCCGATTGAGTTTTGCGAACAATCCGCGATTGAGGATGTGCCGCGTCTCCGCGGTCAGCGGCAGCAGGCAGACCAGGACGTCAGTGCGCCGCAGAAACGCGTCGAGCCCGGCAGTGCCATGAAAGCATGCGATGCCTTCGATCTGCTTTTCGCGACAACTCCAGCCGCCGACACGAAAGCCGAGATCGGCCAGCGCCGCGGCGGCGTTCGCGCCGAGCGCGCCGAGGCCCATGATGCCGACCGAAACCGCGCTCGCCGGCCATTGAAATCGGGGCGCCCAGCGCCGCTCGCGCTGGCAGGCTCTCAGATAGGGCTCCTGGCGATGATGCATCAGCACGTGCAGCACGACATATTCCGTCATGCGTGCGGTGAGATCGCCGACCACCACCCGAACCAGCGGCACCTTCGGCAGGCTGGCATCGGCGGTCAGCGCGTCGACGCCGGCGCCGAGGTTGAAAATGACGCGCAGATTCGGAAAAACCGCAAGCTCGCCTGGAGCCGGCTTCCAGACCGCGGCATAGTGGATGTCGGCGGGATCGACTCCGGCATCGGGCCACCGCACCACGCGCCGATCGCCGCACACCGCGTCGAACCGGCTGTTCCATCGTTCGGGCGACCAGTTCTCGGTCCCGCCGTGCACGATCAGCGCCAGCGCGCCCTGCTTCATCGGATTTTCGCCCCATCCATGCGCAACATCAGGCGAGCTTACCGGCCCGGCCATCCGGCGCAAAATAATTCCGTTTCGCTGTCGGAGCCGGGCATACTGCTTCGTCTTCCAATCGGACAGGAACCAGCCGCATGCTCTACGCCATTCTCTGCTATCACGATGAGGACACCGTCGGTTCCTGGACCAGGGAACAGGATGCGGCGGTGATGCAGAAGCTTTCGGTAGTGCAGGACAAACTGGCCCGACAGGGCCGGCTCGGCCCGGTCGCGCGCCTGCTGCCAACGACGGCCGCGACGACCTTGCGCAAGGAGAATCCGCCGGTCGTGATCGACGGCCCGTTTGCCGAGACCAAGGAGCAGTTGCTCGGCTTCTACGTTGTCGACTGCAACAATCTCGACGAGGCGCTGGCTGTCGCAGGCGACCTCGGCGCGGCCAATCCCGGCGGCGCCTATGAAATCCGCCCGGTCGGCCTGCTCAATCCCGGGAGCCTCAAGACGTGACCGACGCCGCCTGGATCGATGCCGCGCTGACCTCGGCGCGTCCCCAGGCGGTCGGCGCGCTGCTGCGCTACTTCCGCAATCTCGACACCGCCGAGGAGGCGTTCCAGAACGCCTGCCTGCGGGCGCTGAAAAGCTGGCCGCAGAACGGGCCGCCCCGCGATGCCGCGGCGTGGCTGATCATGGTCGGGCGCAACGCCGCGATCGACGAGGTGCGGAGGAACCGCAAGCAGCAGCCGCTGCCCGAGGATGCACTGATTTCCGATCTCGGCGACGCCGAGAGCGTGCTGGCCGAACGGCTCGACGGCTCGCATTATCGCGACGACATTCTGCGATTGCTGTTCATCTGCTGCCACCCCGGGCTGCCGGCGACGCAGCAGATCGCGCTCGCACTGCGCATCGTCTCCGGCCTCACCGTCAAGCAGATCGCCCGCGCCTTCCTGGTCAGTGAAGCCGCGATGGAGCAGCGCATCACCCGCGCCAAGGCCCGCGTCGCCGACGCCAGCGTGCCGTTCGAGACGCCGGGGGCGGTGGAGCGCAGCGAACGCCTCTCGGCGGTCGCCGCCATGATCTATTTGATCTTCAACGAAGGTTATTCCGCCAGCGGCGATACCGCCGATATCCGCGCGCCGCTGTGCGAGGAGGCAATCCGGCTGGCACGGCTGCTGCTGCGGCTGTTCCAGAGCGAGCCCGAGATCATGGGACTGACGGCGCTGTCGCTGTTGCAGCACGCCCGTGCCGCGGCGCGGTTCGACGCCGACGGCGCCGTGATCCTGCTCGATGACCAGGATCGCTCGCGCTGGAACCAGAAGATGATCGCGGAAGGATTGGCACTGATCGACAAGGCGATGCGCCATCGCCGCAGCGGACCGTATCAGGTTCAGGCAGCGATCGCCGCCTTGCATGCACGCGCCGCAAGACCCGAAGACACCGACTGGACCCAGATCGATCTGCTCTATGGCACGCTCGAGATCATGCAGCCGTCCCCGGTGGTGACGCTCAATCGCGCGGTCGCGGTGTCCAAGGTGCGAGGCGCCGGGGCGGCGCTGGACATGATCGAGCCGCTGGCGCCGCGGCTGTCGAATTATTTTCATTTCTTCGGCGTGCGCGGCGCGTTCCTGATGCAACTCGGCCGCAATGACGAGGCCCGCGAGGCGTTCGACCGCGCCATTGCGCTCGCCAACACGTCGGCGGAGGCCGCGCACATCCGCATGCATCTCGACCGCCTGATGCGCGACAGCCAGCCCTGCGGTTCCGGAACCTCAAAAAAATGACCGCGGCCTGTCGGACCGCGCCGGTCTCGTTCGTCCCTGGGTTATGCATCACCGATCCAAGCCGTAACACATTCCGGGTGGCCCAGACCTACACGGAGGACATCAAATTCTCGAATCCCTCGGCGCCGGCAACGATCGTCATCAAGCTCGATTTCTTCAAGCCGTTCGAGGGCCACAATACCGCCGAGTTCACGATGCTGCCGCAAGGCAATGCTACCAGCGTCGGCTGGCGGATGCACGGCCCATTGCCGTTCATGGGCAAGGTCATGCATCTGTTCATGAACATGGACAATATGGTGGGCAAGGATTTTGCGAGCGGTCTCGCCAGCCTGAAGCGGCTCGCCGAGAAATAGTCGACCACCCGAAGCGTCAGAAAAGGAGCAAGCGATGCAGGTCAATCCCTATCTGTTTTACGACGGCAATTGCGAGGCGGCGTTCAAATTCTACGAGAAGGCGCTGGGCGGCAAGATCAATGGGCTGATGACCTATGAAGGCGCGCCGCAGTCGATGCCGATACCGCCGGGCTGGAACAAGAAGGTGATGCACGCCCACATGACCATTGACGGCGCGGCGCTGATGGCATCCGACGCGCCGCCCGGCCACTTCCATCAGCCGCAGGGATTTTCGGTCTCGCTGCAGATCGATGATCCCGCGGAAGCCGAGCGCAAATTCAAGGCGCTGGCCGACGGCGGCAGCATCAACATGCCATTCGCCAAGACGTTCTGGTCCAGGGGATTTGGCATGTGCGTCGATCAGTTCGGGATCCCGTGGATGGTGAACGTCCCGGAAGCATGACCGTGGCCTAGCGGCACGACGGGTAGATCGCCGCGAGCTGGCGCCCGCGCAACAACAGCAGGTGCGACGTCAATCCGCCGCGGCGGAGGATCCAGCGTCGCACCGCCGGGGGATAAGCCTGCAGCACCAGTTCGGAGGCTTCCGGTTCGGCGTACAGCCGGCCGCGGCGGTCGATCGACCGCGCGGCGTGAAATCCGAGCACGGCGCGGCGGGTCACGCAGATGCGATCGCTGGGCACCACGCTCAGCACCAGCGTGCAGGCGGACAGGCACGGTCCGTCGATGACGACGCGTTCGCCGGAGGCGCGCACGCCGTCGAACAGGTCGAGAAACGGACCGACTTGGCCGCCGGGGCTGCCAAGGATGCGAATCTCGGCACGCGCCGGCAGCGAGGCGAGGGCGCCCAGCACGGCCGGGAGCAGGATCATTCTGGCGAAAGCTGCCCGCATGATCGAACATTCCTTCGATCGAACGACGGAATCAACCCGGTAACAGCCCAATGCGGCTTCCGGTTCCGGCCTGTGCTCGCTCCGCTTCAGTCTGCGAGAAGGCCTAGCCGTTCCGCCGTTCGCCGCGCAGCGTCGGCAGTCCGATGCCGGCGGCATCGAAGCCGCCGTCGACGGCGAGGATCTGGCCGGTGATGTAGCTCGAGCGGTCGCTGCACAGAAAGAACACCGCCTCGGCCAGTTCTTCTTCCAGGCCATAGCGGTTGAGCGGAATGGCGTCGTGGTAGTCGGCGCGGATTTCGGCGGTGTGAACGGCTTTCGCCATCGCGGTTTCGACCGGGCCGGGTGCGACGCCGTTGACGCGAATGCCGAGCGATGCCAGTTCGACGGCGAGCTGCTTGGTGAGATGCGCAAGCCCGGCCTTGCTGGTGCCGTAGGCCGAGCGCAGCGTCGAGGCGCGCACCGCCGAGATCGAGGTGATGTTGACAATGGCGCCGCCGCCATGCTCGCGCATCAGCGGCGCGGCGGCCTTGCTGCAGAGAAACGGCCCGCTGAGGTTGACCGCCAGGATCCGGTTCCAGTCCTGATTGGAGGTCTCGAGCAGCGGCGCGAACACCGCGATGCCGGCATTGTTGACCAGGGCGTCGAGCCGGCCGAAGCGCCGGCTCACCGCGGTCATCGCCGCTGCCACCGCATCGGCATCGGAGACGTCGCAAGTGAGCGCCATGGTGTTGCCGGGGTTTGCCAGAGCGGCCACCGCGCCGCACAGCAATTGGTGCTCGATGTCGAGCAGCGCGACGCGCCAGCCATCGGCGAGAAACCGCTTCGCCACCGCGAGCCCGATGCCGCGCGCGGCGCCGGTTACCAACGCGACTTTCTGCGGGGAGGAAGACATGCGGGCGTCCTTGTGCCGCTATTTCAAGACTTGTACCCCCCGAAGGATAACGAAGCGCTCCGTTCGTCAAGCCTCTTGCGGCCACCCGCCGCGCGCAATTGTGCAAGGCACGCCAAATTCCGCGATGCATCGGCATCGCGGAATTCGCACGTCTGGTCGACGGAAACCGCGTTCCGATCGGGCCGCCTTGTTCTTGATGGCGCCGACGATCGCGGTGAGGACGGCACCGGCAACGCCGCCGCCGGCGACCTGGCCGATAATGCTGCCGATACCCGGCGTCGAGGCGCTATTGGCGAGCAGCGCAATCAGTTAACGTGCCGCGGAAGGATGGCCGATGTCTCTTAAACTCTACTTTCATCCGTTGTCGTCGTTCTGCTGGAAGGTGTTGATCGCGCTGTACGAGAACGACACCCCGTTCACGCCGCAGGCGGTCAATCTCGGCGATGCGAGCGAGCGGGCCGCTTTGTTGAAGCTGTGGCCGATCGGCAAGTTTCCGGTGCTGCGGGACGACGCCAGCGATCGCACGATTCCGGAATCCAGCATCATCGTCGAGTATCTCGACGTTTGCTATCCGGGCCGCACCCGCTTTATTCCGGCCGACGCGAAGCTCGCCTTGCAGACCCGGCTGCGCGACCGTTTCTACGATCTTTACGTGCACTTGCCGGTGCAGAAGATCGTCGACGACCGGTTGCGGCCGAAAGGCAGCAAGGACCCGCATGGCGTCGCGGAGGCGAAAGCACGAATTCAGTCCTGCTACGGCATGATCGACAAGGAGATGGCGGCGAGGACCTGGGCGATGGGAGAGGCTTTCAGCATGGCCGATTGTGCCGCATCGCCGGCCTTGTTCTACGCCAATAGGGTGGTGCCGTTCGGCGACGGCAACAGCAATGTGGCCGCCTATTTCGATCGCCTGCAAGCGCGGCCCAGCTTCGCGCGCGTGATCAAGGAAGCCGAACCCTTTTTTGGCATGTTCCCGCAGGAGACCTGACATGAGCAACAGCAAATCCGACATCGTCCGCGCCCTGTTTGCCGCCTATCGGTCGAGCGACCGCAAGGCGGTTGAGGATAGCCTGACGGAAGGTTTCCGCTTCACCAGCCCCTATGACGATGCGATCGACAAGGCCGAGTATTTCGTTCGATGCTGGCGCGGCAGCGAATGGCTCGAGCGGCATGAGCTCGAGCGAATGTTCGTGCAAGGCGAACAGGCTTTCGTGACCACCGATGCGTCACCAAAGGTGGCAAGAGTTTTCGCAACACCGAATTCTTTGGCTTCGAAGGCGACAAGATCAAGAGCATCGATGTCTATTTCGGCGCGACCTACCAAAACGGCGTTTTTGTAAAACAGCCGAGCGTCTGATGGCTTCGCCGTAGCCGCCGTGCCTTTGTCGATTTCTGGACCTAATCAGGGCATCGACAATTGAACGGCGTCACGGTGGCGCAGCAATTACCTCCGAAATAATTCCGTCTGCGATGTCGGTGCCGCAAAACGCCGTTCGTCTTGTTGAGGAGCGATGATCTGGAGATGACGGTGCGAGATTCCGGGTTCGCGGCTTGCGCGCCCCGGAATGACAGCGAGATTTGCAACCTGTGAACCAAGGGCATGCGACCATGCGATTCATGATGCTGATGATTCCGACAGGCTATGAGACGGCAGCGGCGGGCACCATGCCCTCGGCCGAGGCGGTCGCCGCGATGATGAAATACAACGAGGCGTTGAAAAACGCCGGCGTCCTGATCACGCTTGACGGGTTGCACCCGCCCTCGATGGGGGCGCGGGTCTCGTTCGGGACCGGCAAACCGGTGGTGACCGACGGCCCGTTTACCGAGGCCAAGGAAGTGCTGGGCGGCTATTGGATGATCGAGGTGAAGTCGCGGGAGGAGGCGATCTCGTGGGCGAAGCGGTGTCCCGCTTCCAGCAACGAGGTCATTGAAATCCGCCAGGTGCAGGAAATGTCGGATTTCCCCGCCGACGTTCAGGAAGCGGCGGCCGGCTTCAGCGATTTGCAAGCTGCTGGCGGACACTAGATTCTCGTTTTGACGCGTTTTCCTGACGCGAACCGGTAGCCACGAAAACACTCTATCTAGCACCGCTCCCGATGGGCGCTGGGTCCGGCTTTGGCGCTAGTGACCTTTGGCGCCGGCTCATGTAAAAGCCTTTCACATGAGCTGGCGCAAGGAACATCGCCGCGCCGAGCGCGGCTATCATCACGGCAATCTGAAGGAGGCGCTGCTGCAGGCCGCGCTCGGCCTGATCGCGGAAAAAGGCGCCGCCGGCTTCACCTTTGCCGATGCCGCACGCATGGCCGGCGTCAGCCCCGCCGCCCCCTACCGGCATTTTCGCGACCGGGACGAACTGCTTTCCAGTATTGCCCAGCGCGGGTTTGAGCAGTTCGAGGCGGTGCTGACCCAGGCCTGGGACGACGGGCGTCCGGATACCGTCACGGCGTTCGAGCGGGTCGGCAAGGCCTATCTCGCGTTCGCCCGCGACGAGCCCGCGTTCTATTCGGCGATGTTCGAATCGGGGCTCCCGGTCGACCTCAATCCGACACTGCTGGCGGCAAGCGAGCGCGCCTTCGGCATCATCAGGGCAGCCGCGGAGCGGCTTGCCGCGTTGTCGCCGCCGGGAACGCCGCGCCCGCCGGCGATGATGATGGCATTGCATATCTGGTCGATGTCGCATGGCGTGGCGTCGCTGTTCGCGCGCGGCGATGCGGCGCGACGCAAGCTGCCGATGTCGGCGGAAGATCTGCTGGAAGCCGAGGTGCTGATCTATCTGCGCGGTCTCGGGTTCTCGACCGACCGCAGGCCCGCCGCCCAACACGATCAGGCGGAGCCCAAACCGGCCGGGCAGCCGGCCGGGCCTTGGGGCAGCCCAAAATAAATTGCCGGGCGCGGCTTTCGGCCCGCTTGACAAAAATCCGGGATGGGTTACCTATGTAAATGTTATTTACATTCACAGCGGCGTGATGCCGTGATGGAGAGGGAAATGACCTACACCGCAGATGTCCATCGATGGCGCGGTCCCGAAGAGTCCTACCGCCCGCATATGCGCATTCACCCCGGCATGGTCGTCGCGACCATTCTCGGCTTCCTGTTCTGGTGGCCGGTCGGACTCGCATTTCTCTTTTTCACCCTGAGGAGCACGAACATGGGTTGCTGGAGTCACCAGGATCGCTGGCACAACAAGATGGAGCGGATGCAGAACAAGATGGAGCGGATGCGCAACCATGTGGAGCGGCGCGGCTTCGGCTTCGGCGGCTTCGGGCCGCCCTCGAGCGGCAACCGCGCCTTCGACGAATACCGCATGGAAACCCTGCGGCGTCTCGAGGAGGAGCAGACCGAATTCAAGGATTTCCTCGATCGCCTGCGTCACGCCAAGGACAAGGAAGAATTCGATCAGTTCATGGCGCAGCACCGTCAGCGCCCGGCGCCGCCCAACGACCAGCCCCAGAGCTAGGCTCAAGGCCAAATCCCCATAGACCCGACGGCGACATCAGCCGCCCATCTGCTCCGCAGGTGGGCGGTTTTGCTGTGGCCGGAACCTGCGCCCGATCCCCTGCCGGCCGCCGTCTTTTTGCCGCAGCCCAAAAACCCATTGGTAACTCGGCCTTAACCATGATTAGCGTCTGGTTAGGGGCGTCATGACGCGCTGACAGCCCTTGTTTTGACATGTTGGCAGGGGAATGCAGGCCCCGTCTTCGGACGGGCCTCCCATGCGACATAACAAGGCTCTCGCGCTGGCGCTTGCCGCGCGCCCGGCGCGCGGCTGTGGAACCGGCAGCCATCCGCTCCCGGAGGATTTGGGACACTTGCGTTGAGAGGATACCGCTTATGAATCCGGCCGACGTGGCTCAGTCAGCCTTGCCGCTGGCATCCAGCGACGTATCGCTGATCGCGCTTTTCCTGCATGCTCACTGGATTGTGAAGACCATCATGCTGGGGCTGCTGGCCTGCTCGGTCTGGGTCTGGGCGATCGCGATCGACAAGATCATTTTGTATGCACGCACCAAGCGGTCGATGGACCGCTTCGAGCAGGCGTTCTGGTCGGGGCAGTCGATCGAGGAACTTTACCGCGCGCTTTCCGCCAAGCCGACCCAGTCGATGGCGGCCTGCTTTGTCGCGGCAATGCGGGAATGGAAGCGGTCGTTCGAAAGCCAGGCGCGGTCTTTTGCCGGGCTGCAGATGCGGATCGAGAAGGTGATGAACGTCTCCATCGCCCGCGAAATCGAGCGGTTGGAACGCCGGCTGCTGGTGCTGGCGACGGTCGGCTCAGCGGGTCCGTTCATCGGCCTGTTCGGCACCGTCTGGGGCATCATGTCGAGCTTCCAGTCGATCGCGGCCTCGAAGAACACTTCGCTGGCGGTGGTGGCCCCGGGCATCGCCGAGGCGCTGTTTGCCACGGCGATCGGCCTTATCGCTGCCATTCCGGCGACTATTTTCTACAATAAATTCACTTCCGAGGTGAACCGGCAGGCCCAGAGGCTGGAGGGGTTCGCCGACGAATTCTCAGCGATCTTGTCGCGCCAGATCGACGAGCGGGCGTGAGGAGCGGTAGATTGTGAGCACCAGATCATGGCGATGAACATGGCAGGTTCGCCGGGCGGCGGACGCCGCGGCCGGCGTCGTCCCGTGATGGCGGAAATCAACGTCACCCCGATGGTGGACGTGATGCTGGTGCTGCTGATCATCTTCATGGTGTCGGCGCCGCTGTTGACGGTGGGGGTGCCACTCGATCTGCCGCAGACCCAGGCCAAGAGCCTCGAACAGGACCAAACGCCGCTGCAACTTTCGGTCGACGTCAAGGGACGGGTGTTCATCAACGATACCGAAGTCGCCATGAACGAGCTGATTCCGAAATTAAAGGCGATCACCGCCACCCGCGGCGGCCTCGACGAGCGTATATTCATGCGCGCGGACAAGAAGGCGGATTACGGAACCGTGGCGAAGGTGATGGGACTACTGTCGGGCGCCGGCTTCAAGCGGCTGGCGCTGGTCACCGAAGTGGAGCAGGGATCCTGACGCGGTGAAGCTAAAGGTCGACAAGACTTCTGGTGGCGTCGGCGGCCCTGCACGTTCTCGTGATCGGGTGGGGACTGGTGTCGTTCTCGAGCAAGGCGTTCGAGTCGGTGCCGGAAGAATCCCTGCCGGTCGACATCATATCCGCCGATCAGCTTGCCAAGGTCACCGCCGGAATCAAGACCGGCAGGAAGGAAAACCCCAAGCCGCTGGTGGAGAAGGTCGCCGAAGCGAAACCGGTCGATGATGACGCGGTCGGCAAGATCAGCGAGAAGCCGCCGGTGGTGACCGACACCTCGCCGCCGCCGGCGCCAAAGCCCGAGGAGAAGCCGGTCGAGAAAAAGCCCGATCCGCCGAAGCCGGTTGCGGAAACCAAGCCGAAGCAAGAACCGAAACCGATCGAGAAGAAGCCGGATCCGCCCAAGATCGATCCGATCGCCGAGGCCCTGAAAAAGGAAGAGCAGAAGCCGCCGCCGAAACCCCAGACCCAGGCGGCAACGCCACAACCGCCGAAGCCCAAGGCGGAGCGCGTGTTCGACCAATCCAAGATCGCCGCCCTGCTCGACAAGCGCGATCCGACCCGGCAGGCCGCGACCGGCGACACCCTGAATTCGAACGCCGCGCTCGGCCTGTCCAAGGGCAAGGCCGCGGACAACTCCGCGACATGGGGCTCGATGTTCAAGACCCAGGTCGAGCGCTGCTGGAAGAAACCTTATGGCGGTCTCGAAAGCCAGAACCCCGAGATCGCTTTCGATATCAGGCTGAAACGCGATGGCACGCTGGAAGCGATGCCGGTTCCGCAGGGAACGCCGGCGACGCCCTATCTTCGTGTCTATCAGGAGAGCGCGCTGCGTGCGATCATCGAATGCCAGCCCTATAATTTGCCGGCGGCGTTTTTTGACGAATGGAAATACTTTTCGCCGGTGTTCACCGAAAACAGTTGAGAGCGGCCAGGCGGCGGCGATCGGAAACGTGAAACGAAACTCGTGACGACATGACCCACAAAGACGAACTGCATCAGAAGCCATTTCGCCTGAGCCGGCGGCAGATTCTTTCCGGAATGGCCTCGCTTGGCGTGGTGGCGGGGGGCGGCCTGCGGCGTGCTTCCGCCCAAAAGCGCATCATCGTGCCCGAGGGCGAATTCCAGCCATTACCGATCGCGATCCCGAACTTCGTGGGCGGCACGCCCTCGGACGGCGACGTCGGCGTCAACGTGACGCAGGTCATCACCAACAACCTCAAGCGCAGCGGCCTGTTCGCGCCGATCGATCAGGCGGCCTATATCGAAAAGGTCGTCAACATCGATGCGGCGCCGCAATTCCAGAACTGGAAGACCATCAACGCGCAGGCCCTGGTGACCGGTCGCATGACCCGACAGGGCGACGGACGCCTGAAGGCGGAATTCCGCCTCTGGGACGTGGCCACGGGTCAGCAACTGACCGGCCAGCAATACTCAACCTCGCCGGAATACTGGCGGCGCATTGGCCACATCATTTCCGACCAGATCTACGAGCGCCTGACCGGCGAGAAGGGGTATTTCGACAGCCGCGTGGTGTTCGTCGATGAAAGCGGTCCCTCGCAGCACCGCATCAAGCGGCTCGCGCTGATGGATCAGGACGGCGCCAATGTTCGCTATTTGACCAAGGGCACCGACCTCGTGCTGACGCCCCGGTTCTCGCCTTCGACCCAGGAGATCACCTATATGGAGTTCGGTCAGGGCGACCCGCGGGTTTACCTGCTCAATATCGAGACCGGTCAGCGCGAGATCGTCGGCAATTTTCCCGGCATGTCGTTCTCGCCGCGGTTCTCGCCGGACGGCCAGCGCGTCGTCATGAGCCTGCAGCAGGGCGGCAACTCGAACCTGTTCGTGATGGATCTGCGGTCGAAATCGACCACGCGCCTGACCGACACGCCGGCGATCGATACCTCGCCGTCCTACGCGCCGGACGGAACGCGGCTGTGTTTCGAATCCGACCGCGGCGGCAAGCCGCAGATCTACGTCATGCCAGCCGCCGGCGGACCGGCGCAACGCATCTCGTTCGGGGACGGGACCTATTCGACCCCGGTCTGGTCGCCGCGCGGCGACTATATTGCCTTCACCAAGCAGGGCACCGGAGAGTTTTCCATCGGCATCATGAAACCGGACGGCTCGGGCGAGCGGATTCTCACCTCGAGCTTCCACAACGAAGGCCCCACCTTTGCGCCGAACGGCCGGGTCCTGATGTTTTTCCGCGATCCCGGCGGCAATGATGGACCGTCGTTGTTTACGGTGGACATTTCCGGACGCAGTGAACAACGCGTGCCGACCCCCGGCTACGCATCCGATCCGGCGTGGTCCCCGCTACTGTCGTAGGACTGTTAGCTGATTTCGTAGAACGGTCCGCCTCGGGCTCCGCGCGAGCCCCCGGCCGGGCTCGGCAAAGCTTGCCTACCCTCCTGAATTATCGAGCAGATTTTCGCAGCTTCGCAGGCAAGACAACCTTACGGTAACGATGTTCCCTCAGAAAGACTTCATCTGCCGCAGGTAACAATGCGCCCTCACAAGGGACGTGCGCGCGCGCGATGCAACTGGCTGACCCGAATAGAGATCTCGATCTGAAGATGTCGCCGTCGATCTATGCGGCGCTGATCGATTCACTATTCCAGAATCCGGCACCGATGTTCGCTGGCGCGGTGTTCGCCGCCGTCGCGGCGGTGATGACGGCGCTGAAGACCGGCGACCATTTGCTGTGGCCCTGCGCCGCACTCCTGATCGTGACCGGCGCGGTCCGTGCATTCGACATGCATCGGTATAAATCGCGCAATTCCGCGCTCAATGCGGAAGACGCTGCCGGCTGGGAGATCCGCTACCAGATCGGGGCGATGTTCTATGCGGCCGCGCTGGGAATCTGGTGTCTGGTCGCGCTGATGACCAGCAACGATCCGGTCGCCCACATGATTTGCCTGACCGTCACCACCGGCTACATGGCGGCCGGGGTCGGCCGGACCTATGGCCGGCCCTGGATCTTCCATCTGCAGATCGTGCTGGCCTGCGGCCCCATGACCATCGGGCTCGGCCTGCATGGCGATCCCTATTACATCGGCATGGCATGCCTGAGCGCGCTGTTTTTCCTGGCGCTCAAGCAGATCACCACCGGCTTGCAGCGGATGTTCGTGCGCGCGCTGGTGGCGCATGAGCGCGAGGCGGCGCTGGCGAACCAGTTCGACACCGCGCTCAACAACATGCCGCATGGCCTGTGCATGTTCGGCCCCGACGGCCGCCTCGCGGTCGTCAATCACCGTTTCACCGAAATGATGCGGCTTCCGGACGATCTGGTGCATCGCGACGCGACCGCCCCCGACATCGTCGCGGCCTGCGTCGCCGCCGCGACGCTTTCGAGCCCGAGCGGCCAGCTTGTCGTGTCCGAAATCGAGAAGTCGCAGGCCGGATACATCACCACGGTCGACCCCGACGCCGCCAACGACCGGGCACTGTCCTGGACCTTCCAGCCGATGGCCGGCGGCGGCACCGTGGTGCTGCTGGAGGACATCACCGAGCGGCGCAATGCCGAAGCCCGGATCAGCCATCTCGCGCGCTACGACGAGCTGACGGCGCTGCCGAACCGGCTCAATTTCCGCGACGAGATCGAGCGTCTGCTGGCACTGCCGCGCGACGCGATGCAGACGTCGGCGCTGCTGTTCATCGACCTCGACCAGTTCAAGCAGGTCAACGACACGCTGGGCCACCCTTGCGGCGATCAGTTGCTGTGCGCCGTGGCCGAGCGCCTGCGCGACATGCTGCGTCCGGAAGATTTCGTCGCGCGCTTTGGCGGCGACGAATTCGTGGTGTTCCAGCAGGACATCAAGTCGAACGAGGACGCCGCCGTCCTCGCCCGGCGAATTGTCGATCGCCTGAGCGAACGCTACAAGATCGACAATCATCTGGTCGAAATCGGTGCCAGCGTCGGTATCGCGATGACGTCGCCGCACGGCACCAGTGCCGACACGCTGCTGAAGAACGCGGATATGGCGCTCTACCGTGCCAAGGCGGACGGCCGCGGCACCTTCTGCTTCTTCCGGGACGAGATGGCGCAAACCGTGGAGTCGCGCCGCATCCTCGAACTCGACCTGCGCAAGGCGCTGGCCAACGAGGAATTCGAGCTGTTCTATCAGCCGCTGGTCAATCTCAAGTCCGGACGGATTTCGACCTGCGAGGCGCTGCTGCGCTGGAACCATCCGGTGCGCGGCACGGTGTCGCCGATCGACATCATTCCGGTGGCCGAGGACATGGGCCTCATCGTCGACCTTGGCCGCTGGATCCTGCGCAAGGCCTGCATGGAATGCATGAGATGGCCCGAGGCGGTCAGCGTGGCGGTCAATTTCTCGCCGCAGCAGTTCCATCAACGCGACGTGCTGAGCGAAGTCCGCTACGCGCTCGAGGTCTCCGGGCTGCCGGCGCATCGCCTCGAAATCGAGATCACCGAATCCTCGCTGCTGCGCAACACGCAATTGACCCATGACGTGTTGTCGCAATTGCGCACGATCGGCGTGCGGATCTCGCTGGACGATTTCGGCACCGGCTATTCGAGCCTCAGCTATCTGCATAACTTCCCGCTGCAGAAGGTGAAGATCGATCGCTCCTTCCTGGAGGGCATCGATACCGATCGTCCGCTGACCCTGCTGCGCGGCGTGGCGCGGCTCAGCGCCGATCTCGGCATGTCGGTGGTGGTCGAGGGCATCGAGACCAACGAACAGCTCGAGCTGATCAGTGCCGACGGCACCGTGACCGAGGCGCAGGGCTACCTGTTCAGCCGCCCGGTGCCGGCCGTGCGCGCCCGGCAACTGCTGAACGCTTCGCATGGCCGGCGGCTGCCGGATGAAAAGATACTGTCGACGGTTCCATCGCGGTCGATCGCCTGACTGCCGTTTTCCGCCAAGCCACCTCCCCGGGGGAACTTTCTTCTCTCACTCACGCGCCGCAGCAGCGAAATCCCCGGGGGGGGGGTTAACCCTAATATGCCGAAGCCTTTGCGCGTTTGTTAGGAAGCTGTTAACCTTTGCGCGTTCGACCGGGGGTTGCAGCGTTGAGAAATGTTCAGTTGAAGTCTGCAGCCGTGGTGGTCAATACGGCGCGAAGCGCCGGTCTTCTCGATCACGTCGATTACCGCCTGGCCGAGACTGCGGCGGAACGGGACGAGATCTACCGTCTCCGCTACCGCGCCTATCTGCGCGAAGGCGCGATCCTGCCCTCGGAATCGCAGCGGGTCAGCGATAGCTACGATGACGCCCCCAATGCCTGGATTTTCGGCGTTTACCTTCACGGGGAACTGTGCAGTTCCATTCGTGTGAACGTGGTGACGTCGGAATGGCGGACGTCGCCCTCGGTTGAGCTGTTCGGCGATTTGCTTCACCCGGAACTCGACAAGGGCCGGATCTTTATCGATCCCACCCGGTTCGTGGCCGATCCCGAGCAGGCCAGGCGTTATCCGGAACTTCCCTATGCCACGGTACGGCTCGGCTATGTCGCCGGCGTTCACTTCAACGCCGACGTCGGACTGGCGCTGGTTCGTCCCGAGCATCAGGCATTTTACCGCCGCCTGTTTCTGCAGGAAAGCTGGGGTGAGCCGCGCCTGCTGAACGGACTTCTCAAGCCGGTCGGATTGATGGCCGCACACTATCCGACGCTGCGCAACAAGGTGTTCGCGCGGTATCCCTATCTGCATTCGAGTGCGTTTGAACGCCGGATGCTGTTCCAGCGCCGCCATGAGCGTCACCTGTCGGCAGCGGATGTCGTGGTTTCCAGCGAACGCGCCTCCATCGTTCCACAGTCCTGACCGGCGTAGACCAATCGCCGCCGGTTCCTCGCGGCTTGCAATTTTTGCAAACGACTTCAGTCTGTTGCACCAAATCCTCGGTCGCCATCAAAAGCCGGGCGAAGGCGCGGCTGGCGGCTTGCGTTCACCGTTGCGCCATATTTGCAACCCATTAACCATCGCGGTTGCTTTTCGCCGTTCGGGGGCATTTGATCGGGTCCGGCAACTCCCCATCAAGGTTGACGGAACGTTCGCTTAACCATCGCCCTGTAGACCGGATAACAGTCGAAAAACGCGAGCGTGGAGGCTCCGGAATGAAACATCAGATGCGCACCCTCCAGGGATTGAAGCTGGCCGCGGCGCTTGCGGTAGCGCTGTCGATGGGTGCCTGCGCCAACAAGAACCTCGGCGCCGATGGCGCGATGGCAAGCGCGGCAACCCCGGGCAGCCAGCAGGATTTCGTGGTCAATGTTGGAGACCGCGTGTTCTTCGACAGCGACCAGACCGATCTGAGCCCGCAGGCGATCGCGACCCTGGAAAAGCAGGTGCGCTGGCTGCAGACCTACAACCGCTATGCCTTCACCATCGAAGGCCACGCGGACGAACGCGGCACCCGCGAATACAACATCGCGCTCGGTGCGCGGCGTGCCCAGTCGGTGCGTACCTTCTTCGCCTCCCGCGGGATCGATCCGAGCCGGATGCGGACGATCTCCTACGGCAAGGAACGCCCGGTCGCGGTCTGCAACGACATCTCCTGCTGGTCGCAGAACCGCCGTGCCGTGACCGTCCTGAACGCCAGCTCCTGAGCGTCAGCCTGATGTCAGGTTGAATTGCCGGCGCCTTCGGGCGCCGGTTTTGTTTCGGCGTCCGGCCTCGCGTACAACTATTTGTTTCAGTCACATTTTTGGCGTACTCCCTCTCTCAATGGTGTGCTTTCGATGTCACGCCGAGCTCGTCGTCAGGCCAACATGTCATCCAGACCTCATCTAATTGCCCGCGCCGCGGCGCTCTCCGCGATGCTGGCATTTTGTTCGCAGGCTTTGGCACAATCCGACGATGCCGATCCGGAAATGCGCATCCAGCAGCTCGAGAACCAGTTGCGGCAACTGACCGGCCAGAACGAGGAACTGCAACACGCGAACCAGTTGCTTGAGGATCGCCTGAGAACGCTTCAGGGCGGCGCCCAGCTCGCCCCCGGCGGTCAGCCCGCAGCCGTCCAGCCGAGCGTGGCCGCGGCACCTCCGATGCCGCTCAATCCGCCTTACGGGCAACCGCCGGCCCAGCCGGGATATGGTCAGCAGATTGCGGCGCCGGCGCCGATCATGCAGGAGCCGCAGGATGCTGCGGCGGCCCGCCGACGCGGCGATGCCTTCGATCCCGGCCAGAACCCCAACGCGCCGGGCGCGCCGCGCGCGCTCGGCGGCGGTCAGTTGCCGATCGCCAACGGGGCGCCGGTCGGCGCCCCCGGTGGGCGGGGCGCCGGAGAACCGCTCGATCTCGCCAACACCGGCGGCGCGCGCTATCCGCAGGGGGCGCCGCCGGCGCCCAATGCGAATGGCGGGCTGACCACTGCGCCGCCGTCGCAGACGCCGCGGGATGAGTTCGATCTCGGCATTGGATACATGGAACGCAAGGACTACGCGCTGGCGGAGCAGACCATGCGCAATTTCGCACAAAAATATCCCGGCGATCCGCTGCTGGCGGATTCGCAATACTGGCTGGGCGAAAGCCTGTTCCAGCGCCAGCAGTACCGCGATGCCGCCGAAGCCTTTCTCGCGGTGACCACCAAGTTCGATAAATCGGCGAAGGCGCCGGACGCGTTGCTGCGGCTCGGACAATCGTTGGCGGCGCTGAAGGAAAAGGAAGCCGCCTGCGCCGCCTTCGGCGAGGTGACGCGGAAATATCCGCGCGCCTCGAGCGGCGTGAAGGCGGCGGTGGACCGCGAGCAAAAGCGGGTGAAGTGCTGAAGCCTGTGTTTGCCGGGCCGGATCGGCGCATCCTGCTGGGCTTGGTGCCTGTCCCGGCTTAGATAGGCTTTCGACATCAGCCGGCGGCGCCCATGCCCGACGACCATTCCGCGATCTCCGTATCGGATGCAAAGCGCCTGTTCGCGGACTGGAAGGCCGCGCCGGCCATCGTCCTCGCCGTGTCCGGTGGGCCGGACTCGATCGCATTGATGTGGCTTGCGGCCCGCTGGCGCCGCGCGCTGGCCCGCGGCCCGCAGCTCGTCGCCGTCACGGTCGATCACGGCCTGCGCGCCGAGGCCGGCCAAGAGGCACGCGCCGTCAAACGCCTCGCGCGCGGCCTCGGCCTGCCCCACCGCACCCTGCGCTGGACCGCCACCAAGCCGACCACCGGATTGCCGGCGGCGGCGCGCACGGCGCGGTACCGGCTGCTGGCGCAGGCGGCGCGCGCGTGTGGCGCCACGCATATCCTGACCGCGCATACCCGCGACGACCAGGCCGAGACGCTGCTGATGCGGATGCTGCGCGGCAGCGGCATCGCCGGACTGGCCGCGATGGCGCGGCAGTCGGAGCGCGACGGTGTGGTGCTGGCGCGCCCGTTTCTCAATGTTTCCAAAGCGCAGTTGCTTGCGACCCTCAAAAAAGCCCGGATCGACTTTGCCGACGATCCGACCAACCGCGACATCCGTTTCACGCGTCCGCGGCTGCGTGCGATCCTGCCGGTTCTGGCGGCCGCGGGCGGCGACACGCGCAGCCTGGCGCGACTGGCGTCGCGGCTCGGCCGGGCCAATGCGGCGGTGGAAATCATGGTCGACGGCGCCGAGCGCTATCTGGCGCTCCGGGATCGCGAAGCACCGCGGACGGGGTTTGCCGCCAACTCTTTCGACTGCAGCGCATTTGCCGCCATGCCGGAGGAAATCCGGCTGCGGCTGTTGTTGCGCGCGATCAATCGATACGGGCACGAAGGACCGGCAGAACTGGGCAAGGTCGAGGCGTTGCTCGCGACGCTGGACCGCGCAGCAGGTGAGGCCGCACTGCGCCGCAAGCGGCCTGGGCTCAATCGGTCGAGGCTGAAGCAAACCCTTGCCGGCGCATTGGTGAGCCTGATCGACGGCCGAATTCGGATCGAGCCATCGCCACCCCGCCGTCGCCGCACGATGAACAAGTCGTGACCGCGCGCGGCTGCCATGGTCCAATGGTCTTAACCACCCCGGCAAACACCCATCGCCGCGCCATTATTTGAACGGGAATCTCGCCAAGATACGCTAAATTGTCCTATCTGGTTCCCTTGGCAGCGACCCGGGCCGCACCTAGATTGTAGGGCAGTTGACCGAGGGGGATTTCCCTCGTGGCTACTCAGGGATACCGCCAAGGCTATAAGGCCGCGATCCGCGCGACCACGAAGGAAGATCGATGAACGCCAATCTGCGCAATTTCGCCCTCTGGGTCATCATTGTCCTGCTGCTATTGGCATTGTTCACGCTCTTCCAGAATCCTGGCCAGCGCACCTCGTCGCAGGACATCTCGTTCTCGCAGCTTCTCACCGAGGTCGATGCCAACCACGTTCGCGACGTCGTGATCCAGGGGCCGGAGATCCACGGCACCTTCACCAACGGCTCGAGCTTCCAGACCTATGCGCCGAACGATCCGACGCTGGTCTCGCGCCTCTACAACGGCAAGGTCTCGATCACCGCGAAGCCGCCCGGCGACAACGTGCCGTGGTTCGTGTCGCTGTTGGTCTCGTGGCTGCCGTTCATCGCGCTGATCGGGGTGTGGATCTTCCTGTCCCGGCAAATGCAGGGCGGCGCCGGCAAGGCGATGGGTTTCGGCAAGTCGCGGGCCAAGATGCTGACCGAGGCGCATGGCCGCGTGACCTTCGATGATGTCGCCGGCGTCGACGAGGCCAAGCAGGATTTGCAGGAGATCGTCGAATTCCTGCGTGATCCCGGAAAATTCCAGCGGCTCGGCGGGCGCATTCCGCGCGGCGTGCTGCTGGTCGGACCTCCCGGGACCGGCAAGACGCTGATCGCGCGCGCGGTAGCCGGCGAAGCCAATGTGCCGTTCTTCACGATTTCAGGCTCCGACTTTGTCGAGATGTTCGTCGGCGTCGGCGCGAGCCGTGTCCGCGACATGTTCGAGCAGGCCAAGAAGAATGCGCCCTGCATCATCTTCATCGATGAAATCGACGCGGTCGGCCGGCATCGTGGTGCCGGACTCGGCGGCGGCAACGACGAACGCGAGCAGACGCTGAACCAGTTGCTGGTCGAGATGGACGGCTTCGAGGCCAATGAGGGCGTGATCCTGATCGCGGCGACCAACCGGCCCGACGTGCTCGACCCGGCGCTGCTGCGACCCGGCCGGTTCGATCGCCAGGTGGTGGTTCCCAATCCCGACGTCGTCGGTCGCGAGCAGATTCTCAAGGTCCACGTCCGCAAGGTGCCGCTGGCGCCCGACATCAACCTCAAGATCATCGCCCGCGGCACGCCGGGATTTTCCGGTGCCGACCTGATGAACCTTGTCAACGAAGCGGCGCTGACCGCGGCACGGCGCAACAAGCGCATGGTGACCCAGGCCGAATTCGAAGAGGCCAAGGACAAGGTGATGATGGGCGCCGAGCGCAAGTCGCTGGTGATGACCGAGGAAGAGAAACTGCTGACCGCCTATCACGAGGGCGGCCATGCCATCGTCGGTCTCAATGTCGTTGCGACCGATCCGATCCACAAGGCGACCATCATTCCGCGCGGGCGGGCGCTCGGCATGGTGATGCAGTTGCCCGAGCGCGACAAGCTGTCGATGTCGCTCGAGCAGATGACCTCGCGCCTTGCCATCATGATGGGCGGCCGGGTCGCCGAAGAGCTGGTATTCGGCCGCGAGAAGGTCACCTCCGGCGCCGCCTCCGACATCGAGCAGGCGACCCGGCTGGCGCGCATGATGGTGACGCGCTGGGGCCTGTCGGAAGAACTCGGCACCGTGTCCTATGGCGAGAACCAGGACGAGGTCTTCCTCGGCATGTCGGTGTCACGCACCCAAAATGCCTCGGAGGCGACCGTCCAGAAGATCGACAGCGAGATCAAGCGCCTGGTCGAGGAGGGCTACAACGAGGCGACCAAGATCCTGACCGAAAAGCGGGCCGATCTCGAAGCCCTGGCCAAGGGGCTGCTCGAATTTGAAACCCTGACCGGCGACGAAATCCTCGACCTGCTGAAGGGCAAGAAGCCCAACCGCGAGTCGGTGCTGGAACCGACCACGCCGCGCACCTCGGCCGTGCCGCCGGCCGGCAAGCCGCGTCCGCGTTCCGACCCGGATGCCGGGCTGGAGCCGCAGCCGCAGGCCTAAAGCCTGTTCGGTTCTGATTGAATCAGAACCGGGCTTTGGTTTGTTGTTTGACGCGTTTTCCTCACGCGAACCGGTGCCGACTTCGCGCGAAAACGCCATGACCGAACGGTGTTCCGAATCGAAGAACGCGGCGGCGACGCCGCGTTTTTTTTGCCGTGGACAATTCGCCATTGGCGTCCCACGCAATAAAGCGGCGCCAGCCGTTGATTTCAGGCACGGTCCTTGCTTCGATAACGATCTGTCCCGTTATAGGAGCCGCCGATGTCCGGTAATTCGAATGCGATGCGAACGGTCGTTATTCCGGATGCCGACCCCCGGCTCTATAACCATGATCTGGCGCCCGTCGCCCCCGAAGGGCGAAGCTGGGGTGTCTTCAGTATCTTTGCGATGTGGATGTCCGACGTCCACTCCGTCGGCGGCTATACCTTCGCTGCCAGCCTGTTCTTTCTGGGCTTGACGGGATGGGAAGTGCTGCTGGCGATGGCGGTTGGCATCACCGCAGTCTACTTCCTGATGAACCTGATCGGTCGCCCGTCGCTGAAATACGGTACGCCTTTCCCGGTGGTGGCGCGGATGGCATTCGGCGTCATGGGAGCCAATATCGCGGCCGGATTGCGCGGCATCGTCGGAATCGTCTGGTACGGCGTCCAGACCTATTTTGCTTCCAAAGCCGTGCAGGTGCTTGTGATCGCATTCTACCCTGCCGCGGAAGCCCTGACCCATGGTGGTTTCCTCGGCCTGTCGGCGCTGGGCTGGTTCAGCTTCCTGTTCATGTGGGTGTTTCAGCTT
The DNA here is from genome assembly GCA_963748165.1 of uncultured Alphaproteobacteria bacterium. Taxonomy (GTDB): domain Bacteria; phylum Pseudomonadota; class Alphaproteobacteria; order Rhizobiales; family Xanthobacteraceae; genus Bradyrhizobium. The sequence continues at coordinate 376,174 of CAVVIM010000017.1, forward strand.
CTGGTTTTTCTCAATGGCATGGAGACGATCCGCCAATTCATCGATTTCTGCGGTCCCGTGGTCTACATCGTGATGTTTGCGCTGGCGATCTGGATCCTGACGCAAACCGGCACCTCGAGTCTCTCGCTGCAGCTCAGCCCCCGCGCGGAAGGCTCGGCGGTGGGTCACATGGCGAATGCGGCCATGCTGATTGTCGCGTATTTTGCGGCGCTGCTGCTCAATTTCGGTGATTTTTCCCGGTTCGCGCGCGATGCAAAGGCGATGAAGGTCGGCAATTTTCTCGGGCTGCCGGTCAATTTTATCGTGTTCGCCATCATCACGGTGATTGTCACCTCCGGAACGCTCAAGGTATTTGGCGAGGCGATCATGGACCCCGTCGCCATCGTGCAGCGCATCGGCAATCCGTGGGTGGTGGCACTCGGCTCCATCACCTTCATCGTCGCCACCATGGGCATCAACATTGTCGCCAACTTTGTTTCGCCGGCCTACGACATTTCCAATCTGTACCCGGAGAAGATCGACTTCCGCATCGGCGGGCTGATCGCGTCAATTCTGTCGGTGCTGGTATGCCCGTGGATCTTCGTCTCAAGCCCGCAGGCCATCACCATCTTTGTCAGCATCTTCGGTGCCGCGCTGGGCCCGATGTTCGGCATCATGGTGGCGGACTACTATCTCGTGAAGCGACAGCAAGTCGTTCTCGAAGACCTCTACCGGATGTCGCCGAACGGCTCGCTCTATTTTGATGGAGGCTGGAACCGGATGGCGCTGATCGCGCTCGCCATCGCAGCGTTCGTTTCGATCGGATTGTCGCTCCTTGGCGCCTACGCCGTCATTGCCAACGTCGGAGATTGGGGATGGCTGATCGGCGCCGCATTGGGCGCTGCGTCCTACACGATGCTGATGCGTCGCGCGGTGCCGCTGGCCCGAACCGGCGATGCCGTGGCGTGATGACGCCGGGCTTGCCCGGTTTCCTTGGTTATCCCAACCCGCGTCGACCGGATCGCGGACGTTCGGCGCTCAGCGCGGCGGGGACTGCAGAGAGCCCCTGATCGGGAAAATCCTGCTCGCGTACCACAAAGCTTAAGATTTCCTCAAGGCTGTGCGCCCTATTGGTTGGAGGGGCGCGCTTGGCCGAGCGGCTGGCGCGCGAAGAGGACCTCGCATGGCCACGCCGCTATCCGTCCCGACCACCGTCAGGGAGCAAAGCGCGATCCCGCCGGCGCTTTTGAAGGCCTGCTTCGCGCTGTTCGTCGTCAATGCGACGTTCTTCCCGGCGGCGTTCTTCGCCCATGGCTGGATCTTCGACGACAAGGGCCTGGGAATCCCGACCGATTTCGTCAATGTGTGGTCCGCTGGCCGGCTCGTGCTCGAGGGCCACGCCGCGCAGGCCTATGACTGGGATATCCAGAAGCAGCTTCAGGTCGCGGTGCTCGGCCAGAGCTATCCGGGCAATTTCGCCTGGCACTATCCGCCGCCGTTCCTGTTCGTGGCGACATTGCTGGCGCATTTTCCCTATGCGGTTGCCTTCATTGGCTGGGCGGCGGCGAGCCTCGTGCCCTATCTCGCCGTCATGCGTGCGATCGTCGGCCGGCCGTTCGGGCTGTTGCTGGCGGCGGCGTTTCCGGTCGTGCTCACCAACACGCTGGTCGGTCAGAATGGCTTCCTGACGGCGTCGCTGATCGGCGGTACGCTCTATCTGATGCCGCTCCGTCCGGTCCTCGCCGGCATTTGCCTGGGGCTGCTGAGCTACAAGCCGCAATACGGGTTGCTGTTTCCGCTGGTGCTGATCGCGGCCTCGCAGTGGACGGTGTTTGTCACGGCAGCCATTGTGGCGGCTGCCATGGCGTTGCTGTCATGGTTCGCCTTCGGCACCGAGAGCTGGCAGGCCTTCTTCCACTGGATGCCGATGTTTTCGCAGGCCTTCCTCACCGAGGGCAGGGCGCCCTGGGGCAAGATGCAAAGCCTGTTCGCGCTGGTGCGATATTTCGGCGGTGCCGAACAACTGGCCTGGGGGTTTCAGTGGATCATGAGTGGCGGGGTCGCGGTGCTGCTGGCACTGATGTGGCGCAGCCGTGTCAGCTATTCGCTGAAGGCCGCGGCGCTCGCCGCCGGCACGTTGCTGATCACGCCGTATCTGTTTCTCTACGATCTCATGGTGTTGGCGATCGCGGTGGCGTTCCTGGTCCGGATCGGGCTGAAGCAGGGCTTTCAGCGCCACGAATTGCCGGCCCTCGGCGTGGCCGCATTGCTTCTGATGTTGTTTCCGCTGGTTGGCGCGCCGACCGGGTTTGCGGCGACGCTGGTCGTCACCGGATTGATCGCGGCTCGCTGCCGGCTCTGGCGCAACAGCGCGGTGTTGCAGTCTCGCTCCGCCGCATCGGCATGAGCGATGGACGTTTCCGCCCGGCAGTACCCTGAAGGCCCACGTTACGCGGCCGGCGTCCCGTCGGTCCGGCAGGGTGCGCTCAAGTCGACCACAACGCGAGGCACCGCGAACCCGAAAATGATGGCGCTTGCGCTGTGCGCTGCGGTTGCATCTGCGCTCGCCGTGCCGGCCATCCAGGGCGGCGTGTTCGACGCCATGTCGACCGACGACGCCATGCGGCTGGTCGAGGTCCGTGACCTGATCGCCGGACAAGGCTGGTTCGACCTGGTGCAGCACCGGCTCGATCCGCCCGGCCTGCTGATGCATTGGTCGCGCGTCGTCGATGCACCTCTGGCCGGCCTCATTCTGCTGCTGCGGCCGTTGCTGGACAACCACGGCGCCGAACTGGCCACGCTGCTGCTGTGGCCGACCATGCTGCTTGGCGCAGCGCTGTTGCTGGCCGCCGCCATCGCCGGACGAATGGTCGACGGCATCCATCAGCATGCGGTTCAGATCGCAGCGATCGTGCTGGCAGCGCTGGCCATCCCAGCCCTGATTCATTTCCGCGCGGGCGCCATCGATCACCACAACGCCCAGATGGTGTTGCTGCTGGGTTTCCTGTTGCTGGCATCCGGGATCGAGCGAAGCTGCCTCGACGCAGGTCTGGCCGGGTTGTCGGCAACGCTTTCGCTGGCGATCGGGCTCGAGATGCTGCCCGCGATCGCCGCCGCCTGCGTTGCCATGTTTGGACTTCTGATCTGGCGCGGCAGGGCGGTGTCGCTTCCGCTCGGCGTGTTCGGCGCGACCCTGACCGGCTCGTCCGCCCTTCTCGCGGCGCTGCTATTGCCGCCACACGCCCTCGGCGCCCCGCTCTGCGATGCGTTCGGAGCGCCGTTTCTGCTGTTGATTGCCGGAGGCGGCGCCAGCCTGGTGATCGTCGCCGGCGTCGATCACTGGCATTCCTCGTTGCGGGTGCGGATGGCCGCGGCCGCAATCACGGGAGCGATCCTGCTCGCCACCTTCTTCAAACTATATCCGGGATGCATTGCCTCACCCTATGCTGCGGTCGATCCGCTGGTGACGTCGGTCTGGCTCGACCATGTCGCTGAAACGATTTCGCTGCCAGTCATGTTGCAGCTTGAGCCGCAAAAAATCCTGGGCTTCTATGGTTTTCCGGTGCTGACGCTGGTGCTGGCGGCGATGGCGATGATGCGAACCGCGCCGCGCGTTCAATTCCGCTGGATCGTCGCCATTGTCACGCTGGCCGCGCTGGTCGGAACGAGCTTCTGGGAGATGCGTGGCGCGGCGGCGGCAACCATCGTGGCGGCGCCGATCTTGTCGGCCAGTCTTGCGAGCCTGTGGTCGGCTCGCGAGTCCGGCCGGAAACTGCTGATCGCGGCGCTGATCGCCTCACCCGCGAGCTTCGCTGCCGTCGGCCTTGTGGCTCGGCCGCTGATCGACCGGGTCGTCCAGCCGAAATGGACGATGGCGGTCCAGGATGCGACCTCCTCGTGTCGGGCGGTTTCCAGCCTCGCGCCGCTTGCCCAGCTTGCGCGCGGCCGGGTGATGGCGCCGATCGACCTCGGTCCCGGCATCCTCGCCGCCACCGGCCATTCCGTCTTCGCGGCTCCGTATCACCGCAACAATGACGGCAATCGCGCCATGCTGGACCTGATGACGGCCGCACCGGCGGCTGCGCGGCAGATGCTTTCCGATCGCCGGGTCGACTACGTCGTGATCTGTGCCGGTTCTCTGGAGCAGGCAGACTTCGTCCAACTCGCTCCGTCGGGGCTGGCGGCCCGCCTCGGGCGCCGCGAACTGCCCGATTTCCTGCAACCGGTCCAGTTGCATCCCGTCAGCCAACTCGCGGCCTGGCGCGTCCGTTCGCCCTAAGCCTGACCTTTTGCGATCGTCACGATTAGTCTTGTCAGCGGGCCTGAATAGTTGTTCAGTTCTTCAAGGCGAATGGCAACAAATCGCCCAAAACAGTGAGGACGTGTCGGAACGGGCGATCGGCCCGACGCGCGCCGGGATGAGAAACGCGCCATGGTCTATCGGCGGACCCATCAGGTCGTAAAGCGCCTTGCGGCGCGGCGCAGCGCCATTCTGGCCGCGGCGCGCAGCGCTGCTGCCGATGGCGGCATGGCCGCGGTGCAGATCGCGCCGGTGGCGGTCCGCGCCAACGTCGCCGCCGGCACCGTCTACCGCTACTTCCCCTCCAAGGCGGATCTGATTTCCGAGCTGATCGCCGACGTCTCGCGTGATGAACTGGCGGCCATTCGCCGCGCGGCCGACGCCGCCCCTGGGCCGTCATCGGCGCTGGCGGCGGCCGTCACCACGGTTGCCGTGCATGTGCTGTCGCAGCGCAGGCTCGCCTGGGGCATCCTGGCCGAGCCGGTCGACGTCGACGTCACCGCCTCGCGGCTGGCGAGCCGTCGCGAGATCGCCAGCGAGATCGCCGCGCGGATCGATGCCGCGGTCCGCGCCGGTCATCTGCCGGCGCAGGACACCGCCCTGGCCGCGACCGCGCTCTTGGGCGCATTGCATGAATCGCTGGTCGGGCCGCTGGCGCCGGACAATATCGAGGATCCGGGCAAGCTGCGCGACGCCGTGCAAACCGTGACGCTGCTGGCGCTGCGGGCGGTCGGCGTCATGGATGCCCGCGCCCGCGGCCTGGTGGTCCAGGCGGTGCTGCCCGCGAAAACCCTGGTGGGCGCGTAGGAACCGCGGCGCCGTCAGTGCATATTCGATCCACGCCGGTGCCGGCGCGGCCGGTACAGGTTCCGCCGCATTGGCGCGGTAGCAAACAGGCTTCTCTCAACTCACTTATGGAGTGATTTATGCCAACGACATCAGGATCGGCCAAATGGCAGGGCGGCATCAAGGACGGCAAGGGCGCCATCTCGACCAAGAGCGGCGCGCTGAACGATTATCCTTACGGCTTCGCCAGCCGCTTCGAAGGCAAGCCCGGCTCGAATCCGGAAGAGCTGATCGGGGCCGCACATGCTGCCTGCTTCACCATGGCGCTGTCGTTGATCCTCGGCGAAGCCAAGCTCACGGCCGAGCATATGGAGACCAAGGCCGACGTCACGCTCGAGAAGGTGGCGGACGGCTTTGCCATCACCTCGGTGCATCTTGCCCTGACGGCGAAGATCCCGGGCGCGGACAAGGCGAAATTCGACCAACTGACCGGCATGGCCAAGGCCGGCTGCCCGGTATCGAAGCTGCTGAACACCAAGATCACGCTGGAGGCGACGCTGCTGAGTTGACGTCGTTCCGGGGCGAAGACCGTCATGGCCGGGACGAGCCTGGACGAGCCCGGCCATGACGAAAAAAACAAATCATTCATTCGTGTCGGCGTTCGGGCCGACATAGGCGATGCGGACCATATTGGTGGTGCCGGGGGTGCCGAGCGGCACGCCGGCGACGATGATGACGCGCTGTCCGGCCTTGGCAAAGCCGTCACGAAACGCGATCGAGCCGGCACGGTTGACCATGTCGTCCTGGTCGTGGGCGTCTTCCGCGACCACGCAATGCACACCCCAGACCGCCGACAGCTTGCGCCCGGTCGCGAGGTTCGGCGTGATCGCCACCACCGGCGGCTTTGGCCGCTCGCGTGCCACCCGCAGCGCGGTCGATCCCGAACTAGTCCAGCAGATGATTGCCGACAGGTCGAGCGTTTCGGCGATCTGCCGTGCCGCATCGGCAATGGCATCGCCGACCGTGGGCTCCGGCTCGGCCCGCTGCGCATTGAGCACACCGCGATAGGTCGGGTCGCGCTCCACTTCCTCGCCGATCCGGTTCATGGTCGAGACCGCTTCGACCGGATACTTGCCGGCAGCCAATTCCGCCGACAGCATGATCGCGTCGGCGCCTTCATAGACGGCGGTGGCGACGTCCGAGACCTCTGCGCGCGTCGGCACCGGGCTCTGGATCATCGATTCCAGCATCTGGGTGGCGACCACCACCGGCTTGCCGGCGCGCCGCGCCAGCCGCGTCATCTGCTTCTGCAGGCTCGGCACCCGTTCCAGCGGCAGTTCGACGCCGAGATCGCCGCGCGCCACCATCAAGGCGTCGGAGGCTTCGATGATTTCCGGCAGCCGGTCGATTGCCTGCGGCTTTTCGATCTTGGCCATCACGGCGGCGCGGCCGCGGATCAGCTTCTTGGCTTCGACGACGTCCTCGGCGCGCTGCACGAAGGAAAGCGCGATCCAGTCGACGCCGGTCACCAGCGCCGCTTCGAGGTCGGCGCGGTCCTTCGGTGTCATGGCGGAGACCGGCAGGTCGGTGTCGGGCAGGCTGACGCCCTTGCGGTCCGACATCTTGCCGCCGATCACGACCCGGGTCACGGCGCGCTCGGGCGAGGTCTCCTCGGCGATCAGGCGCACCTTGCCGTCGTCGAGCAGCAGCGCATCGCCCGGCCTCAGCGCGGCAAGGATCTCGGGATGCGGGAGCTGGACGCGGGTGTTGTCGCCGGGCGACTTGTCGGAATCGAGCACGAAGCTTTCGCCGTTGTTGAGCTGGATCGCGCCTTGCGCGAACGAACCGAGCCGCAGCTTCGGCCCCTGAAGATCGACCAGGATCCCGATCGGCCGGCCGTAGCTCGAACTCGACATTGCGAATGGTTTTGACCAGCTCGCGCATCTTGTCATGCGAGGTATGGCTCATATTGATGCGGAAGACGTCGGCGCCGGCCTCGAACAGGCGCCTGATCATGGTGCTGTCGGAGGAGGCAGGCCCCAGCGTTGCAAGGATCTTGATACGGCGCAGGCGTCTCATGGTTTGTTTCCGGGCGCGGCGGCTGGCGGCGGACCAGACGTGCCCGGAGGCGTTCCGCTCGGTGCACCGGACACGCCGGGAATGCCGGCGGGCGCGTTCGGGTTGACCGTCCCGGGGATTCCCGGCACGCGTTGCGCTGGTTGCTGTTCGGCGGATTCGGTCAATTGCACGGTCCAGGCGCGCTGCTCGCCGGTGTCGACCTCGAAAAAACCGGTGCGGTCGAAGCCGCGCGCCAGGCAATTCTCGGTGCCCTTGATGGTGAATTCCTTGTCCCGCGAGCACATGAAGGCCTGCCCCGACCACTCGCCGCCGCGGTCGTAATCGAGCGCATAGATGTAATAGTACCGGGCGATCAGGGTGCCGCGCAGCAGCGTCTCGCAGGCACGCGACGACACATTCCACCAGCCCTCGGTGGTCCAGCCTTCGGCGTCCTTGTAGCCCAAGGCGACACCGACCCGGCTCGAGGTGTTGTTGCAGAGGCGAAAGTCTGCGGCGGCCGGACTGCTCCACAAACAGGCCGCAGCCAGCGCCAGCATCGGTATCAAGCCGGCAGCGACACGAACAAACGGATGGGCGCGATGGGGATTTTCAGCAGTCATTTATTGAAGCTATATCAGTTCTTTGACGATTTCGCGTGGGCCGATGGCGGCTATCAACCGGCGAAGCGGCGTTTTTGGGACGGCGGGCTGCCGAATTCCCGCTTTGCGGGCCTCCTGTTTGCGCTGCGATATGGCAAAATCTGTGACAGCTCCCACCTAATACTCAATACCTGCCGAGCAACGGTGAGACAACGGCCATGACCACGGATCACAAAATCACGACGGAACTCGAAGCGGCGGTGTTCCGGCGCCTTGTCGAACATTTGCGCGCCCGCAACGATGTCCAGAACATCGACCTGATGAACCTGGCCGGCTTCTGCCGCAACTGTTTGTCCAATTGGCTGAAGGAAGAGGCGGACGCCAGCGGCACGCCGATGAGCAAGGACGAAAGCCGCGAGGCGATCTACGGCATGCCCTATGAGACCTGGAAGTCGACCTATCAGGGCAGCGCCGGTCCCGAGCAACTGGCGGCGTTGAAAAAGTCCCCGAGCGGGCACTGAGTCGTCGGTCGGTGCGTAGCCCGGATCGGCAAGGTGAATCCGGGTCGCGCCAAATTCGTTGCCGGATTTCGCATCGCGCATCCTGGCGACGAGATCCCTGAAGCCGCAGCAATGCTTTCTCCTGTGGGCGCGCTGTGGATGAGCGCGATGTTTCCTTGACGCCAGCGGCCGCAGTCTTGAGGGTCATTTTCGGACCGGCTGCGCGCGGCAAGCGCGTTTCGTTGGTCTTCACGCCTGCAACCTACAGTTCATCAGGAGTACCCGATGGCCACCTCTGCCGCTGCCGTCAAGGAAGCGCCCGCGACACGATTTGCCAAGGACCAGCTCAAGGCCATCATCGAGCGTATCGAGCGGCTGGAAGAGGAAAAGAAGACGATCTCCGACGACATCCGCGACGTCTACGCGGAGGCCAAGGGCAACGGCTTCGACGTCAAGGCGCTGCGCACCATCGTGCGCCTGCGCAAGCAGGACGCCAACGAGCGCGCCGAGCACGAGACCATCCTGGAAACCTACATGCAGGCGCTCGGAATGCTGTGAACTCGGCGAACGTCATCCGCGGGTCGGACTCGCGGTGCCGTCTTTCTTCAAAAGACATCCGGGATGCTGGCGGAATACGGGGTCGGGCCCGGCCTTGACGGCCCTGCCTCAATGCAGCGACGCGGTCCGCACCACGAACGATGCGGTCGTCAGCGTCGCGGTCGCCGATCCGGTGAACCGGTCGCACTGCAGCCCCAGCTCCGGATCATCCGAGAAACCCATCACCACGGCAGACTGCGGCTTGACGAAAAAAGCACGCATCAGCGTCATGTCGGTATCGCCCAGCACCGTCGAGGCCATCGACAGGCTGGCGCTCGGCGCGAGGATCATGGCGCGCATCCAGATATCGGCGCCCCTGGCTGCCGCGATCCGCGCCGAAGTCGGAGCCCGGCTAGCCGGCCCCTGAGGTCCCTTGACGGCCACCGAGTTGATCGGCATGGCGGCCATGGCATTGCGGACGGCCGGGCGCAGGCCGAGCGGGATCGGCGCACTGGCCGCCACGATGGCGGGGCGGCCCGCCGGCGAAGAGGCGTCCGGAGCATAGGCCAGCGCCTGGAACGCAGCGTTGATGCTGGCGGTCGGCCGTTGGTCGGCGGCGGCGACCGCCCGGCGGGCGCTGATGGCGGCGACCTGGGCCGGCGTTGCCTGCTTCGGCGTGGCCGGGGCTTCTCCCCAGAAGCCGCGGGCGTTGATGATGTCGGCCGGCGTTTGCGGCCTGGCTTCGCTGTTTTCAGCCGATGGCGGCGCGGTCGGCTTCGAGTTGCCGGGCCGCACGATTTGTGCGTCGGCGGAAGCGAGCTGGAAGGTTGCGGCGGCGCGGGGCTTTGCGCGCGGCGTCGGCACCGGATCGGCGGACTTGGCGGCGGCGACCGGATCGACGGCCGGCGTCGGCGCACTCACCGCCTCGTCCTCGTCGTCGCTCGATTGAGTCTTGAACAGCGCCGCCCACAGGCTTGGGCTGCTCTTCGTCAACGCGCTGTCGCCGCCGTCGCGTTTTTCGATCTCGGCGCGGGCCAGTTCATATCCCTTCAGCGGGGTGCCGTCCGAGGGGATATGCACGGTGCGACCATCGGGGAATACCTTGACAAGCTGATCGTGGGTCATGCGCGGCCAGTGACGGATGCTGCCGGTGTCGAGATGGACGAACGGCGATCCCGATGCCGGATAGAAGCCGACGCCGCCGCGCTGCAGGCGGAGCCCCGCGAAACGGATTTGCTCCAGCGGCACGTCCGGAATGTACAGATCCATGGCGTGGCCGAGCATGTGCTGGCTGAAACGCGCCACCCCGGAAGAACGGCGGCGAAGCATGGCGTTGGTGGCGGGGGAGCGGTAGGCGGAAATGATCTGGATCGGCTTCTTGGCGTCGACGTCGCGGTAAACTTCCCACAGGATGTCGAACAGGTGACGATCCATCACGGTCTGGTCCTGGGTGCGCCAGTCGCGAAGATAGTGGTTGAGCTGCTTCAGCGCCTCTTCGTCGTAGCGTCCATCGCGCTTGAAGGTGACGGTGAGGTCTTCGTTGGAGTGGGTGTGGTGGAACGAAAGGGTGCGGGTTTCGTTCTCGGCGGTCGCATCGTGGACCGATCCGGCTCCGAGCAGGAGCAGCAACGACGTTAGGCCGAGACGATACCCGGCCTTCGGCAACGACAGTGAACCGAATTGGCGTGCGAAACCAGCCAGCACGTAGAGCCCACCCAAAGGACGACCGATCGTAAGGACTCTTCCGCTGCCCCCGGGCGACGAAAGAGGATGAATGCAGTCTTAAAGCGGCAGGGTTAACCGGAATTTACGATCCACCCCCAAGTCAGGTCGAAAGCTAACCCGTCGAGTGTGGCGAAAAATAGCCAGGGGGTGGATCAGGGCGTGAACGGTCAAAATCAGGCGCGCCGTCGGCCGGCGAGGCCCCTGATATTGTTATCAAATTCAAGGGACCTGCCGATGGCCCAGGTCAATCAGGGGATAACTGATCAATCAACGGGTAATGATTCGCCGCGGCGGCCGGCGGCCGAACGGCACGGGAGCGGGCGACGGCCCTCCGAACAGCCGTTCAAAGAACGACGACGGCCCGGAAGAAAAGCCGGAATAGCTGTTGTCGCTCGCAAAGTTGACATTGTCGGGAAGGTTGGCGACCGGGTGCGCATAGTTCGGCTGCGCGTGCGCCACCACGGTTTCCAGATCCTTGTTGCGGCTGTTGCGCAGCAGCGCCAGCATGGTGGCGTCGCGGCCGTAAACGTCCCGGCGGAATTGCAGTTTGCCGGCGTCGTCCACGAACGCCGTCTGGTAGGTGATGTTGACCGGGACCGGCGTCGGGAATTTCAGGTCGATTTCGCTTTGGCCGTACATGCTGCGGATCTTTTCCGGCGTGTAGTGCTGGTTGGGCTCGGTGATGTTGAGCAGGATCGAGGCGTATTGATCCGGATTCTGCACCCGCATGCAGCCATGGCTGAAGGCGCGTTCGTCCTTGGCGAACAAATACTTGTCCGGGGTGTCGTGCTGATACACCAGGAATTTGTTCGGGAAGTTGAAGCGGATGCGGCCGAGCGCGTTGCGCTCGCCGGGCGGCTGCGAGATGTGGATGCTGCCGTCGCGGGCCCGCTCGAGCTTCAGTCCCATGCGTTGCAGCACGGTGGGATCCTGCTGCAGGGCCGGCAGATATTCGTTGTAGATGATCGAGGGCGGCACATTCCAGGTCGGATTGACCGTGATGAACTTCATCGTCTCGGTCAGCAGCGGCGTGGCGTGAATGCCGGGCTGGCCGGTCACCACCCTCGTGGTCCAGACCGGGGCGCCATGCTGCATCACCTTCAGCGAGTAGTCCGGGATATTGAGAATGACATAGGCGTCACCGATCGCGGGCGCGCCGAGGTCGCGCGGCAGCCAGCGCCAGCGCTCCATATTCACGACCAGGGTGTCGATCTGCTTGTCGCGTTTCGGGCTGTTGATGGCCCTGACGGTCCTGTCGTCGAGCACGCCGGTGGGCTTGATGTCGGCGCCCTCCTGGAACTTGCGCACGGCCGCGGCGACCTTGGCATCGAAATGATCGTCGTCGGCGTTTTCGGTGATGCCGAGCTTGGCGCGCAACTGCGGCACGCGCGCGTCTTCCATTGCTCCCGCCGGCTGTCGCCGGCTGCGGGACGGCGTGAAGCGGAGCGCCGGCCCTTCCGCGATCTGGATCACCGGTCCGTCACCCATGCCGCGCAACTCGGCGAGTTTCGCCTTCAACTCGCGATAGAGCTTTTGCGGCGGATTGTAGCTGTCGAGTGCGACGGAGGCGTCCTTGGCGGTCGTGATATTCGCCAGCACTTCGGCCGGATCGATCGGATGTTCCGGATATTGGATGTCGCCGCTGACCTGGGACCAGTGCATCCGGCCGCTCTGGGCCTGGCGTGCATAGTCGAGCATGCTGGCGGTCAGCTTCAGATCGGCTTCCGCGAGCCCGTCCGGCGTGGTAGCGGCGCTGAAATCCGGCACCGGATAGTCGGCGGCGTTGAGGCCGTCGGAGGCGGCATCCTTGAGACGCGCGATGACGCCTTTGCCGGTTGCGGTCAGCGCGCCGCCCTGCGTCCATAGCGGGGCAAAGTCGCGCCCGCCGTAGAATTTCTCCGCGGCAATCCGCTCGGCCTTGCGTTCGAAATAATGCGAGGATTTCGCCTCCACGAGATCGCGCAGCCGGTCGGCCACCGGCTGGTCGGCCGGCGCGACATTGCTCGCAGCCTTTGTCGGTTCCTTGGTCGGTTCCTTGGTCGGCTCGGCGGCCGGCGCTGCGGCAGCCGCGGCCGGAGGCGGGGTGGGTGCGGTGGCGGCCGGATCGTTTTTGGCGGTGTCGTTTTTGGCGGGCTCGCTCTTGCCGGGCTCGGTCTGGCCGGTTTCGACCTTGGCGGTCTCCGGCTTGCCGGTATCGGCGGCCGGCGCTGCGACGACGTCGGAGGGCTTGGTCTCCGCGGCCTTCTCGGTTGTCTTTGCCGGAGCGGGCGCGGCCGCGGTGGTGTCGGGCTTGACCACGTCCGGCTTGAAATCGTTGACGGTCGGAGGCGGCACATTGGCGGGCTCGGGGCGCGGAATCGCGGCGTCGATCGCGAGCTCGGCTGCACTGTTGCGCGACGGATCGGCCTGCGCCAGTGCCGAGGACGCGGACACCGTGAGGGCGGACACCGTGAGGAAGGTCGCCGCGACGGCCACCAGCACGCAGTCGAATCCGGCACGGTGGTTCGAACAGTCACGCATTATCTCACCCCCTGGGCCAAGCTGCCCCGACATGGAGCGGCTCGCGGTATCGTCGGTTTTACGCTTTTTGCTAGGGCGCCGGCCTGATCGGTTGGGAAAACGCATTCAGCCAGCACATCGAATCGCGTCTGAATGCACTCCCGGTTCTGGTACGCCTGCACGCAACGATTCATACGCAGACGATACACGGGCCCCTCTTGTGCAGCCAGCGCTACGCGGGGCACCTCACGACAAACTGACCTCAAGAATCCGCTTCGCAGCGGATAGCGCGCTTTTGCCACGCTCTTGACCCTTTGTCTGTCACCGCCAAGCCACGGTTCGAATGTTCCGGAACCGCCGGTAGTTTCAACCTTTTCTCGACACCCGAATCGCCGCACTCGGCGCTCCCTCAGCGCGTTTTGTCGCCTTCGGCCGAATCGTCGTTCGCCGCCTCGTCGAGCTTGCGATAAAGCGTCGAGCGGCCGATCTTCAACCGCCGCGCAACCTCGGACATCTGGCCGCGGTAGTGTGCGATCGCGAAGCGGATGATTTCGGCTTCAAGCTCTTCGAGCGGCCGCATTTCACCGGAGCTGTTCAGCATCGCCAGCGCGCCGCCGGCGGTAGGCAGCGGAGCGATAGGTATTTCGCTACCCGAAATGAGGGCCGGCGCGGTCGAATGAAAGGCGGGATCCATGACCAGCGGCTCACCGGGCGCGTGGCCCGCCTCCGGCATCGCCACCGACTGGACGGCGGCCTGGGGAAAATCCGCAATGCCGAGCTGGTCGGCTTCGCTCATCACCACGGCGCGATAGACCGCATTCTCGAGCTGCCGGATGTTGCCCGGCCAATCGAGCTGGGACAGTCGGCTCACCGCCTCGCCGCTGATGCCGGTAATGGGGCGATTCTCTTCGGCACAAAACCGCGCCAGAAAGTGCCGCAGCAGATGCGGAATGTCCTCGCGCCGCATCCGCAGCGGTGGAATCGTCAGCGGCAGAACGTGGAGGCGATAGAACAGATCCTCGCGAAACTGTCCGGTTTTGACCCGGTCGAGCAATTTGCGGTTGGTTGCGGATATGATGCGGACGTCGACTTTGACGGGCTTGCGGCCGCCGACCGCCTCAACCGCGCCTTCCTGCAGGGCGCGCAGCAGTTTCACCTGGGCGGCGAGCGGCAGTTCGCTGACTTCGTCGAGGAACAGCGTGCCGCCGGAAGCTTCGACGAATTTGCCGGTGTGACGTTCGGTGGCGCCGGTGAAGGCTCCCTTCTCATGGCCGAACAGGATCAACTCCACCAGATTGTCCGGGATGGCGCCGCAATTGACGGCGACGAACGGCTTTGATTTGCGCTCGCCGCTGCCATGAATGGCGCGCGCGAACAACTCCTTGCCGACGCCGGATTCGCCTTCGACCAGCACCGGAATAATGGAGCTGGCCGCCTTCTGCGCGATGCGCAGAACGCCCGCCATCGTCTCGCTGCGGGTGACAATATCGGCGAATGTCAGCCGGCCCTCGCGGCTGTGCCGGATGCGCTGCAGCTCGCCTTTCAGCGCGCTGGCATTGAGCGCATTGCGCAGCGATACCTGCAGCCGCTCGATGCCGACCGGCTTCACCACGAAATCCTGGGCGCCGGCGCGCATCGCCGACACCACATTGTCGATGCCGCCATGGGCGGTCTGGACGATGACCGGAACATTGAGGCCGGCGTCGCGGATTTTTGCCAGCACGCCCATGCCATCGAGGCCGGGCATCACGAGGTCGAGCACCACCGCATCGATCGCCGCAGCGTCCGGCGCGGTCAGCAAGGCGATGGCCGCGTCGCCGCTGTCGACGACGACCGGCTCATAGCCGGTCTTTTGCACCATGTTCTCGACCAGGCGGCGCTGGACCGCGTCGTCATCGACAATCAAAATGGTCGCCGCCATGGCTTTCCCCGCACCTTGCAACTATTTGTCTCGAATCGGGGCACTCTCGCCGATGCCGATTAACGACCTCTTAAACGTTGCCAACCCGTCCCCGTTCAAACGTGCACACAGGCTCGAACCCGATGACCTCGCGCTCTTCCGCTCTCCGCAAGCCATCCGCTGAACGCAAACCGAAGAAATCAGCGGCCCGGACCGGCAGCGGGAAACTGCCGGAATGGAATCTGTCCGACCTCTATGCCGGTATCGACGCGCCGGAGGTTGCGCGCGACCTCGCCAGGATGGACGCCGAATGCGTCGCGTTTGAGACCGACTACAAGGGCCGGCTTGCGGAGGGGGCCGCAAAAGAGGGCGGCGGCAAGTGGCTTGCCGAAGCGGTCAGGCGCTACGAGGCGATCGACGATCTTGCCGGCCGGCTCGGGTCCTATGCCGGCCTGGTTCATGCCGGCGACAGCGTCGATCCGGCGATCTCCAAATTCTATGGCGACGTCTCCGAGCGCCTGACGGCGGCGTCGCTGCACCTGCTGTTCTTCGCGCTCGAACTCAATCGGGTTGACGATGCCACCATCGATCGTGCGATGCAGACGCCGGAGCTCGGGCATTATCGGCCCTGGATCGAGGACCTGCGCAAGGACAAGCCGTATCAGCTCGAGGATCGCGTCGAGCAACTGTTCCATGAAAAATCCCAGAGCGGATACACGGCCTGGAATCGGCTGTTCGATCAGACCATTTCCGGCCTGCGCTTCAAGGTTTCGGGACGGGAACTGGCGATCGAGCCGACGCTCAGTCTGCTGCAGGACCGCGCCGGTGAGAAGCGCAAGGCGGCGGCGCAGGCGTTGGCGAAGACCTTCAAGGCCAATGAGCGGACGTTCGCGCTGGTGACCAATACGCTGGCCAAGGACAAGGAGATTTCCGATCGCTGGCGCGGCTTCCGGGATGTCGCGGATTCGCGCCATTTGAACAACCGCGTCGAGCGCGAGGTGGTCGATGCGCTGGTTGGTTCGGTTCGCGCCGCCTATCCGCGGTTGTCGCATCGCTACTACCGGCTCAAGGCAGGCTGGTTCAAAAAGAAGAAGCTCGCGCATTGGGACCGCAACGCGCCGCTGCCGTTTTCGGCGACCGGAACCATCGCCTGGCCAGAGGCGAGGGACATGGTGCTGACGGCCTATCGCGGCTTCTCGCCCGAGATGGCGCGCATCGCCGAGCGATTTTTCACCGATCGCTGGATCGACGCGCCGGTGCGGCCGGGAAAGGCGCCGGGCGCGTTCTCGCATCCGACCACGCCCTCGGCGCATCCTTATGTGCTGATGAATTACCAGGGCAAGCCGCGCGACGTGATGACGCTCGCCCATGAACTCGGCCACGGCGTGCATCAGGTGCTGGCGGCAGGAAACGGCGCGCTGATGGCGCCGACGCCGCTGACGCTGGCCGAAACCGCCAGCGTGTTCGGCGAGATGCTGACCTTCAGGCGGCTGTTGGCGGAGACCTCCAGCGCCAGGCAGCGTCAGGCGCTGCTGGCCGGCAAGGTCGAGGACATGATCAACACGGTGGTGCGGCAGATCGCGTTCTATTCATTCGAGCGCGCGGTCCATACCGAGCGGCGCAACGGCGAACTGACGGCCGAGCGCATCGGCGAAATCTGGCTCGGCGTGCAAGGCGAGAGCCTCGGTCCGGCGATCGACATCCGGCCCGGCTATGAAAGCTTTTGGATGTACATCCCGCATTTCATCCACTCGCCGTTCTATGTCTACGCCTATGCGTTCGGCGATTGTCTCGTGAACTCGCTCTATGCGGTCTACGAAAAAGCCTCCGACGGCTTTGCCGAGCGCTATCTGGCGATGCTGGCGGCCGGCGGCACCAAGCATTATTCCGAACTGCTCAAGCCGTTCGGACTGGACGCCAGGGACCCGAAATTCTGGGACGGCGGGCTGTCGGTGATCTCGGGCATGATCGATGAGCTGGAGGGGATGGGATAAGGTGCCGTATTACAAGTGTTGAACGTCGCCAAGGGCCGTGTTATACATCTGTATAATACGGCCTTTGGCATTCAGGCCGCTCCCAGACATCGGAGGCGACGAGAACCGCGAATGGCCATTGTGACCACGCGTGAGGAGAATTGGACCATGAAGATCGAGATCAAGAAAATCGGCAATTCCGACGGCCTGTTGTTGCCGCGCGAATTGATGCAGCGGCTAGACCTCAAGCGAGGTCAGGAGCTTCACATTACCGAACTCGCCGGAGGTGGATTTCAGGCGATGCCTTATGATCCAGATTTCGAGAAGACCATGGAGATCGCTGACCAGGTCATGGACAAGTACCGGGATACGCTGGCGGCGCTAGCAAAATAAACGGAACAACGCATGAGCGAGCCAGCAGAACCGCTCTGGATTACCTATGAACAAGCCATCGCGATCCATAGCCGGCAACTGCGTCGCTTCGGCGGCGCACCCGGCTTGCGCGACGAAGGAATGCTTCGCTCCGCGCTCGAACGTCCCATCAACAAATGGCGCTACCAACAGTCGGATATCGCGGAGCTTGCAGCGGCCTATGCATTTGGGCTGGCAAAAAATCACGCCTTCGTCGATGGCAACAAGCGGATCGCCTTCATGACCATGATGGGCTTCCTGCTCAAGAACGGCGTTGCTTTCGGTCCTGACCCGGCACAATCCACCGCCATCATCCTCGCGCTTGCCGCCGGCGAGGTCAGCGAACAGGGCCTGACCCGGTGGATCCGGGACAATTGGCCGCCCGGGGCGCCCAAATAGGGACGTCCCGCCGCGCCACCGTTGCCCTGCCGTTGGGATTACGGTAATTCCACGCCAATTCGGACGTTGACTGGGGATACCAATGGCAGAGCATAACGAAGTCGCCTACACGACCGCCGACGGCAACGACTATCAGGCCCATGAGCAGACCTATGAAGGCTTCATCATGCTGGTGAAGTGCGGCACCGCAGCCGTCATCTTCATCGTCGCCATGATGGCAATTTTCCTGACCTGATGCCGCGGCCGCGCCGCCAGCCGGTGGCGCGCTGAAAATTGCCCGCACTCTCCTCGCAAAACCAGTATCCATTTTTGCGAATTTAGCGCTAGTTTGCTCGCGCGCGGGCGCGTCTCGCGCTGCCGGAGGCCTCATGAAGATTGCCGTCGCCAAGGAAATCGATCCGTCCGAGCCACGCGTCGCCGCCTCGCCGGATACGGTGAAAAAATATAGGGCGTTGGGCGTCGACATCGCCGTCGAGCCCGGCGCAGGCATCAAGTCCGGCATTCCGGACGCTGAATTCGTCGCCGCCGGCGCCACCGTCGGCAGCGACGCATTGAACGATGCCGACATCGTCATCAAGGTGAAGCGGCCGGAGCCTTCCGAGCTGGCGAACTACAAGCGCGGCGCGCTGGTCATCGCCATCATGGATCCCTACGGCAACGACGCCGCGCTGAAGTCGATGGCGGACGCCGGCATTTCGGCCTTCGCCATGGAGCTGATGCCACGCATCACCCGCGCCCAGGTGATGGACGTGCTGTCCAGCCAGGCCAATCTCGCCGGTTATCGTGCGGTGATCGAGGCGGCGGAAGCGTTCGGCCGGGCCTTTCCGATGATGATGACGGCGGCGGGCACGATTCCCGCGGCCAAGGTATTCGTGATGGGGGTAGGCGTCGCCGGGCTGCAGGCGATCGCCACCGCGCGGCGGCTCGGGGCCGTCGTCACCGCGACCGACGTGCGTCCGGCGGTCAAGGAGCAGGTCGAAAGCCTCGGCGCCAAGTTCCTCGCGGTCGAGGACGAGGAATTCAAGCAGGCCGAGACCGCCGGCGGCTATGCCAAGGAGATGTCGAAAGAGTATCAGGCCAAGCAGGCGGCGTTGACCGCCGAGCACATCAAGAAGCAGGACATCATCATCACCACCGCGCTGATCCCGGGCCGGCCGGCGCCGCGGCTGGTTACCGCGGAGATGGTGAAGTCGATGAAGCCGGGCTCGGTACTGGTCGATCTGGCAGTCGAGCGCGGCGGCAATGTCGAGGGTGCGAAGGCCGGCGAAGTCGCCGATGTCGGCGGCATCAGGATTGTCGGATTTACCAATGTGGCCGGCCGCGTCGCCGCCTCGGCATCGAGCCTTTATGCGCGCAACCTGTTTTCCTTCATCGAGACGCTGGTCGACAAATCGACCAGGGCACTCGACGTGAAGTGGGACGACGAACTGGTCAAGGCCACCGCGCTGACCAGAGACGGCGCCGTCATTCATCCGAATTTCCAGCCGAAGAGCGCGTGACGGTGATGCGCGAACAAGATCCTCCCGTCATTCCGGGGCGCGCGGAGCGCGAACCCGGAATCTCCATCGCAAACCAATCTCGGGATTCCGGGTCCGGCGCGCTGCGCCGTCCCGGAATGACGGGCTAACAGGAGAGCCGCCATGGATCATGTTGCGCAGGCCGTCGATCCCTTCGTGTTCCGGCTGTCTATTTTCGTACTCGCGGTATTTGTCGGCTATTTCGTGGTGTGGTCGGTGACCCCCGCGCTGCACACGCCGCTGATGTCGGTGACCAACGCGATCTCCTCGGTGATCGTGGTCGGTGCGCTGCTGGCGGTCGGGGTCGGAATGATCTCGAGCGGCAGCGGCTGGGCGCGGGGTTTCGGCTTTGTGGCGCTGACTTTTGCATGCGTGAATATCTTCGGTGGCTTCCTGGTCACCCAGCGCATGCTCGCGATGTACAAGAAGAAGATCAGGTGAGCGGGATGGATCTCGCATCAAATTCGTCACGCCCCGCCATCGGGCCTCGCCTTCGGCGAGCCCGGCTACGGATTCTTGCGGGGCATCCAGTATGCCGTGACGGTTTGGCAAGTCACGAGTGTTCCAGATTACTGGATCATCCGCTTTCGCGGATGATGACAGGGGAGGGGGCTTCCAGATGAACGCCAATCTGTCCGCAGTTCTGTATCTCGTCGCCGGCGTCCTGTTCATCCTGTCGCTGCGTGGATTGTCCAGCCCGGCATCGAGCCGCCAGGGCAATTTCTTCGGCATGATCGGCATGGCGATCGCGGTGGCGACCACGCTGGCGGCGCATCCGCCGGCCGATGGCCTCGCCTGGCTGCTGGTGGTGGTCGGCGTCGCCATCGGCGGCAGCATCGGGGCGGTCATCGCCCGCCGGGTACCGATGACCTCGATGCCGGAACTGGTCGCGGCATTCCATTCGCTGGTCGGCATGGCCGCCGTGCTGGTCGCGGCCGGCGCGTTCTATGCGCCCGAGGCCTTCGACATCGGCACGCCCGGCAACATCCATCCGCAGAGCCTGGTCGAAATGTCGCTCGGCGTCGCCATCGGCGCGCTGACCTTCACCGGTTCCGTCATCGCGTTCCTGAAATTGTCGGCCCGCATGAGCGGCGCGCCGATCATCCTGCCCGCGCGCCATATCATCAACATTGTGCTGGCGTTGGCGCTCGTGTTCTTCATCGTCGGTCTTGTCGTCTCCGGCAGCGTCCTCGACTTCTGGTCGATCACCATCATCGCGCTGGCCCTCGGCGTACTCATGATCATCCCGATCGGCGGCGCCGACATGCCGGTCGTGATCTCGATGCTGAACTCCTATTCCGGCTGGGCTGCCGCCGGCATCGGCTTCACGCTGGGCAATTCGGCGCTGATCATCACCGGTGCGCTGGTCGGCTCATCCGGCGCCATCCTGTCCTACATCATGTGCCACGCCATGAACCGCTCCTTCATCTCGGTCATCCTGGGCGGGTTCGGCGGCGAAACGGCTGCCGCCGGCGGCGGCGCCGGCGGCGAGGCGCGTCCGGTCAAGCTCGGCTCGGCGGACGATGCCGCGTTCATCATGAAGAACGCGCAGAAGGTCATCATCGTGCCGGGCTACGGCATGGCGGTGGCGCAGGCGCAGCACGCCTTGCGCGAGATGGCCGACCAGCTCAAGAAGGAAGGGGTCGAGGTCAAATACGCGATTCATCCGGTGGCCGGCCGCATGCCCGGCCACATGAACGTGCTGCTCGCCGAAGCCAATGTGCCCTATGACGAGGTGTTCGAACTCGAGGACATCAATTCGGAATTCGCCCAGGCCGACGTCGCCTTCGTGATCGGCGCCAACGACGTCACCAACCCGGCTGCCGAGGACGACCCGAAATCGCCGATCTACGGCATGCCGGTGCTGCAGGTCTGGAAAGCCGGCACCGTGATGTTCATCAAGCGATCGCTGGCCTCGGGCTATGCCGGTATCGACAATCCGCTGTTCTACCGCGACAACACCATGATGCTGCTCGGCGACGCCAAGAAGATGACCGAGAACATCGTCAAGGGGATGTGAGATCCCGCCCAGGTGAGGCCGAAGCCATGAGCATGCACGGCCCGATGCCGCGATCGGCCTGGGTGTTCCCGGCGCTGGCGATTCTGCTGTTCGCGGCGGTCACCGCGTCCGGCTACGGTTTCACGCCGTCGGCCGCGGGACTGCTGTTTGCGGCCGGGCTGCTGGTGATCCTGTTCGGCACCGTGTTCGCGGCCGTGCACCATGCGGAAGCGATCGCCGAGCGGATCGGCGAACCCTACGGCACGCTGCTGCTGACACTCGCCGTCACCATCATCGAGGTGGCGCTGATCGCGACCATCATGCTCGGCGACAAGGCCGCGCCCACGCTCGCGCGCGATACCGTGTTCGCGGTGGTGATGATCGTTTGCAACGGTCTGGTCGGCACCTGCATCCTGTTCGGCGGCCTGCGCTACCGCGAGCAGGACTTTCAGGTCTCCGGCGCCAATCTCTATCTGTCGGTGCTGGCGGTGCTCGCGACCATCACGCTGATACTGCCGAACTACACGCTGACGACGCCCGGGCCGTTTTACTCGGCGGCTCAGCTTGGTTTCGTCAGTGCCGTGACGATCGTCCTGTACGGGGTCTTTCTCTATACCCAGACCATTCGGCACCGGGACTATTTCGTTCGCGAGGCTGCCGCCACCACCGATGCGCCGTCGGCTTCCCGTCACACGCTGATGCTAAGCGTCGTGCTGTTGCTGCTCGCGCTATTGGCGGTGGTGCTGCTGGCAAAGAAATTCTCGCTGGTGGTCGACGCCGTCGCCGCCATGATCGGCGCGCCCCCGGCCTTCGCCGGCATTCTGGTGGCGCTGCTGATCCTGCTGCCGGAAAGCATCGCGGCGGTTGCGGCGGCGCGCAGCAACGATCTGCAGAAGAGCATCAATTTGGCGCTGGGGTCGTCGCTCGCGACCATCGGGCTGACGATTCCGGCGGTCGCGGTCGCGGCCTACGCCCTCGAGAAGACCCTGATTCTCGGTCTTGACGACCGCGACATCGTGCTGCTGGTGCTGACCTTCATCCTCAGCATGCTGACCTTCGGCACCGGCCGTACCAACATCCTGTTCGGGCTGGTTCACCTGGTGGTGTTTGCGGTATTCGTGCTGTTGGTATTCGTGCCCTGACGGCACCCGAGGCGGGAGAATGGCGGCCATGATCAGTGCGAGGTCGGATGTTCAGGTGGACACACCGGAGGTGCGGGTCACCGAGTGGCGGCTGGCACCGGGCAGCGCCACCGGCCATCACGTTCATGAGATGGACTATGTGATCGTGCCCGTGACCTCGGGTGAAATGACCATCGTGGCGCCCAACGGGGAACGCTCCAAGGCCCTGCTTGGCGTCGGCAAGTCGTATTTCCGCAAGGCCGGGGTCGAACACGACGTGCTCAACGAGACCGCGGCCGAAATCGTGTTCCTGGAAGTGGAATTGAAACCGTAAATTCCGTTTACCGAATTGCCACCGATCCGTCGCAGTTGATCCCTCAATGTGCCTCAAAGTTCCAGCATCAACTGCCGGGGAGTGGTGGCCATGCTGAAATACCTATCGAAATTTGCCTCTGACATCCTGCCGTCGGTGGCAGCGACGATCATCGGGGCCTACATCGTTAATCATTACATCGCCAGCAAGCCCGCAACCGACGCGCCGGCCGCGGCCGTGTCATCGGTCGACGCTGGAAAGGCCGGCGGCAAGAACGATGCAGCGCCCGCCGAGGCTTCCACCGACCTGGCCAATATCCCGGCGGCAGGCGTCCGAGCCAAGGGCATTTCCGAAAAATCGATCCTGGAAAAGCCAGCCGAAAAGCCCGCCGCCGAGAAAGCAGCAGAAAAACCCGCTGAGAAGTCCGAGCAGAAGCCGGCGGAAACCGCCAGCCTTCCGCTGGAAGGACGTCGGCACCCGCCTGTGCTGCGTGAAAAGACCGCGGCGAAGCCTGTCGTAACGCCGGTCCAGCCTGCCGTGGCGCCGGTCGTCACGGCGCCAGCCTCCGCGCCGCCGGTCGAAGCCGCCATCGCCCCGGACGAGCATCGCGATGCCAACGATCTGGCCCGCGCCGCGATCGAACGCCTGCGCGGGATGAAGGAAGGTTCCTCGCATCCGCAGGAGGCCGCCCGCGCACCGGAGCCGCCCCGTAACACCCCTGCGCCGCCGGTCGAAGCGCCGCGCGTCGCCTCAGCGCCGGTTCGGCCGCTTCCGCCACCGGTCATGGTTTCGTCGCCGGCTGGCGAGACCGTCGAATTCGATGACCGGATCCATGCCGGCGCAGCCGCCCATTGCGACCGCCGCAGACGGCAACGACCCGCGGCGCCTGACGCCCCCGGCCGATATTCCGGACGCGCGGCCGCTCGATCTGCGTGCCGATGCCGGCGCACCGGCCCCGCGCCGACACACGACGGTTGCCGACGAGATGTTGTCGGCGGCGAAATCGGTGTTTCACGCGGTCCTGCCGCAATAAGCCCGCATTCCATGCCAGCCGGTTGGAACGCCAAATTGGCTAGCCGGCCTTGCCGCCGACGCGCGTCAAACCGCTTCGTGCGACCTCATCCCCCGGCCGGATGCCGACCGCGCGGCCATAGCAGTCGGCGGCCTTGGTTCTGTCGCCGAGGCGTTCATACGCAAGCCCCCGGTTGACCCAGATCTGCTCGTTCTGCGGATCGGCTTGCACGGCTTCGTCGAGGTCGACCGCGGCTTCCTTCGCCTTGTTCAACGCGAGGTAACTGATCGCGCGCGCGAGCAGCGGACCGGACTGTTGCGGCTCAAGACCGTTCGCCGCTGTGAAGTCGTCGATCGCCAGTTGGTGCTGCTGCTCGCCCTGGTAAAGCAGACCGCGGCCGAATAGAGCCTGCGGGTTGTTGGGATCGAGCCCGATCGCCTGGTCGAATTCGGCCAGCGCGTCCTGGGCTTTCCTGGCGCGAGCCAGCGCCTCACCCTGCCGGGTATGGGTCTGGGACTCGCTGACACTGACTTCAGAGGTCGCCTTCGGAGCCGGCGTCTTGTCCGGCGCCGATGACAGCGAATCCAGATTGATCGAACAGCCACACAGCGCGATGGCGGCGGCAAGCGGCGCGGCGGCGCGCCAGAAACGCAAAAATCCGCAAACAGGACGGCAGGCCCGATCAGCCATCGATGAACCACTCACGGGGCTTACGCCGCATTGTTAGCCCGTCGCCCGGCAAAATGCATCGGTCAAGACAAAAAACGCGGGCACCAGGCCCGCGTTGTCGGATTCAGATCAGGCGAAAGCGGCAGTCAGCGCGCACCACGCGGACCGCCCCCTGGGCCGCCACGGCCGCCGGCCCCGCCGCGTTCGGCACCCGGGCCTGCACCGAACACCGGCTTCGGCTTCATGGGCAGCAGGCCTTCGCGCTGCAGTTTCTTGCGGGCGAGCTTGCGCGCGCGGCGCACCGCCTCGGCCTTTTCACGGGCTTTCTTCTCGGAGGGCTTCTCATAATGGCCGCGGAGCTTCATCTCGCGGAAAATCCCCTCGCGCTGCATCTTCTTCTTCAGCGCCTTGAGGGCTTGATCGACGTTGTTATCGCGAACGAGAACCTGCACGCGGCATCCTCTTTCAATGGATCGGATTGATTGGAATTCTGGTAAAGCAAGGGCCGGCGCAAAGCCGGTCCCTTGGCCTCAAGCGCGCGGATGTATCAGATCGAACCGGGAATGTCCACCGGCGAGCAACGCGATTCTGCCGGCCCGGCGCGGCCCAGTCTGACTTTGTTCGGTCACATTCAGGCGGATTTCGTCGGCACGGCGGCGACCTCGGTCACATGGCCCATCTTGCGGCCCGGTCGTGGCGCGCCCTTGCCATAGAGGTGCACGGTCGCGCCCGGGACGGTCAGCCATCGCTCGTAATCGTTGATCTCGTCCCCGATCAGATTGGTCATGGTGACCGGGCCGTGGCGGATCGGCTTGCCGAGCGGCCAGCCGGCAATGGCGCGGATGTGCTGCTCGAACTGCGAGATCGACGCGCCGTCGAGGGTCCAATGCCCGGAATTATGCACCCGCGGTGCGATCTCGTTGACCAGGATCTTCGGACCGCCGTCGCCCTGCACCACGAAAAGTTCGACCGCGAGCACGCCGACATAGTCCAGGGCATTGGCGATCTTTCCCGCGATGTCGCGCGCCTGCGCCGCCAGCGCATCGGAGATCGCCGCCGGCGCGCGCGAGGTCTTCAGAATGTGGTCGCTGTGCTCGTTCTCGGTGACGTCGAAGCATTCGACCTCGCCGTCGGCGCTGCGTGCGGCGATGACCGAGATTTCGCGCTCGAACGGAATGAAGGCCTCCAGGATCGCGGATTTGGTGCCGAGTTCCTCCCAGATCCGGTCGGGATCGTCGCCCTGGCGGATGATGGCCTGGCCCTTGCCGTCATAGCCGAAGCGGCGGGTCTTGAGCACGGCGGGCAGGCCGATGGTCGCGATCGCGGCCCGTAGCCCCGCCGCCGACGCGACGTCGGCGTATTCGGCGGTACCGATCCCGAGCCTCCTGACGAAGTCCTTCTCCGCAAGGCGGTCCTGGGTGGTTTCCAGGATTTTCCGGTCGGGCAGCACCGGACGCCGCGCCGCCAGGATCATCGCGCAGGCCGCCGGGACGTTTTCGAATTCGTAGGTGATGACGTCGACATCGTTGGCGAACAGTTCGAGCGCCTCGACATCGGCATATTCCGCGCAGGTCGCATTCAGCACCACATCGAACGCCGGCGAATCCGGGTCTGGCGAAAACACCTGGCTTTTGAAGCCGAGCCGCGCCGCCGCCATCGCCAACATCCGGCCCAATTGTCCGCCACCGACAATTCCGATGGTGTCGCCGGGCTTCAGCTTCACCTGACTTGAGACGGTCACGCAGAGCCCTCCGGGCGCGCGCCGACCGCCTCGGTCTGCTGCTTGCGCCAGGCGAGCAGTCGGTCCGACAGCGCCGGATCGTTCAGTGCGAGCACGCTGGCGGCAAGCAGCGCGGCGTTGATGGCGCCGGCCTTGCCGATCGCCAGGGTTCCGACCGGAATCCCGGCCGGCATCTGCACGATGGAATAAAGCGAATCGAGGCCGGACAGCGCCTTGGATTCGATGGGAACACCGAACACCGGCAATTCCGTCAGCGACGCGGTCATGCCCGGCAGATGCGCGGCCCCGCCGGCGCCGGCGATGATGATCTTGAAACCGGCCGCCTTGGCGTCTCTGGCAAAGGCGAACATGCGATCGGGGGTGCGGTGCGCGGAGACGATGTGCTGCTCGCAGCCAATTCCGAGCGCGCTCAGGGTCTCGGCGGCATGGCGCATGGTGTCCCAGTCCGACTGGCTTCCCATGATGATGGCGATCGGGGCGGTCATGTGGTCAATTCTTTTCGGGAATCCAAAAACATAGGCCGGATTATAGGATCGACCTAGGGTTCGGCAAGGCGGTGGCAAGGGGTCTGGAATGGACTATCCTGTCTTGGTGAATCCGGGCAAGCCCCTGTCAGGTGCCGATGAAGAAGAAAACCAGGGTGACGGCCGCGCGGACGGCAAAACGCCGCAGAAGCGGCCGCGCCGTGGGCAAGGTCGCGCCGCCGCGCACAACGGCGGCGAAGGCTCCGGCACCTCGGTCTCGCCCGCCGGCGGCCTCCGATCCGACCAGGCCGGCGCTGCGGCGGCTGCGGGCCCAATTGGTGCGGGCGCAAGCCCGAATCAACGAACTGGAGGCCGCCGCGGATATCGACTTTCTGCTGGAGATTCCCAACCGGCGCGGTTTTGAGCGCGAGCTCGATCGCTCGATCGCCTACATCAAGCGCTATCAGGCGAGCGGTGCGCTGATCCTGCTCGACGTCGATCGCCTAAAGCCGATCAATGATGCCTTCGGCCATGCCGCCGGCGACCAGGTGCTGAAGGCCATCGTGGCGACGTTGTTGCGTCACGTCCGCGCCTCCGACGTGATCGGCCGGCTCGGCGGTGACGAGTTCGGACTGCTGTTGTGGAATCTCAGCGAGACCGACGCTCACGCCAAGGCGGCGTCGCTGGAACAGGCGGTCGATCAGCTCAGCTTCGTGTTTGGTGGCCGCATGGTGAAGGCGGGCGCCTCCGCCGGCGTCGCCATTCTCGGCCCCCACACGCAAGCCGGCCGCGCCCTGGAACAAGCCGACAGCGCGATGTATATGCGCAAGGCGCAGCGGCGGCATGAGACCTGAGACGAACCAGGTTTACCACGCCGGATCGCCCGCAACGCCGTGGTCTCACAGCCCGCTGAGGTCGTCCGGCACCTGGCCGAACTTTCGCAGCAATTGCGCGTCGCTGAATTCGCCGATCGACGGGTCGCCGGTGCGGCTGAAGGCGATCGCGCCGATGTTCCCGGCGGTTCTCGACAGGATCTCGGCGCGCCGCAGCGCCGCAGACGCGCTCTGGCATTCCTCCGCCGCGCCGGCGACCGGCGAACCGGCATCGTCCTGAAGGAACGGCATTGCGACATAATAGGTGACGTCGGCCATGGCCGCGCGCTCCCGTTCGATCGATCAGGCGGCATCGCTTTTGGGCCCGGCCGATCGTGCCGGTGAGGCCGCCGCCTGCAGGTCCCGCAGTTCCGCTTCCAGATATTCGTTGGCCATGAGCAGCACCTTGATGGTGCTGCGCAGGTCTCCATCGCACATCGCGATCGCCTGGTCGCAGGCTCGCTCATAGGGGTCGATGTCAGGCAGGCGAGTGGATTCGGACATGGCAAAATTCCCCGATGGACAGGGGAGTATGTTCTCTTTTTGTTCTAGTGAAGTCAAGGCATTTATGGACTTGGCAAACCCGCCCCCAATCCGCCCTTTGTCCAGGACGATTAATTCCCGGTCGCCGTCATCGGCTTCCTTTCTGTGATCCGGCCGCAAGGCCGGTGGTTCAACCAACCGGGTCCCCGCGTCTGAGGGAACGAACCAGCGGACCGCATGGCCGCGCAACAGAGCCGCTGAGCGAAATTGAGCCACATAGCACCGACCTGGGGATCGCTATGAGTGACCTATCGCAAGGTGATCAGCTTGGTCAGGCAAATCGCCGATATCCCAGGCTCGGGGCTGGTGACGGCGAGTTCGATCAGTGAGGCGAACTCTTCCGGCGTGAGCGGCGGCAGCGCCGTCTTCAGGCGCTTGCTTCGCGTTGGAGATACGCGCCACGATCGATCTTGTTTCATGCGACCAATTCAACCGTTGTCCGCGCCGCGATCGGTTGCATCCACCTTGCTGGCGATGTCCCGCACCAAGGCCCGCGCAGCGTCATCGCTGTCGAAAATCCGCGACGCGGGAACGAAAACAAATTCCAGCGCTTATCGCCTATTGCAGGGAGAGAGACGATGGGTCTTGCCGAGTCCAGGAGACCCGTGGTGTTGATTGTCGAGGACGAGTTTCTGTTGCGGATGGATGCGGCCGAGATCATTGCCGCCGGCGGGTTCGAAGTGCTCGAAGCCGGAAATGCCGACGAAGCGATCGAAATTCTGGAAACCCGTCGGGACATCACCGTGGTGTTCACCGATATCCAGATGCCAGGCTCGATGGACGGGTTGAAACTTGCCCGCGCCGTCAGGGGCCGCTGGCCCCCGATCAAGATCGTCGCCACCTCCGGCCGCCTCGATGTGGCGGAACAGGACCTGCCGGAAGGCGGCCGGTTTCTGCCAAAGCCCTACAGCCCCATGCAGGTCAAAGGCGTGCTGCGCGAGTTGACCACGGGCTGATTGTCATGCGCGCCGGGCGACGACCGCTCAAGCGATAATATCCGGCGTGATCTGGTCTTCGATGAAGGCGATGCGATCGCGGAGCTGCAGCTTGCGCTTTTTCAGCCGTTGCAGCCGCAACAAATCCGGTGCCGGCGATTGATGCAGCGCATCGATCGCGGCGTCGAGATCACGGTGCTCCTGTTGCAGCCGTGCGAGCTCGGCTTCGAGTTCGCGCTCATCCTGGACGGTCATGGCGTATGTTAAGCCGAAAAGCGCGACGAGATTCCGAAAGATTGCGAAAACCTTCCGCTGGGAATATCGCGCTTGCCGGCCCGCTTCGCAAGCCGGCGGGGGCACGGCCGGGATAGCTATTTCGGACCGGGATACCGGCCGGTTCCATGCTCACAATTCGTTACACAAGACGGCGAAATATGAGGGGCGGATTTTCGATACCCATCGACAGATTTGGTGGCTGGTGTAGACTTGTGCGTCCGGATCGAATCTGAGGTTCAATTCCACCGAGGAGGTTTCGAATGGCGATGCAGGCGCATCTTGTTGAACTAGAACGGAAACACAAGATTCTCGAAAACGAACTGCACGAGGCTCTGGTGCATCTTTCCACAGACGACCTGCAAATTGTCGAGTTGAAGCGCCGGAAATTGATGGTTAAGGACGAGATCGAGCGGCTGAGACATAACGTCGCCGAAACCCTGCATTAGGACCTGGACAGGCTCCGCGATCGGCTATCGTGCCGTCTCCGCAACCGGACCGGCGCGCAAATGTTGTTGCTGGCTTGTATTCCCGAGCCCGATTAGACGCCCGCCAGATCGCCGACCATGTCGGCGATCGCCAGTGACGACGTCAGCCCGGGCAATTCAATTCCGAACAGGTTGATTAGCCCTTCGACCCCGTGATCGCGCGGTCCCTGGATCAGGAAGTCCTGCACCGCCACCGCCGGCGGCACAATTTTGGGTCGAATGCCCGAATAGCTCGGCATCAAGGCGCCGTCCGGCAGGGTCGGCCAGTAACGCCGGATCGCCGGATAAAAGCGCTCCGCCCGCGCCGGATCGACCGCGTAATCGATGGCGTCGACCCACTCCACGTCGGGGCCGAACCTGGCCTGTCCCGCCATGTCGAGCGTGAGGTGGACGCCAAGTCCGCCGGGCTCCGGTACCGGGTAGATCAGGTGCGAAAACGGTGCCCGCGCATTGCAACTGAAATAGTTTCCCTTGGCGAGATAGGCCCGCGGGATCAACTCGATCGGCATGCCATCGATACTGCGCGCCACCGCGGGCGCGCCGAGCCCGGCGGCATTGACCAGCAGGCTGCATTCAAGGGTCATTGGCGCGTCGCCGCCGGCGTCGAGCTCGATCCGGTCCGCGGCAGCCTTGGCGCGCAGCAGTGGCGTGCGGAAGGCGGAGGCCGCGCCGGCCGCCTCGGCATCGCCGCGCAGGGCCAGCATATAGGCGTGACTATCGATGATGCCGGTCGATGGCGAGAGCAAGGCGGCATCGCAATTCAGCGCCGGCTCCAGCCCCCGCGCAGCATCGCCGGACAGCGCCTGCAGGTCGTTGACGCCGTTGGCTTCGGCGTGAGCCTTGATTGATTGCAGCTTGTCGGTCTCGCCGGGCGTCGTCGCAACGATCAGCTTGCCGCAGTTGCGATGCGGGATGCCGTGCTCGCGGCAATAGTCATACAGCGCGCGCTTGCCGGCGACGCACATCCGCGCCATCAGGCTTCCCGCCGGATAGTAGATGCCGGCATGGATCACCTCGCTGTTGCGCGAGGACGTGACGGTGCCGATCGCTTCCGCCGCCTCCAGGATGATGACCTCGCGGCCGGCCTGGGCGAGCTTGCGGGCAACGGCAAGCCCGATCACGCCGGCGCCGACCACCACGCAATCAACTCTGTCCATTACTTGTTCAATCCCCGGTTGTCGGCGATTTCGATCCCGGCGCCGCGCCTGATCGGGCCGCAGCGCGCCCGGGATCAACCGTCGTCGCATTGTATCGCGTTGTTCGGCCTGAACCTTTCGAAAAACCGCCGGGACTGGCTTGAGACCGATCGGAAGCGCCGGCGCGCGTTAGCGAAGCATTAATCATGTCAGGGCAATTGCCGTAATTTGAGTCACATTTTTGGGTTGCAAGGACAGGCGTTTACCCGATCCAAACCCGCCAAGCCAGACACTCCGGCGCAGAAATCCGCGAGTGACTGATGGCTGACAAGAAGTGGCAGGCAAGCGGCAAGAATTCGATTCCCGCGCGGGCCATCTTGTGCCTGCTGGGTATCCTTTTGCCGTTCAGTGCCGCCTGCGGCGCCCCGGATGATTTTGCGCCGACAAGCTATGTCGGGTCCGCCGACCCCAATATGGTCTGGCAAGTGCTCATTGGCGGCATCGCCGTCTGCGCTTTTCTCACCGCGGTCGCCCTGTGGATCCATTCGGCGCTGCGCAGGGTGAAGCGCTCGCAACTGCGCAGGGACGGATTCGTCCGTTCCGCCCTCAACAATCTCAGCCAGGGCGTGGTGATGACGGATTCGCAAAAGCGCGTCGTGTTCTGCAACGATCGCTATCTCGAGATCTACGGCCTGGCGCGCTCGGACATCGCCCCGAACATGACCGGTCCGGAACTGCTGGCGATGCGCCGCCAGCGCGGCACGCTCCATATCGGCGTCGACGAATTCTATGCAACCGTCCGTTCCCCGGAAGGTCTCGTCACCGAGCTTCCCGACGGACGGTCGGTCCTGGTGAAATACTTCTCGTTGCCGAACGGCGGCTCGGTGGCGACGCATGATGATTGCAGCGAGCAGCGCAAGCTGTCGCGACAGCTTGCATCGACCAAGCAGTTCCTGGAATCGGTGCTCGACAATGTGCCGGTATGCGTGGCCGCCAAAAGCATCGAGGACGGCCGCTACATTTTCGCCAACCGGGCGTTCGAGCGGTTCTCGCGTTTTTCCCGCGACAAGATCGTCGGCCACCGGGCCGACGAGATTTTCCAGCCCGAGACCGCGGCGACGATCGAAGCGGCCGACCAGGCCGCGCTCAACTCACCCGACGGCCAGTCGCGCAGCGAGTTCGCGGTCGAGCGCGGCTCGGAAAAGCGTATCCTTGCCTCCAACCGGGTGATCGCGCGCGATCACAACAACCGGCCTGAATTCCTGATCGCGCTGTTCGACGACGTTACCGACCGGAAATCGCTGTCCAAGGAGCTCGAGACCACCAAGAAGTTCCTCGAACTGGTAGTCGACAACATTCCGGTGTCGCTGATCGTCGAGCGCGTCAGCGACGGGCAATACCTGCTCGCCAATCGCAGCGCCGAAACCATCCTCAACCGTCGCCGCGAGGATGTCACGGGATTGACGGCTGCGGACATCTTCAATCCGAAAGAAGCCAAGCTGATCATTGCGCGCGACGAGGCGGCGATCCGCAAGCGCGGCCTGTTGACCGAAGAACACCCGATCAGCACCAAGGACGGATTGCGGCTGTTCCTGACCCGCCGCATGACCGTGCTCGACGATAGCGGCGAGCCGCAATATCTGATCAAGACCCACGAAGACGTCACCGATCGCCGCCAGACCAAATCGCGGATGGCCCACATGGCGTATCATGACGGCCTGACCGATTTGCCGAACCGCGCCGCCTTCCTGCAGGCGCTCGCCCAGATGATCGAAGCCTGCGCCGGCAGCGATGAGGAGTTCGCGGTGCTGTCGGTCGATCTCGACGGCCTGAAGGAGATCAACGACGTGTTCGGCCATGCGGTCGGCGACAAGCTGCTGATCGAGGTGGCGCGCCGCATCCAGGCCTCGTCGCGCGGCGGGGTGGTCGCCAGGCTGAGCGGCGATGAGTTCGGATTGCTGATCGACGGAAAGCAGCCCGACGCCGCGCTGGCGCTCGCCAAACAGGTTGCCGAAACGATGTCGAACGAGTTCCTGATCGACGGCAAGTCGGTCCGCACCGGCGTCACCACCGGCATCTCGGTATTTCCGCACAACGGCCCCGACGCCGCCTCGCTGCTGGCCAATGCCGGTGCGGCCCTGTTCCGCGCCAAGGCGAAGTCGCGCGGCTCGATCAGCCTCTACGAGCCCGAGATGGACCAGCAGATCCGCGATCGCCGGGTGCTGCACCAGGATCTCTCGCTCGCCATCAAGAACGGCGAGCTTTCGCTGTATTATCAGCCGCAGGCGATGTCGCGTCAGACCGTCGCCAGCAGCGAGGTGATCGGCTTCGAGGCGCTGGCGCGCTGGCGCCACCCGGTCCGCGGCTTCGTGCCGCCCTCTGACTTCATTCCGCTCGCCGAAGAAAGCGGCCTGATCGTCGAGATGGGCGAGTGGATCCTGCGCGAAGCCTGCCGCGAGGCCGCATCCTGGCCGCTGCCGCTGCAGATCGCGGTCAATCTGTCGCCCGTGCAGTTCATGCATGGCGACGTGGTCGGGCTGGTGCATTCGATTCTGATCGAGACCGGTCTGGCGCCGGGCCGGCTGGAACTGGAGATCACCGAGGGCGTGCTGATCGAGGATTTCGATCGTGGTCTGGCGCTGCTGCGGCGGCTCAAGGCGCTCGGCGTGCGCGTCTCGATGGACGATTTCGGCAGCGGCTATTCCTCGCTCAGCTATCTGCAGGCGTTTCCGTTCGACAAGATCAAGATCGACCGCGCATTTGTGATGAATCTCGGGCGCAATCCGCAATCGGCGTCGATCGTTCGCGCGGTGATCGACCTCGGCCACGGTCTCGAAATGTCGATCGTGGCTGAAGGGGTCGAAACCCAGGAACAGCTCGGCTTCCTGGCCAGCGAGGGCTGCGATGCGGTGCAGGGCTATTTCATCGGCAAACCGCTGCCGATCGGGCAATATGGCGGGCTGGTCGGTCGCGCCGGCGGCGATGCGATGGAGCCCACGCGCAAGACCGGCTAAACTTCGCGCATGCCGGACTACGACCTCGCGATCATCGGCGGCGGCCTGAACGGCGTCGGCGTCGCCCGCGACGCCGCGGGGCGCGGCCTCAGGGTGATCCTGTTCGAACAGGGCGACCTCGGTGCCGCCGCCTCCTCGGCCTCGCCGCGGCTCATCCATGGCGATCTGGCGGGGCTTGAGCGCCGAGCATTCGTCCGGGTACGCAGGGCCTTGGCGGAGCGCGACAACTGGCTGCGGATCGCGCCGCATCTGGTGCGGCCGACCCGCTTTGCGATCCCCGCACATTCCGACGAGCGCCCGTTATGGCTGCTGCGGTCGGGGCTGCTGCTCTATGACCGCCTGGCTTCGCGCCGCCGGCTGCCGGCTTCGGCGACGCTCGACGTCACCCACCATCCGATCGGCAATGCGCTGAAGCGGCCGTTCGGCACCGCGTTCGAGTATTCCGATTGCGTGGCGGACAATTCGCGGCTGGTGGTCGCGCACGCCGTCGATGCCGCGGAGCGGGGGGCCGACATCCGCACCGGCGCGCGCTGCGTCCGTGCCGAGCGGCGCGAGGTCTGGCGGCTGGTGGCGATCGACCGCGGCCACCGCCGGGTGATCACGGCAAGAGCCCTGGTCAATGCCAGCGGCGCCTGGGTCGGCTCGGTTGCCGAAACCGTGTTGCGGCTGCCGCAGCGCAGCGCCGGCACGACGCGGACCAGCCAGATCGTGGTCCGGCGGCTGTTTGATACCGACAACGTCTATGTGTTCCAGAACAGCGACCGGCGGCTGATCTTCGCCAGTCCCTATGAGCGCGATTTCACCCTGATCGGCACCGTGTGCCGGCCCTTCAAGGGCGATCCCGCCATGGTGTCGATGGCCGCCGCCGACATCGGCTATCTCTGCGATGCGGCCAACCGCTATTTTCGCGAGCGGATCGATCCGTCGGATGTGATCCGGACGATCTCCGGGGCCAACCCGGTCATGGATACCGGGTCGCGCGACGGCTGGATCGCGCTCGACCGCCGGCGCGGTCAGGCGCCGCTGCTGACGATGGTCGGCGGGGATATCACCACCGCGCGGCTTCGCGCCGAACGCGCCGTCTCGAAGCTGACGCCGTTCTATCCGATGTCGCCGCGCTGGACCGCAACGGCGCCGCTGCCCGGCGGCGAGTTTGCCTGGGATCGGTTCGACGCCGAGGTCGATGCTGCGCGCGAGCGCTGGCGGTTTCTCAGCGAGGATCAGGCCGGCCGCCTGGTCGCCGCCTACGGCTTGCGCCTTGAAGCCGTGCTGGGTGACGCCCGCGAGCGCGCCGATCTCGGCCCGGCCTTCGGGGCCGAATTGACCGGCGCGGAAGTGCGCTATTTGATGGCACGGGAATGGGCGCGCTTTCCCGACGACATTCTCTGGCGGCGCTCCAAGCTCGGCCTGACCATGCCGGCGCAGGATCGGGAGGCGCTGGCGGCGTTCATGGCGACCGGGTGAGGTCAAATTGACCATCCACGGTTGACCTGAGCCAATCCGCCGCTAGCGTGCGGCCCCGAGTGGGCCGGCGGGAAATCATGGCTGAGGACATTTCCAAACCCGAACCGCAGAACGTCGCAGAAGTGGTGACGCCGGAGTTGCCAATAGCCGCGGCCGATACGCCGCTGCTGCGCATCGAGGCGGTGGTGAAAGCGTTCGGCACCGTGCGGGCGGTGGACGGGCTGTCGCTCGAGATCCGGGCCGGCGAGTTCTTCGCGCTGCTGGGCCCGAGCGGCTGCGGCAAGACCACGCTGTTGCGGATGCTCGCCGGCTTCGAGACCCCGGACCGCGGCCGCATCCTGCTCGACGGCGAAGACATCGCAAAGGTGCTGCCGCACCAGCGCCCGGTCAACATGATGTTCCAGAACTACGCGCTGTTTCCGCATCTCAGCGTGCGCGACAACATCGCGTTCGGCCTCAGGCGCGCCCGCATGCCGCGTGCCGAGATCCGCGCCCGGGTGGCCGAGATGGTGGCGCTGGTGAAATTGGAAGGACTCGAGAAGCGAAGGCCGGACCAGCTCTCCGGCGGTCAGCGGCAGCGCGTGGCGCTGGCGCGCTCGCTGGCGCGCCGCCCGCTCGTGCTGCTGCTCGACGAGCCGCTTGCCGCGCTCGACAAGAAACTGCGCGAAAGCACGCAAGCAGAATTAATGGAGCTGCAGCGGCGCCTCGGCCTGACCTTCATCATCGTTACCCATGATCAGGAGGAGGCGATGACGGTCGCCGACCGCATCGGCGTGATGGACAATGGCCGGCTCGCACAGGTCGCCACCCCGCGCGTGCTGTACGAGGCGCCCCGTTCGCGCTGGATCGCCGGGTTCGTCGGCGACGTCAACCTGTTCGAGGGCCAGGTCGAATCGCGCGAGGCTGGCCGGGTGTTGATCGCAACCGGCGATGCCGGAACGATTGCCGTCGCCGAGCCGCGCGATCCGATCGCCAACCCCGCGGTCAGCGTCGCGATCCGTCCCGAAAAGGTCAAGCTGTCGCGCCGCGGCCCGGCGGCGGACGCCGCCAATTCCCATGCCATCAACCGGCTGGAAGGGGTCGTTACCGATGTCAGCTATCTCGGCGGACTGACCGCCTACAAGGTGAAGCTCGACACCGGCGCGCTGCTGCGTTCGTCGATCGCCAATACCATCCGTCTCGACGTCGATGCCTATCAGGCAGGCCAGCGCGTGGTGGCCTGGTTCACTCCGGACGATTGCGTGGTGCTGGAGCAATGAGCACGAGCCGCATCTTCGCGCGCCCGGCGCGCCTCGCCGCGATCGCGCCCTATCTGTGGATGGTGCTGTTGTTCCTGCTGCCGTTCGGCTTCGTCCTCAAGATCAGCCTGTCGCAGACCGCGATCGCGCAACCGCCTTACGTGCCGGTGTTTGATCCGGCGCAGGGTTTCGCGGCGATCAGGTCCGCGTTGGCCGCGCTGTCGCTCGACAATTTCAGGCTGCTGGTCTCCGACGACCTCTATGTGCTGTCCTATCTGCGCAGCCTTGCCGTGGCGGCGGTCTCGACGTCGATCCTGCTTGTGATCGGCTATCCCATCGCCTACGGCATGGCGCGGCTGCCGCGGCACTGGCAGGGCGCCGCGATGATGCTGGTGATCGTGCCGTTCTGGACCTCGTTCCTGATCCGGATCTATGCCTGGATCAACATCCTGCAGCACGACGGCCCGCTCAACCGGCTGCTGCTGGCGCTGCACCTGATCTCGGCGCCGGTGGTCTTTCTGTCGACCGACGGCGCGATGTATCTCGGCATCGTCTATTCCTACCTGCCGTTCATGGTCCTGCCGCTCTATGCGACGCTCGCCAAGATGGAGCCGGCGCTGCTGGAGGCCGCCGCCGATCTCGGCGCGTCACCGCGGCAGTCATTCTGGCTGGTGACCTTTCGGCTGTCGCTGCCGGGCGTCGCCGCCGGCGTGCTGCTGTGCTTCATTCCGATCGTCGGCGAGTTCGTGATCCCGGATCTGCTTGCGGGCTCCGACTCGCTGATGATCGGCCAGACCCTGTGGCTGGAATTCTTCACCAACAAGGATTGGCCGGTGGCATCGGCCGCGGCGGTGCTGCTGCTGGGGCTGCTGGTGGTGCCGCTCGTGCTCTACGACCGGCTGCAGCGCCGCCAGTTGGAAGGCGCGCGATGACGGCCGGCGGGCGCCAATTGTCCCGGTTCAACGTGGTTTCGCTCACGCTCGGGTTGGCGTTTCTTTATTTGCCGATCGTGATCCTCGTGATCTACTCGTTCAATGCCTCGCGGCTGGTCGCGGTGTGGGGCGGCTGGTCGCTGCGCTGGTACGGCGAATTTTTCCACGATCGCGCCATGCTGGATGCCGCCTGGATGAGTTTCCAGGTCGCCGCGACCTCGGCCACGATCGCAACCTTGCTCGGCACGCTTGCCGCGGTGGCGCTGTCGCGCGGCGAGCATTTCAGGGGCCGTACGCTGTTTTCCGGCATGCTCTATGCGCCGCTGGTGATGCCCGAGGTGATCACCGGGCTGTCGCTGCTGCTGCTGTTCGTGGCGCTCGACGTCGCTCGCGGCTTCTGGACCGTGACCATCGCGCACGCCACGCTGACCATGTGCTTTGTCGCGGTGGTGGTGCAGTCGCGGCTGGGCGCGCTCGACCGCAGCCTGGAAGAGGCGGCGATGGATCTCGGCTGCGACCCGGCGCGGGCGTTTGTCGCGGTGACGCTGCCGCTGATCGTGCCGGCGATCGCCGCCGGCTGGATGCTGGCCTTCACGCTGTCGCTGGACGATCTGGTGATCGCGAGCTTCACCACCGGCCCCGGCTCGGAGACGCTGCCGATCCGGATCTATTCCGAGGTGCGGCTCGGCGTGAAACCCGAGATCAACGCCATTTGCGCCCTGGTGGTCGGGCTGATCGCGGTGGTCATCGTGGCGGCGTCGTTCGCCTCGAAGCTGTCACGCGCGCAGGCCGAGAGCGCCGCGCCGTTGTAGGTCTGTCATTCCGGGGCGATGCGAGCATCGAACCCGGAATCTTGCGAGATTCCCCGATGCGCGATTGCGCCAACCGCACGCAAAAACGTCAGTTCGGCTTCGCCGACCCGGCCTCGGCCGGCGCGCTCGCCGGCGAGGGCGCGTCGGGCGTTGCGGGTTTCTGTCCGCCTCCGCTGAAGCGCTCGAGCACGGAGCGCACGGCGTCGCGGGTCTTGCGGTCCTTGACCGCGTCGAGCAGCGGTTGCGACGCGGGCGAGCGCCGGATCAGGCTTTCCGGATCCGGAAAGATCAGCGGATCGTCCCACGGACCCTGTACCACGAACGGCAGTTCGAAACCGGGCGGGCCGTTCGGGGCAGAAACCAGGCTGGCGACGCCCTTCAAATCATATTCGCGCGCCGGCACCGAGGCGGTTCCGGTCAAGGTCAGGCGCGCCGCCGGACCGTCCATGCGAATGTCCTCAACGGTGGCGATCCCGTCGCTGAATTTCAGCGCGACGGTCAATTTGTCATACGGGCGTCGAGCCGCTGCGGAAATTGCCGGCGCCGGATAGTGGCCGGCGCTCCAGCCGCTTCAGCAATTGCTCGACGTTGAAGCCGGCGATCGCGCCGTCATGGCCGGTCAGATTGGCGGTGCCGTCGAGCGATTGGGCGAGGCCGAACGGGCTCGAACCCGAGGCCTCAAGCGAGACGTTGAGGTTGCCGCGGCCGGACAGTTTGTTGACGCCGAACAGCTCGCCGGCGCAGGCTTGCAGGTCGACATCGGTGAACTGGAACTGGGCCTTGACGTCGGCAACCGCATCGGCGCGCGCGACGCCGAACGAGCCCCGGGCGATGCCGCCATACATCTGCGCTTCGCCGACACTGAGCGCGAGCGCGCCGCCGCGAAGATTGGCGCCGAGCGCGGTGCGGCCGAGCCTGGTCGAGCCGACCGTGACCCTGGCCGCGGACAGCCGCATGTCGAGATCGGTCGTTGACAGCGAGTTCAAATCGAACAACTGCCGGTTCCAGTCGTGCGCGCCGCTGGCGAGCAGCCGGAAAGTCGAGATATAGGGCGTGAAGTCGAGCGCGCCGGCGGCAAGCGTCGCCTGCAGGGTCTGGCGGCCGTTGTTGCTGTACGTCATCACGCCTTCGGCGACGTTGCCGTCGAGTTCGACATCGACATTGGTCAGCGCCATCGACGCGCCGACCACATTGGCGCGCGCCCTCAGCGCAAAGCGGCCGAAGCCGCCGCTGCCCGGCGGCGCCTGGCCGATCCAGCGCAGGGCGTTCCGCAGCGAGGCGCTGTCGATGGTCAGCGTACCTTCCATCATCATGCTGGTGCGATCGGCCACCGTGCCGTCGAAAGCCAGTTTCAGCGGCGCGCTGGCGAGCCGCGCCTTCAGTCCGGAACGGTCGCCGGACAGCGCGGCCACGAAGTCGCTGGCGCTGATGCTGCCGTCGACGCGCTCGCCGCGCCAGTCGAATTGCCCGGTTGCGGCAAACGAGCGCGAGATCGACGGCCACGCCAGCGAAAGGTCGATGTCGTCGAGCGCTTCGGTCACGTGATTGGCGGCATCCTCATACGCCAGCACCCCGTCCTCGATCCGGATTTCCGAAAACGAGACCTGATTGTCGGCGCCGGGCTTCATGGCGCGGGCAATGGTCTGGATGAACGGCGTCCAGTTGCTGGCGCCGTCGGCCTCGCGGACGACATGGATATGCGGACGCAGCATCATGACGTCGGCGATCTGGAAACGCTGCAGCAACAGCGGCAGCAGGCGCAAATTCGCGGTCAGCACGTCGACCGCCAGCGCGGGATCGGCGGTGCCGCCGCCCTTCAGCCCGACGTCGTGAAAGGAGACGTAGCTGGCGGGAAAAACCGAAATATCGATATTGCCCTTGACGACGAGATCGAGGCCGGTAACGGCGCGAATCTGGGCTTCCACCGCCTGCCGCAGGGCGTCCCGGTTGATGAACCAGGACATCGCGATCAGGCCGATCACCGCCACGCCGAAAAACGCCGCAATCGGCATTCCCAGGCGCTTCATTCCTTGGGCCATCGTCAATGACATATCCTGGTCTGGTTAAACCGAGGTCGGGTTGGCGCATCGGTTGCAAGCGACGGGCTGGGCGCTCCCATGCCAACCCCCGCAACTTGCGGGCTTTTCTTGACGCTTTCAAGGCCGTAGCGATGTTCCCGGCACCTCCTTTGGTGCCCCCGCCCCGTCATTGACGCGTTGCGAAGATTCCGCCTAATAATCCCTTCCTGTCCACCGGATCGCAGTTCATGAACAAGGTCTATCCCGACGCCAAATCGGCACTCGACGGCATTTTGAAGGACGGCATGACGATCATGTCGGGCGGCTTCGGCCTGTGCGGCATCGCCGAGACGCTGTCGGACGCGATTCGCGATTCCGGCGTCAAGAACCTCACGGTGGTGTCCAACAATGCCGGCGTCGACGGCATCGGGCTCAGCCGGCTGCTGGAAACGCGGCAGATCAAGAAGATGATCTCGTCCTACGTCGGCGAGAACAAGCTGTTCGCGCAGCAGTTCCTGGCCGGCGAACTCGAGCTCGAATTCAATCCGCAGGGCACGCTCGCCGAACGCATTCGCGCCGGCGGCGCAGGCATCCCGGCATTCTACACCAAGACCGGGGTCGGCACCCTGATCGCCGAGGGCAAGGAAGTGAAGGAATTCGACGGCGAGAAATATCTGATGGAGCGCGGCCTGTTCGCCGACCTCGCCATCGTTCATGCCTGGAAGGGCGACACCGCCGGCAATCTCGTCTATCGCAAGACCGCGCGCAACTTCAACCCGATGATGGCGACCGCCGCCAGGGTTACGGTCGCCGAGGTCGAGCATCTGGTGCCGGCCGGCGAGATCGATCCCGATCACATTCATACGCCAGGCATTTTCGTCAAGCGCATTGTCGAAGTCGGCAGCGCCAACAAGCGCATCGAATTCCGCAATACGAGGCCACGCCCGGCGGCGTGAGCGCGACCTTGAGCAGGAGATCATCATGGCCTGGACCCGCGAACAGATGGCTGCCCGCGCCGCCAAGGAGTTGCGCGACGGCTACTATGTCAATCTCGGTATCGGCATCCCGACGCTGGTTTCGAACTACATTCCCGCCGGCATCGACGTCAATCTGCAGAGCGAGAACGGTATGCTCGGCATGGGGCCGTTTCCCTACGAGGGCGAGGAAGACCCCGATTTGATCAATGCCGGCAAGCAGACCGTCAGCGAACTGCCGACCACAAGCTATTTCTCCAGCTCGGATTCGTTCGGCATGGTGCGCGGCGGACATATCGACCTGTCGATCCTCGGCGCGATGCAGGTGGCGCAGAATGGCGATCTCGCCAACTGGATGATTCCCGGCAAAATGGTCAAGGGCATGGGCGGCGCGATGGACCTCGTCGCGGGCGTCAAGCGCGTCGTGGTGGTGATGGAGCACTCTGCCAAGGACGGTCCGAAACTGCTGAAGAAGTGTAACCTGCCGCTGACCGGCGAGAAGGTGGTCGACCTGGTGGTGACCGATCTTGCGGTGTTCACCATCGACAAGCATGGCAAGGACGGCATGGCGCTGATCGAACTCGCCGACGGCGTCACGCTGGACGAGGTAAAGTCGAAGACCGAAGCCGAATTCCGCGTCGCGCTGAAGAACGCGTGAGTTCGCAAGGCGGCAGCCCGGCCGCCTGGGCTTGGTCGCGCAGTAGCAACCATAAAACGGTCCATCGTCTTTGCGAGGAGCGCAAGCGACGAAGCAATCCACGCTTTTCGTCCCTCACCATGGATTGCTTCGCTTGCGCTCGCAACGACAGCGGAGTCGGCGTTACCTTTGTACTGGGATTTCGCTTCGCGCCGTCCGGATTCCGCTTGAGACGTCCTTCAGGCGTTGGCGCCGCCGGGCGATCAGACTTTCGCAGCGGCGACCTCCTCAAGCCCTCGATTGCGCGGCTCCACGCCCCAGGCCCACACCACCGCGATCTGAACGACCACAAGGCCGATCATCAGCCAGACCACGCCCGGCAACTGGTACGATGCCATCAGGGCGCCGACGATGAAGGGCGAGACCACGGTGGCGCCGCGTCCGAGCGTGTTGCAGATGCCGTTGGCGCGCAGCCTGATCTCGGTCGGGAACAGCTCTGTTGTGTAGACGCCGAACAGGACCGCGGTTTGCACGTAGATCGCGGCGATCAGCACGAAGCCGACACTCAACACGACCTCCGGGTCGGACGCAGCGTTGAAACGGGCATAGACGTAACCGGTCACGATGGTGACGATCGAGGCTCCGATGATGCTCCAGCGCCGTCCGATGGCGTCGGACAAATAGGCGCCGAGCGCGCAGCCGACCAGCGATGCAGCCGACAACACCAGCGTATAGGCGAGCGAATTGGCGATGCTCAGTCCCTGGCGCAGGAAGAACTGCGGCAGGAAGATCACGAAGCCGAAGATCAATGTATTGATGGTAATCAGCACCCAGGAGCCCACGATCATGCGTTGCAGGAGCGGGGGCGTGACGTCGGCGATGCTGACAATTTGAGCAGAGCGAACGCATTATGCGTTCGACCCGCGCCATCCCGCTGCCTAGTCTTGCAGGCGATGCTGCCTGGGGTTTGAGGTGTTGCCGGATGCGCGCGGTACTGGACTATTGCGGCGAGGCCATTCAACGAAACGTTCCCGCCGGAACCTTCGTCATCCATGAGGGCGGCACGACGGGTCACCTGTTTGTGCTGATCGAGGGGCGGCTCGAGGTTATCAAGGGCGACGCCGTTGTTGCCAGCATCGCCGAGCCGGGTGCCATGGTGGGCGAGATGTCGGTTCTGCTCGATCAGCCGCACACCGCGACCGTTCGCGCCGCATCGGATTCGACGGTCTATGAGTTCGACGATGCCGCAGCGTTCCTGCGTAAGCAGCCGGCGGTGGCGCTGCTGATCGCCCGGCTGCTGGCGCAGCGGCTCAATGTCGCCACCACCTATCTCGCCGATATCATGCATCAATATGCCGGCCACGGCGATCACCTCGCAATGGTCGGCGAGATCCTGCAGAGCATGATCAACCTGCCGCCGATGAAGGTCTCGCCAGGTTCGGATCGGCAATCCGACCCAAGGATATGAGCCACGCCGCCGGCTCGACGACC
The DNA here is from genome assembly GCA_963748165.1 of uncultured Alphaproteobacteria bacterium. Classification (GTDB taxonomy): domain Bacteria; phylum Pseudomonadota; class Alphaproteobacteria; order Rhizobiales; family Xanthobacteraceae; genus Bradyrhizobium. The sequence continues at coordinate 419,503 of CAVVIM010000017.1, forward strand.
GGTGCGGCCGGCCGCCGCAACGGCGCGTTGAGTTCGATATATTGCTCGGCGCCGGCCGCGAGCCAGAATGCCCGATCCGCGTCGATATCGAGTACGATATGGACGGGCGGGCGGCCGGCCTGAAGGCCGGCATTGAACACCCAGGTATCGCCAAGTCGATCGAACCATGAGCCGTCGGGGATGAAGGGCGATTGATGCACATGACCCGAGATCACCATGGAAGGCTGGTAGCTTTCGATCCATTGCGCGAGTTCGACGTCGCCGAAGAAACGCTTGCCGCCCCAGCTCGTCGGCGAATTCGCCGCCGGCGCGTGATGGACCCAGATCCATCGCTCCGGCCGCCGCGCGGCGGCCTCGCGAAGCTGGTTGTCGATCGCCTGCTTGACCTGCGGTCCGTCCCACCAAGGACACACCGTGAACAGGGTGTCGCCGATGGTCAGGCTGTCGCCGTCGCAGGCGATGCCGAGTTCACGTGCCTCGCCGATCCACCGTGAAATCTTCTCGCCTTCCGGACTGCGCTGGTCGAGATCATGGTTTCCCGAGCAGAGGATGACGCGGGTGGTGCCGGCGAGCAGCGCCAGATATTTCTTCACCACCACGATCTGGGCGCGAAAGTCCACCCGTGAGCCAATGTCGAGCGCGTCGCCTGCGAGGATGACGAGGTCGAACTGCGGCGCCGCACTCAGCAGCCAGTCGAATTGCGGCAGCGAGTAGTGCAGGTCGGCAATGACGAGGCAGCGCATCGCGGTGCTCAGGATTTGGGCGATCGGGGGCCGATTGCACTCAAGCAGCCCTAATTGAGCAAAACTCGTGCCCTGCCGCGCGGCGCGGACGCGACAAATTCCCGCACCTTGCGTCGGCTGTGCAGGGATTCAGGCCTGCGCCATCGTGTCCGGAAACACCACTTCGATCAGCGTGCCGGAATGCGTCCCGGTCTTGATCTGGAAGTGGGCGCGGTTGGCCTCGACCAGCGCCTTGGTCAGCGAAAGGCTGACGCCGGATCCCTCGGAGGCCTGATCCGACGGCGCCGGGTTCCGGAACGGCTCCATGGCGGCCGCGACTTCGTTGTCGTTCAGTCCGTGCCCGGTATCGCGGACCCTCAAGACCACCTCGCTGGAATCGGACAGCGCGGTGGAGACGATGACCTGGCCGCCGGCATTGGCGAGATGGATCGAGTTGCCGATCAGGTTCAGCGTGATCTGGCGCAACGCGCGGGCGTCGGCCAGCACCGGCGGCAGCATATGTGCGAGCGAGGTGCGGATGATGATGCGTTCGCGGTTGGCCTGCGGCTGCATCACCGCGACGCATTGCTCGACCAGATCATTGAGGTTCTGGCTGGCGAAGCTGAGGTCGAGCTTGCCGGTCTCGATCCGCGACAGGTCGAGCAGATCGCTGATGATGGCGATCACGCGTTCGCCCGAGGCCCGGATGTCCTTCATGTACTCGACGTAGCGCTCGTTGCCGAGCGCGCCGAAGCGTTCGCCGATCATCACTTCGGCAAAGCCGATGATGGCGTTGAGCGGGGTGCGGACCTCGTGGCTGATCCGCGCCAGCAAGTCCGCCTTGGCGGTGGCGGCGCGATCGGTCAGCCGCCTCGCCTGCTGCAGCTCGCTCTCGCTTTTCCGGGTCTGCGACAGGTCGCGAAACACCGCGAAGAAATTCGGGCCGTCGGCCCGGGTTCGACCCATCGTCACCGACAGCGGAATGAGGCCGCCCTCGCGCACCTGGCCGAGCACGTCGCGGCCGTGATCGAGCAGGCTCGCGACGTCGGCGCCCTGGATGCCGCCGAGATAGTCCAGCACCGCGGGCCGGCTCTCCGGCGCGAACAGTTCGGCGAGATTGCGTTGCGCGAGCGCGGCGCCGTGCTCGCCGAACAGCGCTTCCGCGCTGCGATTGCACGCGTTGATGTTGCCTTCGGCATCGAACATCAGGATGCCTTCGGCGGTGGTATCGAGGATGGCGGCGAGTTCTTCGGCATTGGCGTGGCCGACCGCCGAAGGCGAGGCAGCCGTCGCGGCTTCGGCGATCGCGGCCGGGTTCGCCGCCGAGTCCGAACAGATCAGCGCCAGCGCAGATTCCTCGTCCCATGAAATCGTGAACAGGCGCGCGTCGGTTGCCGCCTGGCCGGGCGCATGCTGGCTCGCTGAAATCGTCACCGGCGTGCCGGTGTCCGAGGTGCTGGGTGCGGATGAAACGCCGGGCTCGACATAGAGCGCGTCGAGCCCGCCGGCTTCCTCGAGCGCGTGCAGGCTGGCAAAGCCGATCCGCTCGAGGAAGACCCGGTTGGCATAGAGCAGCCGGTCGAGCCGGTAGATCAGGACGCCGACCGGAAGCAGGTCGAACAGCGCCCTGTCGCGCCGGGATTCGCCACGTGCCGGCGTTTCCTCGCGCGCAAGCCAGCGCGGTTGCACGACGGCCGGTTCGGGCGCTTCCGACATGACCGGCGGATCGACAACCGCAGCAGCCGTCTCGGCTGTTTCAGGGGCCGGTTGGTCGGTCGCCCTGCCGAGCCGGGCCGATAATTGCCGGGCGAGTTCGTCGAAGGCGCTGTTTTCGACCGGCGTCAGGCCGGCCGATTTCGGCTCGCCGACGGGTCGGAACGGCAGAACGTTCTTGGGCGTATCCACGGAGGTTTCCCAATCGGCTGGGGGTGAAGTCGCAACGGAATCCGGCGCCGGCGAATCGGGCGTATCGGATATTGGAGGCGGAACCGCGGCAGCCGATGGCCTGGCAAAGCCGCCTGCGACGGCGTCGGCCGACAGCGGCTGCGGCGCCCGGGGGCCGCTCAACAGCTCAAAGCGCCGCAGCGCGGCTAACCGTGCGAGGCCGTCGAGATCGCGGCAGACCCCGAAGCCACGATAGCCGGCAAAATTCTGCGTCCGGTCGTAGACCGGCAGGCCCGAAAGTTCGACCGGCAATTGGCCGCCGCCGTCGACCGGCCAGTTCACGGTGATGCCGCTCCAGGTGTTGTGGGAGGCGATCGCCTTGAACACGCGGCCGTCGGGATCGAGTGCGAACGCATCGGCGATTTCATGCCAGAACCGGCCGAAGCCGGCGGCGGTGCGGGCGCCGATCAGATGGGTGAATTCGTCGGAAGCCAGCGAGAAGCGGCCGTCGGCATCCATCTGCCATACGAAGCGCAGCGGATGCAGGCGCGGCTCGGACTCGTCCAGCCATGGCGGCGTCGGGATCGGCGCCGCTGCGATCGGCGGCAAAATTGGCGCTTCGACCGCGGCCGGCGGTCCCGACGCAGGCGGAATGGTCGGCTCGTCGGCAACGGCCTCGACATAGGGCGAAGGTTCGTGCGGCCCGGCTTCAGGATCCGGCGCGACCGCCTCTGCCGGGGTCTCCGCGGCCGAGATCTGGTCCGGTTCGTCCGGTTCGTCCGGTTCAGCGAACTCGTCGATCAGGGCAAATTCGGCCGGGGCTTCGCCTGACAGCACGGGTTGTTCGTATTCGGGGACCGACCGGTCCGCAGCCGGCGCGGCCAGGGTGGGCGCTGCCGCGATCAGCGCCACCAGGGCGACATCCGCGCCGCTGCCGACCCGCTGCAGCACCAGATGGCCGACGCCGACGGGCGTCTCGGCGCGGCCCTGCGCCAGCGCGTCGCAGCGCGCATGGTCAAGACCGGCCTCGGCGAGACTGTGCAATCCGAGCATCGACCGCGCCGCATCGCTGGCGCCGACGAACATGCCATCGCGGGCGAACGCGGCAATCGGCGTGTCGATGCCTTGCACCAGTCGTTGCAGCCGCTCGACCAGCGGCATCGCCCGGCTGGCCGGCGCGGTGGCTACGATCAGGACGCCGGGATGGCCATCGGCAAAATCAAGCCGCGCACAGGCGCAGGTGGCGAGCGTGCCGAGCGGCGCGCCGAAGCCGCGCAGCCGCTCCAGCCGGATGGCGCCGGTCGATGCAAGCTTGCCGGCAAGTTGCGCGACCTGGCGGCGATGCGGATCCGCCGGCCCGAACGTCTTGCGGGCAAGCTCGGCGGCATTGGTCGCGCCGAACAATCTGGCGCCGACCGGATTGGCCCACGGAATCCTGGTGCCATCGATCGACCACAGCCAGGCCGGGAGGGCACTCGTCGCGTACAGCGCCAGCCGTGGATCCTCGACACCTCGCAACTGGAATTCCGCAGGGTTCATTGCAGTGACACGACCGGCGCTGACATGACAATGGCATTCAAAAATCGGCGGCCAAACGATGACAGCCTTAACGGATCGTTAGTATTGCCCGCGGCAGCCGGCAGGTCCACGGCCTGGCCGCCGCGCAGCACGGCAAAGGTACGCTAACGTTAATTGATCTGAACCCGCTGCCAGTTCTCGCGTTGGGATGATGCGCGCGGCACCACGGTCCGCAGCGGGAACCGCAGCATGCCGCGTCAGGCCGGCGAAGCGGGAACCGGAACTGCCGCGGCCCATCAACCAACAGGAGTGAGATCATGAGCGAACAACAGCATGATCGTTTCGAAATGCCGAAAGGGATGCGATCGATGGCCGAGGCGAGCGTCGATCAGGCCCGCAACGGCCTTGAGCAGTTTCTGGCCGGCGCGCAGCGGGCCAGGGGTTCAATCGAGCAGCGTGGCGCGACGGTGCAGGCCGGCGCCCGCGACGTCAGCGCCAAGGCGTTTGCCAGTGCCGAACGCAACGTGCAGGCATCGCTCGATCACGCGCAGGCGCTGCTGCATGCCAGGAGCGTGGCCGAGGTGATGCGGCTGAACTCCGATTATGTGCAGACCCAGGTGCGCGCGCTGGCCCAGCAGGCGAGCGAAATGGGCCAGATTGTCGGCCGCGCCGCCATCGAGGCCACCAGGCCGAAGGGGTGACGGCTGGTCACCGCCAAAGGTTGCCGCTTACCATATACTTCGTCCAGGGCGTGCATCGTGATAAGGTCTGCCATGCGGCATTGCACCACAGACTGCATTGCATTGCACAAAATTGACATGATATGGGTATTAGGTAGGCAGCGCCCGGCAAGGGCACTCCCGTTACCGGATTTACCGTTACCGTGATCCACCTCGAAGTCCGGCATTTTTGACTGCCGGCCTCCGCGCAGGGGTCACATCTACTCACCCCCCAATCGCGAAGGATGCAAAAGCCATGGCAAGTACCGACCCGTTCTCCTCCTCCGTTATCCCGTTCGAAGTTCCCGAGCAGATGCGCGCATTCGCCGAAAAGGGCGTGTCGCAGGCCCGCGACAATTACGCGAAGTTCAAGGACGTCGCCGAGACCCACAACGGCACCATCGAGGCCGTGTTCTCGACCTTCAGCAAAGGCGCCAGCGAATACTCCGCCAAGCTGATGGAAATGATGAAGTCCGCCACCACCGCGAATCTCGACTTCGCCCAGGAACTGATCGGCGTGAAGTCGCCCTCGGAGGCGATCGAGCTGTGGTCCTCGCACGCCCGCAAGCAGTTCGAGTCGTTCACCGCCCAAGGCAAGGAGCTCGCGGAACTGGCCCAGAAGGTTGCGACCGAAGCCGCCGAGCCGATCAAGGCCAATGCCTCGAAGCTGTTCAAGCCGGCCGCCTGATCGCGCCCTCCTGATCGTTGCGAACCAACCAGCCCGGACCGCAAGTCCGGGCTGGTTTTTGTTGGCCGTTTGCGGCCGCCGCGGCGCCCGGGGCGGCCCGCGACCGTGGCGCGAAACGACGCCGCTGCCGCCTTCTCGCGGCCTTGCCAAAGCCGGGCGTTGCACCTAGTTTCCGCCCGGTTCAGCACCCCGTTTGCGGCGGTTGATCAAGGATGCAGTTGTAGCTCAGTTGGTTAGAGCGCCTGTCTGTGGAACAGGAGGTCGGTGGTTCGAGCCCACCCAACTGTACCAAGGCAACAAAATTCCCTGTGGTTCCTGCTACTCACGGGCGGACCCAAGCTATCTGCGGATAAGCCCGGCCATGAAAAAAGGAATCACCAATCCGTTGGAGAGAGCTTAAATACGGCCCGCTTTTTCGGTCAGGCTCCCAAGCTCAGGACACGTTAATCCAAAGCTGGAGCGGATACACCCCTGAGCTGAGATTCGATGGCAGCCTTGTCGATAATTGACCAAACGTTTCCGATCCGTCCATCCACAAACTCATAGAAGACATTTTCGGTAAACTGGATTTTCTTGCCGTTGACAGCGAGACCAAACAGCAGCCCTGTCGGCGTGCAGTCGAAACGCAAACGGCTTGCGACACGGGGTGGCTCGGAAATGAGCAGCCGGATGTCGAAATAGAGGTCGGGGATTGCGCGAAAATCTCCTTCGAGCATCTCGCGATAGCCTGATAACCCGATCCGCTTGCCGTTGTAGCGAACGGACTCACCAACGAATTTCCCCAGGTTCGGCCAATCCTGTTGGTTCAGGCAGGCAATGTAGCCTCGATAGATGTCAGAGAGGTCGGCGCGCGTCATCACCGTTATCCCTGCATTCGCACAAATGCCCATCGGTAGATTGATCGTATTGCGAGTTTTGCGAAACCGGCAAGGGGCGGATATGCGAACACCGGTCGCCCTGTCGGCAAACCTCACGATGATCCGAACCGACAGGGGCCCTGACCAGCCTCCGCCTGCCATTTCCCACCCACCCCTGATCGCGGTTCTGTCCGCGCTTCTTCGCTCCCGCCTTAACTGTCCATTTACCATAATTGTTCATGATAACGGTTGCGGTTTTATTATCGTAGTTATTTGCAAAAGGTCTCTGAACTCATGGCGCAGCGCGGGTTGAGAGCGGCTGTCGGCAGCAGCGAAAAGGTCCTGAAGTTTGCCCGCTCGTCGGCACCGGATTGCGGCGCGACCGCTCTCAATCTGGTCTACCAGGCCGCCGAAGTCATCGGCAGCATTGAAGACCGTGCGCGGGAGACCGAAGCCCGCGCGCAGTCATTGTGCAGGACCGCGGCCGAACGACTGACCCTGGCCGAGCAGCGAATCGAAAATGCCGAGCGCGAACGCCGTGAACTGATGATGGCGACCGATTGCAAGCTGCAGGACGCGTCGCGAGCCCTGAAGCAGGCCCAGTCGCGGATCGCGGCGGTGGAAGACCAGCTCACGGCGGTTGAATTCCGGGCAGAGGCCGCCGAGGCCGAAGCGCGCGAGGCGCGGCAAGCCCTCGCGCTGGTCGAGGAAGCCATCCGCCGGCGGCTATTGTGCGCAAGCCCGGAAGCGATCGGCAGCCTGAACGCGGTCGCCTGACCCGGTAGAGCCAGGCCGCCGTCGACGTCGCCTCATTCCTCGACGCGGGATTCAACCTCGCGATTTCGTCTGGCTCGACTTGCCCTGCATCGGGACAGAAGCATGTTTGGCGCGGCGCGGGGTCGCCGCAGCACCGCTGCTTAGCCTGCGCGCGCGCCTCAGGTCCGCATTGATCCGCGTCTGCCAGCCCTTGCCGGTCTCGCGATAAGCCTTCACGACATCATCGTCCAGTCGAAGCGTGATCGCGGTTTTCGGCTTGCCGGACAGCGGCGGACGGCCGCGGCGGACCGTCCTGCCACCATGGCGCAACTCGCCATGACGAAAGAAATCGTTCAACAGTTCAGGTGCGTCATCAGGATCATTGGTCAATTGTTTGCCGAAGTATTTTGCGCCAACGCTTTTCTTCTTTGTCATGACAATACCTCATCGAAATGACATGGCGGCTGGCGCCGCGTTGTGTCCATACGATTACGACCATTCGGCGATCAAGAAAGCCAGCGCTGATCCGGCGAACTTCGCCATAGTCAAATCGCTGGTCGGTTACCGTTACCGTGTATCCAGAAAACACCTTCTGCGCGTCGACCGCGAAATCGAGACCGCGATGCGCAATTGTCCAGGCGCGCTTGGCGGGGTCGAAGGTCGTCTTAGTGCGATATAGTAACTACATAATTTCGCTTCCCGCAAGGATTATGTAGTTACATATTCGTGCGGCGCTACGGTGGTGGACGCCGGATGCCGGTGCGCCGCTTGCCAATCTCCCGCCGCTCACCCACTATTCGCGCCATCAATGCCTCGGGGGGATTCATGGCTATCGTGCAATCGGCAAGTTCCAGGTTCGGTCTGCTGCTTGCAACCGCGCTTTCGGTTGCGATGCTGTCGAGCGCAAGCGAAGCCTACACGCCGGAGCAGCAGCAGGCCTGCAGTGACGATGCGTTTCGGCTTTGCGGCCCCGCGATTCCGGATGTCGATCGCGTCACGGCCTGCATGGTCAGCAAGAAGGAGCAGCTTTCGCCGGGCTGTCGGGTGTTCTTCAGGCCCGACCCGGACGCAGGCGCGCCGCTCAGCATCAGGCCGGCGACCGCGGAAAAGCGCCACGGCGCCAAGCCGCGCAAGGGGAAAAAGCCGGCCGGGCGCAACGCCACCTGACGGCAGTGCAGCATTGTCGATGCCGGCACCCCGGCCGGCGTCTCGGCTTGCCAATCCCCAGCCGCTCACTCACACTTGCTCCATCATAAAAATGTGGAGGAAGCCCGATGTCGGTTCGCAGAACAATTCTCCTCGGCGCCGCGCTGCTGCTGCTGGCGCCGCCGGCGCTGGCCGAGAAGCAGTATGGTCCCGGCGTCAGCGATAGCGAGATCAAGGTCGGCCAGACCATCGCCTATAGCGGGCCTGCCTCGGCCTATGGCACGCTCGGCAAGGTGGAAGCCGCCTATTTCAAATGGCTGAACGACACCAAGGGCGGCATCAACGGCCGCAAGATCACCTTCATCAGCCGCGATGACGGCTATTCGCCGGCCAAGGCGGTCGAAAACGCCCGCAGCCTGGTCGAAGGCGACGAGGTCGCGCTGATGTTCGGCGTGCTCGGGACGCCGCTGAACATGGCGATCCGGCCCTATCTGAACAAACAGGGCGTGCCGCAACTGTTCGTCGCCGCCGGCTCGTCGGCCTTGAACGACCCCGCGCATTTCCCCTGGACCATGGGCTGGCAGCCCAATCTGCGCGACGAGGCGAGGTTCTATGCCAAGCACCTGCTTGCGCATAATCCGACGCCGAAGGTCGCCGTGCTCTACCAGAACGACGATTTCGGCAAGGATCTGCTGAACGGCCTGAAGGAAGGCCTGGGCGAAGGCTCCGACAAGATGATTGTCGGCGCGCAGAACTTCCAGCCCACCGATCCGACCATCGACAGCCAGATGGTGATCCTGCAGAACTCCGGCGCCGACGCGCTGTTCCTGTTCACCTATGCCAAGCAGGCGGCGCAGGCGATCTCGAAAATGTACGATCTGAAGTGGAAGCCGGAGACCTATCTGCATCTCGGCGCGGCGTCGGTCGGCGCCACCTTCAGGCCGGCCGGGCTCGACAAGTCGGTCGGCATCATGAGCGCCGGTTTCATGAAGGACGTCACCGATCCCAAATGGGCCGCCGATCCCGACGTCAAGACCTGGACCGGGTGGATGAAGGCCAACATGCCCGGCGCCGACCTCAATGACAGCCTGACCGCCGCCGGCTACAGCTTCGCCCAGACGCTGGAGCAGGTGCTGAAGCAGTGCGGCGACAACCTCACCCGCGAGAACATCATGAAGCAGGCGGCGAGCCTGCATGATTTCCGCGTCGGCTTGCTGTTGCCGGACAGCCGCATCAACACCTCGGCCGCCGATTATCGCGTCATCACCTACATGCAGCTCCAGCGCTTCAACGGCGCGAGCTGGGATGACGTGAAATAGTCTGGCAGCATGAAACAATCCTGACGTCATGTATGGACGGCCTCCTCTCGGCAAGGGCTTGTTTGGTGTTTCGGCAAACGGATCGGGGTGCGGTCATGTATACGGCCTCTGAATGCGGTCGCTGACCGCGGGCCCTGATGGAGATCGCGGATCGAATTCCAATCATTCCGGCGTGCTGTGACGCGCGATGACGGTACGGAGTGTTTCGATCCCGGTTTCCTGACCATTTTGCCATCACACCATAGTTGCCCTTTCCGACAGATGAGCGCGAGCGCGGCGGCTGTCGCCCTCCAATCAGGCAGCAGCCGACGCGCTCGCGCGAGCCCGGTACTTCTCTCCTTTGGCCAGCATGGCCCAGATGATACGCGCGGTCTTGGCGGCGAGCGCCACCATGACGACCTTATAGGGACGACGCGCCAGCAGCTCGCGCAGCCACGGGTCGCTGACACCGCGCCGCTTCTGGTGGCGCAGATAGCCGCTCGCCCCACTGATCAGCAGGGCTCGCAGCATGCGGTCGCCCCGTTTGGAGATGCGGCCTGGACGATGCTTGCCGCCGGTGCCGTGATCGCGGCCGGTCAGTCCGATCCAGGCCGCAAAATCGCGGCCCGAGCGGAACACCTTCGCATCAGCCACCTTGGCCAGAACCGTGCTGGCGATGATCGGGCCGACGCACGGCACCTCCATCAGCCGGCGCGCCTCGCGATCGGCGCGGGCGGCTTGCGTAATCTGTCGCTCCAGCGCGCGCTCATCGGCATCGAGCGCCTGCCAATGCCTGGCCAGAACCAGCAACGTGCCCCGCATCAGCTCCGGGATCTCCGCGTTTGCCGTTTCGAGCCGGGCCATCAGCTCGCGCAATCCCCTGATGCCCTGCGCCGCCACGATCCCGAGTTCGCCCAGCGCAGCCCGCAGCGCATTCGCCGCCATCGTGCGCTGCCGCACCAGCAGCGCCCGCGTGGTATGAACCGCCATCGTCGCTTGCTGCTCCACGCTCTTTACCGCCACGAACCGCATCGTCGGCCGGCCCACCGCCTCGCAGATCGCCTCCGCGTCGCGGCCATCGTTCTTGTTGCGCTTCAGGTAGGGTTTCACATAGGCCGGCGGCATCAGCCGCACCTCGTGGCCATAACGGCCGATCACCCGCGCCCAATGGTGCGCGCTGCCACAGGCCTCCATCCCCACCAGGCACGGCGGCAGTTGCGCAAAAAACTTCTCCACCGCACCACGCCGAAGCTGACGCCGCACCACCACCCCTCCCGACGCGTCAATCCCGTGAACCTGGAACACGTTCTTCGCCAAATCCAAACCAATCATGCTAATCTCGCCCATGGACGGCTCCCTTGTCTGGTCGAATCGATATCACCAGTCTGGCACACTGATGCCGTCGGGGGCCGTCCACACCATCATTCCGGGGCGATGCCAACGGGTCCGCGCGAAGCGCGGCCCGATGACAGGCTCCGCATCGAACCCGGAATCTCGAGATTCCGGGTTCGCGCTGACGCGCGCTCCGGAATGACACATAGCATTGGCTTGCTTCGTACGGCTTGCCGCGGATATCCCGCCCCCTGGGTCTGTATCGAGAGCTGCCGTGCGGCGTCCGGACTCGTTTTGTTCGCGCGACCGCCGTTTCAAATATCCCGGAAAGGTTGCATGCGAAGGATTGACCAATCAGCGGCAAGGGCCGTTTAATTACCGCAGTTGATTCGATTTTCTCGATTCTGCTGCAGCGCAGGGGTGTAACTCAAAAGCCCGCGTCCAAGATAAATCCGGGGCTTCGCCACAATTTGCAGTAAATTTTTCTTTCACAAATCACCGCGCTGATTCATTTTTGATTTCTGGGGTCAATCTGGAGGCCAAGGTATGAACGTCATTGTTTTCGCATCGCGTAAGGGCGGCTCGGGAAAGAGTACCCTGGCAGCTCATCTCGCTGCGCAAGTCCATAAATCAACCAAGCCGTGCCTGCTGGTCGATGCCGATCCGCAAGGATCGCTCACACTTTGGCACAAGCTGCGCGGCACCAACGAACCGGCGATCAAGACCGCGGTCAATTCCGTCAGCGGGATCGTCGCCGCCGCCAAGCGCGACAGCATCGAATGGGTGTTCATCGATACGCCGCCGAACATGTCGTCGGTGGTGGACGACGCCATCAGGAACGCCACCATGGTGATCATTCCGGCCCGTCCGGGTGTATTCGACGTCAATGCGGTGCAGGAAACGATTCAGACCTGCCGTTCGGCGCGCAAGCCCTATGCGGTCGTGCTCAACGGCGCGCCGGCGCGTCGGGACGAGGTCGAAAGCCCGATCGTCACCATCGCCCGCGAGGCGCTGGCCAAGTTCCGGGCTCCGGTCTGGGGCGGGCAGATCACCAACCGTGCCGATCTGCTGATGGCCCTCAGCCATGGCGAAGGGGCGCGGGAATACTACGCGGAAGGCCGCGCCGCGGCAGAGATCGGCCGGTTATGGGCTGCGATCGAGCGCTCGGTGAAGGCGATCCGTGGTTCGGCGTCGGCGTCCGGCGCGATGCACAAGCAGGCGGCGTAACCACGCCGCCCGGCAAGGCCGACAAAGAACGCGCGGGCTCCGCGCGTTTTTCCATGCGGGCTAATTCACCATCAGCAAATAGAAGACGACCACCGGCGACAGGGTCAGGATCACCGACCAGATACCGAGCGCCCACAATATATCCTGGGTGGTAAAACCCCGTTGTTCACGGAGTTGATGGTTTGCTTTATTCACGACGCCCCCGCGCTTTTTATTCTTCCGGAGACTTTGATACGCGTCGTCTTTTAAAAAGCCGGTCGCAATTTCGCTCGCATTTGAACACAGGTGCTACCGCCGATTAACGACGATGGCGGCCGCGGAGCAATCTCAGCTTCCCAGCAGGAGATGGAACGCCAGCACCGGCGACAGCCCGAGCACCGCGGCCCACAGGCCGAATGACGACACCAGAAGCAGATCCTGCTTCCTCAGCGCCCGTTCGCAAACCGGATATCTGTCGTCCGTGGTGATTGGCGTGACCATTTTGTTTCCCCCCGTCGGTTTCGATGGGGTGTCAATAAGCCACAGATTTTAAGGATGCAGCCGCAGCTTGGTCGCGATTTGAAGGGATGACGTCAGCGCGCATTAACCAAGCCACGCCGCGAACGATCGAAATAACTGCCGGCTTCGGATCACCGGTCGGCCCGGCCGACGACGTCCATCAATTCCGCGATCTTGCGGCGCTGGTCGGCCTTGTCACCGGAGGAGATCGCGTGCTCGACACAATGGGCGACGTGGTCGCGCAGGATTTCCTCCTCGACCCGGCGTAGCGCCGCCTTCGCCGCCGCGATCTGCGTCACCACGTCGATGCAATAGCGGTCGTCCTCGACCATGCCGGCAAGGCCGCGGATCTGGCCTTCAATTCGCTTCAGCCGTTTCAGGCATGAGGCCTTGATCTCGGTGCGCATCCACGTCATATACCCCCCTAGGGTATTATGATCAAGAGGGTCGTCATTGCGAGCCAACGGGTCGCGCGAATGCGCGCCCGATGACAGGCTCCGCGAAGCAATCCAGAGCGCCGCAAACCTGGGCTGGATTGCTTCGTCGCTTACGCTCCTCGCAATGACGACGTTTACGCCAGGTCGGGAGAGCAGCAGGTGTCGGGAGAGCAGCAGGTGGTACAGCATTCTCACGGCGACGCGCATGCCCACGCGCACGCAAGCTGCGGCGGCCAGCACAAAGCCAGCGCCGCGACCGCGCCGGCGATCGATCCCGTCTGCGGCATGAAGGTCGATCCGGCGGCCGCGAAGCTGCACTTTTGGTACCGAGGCCAGGACTTTTTCTTCTGCGGCGCCCGCTGCCGCGAGCGGTTCATAGCCGAGCCGGACAAGTTCCTGTCGGCCCGCCCGGCTGGGTCCGCGGCATCGGCCGGCGCCGTCTATACCTGTCCGATGCATCCGGAGGTGCGGCAGGTCGGACCCGGCAGTTGCCCGATCTGCGGCATGGCGCTGGAGCCCGAGCAGGTCTCGCTCGACCAGGCCCGCGATCCCGAACTGATCGACATGACGCGGCGATTCCGGATCGCGCTGGTGCTCACCTTGCCGGTCTTCGTGCTCGAGATGGGCGGCCATCTCGGCCTGATGCCCGCCATGGCGTCGCCGTGGTCGAACTGGATCTCGCTGCTGTTTGCCACGCCGGTGGTGCTGTGGGCGGGTGCGCCGTTCTTCGTGCGGGGCTGGCGTTCGCTGCTGACACGAAATCTCAACATGTTCACCTTGATCGCGATCGGCACCGGCATGGCCTTCCTCTACAGCGTGGTCGGCACGCTGCGGCCGGAGCTGTTCCCGCCCGCGTTTCGCGGCATGCACGGCGAGGTCGCGGTGTATTTCGAGGCCGCTGCCGTCATTACGGTTCTGGTCCTGCTCGGGCAGGTGCTGGAATTGCGCGCGCGCGAACGCACCTCCGGGGCGATCCGCGCCTTGCTTGGGCTCGCGCCCAAAACCGCACGGCGGATCGCCGCAAGCGGCGACGAGGAGGTCGCGATCGACGCGATCGCGGTCGGCGACTTGTTGCGGGTGCGGCCCGGCGAGAAGATTCCGGTCGACGGCGTGGTCAGGGAAGGCCGCTCGTCGGTCGACGAGTCGATGGTGACCGGCGAATCGATGCCGGTTCCGAAAGCCGAAGGCGCGCACGTCATTGGCGGCACCGTCAACCAGGGCGGCGGTCTGATCCTGCGCGCTGACCGCGTGGGCCGCGACACCATGCTGGCGCGGATCGTCGACATGGTGGCGCGGGCGCAGCGCTCGCGGGCGCCGATCCAGCGCTTGGCCGACCGGGTCGCCGGCTGGTTCGTGCCGGCGGTGATCGCTGCGGCCTTGCTGGCGTTCGCGGCCTGGATGGTGTTCGGGCCGGAGCCGCGGCTGAGCTTCGCGCTGGTCGCGGCCGTGACGGTGCTGATCATCGCCTGTCCCTGCGCGCTGGGCCTTGCCACGCCGATGTCGATCATGGTCGGCGTCGGCCGCGGCGCGCGTTCCGGCATTCTGATCCGCGACGCCCAGGCGCTGGAGCGGCTCGAGCGCGTCGACACCATCGTCCTCGACAAGACCGGCACGTTGACCGAAGGCAAGCCGAAGGTGGTCGGGATCGTTGCCGCCGGCGGCTTTGACCAAAACCGGTTGCTGCGGCTTGCCGCCAGTGTCGAGCGCGGCAGCGAGCATCCGCTGGCGCCGGCGATCCTGAATGCCGCCGGGGAGCGCCAGCTTGCGCTGGGCGAGGTCAGTGATTTTGCTTCGCCCGCCGGCAAGGGGGCTACGGGTACCGTCGATGGCAGCGCGGTTGCGCTCGGCAATGCCGTGCTGATGACGGAGCTGCGGATTGCGACGGCGGATCTCGACGGCGCCGCCGAGGCCGCCCGCGAGGACGGCGCCACCGCGATCTATGTGGCGGTCGATGGCCGCGCCGCCGGCGTGATCGCAGTCGCCGATCCGGTCAAGCCGTCGGCGCGGGCCGCGCTGCAGGCGCTGCGCGACGACGGCCTGCGCATGGTGATGCTCACCGGCGACAACCTCACCACTGCACGCGCGGTGGCGGCCAGGCTCGGTATCGAGGAGATCGAGGCGGGCATCCTGCCGGAGCGCAAGAGCGAGGCGGTGCAGCGGCTGCGCCGCGCGGGCCACTGCGTTGCCATGGTCGGCGACGGCGTCAATGACGCGCCGGCGCTGGCGGCGGCCGATGTCGGTATTGCGATGGGCGGCGGTACGGATGTCGCGATCGAAAGCGCGGGGATCACGCTGTTGACCGGTGATCTCGCCGGGCTGGTGCGGGCGCGGCGACTGTCCGCCGCGACCATGCGCAACATCCGGCAGAACCTCGCCTTCGCATTCATCTACAACGCTGCCGGCGTGCCGATCGCCGCCGGCGTGCTCTATCCGATATTCGGCATCCTGCTGTCGCCGATGGTGGGGGCCGCCGCGATGGCGTTGTCGTCGGTCAGCGTGATCGGCAACGCGCTGCGGCTGGCTCGCACGCGGCTCGATTAGGCGCTCATTGCGCTGCGCTCCATCCGGGCTACGAATTCTCTCCGTCGCAATAACGCGAGATCGGCTGCGCACAAAAACGTGATCATTCGCGGTCAGGCGGCGTGCTTGCGCAGGCGCGCTCAGGAATAATCGTGAGCGCGATTCATTCAAGAAAAAAAGCCGGGCTCCAGAGAGCCCGGCTTAAGGTATTGGCCACGTGAGGCCGACACAATCACCTTCCAAGAGGGATTACTGAGCGTTCGCGCCACTGGAGGAGGGGGACAAATGCGCAACGCCAATGCTCAGCGTAAAAACATTATGGGCCGCGTTGGCGCCGAACGGCAACAGGGCGGGCCGCATGTCAGTCATGCGGTGACCGGGGGCTTGCCGGCGCAATGTCAGGACGGCCAACGCTGCGCCTTGCTCACCACGAAGTCGCGAAACACCTGCACGCGCGCCACCGTTTTCAGCTCTTCGGGATAGACGAAATAGGTGTCGAGCTGGATCGAATCGGATTCGCCGAACAACTGCACCAGGCGATTGTTTTCCTCGACCAGATAGTCCGGCAGCGCGGCGATGCCGAGGCCCTGCTGGCACGCGCGCACCAGCCCGAGAATGTTGTTGACCTTGAAATAGGTTTCACGCGGTCCGCTGCCGTTGCGTCCGGCCTCGATCAGCCAGTTGCGGTTCTGCAGATGCGGCGCCACCAGCCCGTCGCTCAACGTGATGATGCGATGCGCATCGAGTTCGTCGAGCGTGCGCGGCGTGCCGAAACGCTTGATGTATTCCGGCGAGCAGTAGGCGTGAAAGCCCATCGCGAACAGCTTGCGCTGGATCAGGTCGGGCTGCGTCGGCTTGCGGGTACGGATCGCGACATCGGCCTCGCGCATCGACAAGTCGAGTTCCTCGTCGGTGACGATCAGCGAAATCCGGATCTCGGGGTACAGCGCGGTGAATTCGCCGAGCCGCGGGATCAGCCAGTTGATGCCGACGCCGGGGGTGGTGGTGATCTTGAGATCGCCGCTCGGCCGCTCGCGGCTGTCGGTGAGCTTGGCGCGCGCCGCCTGTAGCTGCATGAAGACGTCGTGGGCGGTGCGAAACAACAGGTCGCCCTGCTCGGTGAGAATAAGGCCGCGCGCATGGCGGTGGAACAGCGACACCGAGAGTTCCTGCTCCAGCGCGCTGACCTGGCGCGACACCGCCGATTGCGACAGCCCAAGCTGCTCGCCGGCATGCGTGAAGCTGCCCGCTTCCGCCGCCGCGTGAAAAACCTTCAGCTTGTCCCAATCCATATCGGTAAATCCGTCGCGAGCTCGGTTCATGATCATTCCGCCGCCGCGCGCTCGCTCGCGCGCAAGGCGAGGAAGCGTTCGGCCTCGAGGGCGGCCATGCAGCCAAGGCCCGCGGCCGTGACTGCCTGCCGGTAGGTTTCGTCGGCGACGTCGCCGGCGGCGAACACGCCGGGCACCGAGGTCGCGGTCGAGTTCGGCGCCACTTCGACATAGCCCGACGGCTTCAGCTTGATCTGGCCGCGGATCAGCTCGGTCGCCGGCGCATGGCCGATCGCGATGAAGACGCCGTCAGCGGCGACCTCGCTCAGCGCACCGCTTTTGACATTCTTGAGCCGGACATGGGTGACCTTGCTGGGGTTCTCGGTGCCGCAGATCTCGTCGATCGCGCTGTCCCAGATCACCCGGATTTTCGGATGCCTGAACAGGCGGTCCTGCAGGATGCGCTCGGCGCGGAAATGATCGCGGCGGTGCACGATGGTCACGTCCGACGCGAAGTTGGTGAGAAACAGCGCCTCCTCGACCGCGGTGTTGCCGCCTCCGACCACCATGACCTGCTTGCCGCGGTAGAAGAAGCCGTCGCAGGTCGCACATGCCGAAACGCCGAAGCCCTTGAATTTTTCCTCCGACGGCGTCCCGAGCCAGCGCGCCTGGGCGCCGGTGGCGAGGATGACGGTGTCGGCGAGATAGACGTCGCCGCTGTCGCAGGCGAGGCGGAACGGCCGCTGGCCGAGGTCGAGCCGGGTGACGAGATCGGTGACGATTTTGGTGCCGACATGGGCGGCCTGCTTCTCCATCTGCTCCATCAGCCAGGGGCCCTGGATGACATCGACAAAGCCGGGGTAATTCTCGACGTCGGTGGTGATGGTGAGCTGACCGCCGGGCTGGATGCCCTGGATCAAAACGGGCTCGAGCATCGCACGCGCTGCGTAGATCGCCGCGGTACAGCCGGCCGGGCCGGAACCGATGATGACGACCTTGGCGTGGACGGCAGCAGGCATGGACGGTCTCTCTCTGCACGGCAATTGGTTGTTGCTTGGGG
Source organism: uncultured Alphaproteobacteria bacterium (assembly GCA_963748165.1). Lineage (GTDB taxonomy): Bacteria > Pseudomonadota > Alphaproteobacteria > Rhizobiales > Xanthobacteraceae > Bradyrhizobium. The sequence goes on from CAVVIM010000017.1 coordinate 437,436, forward strand.
CGGAAAGCACCCGGAACGGCGTCGCCGGGGCACCGAAAGTGTCAAATCCAAGTCTAAGACATCTGGCGAGCCATGCAAGAATTGCAATCCAAATCGGCAGATTTTCCACGCTGGCGCCCAAAATGGCGCACCGCACGCGCAATAAAATTGCGCAAGGAGCGGCGGCGCGCTAAGACTGTTGCCGGCGCACCCCCGCCAGCATTACCAGCCCAGGACCGGACCCGCGTGTCGAAGAATCTTGACGAGATTGACCTCAAAATCCTCAGCGAAATCCAGGCCGACGGCCGAATCACCAATGTCGAACTGGCCAAGCGCGTCGGTATTTCGCCGCCGCCTTGTCTGCGCCGGGTGCGGACGCTGGAGGAGACCGGCTACATCCAGGGCTATCGCGGGCTGCTCGATCCGCGCCGGCTCGGTTTCGACGTCACGGTGTTTGCATCGGTGCATCTGTCCAGCCAGGCCGACGCCGATCTGCGCGCCTTCGAGGATTTCGTGCGCGCCGAACCACTGGTACGGGAATGCTGGATGCTGTCGGGCGAGGTCGACTTCATCCTCAAATGCGTGGCGCCCGACATGGCGACGTTTCAGGATTTCGTCACCCATCTGACCGCGGCGCCGCATGTGCGCAATGTCAGGACTTCGCTCGTGCTGCACAACTCGAAATACGAAGCCGCGGTGCCGCTCGAGGTCAAGGTGCCGGGCTGACGTGGATGCGCCGCAGCAGCGCATCGAGGCTCCAGGGCCCGCCGCCGGCAAAGGCGAGATACAGGAACGTAAAACAAAGACTGACGGCGAGATCGCCATTGCTCAAGATCGGAAAGAAGCCGTGCGGCAGATGTTCGATGAAATAGGCCGCAGCCATCTCCCCGGACAGGATAAAGGCCACCGGCCGGGTGAACAGGCCGAGGATCAGCAACGTGCCGCCGACCAGTTCGAACATGCCGGCGATGCCGAACAGCGAAAGCCATTTCAAATCCTCGAACATCTCGACGTCCGGCCAACCGAACAGTTTTGCGGTTCCGTATTGCAGCAGCACCAGGCCGTCGACGATCCGCAATACACTGAGGAGACGGGGCGCCCAAACCGTGCTGGGTAGCATGGCCTACCTCCGATTGAATGCGCGCGACGGATGCCCGTGCCTCGAGGAGCAGGCCCCGCATCTGGACGGCGTCACCCGAAAACCGGGCGCCACGCGACAGCTCATTGCCCGCCGTCAAACTATCATTTGCGCCGGATCAGCGCATCCACGCTCCAGGGGCCGGCGCCGGCAAACGCGAAATAGAGGAAGACGAAGCAGAACAGCGCAGCCAGTTCGCCGCCGTTCAATACCGGATAGAAGCCCTTGCTCGCGTGCGCGATGAAATACGCCGCAGCGGTGAAGCCCGAGAGAAGGAAGGCGACCGGCCGCGTGAACAGACCGATCGTGAACAGGGCGCCCCCGATCAATTCGATCAGCCCGGCGGCGCCGGCCAGCGAATTGACGTGGACGCTGGCAAACATCGGAACGATCGGAAATCCGAGGATCTTTCCGGTGCCATGCTGAAGCAGGTCGAGCCCCGTGAAAATGCGGAGCACGCTGAGAATGCCAAGGGAACGCGACCCCCATACCCTGGAGAGGCTGTGCGAATTCATCGTGAGTCCGTGCGCGAGTTGATTATAATATATAACTATCTCGCCATATAAGACGGTGGCGCGATGGCGCCAACTCACAATGCTGTCAGTCCGGCGTGATGGCGCGGGCGAACTTTCCAAAAGCGCCGGAACTTGCGCTAGCGCCACTCGACCTTGGTGATCTCGTAGGCCTTGGCGCCGCCGGGCGCCATCACTTCGACCGAGGCGCCCTTCTTCTTGCCGATCAGCGCCCGGGCCAATGGCGAGGTGATGGAGATGCGGCCTTTCTTGGCATCGGCCTCCGGCTCGCCGACGATCTGCCACACCGCCTTCTTTTCGGTGTCTTCGTCGATCAGTGTGACGGTGGCGCCGAACTTGATGGTGTCGCCGGAGAGCTTGCTGATGTCGATGATGTCGGCGCGCGCGAGCTTGTCCTCGAGTTCGGCAATGCGGCCTTCATTATGCGACTGCTCTTCCTTGGCGGCGTGATATTCCGCGTTCTCCGACAAATCGCCATGCGAGCGCGCCTCCGCGATATGCTCGATGATACGCGGACGCTCCACCGACTGGCGCTGCTTCAACTCGTCCTCAAGCGCGGCATAGCCGCCAGCGGTCATCGGTACCTTTTCCATCATCTGTCTTCGTCCTTCAACCTCATGCGGACCAATCCGCGGCACGCACAAACGCCGAAACAGAACACCCTCATGACGGGCGAGTTCCGGTCATGATGGGGTTCAACGCCAATCGGTTGCCGGACCCACGCTCCGGCCTGGGGGATCATAGATTTTTCTAGCGCCCTTTCGAACCCCAAATTCGCTGCCGAACAGGCTGTCAGGTCGGCGAATTCCGGCGTCAGGACGCTAGTTTTCGGAAAAATAACTCTGCAGGGTACGGACCTCAAGGTCCCCGCCCAGATAGGCGCGGATGCCCTGTGCGGCCGCCACGGCACCTGAAAGAGTGGTGTAATATGGCACTTTATGCAAGAGGGCAGCTCGCCGCAACGAGCGGCTGTCGGCCAGTGCCTGTGGTCCTTCCGTGGTATTGAAGACGAGCTGGATGTCGCCATTGGTGATGGCGTCGACGATATGCGGACGGCCTTCCAGCACCTTGTTCACTTTTTCGGTCGGCACGCCGCTGTCGGTGAGGAACCGCTGGGTGCCCGACGTGGCCATCACCTTGAAGCCCAGCGAAAACAACAGCCGTACCGCCTCGACGATGCGGGTCTTGTCGATCTCGCGGACCGAGACGAACACCGTGCCCTTGCGTGGCACGCGGGTACCACCGCCGAGCTGGCTCTTGGCGAACGCCACCTCGAACGAGCGGTCGATGCCCATCACCTCACCGGTCGATCGCATCTCCGGGCCGAGTACGGTATCGACGCCGGGGAAGCGGGCGAACGGAAACACCAATTCCTTGACCCCGACATGGCCGAGCTTGCGCTTCTTCAAGCCGAAATCCGCCAGCTTCTCGCCGGCCATGATCCTGGCGGCGATCTTCGCCACCGGCATGCCGATCACCTTGGCGACGAACGGCACCGTGCGGGATGCCCGCGGATTGACTTCAAGCACGTAGATCTCGCCGTCCTTGATGGCGTATTGCACGTTCATCAGCCCGACCACGTCGAGGCCGAGCGCGAGTTCGCGGGTCTGCCGCTCCAGTTCGGCGATCATCCGGGCGTCGAGCGAGTGTGGCGGCAGCGAGCAGGCGGAATCGCCGGAGTGAATGCCGGCCTCCTCGATATGCTCCATGATGCCGACGATGAAGGTGTCCTTGCCGTCACACAGGCAATCGACGTCGATCTCGATGGCGTCGGACAGATAGCGGTCGAACAGCAGCGGGTTGGTCCCCAGCACGGTGTTGATCTGTCCGGTCTTGTCGTTCGGGTAGCGCGCCTTGACGTCACCCGGCACCAGTTCGGGCAGGGTGCCGAGCAGATAATCGCCGAGCTGGGACTCCTCGCGGATGATCTGCATCGCGCGCCCGCCCAGCACGTAGGACGGGCGTACCACAAGCGGCAGCCCAAGATCCGCGGCCACCAGCCGCGCCTGTTCGACCGAGTAGGCGATGCCGTTTTTCGGCTGCTTCAGCCGCAGCTTGTCGAGCACGCGCTTGAAGCGGTCGCGGTCTTCGGCGAGATCGATGGCCTCGGGCGAGGTGCCGAGGATCGGCACGTCGGCGGCCTCCAGCGCGCGGGCGAGCTTGAGCGGCGTCTGACCGCCGAATTGCACGATCACCCCGTGCAGGGTGCCGTTCTGCCGTTCGGTGGCGATGATCTCGAGCACGTCTTCGGAGGTCAGCGGCTCGAAATACAATCGGTCCGCGGTGTCGTAATCGGTCGACACCGTTTCCGGATTGCAGTTGATCATGATGGTTTCATAGCCGGCATCGTGCAGCGCGAAGCAGGCGTGGCAGCAGCAATAGTCGAATTCAATGCCCTGGCCGATCCGGTTCGGGCCGCCGCCGAGGATGATGACCTTGCGTTGGTCGGACGGCGCGCTCTCGTCGGCGAACTGACCCGCGAACGGCAATTCATAGGTCGAATACATGTAGGCGGTGGGCGAGGCGAATTCGGCGGCACAGGTGTCGATGCGCTTGAACACCGGACGAACCCCCAGCGCGTGGCGTTTTGCGGTCACCGCGGCCTCGGTGGTCTCGGTCAGCACCGCGAGCCGGGCGTCGGAAAATCCCATCGCCTTCAGCATCCGCATCCCGAACGCGTTGGCGGGCAGGCCGTTCGCCTTGATCCGGGCTTCCATTTGCACGATGCCGCGCATCTCCGCCAGGAACCAGGGATCGATCTTGCAGGAGGTGAAGATCTCCTCGTTGCTCCAGCCGAGCCGCATCGCCTGCGCGACCTGCAGGATCCGGTTCGGCGTCGGGGTCCCGAGCGCGGCGCGGATCGCGTTCTTGTCGTCGCTGCGGCCGAGGCCTTCGATATCGATCTCGTCGAGCCCGGTGAGCCCGGTCTCGAGACCGCGCAGTGCCTTTTGCAGGCTTTCCTGGAAGGTGCGGCCGATCGCCATCACCTCGCCGACCGACTTCATCGAGGTGGTCAGGGTGGTGGAGGCACCGGGAAACTTCTCGAACGCAAAGCGCGGGATTTTGGTGACGACATAATCGATGGTCGGCTCGAACGAAGCCGGGGTGGCGCCGCCGGTGATGTCGTTGGCGATCTCGTCGAGCGTATAGCCGACCGCAAGCTTGGCGGCGACCTTGGCGATCGGAAAGCCGGTGGCTTTCGAGGCGAGCGCGGAGGAGCGCGACACCCGCGGATTCATCTCGATCACGACCATGCGCCCATCCGCCGGGTTGACGCCGAACTGCACGTTGGAGCCGCCGGTCTCGACCCCGATCTCGCGCAGCACCGCCAGCGAGGCGTCGCGCATGATCTGGTATTCCTTGTCGGTCAGGGTCAGCGCCGGCGCCACGGTGATGGAGTCGCCGGTGTGGACGCCCATCGGATCGAGGTTCTCGATCGAGCAGATGATGATGCAGTTGTCCTTCTTGTCCCGCACCACCTCCATCTCGAACTCTTTCCACCCCAGCACGGATTCCTCGATCAGGATCTCGTCGGTGGGGGAGGCGTCGATGCCGCGCTCGACGATTTCGATGAACTCCGCCTTGGTGTAGGCGATGCCGCCGCCGGTGCCGCCCATGGTGAAGGACGGCCTGATGATCGCGGGCAGGCCGATGTCGTCGAGGGCGCGCAATGCGTCGGGCAGATTCTTGGTCTGGATCGAGCGCGGCGTCTCCAGCCCGATCCGGGTCATGGCTTCGCGGAAGCGGCCACGGTCCTCGGCCTTGTCGATGGCGTCGGCGGTGGCGCCAATCATCTCGACGTCGAATTTGGCCAGCGTGCCCTGCTTGCGCAGCGACAGGGCGCAGTTCAGCGCGGTCTGTCCGCCCATGGTGGGCAGCAGCGCAAAGCCGCCGGCAATGACGTAGCGTTCCTTTTCGATGATCCGGGCGACGATCTCGGGTGTGATCGGCTCGATATAGGTCGCGTCCGCGAGTTCCGGGTCGGTCATGATCGTCGCCGGGTTGGAATTGACCAGGACGATCCGGTAGCCTTCGTCTTTCAGGGTCTTGACCGCCTGTGTTCCCGAATAATCGAATTCGCAGGCCTGGCCGATCACGATGGGGCCGGCGCCGATGATCAGGATGGTGGAGATGTCGGTTCTTTTGGGCATCAAGTCTCGCGGACAGAATCAGGCACAAAAAAAGGGCGCGCATGCCGCGCGTCCCTCGAGCCTCGGCGCCGGGTCACCCCTCCGCGCGGGTGGTCTTTAGACCAGATTTCGCAACCGCGAAAGGGTCTGCAAGGTCCCATCAACCGGCATTTTCCCTGATCGTGCTTCGAGCTACGGAGGACGGGGGCCTGGTGGCTGGCCTGCCAACCGAAGCGGTGCGCAGCAAAGGTTGGAGGCCCGGCCTGGATTTGAACCAGGATAAAGAGCGATGCACTGCTCTCGCGTCGACGCTTTCCGCCACCGGGCCGTGCCCATCATCGCCGATCACGCCACGGCGAGCCACCCCTCACCCGGGTTAACCCTAACCGGGCGAGAAGGCATGGCGGGCGACAAAGGTCATCCGCCACGAATTGTGTCCGATGTTGAAATGCGCGCGCGAGGCGGTGAATCCGGCGCTGGCGAGTTTTGCCAGCATCTCGGTCTCGCTGTAGCGCTGCAGGCCGACCCGTGCACGCAATTGCCGGTAGTCCGATAGCGCGGTGCTGACGAGTCCGATCAGGGCGTCCTTCAGAAAGCCGTGGTGCCGCGCAAAGCGGAGCAGAGCGAGCACGTCGCGCGGCATACCGACCTCGGGGCGCAGGATATCGCCGAGCACCAGGCGGCCAGACGGTTTCAGCAGTCGCCGGATCACCGCCAGAGCCCCATCGAGTTCGGCTGGCGTCATGTACTGGGCCACCGAATTCATCACCGCGAGATCGATCGACTTTTCGCTCATTTTCCGCAACTCGTCCAGCGATCGCACCCTGATCCTTGTGTTCGGGGCAAACCGCGCGATCAGGCGGCCGCGTACGCCCGGCGCCGGCTCCGCCAGGATCAGCTTGCCGCAGGCGTCGGCCACCCGCGCCGCCGACAGCGCCTCGCCGCAGGCATAATCCAGCACCACCGCATCCGGCGAAGAGATGTAACCGATGATGTCCTTGGCGATCAGCTCGAAATGCAGGTCGCGATGCAGCTTGCTCGCGTAGATCGTGTGCGTGGAATCGTAATAATCGATCCAGTCGTCCATCGTCGCAGGCGTCCGGTAAAGGCGGCGGTTCCGGTCGGGGAACCGGCGCGTTTGTGATGCGTTAGATGGTTCGGCGAGCCATGTCCATCGCCGCCATTTCCCCGGTTTTCCTAACAGGAAGGTCCATCGTGAGCAAAGCCAAGTCCGACAAGAATTCGCCCGACCTCGACACACCCACCGACCTGCCGCAGGCCGCAGTGGACAAGATCTCGGCGTCGCTCAATACCCTGCTGGCGGATGCCTTCGCGCTGTATGTGAAGACCAAGAACTTTCACTGGCACGTCAGCGGCCGGCATTTCCACGATTATCACCTGATGCTCGACGAGCAGTCCGACGCGATCTTCGCCACCACCGATCAGCTCGCTGAACGCGTGCGCAAGCTCGGCGGCGTCACGGTGCGCTCGATCGGGCAGATCGGAAAGCTGCAGACCATCAAGGACAACAACGAAGACTTCGTGCCGCCGCGCGAGATGCTGCGCGAGTTGATGGAAGACAACAAGCACATGGCGGCGGCGATGCGAAAGGCGCACAAGCTGGCCGACGATCACGAGGATTCCGGCACCGCCGGACTGCTCGAGACCTTTATCGACGAGACCGAGCGGCGTACCTGGTTCCTGTTCGAGGCAAGCCGCCAGGAAGGCGGCAACGAGGCGTAACACGAGCCACAACCGTCATTGCGAGGAGCGCATGCGACGAAGACTCCGTCATTCCGGGGCGATGCGAAGCATCGAACCCGGAAGCTCGAGATTCCGGGTTCGCGCTGGCGCGCGCCCCGGAATGACAGCGGGCGTGGATCGCAACGACGGCAGTGCTACCTGCCCTTGTGCGCGCGCATCAGATCGGAAAACCGCTTGAACAGATAATGCGAAGTCGCGCGGGCCCGGCGAGGCTTCGGGGTGGTATTGCACCGAGAACACCGGCCTGCCCTCGAGCTGGATGCCGCAATTGGAGCCGTCGAACAGCGAGATGTGAGTCTGCGTCGCGCCCTTGGGCAGGGTCGCCTGATCCACCGCGAAGCCGTGATTCATCGAGGTGATTTCCACCTTGCCGGTGGTCTCGTCCTTGACCGGATGATTGGCGCCGTGATGGCCCTGATGCATCTTCCTGGTCTTGGCGCCGACCGCGAGGCCAAGCATCTGGTGGCCCAGGCAAATGCCAAATGTCGGCGTGCCTGAATTCGATCACCTTCTGGATCACCGGCACCGCATATTTGCCGGTCTCCGCCGGATCGCCGGGTCCGTTCGACAGGAAAACCCCGTCCGGCTTCAGCGCCAGGATGTCTTCGGCCGAGGTGGTCGCGGGCACCACCGTGATCCGGCAGCCTTCGCCGGCCAGCAGACGAAGGATGTTGCGCTTGATGCCGTAATCGACGGCGACGACGTTGAACTCGGGTGCGGTCTGCCGGCCAAAGCCCTTCTCCCACGCCCAGGGCGTCTCATCCCAGTTGAAGCGCTGGGCTGATGTCACCATCGGCACGAGATCCATGCCCTCGAGGCCGGGCCATTCGCGCGCCTCTTCCTTCAGCCCGTGCAGGTCGAACTGGCCGTCTCTGGCGTGGGCGATTACGGCGTTCGGCATGCCCTTGCTGCGGATCAGCGCGGTCAGCGCCCGGGTGTCGATCCCGGATAGCCCGATGATGCCGCGGGCCTTCAGCCATTGGTCGAGATGGCGGCTGGCGCGATAGTTCGACGGGTCGGAAATGGCGGAACGCAGGATCACGCCGCGTGCGCCCGGCGTCGCCGCCATGTTCACCGTCTCGATATCTTCGTCGTTGGTGCCGACATTGCCGATATGCGGGAAGGTGAAAGTGATGAGTTGTCCGGCATAGGAGGGATCGGTGAGGATTTCCTCATAGCCGGTCATCGCGGTGTTGAAGCAGACTTCGCCGACCGCGTGGCCTTCCGCGCCAAGGCCGCAGCCTTCCAGCACGGTGCCGTCGGCAAGCACGAGGAGCGCGGTCGGTCTATGATCCGGCCAGGCTGCGACATTCTCGGTGATGGTCATGAGCTCATTACATAGGCGCCGGATTGACCCGCGTCAAAGCCGGATGTCCCGGATTCACATGCAAAATCGCATATGAGTTGTTTCAGCGGCGCGAACGGCCTAGATCAGGGCCGTGACAGAGCAAGAGGATACCACCATGCTGCGCGACGACATCAACAACGCGGTCAAGCAGGCGATGAAGGCCAAGGATGAGCGCAGGCTCTCGACGCTGCGCATGGTCAATTCGACCATCAAGAACGCCGACATCGATGCGCGCGGGCAGGGCAAGCCACCGCTCGGCGACGCCGATCTGCTCGGCGTGTTCCAGAAGATGATCAAGCAGCGCCAGGAATCCGTCGAGCTCTACGACAGGGGCGGCCGCGCCGAACTCGCCGCGCAGGAGCGCGAGGAGATCGCGATCATCTCGGCCTATTTGCCGAAGCAGATGTCGGAAGCCGACGTCAAGGCGGCGATCTCATCTGCGATCGCCGAGACCCAGGCGGCGGGCATCAAGGACATGGGCAAGGTGATCGGCGCGCTGAAGGCGAAATACGCCGGCCAGATGGATTTCGGCAAGGCCAGCGGCCTGGTCAAGGCCGCGCTGACCGGGTGATCCTCAACGTCATTCCGGGTTCGATGCTTTCGCATCGCCCCGGAATGATGGTGTGGACGGCCCCCGACGGCATCAGTGTGCCAGACTGGTGATATCGATTCGACCAGACAAGGGAGCCGTCCATGGGCGAGATTAGCATGATTGGTTTGGATTTGGCGAAGAACGTGTTCCAGGTTCACGGGATTGACGCGTCGGGAGGGGTGGTGGTGCGGCGTCAGCTTCGGCGTGGTGCGGTGGAGAAGTTTTTTGCGCAACTGCCGCCGTGCCTGGTGGGGATGGAGGCCTGTGGCAGCGCGCACCATTGGGCGCGGGTGATCGGCCGTTATGGCCACGAGGTGCGGCTGATGCCGCCGGCCTATGTGAAACCCTACCTGAAGCGCAACAAGAACGATGGCCGCGACGCGGAGGCGATCTGCGAGGCGGTGGGCCGGCCGACGATGCGGTTCGTGGCGGTAAAGAGCGTGGAGCAGCAAGCGACGATGGCGGTTCATACCACGCGGGCGCTGCTGGTGCGGCAGCGCACGATGGCGGCGAATGCGCTGCGGGCTGCGCTGGGCGAACTCGGGATCGTGGCGGCGCAGGGCATCAGGGGATTGCGCGAGCTGATGGCCCGGCTCGAAACGGCAAACGCGGAGATCCCGGAGCTGATGCGGGGCACGTTGCTGGTTCTGGCCAGGCATTGGCAGGCGCTCGATGCCGATGAGCGCGCGCTGGAGCGACAGATTACGCAAGCCGCCCGCGCCGATCGCGAGGCGCGCCGGCTGATGGAGGTGCCGTGCGTCGGCCCGATCATCGCCAGCACGGTTCTGGCCAAGGTGGCTGATGCGAAGGTGTTCCGCTCGGGCCGCGATTTTGCGGCCTGGATCGGACTGACCGGCCGCGATCACGGCAGCGGCGGCAAGCATCGTCCAGGCCGCATCTCCAAACGGGGCGACCGCATGCTGCGAGCCCTGCTGATCAGTGGGGCGAGCGGCTATCTGCGCCACCAGAAGCGGCGCGGTGTCAGCGACCCGTGGCTGCGCGAGCTGCTGGCGCGTCGTCCCTATAAGGTCGTCATGGTGGCGCTCGCCGCCAAGACCGCGCGTATCATTTGGGCCATGCTGGCCAAAGGAGAGAAGTACCGGGCTCGCGCGAGCGCGTCGGCTGCTGCCTGATTGGAGGGCGACAGCCGCCGCGCTCGCGCTCATCTGTCGGAAAGGGCAACTATGGTGTGATGGCAAAATGGTCAGGAAACCGGGATCGAAACACTCCGTACCGTCATCGCGCGTCACAGCACGCCGGAATGATTGGAATTCGATCCGCGATCTCCATCAGGGCCCGCGGTCAGCGACCGCATTCAGAGGCCGTATACATGACCGCACCCCGATCCGTTTGCCGAAACACCAAACAAGCCCTTGCCGAGAGGAGGCCGTCCATACATGACGATGGGCAACGCGCCGTTACGGCGTCGCGATCCCCAATTTGTTCAGCGCGTCGGCCTGAATGCGTCAAGGTTCATGACCGGTACACCTCATCCAATTCGCGGAAAAACAGCCGTCATGCCCGGTCCCGGATATCTCCGTCTTTTTATCGGAGCAGCCCTGCGCTAAAGCCTTGGGGCAAGACGTGGATGGCTGGGATGAACCCGGCCACGACGCATTTCGCGAGCCCCCATCATGTCGCTTCAGCTCTATTTTGCCTTTGTCGCCGCCTGCGTTGCGCTGGCGCTGCTGCCGGGGCCGATTGTCACGCTGGTGATCGGCAACGGCCTGCGCTACGGCACCCGCGCGGCGCTGACCAACATCGCCGGCGCGCAAGCCGGCCTCGCCATCGTGATCGGGATCGTCGCCGTCGGCCTGACCTCGCTGATGGCGACCATGGGCTACTGGTTCGACTGGGTGCGGCTTGCCGGTGCCGCTTACCTGGTCTGGCTCGGCGTCAGGCTGATCCGCTCGCCGGTGGTCGGCCTCGATGCCGATGCGGCGCCGCCGCCGCCGCCGCGCGGCGGGTTCTTTCTGCAAGGCGTGGTGGTGCTGCTGTCGAATCCCAAGGTGCTGGTGTTCTTCGGTGCGTTCATTCCGCAATTCATGGACATGAGCCGGGACCATGTCTCGCAGGTCGCCCTGCTCGGCGTCACCTTCATGGTGATCGCTGGAATGACGGATGCGATGTATGCGCTGCTGGCGGGGCGGGCGCGCTTGTTCTTCTCGGCGCGGCGGACCCGGCTGGTGTCGCGGATCTCCGGCGGCTGCATGATCGGCGGCGGGGTTTGGCTCGCCCTGACCCGGGCGCGGTAGTCAGATCAGCCGCTGGGTCCGCAGCGTCGCTGCGATCTCGCCGAGGATGCGCGCCAGCCGCGCCGCCCATTGGCGCTGGCCGGCCTGATCGGCAATCAGGTCCTGGCGGATTTCGATCCCCGAATTCATCAGGCCGCGCGCCTCGCCATGCACCGGAATGGTGTAGTCGGTCTCGTCGCTCACCGCATAGGGTTGGTTGTCGCCGACCACGAGATCGAGCTCCGCGCGCAGCAGTCTGAGCAGCAGCGGCGGCAGCCTGGTGTCGCGATGATAGAGCGTGCCGATGTGCCAGGGCCGCGCGACGCCGGCATAGACTGGCGTGAAGCTGTGCAGCGACACCAGCACCGTCGGCACGCCGTCGCGCAGGCGCCGCTCGATCACCTCGTCGATGCGGCGATGGTAGGGCTGGAAAATCGCCCGGCGCCGCGCCTCGATGGCGTCGCGCGCCAGGCCGTCATTGCCGGGGATCGCGGTCGCTTCGCTGATGCGCGGGATCGAACTCGGCGCCCGTGGCGGTCGATTGCAGTCGATCACCAGCCGCGAGTAGCGTTGCGCGATCAGATGGGCGTCGAGATGTCCGGATAGCGCCTCGGCGACGCCGGCAATGCCGATATCCCAGGCGATATGCCGCGTCAGTTCGCCGGCCGGCACCCCGAGATCGCCCAGCACGCGCGGGATCAGCCGGCCGTAATGGTCACAGGTGAGCAGAAACGGCGAACGTCCCGACGCATTATGTTCGCGAACCGGCGGAACCTCTTCGCCACCGAGGAGTAGTGATGTGTCGCTGATCTCGTCCAAAGCAATTTCCTCAAGCGTTGCCTACCGAAGCAGCACACCGGCCTAGAAATGGGCAGTGATCGGTATAGATTGGATTGGCTGAATTCACGATGATTACTTCAACGATGCCGCTACTCACGATCCATCACAAGACCGAATATCGCTACGCGCACCCGGTCGCGTTCGGCGAGCACGACATCATGCTGCGCCCGCGCGACAGCCACGATCTTCGCGTGCTGTCGAGCGACCTCGAGATCGAGCCGCGACCGGCCTCGCTGCGCTGGATCCATGATGTGTTCGGCAACAGCGTTGCGATCGCGACCTTTGACGAGCGTTCGGACCGCCTGTCGTTCGTCAGCACGGCAACGGTCGAGCATAATCCGGCGGAGGAATTCGCGCTGACGGCGGATGATCCCGCCTATTTCTATCCATTTTTCTATGACGACGACGAATTCCCCGACCTCGTTCAATTCATCACGCCGCAATATGGCGATCCCAATGGCGAGCTGTCGGCATGGGCGCTGAATTTTCTCGACGACGAGGCGCCGACCCCGACCTTCAAAATCCTCAGCGGCATGACCCACGGCATCCGCAATGCGTTCGCCTATCGCAAGCGGCACGAACACGGCACCCAGCATCCGCTCGACACCCTGCAAACGAGATCCGGCACCTGCCGCGACTACGCGCTGTTCATGATCGAGGCGCTGCGGCGACTCGGCATCGCCGCGCGCTTCGTGTCCGGCTATCTGTTCATTCCGGGCGACCGCGCCCATGGCTATGTCGGCGGCGGCTCGACGCACGCCTGGGTGCAGGCCTATCTGCCCAGCGCCGGCTGGATCGAATTCGATCCGACCAACGGCATTGTCGGCACCCGTGACCTGATTCGGGTGGCGGTGGCGCGCGATCCGCGCCAGGCCGTCCCGCTGCACGGCAGCTATCTCGGCTCGGCCGACGCGTTTGTCGGCATGGACGTCAGCATCAATGTCGTGTCGGTCGGTGAAGAGGCAAGGGCCTGATCATGGAAATCAAGGTGGGTTTCGAGATTGCGTATGCGGCGGTGCAGCCGACGCCGATGGTGACCATGCTCAATATCCATCCGTCGCGGTTCGCCGACATCGTCGGCACCGAAAGCATCGTCGCCGAGCCGAACGTGCCGATCGGCTTCTATCGCGACAGCTTTGGCAATGTCTGCGGCCGGCTGGTGGCGCCGGCCGGCGGGGTGACGGTGCGCGGCAGCGCGCTGGTGCGGGATTCCGGCCTGCCCGACGTGGTGATGCCGACCGCGCAGCAGCTTCCGATCGATCAATTGCCGGACGAATTGCTGCTGTATCTGATGCCGAGCCGTTATTGCGAAACCGACAAGCTGACCGATGTGGCGTGGTCGCTGTTCGGCAACACCGCGCCGGGCTGGGCGCGGGTTCAGGCCATCGTCGATTTCGTGCACCGCCATGTCAGCTTCGGCTACCAGCATGCCCATCACATGAAGTCGGCGCACGACGTCTACGAGCAGCGCGCCGGCGTGTGCCGCGACTTCGCGCATCTCGCGCTGACGTTCTGCCGCTGCATGAACATCCCGGCGCGCTATTGCACCGGTTATCTCGGCGATATCGGCGTGCCCATCGATCCGGCGCCGATGGATTTCTCGGGCTGGTTTCAGGTCTATCTGTCGGGCCAGTGGCACACCTTCGACGCCCGCCACAACCATCCGCGGATCGGCCGCATCCTGATGGCCACCGGGCGCGACGCCGCCGACGTCGCCCTGACCACGAGTTTCGGCCGCATGGACCTGGTCAAATTCCTGGTTATCAGCGATGAGGTGGTGACGGCGTAAGGCCCGTTCGTCGCAATGACGGTAGCCCGGATGGAGCGGAGCGAAATCCGGGGTCGGCTTCTCCGTCTCGCGATTCCCGGATTGCGCTGCGCTCCATCCGGGCTACGGATCCTTTCAGCCGTCGCAGGCGCATCCGCGAAGGCCGGAAAATACGGCGCTTTATGCGCGTTTTTTTGGCTTGGCCTTCTGTTGCATGTAGGAACGCAGCACGGCGTTGATGCGGCGTTGATAACCATCGCCCGCCTTCTTGAAAAAGTCGAGCACGTCTTCGTCGACGCGGATGGAGATCGCCTTTTTTCTGGCAGGTATCACCAGATCGGCATCCGACCAGTCGATATCGATCGGCGCCGCATCGGGGTCGCTGGCGACGGCCCTGGCGATGTCTTCATCTGTGAGCTTGTCGACGCGAGCCCAATCAGTCTTGCCCCTGCGGCGGTCGCCCCATTTTCGCGTTACGATATTCTCTCTCTTCATTTTTGCTTGCGCGGCGCGCCGAGATTATCCGGAAGGCATCGGCCCGGCGTGTAAAGACCACGGCGATTGACTGCCCACAGGCGCTTTCCTTCCCGATGATTTTTCCACTTGTATATACGTTTGTATGGCGCGCGTCAACGCTTGGCTCTCTGCTTCCATCTTCGCAATCTTTCGATGCGCACGCCCTGTGAATAGCCGGGAGAAGGCCGACAATCTTCGTATTTCGGGCAGCTCTCGCTATATCCATGAACGGTTGGCACCGGCCCGCGACTTACGCAAAATCCCGCATGCGCTTTACGCCTCAATTTCTCGAAGAATTGCGCGCCCGGCTTCCGGTCTCCGAAGTCGTCGGCCGGCGCGTGAAGTTGAAGCGGGCGGGGCGGGAGTGGAAGGGGCTGTCGCCGTTCCAGCAGGAGAAGACGCCGTCGTTCACGGTCAACGACCAGAAGCAGTTCTATCACGACTTCTCCACCGGCAAGCACGGCAGACATCTTCGACTTCGTGATGGAGACCGAGGGCGTTTCCTTTCCCGAGGCGGTCGAACGGCTGGCGTCGATGGCGGGCCTGGCGTTGCCGGCCGTCACCCCCGATGCCGCGCGGCATGAGCAGCGCCGCAAGACGCTGCATGACGTAATGGAACTGGCGGCGAAGTTCTTCGCCGACACGCTGGCTTCGCGCAACGGCGCCAAGGCCCGCGGCTATCTCGGCGACCGCGCGATTTCGGCGGCGACGCAATTGCAATTCCGGATCGGCTATGCGCCGCTCGATCGCTTCGCGCTGAAGGAATATCTCGGCGGGCAGGGCATTCCGGTGGAAGACATGGTCGAGGCCGGCCTGCTGGTCGCCGGCGACGACATCCCGGTGCCCTATGACCGGTTTCGCGACCGCGTGATGTTTCCGATCACGGATTTGCGCGGCCGGGTGATCGCGTTCGGCGGCCGCGCACTGGAGAAGGAGGTCGCGGAACGAAGTACCTGAATTCGCCGGAGACCCCGCTGTTTCACAAGGGCGACAATCTCTACAATCTCGCGACCGCGCGGCAGGCCGCGCATGACGGCGCGCCGCTGGTGGTGGTGGAAGGCTATGTCGATGTCATCGCCATGGTCGGCGCCGGTTTTCCGGCCAGCGTGGCTCCGCTCGGCACCGCGCTCACCGAAAACCAGCTCGCGCTGTTGTGGAGGATGGCGGACGAGCCGATCCTGTGTTTCGACGGCGACAGGGCCGGCCAGAAGGCGGCCTATCGTGCCGCCGAACTCGCGCTGCCGCTGCTGGGGCCCGGCAAGAGCCTGCGTTTCGCGCTGTTGCCGGAGGGCCAGGACCCCGACGATCTCGCGCGCTCCGGCGGACGCGGCGCGATCGAGGAGGTGATCGGCGCCGCGCGCGGGCTGGCCGATGTGATCTGGTCGCGCGAGATCGAAGCCGGCAGCTACGCCACGCCGGAGCGGCGCGCGGCGCTGGAGGCGCGGATCAAGGAGCTCACCAACGGCTATCCGACGATGAGGTGCGCTGCGGCCGCTCTGAAATCGCCAAAGCAGGGGATCAAATGGCCGAGCCGCGCTGCTAGTCGAGACATAAATTTTCGCGCCGGAGGCCGGCCGCAGTGGCTATGGCAGGGGCAATTATCCGCGCGCCGGCAGCGAAATCAGGCCGCCGCTTTGCGCCGCGCGGTTCGTTCACGCCCGGCGCGGCGGGCCGAATTTTCGAGCCGCGCGGCGCGCGCGCCCAAGGCCCGGCCGGCAGCCAGACCATCAACCGCCAGCCTTACCAGGTCGCCAGTCCGCAGCTCGCACTGAGCCCGATCATGCGCGGCCAGCGCAGCGCGATGTCCCGTCGCGAGGCGCTGATTTTGCAGTCCCTGATCAATCATCCCTGGCTGTTGCACGACCATCTGGAGGAGGTGGCGGCGCTGGAATTGGCCCATCCCGAGGCGCACAGGCTGCGCGCCGGCCTGATTGCCGCCTTCGCCAATATATTCGCATACGGACGACCCGATGGCCGAAACCGCGCGCCTCCGGGCCTCCTTGGACAAATCAGGATATACTAAGGCAAATTCAAATGGTTGAACGGGCATTGACCACCAAGGATGTGTGGGGCTCGCAGCCGGGAGCGGCGGCGGAGGACGTTCTTTCCACGTGGCGCCAACTGGTTGCCTTGCATCACAAAGCACACGCCCTACTTAGAGAACTGAAAGATGCGGAATTGGCGCTTAGCCAGGAGCAGACCGAAACAAACTTTACCTGGCTGAAGGATGTGAGCGCCCGGTTGGAGTCCGGGTGGACGGCACCGAGGCCCTGATCGAGGGTTTTGGCGAATCCTCGGGCCGGTTCCAACGAAGCGTCTGACTGAAAAATGCTGCGGATGGCGGTTGCCGGAACCGCGAAATGACTCGCCAAACCCATGGTTTGGCTGCAAAAACAGGGTTAATCGAAGCTTAGGTGCCCGCGGGCCAAGAGCTTGTGACCGGTTGAAGCAATTCGAGGGTGGCGAGAGGTCTGCGCCGCCCTTTGCGCGTCACACGTGACGTTTGGATGAAAGCGCGGGCGCGGCGACGCATCCTGCATGAGCGCGTTTTAGGAGCGATGAATGGCCACCAAGGCAAAGACGCTGCAGGTCAAGGACAAGGAAAAAGACGACAAGGCAGCGGACGCGCCCGAAAAGGATTCACCGGACGCCCCCTCGCCGTTGCTCGACCTGTCCGATGCCGCCGTCAAGAAGATGATCAAGCAGGCCAAGAAGCGCGGCTTCGTGACCTTTGATCAGCTCAATGAAGTGCTGCCGTCCGACACCACCTCGCCCGAGCAGATCGAGGATATCATGTCGATGCTGTCCGACATGGGCATCAACGTCTCCGAGGCGGAGGACGCCGACAGCGAGGACGAGAACAAGGAAGACGCCGAGGACGAGACCGACAACGAACTGGTCGAGGTCACGCAGAAGGCCGTCACCGAAGTCAAGAAATCCGAACCCGGCGAGCGCACCGACGATCCCGTCCGCATGTATCTGCGCGAGATGGGCACCGTCGAGCTGCTGTCGCGCGAGGGCGAAATCGCCATTGCCAAGCGCATCGAGGCCGGCCGCGAGGCGATGATCGCGGGGCTGTGCGAAAGCCCGCTGACCTTCCAGGCCATCATCATCTGGCGCGACGAGCTCAACGAGGGAAAGATCTTCCTTCGCGACATCATCGATCTCGAGGCGACCTATGCCGGCCCCGACGCCAAGAACAACATGAACCCGGCGATGCTCGCCGTCCCGCTCGGTCCCGACGGTCAGCCGCTCGCGGCGGCCGACGGCAACGGTGCCGCCGCGCCGGTGCAGGCCGCGCCGTCGCATATCGCGCCCCCGGCGGCACCGCCGTCGCCGACCCCGTTCCGTGCCGCACCGGCGGCAGCGGCCGACGGCGAGACCACGTCGGAAGCCGCTGCCGAAAGCGACCTGGACGACGACGAGTTCGAAAACCAGATGTCGCTCGCGGCGATCGAGGCCGAGCTGAAGCCGAAGGTGGTCGAGACCTTCGACAAGATCGCCGACAACTACAAGAAGCTGCGCCGCCTGCAGGAGCAGGACATCTCCAACCAGCTCCAGAACGAGACGCTGTCGCCGGCGCAGGAGCGCAAATACAAGAAGCTGAAGGACGAGATCATCGTCGAGGTGAAGTCGCTGCGGCTGAACCAGGCCCGCATCGATTCGCTGGTCGAGCAGCTCTACGACATCAACAAGAAGCTGGTGTCGTTCGAGGGCCGGCTGCTGCGGCTCGGCGACAGCCATGGTGTCGCGCGCGAGGATTTCCTGCGCAACTACCAGGGCTCGGAGCTCGATCCGCGCTGGCTCAACCGGGTCTCGAAACTCTCGGCCAAGGGCTGGAAGAATTTCGTCCATCATGAGAAGGACCGCATCAAGGAATTGCGCCACGAGATCCAGTCGCTGGCGGCGCTGACCGGGCTTGAGATCGGCGAATTCCGCAAGATCGTGCATGGCGTGCAGAAGGGCGAGCGCGAGGCGCGCCAGGCCAAGAAGGAAATGGTCGAGGCCAATCTGCGGCTGGTGATCTCGATCGCCAAGAAGTACACCAACCGCGGCCTGCAATTCCTCGACCTGATCCAGGAAGGCAATATCGGGCTGATGAAGGCGGTCGACAAATTCGAATATCGCCGCGGCTACAAGTTCTCGACCTATGCCACCTGGTGGATCCGGCAGGCGATCACCCGCTCGATCGCCGACCAGGCCCGCACCATCCGCATTCCCGTGCACATGATCGAGACCATCAACAAGATCGTGCGCACCTCGCGCCAGATGCTGAACGAGATCGGCCGCGAGCCGACGCCGGAGGAGCTCGCCGAAAAGCTCGGCATGCCGCTGGAGAAGGTGCGGAAAGTCCTCAAGATCGCCAAGGAGCCGCTGTCGCTGGAGACCCCGGTCGGCGACGAGGAAGACTCCCATCTCGGCGATTTCATCGAGGACAAGAACGCGATCCTGCCGATCGACGCCGCGATCCAGTCCAACCTGCGCGAAACCACCACCCGGGTGCTGGCCTCGCTGACCCCGCGCGAGGAACGCGTGCTGCGCATGCGCTTCGGCATCGGCATGAACACCGACCATACGCTGGAAGAAGTCGGCCAGCAGTTCTCGGTCACCCGCGAACGCATCCGCCAGATCGAGGCCAAGGCGCTGCGCAAGCTGAAGCACCCGTCAAGGTCGCGGAAGCTGCGGAGTTTCCTGGATAATTGAAATATCTTACCTGTCGCAGGCCGTGCACGCCGGTGCAGGCGAAAGCGGGGCCGCCGTCGATCATGGCGCGGCGATGCGCTGGCGCGCCGGGCGCTTTGGTTGCAGGAATGAAAAGGCCCGCACGGCAAACCGGTCAACGAGCGCAAATCAATCGGAAATCTCAAACTCGCGCTTCAGTCGCTCGATGATCACGGACAACGCGGCATTGCAATTGTCGCGCTCCGCCTTGCCAAACCGGATGCCTCTGACACCCCAGTTGGTGTCGTCGCGTGATCTCGGCGTGCGGCGCTCGACGACAACGCCGATGAAGGGCTCGCAGCGCGGGTCGGATCTTTTAACCGCCGTCGCGATGGCGACCTCCAGGGTCGCGCATTTAATCCGGTCCCGAGAGCTAACCGATCTTCGCATCCTTGCGAGAGATAACATTATTCGCTCCCCATCTCATGATCGGGAACTATCCAAAAAAAGCCACAGTTTAGGAAGCGCCAGGGGGCCTCGAAGGCCGCCATTCCTTAAGAAAACGTAAAAGTGTCACTATTGGGCCACAGTAGGTTCCCGCTCGCCAAACCGGCCCTGACCATCTGTCATCGCCCGCGGAAGCGGACGATCCAGTATTCCGCGGCGCGTAGTGGATTGCCGCGTTCGCGGGACTGACAGGGACAGGGTGTGTCTCGCCTTAGGCGTGCGTCGGCCAGTGCCGTTCGTGGAACCAGCCGCGGTAGTCCAGCATCTTGGCGCGCTGCGGCTGCGGCGCATGGCGCTTGCAGGTCGATGCCTCCTCGCTGTTTTCCGCCGCGCCCCAGCGCAGCTCGACGCAGTCATTCGGGTTGTAGGCCATCTCGAAATTCGCCGCCCGATCGACGACATCCTTGAGCGACAATGTCCACTGCGAGCCATCGCTGCGGGTGTAGGAAATCTTGCGCGCGGCGAGTTCGGAGGCAAGCACGTTCTGCAATTCGCTTTTCGCGTCCGCGATGCTCTTGCCGCCCGGCAGTGCGTAGCGCTCCGACCGTCGCGCGAAGTGATCTGGAAACCCGCGCACCACATCGATCGCGATCAGCAGCCTGAAATCGCGCGCCGGCGTCGAGTAATCCTCCCAGGGGCCGGTCGTCTCGAAGATCGAAGCGCCATTCGGCATGGCCGTGTCGCCGTGCTCCTTGTCCTGGTATTTTCGTCCGTTTTCGACCGAGGTGACGCGCGTCTTTACCTGTTCGTCAAGGCTCGTGATGGCGTCCGTCATCGCCCGCACCGGATCCAGCGGCTCGGGCGACATCACGTCATCCATGCGATCGTAAAAATCCTCGGCGCTCAACTGCGACTGCTCCAGCGAGAAATCGCCGTACTGCGGATTCTTGCCGATTTCGGCGTTGGTCAATCGCCGCAATGCGCCGCTTTTGTCGCGCATGATCGGCCGGAAGTGCTTGAAGCCGGGGCTGCCGAGCGCCGGATCGTGCACGAACAGGAAATTGCCGCGCCAGAAGCGCTTGCGCGTGATCGATCCGTCCGGCTCGGCGTCGACGGCGAGGAAGACGCCGGGCGTACCGTTGGATTCCGGCACGCGGCGCACCAGCATCAGAACGTGGCCGTAGGGGTCGGCGTACACCGTTCCCGGACGCAGCGCCTGTTGCGTCAGCGGGACGGTGTAGAAATCGGTGCTGTCGTCGCTCGCCGCGACGCGCACGGCGCCGGTATGGACGACGTCGCCGACGTCCCGCAGATATTCGCCGAACGTGGTCGGGCGTTTCGGCTTCGGCGCCGGCGGAGTGGCCGGGGAATTCGCCGGCGGCTCGGCTTGCGGGGTCCGGCCCAGCAAACCGAGCAGCGTCGGCGCCGGAGTGGGGGGCGTGGCGGCGGCGGGGGTGACCGATGCGATGTCCTGTTCGGGCGGCGGCGCCGGACGCGTCACTTCGGGATGCTCGACGTCGAACCACTGGTAGCATTTGGGGGGCTTGCCGGCGGTGCCGCGCGAGCAATTCGAATAGCCGAACGGCAATCCCATCTTGAAGGCGAAATAGGCGCGCAGGAAGTAGACGAAGTCGGCACAGTCGGGGCGAAGGCCTATCCCCAGTTTGTCTTCGCCGCTATCGAGATAGTTGAACAGGAAATTGCGCGATCGGTCGCGCAGCACGTCATTCCATGCCTTCCAGGACAGCTCCTGGTCGGGCGGCGCGTCGAACAGCTTCGCGATCCACGCCGAAAACAGGTTCTCGGTCTCATGGCTCCAACTGTTGCGTACCTGCCAGAAGCTGCCCGCCGGCCCGTGCGGCGGCGCCGTCTTGTGCGCGTTCACGACGATGTCGCGGGTGATCGCGCTGCATTGCGCCGGCGCGTGGTCGAGCGTCAGCGTCGCATGCCACGTCCCCGCGGCCGGAACGGCGACTTCGGCGAACCAGGAATATGGCGGCCCGTCGAGCCGGTCGGGCGATGTGGCCGCGACGCTACCATCGGGCGCGATCAGCGAAAGCGTCCCCTCGACCGGCTTTTCGGTGACGACCATGACGCGCAATGGCGCGCCCTTCCACGGCGCGAGCGGCGAAGGCAATACCGCGAGTTCGGCCGCATCTGCGCAGTTGCCGGACGCCGCTTCGGCCGATGAGTCCACTGCCGAGCAAAGCAAAAATCCACCTGCGATCAGCAACGATGCCGTCGTAACGGCAAACCGGTGTGCGAGAAGCATTTGAACTATCACCTTCCTCGATCGCCCCGGAACCGGGTTCGGCCAGTGGAACCGGATCGGCTGGACTGAAGGATACCGAATTGACAGCGATCAGTCAGCCAATTTGGCGGCGATTTTGCGACCCGCCGGCCGGGCGGTCCGGCTTGTCGAATAGTCAGTGCTGCGGCGTGAGCCATTTTTGCATGATCGTTCGCGGAATGGCTTCGTAACCGTTCCGTCCATAGAATCCGACAACTTTGCTGTTTGTCTCCCGCACCAGGAGCATCACCTTTGGAACGCCGCGAATGCGCAGCCATGCCTCGCAAGCGGCGACAATTGCGGCGCCATAGCCTCTATTTTGCACATCGGGGTCGACGGAAACGTAATAAAGCCAGCCCCGGTGCCCGTCGTGGCCGACCATGGCCGAGGCGACGATCTTTTCCGACCAAACGCCAACGAGTACGTCTGATCCCGACCTTCCAATTGCGAAATCGAAATCGCTTGCGGGGTCATTGTAGCTTGTCGTTAAACCCGCCCTGACCCAGAGATCGGTTACCAACCCACGCTCGCTTGCCGTTGCCGGCCGGATCACCAGATCGATCAATTCTGTCATTGCTGCTCCGTCCCGATTGTCACAAATGAAACAGCTTTGGCGCGGCTTCGGATCAACACGGGTGTCGTAATCTCGATCCTGCATTCCACCAGCGAACGAATCCAGGAAAGGTTCGGCAACGGGACACGTTCCACGCACTCGCTGCTCAGGAAACACCCGGCTTATTTGAACGCCCGTATAACACGAAGCGGCGCGGATGGCCGCAATTCTGGACTTCCGCGCCGTCCTGTTGCAGGGTCGAATCCGATGAGCGTCGCTGGCTTGAGAAGAATGGGATTGAGACATGAAGGATTGAGACATGAAGGATTGAGACATGGCCTTGTCACGGAGTCGCGTCGTCGTTGCCGTGCTTGCGGCTGCTGGTGTCAGCGTTGCCACTCCCGCGCTCGCCGCCCGCTGCGGCGGCGATTTCGGCACGTTCATTTCGAGCATGTCGGCGGAGGCGCAGGCCGCGGGGATCTCGCAGGGCGTGATTTCGCAGGCGTTTGGCGGCGTGACGGAGGACACGGCGGTGCTGAATTTCGACCGCCGCCAGCGCTACACCTTCAACAAGACGTTCGAGCAATATGTCGCGACCCGGGTCGGGGCGGGCCGGATCAATGGCGGCCGGGCGATGCTGCAGCGTCACGCGGCGCTGTTGTCGCGGATCGAGGCGCGGTTCGGGGTGCCGCCGCAGATCCTGGTCGCGATCTGGGGGCTGGAGACCGATTTCGGCAAGGGCGACATGGGCCGGCTGCCGGTGATCCGGACGCTCGCCACGCTCGCGCATGATTGCCGCCGCTCCGAACTGTTCCAGGCCGAGCTGCTGGCGGCGCTGAAGATCGTGCAGCGCGGCGACCTGCCGCTGCGCGATCTGATCGGCGCCTACGCCGGCGAAATCGGCCAGACCCAATTCCTGCCGTCCTCCTATATCAAATATGGCGTCGATTTCGACGGCGACGGCCGCGTCGACCTGCGCCACAGTGTCGCCGACGTGCTCGCCTCCACCGCCAATCTGCTGCACACCAATGGCTTCAAGAACGGCGCGCCGTACGGCGAAGGCAGCGCCAATTTCGAGGCGATGCGCGAATGGAATCACGCCACCATCTACCGCAAGACCATCGCCTATTTCGCCGACCGGCTGGTCGGGCGGTGACACGCGCGCGCCGTCCGGGCGACGACACTTCCCCGTCATTCCGGGTTCGCGCTACGCGCGCCTCGGAATGACCGAGGGGATGATTGCTTCGCTTACGCTGGGAATGACGGAGAGATGGATGGCTTCGCGGAGCCTGTCGGCGGGCGCGCGTTCGCGTGACCCGTTGGCGCGCAATCACGGCAACTCACTTTCCCGCTTTGGTCATCTTCTCGATCCGGCGCGCCAGCACCGCCCAATAGGTTGCCGGCCGCAGCCGCTGCAGCAGGTCCATGAAGCGGGCGTCGTTGCCGATCAGGATGCGCGGCTGGTTGTTCTCGATGCCGGCGATGATGCGCAGCGCGGCGGTCCGCGGCGCGGTTTTGGCGACCGCCTCGAACCGCTCGATCGACTGGGTGCGGCGCGCATTGTCGGTCATGCCGGCGCCGGTGCGGGAGTTGCGGGCGATGCTGGTGGCGACGCCGCCGGGGTGCACCACCGACAGCCGCACCGGGCTTGCCGCCATCTGCAGTTCATGCCGCAGGCTTTCCGAAAAGCCGCGTACCGCGAATTTGGCCGCCGCGTACGCGGTCTGGCCCGGCGGCGCGACGATGCCGAAGATGCTCGAGAGGTTGACGATATGGGCCTCGCTCCGGCGCGAAAGCTGCGGCAGGAACGCGCGCGTCGCATGCACCACGCCCCAGAAATTGATGTTCATCAGCCAGTCCATCTGCGCCTGGTCGATCTCGTTGAAGGTGCCCATCAGCGCGACGCCGGCATTGTTGACGAGGATGTTGAGGGCAGGGTGGGCGGCGGTCGCCGCGGTCGCGAATTGCATGATCTGGCCGGGCTCGCCGACGTCGACGCGGTGCACGGTGACGTGGCGCGGATGCGCCTTGGCGATCTCGGCGGCGACGGCCTGCAGCCCCGCCTCGTCGCGGTCGGCCAGCGCCAGATCGCAGCCGCGTGCCGCGAGTTCAAGCGCCAGCGCCCGGCCGATGCCGCTGGCGGCACCGGTGATGGCGGCGGCGGATCCACGGATCGCGGTCATTCGATCTCAGCTCCGTTGTCGGCAGCCATCAAAAAGCGGGCTCAAGGCCCGCCGTTTTGCTCAAATCATCCCGCCCGGTATGAGGGGCCCGGGCAGAGCGGGGCTCCACCCGGGCCTGAAGTCACTTCTTGGACTTCTTGGCTTTCTTTGCCTTCTTCGCCTTTTTCGCCTTCTTCGCTTTCTTAGCCATAGCATCCTCATTTGGGTTTAATGGGTGGAAACGCGACACGAGGCATGCTCGGCGGAGGGCCAGCCTCGCAATATCCTCGAATCTAATCCCGAACAGATTCGCGGCGTGCTGCCCGCACTGTGATGCCGCCGTCATTGCGTTATCCACAGTTGTTACGCGTTTTGACGGGTTTTTCCCCGGTTGTGCTGCGCGGCGCGCCGCAAAACCGCCGCACGCCGCCTGAGATGCACCGCTTGCGCGGCGGCGTCAGGGTTAACGAGGTGCGAAGGCCGGTGCCATTTCTGCACCGATCCGGAACAGGCGAATGCCGCCAAAGGCCGTCTTCACCAATTCAAAACCACGGCGTCGAATGTTGTGTGGCGGTGAGAGTCCGTTAAGTCGCGCGGTCGCATCCTCTCGGCAAGAATACGGGGGTGTCGTGAGCGGACCGTTCGACACGGGAGGCGAACCATGAGCGTTCGGGGTGCGCGATGCTGAGCGTTCCGACGCTATGGACGGTGTTCGTCATCAATTTTCTCGCGCTTGGCCTGATCTGGGCCTACATCATGCGCAGCTATCCCACTTTCGAGGCGGCGCGGTTCTGGACCGGTTCGGCGTTCTCCGCTGCTGCCGGTGCCGCGCTGGCGATGCTGCGCGTGGTGGCGGTGGATTCGCTGGTGCCGTTGCTCGCCGGCGGCACCGCGCTGATTTTCGCCGCCTGCCTCGGCGCCATGGGCATCAACCGGTTCTACGACCGCAAGGTCCACTGGCGTGACGCCGCGTTGATCACCGGATTGAGTTTCGCCGGGCTGACTTTCTTCATCGTCGGGCACGATAGCGTCACCATGCGGGTCTTTGTCTATTCGATCGGCCAATCCGTCCCGCTCGCCCTGACGCTGAAGCTGTTGCTGTCGCGGCACAACGGTAGCGTCAATCCCGGCGCCCGGCTCGCCGCCGTGGTCGCCATTGTCATCATCGCCATTTACGGCGTCCGCCTGGCCGGCAGCCTGCTCGGCGGCGACGTCTCCTTCGTCCACTTCAGCCCGCTGCAATCGGTGCTGATTCTGGCACTGGTGTTCCTGTCGATGGCCTGGAATTTCGGCCTGCTGCTGATGGCGATGGACCGGCTGCGCAACGAGGTCGCCGACCTCGCGCTGCTCGACGATCTCACCGGCGTCGGCAACCGCCGCCATCTGCTGCAGCGCCTGAGCGAGGAGTGCGCCAGGGCCGAGCGCAGCGGCGAGTCGTTCTCGCTGCTTGTGATCGACCTCGACGGCTTCAAGGTGATCAATGACACCCACGGCCACGCCGCCGGCGACGCCTGCCTGCAGCATTTCACCCTGATGGCGCAGACCCGGCTGCGGCCCGGCGACATGCTGGCGCGCACCGGCGGCGACGAGTTCTGCGTGGTGCTGCCGGCCAGCACCCTGCGCGAGGGCGCGATGATCGCGCGCCGTATCCTTGACGTCTGCCGCGAAGACGCGGATGCCTGCGTCGGCGCCGATATCCCGATCGCCATCTCGATCGGCGTCGCGCAGTGGACGAGGGACATGGGCGCGTTCCCGGACCGGCTGATCGCCGCCGCCGACCACGCGCTTTACGCCGCCAAGAACGAGGGCAAGAACCGCTACGCGGTCTACGAGCCGGCGCCACCGCCAGCCCCCGCAGATGAAACGATCCTCGAGCGGGCGCTGCGCAAGCGTGCCTAGCCGTGCTATCAGCGCCACGCTATAAATGTCGAGGGACAGGACTCCGGCCATGCGGTTTCGCCAGCTTGCGGCGGCGTTATGCGCCATTGTCGTTGTTGCTCCGGCCGCCGCGCAACCGCCCGACCTCGCAACGATCGCGCGCGCGTCCGGCACGCCCGAGATTCCCGGGCTGAAGGTGGTCTGGCTGGCGCCGTGGGGCGAGCTGGCAAAGGCCCATCCCTGGCGCAACATCATCGTGCACCGGACCGAGGGACCGACCGGCTCGGCGCGCTCCGGCGCACTCGAGCAGGCCAAACATCCGACCCGGCGCGGCGTCACCGTCTGGGTCGAAACCGACGGCACGGTGTACTGGGCCGTGGCGGAGGATCTGGTTCCGACCCATGGCGACGGCGCCAATCGCAACGATAACAAATATATCGACAATCGCCCGACCTATCATCAGGTGGTCGGCAGCAATTCCATCGGGGTGGAATTCGCCGGCAATTACCCCGACGTGACCCGCGAGGCCACCTTGGCGCAGATCGCGGCCTGGCGAATTCTGGTCAAGGTGCTGCGGGCGCGCTACGGCATCCCCGCCGAGCGGGTCTATGCGCATGACTGGATCGACTACAAGGACGCGCGCTATTGCGAAGGCTGCGCGCTCGCGACCCTGGCACGGCAGCCCGACTTTTAGGTCGCGCCGGGCTCGTCCGGCGGTGGCGGCAGCAGCTCCAGGCCGGTCACGGCGTTCCAAACAAAAAGCCGGCGTCGCCGCCGGCTTTCGCAGTTCGTCGCCTCGTCCACTAAATCAGTGCGCGGCTTCCAGTGCGGCCTGCTCCTGCCGGGCGATCGTGCCCTTCACCGCGGACTGCACCTTCTCGAAGGCGCGGACTTCGATCTGCCGCACCCGCTCGCGCGACACGCCGAATTCGCTGGCGAGATCTTCCAGGGTCATCGGATCGTCCGCCAGGCGCCGCGCCTCGAAGATGCGGCGCTCGCGCGGGTTGAGCACGCCGATGGCGCCGTTCAGCGCCTCGCGGCGATGATCGAACTCCTCGTGCTCGGCCATGATGGCTTCCTGATTGGGCGTGGTGTCGACCAGCCAGTCCTGCCATTCGCCGGCCTCGCCGTCGTCGCGGATCGGCGCATTGAGCGAGGCATCGCCGCCGAGACGGCGGTTCATGTCGACCACATCCTGGTCGGTGACGCCGAGGCGCTTGGCAATCAGCTTCACCTGGTCGGGGTGCAGATCGCCCTCGTCCAGCGCGGAGATCTTGCTCTTCGCCTTGCGCAGGTTGAAGAACAGCTTCTTCTGGTTCGCGGTGGTGCCCATCTTCACCAGCGACCACGAGCGCAGGATGTACTCTTGAATTGACGCCTTGATCCACCACATGGCGTAGGTGGCGAGCCGGAAGCCCTTTTCGGGCTCGAACCGCTTCACCGCCTGCATCAGGCCGACATTGCCTTCCGAGACGACCTCGGAAATCGGCAAGCCGTAGCCACGATAGCCCATGGCGATCTTGGCCACGAGCCGGAGATGGCTGGTGACAAGGTGGTGTGCCGCGTCGCGATCGTCATGCTCGCGCCAGCGTTTGGCGAGCATGTATTCCTGCTGGGGTTCCAGCATCGGGAATTTGCGGATTTCGGCGAGGTATCTTGAAAGACCGGATTCTCCGTTGAGAACCGGTAAGGTAGCTGTACGGGCCATTTTCAGCGCCCTCCAGTGGTTCAGGCCCCCGACAGCGGCGGGCCCGGCAGACGGCCGCTCTGTTAAAGCCAGTCGTGCTGCGATGTTCCGCGTTGGATATTCAACGCAGGTGCAACATACACCAAATCGACCGGGACTTGGAAGGATATTGAGGGTCACGTCCCCGTGTGGCTGCCATAACCTGTTGGCATAACTTGGATTTTCAAAAGAGCCTGCGTCATAGCGCCGCTCGGAGCGCGTCCTGCAGGAGCGCCAGATCCTTCGGTAGAGCGGCCTCCCAGTGCAGAATTTCCCCGGTTTTGGGGTGCTCCAGCGCCAGGAGGTATGCATGTAGCGCTTGGCGCCCGAGGGCCGCCAAGGCAGCCTGGCTGCCGGGGCCGAGACGACTGGCCTTGGTCTTGAAGTGCGGGCCATAGACGCTGTCGCCCAGCAGGGGATGGCCGATATGGGCGAGGTGGACCCGGATCTGATGGGTGCGCCCGGTCTCGAGCTGGCAGGCGAGTTGCGAGGCCACCGGCTGGCCGTCGCGCCCGCGATACGATTCCTGGATTTCCCAGTGGGTAACGGCGTCGCGGCCGCGCTCGCGCACCGCCATCTTCTCGCGGGCATGCGGATGCCGGTCGATCGGTGCATCCACGGTGCCGCGCTGGCGGTGCGGCAGGTCCCAGGCAAAGGCCAGGTAGCCACGCCGCATCGCGCCGGTGCGGCCGTGATCGGCGAATTGCGCGGTGAGCGACTGATGCGCGCGGTCGTTCTTCGCCACCACCATCAGCCCGGTGGTGTCCTTGTCGAGCCGGTGCACGATGCCCGGGCGCCGGACGCCGCCGATTCCCGACAGGCTGGCGCCGCAATGGGCGATCAGCGCGTTGACCAACGTGCCGGTCTCGTGGCCGGCGCCGGGATGCACGACCAGGCCCTTGGGCTTGTCGATGACAATGATGTCGTCATCCTCATAGACGATATCGAGCGCGATGGCTTCGGCGCGGGGCTCGGCGGCGATCGCCTCCGGCACATCGATTGTGATCGTATCGCCGGTGGCGACATGATAAGCGGGGTCGCGGACCGGCACGCCCTTGATGGCGACGGAGCCTGCCAGGATCAGCGCTTTCAGCCGCGAGCGCGACAGGTCCGGGCGGCGCATCGCGAGCACGCGGTCGAGCCGGGCCGATCCCTCGTCGCCGGCGACGGTGACTTCAAGCCTTTGACCGCTGTTTGACGACACGCCTTGTTCCAACGAAGAGCCTTGTTGCGAAGAGAGCCTGGATGATCGAAACCGTTGCGCCCGAACCGACACCCGAGCAGGCCGCGCTTTTTCTGCGGGTGCGGCGGCTGATGCTGATCGCGAGCCTGACCACGGCGCTGGCGATCGCCGCCGTTCTGATCGCCATCGGCTATCGTCTTTTCCGCACCGAGGGAAGCTCTGTCGCGACCGACGTCACCGCGACCCTGCCCAAAGGCGCCCGCATCGTCGCCACCGGGGTCGCCGGCGACCGGCTGGTGGTGACGCTGGATATCGGCGGGACAACCGAAATCCGCACCTTCGACGCCCACACGCTGAAGCCCGCCGGCCGGCTGAGCTTTGTCGGCGAACCCTGACCCGGATCACGCGCCCGAACGAGCGCCCGCCGCCTTGCAGCGGGCCGATTTCGAGGCTATTCCCTGAAGCCGCTCGCTCCCTTCGTCTAGCGGTTAGGACGCGGCCCTCTCAAGGCTGAAACAGGGGTTCGATTCCCCTAGGGAGCG
>CAVVIM010000018.1:0-51196 GCA_963748165.1 uncultured Alphaproteobacteria bacterium
CCAATGATTTCAATAGCTTACGGCTTCTAAGGACTAGCTCCGACCGAGCGAGCCAAAGATAGACCAAAGATCGGAAAGCCTCTACGGGGGCTCTTTTTGCCCCGCTTTCGGGCCGCTCAGCGGCGCGTACTGCTTTAGGAGAGCACGATGCCGGGCCATATCTTCCGCGTCGTCTTCGCCCATGATCTACGCGGTTCGTCGTTGGGGTCGTGCCGCGGAAGCGCACTTCCGTCATTGGCAAAAACGACGGCATGCCCACGCGGAGATGCGTTCAGTTGCCGAGCACGTGCCCTTTCGCACCTTCAGGCCGCAGGAAGGTAATCTCTCAGCCTTGCCGTTCTACCGAGGCGGCGCCGGCCGTTTGCAATTTTCGAGCGTAGTCAGAGGGTCGCTCAATCTGGACCGCGCGAAAACGCGCGTGCACGAAGGGTGCGCGGGGTTTTCCGATAATCACCTTACCCACAGGCGATCGTGTCGGCTATTTTGCCGTTGGTGGGAGGCTTCTGAAATCCACGTCCGATGCTGCGGCAAGATAGGTGAAGGCCGACCACACTGCGACCGCCTGCTCAAGCTGCTTCGGATCGATCTTGTCGAGTGTGTCGTCCGCGGTGTGATGGGTGTCGAAATAATCGAGCCCGTCTTGGCGCAGCGATACCACCGGCACACCGGCTTTCTGTAGTTCGCGGATGTCGTCCCCGCCGCCGAGGGCTGGCCGGCGATCGAGGTTGGCGCCGAGCGGCGCAATTGTCCGATCCAGCATGCGGCCGAAATCACTGCCGGCGGCGCCATCCGGAAGCTGCACGGAATAAACATTCCGTGCCCCGAAATCTGCCTCGCCGGCCACCACGATCTTACCGGCTTCTCCTTGGTGGGCTCGGGCATAGGCGGCGCCGCTGAAATTCATCTCCTCGGCGCCGAAAAGGACCACGCGAATCGTGCGGCTGGGAAGCTGCGGCAGGCCGGCGATCAGCCGGGCGGCTCCGAAGACGATGGCGCTCCCGGCGCCATCATCGGTGGCGCCGGTGCCGAGATCCCAGGAATCGAGATGTCCACCGATGAGAACGATCTCATCCGGACGCTCTTTACCCTTGATCTCGCCGACGACGTTCCAGGACATCGCGTTCTCTTGAACACTCGGTGTCAGCACAAGCCGAATCCTTACCGGACCTTGCGCCGCCAACCGTTCGAGTTGATCGGCGTCCGGGATGGCCAACGCCGCCGCAGGAATCCGCGGCGCTCCGTCTTCGTAATTGAGGGCCCCGGTATGGGGCAGACGATGGTTACCGGTACCAAGCGAACGCAGCAGATAGGCGACAGCGCCCCGTCTTGCGGCCTCTGAGGGACCATGACGCCGGATCGGGTTAGCGGCGCCATAGCCGCTGCCGTCCTGCGCCCGCACCATGCGCTGGGTCACGACGGCGATTTTGCCGTTGAGCGATCCAGGAGCAGCCGCAAGCAGATCGTCGTACGTCCGGAACAGCGATATCTCCGCCTCAACACCGTTAACATCGGTCGCGACCGAGCCGCCCAATGCGGTCACAGCGAGATGCTGCGGCATTGAACCGACGATGTCAGCGCTTTCGGCTCCGCGGATCCAGGCGGGGAACGTAAATGGCTCAGAGTGCACGTTCGCGAAACCCGCTGCTTTCAGCCTGGCCTCGGCCCATGCGACCGCCCGCCTATGGGCTTCGGTACCGGCCAGACGTTGTCCGATCTCGGTGGTCAACGATTCCACGAAATTGAAGGCGGCGGGATCGTTGAGCGCTCTCTGTCCGAGGCTCGATGCGATGACGACCAACGAATCCGAAGGCAGCGCGTCGGTGGCTATCGATGCTCCGGCGCTTGCCGAGAGGGCAATCGCAGCGACAAGGATGCGCAATATCTCGCCCATGGAATTGCTCCTTCGCCAATTTATTACGGTCTAAACCGCGTCGGGTCGACTTCAACCGTAAAAACGCGACGGTCAAGTTCCGGATTGTATCTTCAGGACGGTCTAAAGAATTTAACCAGGCGAAAAAAAGCACAAACTACAATAT
The DNA here is from genome assembly GCA_963748165.1 of uncultured Alphaproteobacteria bacterium. Taxonomy (GTDB): domain Bacteria; phylum Pseudomonadota; class Alphaproteobacteria; order Rhizobiales; family Xanthobacteraceae; genus Bradyrhizobium. The sequence goes on from CAVVIM010000018.1 coordinate 2,037, forward strand.
AATCGCGTCTCCGGTCTGCTGTAGAGCTAAACTCGGCGGCGAAAAGGATCGAACCACGAGCAAGATGCCAAGCGAGCCTGCAACCTTTAGTCGGCGCGATCTGCTGTCCCTGATCGGTGCGGTTTCCGGCAGTGCAGCTATGTATCATGCGATGACCAGTTTGGGGTTTGCCTCTGATTCCGGATACAAGGGTCCGATCAAGCTCGATGGTGATCCTAAGGGCGCTTCCGTCTTGATCCTCGGCGCGGGGCTTGCCGGTATGACGGCCGCTCTGGAGTTACGCAAGGCTGGCTACAAGGTCCAGCTCCTGGAATTTAACAGCCGGGCAGGGGGACGCAATTGGACCTTGCGGGGGGGAGACTCGTTCATCGAACTCGGTGGGTTCAAGCAAACCTGCGAATTCGAGCAAGGCCTCTATATCAATCCAGGCCCATGGCGAATACCCTATCACCATCGCGCGGTTCTCGATTACTGCAAGCGTCTGGGTGTCACGCTTGAGCCATTCATCCAGCTTAATCATAATGCGTTTCTGCACGCGACCAACGCCTTCGGAGGTATTCCGCAGCGCATTCGTGACGTAAAGACTGACTTTCAAGGACAAATTTCGGAATTACTCGCCAAGGTGACGCAACAGGGCAAGCTTGACGAAGCTGTATCGAAAGAGGATCGCGAGATCCTGTTGCAAGCGCTGAAGTCATGGGGCGCGCTGGATGGTAACTACGCTTACAAGGAAAATCTCATTTCTGCTGAATTTCGTGGTTACGCCGTGGGTCCGGGCGGCGGCCTCGGCGCAGCGCCAATCCCGGGCGAGGTGATCAATCTGTCGGACATCCTCAAATCGCGGGTCTGGCGCTATCTACAGAATTTTGCGCTTCATACGTTCCAGAGCACGATGTTTCAGCCAGTAGGTGGCATGGACGCGATCGGCAAGGCGTTTGCTAGGGAAGTCGGCGACATCATTCAGTACGACGCGAAGGTGACGCGGATACAACAGGACGGCCGCGGCGTCACGGTAACCTACACAAACCTGAGGGCTCCGGCAACGCCGCAAGAGGCCCAAGCCGATTGGTGCGTTTGCACGATTCCGCTCTCCGTTTTGAGCCAACTTCCGATCGACGTCAGCAATCCCATGAAAGCAGCCATTGACGCCGTGCCTTATGCAGCATCGGTCAAGATAGGCTTGCAATTCAAGCGCCGCTTCTGGGAAGAGGACGAGGAGATCTACGGCGGCATCAGCTTCACCGATCTGCCGATACAGCAAATCGCCTATCCAAACACGGGGTTCAATGGCACCGGCGGCGGTGTGCTCTTGGGCGCTTATCTTTTCGGCGGTCCGAATGCATACGAATTCACGTCGATGTCACCGGCCGAACGGATCGCCCGCGCGGTCGAATTGGGCGCCAACATTCATCCTCAATACCGGGTCGAATTTGAGAACGGTGTTGCCGTGGCGTGGCATCGCATGCCCTTTACATTGGGGTGTGCCGGCAACTGGACCGACAAGGCGAGGGCGGAGCACTACGACAACCTTTGCCAGATCGACGGCAGAATCGTGTTGGCTGGCGAGCACGCATCTTGCATTCCGGCATGGCAAGAGGGAGCTATTCTATCGTCGCTTGACGCGATCACCCGACTGCACGATCGCGTAGTCAAAATGTAAAGCAGCGTCCTCAAAAGGAGTTCGACGGCGTTACCCAGATGATGCAGGGAAATCCGAACCTTCGAAAAATAAGCTTCATCGGGATGATGTCAGCAGTGCCTTTGCTGGCGCCTTGCATGGCCGGAGCCCAAAGCACCGGGCTCTCGGCATCCGAACCCGCATTAAGCGCAGGTTTCCTATTTATTGAGAAGAGCGGCGAGCAATTGTTTGCCAGTGTTTGTCAGGGCTGCCACATGTCCGACGGCAAAGGTGCCGTTGGTGCCGGGACATACCCATCACTTGCGGGCGACAGAAATCTCGAAACGAGCGGATATCCTATCGGCGTCGTCGTCAACGGGCAGCGCGGAATGCCACCATTTGGTTCGATGATGAGCAACGATCAGGTTGCTGCCGTGGTGAATTATCTGCGGACTCATTTCGACAATGGTTACCGCGATGAGGTGACGGCCGACGACGTAAAAGCCGTTCGTCGATAGACATTCGGGCGGACGAATTGACCGCAAACGAAGCCGTCACCCAAGAGCGTGACGGCTCGTGTCGACAACTGCTTGTCGGCGCCAAGGCTGCGGACGCGCATCTGCGCTATCTCGAACGGGACGGGATGCCGAGATGCGCCAGGTCGAATTGGCCGGGCGCGATGTGGAGGATGGCCGCGCCTTTCTCGACCGCGGCCGCGGTGACCGCCATTGGTTCCGCTTCTATGCCGCTTTTTTCCCCTTGCGAGGTTTGATCTTCTTGCCGATGTCTTCTTCGCGGTTCCCTGCGAGCGTGCTTCCATCGGACATCGCAAGCAGATTGCGCTTCATCGCAAGCAACGCGTCGGACGTCGCTTCCAACTGCTTTCGATCAATCCCGCGCGTTATCTGGGCATTGAACTTATCGGTTTCCTTGCGGAGCTTTTCCAGAAAACCGCGCGCTTGCTTGGTCACAAAGACACGCTTGACGCGGCGGTCGACCGGATCCGCCTGTCGAATAACGAATCCGGAAGTCTCAAGACGGTCGATCAGGGCGCCGACACCAACCTTGCCGACGTCCAGTTCGTTGGCGAGTTGGGTTTGGGGAAGCCCATCTTTGCGCGAAATGAATGCAAGCACCCACCACTGCGATCTTGTTATTCCGAGCGGAGCCAAGGCACGGTCGAACATCATCCGGCGTAGCCGCGAGACGTCGTGGATCAAGTAACCCAGTCGGAGGTCCCATTCGGGCTGGTCGACCATGTCAGTTCGTTCCTTCGCAAGCGCCTGGTCTGTATTGCCTGTCAGTTCAGGAAGACTTAGGTAATATCATACACAAGCTTATCTTTAAAAGGTTGTTGAACGGTGCGGGCCCGGCCGGCCGCGATCTGGCGACGCCGCGATCGCCGAGGCACTACGATTCGTGGTTTTCGGGCCGAAAAGTCCAGTCCCCTTGCGGCTTGCCCGGCCCATCAAGCCGATTTACACATGAAGTACATTAGTGTATCAATTTGGAGCCCGACCGGCCGGGATGCTTCAGGCGAGGGCGGCCCTGCATAAAAGGATATGCCCCTCTCATGTTCAGCGGCGACGTTCTCAAGGGAAAGCGAATCCTCGTCACCGGCGGCGGAACCGGCCTCGGCAAGGAAATGTCGGTGGGATTCGCGGCGCATGGCGCGCATGTCTTCATTTGCGGCCGCCGGCCCGGCGTTCTCGATGATGCCGTGGGCGAAATCCGCGCGCGATCGGGCGGTGCAGCCGATGCTATGGTTGCCAACGTTCGCGATCCCGACAGCATTGAGAAAATGTTGGCGGCTATCTGGGCCACGGGACCGCTCACCGGCCTCGTGAACAATGCCGGTGCCAATTTTCTGGCGCCGACCGAAACATTGTCGCCGCGCGGCTACGAAGCGATCAGGTCGACGGTGATGGATGGTTCATTCTATGCGGCGCAAGGCTGCGGAAAACGCTGGATTGCCGCGGCCATTCCGGGGGTGATCATCAGCAATCTGGTGACCTGGGTCTGGACCGGATCGGCTTACGTGGTGCCAGCCGCAATGGCCAAGGCCGCGGTTCACGCCATGACGATGTCGCTGGCGGTCGAATGGGGGCCAAAGGGAATTCGCGTCAATGCGATAGCGCCTGGTCCGTTTCCGACCGAAAATGCCTGGGACAAGCTCAATCCGCTGGCGGAGACCGGGGTGGGCGCGACGCAAGCCGACGAGGTCCCATTGCGCCGGTTCGGCAAGATGGACGAACTGCGCAATCTCGTGATCTTCCTGATGTCCGACGGGTGCAGCTACATCACCGGCGATACCATCAGCATCGATGGCGGACATCATCTGGCGGCGCCGAGCACGTTCGCGGGGCTCGCAAAACTTTCGCCGGACGACTGGCAGCGTGCCCGGGAAGCCATTCAGGCTTCGACGCGCAAGGAGAAACAAGGCAGGTCGGCGTGAGATTCTCCACCTCCGTGAGGTCGGGAACTCGCGGTTTTCTCTGGAAATGAACCCCTGGATCTAACGCCGGAGATCTTTTCATGACGGTCACTGAATCGGTGCAGACCATCCAAGCCTCCGACGAAACCCCGATCAGGACGTATCGGTGGAGCGGCTCGGCGCCCAGCCGAGGGATCGTTCAGATCGCGCATGGCATGTGTACGGAAATGCCCGCCATGAGATTGCTCAACGAGATCAACAGATCGGAGGTCGTGGCGAATCTCCGAGCCTGGATCGACCGTGTGACCAGCCGCTTCGGCCCGGCATAGAAGCCCGGCTGCCGTTGGCCGCGTTTCGCGTGACCCCGGCTGCGACAACGACGGCCATTTTGCCGGTTGGCAGGAAGTCGTGATACTGATATAAGGTACACACGTAAACGATATTCCGGCAAAGCCGGCAAGGAGGGGAGGATCGGATGGAGGCGACCGCCAAGCAGGACATGTCCCCGCTCTACTTCCGGGAGGCCGGATACTGGCTGGACAGGACGGTCGATCAGCTTCTGGACGAGGCGATAGCCCGGACGCCCGACAAGATATCGATCATCGCGGACCGGGCCGACCGTGAACCGGCGCTTCGCCTGACCTACCGGGAGCTCGGGAATCTGGTTGATCGTGCGAGCGGTTCGCTTCGGCTGCTGGGAGTTGGCCCGCGCGACGTGGTGACGGTTCAATTGCCCAATTGGTGGGAGTTTGTGGTCACGTCGCTGGCTTGCAGCAAGATCGGCGCCGTCTTCAATCCGGTGATGCCGATTCTGCGGGAGCGCGAGCTGCTCTATGTTTTGAATTTCTGCGAATCCAAGGTCTTCATTGTTCCCAGTGTGTATCGGGGCTTCGACTATGCCGCAATGGCCGAGGGCATGCGCGGCGAACTTCCCTACCTGAAGCATTTGATTGTCGTCGATGGCGCTGGAGACTCGGGTTTTGAACGCGTAATCCTCTCGGGTGGGCCGGGTGGGGAGGCGGCCAGCTCTGCTGGGCCGTCTTCCGCTTTGGGCCCCGATGACATGTCTGTGGTGATGTTCACTTCGGGAACCACCGGCGAACCGAAGGGCGTGATTCATACCTCGAATTCGCTGGTTGGATGTACCAAAGCGCTGGCCCAGCGCTTCGGCCTTCATGACCAGGAAGTGCTGCTGGTGGCGTCGCCCGTTGCGCACATGACCGGCTACGCAGCCGTCGTACTGCTGTCGATCTATCTGGGTGGGACGATGGTTCTGCAGGACGTCTGGGAGCCGAAGCGCGGCGTCGCGCTGATGGTCCGTGAAGGCGTCACCTACACCGCCGCTTCGACCCCGTTCCTCAACGACATCTGCGATGTCGTGGCCGCTGGCGCGGCGCGCCCCGCAAGCCTGCGATCGTTTCTTTGCGCCGGCGCAACCATTCCACCGGTGTTGATTGAGCGGGCGGCGCGCGAAGTTGGCATCCATGCCTGCTCGCTGTGGGGGATGACGGAATCGCTGGCATCGACGCTCACCGAGCCGTCCCGTGCGGCGGAGAAGTCTCCAACGACGGATGGACGGCCGCTCGAAGGCATGGAGGTCCGCATCGTCGATTTCGAGGGAAAACCGGTTCCGACCGGACAATCCGGACGGCTGCTGGTGCGTGGTTGCCAGATGTTCACCGGCTATTACAAGCGGCCGGAACTGCCGACATTCGATGCGCAGGGATGGTTCGATTCCGGCGATCTCGCTTACATGGATGACGAAGGTTACATCCGCATCTCCGGCCGGGTAAAGGATGTGCTGATTCGTGGCGGCGAGAACGTGCCCGTTGTCGAGATCGAAAACCTCCTCTACAAGCACCCGGCCGTCGCGGCCGTCGCGGTTGTGGGCTATCCCGACGCCCGTTTGGGCGAACGCGGCTGTGCCTTCATCGTCCCGAAGGCGGGCAGTACGATCGATCTTGCGGCAATGCAGGCTTATCTGGCCGAATGCAAGATGGCCAAGCAGTTTTGGCCGGAGCGCGTCGAACTGGTGGCCGATCTGCCGCGTACCGCGAGCGGCAAGATCCAGAAGTTCAAGCTCAAGGAGATTGCCGGGGTATTCGGCGACGGCAAATAGCCGCCGCGGGTTTCACGGCATCCCGACCGAACCCCGACCAAAACGACGCCGCGCTAGCGATCAGAATAGATCGGGTCGCGCCGTTCGCGAAACGCGGTGACGGCTTCGCGATGGTCGCTGGTTTCGAGCAGAATCACCTGCTGACGATCCTCGATCATCAGGGCCGCATCGATGCCGGGGGCGTCGATCAAGGCGTTGAGCGTTTGCTTGGTCAAGCGCAGACCCATCGGCGAGGCACGGGCCATTTCGGCGGCGAAGGCGAGGCCGGTGTCGAGTAGTTTTTCGTCAGGAACGATGTCGCTGATGAGCCCGACGGCTTTCGCCCGATCGGCTTCGAGAAAGCGGCCGGTCAACAGCAGCTCCGATGCCACCGAAAGACCGATCAGGCGCGGCAGCAGGTAGCCGGATCCCATATCGCAGCCGCCAACGCCTACCCGTATATAGGCGGCGTTCATCCGCGCAGCAGCCGTGGCGAAGCGGACATCGGAGGCAAGCACGAGCGAGAATCCGGCCCCGCATGCGGCGCCGTGAACCAGCGCGACAATCGGCTGCGGGCAGCTTCGCATCAGACGGATGATCCGCGAGTAGCGCTGTTGCATGTCGAGCTGCCGTTGCGGACGGCCGGGTCCAGGCGCCGCAAACGCGTCCGAATCAAGTTCGGCGCCGGCGCAGAATGCCCGGCCGTTGCCTCGGAGAATGACAACACGCGTGCTCAGGCGATCGTGAAGTCCGGAAAAATAGTCGATCAGCTCGTCCGCCATCGCAGGCGTCACAGCGTTGAGGGCATCCGGGCGATCGAGCGAAACGATTTCAATCGTGTCACGGGCCTCGACGGAGATGGTCATATACTTTGCCATGTACAGAATTCCCTCGCGGCGTCACCGTCGGCTCGCCCGCAGAATGTCACGGTGATGGGTTGATTGCCATTGCCGGTTTGCCGCCCTGATCCGGAACCGCACTCTCTCGTAAAGCTTTCTATCGCAATATATCATAATGTAGTGTACGATATTTGCCAACGGATGAAATGACCTAGTTCGGAGAACACGATGCCGTATCAGTCGGTCTTCAGACCGGGGCTTTTCAAGGGTCAGACCATCATCATTACAGGGGGTGGCAGCGGTATCGGCCGTTGCACCGCACACGAGTTGGCCGCCCTTGGCGCCAATGTCGCGATCCTGGGGCGGACCGCCGAAAGACTGGCTGAAGTGAAAGCCGAGGTCGAGGAGGATGGCGGCCAAGTGATCGCCCAGGTCTGCGATATCCGTGACGAGGCCATGGTGATTGCGGCCATCGACACCGTGCTCGGCGCCTATGGCCGCATCGACGGCCTCGTCAACAATGCCGGCGGCCAATATCGCGCGATCATGAAGACCATCTCGACCAAGGGTTTCGAGGCGGTAGTCCGCAGCAACCTGACCGGTGGCTTCATCTTCATGCGCGAAGTCTACACCCGTTGGATGGAGGCCAATGGTGGGGCCATCGTCAACATCATTGCCGATATCTGGCATGGCTGGCCGGAATTTTCGCATTCGGCGGCCGCCCGCGGCGGCATGTTGACGCTCACCGAAACCGCCGCATGTGAATGGTCCGCATCTGGCGTTCGGGTCAATGCCGTTGCGCCCGGAGGAATCATTTCCAGCGGTTTTGACACTTACACACCGGAGATGCAGCAGAAACTGCACGATTTCACGGCCGGCGTGCCGCTGCAACGGTTCGGCACCGAGGCTGAAATTTCAGCGGCGATCGTCTACTTGCTGTCGCCGGCCGCAGCTTACATCACGGGGTCATGCCTTCGCGTCGATGGCGGTACGCCGAACGCGCGAACCACCTGGAAGCTGCAGCCGCACGACCGCAGCGCGCCGTTCGAGGGCTTTCATCGCTCGAAACGGCCGGAAGCGTTGAAGAAGCGATAGCGTGGTGGCCGGGCAGGTAGCCTGCTTGATTTGCCGCCATTCGACGTCGATGCGTTAAGTTGGCATTCCCGGGCGAAAACAACAAGGAGCTGGAAATGGCAGGACTTTCACTTCGAACGGTTCTCGGTCGTGCCATGAGTTCCGGGCCGACCAATGAATTCGAACCGACAGAAGATTACGCGGCGATTCGGGCGGGCGTGCGCTCGGTCGTTACGCGCTTTGGCGACGACTACTGGCTGGCTCGCGACGACGATGGCGAGTTTCCGCGCGATTTTCATCGGGCCATGGCCGACGCCGGCTGGCTCGGCATCACGATGCCGGAGGAGTACGGCGGTTCCGGTCTCGGCGTGACCGAAGCCGCGATCATGATGCATGAAGTCGCCAGTCACGGTGGCGGAATGTCGGCGGCTTCGGCCGTGCACATCAATCTGTTTGGACCGCATCCGATCGTCGTCAAGGGTACGCCGGAGCAGAAGGCCCGCTGGGTTCCGCCGCTGGTCGCGGGCGAAGATCAATGCTGCTTCGGTTTCACCGAACCGGATGCCGGGTTGAACACGACCCGCATCAAGACCTTTGCTCGGAAAGTTCCGGGCGGCTACCTCGTCCACGGTCAGAAGGTCTGGACCTCGACCGCTCAGGTCGCCAACAAGATCATGTTATTGACCCGGACCACCCGCTACGAGGACTGCGCCCGTCCGACCGACGGAATCACGATTTTCTATACCGACCTCGATCGTTCGAAGATCGACGTTCACCGAATTCCGAAAATGGGCCGCAAGGCGGTCGATTCGAACGCCATCTTCATCGACGGCCTCTTTATCCCGGACTCCGACCGCATCGGCGAGGAGGGCAGGGGTTTCTCATATATTCTGCACAGTCTCAATCCAGAGCGCATCCTGATTGCCGTGGAAGCGATTGGCATCGGCCAGGATGCGCTCCGCCGCGCGGCAAAATATGCGCGTGAACGCGTAGTATTCGACCGTCCGATCGGGCAGAATCAGGGAATACAGCATCCGCTTGCGGAGAACTGGATGTACCTGGAGTCGGCATGGCAAATGGCAATGCGCGCGGCCTGGCTCTATGACCGCGACAGGCCGTGCGGCGCCGAATCCAACAGCGCCAAATTCCTCGGGGCCCGCGCCGGTCATGACGCTGCGTGGCAGGCTATCGCGACCCATGGAGGCTTTGGCTATGCCAGGGAGTATCATGTCGAGCGGTTGTTCCGCGAAGTCGCCATCACCAGGCTCGCGCCGATTACCGAGCAATTGATCCTCAGCTTCATCGCCGAGAAGGTGCTCGATCTGCCGAAAAGTTACTGAGCGTTGACGATCAAAGACTGCGGGAAATCAATTCACGCATGATTTCCGAGGTGCCGCCGTAAATCCGCAAGACTCGTGCATCGGCATAAAGCCGGCAGATTTCATATTCGCGCATGAAGCCGTAACCGCCGAAAAACTGCAGGCACTGGTCGACAACCCGACCATGCATTTCCGTGATCCAGAGCTTCGCAGTCGACGCGGCGTAGGTTGTCAGTTCGTGATTGACGTGTTCGCGCAGGCACTGATCGACATAGGCCCAGCCGACGGCGAGGTCGGACTTCAAGTCGGCGAGCTTGAACCGGGTATTCTGGAAGCTGCCGATCGGAGACCCAAACGCGTTACGCTGTCGAACATACTCCTTGGTCAGATCGAAGGCCTTCTGCGCCGCGGCAATCGAGTGAAGCGCAATGGTCAGGCGTTCCTGCGGGAGTTCGCTCATCAACGCACCCATTGCGCCGCCACTTGCTCCGAGAACGTTGGTGGCGGGAACCCGCACCTCGTCGAAGAACAACTCGGAGGTATCCGATGACAGGTGTCCCAGCTTCTCCAGGTTCTTGCCCCGGCGAAAGCCGGGCCGGTCGGTTTCGACGAGAATCAGAACTCATGCCTCGCGAACCGCCTTCCGGCGTGGTCCGCGCGACTACGATCACGAGATCGCACATCTGCCCGTTCGAGATGAAGGTCTTCTGCCCCGAGATCACAAAATCGCCGCCATCGCGCTCGGCGCGGGTGCGAATGCCCTGCAGGTCGCTTCCGGTACCGGGTTCCGTCATGGCGATCGCGCAAACGGCGTCGCCGGACACCATTCGCGGCAACCACTTTTGCTTTTGTTCGGCGCTTCCGTAACTGAGCAGATAACCACAGCACACGTCACTATGGACCGAGAAATCGGTCGCCGGACCCGCGAAGCCGGAGTAGCTGAGTTCCTCGATGACGACCGCGTTATACCGAAAGTCTCCGCCCGCGCCGCCGAACTCTTCGGGAACCTGCGGGCAGAGCAGGCCGGCCTTGCCGCCGGCGTCCCACAGCGACCGGTCGACGATTCCGGTCGCTTCCCACCGTTGAAAATCCGGCGCAATCTGCGATGCCGCAAAGCGCCGCACCGTCTCCCTGAACTGGTTGTGCTCCTGGTCGTAGATGGCGCGAGGGGGTAGCATCGAGGCCTCCGGTTGAGTCAAGATCGACGGTGACCCGGCAGCCGCGTCGATCGATCGATTGCGGTCAGAACGCGACTTTGTCGCCACCCTTCAGCTCCAGAATCTCGCGCGCTTCGTCGGCGGTCGCAACCTCGAGGCCCAATCCTTCGATAATCCTTCGAACCTGGGTTACCTGCGCGGCATTGTTCGGCGCGAGTTGGCCGGGACCGATCCAGAGGCTGTCTTCCAGTCCGACCCGCACGTTGCCGCCCATTGCGGCTGCCATCGCGGCAACCGGCATTTGCGAACGTCCAGCTCCCAGCACCGACCAGCGATAATTGTCGCCGAACAGACGATCGGCGGTGCGTCTCATATGCATGACATCTTCGGGGTGCGGCCCGATCCCGCCCAGCAAACCAAAAACGGTTTGAATAAAGAGAGGAGCCTTCACCACCCCTTCGGTCCAGAAATAATGCAGATTGTAGAGGTGACTGGTGTCATAGCACTCGAATTCGTAGCGCGCGCCGGTGCCGTTGAGCGTTTCCAGTGCGTAACGGATGTCCTTGAACGAGTTCCGGAACACCAGATCGTGGGAGCCCTCCAGCATGGCCGGCTCCCAATCATATTTGAATTTCTTGAATCGCTTGAGCATCGGGAACAGGCCGAAATTCATCGATCCCATGTTCAGGCTCGCCACCTCCGGCTTCCAGACCGCCGCCGGCTTGATCCGTTCCTCGACGGTCATATAGGGAGAACCGCCGGTCGTGAGGTTAACGACGACGTTGGACCGCTGCTTGATGATGCGGAGAAACGGCTCGAACGCCTCCGGCGATTGGTCCGGCCGGCCATCCTGCGGATTGCGGGCGTGAAGATGGACGATGGCGGCGCCGGCCTCAGCCGCGGCCAAAGCAGATTCCGCGATCTCGGTTGCCGTAACCGGCAAATGGGGCGACATCGACGGCGTGTGGATCGATCCGGTGACCGCGCAGGAAATGATGACCTTACGAGACACGTTGTCCTCCTTTGCGCGTTTGGGCCAGGGCGGCCAACGGCTCGGTGAGAGCGACCAGCCGATGCCGCAGGCTCATGCCGAAGGTCGAGATCAGGATGTGAACTTGTGGAAGTCCGGCATACGCTTTTCGTTGAAGGCTGCAACGCCTTCCTTCAATTCCGGCGTATCGTAAAACATTTTCACCGCGTGCAAGGCAAAATTGCTGATGCCGCGAATATTGTCGGAATCGGCGTTGAACGACCGTTTCGCCAGCGCGATCGCCGTCGGCGACCGCTGCGCAAGCTTGTCGGTCCAATCCTTGACGGCGGCATCGAGCTCTGCAGCCGGAACGACCTTGTTGACCAGCCCCATTTCGCGCGCCTGTTCGGCGGTGTAGCGATCATTGATGAACCAGATCTCGCGCGCCTTCTTGTCGCCGACATGGCGCGCCAGGAAGGCCGTACCCCAGCCCGCGTCGACCGAGCCGACCTTCGGGCCAACCTGACCGAACTGCGCTGTGTCGGCTGCAATCGTCAGATCGCAGAGGGTGGCAAGGACGTTTCCGCCGCCAATCGCAAATCCATTGACCCGCGCGATGACCGGCTTGGGAACGTCACGGATCAGGCCCTGCAATTCATCGATTGGCAATCCGACCACGCCGCGACCGTCATATTGGCCTTCGTGAGCGGATTGGTCGCCACCGGTGCAGAACGCCCTGTCGCCGGCGCCGGTCAGCACGATGCTCGAAACGTTGCGATCGTTCGCGGCGAGTTGAAAAGCCTGGATCAGTTCTTCCAGCGTCTGTCCGCGAAAGGCGTTATAGACCTTGGGACGGTTGATGATAATCCAGGCGGCACGGTCGCGAACGTCGTAGATTACATCGGTGAACTTGGTTGCATCTGACATCGTCTGCCTCACATTTGCTAGATCATGTTCATGCCGCCGGAGACCGAAATGGCCTGACCGGTGATGAAATTGCCGTCGTCTGACGCAAGCAGGGCAACGATCCCGGCATAGTCCCCGGGTTCGCCCATTCGCTTCAGGGGAATGCCGCGAACCATCGCGTCCTTCCACTTCACGGCCTGTTCTCCTTCGCCCAGCACGGCCGCCATCATCGGAGTGTTGGTGGGGCCCGGACAGACCGCGTTCAGCAGGACATTTTTCCGCGCCAGTTCACGGGCGATCGACTTGGTGAAGGATATCAGTCCGCCCTTGCAGGCCGAATAGACCGCCTCATCGCTGGTGCCGACGCGGGCAGCATCGGAGGCAATGTTGACAATACGGCCGCCGCCCCGCGCCACCATCAGCGGAGCTATCGCATGGTGGGTGTTGAGGGGGCCATAGAGATTGATCCGGATGATCTTGTCCCAGAGATCCCGATCGGTCTTCAGGAACGGCATCGGCCGATCCCAGCCGGCATTGTTGACCAGCACCCAGATCGGTCCGATATCGGCCTCGACCTGTACGACCGCGCGATCCACCGACGCTCGATCGCCAACGTCAACGGTATAGGTCGCAATTGCAGACTTCGGCGCGAGCTTCGCCGTCTCCCGGCCGGCGTCGGGATTGATATCGAAGATCGCGACCTTGCAACCTTCCTCTGCCAGCCGAAGGGTGATGGCACACCCGATGCCTTGGCCTCCGCCGGTAACGATCGCGACCTTGCCTGACAAGCCTTTCAAAGTCTCACTCCCTGTTTTTCGACGCATTGGCCGTTGTTTCAGTTGAGCTCGGTCGGCTGGACAAAATCAACCGCTCCTGGTCAATGCAAAACCGCGCTGCGCAAACATCTGCCGGGCAATGATCGTCTTCATGATCTCGACGGATCCGCCCGCGATCTTGACGACCCTGGCGTCGATATAGGCGCGCGCGATCGGATACTCACTCATATATCCCCAGCCCCCGAACAGTTGCAGGCATTCGTCAACGGCCTCGCAATGAAGTTCGGAGGTAAACATCTTGGCCATTGCGGCGTCCACCGGATCGAGCTTTCCTTCCATGAAAAGCGAAATGCATTTGTCGGTGAACACGCGGGCCACCGCGGCCCGGGTTTTCAGATCAGCGAGCTTGAATTGCGTGTTTTGGAAATTCGCGAGCTTTTGACCGAACACGCTGCGTTCCGCCGTGTAGTCGACTGTCCAATCGATGACCGTTTCGGTGACTGTTGCCGAGCGGATGGCCTGGGCCAGCCGTTCCTGCCCAAGCTTCGTCATCATCAGTGAGAAGCCCTTGCCCTCTGCTCCGAGCATATTGGTATGAGGAATACGCAAATTCTCGAAGAACAGTTCGGAAGTGTCCTGGGCCTTCATTCCGATTTTTTCGAGATTTTTCCCGCGCTGGAACCCTGGCCGGCTGCTCTCGACGATAAAAAGTGTAACGCCCTTGGCCCCGGCACTGCCGTCGGTCTTGGTCGCGAGCACGACGAAATCGCACAGTTGGCCATTGGAGATAAAGACCTTCTGGCCGTTGATGACGAAATCGTCGCCGTCGCGCACGGCACGGGTCCGGATCGCCTTGAGGTCGCTTCCCGCATGAGGCTCCGTCATTCCCAGCGAACCGATGGCTTCGCCCGATACCATCTTCGGCAGCCACTGGCGCTTTTGCTGCTCGGTTCCAAAAGAAAGCAGATAGGTCGCGACGAGATCGGTGTGGATCAGAAAGCCTGGGCCGCTCGCGCCGGATCGCCACAATTCCTCGAACACGACCACGTCGAAGAGGTAGTCGAGACCCATTCCCCCGTACTGCTCCGGCACGGTACAGCAGAGCAGGCCCTCGGCGCCCGCCTTGAGCCAGAGCTCCCGAGGCACGATGCCGTCTTTCTCCCATTGGGCATGAAATGGCACAATTTCCCGATCGACAAAGCGCCGTACCGTTTCCCGGAAAATGTGGTGTTCTTCACGGAAAATGGTTCGTTCGATCATCGAGGGGGTCCAATTTAGTGATGTAGTGTACTATATGTTTCGCAGCGGTGAAAAGCAAGCTGAAGCGGAAGGCTTTTCCGATTGCCCGGATCATCGGCGGTCCATCGCGGAACGATAGAAAACACGCGGTCCTGTTGGACGAAACGGGAGGAGGGCGTCCTTCTCCAGGATCGTAAAACGGCGCGTGACAACTAGTACGCAGATATACAGTATGCTATAGAAATCGCACAAGTGGGAAGCATGTCATGACGGCGTTGGGGAAGTTGAAGGAGTTCAGGGCGGAACGGGCCGAAAACAACGTTCTGCACCTGGTTTTCGACATGCCTGGCCGGCCGATGAACGTATTCTCCAATGCGGCCATCGCCGAACTCGCCGCCTTCAGCGAATGGTTGCGCGGAAGTGACGTCAAGGGGGTCGTTATCCGCTCGGGAAAGTCATCGGCATTCTGCGCCGGTGCCGACCTGGCGGAGCTGGGATCGGCCTACGACCTGATCATGGCGGCGCCGGTCGGGGCACGCGATCGCGTGGCGTTCGACCACTTCTTTTCTCTCAGCCAGGCGCTGCGCCGAATCGAAACCGCTGGTAAGCCGGTTGCGGCTGCGATTTCGGGTCTGGCGCTTGGCGGGGGCGGAGAGCTTGCGCTCGCCACCCATCATCGGGTCATGGTCGACGATCCCAGGGTGGCGTTTGGTCTGCCGGAGTCGCTGGTCGGGCTGTTGCCGGGAGCGGGAGGAACACAGCGGCTTCCCCGCCTGATCGGAATCGAAAGGGCGCTTCCGGTTCTGCTTGAAGGTGCGCGGCTGTCGGGGCGGGCCGCCGTTGCGGCCGGCGTGGTCGATCAGTTGGTTGCCGCCGGCGAAGAGGTGATGGCGGCAGAGCGATGGGTCTTGTCCCAGGCAGCGGCGTCGCAGCCTTGGGATCGCGCCGGATGGCAGCCGGCGGATGCCGATGCTGCGGCGGCGATCATTGACCGCAAACGTGTGGAAGTTCTGGCGGATACGCTCGGTCACTATCCGGCGCCGCTCGCTATTCTTGACTGTGTCGGTTGCGGCTTGCGGCAACCATTCGATGATGCGATCCGTACCGAGATGCGGATATTCTCGAAGCTCATTCAGCGGCGCGAGCCGCGCAACATGATCAGGACCCTGTTTCTCGGCAGGCTCGATTACGACCGCCTTCGGAAGGCAGGGGGCATCGCGGCATCGGTCGAACAGGCCGTGGCAGCGGTTTCGCAGGAGTTGCAAGTCGACCGCGACGGAGATTCCGAGCTTGTGAATGCCTTCGCCCGCGCCGGCTTTCGCGGCCTGCCAGCCCCGGCGGCGTTCGATGGCGACGTTACGCCGGCAGGCTTCTGGCTGGAAGCGGAGCCGGTCACCGCCGGCAAATCCGCGTTGCGCAAGAGACTTGCGCGCGCGGATGTCGTCGCCGACAAATGGCGTGGCCGCCTCTCGAAGGAGGAGCAGCGCGCCGCCGATTATCTGCTGGTCAGCGAGTTCGGCTTTCCTGCCTATATGGGCGGCGTCTTTGCGCAGGCTCGACATGACGCCTGACGAGCCCGTCTTCCAAATTTTGTGCCACCTGGCTTGAGCCGCGACCGGAGGAAAGCAGTGTCAAAACCCCTGACCGGCATCCGCGTCCTCGACCTGTCGAAGGTCCTGGCTGGTCCGCTATGCGCCCAGTATCTCGGCGATCTCGGTGCCGACATCATCAAGGTCGAGACCGTCGGGCAAGGCGACGAAACACGCGGCTGGCCGCCGTTCCCGGCGCCCGGGCTCGGCACGGTCTTTCTCAGCGCCAACCGGAACAAGCGTAGCATCGCGGTCGACATGAAGACGGAAAAGGGGCGCGAGATTATCCACGCGCTGGCAAGGTCCGCCGACGTAGCCATCGAATCCTTCGGGACCGGCGTTGCCGAGCGGCTGGGAATCGATGCGCCAACGCTACGTCCCCTGAACGACCGCCTGATCCACTGCAGCATTTCCGGGTTCGGTCGCTCGGGGCCGCTGAAGAACTCTCCGGGCTATGACGTGATCCTCCAGGCGTTTTGCGGCATCATGTCGATGACCGGCGATGAGGACGGCGGCTATATCCGCAGTCCGATATCTCCGATCGATCAGATGACCGGCGTGCATGCGTTCAGCGGCATTCTGGCGTTGCTCTATGCGCGGGAGAAGACCGGCAAGGGAGGCTCGATCCAGGTTTCGCTTTTCGAAACCGCGCTGGGCCTATTGGGCTATAATCTGCAGACATTCTGGCAGCGCGGCGTTCAGCCTGCGAAATGTGGTTCGAGCCATGAGTTCGCTTTGCCCTTACCAGGCGTTCGAAGCCGCCGATGGCCCGATCATGATCGGGGTCGCCAACGATAATTTGTGGCGAAAATTCTGTGCCGTCGCGGGGTTGCAAGCCATCGCCGACGATCCGAAGTTCAGGACCAATGCCGATCGCGTCGCACACCGCAAGGAGACCGTTAGCCACGTCCAGTCCGCGGTCGCGCAGCATTCGGTTGCGCGCTGGAACGACGCGCTGGCGGGCGCCGGCGTTCCCTGTGCACCGATCAATTCGATCGCCCAGTTGCTTGACCACCCGCACACCAAAGCGAGCGGAATGATTATCGAATATGAACACCAGATGGCGGGCCGGCTAAAGGGCGTGGGGCACCCGGTCCTGATCGATGGTGCGAAACGTGGCAGCGCGCTGCCACCGCCGTTGCTTGGCCAGCACACCGATGATGTGCTCGGCGAGATCGGTCTATCAACTGAAACAATTGCGGAATTGCGGCGGGCTCGCGTGATCGGTTGATGGGTGTGCCGAAGCGAACGATGAGCGCAAGGCTCGTCGCCGCTATTGCGCGCGCTTGCGGCAGGAGTCGTTTATTTAAGCAGCGTCCAGGAGGAATTTTCGAATTTTGCCATGCGCAGCGAGCGATAGGGCGCGTAGTCCTGCTTGGAGTTATCGAGCTCGACGCCTGGAAGGAGCATGGCAACGCGATCTTTTTTGAAATTCGTTGCCTGATTGAGAAGATTGTCCCTGGTAAGGTCATCGCCGCATCGCTTGAGCGCAAGCGCGATCAATTGGGCATTGACGTAGCCCGATAAGGCAATGAAGTCATTAGGGCTGTCATTTGGCGCCCATTTTTTCATGAATGCGATGAAGTCGATGACTTCGGGATCCTGCGCCCACGCCGGATCGCCGGCCTGCTTCGTGAACTGCGTCGTGAGCGCCCCCTGCACGTTTTCAAGCCCGGCCGGGATAAGCACGGACTGTACGGAGTTTGCCGGGCTGGCAAGAAACTGTGTCGGCTTCCAATCCAGTTCGTGAACCTTTTTGAGCGCTTGAGCTGCGAATTTCGAAGTCGAGAAATGGAGGAGGGTATCAGCGCCCGAGGCCTTCAACTGGATCATCTGAGAATCGATGGTTGGGTCCGCCAGTTCGTAGCTGGCCTCGGCGACGATCCTGACCTTGGCGCCACTCCCCAACGCATTCCTGAGACCGGTCAGAAAGTCTTTTCCATAGTCGTCGTTCTGGTAGATGACAGCGATTTTTGCATTCGGCAGGTTATTCAGGATGTAGTTGCCAAAAGTGGCGCCTTCCATCTGGAACGCGGGATAGGACGGGACCGTCCACGGAAAGTTCTGCGGATCGTTGAAGCGCCGGCCTCCCGCCGAGGCAAACACATGAGGGACCTTGTTCTGATTGAGATACTTTTGAATGGCGATGTTCGGAACGGTGCCTACCGTTCCAACATCGGCCAGCACTCCGTCGTCCTCGACAAGCTTGCGCGTTTGTTCCAGCGCCTTCGGAGGACTGAATGCATTGTCGAGTGAAATCAGGTTCACTTTCCGGCCGTTGATACCGCCTTTCTCGTTGAGCATCTGAAAGTAGCCTGTCATGACGCGGCCGTAACTCGAAAATGCCGAAGCAGGCCCGCTGTATGGAACGGTCTGGCCGATCTTGATTTCGGTGTCGGTTACCCCCGGGCCATATTTCTTTTCAGCGGCGACCGCGGTGAACTGGCAGGTGCCCAGCAGAACGGCCGAGACCATCACCCATGTTGAGTTCTTCATGTTTTCCCCTCCCTCGTTCGGTCCGACCGATGACATGACGGACCAGCCATTTTCCGTCGCTCTTTCCGTTTTCTTACGGGCCCCGAGACCGGGCAGCACCTTCGGCGGGTCGACGCCGCGCGCCGAATGTCGTCGGTGGTCGTGTTGAGGCGATGCCTGGTCGTCAATACGTACATCGGTATATCGTACACTACATATATCATCAAGGAGCAATTCGCCGAAAAGCCTGCTGCAGTGCACCGTGCGGCCGGCAATTCCTAACTCAGCCCCGGAGAGGTAGCCGTTCAGCTCTGAGGGCATTCGTCGCTTGAACGCCAACATGATTATGATACACATCGTACTAAAGCGTACTAATCTCGATGCGGCCGCAAGACCCGACCGATCAGACAGGATTTGATTGCGAGGCCATCATGCGGGCTGAACCGGAGCCGAACCATGGGCGCATCGACAGCTATTGGCCTTGCCGCGCTGAGAATCGGAGGCCGCGTCGCTTTCGAGCGCCTCGTGCGGCCAAAGGCGCGGCGGCTCGGGGATGTGCCGTGTTCGCCCCATGCCATCACCACCGAATGGCTGACCGCGGTGCTCTGTGGCGGGGTTCCGGGAGCGACGGTAACCCAGGTCGAGGTCAGGGCCGCCAGCGCAGGTACCCACGAGCGCCATCAGATGATGGTGTCCTATAACGAGGAAGGTTGCCGCGCCGGGTTGCCGGTTTCGATTTTCACCAAGTCGCTGCCGAGCGTCGTTACGCGCATGATAGGCGGCTTCAACGGAACGGCGCGTGTCGAAGGCAATTTCTATACGCAGCTTCGGCCCGCGCTGCAGATCGAGGCGCCCCTGTGCTATCATTCCGCCTACGACCGGCGAACCTTCGCGGCGATCCACCTGCTGGAAGATATGGTTGCCACGAAATCCGCGTCGTTCTGCAATCATAAAACCCTTGTCACGCGGGCCATGGCGGACGACATGATCGATCTGCTGGCGTCGTTGCATGCCCGCTTTTACAATGATCCGGCGCTGGCCGGGCGCTACCGTTGGCTTGCCAGCTACCCAAGATGGTTTACCATCGGTGCGGAGAAAATGAGCACCGAGTATTACACCCGAAAAGCATTTGACGCTGCGGCCCACGTCATCCCGGCAGAAGTCCTGTCGCGTCGTGACCAGGTGTGGCCGGCAACGATGCGGGCATTGGCCGTTCACGACAGCGAGCCTGGGGGACTGATTCATTCAGATGTTCATATCGGAAACTGGTACCGCACCGGCGCGGGCCAGATGGGGCTGTGCGACTGGCAATGTCTTTCGCGCGGCCATTGGTCGCGTGATTTCGCTTACGCCGTCACGGCGTCGCTAACGCCGGAAGATCGTCGCAATTGGGAACGTGACCTGCTGGCTCGCTATATCGCGCGGTTCGCGGAGCAAACCGGCGTCAGGCCCGATTTCGATCTCAGTTTCCTGTACTACCGGCAGCAGATATTGCATGCGCTGGCAATGTGGACGATCACGTTATGTCATTCCGCGCTGCTGCCGGCCATGCAGCCGGAGGATACGACGGTCGCGATGATCGAACGCATTACGACGGCTATGGCCGACCTCAATTCGATCGGTAGCTGTTAGATAGCCAGCTCGGTCCGCAGGCCCGCCACGTCGCGTGGCTCAAGGCCTTATTCTGCCGCGACCGCGAAACGATGGTTGTCGAGATCAGCTTCCAGTCGGGCTTTTTCCGCCAGTGATTGGCTGATGTTCTGCTGTTTGATGTGACCATAGCCGCGGATCATTTCGGGAAGCCGGGCCAGCCTAGTGAGGATCGGAATCTGCCCGGCCTTCAAGGGCCGGATATGCCGGTCGATCATTGCGAGGTAATCGTCGATCAGCTTTCGCTCGGCTTGGCGCTCCGCGGTGTAGCCGAAGGGATCGAACGCGGTGCCGCGCAGGAATTTCAGTCGTGCGAGCAGCCGAAATGGGTGAATCATCCAGCCGCCATACTCCTTCTTTTGCAGATGACCAGTCACCTTGTCACGGCGCGCCAACAGCGGCGGGGCAAGATGAAATTTGAGGCGGACGTCGCCTTCGAATTTGTCGCCCAGCTTCCTGGCAAAGGTGCCGTCCGTGTAAAGTCGCGCCACCTCGTATTCGTCCTTGTAAGCCATCAGCTTGAACAGGTTTTTTGCTACCGCTTCGGTCAGTTCGCTGGAATCCGGGCGAGACGGCGGCTTCGGCCTTGCGCACCTTCGCAACCGTCGAGAGATAGCGGTCGGCGTAATCCTGGTTCTGATATTCGGCTCAGGAATTTGGCCCGGTAAGCAATCGATTCATCCAGCGTGCGGGTTATCGTCGCGGCGCGCGCCCGGAACTGGGTCACGCTGCGAACGCGCGCAGATGTCGTGCGCGGCGAGCCGCCCCCAGGAGAACGCCTGCTTGTTCATCTCGATCGCGGCGCCGTTGATCTCGATGGCTCGTCAGGATAGCTTCCAGCGAAAGCGGAATGGCCGCCTTTCTGGAATGCAAAGCCGAGCATGAAGGCGTTGGTCGCGATGCTGTCGCCCATCAGGGCCGACGCGATGCCGGTTGCGTCGATGATGTCGAGATTCTTGTCGCCGATGGCGTCGCGAAGCGCTCCCTGCATCGCGTTCATCTCGAAATCGATATCCGGATTCATCACGAAACTGGCGGTCGGCTGCAAGTCGGCATTGACAATGGCCTGGGTTACGCCGCGTTCGACGCGGCTCAGCGCCGTCAGCGCTGGCGGAAACCACGATATCGCAGCCGAGAATGAGATCGGCACCGCCGGAGGCGATCCGGACGGTAGCGATATCCTCTGGAGTAGGCGCGATCCGGACATGGCTCATGACCGCGCCGTTCTTTTGCGAAAGCCCGGTGAAGTCCAGCGCCGAGCAGCCGCGGCCGTCGAGATGGGCGGCCATGCCCAAGCAGCGCGCCGATGGTGATGACGCCGGTGCCGCCGATGCCGGTGACAAGGATGTTGAAGGGCGCATTCAGTTCGCGGCGGGCCGGCAATGGAAGATCGGCGAACAACTGACCCGAATCGACCGACGAAGTTTCGGCCTTCTTCAGCGTGCCGCCATGGACAGTGACAAAACTCGGACAAAATCCCTCGACGCAGGAATAGTCCTTGTTGCAGTTCGACTGGTCGATCTGGCGCTTGCGGCCGAATTCGGTTTCGAGCGGCTGAACCGAGACGCAGTTCGAGGTCTGCGAACAATCGCCGCAGCCTTCGCAGACGAGATCGTTGATGAAGACGCGCTTCGGCGGATCCGGATACAGGCCGCGCTTGCGGCGGCGGCGTTTTTCGGCGGCGCAGGTCTGATCGTAGATCAGAACCGAGAGACCCGTGATTTCGCGCAGCTCGCGTTGAATCCGGTCCATCTCGCGGCGATGATGGACTGTCGCGCCTTGCGGGAAGTAGTCTTTCCCAGGGTATTTGCCAGGATCGTCGGAAACAATCGCAACGCGCTTGGCGCCTTCGGCCCAAACCTGATGGGCGATTTGCGAAACGGTCAAGCCGCCCTCGGCGGGTTGCCCGCCGGTCATCGCGACCGCGTCGTTGTAGAGAATTTTGTAGGTGATGTTGACGCCCGCGGCCGCGGCGGCCCGCAGTGCCAGCAGTCCCGAATGGGTGTAGGTGCCGTCGCCGAGGTTCTGAAAGATATGGGCTTCGCTGGTGAAGGGCGCCTGGCCGATCCAGGTCACGCCTTCGGCACCCATATGCGAGATCGTCGCGGTGCGTCGGCTCGGCACCGACAGCGCCATGCCGTGACAGCCGATGCCGGCCATCGCGCGGCTGCCTTCCGGCACCTTGGTCGACGTGTTGTGCGGGCAGCCGGAGCAGAAATAGGGTGTCCGCTGCAGCGCCATCGGCGCGCGCGTAACCGCCGGATGTTCAAACGCTTCGAGCCGCGCCAGCCTTTGTTCCAGCACCGGGCTTTGATGGCCGAGCCGGCGCAGACGCGAGACCAAGGCCGCAGCGACCATGGTCGGCGTCAGCTCGCCTTCGCTCGGCAATAGGGTCGCGCCGCGTTCGTCGCGCTTGCCGACCACGGAAGGACGCTTTGACGCTTCCATGTTGTAGAGAATCCGGACCAGTTGGTCCTCGATGAAGCCGCGCTTTTCCTCGACCACCAGCACGTCCTGCAACCCTTCGGCAAAACGTCGCGCGCCGCTTTCCTCGAGCGGCCAGGTCAGTGCGACCTTGTAGATGCGCAAGCCCAGTCGCCGGGCGTCCCGTTCGGTAATTCCGAGGTCCGCCATGCGCCTGCCGCAAATCAAGATAGGCCTTGCCGGTCGCGACGATACCGAGCCGCGCCGGCTTAGCGTCCAACACCACGCGGTCGAGCCGGTTGGCTCGCGCGAACGCAGCAACGGCCTCCATTTTGGGGCCATGCAGCCGTCGCTCCTGATCGAGCGGCGGGTCGGGCCAGCGGATATTCAGTCCGCCCGGCGGCATCTCGAAATCCGAAGGCAGCACCACCTGGATCCGCGCCGGATCGCTGTGGATGGAAGCGGAGCTCTCCACGGTTTCGGAGATCGCCTTGAAGCCGACCCAGCAGCCGGAAAAGCGCGACAGCGCAAAGCCGTAAAGTCCGAGATCGAGATAGTCCTGCAGCGTTGCCGGGTTGAGGATCGGCATCAACGCGGCGGCGAACACCTGTTCGCTCTGATGCGCAAGTGTTGAGGATTGGCAGCCATGATCGTCGCCGGCCAGAGCAAGCACGCCGCCGTGCCGCGAGGTGCCAGCCGAATTGGCGTGCTTCAGCGCGTCGACCGAGCGATCCACGCCCGGCCCTTTGCCGTACCAAATTCCGAACACGCCATCGACCTTGGCGCCCGGGAAACAGCCCGACCTGCTGGCTGCCCCACACCGCGGTCGCCGCCAGATCTTCGTTGAGTCCGGGGACGAAGGCGATGTCGTGCGCCTGCAGAAACGACTTGGCGCGCCACAACGCGTTGTCGTACATGCCGAGCGGCGAACCGCGATATCCGGAGATGAAACCGGCGGTGTTGAGGTTCTGCGCGCGGTCCCGCTCGCGCTGCAACATCGGCAACCGCACCAGCGCCTGGATTCCGGAAAGGTAAATCCGCTTGGCCTCAAGCCGATATTTGTCGTCCAATCCGACCTGCATCAGCGTCATCTTGTTGCTCCGTTAGGTCGTTCGGGCACCTGGGAGAGTGATTGGCTATTGTATGCTATCCGCCGGGTGTTGAGCGGCAATCCGGGGAGCTTTTCTCCCCGACCTTAGCCGGTTCAGCGCTGCCAGACTGACTTCGCTCCCCACATGCAGAGACTTGACGGCTCAAAGCCGAATTGCCGCGGTCGGTGGGTTTCCTCATCCTCGATTTCATCGACGCCGACCGAATATTCGAACACCATCTGATCCGGGCCCCGGAAATAGAGAAAGCGGGCTCCCGACGTGGGGTGCCGCCCCGGGCCGAACACGATCGGTACGCGTTGTCCTGACAGGTGATAGTAAGAACGCAACACGTCATCGTTGCTCTGGACTTGATGGTTGACGTGATGAATTCCGGCGCCACGCCCCGGGGCCAGGGCTACCGTGTGATGGATTGCGTTAACTCGCATCAGGGCGATGTCGCCTATCCGGTCGCTGACGCGGGCATTGCAGACCTGGGTCCAGAACCGCTCGTCTCGCGCCGGGTCGGTGGTAAACAGCCCGACATGGCTAAACCCTGTAATGCCGGCGTCGCGCGTTGCGAAATAGCGCTTGCCGCTGCGTTCTGGTCGAACCACTAACTCGATCTGGTTTCCGGTCGGATCCTTGAAACCGATGAACGCCTTGACCTTCCGCTGCGAACATTCGGTCGGCGTGCCGCCATGTACGGAGTGACCCAACTTTTCCAGCGTTGCCGCGGCCGCATTCAGTTTGCTCTCATCCTCCACCTCAAATCCGACAGTCTGATCGGCGGGATCGCCTTCGAAATAGCACAGCGTATGGGCCCGATCATCCGACCGGAGATAAAGAGCCTTTCTCCGATTGCTCGCCGATTTGCAGGCCGAGACATCTGGTCGCGAAATTCTCGGCGTCGTCGAGGCTGGATGCGCCCAGCCTTACATATGACAGGTCCTTGAGTTCAATCATCTTGCTCTCCTGTGCGTAAGACGGGTTCATCTGGCCGGCGCCGGCCGCAATTCGGCGACATCTGCGCATTCGCTCCCCCATTCGCAGAACGAGGAAGTCTCCGGCGTGAACTGTCGCGGACGATGACGTGAAGTCGATGTCCTTCAAGCCATAGCCGTAGGAGAAAACGTAGCCATCGGGTCCGGCAAACCGCAGGAATATCTGGCCGGAGGTCGGTTCGCGCCCCGGCCCCTGCACGATCTTGATCTGACGTTCCTGGACGAAATAATTGTTCTGCATTACGGCGTCCATGCTTTCGACACCGTACGCAACATAGACCAGGCCAGCCTTTTCGGAGGGGTAGAGCACCACGCGATGGTGCTTTTGGTCGATACTGAGATAAGTCACCTCGCCGACGCGATCGGTCACCTTGGCGCCGAGGATCGCCGTCCAAAGTTTGAGATCGTCCTTGATCGCGCGGCTGCGAAGTCCGACGCTTTGCAATCCGGTGACGCCGGCGTCGCGGCCCGGGAAATAACGCCGACCGCTCTGCGCCGGCCGCAAGACCAGATCAATCTACGTTGCCGGTGGCATCCTCGACGATCAGGCGCGCGGCGAACGAAACGCTGGGCGCATTCTTCCGCCGTCGCGTCGCGTCCGGAGAAGCCGCCGCCGGTCAGGGCTTCCGCCACGCGGTCGAGTTCCGGCTCGCCGGCGATTTCGATGCCGACGCTCGGCTTTGCCGTTCCGCGCTGCCAGGCACAGCGTATGATAGCGTTCGATCTGAGCGAAACAAGAACGGTTCCAGTTGGTTGGGAACGTGCTGCAAGTCCGAGAATCTCGGTCGCGAACGCAGCCGCGGCCTGCGGCTGCGAGACTGCCAGCCTCACATAGCAAAGCTGGATCGCCGGGATGCGCAAGGCTGCTTCTAGGCTCATGATTTTTGTTCCTGCCTTCGGGACTTGCCCTGCATATGAGCTGCCAGATGCTGATGGATGATGTCGCGCCAAACATTCATCAACCGCGTAAATTGCTCCGGATCGTTTTCGATCAGCATTCTCACCGAGAATCCACGAACGGCACTTAGCGTCAGCGCGAGAACGTCACTGGCGAGCTGTTTGGGAATACCCGACGATATCAAGGTATCCAGCCACGCAGCCTCGATGGAAAAGCGGGTCTGGCGGGTGAGCTGGTGCGTTTCCCGCCGAAGGCGATGCGTACTGTCATCGCTCATCGCGATTGCAAGTTCGATGAAGAAGTAGTCGCCGAGGAAGAAGTCCTGCGCGTCCTTGATGACCTCCTCGATCGGATCGCCGCTGGTCCGGGCCAGTTGAGCCCGGCGCGTACTTTGCGTGAATGTGATTTCGTTGACGTAAATCAGCACCGCCACCACAAGGGCATGCTTGCTCGGAAAGTGATGCATCAGGGCGCCGCGGGACACGCCGGCCAGGCTCGCCACCTCGATGGTCCGCAAACCGCCAAAGCCTTTCTGGCGAATGAGCTTCGTAGCCGCGTCCAGCAATTGCTTGCGCGTAGTCTCGCTGCGTTCCGCCTGGGTCCGGCGCGGTGCATATTTGGGTTCGGCTGGAACTGTCGCGGCGCGACCGCAGCTTTTGCCGCGGGGCAGGGGCCTGCAACGTTCCGGACGTCCGGAGGACCGGTCGTCTTGGTTCCTTAGAATTCGACATAGACACTTTCTTCAATGACTTTGACAGCGAACGTCTTCAGCGCGACCGTGCACGGCATGCCCGTTGGTTTGCCGTTCGTCACGTCGAAAGTGCCGAAATGCCAGGGGCATTCGACGGTGTTCCCGGTCAGAATGCCTTCCTCCGACAGCGACGCCTCGCCATGGGTACATAGATCGGCCGTAGCATAAATTGTTCCGTCCACGTTGTAGATGGCAAGGGTGGTGCCGTCCGGCATCGAAGCGGGCCGGATCTCGCCGTCTGGAAAGTCGGCCACCGCGCCGATTAAGACGTTTTGGGTCATGACATCGTTCATAACATCGTGCTGCCGCCGTTTACACTGATGACTTGCCCGGTGACGAACGACGCCTCCTTGGACGCCAGATAGCAGACCATCGAGGCCACTTCATCCATCTCGCCGGCCCGTCCCATCGGCACCACGTCGACGAATCGTTGCAGGGTCTGGGGCGACATCAGCGTGGCTTTCTGGACCTGCGGCGTGTTGACGATGCACGGTGCGACGACATTGACCGTGATTCCGTCCTTGGCGAATTCGCGGGCCAGTCCCGTGGCCATGGCGTGCACGCCACCCTTGGCGGCATTATAGGCCGCGTGATCCCAAAGGCCGTTGCGGACCGAATCGGCGCCGATATTCACGATCCGGCCATATCCCTTAGCCTTCATGATGGGTACGGCATGCCATGTGCACCACAGCGTCGTCCACAAATTGCGATCGATCGTCGTCCGCAGGGTGTCGGGGGTGTGATCGAGGAACGGCTTGATGATGCCGCCGCCGGCATTGTTTACCAGCACATCGAGCGTCCCGTAGCTCTCGATGGCGGATTTGATGACTGCGCCGGCGACGTCTTCCTGCGAAAGATCGCCGGCCCTGACTGGTCGGCAGGTCGTGTCCGGATGCTGGCTATGGTCCTCGGCAACTGACTTCAGGCGCTTTTCATCGACGTCCGACAGCACCAGGTGCGCGCCGGCATCGGCGAAATGCCTGGCGATGACGGCGCCAATTCCGCTCGCGGCGCCGGTAACGACAACAACCTGGTCGGAGAATCGGGAATTCATCTGATCGCCGTCTTCCTCTAGAGCACGATACTGATGCGGCCGTGCGGACGCAGCCCTTCGCTGCCGAGCAAGGCAACGCTTTTCCCGGATTCGAAGGGCCGTCGCCATCTTGTCGTCAGCCGATAGTTGCTGGTTCCGAAATATAGGTCGGTGGTGCCGTCCTTGGTCCGCAGCGTCTGGAACACGCAACTCACTTCCATCTCGTCGTCGGTTCTGGCCCGGATCCGTACATTGCCGACCATGCGGCTGGTTTTGGAATGCGGAAATTCGGCGTGCGCGGTTCGTTTCATCAACCGTTTGACCCGCTCGCCGAGCCGGACGCGGTCATCGGCGATATAGAACAGGTTGGTGTCCGGCGATGCGTCGGGCGGCAAGTCGGTGCAGGGCACCTCGTATTTGGCGTCGTCGGTGAACAGGGTCAGCCATTCGGGCAGCCGCCACTGATCGAGCAGATCGGCCTCGGCGAACAGGAAATCCTCAACGTCGGATCGGCTTACGGAATGCATGGCGGTCTCCTCAGGCTGCAACGCCCTTGATGCTGTTGATCGGAGTCGGGAACATCTGCCGGTTCCATTGGGTCCAGAAGGCGCGCATCTGCAGTTCGTCGTTGTGTGAAGGCTTGTCCTTGCCCATGCCCTTGGAAATGTCGTTCCACTGCGCTTCCTTCGAGTTCTTGAACCCACGCTGACAATGCTCGAGCGCCTCGGCGTCGTCCGGAGTTGCGAACCCGCCCGGGCCAAGGAATTCAAGGAAGTTATTGAGACGATATTTGCGCGCCCATGCCGTCTCGTCGTTCGGCGCCAACGCCCAGGCATTGATGACCATGTAGTCTGGGGCCATCGGAAAGTAGGTTCTGACCGTCTAGCGCCATGATGTCGTTGACGACCAGATTAGGAAAAATGAACAGATTGCGGTTCTTCAGCGCGATCCGATCGGCGCGGTCCTTGCCGTAGAGCTCGACCAGTTTGTCGTATTGCCTGCGCGATTTCGGTCTTTCCGGCCTCGCCCCAGCCCGGGATCCACTGCGCGACCGGCCGGCCCCACGGCGCGGCATATTCCAGCACCGCGTGCCCGTTGCCGAGATCGTAGCCGAAGCCGCCTCCCGTGCCGCGCGCTCATATTGTCCGTCGAGTTCATCAGAATGTCGAAGTAACTCGCATGGGTCGTCATCGCATGGTAGCCGTCGATGCTGTTTTCGGTCAGCAGCTTCCAGTTGGCGCGGATCGAGTATTCCTGGCTGCCCGCCACGATCGACATGCCGGCGTCGGTCTGGTCGCAGATAACGTCGAGATATTCCCTGGCGTTGCCGAGGTAGTCCACCAGCGGAATGATGTTCCGGATCGAAGGAAACAAAATTGAAGTCCCGGTAGCTTTCATAGCGCGGCACCGACTGCATGTTCGAGGTGTCGCGGGCTTTAAAGCCTTCGGGATACGATTCCTCGCCCGGCTGGCTGCGCAGCTTGCCGTCCGCGCCGAAAACCCAGCCATGATAGAAGCACTGGAACGATTTGGCGTTGCCCTTGCGCTCGCGGCAAACCTGCGCGCCGCGGTGCGGGCAGGTGTTCAGGAGTGCCCGGAGCTGGCCCTTGGCGTCGCGGGTAAACAGGATGCTGCGGCCAGCGACCGAACGGCTGATGAAATCGCCCGGCTTCGGCAACTCCGAGGAATGTCCGAGATAGAGCCAGCGAACGATCGAAGATCTTCTCCTTCTCCGCCTCGTAGATTTCATGGTCGACGAAGTTTCGGCGCGCGACCTTGAAGATCCGTTGAGCCGGATCCACGAGCAGAGCCGGTTGGGCGTTATCCGCGTTCATGGCGTTTCCTTTCTATGAGGCAAGTGAGCGCTTCAATTCAAAATCCGGGTTTTCGAGGTCGCTTCGGCGGACCGCCTTTCGCGACGCGACCAGGCGGCGCAGCACGGCCATATCGCGCGCGGCATTGACGGCGATGCCGCCGACGACCTCGTTGTCACGGATGCTGAGCGTCGTGAACCTTCCATTGCCGACGTCGCCCCTGACGATTTCATCGCCGCCGCCGGGATGTCCGACGATCTGGATATTGGCGTCATATTGATCGGACCAGAACCAGGGCGGGGCTTCATAGATCGTGGCTTCGCCAGCCATGTTTTTCGCGGTGGCAATCGCCTGATTTTGTGCGTTGGCCCAGTTTTCAAGCCGCATCCAGCGATCGTGACAGCGGCTCCATTGCTCGGCAACGTCACC
The DNA here is from genome assembly GCA_963748165.1 of uncultured Alphaproteobacteria bacterium. Taxonomy (GTDB): domain Bacteria; phylum Pseudomonadota; class Alphaproteobacteria; order Rhizobiales; family Xanthobacteraceae; genus Bradyrhizobium. The sequence goes on from CAVVIM010000018.1 coordinate 31,622, forward strand.
GGCAGCATGAACACCGTCAATGTCGGTGGCGCCCGATGTGTTCACCTTGATGCCGTGCAGGGTTTGTAGTCCAAGCTGGTGGGCGACATCCGTTGATGCCTCGACGCCAATGCCGACGAGGACCATATCGGCAGGGACGATCGTGCCGTCGTCGAGTTCAATTCCATCAGCGGTTGCTCGCTTGATGGACGCACCGCACAATAATCTTCACGCCTTTGGCGCGTGTGAAGATCCTTCGCATATAGGCTGAGCGTGGGCGAGCCGACCTGAGGCAGTACGGTGCCGGCCTTCTCGAGTACGACGACATGGCAATCGCGCGCCATCGCGGCGGATGCGACCTCGAGACCGATGACACCGCCGCCGACGAGAACGACATTCTTGCCCGGCTTCAACGCATGACGCAGCGCCAAGCGCGTCGTCCATGCATCGGAGATAGCTGACCGGCAAAGGCCCGGCTTCCAACTCGGGCAATCTGCGGGGACGCGTGCCTGTCGCCAGCAGCAGTTGGTCGAATGCGAAACTTCGTCCATCATCCAGCCCGATTTCGCGGTGCTCGATGTCGGCCGCGACCACGCGGGAGGAGATTGACAAGGTAACGTCGAGCTCGGCCCAGTCGTTGGTGAGCCCGGATGAACGTCGGATTAGGTTCGTCATCCAGCAAGATCGATTTCGACAATTGCGGGCGCTCGTAGGGAAGGTGAGCTTCCTCGCCGATCAGGGTGATCGGCCCGACATGGCCGGCCGCCCGCAACGCTTCGGCCGCGCGGCCGCCGGCCTGTCCGGCTCCAACGATCACGACGCGTGTCTTCGACAGGTTCACCGCTTTCGCTCCCTTGCGGCGGGCCAAACCGGCCGCCGTCGTGACGCTTTCAAAAGACGTCTTGACATCAAGATAGAAACAATCAATCCTGTTTGTAAAGTAAAAACTGCTGCCCGGGCCGCCATCACAAGACCGGTCCTGCGCGGCGCATAAGCTCGCAAGAGCGATAGGGGAGAGACGTGGTGGGCGTTGTGGTCGATATTCACACCCATATTGTGCCCGCGCGGCTGGCGGCGGATCCCAAGCGGGACCGCCGATGGCCGAGCGTCGAGCTATCGGCAGGCGATAAGGCCGCGGTGATGATCGGCGGCAAAGTGTTCCGCAAAATCGATGCCCGGTCGTGGGACGTCGGCAAACGTCTGTCGGACATGGTCGAAGACGGCACGGACATGCAGGTGCTGTCGCCGATGCCGGAACTGCTTTCGCACTGGCTGCCGCCTGACGATGCCGAATTCCTGGCCGATGTCATGAACGAAGAGATTGCGGCGCATGATCGCAGAAGCTCCGCACAATTTTGCGGGGATTGGAATGGTTTGCGCTCAGGATGCGTCGCGCGCGGTGCGCCAATTGCAGAAGGTCAAGGCGCTGGGTTTTGCGGGAGTCGAGATCGGCACACACATCAACGGCGATGGCGCTTGGGAGTGAAACCCTGTTTCCTCTCTATGAGGCCGCCGAAGCGCTGGGCCTTGGAGTTTTCGTCCATCCGCTGCACCCGGCCGGCATGGAGAGGGTCGGGGCGAGCGCGGAATTCGCGGCGACAGCGGTATTTCCCTTGGAGACGGCGCTGGCGTCCGTTTCGCTGCTCGCGGGTGGAATGACCGAACGATTTCCACGGTTGCGAATCCTGCTCAGCCATGGTGGCGGCGCCCTGTCATGGATATTGCCGCGCATGGATTTCGGATGGTCACTTGGCTTGAAGGGCCAGATGACGCAGCTGCCTTCAAAGATTGCCCGTCAGTTCTGGTACGATACCATTCTTTACGATCCGGCGTCGCTGTCATTCCTCGCCAATGCGGTCGGTACCGATCACATCGTGGTCGGATCTGATTATCCCTTTGCGATCAGGCAGAGGCAGCCGGGTGCATTCGCGAACCGCGCGCTCGGGCAACGATGCCGTTTTCGCCAACAATGCGTTCGGCTTTCTCGGTCGCGTGCATGAAGTGAGGAAACTGGCTCGGCCGGCAGCGCCGACTGCCGCATCCGCACAAGGGAGCCGCGCCCGTGGTTGAGTGCCGGTCGCTTCCGCAGATGTGCCTGCTCGGTCCGATGCCGCCGCGGACGCCAGGTCGCAGCGACGCCCAGGTGCCTTCGGACGCCACCGCGGCGAGAGCAAATATGGCCGGATCGCCTTCGTCTATTTCTATCAGGAAGGACTTGCAGGCAGATCCAGCCTTCGGCTTGCTCGATATCGAAATCGCGATCCAGCGCCGCGGTCCCCAGACTTTCCAGTTCGAGATCTACTGCATCGGCGATGGTTATCAGAGCGGTCACGGCTCCAGTCGACGGCAGCCGCTGGCGATCGAGTTCCGTGCCGGCGCGCGTACCGTTGCAAGGGCGGAATGGCGGTATCCCAACATTCTCAATGGCCACATGGACGCCCTGACGATTTCCTTGCCGATCGAGTTGGGCGATCGGGATTTCGAGGAGATGGACAGCGCCTGGCTGCCGTCGGTCCGTGCGGAGGCGACGATATGTCTGGAGTGAGTATCGTGCTCGATAGGGCCGCCAACAACATCGAAAATTCGAGGAGGTCGACATGAAATCAGTTACCCGTCGTTCGGCGCTCGCAGGAATTGGCGCTGCGGCGCTCGCGGTTGGCCGTTCAAAGTCGGCCCTCGCGGCGAACAAATACGACGTTGGCGTTACCGACAGCGAAATCAAACTTGGTACGACTTCGCCCTATAGCGGCCCGGCATCGGCTTACGGGATTTATGGACAGGCTCAATCGGCCTATTTCGAAATGGTCAACGACCGCGGCGGGATCAATGGCCGCAAGGTCAATCTGATCTCGCTCGACAACGCATTCAGCCCGCCGAAGGCGGTTGAACAAACCCGCAGGCTTGTCGAGTCCGATGAAGTGTTCGCCATCGCCGGCTTCCTGGGCACGCCGCCGAACGCTGCGGTCTCGAAGTATCTCAATGGAAAGGGGGTCCCGAGCCTTTTTCTCACCTCTGGAGCGTTGCGGTTCAACGATCCAAAGAATTTTCCCTGGATCGTTCCATTTTACCCCTCTTACATCGCGCAGGGCGCGGTGTTCGGTCGATATCTTCTGAAAGAGAGGCCAACCGGGAAGATCGCGGTTCAATATGTCAATGACGACCTCGGTCGTGATTTTCTGCGGGGTTTGAAGCTAGGCCTTGGTGATCGTGCCTCGGAGATGATCGTCAAGGAACTTAGTCATGAGATGACCGAACCAACGATCGAAAACCAGATCGTCGAACTCAAGGCAAGCGGAGCAGACGTTTTGGTTCAGTTGAGCGCGTCTAAATTCGCAGCGCAGGCCATCCGCAAGGTTGCGAGCCTGGGCTGGCGGCCAACTTTTATCATCAATTCGAATTCAACTTCGGTCGGTGGGACATTGGAGCCCGCTGGCCTTGAAAATGCAAAAGGGCTGATCACGGCTCGATGGGAAAAGAACGTCACCGATCCAGCCGAAGCCGACGACGAAGGCGTCAAAAACTACAAGGCTTTTGCACAGAAATACATGCCCAAACTCAACCTGGACGACGCTACGGCGGTGCCCGGCTATAACAACGCTGCGGCAATCGAGCATGTACTCAAGCGGTGCGGCGACAATCTCACGCGCGAGAATTTGCTCAATCAAGCCACGAACCTGAAGGATTTTACGCCTCCTCTCATTCTGAGGGGCGTGAAGGTTTACAACTCGCCCGATAACTACGACGCGTTCCACAATATGCAATTGGCGCAGTTCGATGGAAAACAATGGCACGGCAAGGGCGACATGATCTCGCTTGAAGATCTGAAAATCACGTCGGAGTAGAATTCAAAACTGCCGACGCCAATATGCTGGCGCCGATCGAGCTAATGAAATCGACGATCGACGGGATGATCGCGCGAAAATTTGGCCGGATCGTGAACATTACCTCGCACGCCGTCAAGGCGCCGGTCGCCATGCTGGGGCTGTCCAATGGCGCGCGTTCAGGCCTTACCGGGTTCGTCGCGGGACTGGCGCGAGCTACCGCCGAACATAATGTAACCATCAACAACCTTCTGCCCGGCACGTTCGATACCGATCGGTTGAAGTCCAACCTGCAGGCGCTGGCAAACAATACAAAACGCTCTCTCGAGGAAGTAACTCAGCAGATCAAATCCAGCAATCCGTCGCGGCGGTTCGGTTACCCCGACGAGTTCGGTGCAGCTTGCGCTTTCCTGTGCTCGGTTCACGCCGGCTACATTACCGGTCAGAACATCCTCATCGACGGCGGGGCCTATCCAGGCACGTTCTGAGTTGCGATGCGTGCCGCCGATTTTGTTCAGTCCGCTGTCAGCGGATCGCCAGATAACGTCCAGCTCGTTCCATCGAAAATTGCGATACGCAAGCGTCTTGAACGGAGTGTAGTCGTCCGGCTGCGTGCTGATATGAGACGCCCGGCAGCATCATCGGCAATCGTTCGCCATTGAGCGACGTCGCCTGATGAACCAGATTCTCTCGGGTCAGCTGGTCGCCGCATTTCTTCAGGCGCGAGTGTCGATCGCATGCACATTCATGTAGGCGACCAGCACGGAATAGTCGTCCGGATTGGCTCCCGGCGCGTATTTCTTGAGAAATTCCTTGTAGGTCTTGACCTCTTCATCATCGGCCCAAGCCGGGTCGCCCGGCTGCTTGAGAAACTGGGTGGTGACCAGTCCTTTCGAGGCATCGAGACCCGCTGGCTTCAGAACGGTCTCGAGCGAGGCCGCCGAGCCGCCGATGACATGAAGCGGGCTCCAGTTCAGCTCGTGAACCTTGCGGATCGATTGCGCGGTGGCCTTGGCGGACGACTGCTCGATCAGCGTGTCGATGCCCGCGGCCTTCAATTGAACGATCTGCGAATCGATGGTCGGATCGGAAAGTTCATAGGATAACTCGGCGACGATCTGCGAGGCTTTGCGTCCCAGACCCGCGCGCAATCCCTTGACATAATCCTTTCCGAAATCGTCGTTCTGATAGATACGCCGATTTTGGCGTCCGGACTTGTCGTCAGGATGTATTTGGCGATGACCGCGCCTTCCGTTTCGAAATCGGGATAGAGCGGCACGGTCCAGGGGAAATTTTTCGGATCGTTGAAGCGGCGGCCGCCCGCGGTGATGTAATAGCTGCGGCACCTGCTTGGAGTTCAGGTATTTCTGGATCGCGACGTTGGGCGCCGTTCCGATGGTGCCGACCTCGGCGAGCACGCCAACGTCCTCAACCAGCTTGCGTGACTGCTCGATCGCCTTGGGGGCGCTGTAGGCATTGTCGAGCTGGGTAAAGTTGATCTTGCGTCCGTTGATGCCGCCCTGTTCGTTCAGCATCTCGAAATAGCCGACCACGGCGCGTCCGGCGCCTGCGCCGAAAGCGGATGCCGGGCCGCTGAGCGGTGTCGATTGACCGAGCTTGATCTCGGTATCGCTGGCGCCGGGGCCATAAGCCTTTTGCGCCCAGGCGGGGGAGGCGGCGAGAAGCGCGGAAAGCGGCCAACAGGCTCCAAAGGCAGCTTGTCGTGAGCGGTTCAATATCGTTTCCTCCCGGTATTTTGATTGTTGTTGTTATCTCAGCAGTTCGCGGGCGATGACGACGCGCTGGATCTGGTTGGTGCCCTCGAAGATCTGGGTCAGCTTGGCGTCGCGCATCATGCGCTCGACGGGATAATCCATCGTGTAGCCGTAGCCGCCGAAGATCTGCACGGCGTCGGTCGTGACCTTCATCGCCATGTCGCTGCCGAAACACTTGGCCATGCTGGCGAGCACGTTCAGTCGCTTCCAGTCGCCGGCATCGCCGGCCCGCGCGCATTCGTAGACAAGCGCGCGGGCGGCCTCGATCTGGATCGCCATGTCCGCCAGCATGAACTGCACGCCCTGGAATTCCGAGATGGCTTTCTTGAACTGCTTGCGTTCCTTCGCGTAGGCGAGGCAGGCATCGAGCGCGCCTTGCGCCAGCCCGACAGATTGGGCGCCGATGGTCGGCCGGTTGAGATCGAGCGCGCGCATCGACGCCCTAAAACCCTTGCCTTCCTCTCCGACGAGATTTTCCGCCGGCACCCGGACATTGTCGAAGAAGATCGGCGTGTTCGGCGCGCCGCGAAAGCCCATCTTGCGCTCGTGGCGTCCGAAACTGATGCCGGCCATCTTCTTCGGTTCGACGATGAAGGCGCTGATGCCGTCGGCGCCTGGGCTATCGCCGGTCCGTGCCATGACGACGATGTATTCGGCGGCTCACGCCATAGCTGCACCATTGCTTGCGACCGTTGAGGACGTAGCAGTCGCCATCCTTCTTGGCGCGGGTGTTGATGGCCGTAACGTCCGAGCCTGCCTGGGGTTCGGAGATCGCGATCGCCGTTACGACGCCGCCCTCGGCGATGACCGGCAGGTATTTCTTTCGCTGCTCCTCGGAGCCGAAATGAATCAGCGGCATGATGAACATCGTGTTGAGACCGGCGATCGAGGCGCAGGCAGGCGAGACCTTGGAGATTTCCTCGCGCGCGATGCAGACCATCGTAAGATTGCCGTTCGGCCCGCCATATTGCTCGGGCACCCACAATTGCATCAGCCCCATTTCGCCGAACAGCTTCACGATCTCCAGAGGGAAGCGATCGGTCTCGTCCATTTCGGCGGCGATCGGCGCCACGTGTCTGGCAACCATTTTCCGGACGCTGTCGCGGAAAGCGATCTGCTCCTCGGTGAAGCTCATGAAGAGGCCCGATCCTGTATCGGAAAGCCAAAAAAGAGCTTTCCATTTAATGGGTGATCCATTTAATAATCGTCGCCCCATGATGACCAAGTCAAGCCCCCGTACGCCCACCCGCACGCGAGCTGCCCTCGCCCGACCGGCGGGATCGGGCTGCTGACCATCGGGCCACAGCGGCGCCGGCCCCGGTGCAATTCCGGCCGATTCGGACGCGGCGGGCGTTCGAGGAAATCTGCGAGCGCATTCGCGAGCAGCTTGGCGCTCGGCGTTCTCAAGCCAGGCGACAAATTGCCGCCGGAGCGCGATCTCGCGCAGCAGATTGGGTGTCAGCCGCAACGTTTTGCGCGAGGCGCTCCGCAGCCTGGAAATGGCGGGCGTGTTGCGGCTGCAGAAGGGCGTCAAAGGCGGTGCCTTTATTCAGGAAGGCGACACCAGCCGCATGAATGACGTCATGCGCGACATGTTGAGCCTTGGCATCGATCTCCGTGCGAGAGCTGTCCGAGGCTCGCATCCACGTTCTCGATCTCGTCGTCCGTCTCGCTTGCGCCAATGCACGGCAAATCGATTTCAGGCATTGGAAGCAAATATCGAGCGGACGGAACTGGCGACGCGCGAAGGTCGATTGCTCGATCGGGTCGAATGTTCGCGCGAGTTCTACAAGTTGCTGGCGCGAGCGACCGGAAACAAGGTCATTGCCATGATCATGGATTCGGTCACCGAGATTCACATGCGTTTCGTCTATGCCAAGGTCGCCTCGAGTGGTGCCGCCACCCCGCGGCTGGTTGAAAGGCGACGGCAGTTCCTGTCCGCGCTGTGCGCGCGGGACGTTTCGGCGGCTACGCGCCTGATGCGAAGCCATCTGGAATCGGTGCAGCGGATGCTGGAAGCGGACCCGGGTTCCATGTCGCTTCATGTCGCCTTGGCAGATATGCATCCGGGTGCGCGTCGGTAGGCGATACGCGTCCGCAACCAATGTCAATAATTGCGATCAAGTATGGAGGAAAGCCATGCCCAGCTATGCCAAATATGAATGCCTGAAGGTCGAAGTCTCGGAGAAGGTGGCAACAGTAACGCTCAATCGCCCGCAGGCGCGCAACGCCATCAACCAGAAATTGATTCGCGAACTGCGGACGATCTGGGACGACCTCGCAGACGATCCCGCCGTAAATGCGGTTGTGCTGACCGGGGCCGGCGAGTTTTTCAGCGTTGGTGGGGACGTCAAGGCGATGTCGGAGCGTCCGGGCGGCGACGTTCTCGAAGAGGGCGAGGTGCATGACCCGATGATCAGCCGCCGCGGCGTCACCCGCCAGCTTGAACTGGACAAGCCGATCATCGCTGCCATCAACGGTGACGCCATCGGCCTTGCGGCGACCCATGCGCTGCTCAGCGACATTACCGTGATGGCCGAAGACGCCCGCATCGGCGATACGCATGTTTCGCGCGTCGGTCTGGTCGCCGGCGATGGCGGTACCGTGATCTGGCCGCTGCTGATCGGCATCAACAAGGCCAAGGAGTATCTCATTCGCGGCACGCTGCTGAAAGGCAAGGAAGCCGAGCGGATCGGGCTGGTCAATCACGTCGTGCCTCGCTCCGAGGTGATGGCGAAGGCGCGTGAAATTGCCGTAGAGCTTGCCAACGGTCCGACCTGGGCCATTCGCTGGACCAAGCTGTCGATCAACCAGATCGTCAAGGACCGGGTCAACATGTTGCTCGAAGCCTCGATGGCGCTGGAACAGGTGACGTTCGAAACGGCCGATCACAAGGAAGCGACGACATCATTCAAGGAGAAGCGCAAACCGAAGTTCGGTCAGACGTAGGTCCTGCCATGGACCCGAGCCAGCTCCCGAGCGATGAGATCAGGGAGATGCTTCGCGACTCGTTGCGCGGTTTTCTCAGGGAGCATTGGAGCGCCATTGCTGCGTCGAAGCAGGCGGCCGAGCCGGAAGAAATTGCCGCAATCTGGACCAGGCTCGTGGGGCAGGGCGTCGCCGCGCTCGGCTGCGATTTCAGCGAAGGCGGGTTGCGCGAAATTCTAGTGGTGATGACCGAACTTGGCGGCGCGGCCTGCCCGGCGCCGATGTGGTCGGCCGCTCTCGCCAATCTCGGGCTTTCGGGATGCCGCGCAGATATCGCAACCGATTTGCTTGAAAAACTGCATGCGGGAACCGCGCGCGTCGCATTTTGCTTCGGCGAGCTCGATCCGGATCGCCATGCCGGTTCAATCGAGGTCGTCAACGGAACAGCCCGCGGCTTGTTGCGCTTCGTCGAAGTCGCCGCGAGTTGTACCCACCTTCTCGTGGCGATGAAGGGAGATACGCTCGCGGTCATCGAATTGGGCGGATTCGGCGTCGAGCTGGTGCCGACCCGGGCCATGGGGGCGTCGAGGCTTTATGAAATTCGATTGAATTCGGCGTCCGCAGCCATCGTCGAGCTGGTATCTTCCGCAACGGACGCTCTCTTGCTTGAGGCAAAGCTCGCCTTGATGGCGCGCGCTTACGGCGCGGCGCGGCGATCTTTTGACCTCGTCGTCGACTATGCCAAAGAGCGCCAGCAGTTCGGGCAGGCGATCGGCAGGTTCCAGGCGATCCAGCACAAGCTGGCCGATGGCCTGATCGCGCTTGAGGGCGTCAGGCTCACGCTTGACCATGCGGCATATCGGCACGATCGCGGCGACCCAAACTGGAGCTATTTCGCCAATTCGGCCGTTGCCTTTGCCGGCGACGCCTTGCGGCGGGTTTCGCTGGAAACCCAGCATACCTTCGGTGCTGTCGGTTATGCCGAGGAACACGAGGCGCCGGGTCACTTCAAGCGCGTGCATCTCGACACCATCGCGCTCGGTGGAGCGCAGGCGTCGCGGCATCGCGTTGCCTCGTTTCTGCTCGATCATGGCGGGACGGGCCTGCCGCAATATGACCTTGGTCCGGCGGGCAATGATTTGCGGGAGCAGGCGCAGTGCTGGCTGGAGGCACACTGGTCCGGCGCCCGCAAGGCGGCCTATGACGCGAAGCCGTTTTCGCAGCGCGAATTCGATCCCGAATTTGCGCTGGATATCGGCAAGACCGGCTGGATCGGGCTGGGATGGTCAAAGGAATTCGGCGGCCAGGCACGTTCGCCGCAGGAGCAGCTTGCCTTGATGGAAACCATGGAGCGGGCAGAGGCGCCGCGGATCGGTGCTGCGATCCAGGCCAACGCCTTGATGATGTTCGGCACCCCGCATCAGCAACGGAAATATCTAGCTGAAATTCTCCGCGGCGAGGCGATGCATGGCATGGGTTACAGTGAACCTCAGGCGGGTTCCGACCTCGCGGCACTCCGCACCAGCGCGGTGCGTGACGGCGACGCGTGGGTCATCAACGGGCAGAAGATCTGGACGACCACCTGGTGGGGAAAGTACATGTTCCTTGCCGCGCGGACCGACCCAAACGCCGAGCCGCCGCACGCCGGAATCAGCATGTTCATCGTGCCCATGGAGGCGGAGGGCATCACGATCCGACCCGCAACCACGATGTATGACGGATCCTTTGCCAACATCTTCTACGACAATGTCCGCACTCCCCCGGAGAACCTGGTCGGCGAGGTTAACGGGGGCTGGAAGGTGCTGACGGGAGCACTTGCTTTCGAGCGCGGCCTCGTCGGCGGAGGCATCGTGCTTAAGGTCGCGCACGCTTTCGAGCAATTGCGCAGACATGTCATGGCGCGGGATGGAAGCGCGCCGCCAATTTCGGATGATCCCATCGTCCGTGACCGGATCGCGAACTCGCCGCGGAGATCGAGGTCGGGCGGCAGCTCATGATGCATTGCGCGGAGCTGGCAGTGAATGGAAACACGCCGCCGGAATATGGCGCGATCAGCAAGGTGTTCTCCGGCGAACTGATGGAACGCTTCGGCGAGACCGCGCTCGACATTCTGGGCATGCGCGCCGCGCTTTCCGAGCAGATGCCGGGGGCGCTCGACAATGGCCGGTTCGAACAAAACCTGCGCCATTCGCTGATGTGGGTGATCAGCATCGGGACCAATGAAATCCAGCGCAGCCTGATCGCGCAACGTGGACTTGGGTTGCCCAGATGAATTTAGGAGCGGCAAAGATGACAGCAGCTCACGCCGAGAGGATGCCGTCAGTTGCTCGGATGCCGCTCGATCTTGCGAGCTGCCAAATCGGGGGTCATTACATGCAGGAGTTGGACACCACGACGGCGCCGCTCGAGGGCGTGCGTGTGCTGGATTTCTCGATCATGCTGGCCGGCCCTTATTGCGCTCGGCTGCTCGCCGACGTCGGCGCCGACGTTATCAAGATCGAGCCGCCGGAAGGCGACGACATGCGGCTCCGCACCCCGCTGCGCGATGGGCAGAGTGCCTATTTCGGACAGCTCAACGCCGGAAAGCGCAGCCTGGCGCTCGACCTGAAAAGCGAGGAGGCGATCAAGCTGGTTCGTCGGCTGGTCGAAGAAGCGGACATTGTCGTGGAGAATTTTCGCCCGGGTGTGATGGATCGCCTGGGGCTTGGCTATGAGGCGTTGCACGAGATCAATCCTCGCCTGATCTACTGTTCGATCTCAGGCTACGGGCAAACCGGTCCGGCTGCCGAGCGCGCGGCCTACGCCATGATTGTGCACGCCGAGAGCGGCTTTGATCGCACGCTGATGCGGTATGCCGGGGACAGGAATCGGCCCGCGGCAGGAGCCGTGTTCGTCGCCGACGTGCTGGGTGGTATTTTCGGTTATTCCGCGATTCAGACCGCGCTGGTCCAGCGCGCGCGCACCGGCCAGGGTCAACGCGTCGACGTCGCGCTGATGGATTGTATGCTGAACCTGCTGGTCTACGAATTGCAGGAGGCACAATTCCCGATCCACGCGTCGCGTCCCACCTATGGTCCGCTCCGGACGCGGGACGGGGACATCCTGATCGCACCGATTACGCCCCGGAATTTTGCTGCGCTGTGTGAGGTGACCGGGCAGATCGAACTCGCCAGCGACCCGCGCTTTACGACCGTGCCGGCACGCGGCGCAAACTGGAGCGCGATGATGCAGGTGATCGAAAAATGGACGGAGCGCCACACAGTGAGCGAGTGCCTTGCTGCGCTTGATCGTGCCGGCGTTCCCTGTGCCGAATATCGTGAACCGGGCGCCGCGCTCACCGATCCGCATCTTCTGCAAAGAGGTTCGTTCGCGAAAATTGCGGATCGCGCCGGGGAGTTTATCGGCGTCAACGCGCCCTGGAAGATGTCGGGCGCGCTCACGGCCATGCAGCGTGAGGTACCCGGGATCGGTGCGCATAGGGACGAGATTCTTTCGGGAGCGCTCGGCCTGTCGCCTGATGCCGTCGCCCGGCTCGCCGAGGCCGGTGCTTTTGGAAAATCTCGGGAAAAGACGGCAACAAAAGCCTAGGGAACAACGTGGGAGGGAAGTTCGATGCTCGACAGTGCTCGGGATAACGCGATCGCCAATCACAAGACCTACGGCAGCGTCGAGGCGCAGCACCGGCTGTTTGGCGAGTTGCGGCGCAACGACCCAGTCCATTGGACGCAACCCGATGGATATCGCCCATTCTGGACCATCTCGAAATACGCGGACATCATCGAGATCGAGCGTCAGCCGGATCGCTTCATCAATCAGCCGCGGACCAAGCTGCTCAGCATTGATTTTGAGAGCAAGGTCAAGGAAGCCATGAATGGCAGGCCGATGCTTGTTCGCGCGCTTCCGCAGATGGATAATCCGGATCATTCCAAGTATCAGAAACTCACCCACGCCTGGTTTCAGCCACGCCAGATCCGGGTCCTGGCGGATCGCATGGACGTCTTGGCCAAGGAGAGCGTCGATCGGCTCTGCGCGCTTGGCGGCGAATGCGATTTCTACAACGAGATTGCGATCTACTATCCATTGCGTGTTCTGATGACGATCCTCGGGTTGCCGCCCGAGGACGAGCAGCGCCTGTTGAAGATAACGCAGGCCTATTTCGGCGGCGGTGATCCGGAGATGCAGCAGGGCGCCGACCTGATCGACGCGACCATGGCCTATGTCGAGTATTTCAAGGACATCGCGAAGCAGAGACGTCAGAACCCCAAAGACGACGTCGCGACCGTCATCGCGACGTCCGAAATTGACGGCAAGCCGATCGGTGATTTCGAAGCCTATTCCTATTACATTGCTCTCGCGAGCGCCGGGCATGACACCACGAGTGCCACCATCGCAGGGGGTTTGCTTGCATTGATTGAAAACCCCGCGGCCATGGTTCGCCTGCAGCGCGATCCTGATATTTTATCGGCCGCGGCGGAGGAGATGGTGCGCTGGGTTTCGCCAGTCAAGCACTTCTTCCGCACGGCCGCCGCGGATTACGAAATTCGCGGCAAGAAGATTTATGCAGGCGACAGTCTTTTCATCAGCTACCCGTCGGGTAATCGCGATGAAGAAGCCTTCGACCGTCCGTTCGAATTCGTTCCGGACCGGACGCCCAATCGGCATCTCGGCTTCGGCTTCGGAATTCATGCCTGCATCGGCAGGCACCTCGCCAAGGCCGAGATCGTGGCATTCTTCCGCGAATTGCTGAGCCGGATTGATCACGTCGAACTTGCCGGCAATCCGGCCTGGACGGAAACCTCATTCCTGGGTGGCCTGAAGCGGCTGCCGGTGCGCTATCGAGCGAGGTAGATTTACAAAACACGAGATAAATCAATATGGTATCCGATTTGTCGATCGGAGTGAGCTGTATATCGAAAAGGGATAGGCATGGTCGCCACAACAGCACGGGCGCTCTATCATCATGAAGATCTCGGGCGCCTGATCAATCCCGCGATCGTCGCGGTGGTGGGCGCATCAGAGACGCGTGGCTCGTTTGGTGAGCGAACTCTCTCCAACCTGTCAGCCTTCACCGGCAAGGTGTATGCGATCAATCCGAAATACCGGAACCTGCTTGGCCGGCCCTGCGTGCCGTCGCTTGCGGACATGCCGGAAAGCCCGGATTGCGTCGTATTGTGCGTCGCGCGCCCGATGGTCGAGGGCATGATCGAGAGTGCTGCCGCCGTCAAGGCGGGCGGCGCCGTCGTCTACGCTTCCGGCTTCGCCGAGACGGCCAAGCCCGACCGCATCGAGGCGCAACAACGGCTGGTCGCGCTCGCGCACCGCACCGGCGTGCGTGTGGTCGGGCCGAATTGCGTCGGTCTTGCCAATACGCGCACGGCCGCGGGATTGAACTTCATGCCTGACTATGCCGGCATGGGACATCGGCGCGGACCGGTCGGCATCGTGTCGCAGAGCGGTGCGCTGGGCTACACGGTTCTGCAGGGTATGAAGCGCGGGGTTGGGTTTTCGCACTATCTCGCGGCGGGCAACTCCTGCGACGTCGACGTCTGCGATTTCATCTCCTATCTCGCCGAAGACGACGATACCAGGGCTATCATCTGCCTGCTGGAGGGGGTGAAGGACGGCGAACGCTTCCTTGACGCGGCACGAAAGGCACGCACCGCCGGCAAGGCGTTGATCGCCTACAAGACCGGCAACAGCGAGACCAGCAGCAAGGCGGCGATGTCGCACACCGGGACCATGGTCGGATCGGCTGTGGCCTACAAGACTGCGTTCGAGGAGACCAGCGCGATTGTTGTCGACGATCTGGAAGCCGTGCTTGAGACGGCCTCGTTCTTTGCCAAGACCAAAGCTCCAAAAACGAAAGGCGTCGGGATACTTTCGACTTCAGGCGGTGCAGCGGTGATCTGCGCCGACAAGGCCGAAAGGCACGGCGTTCGGCTTCCCGCGCTTGAATCAAAGACCGCGACTGCGCTGCACGAGGTGGTTCCCGATTTCGGTTCTGTTGCCAATCCGTCCGATCTCACCGCCGAAGTGCTCAAGACATCGGAGACGTTCGGATTCTGCCTCGATGCCTTCATGAACGATGCGGGCTTCGGTGCGCTGGTGATGCCGATGATCTTCGCGCACGCCGCCTCCAGCGGTGCCCGCGCGCCGACCATTGTGGAAGCGGCTGCGCGCACCGACCGGCCGCTCGCGGTGATCTGGATGAACGAATGGTTCCAGGGCCCGGGCAGCGAGCTTCTCGATGCCGACCCCAAGATCTGCATGTTTCGTTCCGCCGACCGCTGCTTTGCGACGCTGCGGGCCTGGTTCGACTGGCATGAGACCAGGGCTGACCGGCAGCCCCACGCCGCGCGACGCTCGTCGCCCTCTGCGGAAGCCTCGGCGCGCGCGGTGCTTACCGAGGCCTTGGGCCGTGGCGCGGCGGTGCCGGAGACGGAATCGAAACGGATCCTCGCCTGCTACGGCATCGCCATCCCGCACGAAATTGTGGCGCGTGATCCCGAACAGGCAGGCTTGGCGGCTGGCCGGATCGGCTGGCCGGTAGCGATCAAGGTCGTGTCGCCGGATATCCTGCACAAGACCGACGCCGGCGGTGTCAGACTGGGGCTATCGACGCCGGAACATGCTAGCAAGGCGGCTGCGGATATTCTGGCATCGGCTGCGCGTTACGCACCGCATGCGAGAATTGACGGCATCAGTGTGCAGCAGATGGCGCCCGCAGGCGTCGAGATTGTGCTCGGCATCAAGAACGACCGTCAGTTCGGCCCGCTGATTGCAGTAGGGTTGGGCGGCATCATGGTTGAATTGCTGGACGATACTGCGGTACGGCTGGCCCCGGTCGATGAACGGACCGCGCGCGCCATGCTGGCCTCGCTCAGAGGTCACGCCCTGCTGACCGGATTTCGCGGCAAGGCCGGCGTGGATATCGATGGATTGGTCGATACCATCTGTCGGCTGTCCGAGCTGGCGCACGATTTGAGGGATATGATCGATCAGATCGATGTCAACCCGGTCATTGTCAGTGGTGACGGGGTGATGGCCGTCGACGCCCTGATCATCGGTCGATGACGGTGGGGTCGCCAATCAGTGAGGCAGAATCACGATGACCAGAAGCGTGGCAATTCTTGGCGCAGCGGCGCTCCCGGTAGCCAAATGGCAGAAGCCCCGCGATGCCGAGCTGCAGGTGCTCGAGCACGAAATACTGGCCCGGCTCGTGATCGACGCCGTGGCGGATGCGGGCGTCGACAAGCGCGAAATTTCATCACTCGCCTTTGCGCAGCCCCGCCCCTACACCCAGCAGAAGTATTTTGCGACCTTCATGGCAAACTACCTGCGGCTGCCATGCGCCGGTTCGGTCCTGGAAGTCCTCGGCAACGGCATGACGGCGGCGCTTGCATTCGAGGCTGCGGCAAACGACATCCGGTTGGGCAAATCACGGGTGGCGCTCGCGCTCGGTGTCAATTTTGAATCGGCTATACCGGCCATCGAACATATGATGAGTTCAATGCGGGCCACCGGCGACGTCGATTTCCATGCGCCGTTCGGTTTCACGCCGATCTCCTGGTACGCGATGGACGCGGCGCGCTATATCCACGAGTTCGGCTCGTCGCGGGAGCAATTGGCGAGCGTGTCGGTCAAGAACCGTCGGCATGCGTCGCTCAATCCGATCGCGCAAATTCGCAAGCCGATCACGCTGGACGACGTGCTCTCGCAAAAGCCGATCGTCGAACCGCTCGGGCTCTACGAAGTGCCGCCACGCGGCGATGGCGCGGCCTGTATCGTGCTGGTCGACGAGGAAATCGCAAGGGCGTCCGGCAAACCCTACGTCCGCGTGCGCGGCAAGGGTTTCTTTCATGAAGGTGCCCATCAGATCAACGAGGTGCCGAACGACATGATCGCGCTTGTTTCAGCGCAGAAGGCGGGGCAGGCGGCGTATCAAGAGGCCGGAATTTCCGCGTCCGACGTCGATCTTGCCGAACTCTATGCGCCCTGCACCATCATCGAAATACTCGCCGGCGAGGCGCTCGGTCTGCTGCCGCGCGGGCAGGGAGCCCGTCTCTGCGCGGAGGGAGTGACTTCGCTCGGCGGACGGATTCCGATCTGCACCTCGGGCGGCCTGCAGTCGCGCGGTCATCCGGCGCATGTCACCCCGTTCTACAGCTATTTCGAGGTCAAGGAGCAGCTCACCGGCCGCGCCGGCGAACGGCAGGTTGCCAATGCCCGGCTTGCCGTCACCAGCGCCGAACTCGGCAATTACAATGCGGCGCTGGTCCACGTGCTGGAGGCGGTCCGATGACCCTGACTTTGCAAAGCATCGATCGTCCGCGCGCATTTCCGCCGCGAATGACCGAATTCAGCCAACGCTTTTGGAAGGCTCTGGCGGCCGGACGTTTCAAGACGACACGATGCGACGATTGCGCACGGCTGACGTTTCCGCCAAAGCCGTTCTGTCCGCATTGTTGGTCGAAGCGAATGGCCTGGGTGGCGTTGGCCGGCCGTGGAAGACTGTATTCGCAAACGGTGGTGCATGCGGCGCCGGCGGTGTTTCGGGACGAAGTTCCGTATCGGGTCGGCATTGTCGATCTGGACGAAGGCTTGCGGATTGCGACCCGGGTGCTGGCTCATATCGAACCGGCGCTCGACACCGCGGTGGAGATCTTGGTCCTCAACTATCTCGACGGACCGCTATTCGCCGCGCGGCCGCTTATCTGATGTCAGTTACAGGTCCAGCGTCAGCACCGGCGATTTGGATCGGGAGCAGCAGACCATGATCTTGCTGTTTTCGGCCTTTTCCTCGTCGGTCAGGAAACTGTCGCGATGATCGGGGATTCCATCGATGACCCTGGTTTCGCAGGTGCCGCACACCCCTTCGGTGCAGGAGAAGGAAACGTCGACGCCGGCATCGAGCAACGCGTCCAGAATGCTGTCGCCGGGCTGCACCACGATCGTTCGGCCGCTGCGATGGAGCCGGACCTCAAAGCCGTCGGTAGGAGCGGGGATCGAATCCTCTGTCATCACGCGCCCTGGTGCAGGCGCGTCATAGCGGATAGCCGAAGCCGGCGCCGAGTTTTGCCGTCATGTGCGGGCGGCCGAAATCAACCCATGATGTGGTCTCCGGCAGCGTGAGCGAGACCGCGCGTACCATGAAGGTATCGGGATCGGTGACGCCGCTCGGCTTGATGCCGCGATCGCGATAGGCGTTGACGGCTTCGAGCAACAGCCGGCGGGTCATGGCGATGCCGGTATCGCTGGAACCGAGATGCTCCCTTGTGCGATCGAAGATGGGGCGGATGCCGCTTTGGCAGGCGCCATCCTGGATCCAAAGCCCTGGCAGCCCTGAAAACCAGGTGTCGACCTGGCTCTGATAGTCGAACTCGAACCCATTCTCGCGCGTGAATTTGGTCCAGTAGTCGGCGTAAGGCACGGTGGCATTGCGCTTGACGAAAGCGTGCCGGCTTGGGTGACCGGTTTCCCGTCCCTGGTGGCCTTCCTCGAACAGCTCGCGGGTGCGCGACGGGAGCGGCTCGGTCGGATGGTATGAAAAGAAGATGCAGAGCGTGTGGTTGTCGTCCATCGGCACCCAGGCGTGACCGCTCAGGTCGGGGAATTTCGATTGCGGCGGCACCAGCGAATAGAACGGCATCATGAACTGGTTCACGCGCCAATAGAGCCTCTCGCCTTCGAGACGTCGTTTCGCTGCGATGCTCATGCCAAAGTGCTGCCGGATGCATTCGAACGTTGGCCGCAAGTCGCGCTTGGCAAGCCATTCGTTGATTTGGCCCCTGGAATCGATCCGGCCGTGAAGGATAGGCGCATGTGCGGAGTTGATTTCGCCTTCCAGCGCCTGCAGCCAGTTGCATTCCTGCACGCGCATCGAGACCTGCACATTCTCCGCCGGTACCAGATTCCACTCGACGTTCGGTAGTGGCGGCAGCTCGGCCGTTTCCGGACCCATATAGGCCCACACCATGCCGTTGCGTTCCCGGCAGGGATAAGCGGTGATCCTGACCTTCTCCTTGAGCCGGCTCTTGACAGGCTCGGCCGGCATGTCCACGACCGCGCCGGTCACGTCGTATTTCCAGCCATGGTAGACGCAGCGCAGCCCGCAATCCTCGTTGCGGCCGAACATCATCGGCGCGCCGCGATGGGCGCAGGCATTGGCGAGGAGACCGACGCGGCCCTCTGAATCGCGAAACGCCACCAGATCCTCGCCAAGTAACATGATCCGCTTTGGCTGGCCGTCTGCGACCAAATCCTTTGAAAACAGGAACGGAATCCAGAACAGCCGGAACAGCGACCCCATCGCCGTATCGGGACCGACGCGGACCAGCGTTTCATTGTCTTGTCGCGAAAGCATCTCCGCTCCTTCCCTTGGGTCGACTGAAACAGTCCGTAAGGGTCAATAATTGGTTTTCGTTTTGGCGGCGGCCGTCTCCTTGTCATCCGCAATCAGAACCATGATTTCGCCCGAGAGACCGAGCTGTTGGGCGAGGCCGACCGGATCGCAATCCTGCAGGGGTGGTCGCGGTACCGGAGGTGGCCGGTCTTCGCCGACCATGCGGACGATCAACTCGATTCGGTTCCGTTCGAGCAGACGAAGCGCGTCCTCAAGGACGGCCGATTCAGCCGTGCAGCCGGGCAACTCCGGATAGCCGACCCGCCTGATCCATGATCCCTGAGCCAGCTCGACCGTCTCCGCCTCCAGGACATAGGGTACGCTCAGGTGGTCATGCAGCCGCAAATGTTCCTCCATTTCGCCCCTGATTTGCTACGTATTCCGTATTCCTTATACATACCCTGTTCTTGGAAATAATTTCCCTGATAATTTGAGTAGGGAATTGCTCCGTGACTCGCTGCACTACCACGTTTTAATGCCACGAAAGCGACGCAAGGCCCCGTCGAGTCGTGGGATTCCCTGTTAGCAGGGAATTGGCCTGGAGACAGGTGCGATCAGCACTGCGTCGCCAGCCAGGCAGTCCCGGTGGTCGGCTAGTTTCTCTGGCTTGCAGTGTAACTCGCCAATTTTCCGTCTTGTCCAACCGTCGCGTCTGATGAGGCAGACCAGA
>CAVVIM010000019.1:0-184030 GCA_963748165.1 uncultured Alphaproteobacteria bacterium
GGGCGTCCGCGCTTCGCTTCGGACGTTGAGCGGGGCGCGTGGCTGCAAGAGAATTTCGAATTTGCTGCCGGTGACGATCGGCACGCGAGGAGCAGGCCATGAACCAAGAAATTATGAATCTCTTCGATCCGACGACCCCGGCTCAGGTCTTCGACCAGATCCGGATTTCAATCGCGTCGCCGGAGAAGATTCTGTCGTGGTCCTACGGCGAGATCAAGAAGCCGGAGACCATCAACTCCCGCACCTTCAAGCCGGAGCGTGACGGCCTGTTCTGCGCGCGCATCTTTGGTCCGATCAAGGACTACGAGTGCCTGTGCGGCAAGTACAAGCGCATGAAGTACAAGGGCATCATCTGCGAGAAGTGCTCGGTCGAAGTGACGCTGTCGCGGGTCCGGCGCGAGCGCATGGGCCATATCGAGCTGGCGGCGCCGGTCGCGCATATCTGGTTCCTGAAGTCGCTGCCGTCGCGGATCGGCCTTTTGCTCGACATGACGCTGAAGGACCTCGAGCGGATCCTGTATTTTGAATACTACGTCGTGCTCGAGCCCGGCCTCACCGCGCTCAAGGACCGTCAGTTGCTGTCGGAAGACGAGTATCTGAAGGCGAGGACGAATACGGCCAGGACAGCTTCACCGCCATGATCGGCGCCGAGGCGATCCGCGAATTGCTGAAGGGGCTCGAGCTCGAAAAGCTCGAGACCTCGCTGCGCGCCGAGATGCAGGAGACCGAATCCGACATCAAGCACAAGAAGCTCGCCAAGCGGCTCAAGATCGTCGAGGCGTTCCGCTATTCCGGCAACAAGCCGGAGTGGATGATCCTCACCGTGGTGCCGGTGATTCCGCCGGACCTGCGTCCGCTGGTGCCGCTCGATGGCGGCCGCTTCGCGACCTCCGATCTCAACGACCTCTACCGCCGCGTCATCAACCGCAACAACCGCCTGAAGCGGCTGATGGAGCTGCGCGCGCCCGACATCATCATCCGCAACGAAAAGCGCATGCTGCAGGAGGCGGTCGACGCATTGTTCGACAACGGCCGCCGCGGCCGCGTCATCACCGGCGCCAACAAGCGTCCGCTGAAGTCGCTGGCCGACATGCTGAAGGGCAAGCAGGGCCGCTTCCGGCAGAACCTGCTCGGCAAGCGCGTCGACTATTCCGGCCGTTCGGTGATCGTGGTCGGTCCCGAACTGCGGCTGCATCAGTGCGGCCTGCCGAAGAAGATGGCGCTGGAGCTGTTCAAGCCGTTCATCTATTCGCGGCTCGACGCCAAGGGGCTGTCGACCACGGTGAAGCAGGCCAAGAAGCTGGTCGAAAAAGAGCGGCCCGAGGTCTGGGATATTCTCGACGAGGTGATCCGCGAGCATCCCGTGCTGTTGAACCGCGCGCCGACGCTGCATCGTCTCGGCATCCAGGCGTTCGAGCCGGTGTTGATCGAAGGCAAGGCGATCCAGTTGCATCCGCTGGTCTGCGCGGCATTCAACGCCGACTTCGACGGCGACCAGATGGCCGTGCACGTTCCGCTGTCGCTCGAGGCGCAGCTCGAGGCGCGCGTCCTGATGATGTCGACCAACAACATCCTGCATCCGGCCAACGGTCAGCCGATCATCGTGCCGTCGCAGGACATCGTGCTCGGCCTGTATTACCTGTCGATCATGCGCGAGGGGCTGCCCGGCGAAGGCAAGATCTTCGGCGACATGGCCGAGCTCGAGCATGCGCTGCATTCCAAGGTCATCCACCTCCACACCAGGATCAGGTATCGCTGGGATGGCCTCGACGAGGCCGGCAAGCCGGCCCGGCGCTGGATCGAGACCACGGCCGGCCGTGTCATGCTCGGCAACGTGCTGCCGAAATCGTCCAAGATCCCGTTCGACATCATCAACAAGCTGATGACCAAGCGGGAAATCTCCAGCGTGATCGACCAGGTCTATCGCCACTGCGGCCAGAAGGAGACGGTGATCTTCTGCGATCGCATCATGGCGCTCGGCTTCTACAACGCCTTCAAGGCCGGCATCTCGTTCGGCAAGGACGACATGGTGGTGCCGCACGGCAAGTGGAAGATCGTCGACACCACCCGTGCGCTGGCGAAGGATTTCGAGCAGCAGTACAATGACGGCCTGATCACCCACGGCGAGAAGTACAACAAGGTGGTCGACGCCTGGTCCAAGGCGACGGAGGAAATCGCCAAGGAGATGATGAAGGAAATCTCCTCGACCAAGAAGAACGCCAAGGGTGCCGACGCCGACATCAACTCGATCTACATGATGGCGCATTCGGGTGCGCGCGGTTCGCCGGCGCAGATGCGCCAGCTCGCCGGCATGCGCGGCCTGATGGCCAAGCCGTCGGGTGAGATCATCGAGACGCCGATCATTTCCAACTTCAAGGAAGGCCTCTCGGTGCTGGAATACTTCAACTCGACCCACGGCGCCCGCAAGGGCCTCGCCGACACCGCGTTGAAGACCGCGAACTCCGGCTACCTGACCCGCCGTCTGGTCGACGTCGCGCAGGACTGCATCATTACCCAGGACGATTGCGGCACCAAGCTCGGCATCAAGATGCGCGCCATCATCGATGCCGGCACCGTGGTGGCGTCGCTGGCGTCCCGCATTCTCGGCCGTACTGCGGGCGAGGATCTGCGCGACCCCGCCACCAACAAGGTGGTGGTGAAGCGCGGCACGCTGATGGAAGAGTCGCATGTCGACGCCATCCAGCAGGCCGGCATCCAGGAAGTGAAGATTCGCTCGGCACTGACCTGCGAACTGGTCAACGGCATCTGCGGCAAGTGCTACGGCCGCGACCTCGCCCGCGGCACGCCGGTCAACCACGGCGAAGCGGTCGGCGTCATCGCGGCGCAGTCGATCGGCGAGCCGGGCACGCAGTTGACGATGCGGACCTTCCACATCGGCGGCGCGGCCCAGATCAACGAGCAGTCGTTCGTCGAGTCGAACTTCGAAGGCAAGGTCACCATCAAGAACAAGGCGATCGCCAAGAACAGCGAAGGTCACCTGATCGCGATGGTTCGCAACATGGTGGTTGCGATCACCGATGCCGACGGCACCGAGCGTGCGACCCACCGCATCCAGTACGGCGCGCGCATGCATGTCGACGAAGGCGACATGGTCAAGCGCGGCCAGCGCATCGCGGAATGGGATCCGTATTCGCGGCCGGTTCTCACCGAGGTCGAGGGCACGATCGCGTTCGAGGATCTGGTCGAAGGCCAGTCGATCTCGGAAACGCTCGACGAATCCACCGGCATCGCCAAGCGCGTGGTGATCGACTGGCGCACCACGCGGGGCGGCGCGGATCTGCGTCCGGCCATCGTGGTCAAGGGCAAGGATGGCAAGATCCTCAAGCTCGCGCGCGGCGGCGACGCCCGCTACATGCTGTCGGTCGACGCCATTCTGTCGGTCGACGTCGGCGCCAAGGTCAAGCCCGGCGACATCCTGGCGCGGATCTCGACCGAGAGCGCCAAGACCCGCGACATCACCGGTGGTCTGCCGCGCGTCGCCGAGTTGTTCGAGGCCCGCAAGCCAAAGGACGCGGCGATCATCGCGGAAATCGCCGGCACCATCCGCTTCGGCCGCGACTACAAGAACAAGCGCCGGATCTCGATCGAGCCGGTCGACAAGAACGAGGAGACCCGCGAATACCTCATTCCGAAGGGCAAGCACATCCATCTGCAGGACGGCGACATCGTCGAAAAGGGCGATTTCATCGTCGAGGGCAATCCGGCGCCGCACGACATCCTGGCGATCAAGGGCATCGAGGAACTCGCGGCCTATCTGGTCAACGAAATCCAGGAGGTGTACCGGCTGCAGGGCGTGCTGATCAACGACAAGCACATCGAAGTGATTGTCCGTCAGATGCTGCAGAAGGTGGAGATCACCGACCAGGGCGAAACCGACATGATTTCGGGCGAGCAGGTCGACAAGATCGAGTTCGACGTGCTCAACGCCAAGGCCAGGGAAGAGGGCAAGAAGATCGCGACGGGAACGCCGGTGCTGCTTGGCATCACCAAGGCGAGCCTGCAGACCCGCTCGTTCTTCTCGGCGGCCTCGTTCCAGGAGACCACCCGCGTGCTCACCGAAGCTGCCGTCAATGGCAAGGTCGACCCGCTGGAAGGCCTCAAGGAAAACGTCATTGTCGGCCGCCTGATTCCGGCCGGCACCGGGGCCTCGATGGCCAAGATCCGCGAAGTCGCGGTCAAGCGCGACAAGCTCATTCTCGACGAGCGCGAGAAGCAGGTGGCGATCGTCCCGGCGGCTCCCGAGGTCGAACCGCTGGCGCTGCCGCCGGCCGAATAAAGCCGCGCGGAGTCAGGATGTTACGGAAAAGGCCGGCGCAAGCCGGTCTTTTTCGTGCCGGCCGGTTTTTGTCGGCCCTTTGGCTGCTTTATCCGGTTTGTTCATCTTTCCTTCAGGCTCAAAAGTGCCTTTGCTGGGGTGGCTTGGGCGGGATTCTCCGGCAGGGGCCTGAGATACGGAAAACACATGCTCGATCTTGCAATCGTTGGCGGCGGCCCCGGGGGGCTGATGAGCGCCTGGTATCTGAAGAAGAAGCTGGGCGAGCTTTGCCGCATCACCATCTATGAGGCGTCCGACCGGCTCGGCGGCAAGATCCTGACGCGCAAGTTCAATTCCGCGCCGGCGATGTATGAGGCCGGTGTCGCCGAGATCTACGATTACTCGATGACCGGGCCCGACCCGCTGCGCGAGTTGATCCAGCATTTCGGCCTGCAGACCATTCCGATGGATGCCGAGCAGATCCATCTCGATGGCGAACTGCTGAACGACGTGCCCGGCATGCGCCGCAAATACGGCGCCAGGACCGCCGACGCGATCGAGTCGTTCCGCAAGCGCTGCGCGACGATGGTGTCGCCGATCGAATACTACGAGGGCGTCGGCGCGCACGACAACGAACACCCGTGGGCCTATATCAGTTGCGAACAATTGCTCGACAGGGAAGTCGACGATCCCGTCGCCAGGCGCTTCTTCAAGGTGATGGCGCGCTCCGATCTTGCCACCGAAGGGCACAACACCAACGGGCTCAACGCGCTGAAGAACTTCGTGATGGACGTCGACGGCTATATCGGCCTGTATTCGATCCAGAACGGCAACGAGCAACTGATCGACTGCCTGCAGGCCGAAGTCGATGCCGACATTCAGCTCAATCACCGGGTGCTCGAGGTCGGCAAGACCGCGGCCGGCCGCTACCAGCTCAACATGATGAACGGCAAGGGGCCGGAGACGCGCGACTTCGACCTGGTGCTGATGTGCCTGCCGCACTCCTGGCTTGCGACCATGCGATGGGACGGCGAGCAGCTACGCAAGTCGATGGTCAAGCACGTCGCCTATTTCGACCGGCCCGCGCACTATCTGCGGGTCTCGATCCTGTTCGACCAACCGTTCTGGGGCGAGAAGATTCCGGGTGCCTGGTTCATGTCGGAAGCGTTCGGCGGCTGCTGCGTCTACAACGAAGGCGCGCGCCACGACGTCGGCAGGCACGGCGTGCTGAACTGGCTGATCGCCGGCTCCGACGCGCTGGCTTTCGCCAATCTCGGCGACCGGGAACTGATCGACGCCGCGCTGAAGTCGCTGCCGGCCTCGCTCGGCAATGCGCGCACGCATTTCGTCGAAGGCAAGATCCATCGCTGGCTGTCGTCGGTCAATGCGCTGCCCGGCGGGCTGCCGGCGCGCGACGTCATGACCAACCACAGGCCGGATCCAAGGCAGCACCCCGGCCTGGTCGTGGTCGGCGACTATCTGTTCGATTCGACCCTCAACGGGCTGCTCGATTCCTCCGATGCCGCCACCGACATCGTCGTCACCGAGATGATGCGGCTGCGCCGTGCGCGCGGCCAGGGCGGTGCGTCCCGGTCCGACCGGATCGACCGTGATTATTTCGAGAATTATCGCGGGCTCGGCCCCTACAGCGAGGTCTGGAGCCGCTTCACCGATCCCGGCTATCTGACCGATCTGATCAGGATCGTCTGGGGCCGGGCCGAGGGATACAGGCTGCTGGTCGCGGGCTCTGCCAGTGGCGAACTGGTCGGCGCCTTGCGCGCCCGCGGCATCGACGCCTGGGGCATCGAGAACAACCGCGCGATCCATGCCAGGACGCCGGAGGCGCTGCAGAAGTTCAACCGGCTCGGATCGATCGCCGACCTGCCGTTCGAGGACGGCGAATTCGACTTCGTGTTCGAGACCAGCCTGTGTCATGTTGCGGAGAGGCAGGTGGCGCGCGCGGTTCGCGAATTGAATCGCGTGGTGAAATCGGGGCTGGTGTTCGGATCGGTGACGTCGGACATGACGCCGGCGCTGATCGACCAATACGACCTCTTGCGCGGGGTGAGGAAGCTCGGCACCTGGTGGGAATGGTCGGAGCTGTTCTTCAACAACGGCTTCGATCTGTCGATGCACCGCCACGACTGCACCGATGCGCTGTGGGCCGCGACGCTGGCAGCCGGCAAGGGGCCCGGCCAGTGGTATGCCGACTCCGACAGCCTGCGCTATTCGTTCTTTGACAAGATCGCCGATGACGATTAGGCGCCGCGATC
Organism: uncultured Alphaproteobacteria bacterium; assembly: GCA_963748165.1. Lineage (GTDB taxonomy): Bacteria > Pseudomonadota > Alphaproteobacteria > Rhizobiales > Xanthobacteraceae > Bradyrhizobium. The sequence continues at coordinate 6,550 of CAVVIM010000019.1, forward strand.
GGCTGTTCCAATTATTTTGCTGAAGGCGCGTCGATCGCATAGGATCGACGCGGTGGTGCTGTCGCCCATCCTTGTCGATCTTGCGGTCATGCCGGCCGTGCAGCTTCTGTTGGTCTGATGTCGCCCAAGCCCTCATTGTCGGATGACCCGGCCGCCGCATCCGCGCCAGGTGCTGCGGGCGCGGAGCCCGACGAGAAACCTGTGCCAGGCCCGGCGGCGCGCGGCGGCAGGATCCTGCCTCCGTCCGACGATGACGACGCCGAGGAGATCGACGACGAACTCGACCTCGACGAGGACGAGGATGACGAGGACCTCGTGGTCTTCACCGCGCGGGAAGCCGCCGGCGCGCTCGCCACCGTCTACGGGTTCGTCAAGCCGGTCCTGAAAAACTACAAGCGCGCGCTGGCGTTCGTCGGTCTCGGCGTCGTGGTCGAGACGCTGTTCAACGTCATCATGCCGCTCAGCCTGAAATTCCTGATCGACGATGCGCTCGGCGAAGAGGATTTCCAGGCGCTGGTCAGGATTCTCTCGGTGCTGGCGGTCGCGGGAATCGTCACATCGATCGTCGCGGTCTGGTACGAAAAATGGGACGCCAGCCTCGCCGCCTCGGTGATTTCGGACGTGCGCGCGCGCCTGTTCGAGCACGTCCAGAACCTGCCGTCGGCCTATTTTGCGCGCACCCGGCGTGGCGAGATTCTGTCGCGCTTCTCCGTCGACCTGTCGGCGTTCGAAGGCGCGATCAAGAGCTTTGCCAACAGTGCGGCGCTGCCGTTCCTGGAATTGATCGCCGGCATCGTCCTGATGCTGTTCCTGAACTGGCAGCTTGCCGCGGTGGCGCTGCTGGTGTTCCCGATCACGCTGATCGGGCCGCGGATCCTGACGCCGAAGGCGGTGCAGGCCAATTACGAGCAGAAGCTCAACAAATCGGCGCTGCTCGGCATGGTGCAGGAAAACGTCGCGGCGCAGGCGGTGATCAAGGCGTTCAACCTGCAGCGCCGGACCTTCGGCTGGTTCACGATGCGCAACGACGACGCGCGCCGCAAGATCGCCGCCGCGACGTTCCTGTCGACCATGGTCGAGCGCACCGTGACGATTTCGGTGCTGTTGCTTCACCTCGTGGTGCTGGCGCTCGGCGCCTATCTCGCCACCAAGGGCCAGATCACCATCGGTACTTTCGTGACGTTCGAGAGCGCGTTCTGGGAAGTATCCTACAACATCGCCCACATCATGCATTTCATCCCGGTATCGATCCAGTCGGCGGCGGCGGTCCGCCACATTCAGGAGATGCTGGACGAGCCGACCCGCGGCGCCGACCGCCCGGGCGCGCCCGATCTGCCGCGCATCACCAACGACATCACCTTCGACCGCGTCACCTTGCAGTACGAAGGCAGCCTGTTGCCGGTGCTCGACAATTTCAGCCTCAAGCTCCAGGTCGGCAAGCGCATCGCCATCGTCGGCCCGAGCGGCTCCGGCAAGAGCACGCTGCTCAACCTGATCCTCCGGCTTTACGTGCCGGACGAGGGACGCGTGACCATCGACGGCGTCGATATCCGCAAGGTCACCCGCGAATCGCTGCGCCAGAGCATGGCGGTGGTGTTCCAGGAGAACATGCTGTTCAATATGTCGATCCGCGAGAACATCCGGCTCGGCAAGGAGGGCGCCAGCGACCAGGAGGTCGAGCAGGCGGCGCGCAAGGCCGAAATCCACCGCTACATCATGAGCCTGCCGCAGAAATACGACACCCCGGTCGGCGAGCGCGGCGATACGCTGTCGGGCGGACAGCGCCAGCGCATTGCGATTGCCCGCGCCATCGTCCGCAATCCCTCGGTCCTGCTGCTCGACGAGGCGACTTCGGCGCTGGACCAGACCACCGAGGCCGCGATCAATCGCACGCTGCTCAAGGTCGCCAAGGGCCGCACCATGATCTTCTCGACCCATCGCCTGACCTCGGTGGTGGAGATGGACGAGATCATCGTGATATCGGGCGGCCGGGCGATCGAGCGCGGATCGCACCAGAGGCTGCTCGCCGCCAACGGGGTGTATCGCCGGCTCTGGGATGACCAGAGCCACACGCCGCACCCGCCGGCCGATCAGGCCGACGACAGCGACGATGACGACGACGAGGAGGACGCGTGAGAGCGCCCGGGGCGCGGCTTTGGGCCCCACGCCGTATAATACCCGGGTAAAATAACGAACGGGGCTGGCCGGCGGGGCCGGCTTCCGGACCTTGCAAATCCGCTCCGGCAGGGCCAATTGTGCAGATGTCTGAGGCGCTTCTTGGGTATCGTTTCGCCTTGACTTGGTTACTGACCGCCGATACAACCCGCGCACTTAACGACAGGCGGTGAGCGACGCCAGAGTCGGAACGGACCACCCTTTCAATCCCCTGGTCGGGCTTGAAACGGGCACCAACCTCGACGAATGCCGCTCAAACGCTGTCGATTATAGCTAGGCAATGCCAGGACGATTTTAGTTCTCTTGAGCACGTCCTCTTGAGATTGAACTCGGATGCATGACCTCGGTACCTGACTGATCAGCCTGCGCTGAGCGGTTGCGACTGCGGTCCTCTGTGGCGTCGAAGCGCTTTCCGCTCAGCGATGAGTGGTTGGCGCGATTTCGTTTTGCGCGGATAGCTTCGGGCAAGGCGGTCGGATGGGACCTGGTCCCGAGAGCAATTGGCGGAACCGATCAGCGGTTTCGCGTGAACTAAAGGGTGAAGGCTGACATGCCGACGATCAACCAACTGATCGCAAGTCCGCGGACGGTGCAGAAGTCGCGCAAGAAGGTGCCGGCGCTGCAGCAGTCGCCGCAGAAGCGCGGGGTTTGCACGCGCGTCTACACCACGACCCCGAAGAAGCCGAACTCGGCGCTGCGCAAGGTCGCCAAGGTGCGCCTGACCAACGGCTTCGAGGTGATCGGCTACATCCCGGGCGAAGGCCATAACCTTCAGGAGCACTCGGTGGTGATGATCCGCGGCGGCCGCGTCAAGGATCTGCCCGGCGTGCGCTACCACATTCTCCGCGGCGTCCTCGATACCCAGGGCGTCAAGAACCGCAAGCAGCGCCGTTCGAAATACGGCGCCAAACGTCCGAAATAACCGGGAACAGCCACGATGTCTCGCCGCCATTCTGCTGAAAAGCGCGAAGTGCTTCCGGATCCCAAGTTCGGGAACATCATCATCACGAAATTCATGAACTCGGTGATGTATGCCGGGAAGAAGTCGGTCGCCGAAGGCATCGTCTACGGCGCGCTCGGCATGATCGAGACCAAGACCAAGCAGAGCCCGCTGCCGATCTTCGAGCAGGCGCTCGAGAACGTGATGCCGACCATCGAAGTGCGTTCGCGCCGGGTCGGCGGCGCCACCTACCAGGTGCCGGTCGAGGTCCGCTCGGTGCGCCGCCAGGCGCTGGGGATCCGCTGGCTGATTTCGGCGGCGCGCGAGCGCAATGAAAAGACAATGACGGAGCGGCTCTCGGCGGAGCTGCTCGATGCGTCGAATGGCAGGGGGAACGCCGTCAAGAAGCGTGAAGACGTGCACCGGATGGCGGAAGCCAACCGCGCCTTCTCGCACTATCGCTGGTAACGGCGAAACCTAGGACTTTAAGGAACAACCCATGCCCCGCCAACATGCCATCGAGGACTATCGCAACTTCGGTATCATGGCACATATCGATGCCGGCAAGACCACGACCACCGAGCGCATCCTGTATTACACCGGCAAGAGCCACAAGATCGGCGAAGTGCACGAAGGTGCCGCGACGATGGACTGGATGGAGCAGGAGCAGGAGCGCGGCATCACCATCACCTCGGCTGCGACCACCGCGTTCTGGAACGGCAAGCGTCTCAACATCATCGACACCCCCGGTCATGTCGACTTCACCATCGAAGTCGAACGTTCGCTGCGCGTGCTCGACGGCGCGGTATGCGTGCTCGATTCCAACCAGGGCGTCGAGCCGCAGACCGAAACGGTCTGGCGTCAGGGCGACAAATATCGGGTTCCGCGCATCGTCTTCGCCAACAAGATGGACAAGACCGGTGCCGACTTCTTCAAGTGCCTCGACGATATCGTCGACCGCCTCGGCGCGAGGCCGATTGCGATCCAGCTTCCGATCGGTTCCGAGAACAACTTCAAGGGCCTGGTCGATCTCGTTCGCATGAAGGGCGTGGTCTGGGAAGACGAGGCGCTCGGCGCCAACTTCCACGACATCGATATCCCCGCCGACCTCGTCGACAAGGCCAAGGAATATCGCGAGAAGATGCTGGAAGCCGCCGTCGAACTCGATGACGACGCGCTGGCCGCCTATCTCGACGGCAAGGAGCCCGATGAGGCGACACTGAAGCGCCTGATCCGCAAGGCGGTACTGACCGGCGCGTTCTATCCGGTGCTGTGCGGCTCGGCTTTCAAGAACAAGGGCGTTCAGCCGCTGCTCGACGCGGTGGTCGACTATCTGCCGTCGCCGGTCGACGTGCCCGCGATCAAGGGCATCGATGACGACGGCAACGAAGTGGTGCGCAGAGCCGACGACAAGGAACCGCTGGCGCTGCTCGCGTTCAAGATCATGGACGATCCGTTCGTCGGCACCATCACCTTCTGCCGCATCTATTCCGGCGTGCTGGCGAGCGGCACCGGCGTGATCAATTCGACGCGCGACAAGAAGGAACGCATCGGCCGCATGTTGCTGATGCATGCCAACAACCGCGAAGACATCAAGGAGGCCTATGCCGGCGACATCGTGGCGCTGGCCGGCCTGAAGGAAGCGCGCACCGGCGATACGCTGTGCGATCCGAACAAGCCGGTGATCCTGGAAAAGATGGATTTTCCGGAGCCGGTCATCGAAATCGCGATCGAGCCGAAGTCGAAGGCCGACCAGGAGAAGCTCGGCGTCGCGCTGGCGAAGCTCGCCGCCGAAGATCCATCGTTCCGGGTCTCGACCGATCAGGAATCCGGCCAGACCATCCTCAAGGGCATGGGCGAACTCCATCTCGACATCAAGGTCGACATCCTGAAGCGCACCTACAAGGTCGACGCCAACATCGGCGCGCCGCAGGTGGCGTTCCGCGAACGCGTCACCAGGCGCGCCGAGGTCAAGTACACCCACAAGAAGCAGACCGGCGGCACCGGCCAGTTCGCCGAAGTGTCGATCGTGGTCGAGCCGAACGAGCCGGGCGCGGGTTACGTGTTCGAATCGAAGATTGTCGGCGGCGCGGTGCCGAAGGAATACATCCCCGGCGTCGAAAAGGGCCTCAACAGCGTGATGGGCTCCGGCGTCGTCGCGGGCTTCCCGGTGGTCGACGTCAAGGTCCAGCTCGTGGACGGCAAGTATCACGATGTCGACTCCTCGGCGCTTGCCTTCGAAATCGCATCGCGGGCGGCGTTCCGCGAAGCGCTGCAAAAGGGCAAGTCGGTCCTGCTCGAGCCGATCATGAAGGTCGAGGTGGTGACCCCGGAAGACTATACCGGCTCGGTGATCGGCGACCTCAACTCGCGGCGCGGTCAGATCCAGGGCCAGGACATGCGCGGCAACGCCAACGTCATCAATGCGATGGTGCCGCTCATGAATATGTTCGGTTACGTGAATAACCTGCGCTCGATGAGCCAGGGTCGCGCAACCTTTACGATGCAGTTCGATCACTACGCGGAAGCGCCGGCGAATGTGTCGGCAGAAGTACAGAAGAAGTTTGCCTGATTGTCGTCGGCGGCAGCTAACGACTGAACGGAGAGTCAAATGGCCAAAGCAAAGTTTGAACGCAATAAACCGCACTGCAACATTGGAACGATCGGTCACGTCGACCATGGCAAGACGTCGCTGACGGCGGCGATCACCAAGGTGCTGGCGGAAAGCGGCGGTGCGACGTTCACCGCGTACGACCAGATCGACAAGGCGCCGGAAGAGAAGGCGCGCGGCATCACGATCTCGACCGCCCATGTCGAATACGAAACCAAGAACCGGCACTACGCCCACGTCGACTGCCCCGGCCACGCCGACTATGTGAAGAACATGATCACCGGTGCGGCGCAGATGGACGGCGCGATCCTGGTGGTGTCGGCGGCCGACGGCCCGATGCCGCAGACCCGCGAGCACATCCTGCTGGCGCGCCAGGTCGGCGTGCCCGCGCTGGTGGTGTACCTCAACAAGTGCGACATGGTGGACGATCCGGAACTGCTCGAGCTGGTCGAGCTCGAAGTCCGCGAGCTGCTTTCGAAGTACGATTTCCCCGGCGACAAGATTCCGATCGTCAAGGGCTCGGCGCTCGCCGCGCTCGAAGACAAGGACAAGAAGCTCGGTCACGACTCCATCCTCGAACTGATGAAGAGTGTCGACGAGTACATTCCGCAGCCGGAACGTCCGATCGATCAGCCGTTCCTGATGCCGGTGGAAGACGTGTTCTCGATCTCCGGCCGCGGCACCGTGGTCACCGGCCGCGTCGAACGGGGCGTGATCAAGGTCGGCGAGGAAATCGAAATCGTCGGTCTGCGCGATACCCAGAAGACCATCGTCACCGGTGTCGAGATGTTCCGCAAGCTGCTCGACCAGGGCCAGGCCGGCGACAACATCGGCGCGCTGCTGCGCGGCACCAAGCGCGAGGAGGTCGAGCGCGGCCAGGTGCTGTGCAAGCCGGGTTCGGTCAAGCCGCACACCAAGTTCAAGGCCGAGGCCTATATCCTGACCAAGGAGGAGGGCGGTCGTCACACCCCGTTCTTCACCAACTACCGGCCGCAGTTCTATTTCCGCACCACCGACGTGACCGGCGTCGTGCATCTGCCCGAAGGCACCGAAATGGTGATGCCGGGCGACAACATCGCGATGGAGGTACACCTGATCGTGCCGATCGCGATGGAAGAAAAGCTGCGCTTCGCGATCCGCGAAGGCGGCCGCACCGTCGGCGCCGGCGTCGTCGCCGCCATCATCGAGTAACGACACAACATCGCTGTCATGCCCCGCGAAAGCGGGGCATCCAGTACCGCAAAGCCTGGGGTCAACTGCGACATTCGTGATACTGGATCGCCCGCCTCCGCGGGTGATGACGGTGAAAGAAAGACAAGATGAACGGCCAGAACATCCGCATCCGTCTCAAGGCGTTCGACCATCGGATTCTCGATACGTCGACGCGTGAGATCGTGAACACGGCGAAACGGACCGGTGCTCAGGTTCGCGGACCCATTCCGCTGCCGACCCGCATCGAGAAGTTCACCGTCAACCGTTCGCCGCACGTTGACAAGAAGAGCCGCGAGCAATTCGAGATGCGTACCCACAAGCGCCTGCTCGACATTGTCGATCCGACCCCGCAGACCGTCGATGCCTTGATGAAGCTCGATCTGGCCGCCGGTGTCGACGTCGAAATCAAGCTCTAACTTTTAGCTCCCGTCCGACGCTAGCGGACAGAAAGAACAGGAAGCACGCCGATGCGCTCCGGAGTGATCGCACAAAAGGTCGGGATGACGCGGGTCTTTACGGAGGCCGGCGAACATATCCCCGTGACCGTGCTGAAGCTGGGCAATTGCCAGGTGCTGGGCCACCGCACCACCGAGAAGAACGGTTACGTCGCGCTGCAGCTCGGTTCGGGCACGCGCAAGACCGTCTATCTGCCGAAGGCGGAACGCGGCCAGTTCGCGGTCGCCAAGGTCGAGCCCAAGCGCAAGGTCACCGAGTTCCGGGTGTCGGAAGACGCGCTGATCCCGGTTGGCGCCGAAATCCAGGCCGACCATTTCGTGGTCGGGCAGTTCGTCGATGTCACCGGCACCTCGGTCGGCAAGGGTTTTGCCGGCGGCATCAAGCGCTGGAATTTCGGCGGCCTGCGGGCTACCCACGGCGTCTCGGTGTCGCACCGTTCGATCGGTTCGACCGGCGGCCGCCAGGATCCCGGCAAGACGTTCAAGAACAAGAAGATGCCCGGCCACATGGGTGTCGATCGCATCACCACGCTCAATCTGCGGGTGGTGCAGACCGACGTCGCGCGCGGCCTGATCCTGGTCGAAGGCGCCGTTCCCGGCTCCAAGGGCGGCTGGATCGCGGTGCGCGACGCCGTGAAGAAGCCATTGCCGAAGGAGGCTCCCAAGCCCGGCAAGTTCAAGGTCGCCGGCGGCGGCGAGCAGGCCGCCGATGCGCCGGCCGAGCAGGAGGGCGCGTGAGATGGAACTGAAAGTCACGACCCTTGAAGGCAAGGAAGCCGGCTCGGTCGAGCTCTCGGACGCGATTTTCGGCCTCGAGCCCCGCGCCGACATCATCGCGCGCTGCGTGCAGTGGCAGCTCAACAAGCGTCAGGCCGGCACCCACAAGGCGCAAGGCCGCGCCGATGTCTGGCGCACCGGCAAGAAGATGTACAAGCAGAAGGGCACCGGCGGTGCGCGACATGGTTCTGCCCGCGTGCCGCAGTTCCGCGGCGGCGGCCGCGCCTTCGGTCCGGTGGTCCGCTCCCACGCCACCGAGCTGCCGAAAAAAGTTCGCGCGCTCGCGCTCAGGCATGCGCTGTCGGCCAAGGCCAAGGATGGCGGCCTGATCGTGATCGACAGCGCGCAGGTCAAGGATGCCAAGACCAAGGCACTGCTCGGACACTTCTCCGGTCTCGGTCTCACCAATGCGCTGATCATCGACGGCGCCGAGCTGCACACCGGTTTCGCGACCGCAGCCCGCAACATCCCGAACATCGACGTGCTGCCGATCCAGGGCATCAACGTCTATGACATTCTGCGCCGCCAGCAAGCTGGTGCTGACCAAGGCGGCGATCGATGCGCTGGAGGCGCGCTTCAAATGAAGAATATCGACCCGCGCCATTACGACATCATCGTCGCCCCGGTCGTGACCGAAAAGGCGACGCTCGCCTCCGAGCACAACAAGGTTCTGTTCAAGGTCGCGAGCAAGGCGACCAAGGCGCAGATCAAGGAAGCCGTCGAGAAGCTGTTCGACGTCAAGGTGAAGAGCGTGAACACGCTGGTTCGCAAGGGCAAGACCAAGGTGTTTCGCGGCAATTTCGGTTCGCAGTCGGATGTGAAACGCGCGATCGTGACCCTCGAAGAGGGCCACCGCATCGACGTCACCACCGGACTATAAGGCGACACAGCGATGGCATTGAAAACATTCAACCCCACGACGCCCGGCCAGCGCCAGCTGGTGATGGTCGATCGCTCGGCGCTCTACAAGGGCAAGCCGGTCAAGGCGCTGACCGAAGGCAAGCTCGGCACCGGCGGCCGCAACAACACCGGCCGCATCACCGTGCGCTTCCGCGGCGGCGGCCACAAGAAGGCCTATCGCACCGTGGACTTCAAGCGTTCCAAGGTCGACATGCCGGCGACCGTCGAGCGGCTGGAATACGATCCGAACCGCACCGCCTTCATCGCGCTGATCAAGTATCAGGACGGCGAGCAGGCCTACATCCTGGCGCCGCAGCGGCTTGCCGCCGGCGACACCGTGGTCGCGGGCAACCATGTCGACGTCAAGCCCGGCAACGTGATGCCGCTCGGCAACATGCCGGTCGGCACCATCGTCCACAATGTCGAGATGAAGATCGGCAAGGGCGGCCAGCTCGCGCGCTCCGCCGGCACCTATGCCCAGGTCGTCGGCCGCGATCAGGACTACGTCATTGTCCGGCTGAACTCGGGCGAGCAGCGTCTGGTCCACGGCCGCTGCCGCGGCACCATCGGCGCCGTTTCCAATCCCGATCACATGAACATCTCGATCGGCAAGGCCGGCCGCACCCGCTGGCTGGGCTGGCGCCCGCATAACCGCGGCGTGGTCATGAACCCGATCGATCATCCGCATGGCGGCGGCGAAGGCCGCACCTCGGGCGGCCGTCACCCGGTGACCCCGTGGGGCAAGCCGACCAAGGGCAAGAAGACCCGCTCCAACAAGTCGACCAATCAGATTCATTCTCATCAGCCGCCACAAGCGGAAGAAGTAAGGAACGCCGGACATGGTTCGTTCAGTCTGGAAAGGCCCGTTCGTCGAAGGCTCGCTGCTGAAGAAGGCAGATGCCGCACGCGCGTCCGGCCGTCATGACGTGATCAAGATCTGGAGCCGCCGCTCGACCATCCTGCCGCAGTTCGTCGGTCTGGTGTTCGGCGTCTACAACGGCCAGAAGCACGTGCCGGTATCGGTCAACGAGGAAATGGTCGGCCACAAGTTCGGCGAGTTCTCCCCGACCCGGACCTTCCACGGCCATTCTGGCGACAAGAAAGCCAAGAAGGCTTGAGGATTAAGCGATGAGCAAACCTAAGCGCGAACGGAGCCTCCCGGACAACGAGGCCAAGGCGGTCGCCCGGATGCTGCGGGTCAGCCCGCAGAAGCTCAATCTTGTCGCGCAGTTGATCCGCGGCAGGAAGGCCTCGGCGGCGCTCGCCGATCTGCAGTTTTCGCGCAAGCGGATCGCGGTCGACGTCAAGAAGTGCCTGGAATTGGCGATTGCCAATGCCGAGAACAATCACGACCTCGATGTCGACGATCTGGTCGTTTCCGAGGCGCATGTCGGCAACGGCATCGTCATGAAGCGTTTCGCACCGCGCGGCCGTGGCCGCTCGGGCCGTGTCTTTAAACCGTTCTCGCAACTGACGATCGTGGTTCGTCAGGTCGAGGCCGAGGCGAGCGCTTAAGAGAGCGCGGGAGAGAACGATGGGTCAGAAGATCAATCCGATCGGGCTGCGTCTGGGGATCAACCGGACCTGGGATTCGCGCTGGTATTCCGGCAAGGGCGAATACGGCAAGCTGCTGCATGAAGACGTCAAGATCCGCGAGATCCTGCACAAGGAGCTGAAGCAGGCGGCGGTCGCCAGGATCGTGATCGAGCGCCCGCACAAGAAGTGCCGGGTGACGATCCACTCGGCGCGTCCCGGCGTCGTGATCGGCAAGAAGGGCGCCGACATCGACAAGCTGCGCAAGCGGGTTGCCGACATCACCGCCTCCGACGTCGTCATCAACATCGTCGAGATCCGCAAGCCCGAGCTCGACGCCACGCTGGTCGCCGAATTGATCGCCCAGCAGCTCGAACGCCGCGTCGCATTCCGTCGCGCCATGAAGCGCGCGGTGCAGTCGGCGATGCGCCTTGGCGCCGAAGGCATTCGCATCAACTGCTCGGGCCGTCTCGGCGGCGCCGAAATCGCCCGCATGGAATGGTATCGCGAGGGGCGGGTGCCGCTGCACACGCTGCGCGCCGATATCGACTACGGCGTCGCGACGGCGTTCACCACGTTCGGCACCTGCGGCGTCAAGGTCTGGATCTTCAAGGGCGAGATCCTCGAGCACGATCCGATGGCCCAGGACAAGAAGATGGCCGAAGGCGACAGTTCGCGGCCGCGTCGCGACGCTGCGTGAGCGCAATAGAGAAGGTTTGAGGGCGTAAGCCATGATGCAACCAAAGAAAACGAAGTTCCGGAAGGCGCATAAGGGCCGTATCCACGGTAGCGCGACTTCGGGCGCGACGTTGTCGTTCGGTCAGTTCGGCCTGAAGGCGATGGCGCCCGAGCGCATCACCGCGCGCCAGATCGAAGCCGCCCGCCGCGCGCTGACCCGCCACATGAAGCGCGCCGGCCGGGTCTGGATCCGGATCTTCCCCGACGTGCCGGTGTCGAAGAAGCCGGCCGAAGTCCGCATGGGCTCCGGCAAGGGCACGCCGGAATTGTGGGTGGCGCGGGTCAAGCCCGGCCGGGTGATTTTCGAGATCGACGGCGTCACCGTGCAGACCGCCAAGGAAGCGCTGTCGCTTGCCGCCGCCAAATTGCCGATCAAGACGCGCTTCGTGGCGCGCATTGCGGAGTAACGGTCATGGCCGAGATGAAAACCGCCGATATCCGCGCGATGAGCCCCGATCAGATGGACGACGCCGTCCTCAATCTGAAGAAGGAGCGCTTCAATCTGCGTTTCCAGCGCGCCACCGGGCAGCTCGAGAACACCTCGCGGCTGCGGGAAGCCCGCCGCGACATCGCCCGCATCAAGACCATCGCCGCGCAACAGCGCGCGAAGAAGAAGTAAGGGGCTTAAAATGCCGAAACGTACGCTTCAGGGTGTGGTCGTCAGCGACAAGCAGGCCAAGACGGTGGTGGTGCGCGTCGATCGCCGCTTCACCCATCCGATCTACAAGAAGACGATTCGCCGCTCCAAGAACTACCACGCGCACGACGAGAACAGCGAGTTCAAGCCGGGCGACATGGTGTGGATCGAGGAAAGCAAGCCGATCTCGAAGATGAAGCGCTGGACCGTGGTCCGGGGCGAGCAGAAGAAAACGGCCTGAACCAGGTTCGGCGCGCCGAACCGGAGTTTCAGGAAAATTTCAGGCGCAAACCTGCGCAGCAGAAAGAGGACGAGGTGCATCAATGATTCAGATGCAGACCAACCTCGACGTGGCCGATAATTCAGGCGCACGCCGTGTCATGTGCATCAAGGTGCTTGGGGGCTCCAAGCGCCGCTATGCCACCGTGGGCGACGTCATCGTGGTGTCGATCAAGGAAGCGATCCCGCGCGGCAAGGTGAAGAAGGGCGACGTGATGAAGGCCGTCGTGGTCAGGGTCCGCAAGGACATCCGCCGCGCCGACGGTTCCGTCATCCGCTTCGACCGCAACGCCGCCGTGCTGATCAACAACCAGTCGGAGCCGGTCGGCACCCGCATCTTCGGGCCGGTGCCGCGCGAGCTGCGCGCCAAGAACCACATGAAGATCATTTCGCTCGCGCCGGAGGTGCTGTGATGGCTGCCAAGATCCGGAAAGGTGACAAGGTCATCGTGCTCAACGGCCGCGACAAGGGTCGCACCGGCGAGGTGTTCGAGGTGCGTCCGGACCAGGGCAAGGCGCTGGTTCGCGGCATCAATCTCGTGAAGCGCCACCAGAAGCAGACCCAGGCCCAGGAGGGCGGCATCGTCTCCAAGGAGTCGCCGATCCACCTGTCCAACATCGCGTTCGTCGGCAAGGACGGCAAACCGACCCGCGTCGGATTCAAAATTCAGGCGGATGGCACCAAGGTACGCATCGCCAAACGCTCGGGAGCAGAGATCGATGGCTGAGACCGCCTATGTGCCGCGCCTGCGCGCGGAATATGACAAGAGCATCCGCGGCAAGCTGACGGAACAGTTCGGCTACGCCAATGTCATGCAGGTGCCGCGCCTCGACAAGGTCGTGCTCAATATGGGCGTCGGCGAGGCGGTCAACGACCGCAAGAAAGCCGAACTGGCGGCGGCCGACCTGTCGCTGATCGCCGGCCAGAAGGCGATCGTGACCTATTCGCGGATCGCGATTGCGACCTACAAGCTGCGTGAAAACCAGCCGATCGGCTGCAAGGTGACGCTGCGCAAGGTCAAGATGTACGAGTTCATCGATCGCCTGGTCAACGTCGCGCTGCCGCGGGTGCGCGACTTCCGCGGCCTCAACCCGAAAAGCTTCGACGGCCGCGGCAACTACTCGCTCGGCATCAAGGAGCACATCATTTTCCCCGAAATCGATTTCGACAAGATGGGGGAGACATGGGGCATGGACGTCACGGTGTGCACCACGGCGCGCAACGACGAGGAAGCCCGAGCGTTGTTGACCGCATTCAATTTCCCGTTCCGGCAGTGAGACGCCAAACAGCCTCTCAAACGCGGAAACCCAGGAGCCAAGCATGGCAAAGAAGAGTTCGATCGAGAAGAACAATCGTCGCAAGCGGATGACCAAGAACGCCGCGGCCAGGCGTGCGAAGCTGAAGGCCATCATCGCCGACAGGAAGAAGCCGATGGAAGAGCGGTTCGCCGCGACGCTGAAGCTCGCCGAGCTGCCGCGCAACTCGTCGGCGACCCGGATTCGCAACCGCTGTGAAATGACCGGACGGCCGCGCTCGGTCTATCGCAAGAACAAGCTCAGCCGCATCGCGCTGCGTGAACTCGGCTCCAAGGGCCTGGTTCCCGGGCTCGTGAAGTCAAGCTGGTAAGGGGGTCGGAGATGTCGACGCACGATCCAATCAGCGATCTCATCACCCGCATCCGCAATGCGCAGATGCGCGCCAAGCCCAAGGTTTCCACCCCGGGCTCGAAGATGCGCGCCAATGTACTCGAAGTGCTCAAGGCCGAGGGCTATATCCGCGGCTATGCCAGCGTCGAGCATTCCAGCGGCCGCAGCGAGCTCGAGATCGAGTTGAAGTATTTCGACGGCGAGCCGGTAATTCGCGAGATCGAGCGGGTATCGAAGCCGGGGCGGCGGGTTTATGCCTCGGTGAAGAGCCTGCCGCGCGTGAACAACGGGCTCGGAATTTCGGTGTTGTCGACGCCGAAGGGAATCATGGCCGACCACGACGCGCGCGACGCGAATGTGGGCGGCGAAATTCTCTTCACGGTGTTCTGAGGAAGGGATCCACCATGTCACGTATCGGCAAGCGGCCTGTGACGGTCCCCTCGGGCGTTACCGCGACCGTCGAGGGACAGACCGTGAAAATGAAGGGGCCGAAGGGCCAGCTTCAGTTCATTGTGCATGACGACGTCGAAGTGAAGTTCGAAAACGGCGTGGTCAAGGTTGCGCCGCGGGTTGCCACCAATCGCGCGCAGGCGATGTACGGCACCGCGCGCGCGCAGGTTGCCAATCTGGTTTCCGGCGTCACCAAGGGGTTCGAGAAGAAGCTCGAGATCACCGGCGTCGGCTACCGCGCCACGCTGCAGGGCAAGAACCTGCAGCTCGCGCTCGGCTACAGCCACGACGTCGTCTACGCGATCCCGGAAGGCATTGCGATCACGGTGCCGAAGCCGACCGAAATCATCGTCACCGGCAGCGACTCGCAGCGCGTCGGCCAGGTCGCGGCCGAGATCCGCAGCTACCGTCCGCCGGAGCCCTACAAGGGCAAGGGCGTGAAATATGCCGACGAATTCATCTTCCGCAAGGAAGGCAAGAAGAAGTAACGGAGCCGGTCATGTCGAGACTCAAGATCACCAATGCCCGGCGCAAGCAACGCGTGAGGCTGTCCTTGCGCCGCACCGCGAGCGGCCGTCCGCGGCTGTCGGTGTTCCGTTCGTCGAAGCACATCTATGCGCAGGTCATCGACGACCTCAAGGGCGAGACGCTGGCTTCGGCTTCCTCGCTCGAGAAGTCGATGCGTGAAGGCGGCAACACCGGGGCGAACATCGACGCCGCCAAGGCGGTCGGCAAGCTGGTGGCCGAGCGTGCGGTCAAGAACGGCGTCACCGAAGTGGTGTTCGACCGCGGCGGCTATCTCTATCACGGACGGGTCAAGGCGCTGGCCGATGCGGCACGCGAAGGCGGATTGAGCTTCTGATTGTATCGGTTTGAACGGACACTAGGACGGGCTTTGGGCCCCTCAGGGATTGGAAAACACCATGGCAGGTGAACGCGAACGCGGCGGACGCGAACGGAGCAGGGATCGCGAGGAGCGCGACAGCGAGTTCGTCGACAAGCTCGTGCATATCAATCGCGTGGCGAAGGTCGTCAAGGGCGGCAAGCGCTTCGGTTTTGCGGCCCTGGTCGTGATCGGCGACCAGAAGGGCCGGGTCGGGTTCGGCCACGGCAAGGCGCGCGAAGTCCCCGAGGCGATCCGCAAGGCGACCGAATCGGCCAAGCGCAACCTGACCCGGGTGGCGCTGCGCGAAGGCCGCACGCTGCATCACGACGTCGCCGGCCGTCACGGCGCCGGCCGGGTCTATCTGCGCGCGGCGCCGGCGGGCACCGGCATCATCGCCGGCGGTCCGATGCGCGCGGTGTTCGAGACGCTCGGCATCCAGGACGTGGTGGCGAAGTCGATCGGCTCCTCGAATCCCTACAACATGGTGCGCGCCACCTTCGACGCGCTGAAGCACCAGGATTCGCCGCGCTCGGTTGCGGCACGCCGCAACATCAAGGTATCCACGCTGCAGGCACGCCGTGTCGGCGGCGACGCCGAAGTCGTGGCGGAATAGACAACAGGCGCTTTTCGGAGTTAACGACGATGGCCAAGGCCGCAAAGACGATCAAGGTCGAGCAGACCGGCAGCGCGATCCGCCGCCACCACTCGCAGCGTGCGACGCTGATCGGCCTCAAGCTCAACAAGATCGGCCGGGTCACCGAGCTGCAGGACACCCCTGCGATTCGCGGCATGATCGCCAAGGTTCAACACCTCGTCCGCGTCGTCGGCGAGAAATAAGGAGACAGGGCGATGAAGCTCAGCGATATCGCCGACAATGCCGGCTCGCGCAAGAAGCGCATGCGAGTCGGCCGCGGCATCGGCTCCGGCAAGGGCAAGACCGCAGGCCGCGGCGGCAAGGGTCAGACCGCGCGCTCCGGCGTGCGCATCAAGGGTTTCGAAGGCGGCCAGATGCCGCTGCACCGGCGGTTGCCGAAGCGCGGCTTCAACAACATCTTCCGGCTCGAATTCGCCGAGATCAATCTCGACCGCATCCAGCAGGCGATCGACGCCAAACTGCTCGACGCCAAGGTTACGCTGAACGCCGAATCGCTGGTCAAAGCCCGCGTGCTGCGGCGCGCCAAGGACGGCGTGCGGCTGCTCGGCCGCGGCGAAATCAAGGCCAAGCTGACCATCGAGGTTCACGGCGCTTCGAAATCCGCCGTCGCGGCGGTCGAGAAGGCCGGCGGCACGGTGAAAATCCTGGCGCCGGCGGCCAAGGACGAAGGCGAGGCGGCGTAACATCTGCGTCATCGCCCGTTCTGGCGGGCGTTGTGCACCACAGGATGATGGACTTATCGTAGCCGAGCACCAGATAATGTCCGGCGTCCGCTGAAGGTCCCACTTTGCCGGGGAATGACAGCGCAAGCGGCGCGGGAGAAAGCCAACCATGGTCTCAGCAGCGGAACAACTTGCGGCTAATCTGAACTTCTCGGCGCTCGGAAAAGCCGACGAACTGAAGAAGCGCATCTGGTTCACACTGGGTGCGCTGCTGGTTTACCGGCTCGGCACCTACATTCCGCTGCCCGGCATCGATCCCACCATCTGGGAACAGGTATTCAAGTCCCAGGCCGGCGGCATCCTCGGCATGTTCAACATGTTTGCCGGCGGCGGCATCCACCGCATGGCGATCTTTGCGCTGAACATCATGCCGTACATCTCGGCCTCGATCATCATCCAGCTCCTGACCACGGTGTCGCCGCAGCTCGAGGCGCTCAAGAAGGAAGGCGAGGCCGGCCGCAAGACGCTGAACCAGTACACCCGCTATCTCACGGTGGTGCTGGCGTCGTTCCAGTCCTACGGCATCGCGGTCGGGCTCGAGGGTGCCGGCAACGTCGTCAGTGATCCCGGCGTGTTCTTCCTGCTGTCGACCACGGTCACCCTGACCGGCGGCACCATGTTCCTGATGTGGCTCGGCGAGCAGATCACCTCGCGCGGCATCGGCAACGGCATTTCGCTGATCATTCTCGCCGGTATTGTCGCACAGTTGCCTACCGCGCTCGCCAACATGCTGGAACTCGGCCGGCAGGGCGCGCTGTCCACCGGGCTCATTCTGGTCGTGATCGTGATGGCGGTCGCGGTGATCGCCTTCATCGTGTTCATGGAGCGTGCGCAACGGCGGCTGCTGATCCAGTATCCGAAGCGCCAGGTCGGCAACAAGATGTTCGAAGGCCAGTCCTCGCATCTGCCGCTCAAGCTGAATACGTCGGGCGTGATTCCGCCGATCTTCGCTTCGTCGCTGCTGCTGCTGCCGGCCACGGTGGCGAATTTCAACGCCGGCCGCGGTCCGGAATGGTTCCAGTGGATTACCACCCAGCTCGGTCACGGCCGTCCGCTGTTCCTGATCCTCTATCTGGCGCTGATCGTGTTCTTTGCATTCTTCTATACCGCGATCGTGTTCAACCCGACCGAGACCGCCGATAATCTCAAGAAGCATGGCGGCTTCATCCCGGGCATCCGTCCGGGCGAACGTACCGCGGAATATATCGACTACGTGCTTTCGCGCATCACGGTGCTGGGCGCGATCTACCTCGCGGTGGTCTGCCTGATTCCCGAAATCCTGATTTCCTACGCCGCAGTGCCGTTCTACTTTGGCGGAACCTCGCTGTTGATCGTCGTCAGCGTGACGATGGACACGGTGGCGCAGGTTCAGGGCTATCTGCTCGCCCATCAGTATGAAGGGCTGATCAGGAAATCGAAGCTGCGCGGGCGTCGCCGCTGAGACCCAGTGGCTGACGCGTCGCCTCGCTTCGCCGTCTGGCCTGGATGTTGAAACAAAAGGCGGGCGGTCCACGCTCGCCGAGCCGGGGGGCTGATAGCAATGAGACTGATTCTTCTCGGGCCGCCGGGCGCCGGCAAGGGCACGCAGGCGCAGCGGCTGGTGCAACGCCACGGCATCATTCAGCTCTCGACCGGCGAAATGCTGCGTGCGGCGGTGGCCGCGCAGACCCCGGTCGGCCTCAAGGCCAAGGATGTGATGGCCGGCGGCGGGCTGGTGCCGGACGAGATCGTGATCGGCATCATTTCCGATCGGCTGGACCAGCCGGATGCGGCCAGGGGCTTCATTCTCGACGGCTTTCCGCGCACGGTGCCGCAGGCGCAGGCGCTGGACGACCTGCTGAAGCGGAAGCACATCCGGCTCGATGCGGTAGTGGAGCTGCGCGTCAACGAAAGCGCGCTGTTGCAACGGGTCGAAAACCGGGTCGCGGAAATGCGCGCCCGCGGCGAGGAAGTGCGGATCGACGACACGCCGGAGGTGTTGTCGAAGCGGCTGGCAAGCTACCGCTCGCTGACCGAGCCGCTGATCCACTATTATTCGGAGCGGCGCAAGCTGCTGACGGTCGACGGCATGATGACCATCGAACACGTCACGCGGGAAATTAATCGTATTCTGGCCGCGATCGGCGCGGTGGATACCCGTGCCACGAAAGGCGGGACCCTGGCGAAGCGGGCGGCAAAGCGCGCCAAAGCGCCGGCCCGCAAGGCCCCCCGGACTGCCGTCAAGCGCACCAAAGTCGCCAGGAACTCCCGCGAGGCCCGGAAACCGCCTTCCAAAGCGGCCCGGAAGCCGGCCGGCAAGGCCGCCGCCAGTTCCAGGGCCCGGCCGGCCAAAAAGGCAGGAAAAGTCGCCAAAAAGGTCACGAAAAAGCGATCTAAGACATAGAGACGGTTGACGAAACCAAGTTGAATCCTTTAATAAGCCGGTATCCAGTCGGATAGTTTTCAGACGATGCCGGGCCCCAGGAAACCCGAGGGGAAGGGCGTCGTGTTCGCGTTTGTGAACACCTGCCCGAGCTAGCGAACAACAGAGCCGTTCCCCCCAGGAGTCGGCGACAGGAGAGAAGTCCGTGGCCCGTATTGCCGGCGTGAATATCCCGACCAACAAGCGCGTCCTGATCGCGCTCCAGTACATCCATGGCATCGGCCAGAAGAATGCCGCCGAGATCCTCGAGAAGGTCAAGATTCCCGACGACCGTCGCGTCAGCCAGCTCAGCGACCAGGAAGTGCTGCAGATTCGTGAAGTGATCGACCGCGACTATATGGTCGAGGGTGACCTGCGCCGTGAGACCGGCATGAATATCAAGCGTCTGATGGATCTCGGCTGCTATCGCGGTCTGCGCCATCGCCGCGGGTTGCCGGTACGGGGCCAGCGTACCCATACCAACGCGCGCACGCGCAAGGGGCCGGCCAAGTCGATCGCCGGCAAGAAGAAATAAGAGGCGAATGGCGAATGGCGAGTGGCGGGTAGGGACCGCGCCTTGCCATTCGCCACTCGCCATTCGCTGTTCAGGTGTAGCCGCTGGCATTACGGCGGCGTTTGAGATCGTAGGAAAGGTTCTGGAATGGGCAAGGAAGCCACCCGCGTCCGCCGCCGCGAGCGCAAGAACATCGCATCCGGCATTGCGCACGTGAACTCGTCGTTCAACAACACGACCATCACCATCACCGACGCGCAGGGCAACACCATCGCCTGGTCGTCGGCCGGCACGATGGGCTTCAAGGGTTCGCGCAAATCCACCCCCTATGCCGCGCAGGTCGCGGCGGAAGACGTCTCGAAGAAGGCGCAGGAACACGGCATGCGCACGCTGGAGGTTGAAGTTGCCGGCCCCGGTTCGGGCCGCGAATCGGCGCTTCGTGCGCTGCAGGCCGCGGGCTTCACCGTCACGTCGATCCGCGACGTGACGACGATCCCGCATAATGGTTGCCGTCCGCGCAAGCGCCGGCGTGTTTGATGTTGATCGCCTGCGGCTCGGCCGCCGGCGATGATTTTGCGATGCATGTGACGCGGGCTGTCCCCGCGATCTCCAACGCCAGTGATTTAGATTGAATTGACTGGCCTGTATGGGTGAAACAGTGACGATCCAGAAAAATTGGCAAGAACTCATTCGGCCGAACAAGCTCCAGGTGACGCCGGGCAGCGACGCAATCCGTTTCGCGACGCTGGTCGCGGAGCCGCTGGAGCGCGGTTTCGGCCAGACCCTCGGCAACGCGCTGCGCCGCATCCTGTTGTCGTCGCTGCAAGGCGCGGCGGTGCAGTCGGTGCATATCGACGGCGTGCTGCACGAATTCTCCTCGATTGCGGGCGTTCGCGAGGACGTCACCGACATCGTGCTGAACATCAAGGACATCTCGATCAAGATGCAGGGCGAGGGCCCCAAGCGCATGATCGTGAAGAAGCAGGGCCCCGGCGTGGTGACCGCCGGCGATATCCAGACCGTCGGCGATGTCGTCGTGCTCAATCCGGAATTGCAGATCTGCACGCTGGACGACGGCGCTGAAATCCGCATGGAATTCACGGTCGCCGCCGGCAAGGGCTATGTCGCCGCCGAGCGCAACCGGCCCGAGGATGCGCCGATCGGCCTGATCCCGGTCGACAGCCTGTTTTCGCCGGTGCGCAAGGTGTCGTACAAGGTCGAGAACACCCGCGAGGGCCAGATCCTCGATTACGACAAGCTGACCATGACGATCGAGACCAACGGCGCGATCAGCCCGGATGACGCGGTGGCCTATGCCGCGCGCATCCTGCAGGATCAGCTCAACGTGTTCGTCAATTTCGAGGAGCCGCGCAAGGAAGTCGCGCAGGAGATCATCCCCGATCTCGCCTTCAATCCGGCGTTCCTCAAGAAGGTCGACGAACTCGAATTGTCGGTCCGCTCGGCAAACTGCCTGAAGAACGACAATATCGTCTATATCGGCGATCTCGTGCAGAAGTCGGAAGCGGAGATGCTCCGCACCCCGAACTTCGGCCGCAAGTCGCTGAACGAGATCAAGGAAGTGCTGGCCCAGATGGGGCTGCACCTCGGCATGGAGGTGCCGGGCTGGCCGCCGGAGAATATCGACGAGCTCGCCAAGCGCTTCGAGGATCATTACTGAGGCCATGAGGTCCAACCCTCATCCTGCGGAGCGGCCCCCCGGCCATGTCTCGAAGGATGAGTTCAGGAAACTGTAGGAGAGGGCGCCATGCGTCACGGCAAGGTTCATCGCAAGCTCAATCGCACCGCCGAGCACCGGCGCGCGATGTTTGCCAATATGTGCGCGGCGCTGATCAAGCACGAGCAGATCGTCACCACGCTGCCGAAGGCGAAGGAGCTGCGCCCGATCGTGGAGAAGTTGGTCACGCTCGGCAAGAAGGGCGGCCTCGCCATGCGCCGGCAGGCGATCAGCGAGATGCGCGATCTCGATCAGACCAAAAAATTGTTCGACGTGCTCGCCGCCCGCTACAAGGATCGGCAGGGCGGCTACACCCGCATCATCAAGGCCGGCTTTCGCTACGGCGACAACGCACCGATGGCCGTGATCGAGTTCGTCGACCGCGATGTCGAGGCCAAGGGCCTGGATTCCGGCCCCGCGCAGGACAAGGCCGCCGAGGCGGCGTGATCTTTCGGCATTGGATTCCGAAGGCGGCGCTCACGGCGCCGCTTTTTTATTGGGCACCGGCCGACGCCGCCGGCAATTGCGGTTGCGGCCTTCGATCCCGATATCTCCGTCAACGCGATGGAGTTGACCATGAAAATCGACCTTTCCGGAAAGACCGCATTGGTGACGGGTTCGACCGCCGGCATCGGCCATGCGATTGCCCGGGGACTTGCCGGCGCGGGCGCTGACGTCACGGTCAATGGCCGAACCGCGGCCAAGACCGATGCGGCGGCCGAGGCCGTCGCCAGGGCGGTGCCGGGCAGCAAGGTGCGCGGCATCGCCGCCGATGTCTCGACCGCGGCTGGCTGCGCGACGCTGGTTGCCGGGCTGCCCGAGGTCGATATCCTGGTGAACAACGCCGGCATTTTCGAACCGAAGGGTTTTCTGGAGATTTCCGACCAGGACTGGACCCGCTTCTTCGAGGTCAACGTGATGTCAGGCGTGCGGCTGTCGCGGGCCTACCTGCCGGGAATGCTGCAGCGCAATTGGGGCCGCATCATCTTCATCTCCTCGGAATCCGCGCTGAACATCCCAAAGGAGATGATCCACTACGGCATGACCAAAACGGCACAGCTTGCGGTGTCGCGCGGCCTTGCCGAGATGACCCGCGGCACCGCCGTGACGGTGAATTCGGTGCTGCCCGGCCCGACCATGTCGGAGGGCGTCGAAACCTTCGTCAAGGATCTGGCGAGGCAGAACGGCCAGTCGGTCGAGGAGGCTGCGGCGCGCTTCGTCAAGCAGTTCCGCCCGACTTCGCTGCTGGAGCGCTTCACCAGCGTCGAGGAGATCGCCAACATGGTGGTGTATGTCGCCTCCAAGCAAGCGTCGGCGACCAACGGCGCGGCGCTCCGTGCCGAAGGCGGCATCATCCAGACCGTCGCGTAAGGCGAGGGCAACGAGGTTTTCGGGCGGCTCTTCGTCGTGGCGGGGCTTGTCGCCGCCATCTCCGCGAGTTCGCGGCGGCCTACCATCCCTCCAGCACGATCTTGCCGCGCGACTTGCCGGATTCCAGCAGGGCATGCGCCCGCCTCAGGTTGGCGGCGTTGATGGTCCCGAAGCTCTGATCGAGCGTCGTGCGCAGCACGCCCTTGTCGAGGAGGTCGGCGACATCGTTCAGCAGATTGTGCTGGCCGATCATGTCCGGCGTCTGGAACGAGCTGCGCGTGAACATCGATTCCCAGTGGATCGAGATCGCCTTGCCCTTGAACGCGCTGACGTTGAATTCCGGCGGATCGTCGATCAAGCCGAATTTTCCCTGCGGCGCCATCAGCTCCGCGATCGCCTTGTAATGCTGATCGGTGAAGGTCAGGCTCGCGACCAGCGCCACCGGCGGCACCTTGAGTTTTTCGATCTGCGGCTGCATCGGCTTGCCGTGATCGATGACCGCGTGCGCGCCGAGATCGCGGCACCATTGTTGCGATTCCGGTCGGGTCGCGGTCGCGACGACGGTCAGTCCGGTGAGCCGGCGCGCGAGCTGGATCAGGATGGAGCCGACGCCGCCGGCGCCGCCCGTGATCAGCAGGGTGCGCGGGTCGACGCTTTTGCCGGGCACCGCGCCGAGCCGATCGAACAGCAACTCCCAGGCGGTGATCGAGGTCAGCGGCAGCGCCGCCGCCTGCGCGAATGAAAGGCTCGCGGGTTTGCGCCCGACGATGCGTTCGTCGACCAGATGAAATTCCGAATTGGTGCCCTGGCGCTGGATCGAGCCGGCATAGAAGACCTCGTCGCCAGCCTTGAACAAGGTGACCTCCGGGCCAACGGCATCGACCATGCCGGCGGCATCGTAGCCGAGGATCTTGGTCTCGCCTGCGGGCGGCGCGGCGCGCTTGCGCACCTTGTAATCGACGGGATTGGCCGAGATGGCCTTGACGGCGACGCGGATGTCGCGGCCGCGCGGCTCCGGCTTGGCGGTCTCGAAATCGAACAGCGCTTCCGGATCGTCGACCGGAAGCGATTTTTTGTACCCGACGGCCCGCATGCCCTGATCTCCATCTGACGGCGCAATCGCCTTGGTCTCATTGTCGCGCTGGCGTCTTTTTGGCAAGTACTGTAAATACGGGGATATAGTCCCTGTTTGGATACTATCGGGAAAGCAGCCCATGAAGCGGCGGGATTTCGCGCAACGGCCCGGTTGTGCGGTCGAAGCGACGCTCGATCTGATCGACGGCAAGTGGAAGGGCGTCATCCTTTACCACCTGCAGGAAGGCACCCAACGCTTCGGCGAATTGCGGCGGCGGATGCCCGGCATCACCCAGCGCATGCTGACCAAGCAGCTAAGGGCACTCGAGGACGACCGTCTCGTGATCCGCAAGGTCTATGCCGAGGTCCCGCCGCGCGTCGAATACCGGCTGTCCGAGATCGGCCAAAGCCTGCGTCCGGTGATCGACATGCTCAAGGCCTGGGGCGAAGGGCATCAGCAGAGGCTGTCCTGTGCGCCGGTGCCGGACATCATCAAAGCGCCTCATCGGGCAGCCTAGGTGTGCTTTCTCGCTGCCGTTTCTCTTCTCTCGCCATTGGCTCCCGCCTATATCTGGGGCTCCTAATCCCGGGATTTTCCGCATGATGTTGCTCCATTCCATGGCTCGATCCTTCGCCCGATTCGCCGTTCGATCCCTGGCCCTGCTGCTGGTTGCCCTGGCGGTCGCGGTGCCGGCACTGGCGCAGGAACGCCGCCTGCCGGCCTCGCAGGCGGAGCTGCGGCTGTCGTACGCGCCGATCGTGCAGCGGGTGCAGCCCGCGGTGGTCAACGTCTATGCCGCCAAGATGGTGCAGGAACACAATCCGCTGCTCGACGATCCGATCTTCCGCCGCTTCTTCGGCGTGCCCGGCCAGCAGCCGGAGCAGATGCAGCGTTCGCTGGGGTCGGGCGTGATGGTCGATCCGTCCGGCCTGGTGGTGACCAACGTTCACGTCATCGAAGGCGCCGACCAGGTCAAGGTGTCGCTGTCCGACAAACGGGAATTCGAGGCGGAGATCGTGCTCAAGGACCCGCGCAGCGATCTCGCCGTGCTGCGGCTCAAGGACGTCCATGAGAAATTTCCAACGCTTGATTTCGACAATTCCGATGATCTGATGGTCGGCGACGTGGTGCTGGCGATCGGCAATCCGTTCGGGGTCGGGCAGACCGTGACCCACGGCATCATTTCGGCGCTGGCGCGCACCCAGGTCGGCATCACCGACTACCAGTTCTTCATTCAGACCGACGCCCCGATCAATCCGGGCAATTCGGGCGGCGCGCTGGTCGACATGACCGGCAAGCTCGCCGGCATCAACACTGCGATCTTCTCGCGATCCGGCGGATCGCAGGGCATCGGCTTTGCCATTCCCGCCAACATGGTGCGCGTGGTGGTCGCTTCCGCCAAGAGCGGCGGCAAGGCGGTCAAGCGGCCCTGGCTCGGCGCCCGCTTGCAGGCCGTCACGCCCGAGATCGCCGAGACGCTCGGGATCCGCAGCCCGACCGGCGCGCTGGTCGCGAGCGTGGTGGCGAACAGCCCGGCGGCGCGGGCGGGGTTGAAAGTGTCCGACCTGATCGTCTCGATCGACGGCCAGATCGTCGAAGACCCCAATGCGTTCGACTATCGCTTTGCGACCCGTCCGCTCGGCGGAACGTCGCAAGTCGAGGTTCAGCGCGCCGGAAAGCCGGTCAAGCTGACCGTGCCGCTCGAAACGGTGCCCGATACCGGGCGCAACGAAATCGTGCTGACCAGCCGCTCGCCGTTCCAGGGTGCGAAAGTCGCCAACATTTCGCCCGCGGTGGCGGATGAACTGCATCTCGACACCGACACCGAGGGCGTCGTGGTGACCGATCTGGCGGATGGCGGGACCGCCTCCGAAGTCGGATTCCAGAAAGGCGACATCATCCTGTCGGTCAACAACCAGAAAATCAACAAGACCGGCGACCTCGAAAAGGTCACGCGCGAGTCGACCCGGCTCTGGCGCATCACCCTGGTGCGGAGCGGCCAGCAGATCAACGTCACGCTCGGCGGATGAGCCCGAAGCGACCACGCGAGGCGGCAACCCTGTTCGCTGCGGCGGGGATGGAGCGGGACGCGCCGCATCCGCTTCCGGACAGGTTGCGGCCGCGCACGCTGTCCGACGTGGCCGGACAGGACCATATCCTCGGCCCCGATGGCGCGCTGACCCGCATGCTGGCGACGCGAACGCTGGGCTCGCTGATCTTCTGGGGGCCGCCGGGCACCGGCAAGACCACGGTGGCGCGGCTGCTCGCGGATGCCACCGAGCTGCATTTCGAACAGCTCTCGGCGGTGTTCTCCGGCGTTGCCGATCTGAAGAAGGCATTCGACGCCGCCCGCGCCCGCCGCGAGATCGGCAAGGGCACGCTGCTGTTCGTTGACGAGGTGCACCGCTTCAACCGCGCGCAGCAGGATTCGTTCCTGCCTGTCATGGAAGACGGCACCGTGGTGCTGGTTGGAGCCACGACCGAAAATCCCTCCTTCGAGCTCAATGCCGCGTTGCTGTCACGCGCCCGCGTGCTGGTATTTCATTCGCTCGATGCGGCGGCGATCGAAAAGCTGTTCGTCCATGCCGAGCGGGTCGAGGGTAAAAAGCTGCCGCTCGACACCGAGGCGCGCGCGGTGCTGGTGCGGATGGCCGACGGCGACGGGCGCGCCGCGCTGACGCTCGCCGAGGAGGTCTGGCGCGCCGCGCGCGAGAACGAGACCTTCGACGCCGCGCAGTTGCAGGACATCCTGCAGCGCCGGGCGCCGATCTACGACAAGTCCGCCGACGGACACTACAACCTGATCTCGGCGCTGCATAAATCGGTGCGCGGCTCCGATCCCGACGCGGCGCTGTATTATCTCGCACGCATGATGGATGCCGGCGAGGATCCGTTGTTCCTGGCGCGGCGCGTGGTCCGCATGGCGGTGGAGGATATCGGCCTTGCCGATCCGCAGGCGCTGGCGATCTGCAATGCGGCCAAGGACGCCTATGATTTCCTCGGCCATCCCGAGGGCGAACTGGCGATCGCGCAGGCCGTGATCTATCTCGCCACCGCGCCGAAATCGAACGCCGCCTACAAGGCGTTTGGTGCGGCGATGCGCGCGGCCAAGCAGGGCGGTTCGCTGCTGCCGCCGAAGCATATCCTGAATTCGCCGACTACGCTGATGAAATCCGAAGGCTACGGCAGCGGCTACGAATATGACCATGACACGCCGGAAGCCTTTTCCGGCCAGGACTACTTCCCGGAGGCGCTCGGGCGCCAGACCTTCTACGATCCGTCCGACCGCGGCTTCGAGCGCGAAATCCGCAGACGGCTCGATTATTGGGCGAAATTGAGAAGTGGAAAAACACCATGAGCCGTCGCGTCAAGAAACCGCTTGCCAAGTCGCGCGCGGCGGGCGACCGCCCGAAAGGCGCGCGTCCCTATCGCGGCTCACGGGCCGAGCGGCCGCATCCGCATCGTCCGGGCAAGCCGCCCGCGCGCTTTCCCGCACCGCACGCCGAGAAGCCGGCCCGGTTGCCCGCAGAGCCTGAAAAGCCTGCCGCCGAGCCGCTGCCGACAAGGGTTCAGACCGTGGTCGTGACTGCGGACGAGAACAACATGCGGGTCGATCGGTTCCTGGAGGCGCGCTTTCCCGGCCTGTCGTTCTCCCACATCCAGCGCATCGTCCGCAAAGGCGAACTGCGCGTCAACGGCAAGCGCGCCGACAGCAAGGATAGGCTGGAGCAGGGGCAAAGCATCCGCATCCCGCCGCTCAAGCTCGATCCACCCAAAGTCGCGGGCAGTCTGTCGGAAGCAGCGACCAGGACGCTGCAGGCACTCAAGGAGATGATCCTGTATGAGGACGCCGACGTCATGGTGCTGAACAAGCCCGCCGGGCTTGCGGTGCAGGGCGGCTCGGGTACCACGCGGCATGTCGACCAGATGCTGGAGGTGATGCGCGATGCCAAGGGGCAGAAGCCGCGCCTCGTGCACCGGCTCGACAAGGAGACGGCGGGCTGTCTCCTGGTTGCAAAGACGCGGTTCGCCGCGACCGCGCTCACCGGATCGTTCCGCCATCGGTCGGCCCGCAAGATCTACTGGGCGCTGGTCGCGGGCGTGCCGAAACCGAAGCAGGGCCGGATCTCGACCTATCTCGCCAAGGAAGAGGGCGAGGAGGACACCATCATGCGCATCGCCGCGCATGGCGACGAGGGCGCGAGCCACGCGGTGACCTATTACGCCGTGGTGGAAACTTCGGCGCAGAAGCTTGCCTGGGTATCGCTGAAGCCGGTTACCGGACGGACCCATCAGTTGCGTGCCCATATGGCCCACATCGATCACGCCATCGTCGGTGATCCCAAGTATTTCAACAAGGAAAACTGGGCGCTGCCGGGCGGCCTGCAGAACCGGCTGCATTTGCTGGCACGCCGGATCGTGATTCCGCATCCGCGCGGCGGCATCATCGACGCGACGGCGCCGTTGCCGCCGCACATGCTGCAGTCGTGGAACCTGCTTGGGCTCGAGGCCGACAGGTTCGACCCGATCGAGAACTCGCCCGAGGAATGACCGCCCGCGATTTGCGCCTGCGGCAACAACAGGGTCGGCTCAGTTCCTGTATTGCGCGAGGAACAGGCGCAGCGAATCGTGCGGGCTTTCGACATCCGCAATCACCCATCCGTCCGGTCCATTCACCAGGACGAAGTTCAGGGTGACCGCGCGGCCGTTATTGTCGAACGCGACTGCGACATAGGTCCGGTCGAATTGCCTGCGCAGGATCGATATCGCCACCGCGCCGAGCTTCCACTTCGGGCTCTGGACCAGGAAATCATAGGGCGCATGGTTCGAAAGACTCCAGGCGCCGCGCAGGCTGCGGTCGAAGAACTGCCGGGCGGTGGCGGCATCATGCGGCAGCCCGCTCGAGAAGCCGGACGAACCCTCGCCATAATAGCCGTAGACATTCCGGACCAGGGATTCCGGCGAACGGAAACCGGCCTCGACTTCCGAACTGGCGGTGCCCGCAAGCAGAATCAGGATCGCAGCGCAGATCTTTGTCATCGCCGCCTCGCTTTTATCAGCGCCAATCCTTATCATATCCCGCAGCACGGATATCACTGGGCAGCGGCCGAAAACCGAATGCGCGAATTGTTTGACGAGGTGGCCGGACATTCTCCGCTCGATGCGGAGGAGGCGGTCAGGCGCACGGTGCGCGGACCGCAGCGCCGGCGCTTCCACACCCAAGCGGCGGTCGCCGCCACGCCCAGCGGCTTTGCCATCAGGCTCGACGGCAAGCCGGTCCGCACGCCGTCGGGGCGCGCGCTGGTGGCCCCGAACCGGGAAATTGCCGAGGCGATCGCCGCGGAATGGGACGCCCAGAAGGAATTTCTCGATCCCCTGACCATGCCGCTGACGCGCTTTGCCAACAGCGTCGTCGAGGCCGTCGTCGATCGGGTCGACGCGGTGACCGAGGACATCGTCAAATATCTCGGTTCCGATCTGCTGTTCTACCGCGCCGGCCATCCCGAGGCGCTGGCAGCGCGGGAAGCGGCATTATGGGACCCGGTGCTGTTCTGGGCGGCGCAGGCGCTTGGCGCGCATTTCATTCTCGGCGAGGGTATCGTCCATGTGCGCCAGCCCGATTCTGCGATCGGGGCGGGGCGCGAGGCGCTGCCGTCCGACCCCTGGTCGATCGCGGCGCTGCACGTGGTGACGACGTTGACGGGATCGGCACTGCTCGCTTTGGCGCTGCTGCATGGCGTGCTCAATTCGGCCCAGGTCTGGACCGCCGCGCATGTCGATGAAGACTGGAATGCCGAGCATTGGGGCGTGGACGGCGAGGTCGCGGCGCGCCGTGCCGCCAGGCTGGCCGATTTCAACGCCGCCACGCGCATCCTGAAAACCCTGAATTCCGGCATCGGTTAACGACAGGTTTACGACCGCCTTGTAGCGTCGGCCGGGCTGACCCGGTGAAGCCAAGCCATGTCGACGATCGCCATCAATCCGAGTGTGCCGCTGGTCGCCGTGCAGGGCGTGACGGCGGATGTCATCCTGCAGCCGGGCACGGTGATCAGCGCCCAGGTGCAGCAGATACTTGGCAACGACCAGGTGCAGATCTCGATCGGCGGCCAGTCGATCGTCGTGGTATCGCAAGTTCCGCTGCAGGCCGGCCAGACGCTGCAGTTGTCGGTTTCGCAAGCGCCTGACGGCAGCATCCAGCTTGCCGTGGTCAATGTTGCACTCAGCGCGGCGGGTCAGGCGATCGCCGATCTGGCCGGCGCGAGCCTCACCGCCGACCTCGTGGTGCTGACGCAAGGTGCGATCGCCAATCTCGCCGCACCGGCGATAGCAGGCGCGGTCGTTGCACCAAATCAGCTAACGCCGCCTGAAGCCGTTGCGGTGACCGCCGCCGCCCAGGCCGCGGCGACCCAACAGACCAGTCTTGCGCCGCTGTTTGCAAATCTCAGCGTGGCTGCCGGCGTCAACGGCCTGCCAGCGCAGGTTCAGCAGGCCGTGGCGCAAGTGCTGGCGCAGCGCATCAGCCTCGACCCGGGCCTGACCGGTGCCGGCATCAAGCAGGCGTTCCAGAGCTCCGGCCTGTTTCTGGAAGCCTCACTAGCCTCGGGATCGGTGGCGTCATCCGCCGCGCCGGATCTCAAGGCGGCGCTGATTGTGCTGCGCCAGGTGCTGACGACCTCGCTCAGCGACGCGGCGCCGACGCCGGCCGCCTTGGCATCGACGACACCGACGACACCGACGACATCGGCGCAGCCGGCGCCACCGGCGCAGCCGGAAGCGGCCGTGCCGAACGAGGTTGCGTCAGCGGCCGTCGAGGTCTCGTCGTTGCCGGTCACGATCACGGCCGAACCTGTCACACCGACCACCGTCTCGCCGGCGCTGGCGCCGCAGCTCGCGCCCGAGACCGTCGAGCCCGAGCTTCTGCTACAAGGCACGGCGTCGCCGCTGTCGCCGGGCGCATCCGAATTCGGCGTGGCGAACGCCGTCATGTCGTCGCCAGCGACAGCCGCCGCCGCCGTCGCGCGCGCCGCCGTCAGCGGTGCGGCCCTCAACCTGTTGCAGGAAGCGGTGCAGGCCGGTCCGTCGAGCTCGCTCAATGTGGCAAGCCTCGGGTTCGACGAGGGCCAGTCGCTGTCCTGGCTGCCGGCGGTGACCGGGGCTCGCCTCGCGAACGTCGACGACGGCGTGTTTGCCCGCACCAACCTGCCGCCGCCGCCGCTCGGCGGGGCATTGCCGGCGGCGCAGCCGGTGCTGCCGGCGACGCTGGTATCGAACTCGTCGCCCGAGGCCGCCATGCAGCATTTGCTCGCCGACACCGACGGCGCGCTGGCGCGGCAGACGCTGCTGCAGGTGGCTTCGCTGCCCGATCAGGTCGACCCCACGGTGGGACGGCTCGACCCGACGGCACCGCGCTGGAATTTTGAAATTCCGTTTGTGACCGCGCAGGGAACGGCGATGGCGCAGTTCGAGATTTCGCGTGACGGCAATGGCAGCGAGGTCGAAGCATCCAAGCGGATCTGGCGGGCGCGGTTCTCGCTCGATGTCGAGCCGGCCGGGCCGGTCCATGCGCTGATATCGCTGAGCGGCGAGCGCACGTCGGTGCGGATGTGGGCGGAACGGCCGGCCACCGCGGAGCAATTGCGCGCCGGCATTCCCCAGCTCAGCCAGGCGCTCAGCCGCGCCGAATTGCGCCCGGGCGACATCGTGATCCGCGCCGGAGCGCCAACGCAAGCGGCATCGGCGCGCGCCGGGCATTTTCTGGACCGGGAATTGTGAGCGTGAAAACAAAGAACCAGCTCGCGGTAGCGCTGCATTACGACAGGTCGGGCGCGCCGCGGGTCGTTGCCAAGGGCAGGGGAAGCATCGGTGAGAAGATCATCGAGCTGGCGCGCGCTCATGACATTCCGATCGAGGAGAACGAGGTTCTCGCCGGTGCGCTCGCCCATGTCGAGCTCGGCGATGAAATTCCGGCCGAACTGTACAAGGCGGTGGCGGAGGTGCTGATTTTCGTGCTCCGCCTGTCGGGTCGAATTCGCTAACCCATCGCCCAACGTCTTGCGAGCGGCGAGCACTCCGGCGACTTCAAGCCGCCGTGGCCGCGTCCTTGCCGATCCGGCCGAGATGGGTGAAGCCGAAGCCGCGCGCATATTTCAGGCCATAGCCCAGCGCGCGGTCCATGCCGATATGCGCCAGCCAGATCATCGCGATGGAAAGCATCATCGGCAGGCCGAGGGCGAACCCCGCCGTCATCAGGGCCACCGGCACCAGGTAGCTGTGCGCGGCGTTATAGCCGATCGCCCCGTTACGGGGGTCCGAAAGATAGGCCACGAAGCTGAGATCGGGTGCCAGAAACAGCAGCACAAACAGCCACCACGATTCGCCCCGGACGCCATAGAGCAGCAGCATCCCGGCGAGCAGGGTCAGTCCCTCCAGCCGGAGCAGGATGCGCAGGCCGCCGGTCACCGCGCCGGTTGCTAAGGTCTCGTCCATGGTCAGCTCCCGCGATGCGGCCGTTGTGATTCCCGCCCCCTTGTAGCGCCGTTCGGCACGGTCCGTCGTGGAAAGCCGGTTTCCGGTTCGGGAATTGCCGTGTTAGAACGGCTGCAAATTTCGACAAGGTCGGGGCGGAAGCAGATGAAAAACATCCTGGACACCCTTGAAGAGCGGCGCGCCGGCGCCAAGCTCGGCGGCGGCGAGAAGCGTATCGAGGCGCAGCACGCCCGCGGCAAGCTGACCGCGCGCGAGCGCATCGAGCTTCTGCTCGACCGGGGCTCGTTCGAGGAATTCGACATGTTCGTCGAACACCGCTCGGTGGAATTCGGCATGGAGAAATCCCGGGTGCCGGGCGATGGCGTCGTCACCGGCTGGGGCACCGTCAATGGCCGCAGGACCTTTGTCTTTGCCAAGGACTTCACGGTATTCGGCGGTTCGCTGTCGGAAACCCACGCGCAAAAAATCGTCAAGATCCAGGACATGGCGATGAAGGCGAGGGCGCCGATCATCGGGCTCTACGATGCCGGCGGCGCCCGCATCCAGGAAGGCGTCGCGGCGCTGGCCGGCTATTCCTATGTGTTCCGCCGCAACGTCATCGCCTCCGGCGTGATCCCGCAGATCTCCGTCATCATGGGGCCTTGCGCCGGCGGCGACGTCTATTCGCCGGCCATGACCGACTTCATCTTCATGGTGAAGAACACCAGCTACATGTTCGTGACCGGGCCCGACGTGGTGAAGACCGTCACCAACGAGGTCGTCACCGCGGAGGAACTCGGCGGCGCCTCGGTCCATGCCACGCGCTCCTCGATCGCCGACGGCGCCTTCGAGAACGATGTCGAGACGCTGTTGCAGATGCGCCGGCTGATCGATTTTCTGCCCTCCAACAACACCGACGGCGTGCCGGAATGGCCGAGCTTCGACGATATCGGGCGGGTCGAGATGTCGCTGGACACCCTGATTCCCGATCATCCGAACAAGCCCTATGACATGAAGGAATTGATCCTCAAGGTGGTGGACGAGGGCGACTTCTTCGAGCTTTCCGAAACCTTTGCAAGGAACATCGTCACCGGTTTCGGCCGCATCGCCGGCCGCACCGTCGGCTTCGTCGCCAACCAACCGATGGTGCTGGCGGGCGTGCTCGACAGCGACGCCTCGCGCAAGGCGGCGCGCTTTGTCCGTTTCTGCGATGCCTTCAACATTCCGATCGTGACCTTTGTCGACGTGCCGGGGTTCCTGCCGGGCACCGCCCAGGAATATGGCGGGCTGATCAAGCATGGCGCGAAACTGCTGTTCGCCTATTCGCAATGCACGGTGCCGCTGGTCACGGTGATCACCCGCAAGGCCTATGGCGGCGCCTTCGACGTGATGGCGTCGAAGGAAATCGGCGCCGACATGAATTACGCCTGGCCGACCGCCCAGATCGCGGTGATGGGCGCCAAGGGCGCGGTCGAGATCATCTTCCGCGCCGACATCGGCGACGCCGAGAAAATCGCCGCGCGCACCAGGGAATATGAAGACCGTTTCCTGTCCCCCTTCATCGCCGCCGAGCGCGGCTACATCGACGACGTCATCATGCCGCATTCGACCCGACGTCGAATTGCGCGGGCGCTCGCCATGCTGCGCGACAAGAAGGTGGAGATGCCCGCCAGGAAGCACGACAATTTGCCGTTGTAGCGGACCGCGGCCCTCCTCGTCATTCCGGAATGCGGCGCTTGGCGCAGGCCCGCAATCCATACTCACGATACTGGTTATGGATTCCGGGCTCATCGCTCCGCGATCCCCGGAATGACGATGAACCCGCGGTTCAGCGAACATTCATCTCGACGCAGCGAAACTCTGCTTCGTCCACTGAACACGCGAGAAGGAGAAATCATGCAACGCCGGGAGTTTCTGAAACTTGGTCTTGGAGTTGTTGCGGGTGCAGCAACGCTTGCCGTCAGCGCGAATGCGGCGCCGCTGCCGCCGATCCGGGGAGCACAGGACCTTGCGCCCCCGCGTGGCGATGGCGCGGAGCCCGCGCTCGTTACAGGAAGCGAGGTCGATCGTCTCCAGCCCGAACAGGTTCGCTGGGGGCACCACTGGCATCGGCATTGGCATCGGCGTCACTGGGGCTGGCGGCGCTGGCACCATCGTCATTGGCGTCGCTGGCACCGCCGTCACTGGTGAGATGGTTGGTGCTGCGTCGCGTTACCTTGCTGCCATGTTGACTGCGTAAACCCGAATCAGCCGCATCGCGGCAAATTACCGGAAAGGGAACATCCATGAGATTGCTTGCTGCCTCCACGTTCGCCATCGGCCTCGGCCTGCTGACGGTCTCCGCCCAGGCCATGCCGGTGTATCCGGTCGACAAGCCGGTTTCGAACGGGATTACCCGGGTTGCGCAGGGTTGCGGCCCCGGCATGCACCGCGGGCCGGCCGGCATGTGCCGTCCGCTCTATACCTGCCCTCCCGGATGGCACACCGGCCCCTATGGCAAGAAGTGCTTTAGAAACTGACGCCGTGGCGAGGGCAGGGACCGCGACCCGATCCCTGCCTTTCCCATCTGGACTGGTCGCCGCTATTCGTTCGCGCCGAACAGCGCGGCGAACCGCTTCTCGCCCTGGCGCGTAAAATTGACGACGCGGCTGCCGGGTGCCGCATCGCGCGCGGCCCATTTCAGTTCGGTAAACCGGTTCAACAGCGCCGCACCGAGCGTGCCGGCGAGGTGATGGCGCCGCTCGCTCCAGTCGAGGCAGGTCTTGCACAGCGGTCGACGCGGATGGGCGAGCTCGTCGGCCGATATCTGCAGGGTCTCCGCCAGGAAGCGGCCGCCTTCCGCGGTCAGCTCGACGTCCTGTTTCCGCTGCCGCAGCAGTCGCTGCCGTTTCATGCTGTCGAGCATCTGCACGCCGAGATCGCCGGCGAGATGGTCGTAGCAGACCCGGGCGCGGCGCAGCGCCGGATCCTTCGGCCCGGTGCGCACCCGCAGATGGCCGGCGCGCGCCGCCAGGCCCTCGAGCCCTTCCAGCACGGCGGCGACATCGGGATCGGCGAGGCGGTAATAGCGGTGACGGCCCTGTTTTTCCTGCTCGATCAGGCCGCCGGCTTCCAGCTTGGCCAGATGCGAACTCGCCGTCTGCGGCGTAACGCCGGCCTGGTGGGCGAGTTCGCTCGCCGTCAGCGCCCGACCGGTCATCAGCGCCGTCAGCATGTTGGAGCGCGCGGGATCGCCAACCAGCGAGGCGACCATGGCGATATCCGGACCTGCTTTCATAGTTCGACGATAGACGAACCATTGGCGTCGATCAAGCGCCTATATTGCCGCGACTGCAAACCCCGGAGGTTCCCGTGATCACCGTCTTCATCCGTTATCAGCTCGATCCGTTCAAGCGCGCGCTGTTCGAGCAATATGCGACGCGCTGGCTCGGCATCATCCCGAGGGCCGGCGGCGAGCTGATCGGGTACTGGATGCCGCATGAAGGTACCAATAACATTGCGTTCGCGCTGATTTCCTTCGACAATCTCGCCGCCTATGAAGAATACCGCGGCAGGCTTCGCACCGATGCCGAAAGCATGGCAAACTTTGCCTTCGCCGAACAGCACAAGTTCATCCTGGCGGAGGAGCGGACGTTTTTGCGCAAGGTGACATGACAGGGTCATCGACGCGCGGGCATCTCGATGCCAGCAGGAGCAACCCATGATCGCCGTCATTTTCGAAGTCTGGCCCAAACCGGAATACAAACAGGACTATTTCGACCTCGCCGCCGAGTTGAGGCCGATCCTCGACACCATCGATGGCTTCATCTCGATCGAACGGTTCGAGAGCCTGACCGACACGGGCAAGATCCTGTCGCTGTCGTTTTTTCGCGATGAGGCCGCCATTGCGAAATGGCGCAATGTGTCCGAACATCGCAGCAGCCAGGCGAAGGGCCGCACCAAGATTTTCGACAATTACCGGATCCGCATAGCCGGCGTGGTCCGCGACTACGGCTTGAACGAACGGGCGCAGGTACCGCAGGACAGCCACGCCCTCCATGACGCGCACCAGCGGGCACCGTTCCGCACGATATCGTTGTCCCAACCAGGTGAGGAAACATGATGCCGGTCACCGCCGCCGATAAACGCACAACTTTTCGCAAGCTGCATGAAACGGGGTGTTTCGCGCTGCCCAACCCGTGGGATGTCGGCAGCGCGCGAGCGCTGCAGCACTTGGGCTTCAAGGCGATCGCATCGACCAGCGCCGGCTTCGCCTGGTCGATCGGGCGGTCCGACAATCGTGTGACCATCGAGGACGTGTTGCAGCATCTCGCCGCACTGTGCGGTGCGGTCGATCTGCCGGTCAACGCCGATTTCGAGGGCGGCTTTGCCCACAAGGCGGAGAAAGTCGAGGTCAACGTCGCGCGGGCGGCCAAGACCGGCGTGGCCGGGTTGTCGATCGAGGATTCCACCGGCGATGCCGCAAAGCCCTTGTATGAGCGCGGGCTCGCGATCGAACGCATCAAGGCAGCGCGGCGCGCGATCGATGCCGACACCGGCGGTGTGCTGCTGACCGGACGCTGTGAAGCCTTTCTGGTCGGGCAGGACGATCTGAGCCTGGTGATCGACCGGCTCCAGGCCTACGCGGACGCCGGAGCGGATTGCCTGTATGCACCGGGTATCAAGACCAGGGAGCAAATCGCCGCGGTCGTGAAGGCTGTCGAGCCAAAACCGGTCAATCTCCTGATCGGGGCATCCGGTCTCTCGGTCAAGGAGGTGGCCGATCTGGGTGTTCGCCGCATCAGCGTCGGCGGCTCGCTGGCGCGCACGGCCTGGGCTGGTTTCATGCTGGCCGCGCGCGAGATTGCCGAGAAGGGCACCTTCACTGAACTTGGCACCGGCTATTCCGGCGCCGAGCTGAACAAGATGTTCCGCTAGAAATGCGGACGCGGCGGCGCCAGGCTGGCCCGCCGCGTCCATCGTCACGTCGTGGGTCCGAGGCTACTTGTTGGCCGGCGCGTTGTCGGCCGGCGGATTGCCGGAGCGGTTGACGTCCTGGCCGGTCGGGCCGGATGACGGCGGGTTCTGCGGAGCCGCCGGGGCAGCACCGGTGGTCACGCCCGGACCGGTGTTGGCGTGGGGCGTCACGTCACGCATGCCCGGAGGCGGCGCCTGCGGGGATGGCTGGTTTTGCGCGGTGCTCTGCGGCGGGGCGGTGTTCTGCGCCGTCGATGACGTGCCGGCGTGGTTGATCGACGAACTGTTCAGTCCATAAAAGACCGCGCCCAGAATCACGGCGATGGCCACCGCGAACCCGGCAATTCGGCCGCCGCTGGCTGGACCCTCGGCGAGTTCCGGATCCGGCTGCAGCTCGTCGTCGAGGCGGCTCGGATCGCGAATGTCGTCGCCGGCGAGTGTTGAACGATAGGGATCGCTCTGGGAGCGATAGGGATCGTTCGGAAGGCGTTGATTGGCCATGAATCGGTTCCTCCGTTAGCCCCGGGGACAATGGCCGCCGCCCCGCTCAGGTTCCCGACATCGTCGGTTTCTCCACGCTTCCCTGCGCTCTGTGGACAATTTCTGGCCCTGTTCAGGATGGAACCCACAACGTAAGTTCCGGCCTCACGACATGAGGTTGCAATGCGGGGCCTGCCTCCCAGCGATACGGTTCTATATGGCTTGTCACTGGTGGCGCTGGCCGCACAGGCGATGACCGCGGCGCTGGCCGCCGGAAGACGCAGCATGGACTGGGTCGGGGTGTGCCTGCTCGGATGTATCACCGCGCTTGGCGGCGGCACCATACGTGACGTTCTGCTCGGGCATTATCCACTGCTGTGGGTGCAGAACCCGGCCTATCTCGCCCTGACCGCCGGGGCTGCCTTCATCACCATTCTGATCGCGCGCGCGGTGCATCGGCTGAGCCTTGCATTTCTGCTCCTCGACGCCATCGGCCTTGTCGTGTTCACCATGGCCGGCTGCGACGTCGCCTGGCAGATGGATGATTTGCTGCCGATCGTGATCGTGGCGGGGATGATCACCGGCTGCGCCGGCGGCGTGTTGCGCGACATCCTCTGTAACGACGTGCCGCTGCTGTTTCGCTCCGAACTCTACGCCAGCGTCTCCGTCGTCACCGGCGTGTTTTACGCGACCGCGTTCGGCCTGAAGCTGAATGACGAAATCTGGACCGGCCTGACCTTCGTGCTCGGCCTCAGTTTTCGGCTGCTGGCGATCCGCTACAAATGGGAGATGCCGAAATTCGTCTTCAACGACGATCGCCGCTAGGTCGGGAGCAACGCGCCGCCATTGTCAACGGTCATCACCGGCCTGCGCGCGCCTTGCGCGCTGCTGCGACTTCTGCCGGCGTCACGGCGGGCGCGGCGTTACCCCACGAGTTCCGGATATAGGTCGCGACATCGGCGATCTGCTGATCCGACAGCTTTGCGCTATAGGCCGGCATCGATCCGGCATTGGGTGCGCGCGGCGTCGTCACGGTCTCGGCGCCGTCGAGGATGATGCGCAGCGTGCTGGCGGCATCGGCGGATTGCAGGTTGGCGTTGCCCGGCAGCGGCGGATAGATCCGCGGCGAGCCGCTTCCATCCACCTCATGGCAGGCGATGCAGGCGCCTCGGTACAGTTTCTCGCCGTCGGCCATTTGCGTTGGCGGCGGCGGGGCGACCACGGGCTCCGCCGCGCCCACCGGCAGACCCTTGAGATAGGCGGCGATGGCCCGGACGTCACCGTCGCTCATCTTCGAGGTCGAATTGACCACGACCTCGGCCATCGGGCCATCGGCATGGCTGCGCCCGTTGCGGCCGCTTTGCAGATATTCGGTGAGGTCGCCGGCGCTCCATGATTTCAGCCCGCTGCGCGTCGCGCCGTCGAGCCGCGGCGCAAACCAGCCCTGCACCGGCCCGCCGCCATAGGCCCGGCCGGGCCTGTCGGCGCCGAACAGGTTCTTGGGGGTATGGCAGGCGCCGCAATGCGCTGCGCTCTGGACCAGATAGGCACCGCGATTTCATTCCGCGCTTTTCGACTGGTTCGGCTCGAACGGGCCGGGCCGAAAGAACAGCGCGTTCCAGGCCCGCATCAGGATGCGATAGTTCAGCGGCCAGCGCAGCTCCGGCGACGGTGTGATCCTGTGGACCGGTGCCAGCGTTTCGAGATAGGCGCGGATCGCGGCAATGTCCTCCCGCGTGAGTTTGGTGAAGTAGGGATAGGGGAAGGCCGGGTAATAGCGCGAGCCGTCGGGGGCAACCCCGTCGCGCAGCGCCCGGCGAAAATCGTCATCGCTCCACGCGCCGAGGCCGGTATCGCGATCCGGCGTGAGATTCGGCGAATAGATCCCGCCAAACGGGGTATCGATCCGTTTGCCGCCGGCGAACGGCTTGGCGGGGTCGGCGGTATGGCAACCCGCGCAATCGGCGGCTTCGGCGAGTGCCTTGCCCCGGGCGATGGTATCGGGCGAGGACTGTGCTCCCGCCGGGCCACAAGCGGACGCAACGCACAAAAACAGGGTCCCGAGAATCACGCGCCTGGTCTGACGATATCGTGCCTGCACCGATCGATCTCCCCGCAGCACTATAGGGCAAAACCAGTGCGGACGATCGCGCCACGCCATTTCGTCTCCGGGCCGTCGAACGACACAAACCGAACAAACCGCAGGGTATTCCGGGCACGAAATTGCGATCGGCTGTCGCGGGTCTCCGTTGCCGAGATTTGGGGTGCGCCCGGCGCAAAAACCGACATAGACTGGTCCTAACGGGTTTAGATGACTAGGTAAAAAGAGCCGACGGCGAGCCGCCGCGGGACTTGAAGAGGGTGGAATGGGAATCAACCAAGGTCCGATCAGTCTCGATCAGAAATACACCCAGGGGTCCGGCCACGTCTTCCTGACCGGAATTCAGGCGCTGGTCCGGCTGCCGATGGCGCAGATCCGCCGCGACCGCGCCGCAGGCCTCAACACTGCAGGCTTTATCAGCGGTTATCGTGGTTCGCCGCTGGGTGGCTACGATCAACAGCTTTTCGCCGCGCGAAAACACCTCGAACAATATGACATCAAGTTTCAGCCCGGCGTGAACGAAGATCTCGCGGCGACCGCGATCTGGGGCTCGCAGCAGCTCAATCTGTCGCCCGGCGCCCGGCACGATGGCGTGGTCGGCATCTGGTACGGCAAAGGTCCCGGCGTCGACCGCTGCGGCGACGTGTTCCGGCACGGCAATGCCGCGGGCTCGGCCCGGAATGGCGGCGTGCTGTGTCTGGCCGGTGACGATCATGGCGCCAAATCCTCCACCGTCCCGCACCAGTCGGACCATGCCTTCATCTCGGCGCTGATGCCCTATCTTTATCCCTCGAGCATCCATGAAATGATCGAGATGGGCCTGCTCGGCATCGCGATGTCGCGCTATTCCGGCTGCTGGGTCGGCATGAAGGTGATCACCGAGACCGTGGAGACCACGGCCGAGGTCGACCTTACCGACGAAATGAAGCCCTTCATCATCCCGACCGATTTCGAAATGCCGCCGGGCGGCCTCAATCTGCGCTGGCCCGACGATCGCTACGACCAGGACCGGCGGCTGCAGGACTACAAGGGGTTCGCCGCGATCGCATTCGCCCGCGCCAACAAGGTCAACCGCGTCACCATGGATTCACCGAATGCGCGGTTCGGCATCATGGCCTCGGGCAAGAGCTATGAGGACATTCGCCAGGCGCTGCGTGAACTCGGCGTCACGCCGGAGGTCGCCGCCAAGATCGGGCTCAGGCTCTACAAGATCGGCATGCCCTGGCCGCTGGAGCCCGAGGGCGTGAGGCAATTTGCGGTGGGACTCGAGGAAATCTTCATCATCGAGGAACGCCGCGAGATCGTCGAGAACCAGGTCAAGCAGGAACTGTTCAACTGGCGCGACGATGTCCGGCCGCGCATCGTCGGCAAGATGGACGATCACGACAAGCGCTTCCTTCCCTTCGCCGAGGAACTCAGCGTCGCCTCGCTGGCGAGCTCGCTGACCGAGCGCCTGCTTCGACTCAACCTCAATCCCGAGATCGCAGCCATGCTGCGCGCCAAGGCCGACTGGTTCAACGGGCGCCTCGCCACCCAGATGCAGCCGGTCTCCCCGATCAGCCGCACGCCGTATTTCTGCTCGGGCTGCCCGCACAACACCTCGACCAAGGTGCCGGAAGGTAGCCGTGCCTTCGCCGGCATCGGCTGCCACTTCATGTCGCTGTGGATGGACCGCAACACCGAAACCTTCACCCATATGGGCGGCGAGGGCGTGCCCTGGGTCGGGGTTGCGCCGTTTACCAACGAGCAGCATGTGTTCGCCAATCTCGGCGACGGTACCTACTTTCATTCCGGCAGCCTCGCGATCCGCCAGGCGGTCGCCTCCGGGGCCAACATCACCTACAAGATCCTCTACAACGACGCCACCGCGATGACCGGCGGCCAGCATGTCGACGGCGAATTGTCGCCGCAGCAGATCACGTTCCAGCTCCACTCGGAGGGTATCCGCGATATCTACCTGGTGTCGGAAAACCCCGCCGCCTATCCGGCCTCGGAGATCGCGCCCGGTACCCGGACGGCGCACCGCGACGAGCTCGAC
This sequence comes from uncultured Alphaproteobacteria bacterium, assembly GCA_963748165.1. Taxonomy (GTDB): domain Bacteria; phylum Pseudomonadota; class Alphaproteobacteria; order Rhizobiales; family Xanthobacteraceae; genus Bradyrhizobium. The sequence continues at coordinate 48,303 of CAVVIM010000019.1, forward strand.
GCCGTCATGAAGACGTTGCGCGAGGTCAAGGGTGCGTCCGCCATCGTGTTCGTGCAGACCTGTGCGGCGGAAAAGCGCCGCCGCCGCAAACGCGGCACCCTGGAGGATCCGCAGCGCCGCGTGCTGATCAATCCCGCGGTGTGCGAAGGCTGCGGCGATTGTTCGGTGCAGTCGAACTGCATTTCGGTCGAACCGCTGGAGACCGAGATGGGGCGCAAGCGCACCATCAATCAGTCGAGCTGCAACAAGGACTATTCCTGCCTGAAAGGCTTCTGCCCGTCCTTTGTCACGGTCGATGGCGGCAAGCTGCGCCGCCGCGCACCGGCCGATCTCGGCAATATCGGCGAGCTGCCCGAACCGGCCTCGCGCCCCTCGCTCGATCGGCCCTACAATGTCGCGGTCGGCGGCGTCGGCGGCACCGGCGTCCTGACCATCGGTGCGCTGCTCGGCATGGCTGCCCATATCGAGGGCAAGGCCAGCATGATCCTCGACATGTCCGGCCTCGCGCAGAAGGGTGGCGCGGTGCTGAGCCATGTCCGGCTGTCCGAGCATACCGCCGACGTCACCTGTTCGCGCATCGTGACCGGCACCGCCGATCTCGTGATTGCGGCCGACGAGGTGGTGGCGGCTGCCAAGGAAACCATCTCGCTGTGCGAATCCGGCCGCAGCCACGGCGTCATCAACACCCACCTGATCCCGATCGCGGATTTCATCATGAACCGCGATTTCAATTTCCAGAGCCGCAAGGTCAACGCCGTGCTGGAAACCGCCTTGCGCAAGGATTTGTCGTTCTTCGATTTCACCACGCCGGCCGAGATCCTGCTTGGCGATTCCATCGCCACCAACATGATGATGATGGGCTATGCCTATCAAAAGGGATTGCTGCCGCTGTCGGCGGCTTCGATCGAGCAGGCGATCGCGGTCAACGGCGTCGCGATCAAGATGAACACCCAGGCGTTCCAGCTCGGGCGGCTGGCGGCAGCCGATCCGGCACGGCTGGCGGCGATGATGAAGGGCCATGACGAGACCGTCGCGCCGAAGACGCTGGAAGCGATGTCGCTCGACGAAATCATCGCGCATCGCAGCGCCTTGCTGACGGACTATCAGAATGCCGGGCTCGCCGAGCGTTATCGCAACCTCGTGGCCAGGGTGCGTGACGCGGCAAGGGACCGCGGCTTCGGCGACGAGTTGCCGCGCGCGGTTGCGATCAATTACGCTAAACTGCTCGCCTACAAGGACGAGTACGAGGTGGCGCGGCTCTACACCGACGGCCGGTTCGAAAAGCAGCTCCGCGACCAGTTCGACGGCGATTTCAGGATCAGCTTCAATCTGGCGCCGCCGCTGCTTGGCGGCGGCACCGATGCGCTCGGCCGGCCGCGCAAGCGCGCATTCGGGGCCTGGATGATGCCGCTGTTCCGGATGCTGGCGCGGCTGCGCGGGCTTGCGTGGCACGGCCTTCGATATCTTCGGCCGCAGCGCCGACCGCAGGCTCGAACGCGAACTGATCGTGGCATACGAGCAGGACGTCGACACCGTGCTCGGCGCACTCTCGCCGGTCACGCTCGATACCGCGGTCGAACTGCTTTCGCTGCCCGATCGCGTGCGGGGCTACGGACCCGTCAAGGAGAAATCGGCGAGGGAGGCCAAACTGCGTCACGCCCAGCTTGCCGCCGATCTCGCCAGTCCGCCGCCGGCGCCGCGGCAGATCGCGGCGGAGTGAGGCCGTCTCGTGGGACGGAATTATTTCGACGCTTGCCAACGCTGCGCCAACAGGCGAGAAAACCGCTGGGACGAAACACCAGCGGAGAGCCGTATTGACCATCAAGGGCAGGGCCCACATTGCCGGGATCTTTGAGCATCCGACCCGGCACGCACCCGATAAATCCACCGCACAGCTTCATGCCGAGGTCGCCAAGGGGGCGCTTGAGGACGCCGGGCTGACCAAGGCCGACGTCGATGGTTATTTCTGCGCCGGCGACGCTCCCGGCGGCGCCTGGCCGATGGTCGATTATCTCGGCCTTCGGGTGCGCCACGTCGATTCCACCGAGACCGGTGGTTGTTCCTACCTGATCCATCTCGGCCATGCCGCGGAAGCGATTGCCGCCGGCAAATGCTCGATCGCGCTGATCACGCTGGCGGGCAAGCCGCGCACCGGCCCGATGCCGCCGCGCGCCGCCGGGGCCGAGGCCGATTTCGAGGCGGCTTACGGGGCGACCACCCACAATGCCTATGGCATGTGTGCCATGCGTCATATGCACGACTACGGCACCACCAGCGAACAACTGGCCTGGATCAAGGTCGCCGCCTCCCATCACGCCCAATACAATCCGCATGCATTGCTCAAGGACGTCGTCACCGTCGAGGACGTGATCAACTCGCCGATGATTTCCGACCCGCTGCACCGGCTGGACTGCTGCGTGGTCACCGACGGCGGCGGCGCCTTGATCGTCACCACGCCGGAAATCGCCAAGAGCCTGAAGAAGCCGCAAGTGCGTCTGATCGGCCATGGCGAAGCGATGAAGGGACCGCGCGGCGGCAAGGATCTCGATCTGACCTATTCGGCCGGAATTTGGTCCGGCCCCCGCGCCTTCGAAGAGGCCGGGGTCACGCCAAAGGATATCAAATACGCCTCGATCTATGACAGCTTCACCATCACGGTGCTGATGCAGATCGAAGATCTGGGCTTTTGCAAGAAGGGCGATGGCGGCAAGTTCGTCGCCGACGGCAACCTGATCTCCGGCGTCGGCAAGCTGCCCTTCAACACCGATGGCGGCGGCCTCTGCAGCAACCATCCGGTCAACCGCGGCGGCATGACCAAGATCATCGAAGCGGTGCGCCAGTTGCGTGGCGAGGCGCACCCCAAGGTGCAGGTGCCGAACTGCGATCTCGCCGTCGCCCACGGTACCGGCGGCCTGCTCGGCGTGCGCCATGCCGCCTCAACCTGCATCCTGGAGCGTGCGTGATGGCTGAAGCCAGGAAATATCCGGCGCCGCTGGGCAATCCCGAGACCAAGCCGTTTTGGGATGCCGCCGCCGCGGGCAAGTTCATGATCAAGCGCTGCACCGCATGCGGTGAAGCGCATTATTTCCCGCGTGCGATCTGCCCGTTCTGCTTCTCCGACAAGACGGTCTGGGAGCAAAGCTCGGGCGAGGGCGAGATCTACACCTTCAGCCTGATGCGCAGATCCGCCACCGGACCTTATGCGATCGGCTATGTCACGCTGAAGGAAGGGCCGTCGCTGCAGACCAACTTCGTGGACTGCGACATCGACAAGCTGAAGATCGGGCAAAAGGTCAAAGTGGTGTTCAAGCCGACCGACGGCGCGCCATTGCCGTTCTTTACGCCGGCATGATCCGTCATCCCCGCGAAAGCGGGGATCCAGTAAACGCAGGCGATTACTGGATGCCCGCCTTCGCGGGCATGACGAAAAGAGGAGATCCGCAAAATGCCGATCAAGTACGACGAACTGATGGCGCTGAAAAATCTCGGCCAGCGATACGCCTACACCGATCGTGAAGTGATGCTCTACGCCTATGGCATCGGGCTCGGCGCCGACCCGATGGACGAGAAGGAACTCGCCTTCGTCAATGAGGCGGTCGCCGCGCCGCGCGCCCTCAAGGTGGTTCCGACCTTTGCCTCGGTCGCGGCCTGGGGCGCCGGACCCGGCGAGATGAATCTCAACCGTGTCATGGTGGTCGATGGCGAACGTGACATCACCTTTCACAAGCCGCTCGCCACGTCGGCCCATATCACCGCCGACTCGACCGTGCTCGACGTTTTCGACAAGGGCAAGGACAAGGGCGCGGTGATCCGGCATCAGACCGTGCTGCGGGATGACAAGGGCGAGAAGCTGGCGACGCTGGTGGCGTCGCGCTTTGCGCGCGGCGACGGCGGTTTCGGCGGTCCCTCGGAAGGCCAGCCCGAACCGCACAAGGTGCCGAGCCGCGCGCCCGATAAAACCGTCGAGATTGCCACGCGCCCGGACCAGGCGCTGGTCTACCGGTTGTGCGGCGACCGCAATCCGCTGCACAGCGATCCGGAGTTTGCCAGGCGTGCCGGTTTCCCAAGACCGATCCTGCACGGAATGTGCACCTACGGCATCACTTGCCGCGGCGTATTGCAGAGCTATGCCGACTACGACCCGGCCGCGTTCAGGCAGCACGCCGCGCGGTTCTCGTCCCCGGTCTATCCCGGCGAGACCGTAACGATGGAACTGTGGAGGGACGGCAACGTGATTTCATTCGAGGCGAAAGTGAAGGCCCGCAACGTCACCGTCATCAAGAGCGGCAGGACGGTGCTGGGGTGATGGCCCACTTATTGTCGTCATGCCCGGCCCTGTGCCCCTGTGCCGGGCATCCACGTCTTCTCTGTGGAAAGGGGAAAGACGTGGATGGCCGGGACAGGCCCGGCCACGACGGTTGTTTCATAAAAACGGCAGATGGGAGCAGGCATCATGGCATTACTCGACGGCAAGGTTGCGCTGATCACAGGCGCCGGCGGCGGGCTTGGCGAAGCCTATGCCAAACTGTTCGCGCGCGAGGGGGCGGCTGTCGTGGTCAACGACCTCGGCGGCCCCCGCGACGGCAGTGGCGGCGATGCGTCGATGGCGCAGAAGGTGGTCGACGCCATCAAGGCCGAAGGCGGCCGCGCGGTCGCCAACGGCGCCGATATTTCGACCATGGCCGGCGGCCAGGCGGTGTTCGACGACGCCATCAAGAATTTCGGCCGCGCCGACATCCTGGTCAACAATGCCGGCATCCTGCTCGATCAGACCTTTGCCAAGGCCAGCGAAGCCGCCTGGGACAAGGTCATCAAGGTGCATCTCAAGGGAACGTTCTGCTGCACCCAGCCGGTGTTTCGCTGGATGCGCGAGCATGGCGGGGGCGTCATCGTCAACACCTCGTCGACCTCGGGCCTGATCGGCAATTTCGGCCAGACCAATTACGGCGCCGCCAAGGGCGGCATCTGGGGCCTGTCCAACGTGCTCGCCATCGAGGGCCGCAAATACAATATCCGGATCTGGACGCTGGCGCCGGGAGCGCTGACCCGCATGACCGCCGATTTGCCGCGCTATATTGAAAATCCCGGAGCGGCGCTCGGGCCGGACGGGATCGCGCCGGCCGTGCTATACATGGTCAGCGACTTGTCGGGCGACCAGACCGGCAAGGTGCTCGGCGTCTCCGGCCCGCGCGGTGTGCGCGAGATGCGGATGATGGAAATGGAAGGCTGGAAGCCGCCGCATGCCGGCTGGAAGGCCCAGGACGTCGTCGCCCATGCCAGGGAGATCTTTTTCTCGGAGGAGCAGATCAAGATGGGCGCGCGGCGGTTCTAGATGTTACACGTCGTTCCGGGGCGATGCGTAGCATCGAACCCGGAACGTCGAGATTCCGGGTTCACGCTTCGCGTGCCCCGGAATGACGACAGAGGATAGAGACGCGCCATGAATCTCACCGCCAAGGCCGCGGGCACCTTTGCCATTGCGCCGACGCCGTTCCACGATGACGGCCGCATCGACGACAAGTCGATCGACCGGCTGACCGACTTCTACGCCGAGGTCGGATGCGATGGCGTCACGGTGCTCGGCATTCTCGGCGAGGCGCCGAAGCTCGACGCCGCCGAGGCGGAGCAGGTCGCAATCCGCTTTGTCAAACGCGCCAGGACCATGCAGATCATCGTCGGCGTCTCCGCGCCGGGATTTGCCGCGATGCGTGCGCTGGCGCGCGCCACGATGGACGCGGGCGCCGCCGGGGTGATGATCGCGCCGCCGCCAAATCTGCGCACCGACGACCAGATCACCGGCTATTTCAAGCAGGCACAGGAGGCGATCGGCGACGATGTTCCCTGGGTGCTGCAGGACTATCCGTTGACTTTATCGGTGGTGTTCGCACCCGCCGTGATCCGCAAGATCGTCATGGACAGCCCGTCCTGCGTGATGCTCAAGCACGAGGATTGGCCGGGCCTGGAAAAGATTTCCGCGCTGCGCGCGTTCCAGAAAGACGGCTCGCTGCGACCGCTGTCGATCCTGACCGGCAATGGCGGGCTGTTTCTGGATTTCGAAATGGAGCGTGGCGCCGACGGCGCGATGACCGGCTACGCCTTTCCGGAACTGCTGATCGACGTCGTAAAATTGTCGAAAGCCGGCAAGCGCGATGCGGCGCATGATCTGTTCGATGCGCATTTGCCGCTGATCCGCTACGAGCAGCAGCCCGGCGCCGGGTTGGCGGTGCGTAAATACGTGCTGCAGAAACGCGGCGTGATCGCCTGCAGTGCGCAGCGCAGGCCGGGCGCGGGCATCACGCCGGCGGCCAAAGCCGAAGTGGACTATTTGCTGTCGCGGGTCGCGCGGATCGACCGCCGCGCCAATTTGCAACCGCAATCCAGCGCGGCAGGCTGATCCATGGCCGAGGCCGTCGCTCCGCGTCCCGCATCGACCATTCTGCTGCTGCGGGACAACGCTGCCAGCCAGGAGATCGAGGTTTTCATGATGGTGCGCCATTATGAGATCGATTTTAATTCCGGCGCGCTGGTGTTTCCCGGCGGCAGCGTCGACAAGGGCGACAACGAGATCATCGCCAGGCCCGAACTTTATTCGGGCGCGGAAGGGCTCGAGGCGGCCGATCTCAGCTTCCGGATCGCCGCAATCCGCGAGACCTTCGAGGAAAGCGGCATTTTGCTGGCGCGCCCGAAGCGATCGAATGCCCTGGTCGATGCCAGGCGAGCCCAGGAGATCGAGGCGGCGCACCGCACCGCCTTGTGCGAAGGCAAGACCACGTTTCTCAACGTGCTCGCCGATCATGGAATGCTGCTGGCGCTTGATCTGCTTGTGCCCTACGCACACTGGATTACCCCGGAGGGGATGCCGAAGCGGTTCGACACCTGGTTCTTTCTGGCGGCGGCGCCGCCGGAGCAGGCCGGTGCCCATGACGGCAAGGAATCCACCAACTCGATCTGGGTGTCGCCGCGCGAGGCGCTGGCAGGCGGCGAGAGCGGGCGGTTCAAGCTGCCGTTTCCGACCACCCGCAACCTGATCCGGCTCGGCAAGCAGCCCGGCGTGAAAGCCGCGCTCGAAGACTGCCGGGGAAAGCCCATCGTCACCGTGATGCCGATCATGACCAAACTCAATGGCGGCCGCCAGCTCCGCATCCCCCTTGAGGCCGGCTATGACGGCGAAGTGTTTGAAGTGGGCGCGCTTGGCTAGGCCGCCCGCGCGCCAGCGGCGCCCGGCGCGCAGGTTTCCTGCCGGCGCGTCTTGCCCTTGCGCCCAGCCGGGTAGGCGCAGGCTGCGGGGGTCGCCGGATGTTCCCCCAACAGGCCATTCCAGCGTATAAAGCGGGCTGCACAGAGCCGGTCCAGACCCCCATGCCCTTTGCCGCCATCGTCCAGAGAATGCGGTCGATCTCGCTCTCGATCGGCCAGTTGACCTTTGGCAGCTTCCTGCTGGTGCTCGCCGCCATCACCGCGACCAGCATGGCGAGCGTCATCGCCATCCGGCACATCGATGCGACATTCGCGGAACTGCAACGGCTGCAGGATGTCGGCGATCTCGCCGAGGAGATCGACCGCCGCATGAATGAGCTGCGGCTGGCAGCCCGCGATGTCGTCACCGATCCCAATGCGCACACCGAACGGGTCAGTGAAGCCGCATCGACCCTGAGCGCGCTGCTGAAGAAGACGCGGCTGGAACTTGCCCCCGCGCAGCAACAGATGATCGATGGTGTCGCCGCCCGGCTGCAGAACTACCGCGATGGCATCGAGCACATCACCGGATTGATTTCGCGCCGCGTCGAACTGGTCGCGGCATTGCCGCCGGTGCGCGAACGGTTCGAATCGGCGATCGCCGCGGTGCCGGACCGGGCTGTGGCGAGGCAACTTTTCCTGGCCCAGAACCAGGTCGCGGCGGGCTTGCTGGCGCACGACCCCGCATCGGCCGAACGGGCCGCCGAGCGTATGCGGGCGCTGCCGATCGATGATCCGGCGCTGCGATCCGCGGCCGAAACCTACACCAACGCGATTGCGGCGATCTCGCGGACCGAAGCCGAGATCGCCACGCTCGACAAGGAAGTTCTGGGTGCCGAAGGGCAGCAGATCGGCCGGGTCACCGAACTGCTGCGCGATCTGAGCGCGCGCAGGGGCCGCGAGCTATCCAACGATTTTGCCAGGACACTGAGGGACGACAAATGGCAAAGCATCATCCTGGGAATTGCGGGAGTGCTGATCGGGCTGATCGCGGCGCTGTTTGTGGTGCGCCGCACCGTGCGGCCGCTGAAGTCGATTGCCGGCGCGATCCGCGCGCTCGCCGGGGGTGAAAAGAATGCCTCGATTCCCGAAACCGACGTCAACAACGAGATCGGCGACATCGCGCGCGCCGCCGAGGTGTTTCGCCGGTCGCTGGTCGATGCCGACGCGGCGCGCGAAGCGGCCATCCACGCCTTGGCCGAACAGCGGCTGGCCGAAGAAAGCTATCGCAAGCTGTTCGAAGGCTCGGTTGACGGGATTTACGTGACGACGCCGGCCGGCGCGCTGCTCAACGCCAACCCGGCGCTGGCACGGATCATGGGGTACGATACGCCGGAGGAACTGATCGGCGACACCAACGACATTGCGCACACGATCTACGTGCATCCGGCGGCGCGCGCGGAATACCAGTCGCTGATGCGGCGCGACGGGATGGTACGGGAGTTCGAGTATCAGGTACGCCGGCGCGGTGGCGCGATCCTGTGGCTCTCCGACAGCGCCACCGTCGTGCGCGACGAAACCGGTGCGGTGGTCCGCTATGAAGGCACGGTGCGCGATATCACCGATCAGAAACGCGCCGAGGATGCCATCGCCGAAGGCCGCCGGCTGCTGCAGCAGGTGATCGACACCGTGCCTGCGGTGATCAATCTCAAGGACAGGCAGTTGCGTTATGTCCTGATGAACCGCTACATGGCCGGCATTTTCGGGATCGATCCGGCGGATGCGATCGGCCGCACCACCACCGACCTGATGTCGCGCTATGGCGCGCAAAAGACCGACGAAAACGACAAGCGGGTGCTGGAGGCGGGCCGCGGGCTTGGCTTCTACGAGGAGGAATATCTGGATGCCGCCGGCAACGTGCGGCATTGGCTGGTCAACAAGCTGCCGCTGCTCGACGCCGATGGCGAGATCCAGAATATCGTCACCGTCGCGCTCGACATCGGCGAGCGCAAGCGTGGCGAGCAGGAGATGCGCAAGGCCAGGGATGCCGCCGAAGCGGCGTTGCGCAACCTGCGCGAAACCCAGAACTCGCTGATCGAGGCCGAAAAGCTCGCGGCGCTGGGCCGCCTGGTCGCCGGCGTCGCCCATGAGGTCAACAATCCCGTCGGCATCAGCCTGACGGTCGCCTCCGCGCTGGAACGCAAGACCGCAATGTTCGCCGCCGAGGTGGCGCGCGGCGACCTGCGGCGCTCCCGCCTCAATGAATTCCTCGAAACCAGCCGCGATGCCGCCTCGCAACTGGTGGCTAACCTCAACCGCGCCGCCGAACTGATCCAGTCGTTCAAACAGGTTGCCGCCGACCGCAATTATTCCGATCAGCGCAGCTTCGATCTAGGCGATCTCACCGAGCAGGTCGTCATGAGCCTGCGCCCGGGGCTACGAAAGCATCATCTGGCCCTCACGGTCGATTGCCAGCCCAATCTCACCATGAACAGCTATCCGGGCCCCTATGGTCAGGTGCTCACCAACCTGTTTCTCAATGCGGTGGCGCATGCCTTTCCGGACGGCAGGCCCGGTGCGGTCGATATCCAGGTACGGGAATCGGGCAAGGACAACGTCGAGATCGTTTTTTCCGACAATGGTTGCGGCATGAGTCTCGACGTGCGGCGCCGCGCCTTCGATCCGTTCTTTACCACCCGTCGCGACCAGGGCGGCACCGGGCTCGGCCTGCACATCGTCTACAGCATCGTGACCAATCGTCTGGGCGGCCGGCTCGACCTCGATTCCGAGCCCGGCAAGGGCACGCGAGTCCAGATCATTCTGCCCAGAGTGGCGCCGCTGGAGCAGGCGGCAGAATAGCCGCTGCAGGGCGCGGGACTTGTTTTGACGCGTTTTCTTCACGCGAACCGGTACCCACTTCGCTCGAAAACGCTCTAATCGGCGTCGGCAAGAAAGCGGAGCGTCGCCGCGAAAATCTGGCTGGCCTTGCCGACCAGCGCCGTCCCGTTCATCGCCCCCGCGGTGTCGGTAAAGGTGCCGGAAACGCCGATGCCGACCGGAACGGCGCCGCCGAACAATGGGTTGGCATCGGGGCTGGAGGTATGGCGCTGGACCAGCACCTCGCCCTTGAAACTGGTACCCTTGGTGGTGTAGCTGCCGGTGTAATAGAGATAGGCGTCGCCGCCGAGGATTTTGCCATCGCGGAACAAGACCACGCCGCTGCCTTTGCCCGAACGACCGTCCTGCAGGCTGACGTGGATGGAATACAGACCGTTTTTCATGACGTCCCGCGGCCGACATCCGTCACAGCGGCGGTCGGTAACCTGTTATGCCAAGGCGAGGCCCGCATCGTCAACGCGGCAGGTTGCCCCGCGAACCCGGCGCCGGAGCCAGTTTTACGAAAATTGATGGCTGTCTGTGGCGCTGAGATGACGGCCAGGTGACCTGGCACGGCCAGGTGACCTCGCGCCGGCCCGGCTGCGCCCTGGACAGACCGCCCAGCCAAGCGCCATCGCCGCTCAGGCGTACTTCTTGTCGCGCTCGAGCAGTTCGACCGAGATGCCTTGCGGCCCGCGGATGAAGCAGATGCGAACGCCGGGCCTGATCGTCGTTGGCTCCTTGGTGAACTCGACGCCTTTCGCCTTGATCTCGGCAGCCACCGCGTCGATGTCCTTCACCGTCAGGCCGAAATGGTCGAGGCCTTGATAGGGCGTGACGGGCGGGGTGTTGACGCCATCGCCGGCCGTCACCGGTGCAATGAACACGTTGGCGCCACCGAGCTTGACGTCGATTCGTCCTGGACCGCGAATGATAACGCCGCCCAGGACATTTTCGAGCCAGGCGGCCATTGCCTCCGGATCGGGACTGCGCAAATGGACGTGATCCCAGGTGACGATCGGCATCGTGGTCTCCCCTCTGGTTTTCCGCCGCCCTGGCTCGATATTCGACGATCGGCGTCGGGCGGCGCGGCGCTCAATTTTAGCGACGGCCGTGCGGGCTGACCATCCCCTTGGTGTCGTCCACGACGCGCGCGCCTTGGCGGCATTGCGGCCTGGTGACATTTGGAACCATTTGTCGTTTGATCGATTGGTAGAGGGCGGCGGAACCGTGATCGGCAGTCGTATCAGGAGCCGTGCGGTGTAATGCCCGCGCGGCTTTTTGCTTGCGGGGGACCTTATCGGTTCGCCGCCGGTTGAGGCAGGACCATGGAAATTGGGCTGTCGCGCATCGCATGGACTGGGCCGGGTCAGCCCGGCGACTGGTCATGGAAAATATCCCCACGATATTTCAGGCCGGGATTTGTCTGGCTGCCTCTGATCGTGCTGACCGGCCTCGCCGCGTGGACGTTGTTGTCCCGATACGGCAATCCCGCCGCGAGCGAGCCGGTGCACGCGGCGACGGCTGTGACGGGCCCGGCGCCATCGATCCCCCCGGGTCTGGCGCCACAGCAGCCCGCACCCAATCAGGCGATCACGCCCGAGGAGACGGTGTCTGCCGGCGGACTGAAGATTTCATCGCAGCATTGGCGACGCGGGGGACTGGGTTCCAACGCCCTGGTGACCTTCACCCTGCGCAACCGCAACGACTATGCGGTCAAGGATATCGAGATTTCCTGCGCCTTCGCCCGCCGGGACGGAAGCCATCTGACCGACCGCGCCCGGACGATTCACGACACCGTCAACATGAAGGGCAAAAGAAGGTTTGCCCATATGCATATCGGTTTCGTCAATATCCATGCCAGCAAGGTCAAATGCACGCCGGTCGCAGCCAGTCGGGCCTGATCACGCGGCCTTGAACCGGAATTAACTGCATTGGGGGATGCAAACTGGCGGCCGAGGAACCAATTATCAGAGTCCCGGTTAGGCGAATGATCCGCACGCTCCGCGCGGATGGAGCGCTGCTGAAATGCCCCTGTTGCGATATTTCGTCTTTGTCGGCGGAGCGCTGGTCGCGCTGCTGCTGGTTTCGAATGCCGTTTTGCCGAAGCTGCCGGTTGCGGAAGTCACCAACACGGCGAGCGAACTGCCAATGATCCGGATTCACTCCGCGCGGAAATGGCCGGAGCGCGTTGTCATCGACACCAGCCTCCCCACGATCGTTCCGACACAGACCGCCAGCGCGGCGCCGGACGCCCCGGCCACGACGGTCGCCGACGTTGCGGCGCAAGCCGGCACGCGCGACGCCTATGCTGAGCTGACGACTCCGGAGCCGAAAAAGCTGGAACCCAAACCGCACCGCAGACACAGGGTGGCAAGACGGCAGGTGGCCCCGCCGGCGGTCGTGGTCGCGCAACAGCGACCGTTCAACTTCTTCGCCAGCAACAGTTGGTAGTGGAGCGTCGCTCGCGGGCAGGGCGTTAGGGGAGCGTCGGATGCGAAGGCTGATCCTGCTGGCGATGCTATTGTCGTCATCGGCGCTGGCGCAGAACAGCACGGTAACGGAACCGGTATGCGAGCCGATCGGCCGAACCTCGAAGGGCGACCTGGTCTATTCGATGCAGTGCCGCAACATTCCGGGGTTGCCGGCTGGCGATAACGGATACAATCCGGCCCCCGGGGGACGGGGACCAAGGTGCCCGCGCCAACTCCTCCGGCAAGCAAAACCCCTCCGGCGAGCAAATAGACATGCCGCGCTCGTTCGCAGCCTGCGGAGACACTTCCGGTTTTGATGGGCCGATGGTTCTCGGCTGCATTCAGACGATGTCCGAATGATGCCGGTCTGAATGACCTCACGGTGAGGCGGATCAATATCGGAACTGGTTCAGGCGGGATCGGCCGCCAAGGCCGCCCGATCCGGGACGTCCAGCCTGATGCCGTCCCGCGATCCGGCAGCCAGACCTTCGCGCGCCATCGTCTCGATCATCGGCCAGTTCTGCCGGAAGAACCTGGTCGCATCGTGGATATTCGGGGCCTGCACCTTGACGCTGCAAGCCCGTCGTCCCCCACTGCTCGAAATCTGGAAATTGAAAGTATAGCCGGTGGTTTCCCCGTCGTGCCGAATAGGCTGATCATCGCGGCGCATTCAGTATCCCCCCTGTATTGCGTCGACCTGGCACAGTTTAGATTGGCGAATTGGCCATTCGTACGGCGTGATTGTGGCGCACTCGAATTCGACATGCGTGTCGTCGCGCCGCGCCGTATTGGTTGCCGCGCGCTCCGCGAGTGCTGGCCAGCCACCACCCGCCCAGCGGACGGTGGTGCGCCTGCTAACGCCTTATGCAAAGGGTCGGCCGCATCATCAGGCGCCCGCAAGGCCACCGCACACCAAAGGAGAGCCCATGAAGAAGGGAACTTCCAAGCGGTTGACGCCAGAGCAGCGAGCGGAGCTGAAATCGCTTGCGGTACTGCCCGATGATGCCATCGATACATCAGACGCGCCGGAACTCCTCGACCGGTCCGGGGGCCGAGCGCGGCCTTTTCTATCGACGGTGTTGGTAGGGTCGATGGCGCCAAAATCGTACTGCATCGTGCAAAATCGTAAACAAGCGCGCTCGGAGAGATTCGAATTGCAGTACTAACATATTAGCCTGTCTAGAATTTTCGCTCAATCTTGGTCCGAGGGACAGGTCGAGGGACGGGGCGGAGGGAGGCTTGTAGTCGCGTGGTGGGTTAAAATCTGACGCTTAATCAGGGGGTCCCAGGTTCGAGCCCTGGTGCGCCAGTTTTGGATTGTTGGCATGGATTGATTTCTGGCTCCTAGTAGGATCTTCTGAGTAGAGAGGGATGGTGCGGAGAGGCCAGTCACTTCGGCTGGAATTTTCTAAGCCGGACACTAGCGATCGTGGAACGCACGCAGCCCCCACGCCTGCGCGCGTTCCCAAGCCGCTTCCATTATTTGCGGACGTAGCAATGGCGTTCTCGGGACATCCCGCCATTAACGACAGGACCGGGCTCAGTAGGTCCGGCGCCTGAGCTCTTCTGATAATCATCTTCGACTTAAGGAGTTCAATGTTCCATAACATTCGATTGGCAACATCGCTTTCGGTACAATTCGGAAGTTTGCAAAATGTCAATGTCAGCTAAGTGGCACTTTTCAGACCTCGGCCCGCGTCCGAGCCAGGTCTGGTCATCCCTTGGCAGCGGACTGGATGAAGCTGTTTCGACGCTGCGCGAGGTGAAATGGCCGTTGTCAGGTCACGAAGGTATCGAGCGGTATCTCGCTGAGGTCCCGGAAGAGCGTGGCCCATAGCGTTTGCGATCCTATTATCGCACGGAATCCCTCGGGCCTGGTGTAGTGGAAAAGCTCGGGATGATCGGCCTGCAGCTTGACGCTTCCGATGAGAATGTCGACGTCTTTGATCAGTCGCGCCATCACTGGAAATATGCCGGTTGCTGTGTCTTCAGGAAAATTGCCGATGCTCGGCGCGGTTGCGCGGCAACACCATCACAATGCCGATGTCCCGCATCAAGATCTCCGCCGCGATGATGGAGATGTGCGGGGCGAACCTGTCCTCCATTTCTGCCGCGCAGTCTTCGCACTGCGCGTAGACGAAGAGGATGTCCCCGTCGACCTCGTTGAACTCAACCCCGGCAAACAACCGGTGCCTATGCGCCGGATCGCATCTCGACGACATGCTGTGGCGAACCTCCGATCACAATGGCGTCGGCAGCAAACGGCCCACCTCATCGAATTCTGAATAATGAGAACTACAATCGAGTCCATCTTACTTGATCCTAATTGTTATTTTTTCTGAAACAAGCGGCGGGTTGAACGGATAATGCTTAGCATCCCCCAACACCAGTTGGAGAGTGTGTTTGCCGGGTGGCAGGTCTATACGCCCCTCGGTTTGACCGGCTCCGAAATGAAGATGGGTCTTGTCTTGTGCGATCGGCTCGTTGGGGTCGAGTGGTTCATTCACGTCGACTAGCAAATGGTGATGGCCGCTGTTCTGAAAATCGTCGCCCGCGTGGGTGACACCCATGTTCCGTAGACCGAAACGACACCAGAATGCGCCTTTAATCGTCGCGCCGTCGTGCGGCCAAATAAAATACAAAACCGCATCCTTTGGCGCGGACTTTCCTTGAGCGTGTGCAATGCAAGACGCAGACAGCAGCGCCGCGGACAGCACGATAAGCCGGGTCATCTTCATGAACATCCTCCTCTGAAGCTTTTCAGGGAGACAGGGCGACTCGCAATCCGTGAGTCGGATATCGAACGTCCGTGTCATAATTATCGCGGTTCGCCGGGCGCGCGTAGCGCGCATCGTTCTTCCAGGACCCTGATCGAATGACATGCGACCCACAGTCACCCTCGACCCACGGTGAACCGTCCGACGGGGCGCCCTGATAATTCTTGTGCCAACAATCCTCTACCCACTGATCGACGCCGCCACCCATATCATACAGCCCAAAAGGATTTGGCTTAAAACTGCCGGCCTTAATTGGTTGATCGGTGGGCGCAACGTCGGTGCAATTCTTGCAATTGGCCATTCCGAATTGAAACTGTTCACCCCACCAGTACCTTGTTTGCGTACCACCACGGGCGGCATATTCCCATTCACTTTCGCTTGGAAGCCGATATGCCTTTCGCGTTGCGGCCGCGAGCCAAGCAACGAATTGCTTGGCATCGCTCCAGCTTACGTTCGTGATCGGCGCGTCATCCTTGCCGGTTGCCACGAACGCGCATGCTTTCGCTACAGCGCATTCGTTCCATTCGCGAACGGAAATCGGATACTGACTGATCGCGAACGGCTTGATCGTGACGTTGTAATTCGGCCTCTCTGTGAGATCATCATTGCTGCCCATAACGAAACTGCCGCCGCGAAGCAATTTCATCTCCGGTTCTCGGACAGTAGGGGGCGGTGGTATTGTAGGCGCGGGCTGAGGTTGCGATGCTGGTTGTTTTGCTGAGGGGGCGACCAAAGGAGCGGATTGGGTCTGGGGTGGTGATTGCGGGGCGGTAGGCGATGCCGGTGGCAAAGGCTGAGGCAGGGGCGCAGCTTGTTTTGCGCTAGGCGGTGGCGCTGAGAGTTCCTTCGGTATCTCGCGAGAAACGGACCCTGACGCTCGATCTCCTACCTTGCCATGTGGTTGCCAAAATACATACCAAAGTGCGCCGCCTCCGATAACGAGCAAAACCAGACTCAACAAGAAAATCAGAATGTTCTCGCGTCGCTTTCGGGATCTGTTGAAGGCGGTCGGATCCGGAAGCACGCGGTAGACCCTCACCGGGTCGGCGATGTTCTTAAGTTTGCGATCTCCGAGCGACTTATATCCGCAAACCAGTTTGTGCTTTATCTGCTCATAAATGCCGCTTGAGATGAAAACTTGGCCAGGCTCGGCAATACCCTCAAGACGCGAAGCAATATTGACTCCATCACCATAAACATCGCCACCCTCAATGATGACGTCGCCGAGGTTGACGCCAATCCGATACTCAATCCAATGATGCTTGGGCAGCGATGCGTTGCGTCCGACCATGTCTTGTTGGATGACGATGCTGCACCGCACGGCCTCGACAGGACTATCGAAAGTCGCAATAAAACCGTCGCCGGTGGTTTTGACAAGCCGTCCGTGATGCCCTGCAATGCTGGGTTCGATGAGGCCGCGCTCGATCCGCTTCACGCGACCGTGCGTTCCTTCTTCATCGATTTCCATCAGCCGGCTGTAGCCCGAGATATCGCCAACGACAATCGCAGCAAGACGTCGCGATGAGTTCCTGCGGGGGCTTGCCGCTCTTGCTCGATTTAAAATCCCTAATTTCGCCCATGGCCCGGATTCGGTCTCCTCAGACCGCAAACGACAGTGTCAGGCGCGCAACAATTTTTCGCGAAATTATAAACTTGCCTGTGTAACTTACCATACCGCCGTAATGGAACAAGCCAATTGAGGCCTTCCTCAAGCGGGTCTGCCCGTGCTGCCGCAATGCGCTGCATCGGATTGGCGAGGGTGTCAGCGAACGACTCGACATCGTCCCGGCCCAGTTCCGCGTGCTGGTTGTGCGTCGGCCCAAATATGCCTGCCGAGCTTGCGAGAACGGGGTGGTGCAGGCGGCCGCGCCGGCGCGGCTGATCGAGGGCGGGTTGCCGACCGAGGCGACGGTGGCGCAGGTTCTCGTCTCCAAATACGCCGATCATCTGCCGCTGTATCGGCAGGCTCAGATCTATGCGCGGCAGGGCATTACGCTCGATCGCTCGACCTTGGCCGACTGGGTCGGCCGCGCCGCCTTCCTGCTGCGGCCGGTGCATGAGCGCCTGCTCGCCAGGCTCAAGGGTTCGGCCAAGCTGTTCGCTGACGAGACGACGGCGCCGGTGCTCGATCCCGGACGCGGGAAGACCAAGACCGGCCAACTGTGGGCCTACGCGCTCGACGATCGCCCCTGGGGTGGCGCCGACCCGCCCGGCGTGGCGTATGTCTACGCCCCCGATCGCAAGGCGGAACGGCCGATCGCCCATCTCGCCGGGTTCACGGGCACCCTTCAGGTCGACGGCTACGCCGGCTATCGCGTACTCGCCGAGCGCGGTGAGGTGCGACTTGCATTCTGTTGGGCCCATGTGCGCCGACGCTTCTACGAACTCGCCGCGGCCGGTCCGGCGCCGATCGCCAGCGAGGCGCCGAACGCATCGCCGGGCTCTATGCCATCGAGAGCGATATCCGTGGCAGCGGCGCCGAGGAAAGGCGTAATGCCAGGCTACGGCGGAGCCGGCCGATTATCGACGAACTCGAACCCTGGCTGCGCGCCAAGAAAATTATCGAACCGGGCGAGTTTTAAAAACTTCAGTCACGAATGAAATGTGCCTACACAAATCAGAATGTCGTCCGCCCGACAATAACTGACCGTGTATAATATTCGGCATAATCGACCATGGCGCGTGCGGCATCGGCGGCGGCGACCTCATCGCCCGACGCGATCGCCTTGAGCACCGCCGCATGCAGCGCCGCGGCCCTGGCGACGTCCTTGGATTCGCGCTGGTACACAAAGTAGAATCGACGGGTCAGCGCATTGATTGGCGCAAACGCGTTGGCGATAAAGGGATTGCGCGCGCAGGCAATGATGAAGCGCTTGGATTCGAAATGCACGCGGAGGAATTTCATGACGTCGACGGTGACGCCGGCTTCCATGAAGGAATTGGCGATCTTGGAGAGATAGCGCCGCTCGTCGACGGTCGCGCGTCGCGCTGCGCGCGACGCTACCAGGGGTTCGAACTCCCGCCGCAGCTCGAGCACCAGCATCTGCTCATGGGGGTCGATATCGGAGATCCGGATGCCATGGCGGCGGATGATCGTGACCAGCCGCTCCCAGGCCAGCCGTTGAACCGCTTCCCGGACCGGGGTGCGGCCGATCCCGATGCGGTCGCTCAGCATCGCTTCCGACCACAGGCTGCCGGGTACCAGTTCCAGCGTGACGATCAGCTCTTCGAGTTTGCTGTGAGCAATGTCGGCCAGCCGGTCCGGACGGGGCTTCGATCCGCGCGCTGCGGTCGGTGGCGCCGTGTCGGGCAGCCACGGTGCGGGGGCGGCAGGGCCGGACTTGGTCGTGCCGCGGTTGTTGGCGCTACGCATCGGGCTATCCAACCTCAGAATTCCAACAGATCTCGCGCAATGACAAGCCGCTGTATCTCACTCGTTCCCTCGACAAGGGTAAGAACCCTTGCTTCGCCCATCAGGCCGGAAACCTCATACTCTTCGAATACCCCATAGCCACCGTGGGTCTGAATGGCGAGCGCGGCGGCCTCGACCGCCAGTTCGGAGGCGAACAGCTTGACCATCGAGGTCTCGCTGCGAAACGGCCGTCCGCCATCGATCAGTTTCGCGGCATCCTGAATCATGAGTTCTGCAGCATAGCATTTGGTCATGATGTCAGCGAGCGGGAAGGACAGGCCCTGGTTCTGCAGGATGTCACGTCCGAAGAGTTTGCGGTTTGAACCGTAGGCGATGGCAAGCCGCGTTGCCTTGCGCGTCAGCCCGAGCGCCGTTGCCGCGACCAGCACCCGGCCGATCGCCAGCGTGGTCAGGATCTGCTTCAAGCCGTCGCCGCGGTTGCCGACCATCGCGGTTTTCGGCACCCGGCATCCGTCGAAGAACAGCTCGCACGACGGCGCGATGCGCCAGCCGATCTTGCGGCCGGGCTTGCCGATCGAGAATCCCGGCGTGCCGACCGGCACTGCGAAGGTCGACAGGCCCTTCGGGCCCTTGTCCGGATCGGTCACCGCGACAACCGTCGTCACGCCATGAAGCGGGGTGCCGGCATTGGTGGAAAACACCTTCGAGCCATCGAGCACGAAGTCATTGCCGTCTTCGCGGGCGCGGGTCTTGATTTGCGCGACGTCGGAGCCGCCATGCGGCTCGGTGACCCCGAACGATGCCAGGGTTTCGCCGCGGCAGAGCGGTGCAAGCCATTGCTGTTTGATTCGCTCGGAGCCGAAACGCGCCAGCACCGTCATCGGTGCACTGTTGCAGAGAAAGATCGCAGCAAAGCCCGGCTCGGCTTCAGCGAGCCGCGCACTCAACAACGCCGCGCCGCGCGCCCCCAATCCACCGCCATCGAAAGCGGGATCGTAGGCGACGCCCATGAAGCCGGCTTTCGCGAACGCCTTGACGATCGGGGTCGGGAATTGGTGTTCGCGCACGTAAGTGCCGATCGAAGGCTTCATTTCCCGCCCGATAAAACGGTCGGTGGCCGCCAGCAGCGAGGTTTCGTCCTCGGTCAATTCGATCGGCATCGATCCCTCCTGCGGTATTTTTATGACATATCAGTGGTTGTGTACATACCAGATGGGGAGAACCCATCGACGGACACTACTTTCCAAAAATGCCATATTTAAAGGGAAAAATAACAGGCATTGACAGCCAAAGGGGATTATCAGTAATATATTACTCAAGAAACGCTGGAAAAAAGCCGATGGCAGAGGTGAGGGACCGGCGGGGGCATCTAACTCTCGACACGGACGTTCTGGTGGTCGGCGGCGGCGCTGCCGGGGTCGCGGCGGCGTTTACCGCCGCCAAGGCGGGCGCCCGCGTGCTGCTGTTGGAGAAATACGGCTTCTGCGGCGGCGCGGCAGTTGCCGGCCTGTCGGGAACGGTCTGCGGTCTCTATGCCGCGACCGAAGGTGCGGCAAAGCCGCCCGAACAGGTGGTGTTCGGCTTTGCCGACCGCTTCGTAAGCGTTATGAAAGAGAAAGGCGGCATCACCGAACCGCAGCGCTACGGCAACACCTACACGCTGACGCACGATCCGCTCATGTGGCGCGAAGCCGGCGACCATTTTCTTGCCGATGCCGGGGTTCAGGTGCTGTTTCACACCACCGTCATCGACGTGCTCACCGAAGCCGAGCGTGTCCGTGGTGTGCTGGCCTGGACCAAGCAGGGCCGGGCGGAGATAACGGCCAAGCTCACCATCGACGCCAGTGGCGACGCCGATGTCGCCGCCCTCGGCGGTTTTGAGACCTTCATGGGCCAGGACGGCAAGGTGCAAAATCCGACCATGCTGTTTCGCCTGATGGGCGTCGACGTCGGGCGGCTGCGCGCGCATTACGGTTCTGACACCATCATGGGCGATGAAGTGTCGCAAATGATCCGCAATCTGCACAACAGCCGGGAATACGACCTTCCGCGCTCTAAGGTATTCCTGTTCTCGACGCCGCGGCCGAACGAACTGCTCTGCAACTGTACGCGTATCATCGGCCGCGACGGCCGCGAGCTCAATCCGATGCTGGTCGAGGACATTACCGAAGCCGAGATCGAGGGCCGCAAGCAAGTTCGCGAATACGCCAAATTCTTCAAGGATCGGCTGGTGGGCTGCGAGCAATCCTTCGTCAACGACACCGGCGTGCAGGTTGGCGTCCGACAGACTCGGCAAATCCGGGGTGTAACCACGCTCAGCAATGAAGACGTCGTTGCCGGAGCCAAGAACAAAAATTCGATCGCGAGGTCGGCGTGGCCGATTGAGCTGCATTCCGGCGAAAAGCCGCAGCTCAAATGGCTGCTCGATGATTATTACGATATCTCCTACCAGAACTTCGTGCCGGTCGCGGGCGAGGGCTTCCTGGTGGCCGGCCGCTGTCTTTCGGCCGAGCACGAGGCGATGGCGTCGGCGCGCGTCACCGCTCAATGTTTTTCCTATGGCCAGGCCATCGGCATGGCGGCGGCGATGTCGCTGCGCGAAGGAACGTCGCCCCGAAGACTTTCGGTTTCCGATCTGCGTGACGCGCTGCACAAGGATGGCGCCGTGATTTGACGATCAATCGATATGCGGTGGCTCCAAAGCGGTGACGGGCCGGACCGCAACGACACATAAAAGGCCGCCGGAGGGTCGAGGAAATGAAGCGCTTTTTTAAAGGTTGTCTTGTCGGCGGGCTGATGCTGGCGGCAATTCCGGATTTTGCGTGTGCGCAAATCGCGACCGTAAAACTCGGGCAGATCGAGGCGCAGACAGGGCCGAACGCCATCTATGGCTACATGCCGTCGCAGGGCGTTCCGATCGCCGTCGACGAGATCAACAAATCAGGCGGATTCAAGGTCGGCGACACCACCTACAAGCTCGACCTGATTGCGCTCGACACCAGGGGCGATCCGAAGGAAGCAACCATCCAACTCAAGAAGCTTCTGGAGCAGGACAAAGTCAAGTTCGTATTCGGGCCGTTTCTCTCCAACGTCTTCATCACGATCTTTCCCTACGCCCAGCAGTTCAACGGCAAATTCCTGATGATGGGCGGCGGCACACGAATTCACGATTTCGTCGGCAAGCCCGGCAACGAATTCCTCATCCGCACCTGGAACTGGGATGCCGGCCCGAAGGGCTTCGGCGAGAGGATGGTCGATTATTTGATCAAGACGGCGCACCCCAAGAAAGTAGCGATGCTGTTCCAGAACGATTCCGGCGGCAAGGTTTTGGGCGATATCTACGAGCCGATCTTCAAGGCCCGCGGCATCGAAACCATGACCGAGTATTTCGAGCCTGGCACCAAGGATTTTTCGCCGGTGCTGGCTAAGATCGGGGAATTCCATCCGGATTATCTGTTTCCCGGCTACTCGGACGCGGCGCTATACGACATTGTGCGGCAGTCGATCGAGGGCAATTATTCGAAGAAGTTCTTCCTGGTGCGCGGGTCCACCGGACCCGGACTGAAGAACAAGGACGGTCTGGACGACTACATCGTCTATGTGCCAAAGGATTTCGAGGAGGCCGAAAAGAACGAGCCGAAGGTCAAGCATTTCATCGAGGCCTACAAGGCCTTCTACAAGCGCGACTTCCCCTACGATCAGGCCCCGCTGTGTTCGTCATCCTGCTACGACCACGTCTACATGCTGGTCGCGGCGATGCAGAAGGCCGGCACCGTCGACGACGTGGGAAAGATCCGCGCCGCGCTGCTTTCCATGACCTATCAGGGCATGTGGAAGATCTCTTTCGACGATCACGCCGAACAGGTGTTCGACTTCGATATCGTGCATTTGAAGAAAGGCGGCGCCAAGGAAGTGGTGCACGTCGAGCCATAAGGATGGTGCAGGTAGTTGTCGGGCAGATCCTCAACGGCATCATCCTCGGCTCGCTCTACGAAATCATCGCGCTCGGCGTAACTATGACGTTCGGCATTACCGGTATCGTGAATTTCGCGCTCGGTCAGTTCATGATGGTCGGCGCCTATGCGACCTGGTATTTTACCGATCTCGTGATGTTGCCGTTTCCGGTCGCGGTGGTGCTTGCGGTGGCGCTGGCCGCCGTGGCCGGGCTGATCGCCGATCAGACGATGTTTCGATTCACCCGCAACAATCTCGTCAACGGCCTTCTGGTTTCGATAGGCCTGATTTCGGTGATGGAGAGCGGCGCGCTGCTGTTGTTCACCACCACGCCCAAGAGCATGGACATCGTGATCGCTGGATCGTGGAGCCTTGGTGCGATCACCCTGCCGCGCATGAAGGTGGTGGCGTTCCTGCTGTTGGTGGCGGTGATCGGACTGACCTGGCTCGGCCTGTCGCGGGCGTGGCTCGGCCGGGCGACGCGCGCCTACGCGCAAAATCCGGAAGCCGCCATGCTGATGGGGGTTCCCACAAAACTGCTGCAGACCGGCGTGGTGGTCTATTCCTGCGCGCTGGCCGGCTTCGGTGGCGCGCTCTACGCCAGCCTGTTTTCGCTGGAGCCGTCGCTCGGCGGCCTGTTCATTCTCAAGGGCGTGGAGGCTGCGATCCTCGCCGGCGTCGGCAATCTGCTCGGCGCGCTCGCCGGTGGCGTCATTCTTGGGGTGACCGAGTCCGTCGGTTCGCTGTATCTGCCGTCGGCGTTCCGCGACGCCTACGGCCTCGTGTTCCTGGTGGCGATCCTGCTGTTCCGGCCCGCCGGCCTGTTCGGGAGCCAGAAGTGAAAACGCTGCTGTTCCTCGTTCCGCTCTATCTGCTGCCGCTCGTGGTACACAGTGACGTGGTGCTGACCATCCTCATCTTTACCTTCGTGCTCGGCATTCTGGCGATTGCATTCAACATCGTGTTCGGCGGCGCCGGGCAGCTAACGATGTTTCATGCCGCGGCCTTCGGGATCGGCAGCTACGTCACGTTTCTTTCGATGCTGCGTTTCGGCATTCCGTTCTGGCTCGGTTTCCTGGTGGCGGTCGGGATCGTCATTGTGGTCTCGATCGTGATCGGCTGGATCTGTTTCAAGTTCCGCCTCAAGGAATTCTACTTCGCGGTGGTGACGCTGGCGTTTGCCGAACTGTGCCGGCTGGTGGTGCTGAACTGGACCAGCGTGACCAACGGCACGCTGGGCATGCTGGTTCTCGAAAAGCCGACCGTGTGGCTGCCCGGAAGCGGCGTGATCAAGATCGAACAAACCGTGCAGTGGTATTTCCTCACCCTGGTTTGCTTGACCGCAATCCTGATCTTCACGGTGTTCCTGATGCGCTCGTGGATCGGCCGCAATTTTTCGGCGATTCGCCTCAACGAGGATCTCGCGCAGACGCTCGGGATCGATACCTTCCGCTACAAGCTGCTGGCGTTCACGATTTCGAACGTGATCGCCGCCTTTGCCGGCGCGCTGTACGGCTTCTACACCGGCTATATCGAGCCGGCCTATCTGGCGGTGACGCAATCGCTCGACGCCATCGCCATGGTGCTGCTAGGCGGCGTGTCCACGATATTGGGGCCGGTGGTCGGCGCGCTGGTGCTGACCTCGCTGCCGCATCTGATCGAACTGCCCGCTGAAATGCGGGTCGCGGTCTACGGCATGATCCTGATCCTCGTCATCCTGCTGATGCCGCGCGGCATCGTCGGCCTCGCCGCCGGACTGCTCAAGGGGCGGGTCCATGCTGCTTAAGGTCGAAAACCTCACCAAGCAGTTCGGTGGCCTGGTCGCGGTGTCGGATGTGTCGTTTTCGATCGAAAAGGGCGAGATCATCGGCATCTTCGGGCCGAACGGCTCCGGCAAGACCACGCTGCTCAGCCTGCTGGCCGGGTTGTTGGTGCCGAGCAGTGGCCGCGTGTTCTGGAAGGGGCAGGACATTGCAGGCGCGCGGCCCAACGTTATCGCTGCGCGGGGCGTCATCAAGACCTTCCAGAATCCGCAGCTATTTTCCGAACTTTCGGTATTCGAGCACGTCAGGATCGCGAGTTTCCTCGCCTTCACGCGGATGAAGGATCACAGCCGGCTGAGAAGCTTCCTGTCGCCGGCCAAGTGCGAAGCCGGCTTGCGGGCGCGGGCGGAGAAGGCGCTGACGCTGTGCCGCCTGCAACAGTCGTCGGCAAAACCCGCGGCCGAATTGTCCTATGGCGAGGAAAAGATGCTCGGCGTTGCCATGGCGATGATGTGCGAGCCGGAACTGCTGCTGCTCGATGAGCCGGCATCGGGGCTCGGCAATGACGAGATCCAGAACCTGGAAAACGTGCTGCGCGACCTGCGTACGCATGGCACGACGCTGTGCATCATCGACCACAAGGTGGCGTTTCTGGCCAAGTTCGCCGATCGGGCGATTGCCCTACAACAAGGCTGCAAAATTGCTGCCGGCCGCCCCCACGACGTGCTGGCCGATCCCGGAGTGGTGAAGGCCTACTTGGGGCGAAGCCATCATGCTTGAGCTTGCCGCCATAAACGCCCACTATGCCAAGAATCAGGTCTTGCGCGCCGTCGATCTCCGCGTTGCGGCTGGCGAGGTGGTCGCACTGATCGGAGCCAACGCCGCCGGCAAATCGACGACGATGCGTCTGATCGCCGGATTGAAGCGCGCCACCTCCGGCTCGATCCGCCTCGACGGCATCGAGATCGAATCGTTGTCGACGCCAAAGCGTGTCCGGCTCGGCATCGCCCTGGTGCCCGAGGGCCGCCAGGTTTTCGCCCAATCCACCGTGCTCGAAAATCTGACCATGGGCGCCTATCACCGTCCCGATCGCAACGATATCCAGCACGACATCGATTCGATGTTTTCGATGTTTCCACGGCTCGGCGAGCGCCGCAACCAGCGCGCCGGCTCGATGTCGGGTGGCGAACAGCAGATGGTAGCGATCGCCCGAGGATTGATGGCCAAGCCGAAGTGCCTACTGCTCGATGAGCCGACGCTCGGCCTCGCCCCGGTCATTGTCGACGAGATATCGCTCACCGTCATGAAGCTGGCGCGAGAGGGAATGACGATCCTGCTCGCCGAGCAGAACGCGGCAATGGCGCTTGATGTCGCCAGTCGCGCCTATGTGCTGGCCGCTGGTGCGATTTCTGCCGAAGGCACGCCGGAAGCACTGAAAGCGTCCCCGATCGTCGAGCAATTGTATTTCGGCGCGGTGCCCGCGGAGGCGGCCCATGCGTGACGCCAGCACAGCCAAGAAGCGAAAGGTCGCCCCATGTTAGATCGCAGGCAGCAAGGTGAGGTCGCCATCCTGACCATGGATCGTTCGAACCGCCGCAATGCGCTCGGTACCGAACTGATGCACGCGTTCAGCGATGCGTTTGTCGAACTCGACCGCGACGACTGCGTTGCCGCCATCGTGATTTCCGCGACTGCGCCCGGCTTCTGCGCCGGCAGCGATCTGAAGGAACTGGCCACGATGGACATCGCGCAGATGTGCGCGCATGAGGCCGAGACGGCCCGGGTGGTGCGCGCCATCGGCTTCCTGGAGAAGCCTGTGATCGCCGCGGTCTGCGGCTTCGCGCTCGGCGGCGGCGTCGGCCTTGCCGCCGGCTGCGACCTGATCGTCACCCATCCCGAATGCCGCTGGCACATGCCGGAGGTGCCGAACGGCTGGCTGCCGCCCTGGGCGCTGGCATCGCTCAGCGTGCGGGTCGGACCGGTCGCGGCCCGACGGCTGGTATGGGCGAGCGAGCCGATCTCCGGAACCGAGGCGCATCAACTGAAGCTCGCCGACTATCTGGTGCCGCAGGCTGACGTCGACAACGAAGCCATCGCGCTGGCCGGAAGGCTCGCAGCGTTGCCGCGAGTTGCCGTCGCCGGCACCAAGCGCTTCTTTGCGCCGCTGATCAACGGCAGCGCGGAAGCCAGCGACATGCTGGCCAACCGAATCTTTGCCGAGAATTGCCAGGACGACGCGTCGAAGGCGACGCTGCGCAAATTCGGCATGAAAGTCTAAATCGTTCGAGGGATGATGCGATGAATAAGTTCTGTTCAGCCGAGACTGCCGTTGCAGCCATCAAGAGCGGTCAGACCGTTGCCAGCGTCGGCGTGATCGGCTGGATCACGCCCGATCTAGTGCTCAAGAGCGTTGCCGCGCGATTCCAGCGCGACGGCAGCCCGCGAGACCTGACATTCTATTTCCCTTGCGGCACCGGCGACGGCGTCGGCATTCGCGGCATGGATCACGTTGCGGTCGAAGGCTTGATGAAACGGATCGTGTCCGGCTCCTATATCAACCCGGTCAATCCCGCGACCGGCAAGCGCCCGGAATTGATGCGGCTGATCCGCGAGAATGCGATCGAAGCCTATAGCTGGCCGATCGGCGCCAGCATGCATTGGCTGCGCGAAGTCGCCCGCCGCAGCCCCGGCTACATGACCGAGATCGGGCTTGGCTGCTACATCGATCCCGACCAGACCGGCGGCCGGCTGACCGCGCGCGCGATCGACAGCCTGGTCGAAAAAATTCAGTTTCGCGGCAAGCCGTATCTGTTCTATCCGACCTGGAACATCGACGTCGCCATCATCCGCGCCGGCGAGGCCGACGATGCTGGAAACCTGTCGTTCGAGAGCGAAGCCTTGCTGTCCTCCTCGCTGGCGCTGGCGCTGGCGGCGAAGGCCTGCGGCGGGCTGGTGATAGCACAGGTCTCGCAGCGCGTGGCGCGTGGCACCCGCCGCGCCCAGGCGGTGCGCATCCCGGGCGTGCTGGTCGATCATGTCGTGCTCGATCCGCAGCAGATGATGACGACGGAAGTGGCGCATGATGTCGCCTATCTCGGCGGCCAGCCATTCGACCTGTCGAAAATTCCCGGCGTGCCGTTCGGCCCCGACAAGATCATTGCGCGCCGCGCCGCCCAAGAGATCAAACCCGGTGTCGTCAGCATCTTCGGCTTCGGCGCGTCTTCCGATACGCCGTTGGTCATGGCGGAGCAAGGCGCCTTCGACAACGGCAAGATCGAGGACTATGCGTTCACCACCGAGCACGGCCCGTTCGGCGGCCTCGTCATGAGCAACTGGCAGTTTTCCGCGAACCGCCATCCGGAAGCGCTGCTCGATGGGCTTTCGCAATTCGATTTCATCGACGGCGGCAATTGCGAATTCGCAGCCCTGGCGTTCGCACAATTCGATGCGGCCGGAAACGTCAATGTCAGCAAATTCGGCAGCTTCAATCCCGGTGCCGGCGGGTTTATCGACATCGCCCACAATGCCCGCGAATTGCTGTTTGCCGGTACGTTTACGACCGCGGGACTGCAGATCGATGCGGATAAGAACGGCCTGAGCATTCGCAAGGAGGGCAAGGTCCGCAAATTCGTCAACGCCGCCGAGCAGATCACCTATCCCGTGCGCAACGGCGTGATCCATCGCGGCCAGCGCGCCAAGATCATTACCGAGCGCGCGGTGTTCGAAGTGGCGACCGAAGGCCTGGTGCTGACCGAAATTGCCAAGGGCGTCGATGTCCGAAGGGACATCATCGAGCAGATGGAGTTTGCGCCGGCGCGCATCGTCGACCAACCCAAGGTGATGGATGAGGCGTTGTTCGCGCAGTAGGAGAACGTATAATTCAGCGGTAGTGCATACTGGCTAGAAAACGCATAAAACCATATCATTGCTGAATGGCCGCTTCTGGCGCAAAGCGGCCAGACGTTCCATAACAATGGATCGGCGAATCCGTCCCCGAACGTCGATTAGCTCATTTTTTTGGCGGAAGCGGTAACCCCCAAGAATTCATGCAATAGGGCATGGGTAAAGGGATTTGAAAAAACGCCACAAGTTGAATGCACGAGTTTCAAGTAGCGGCTTGATCCGTCGCGGTTGGAGCAGCCCCCTCAGGGTCGTAGAAAAATCGACATGCATCTATTGGCATCAACTCTAACGATTGATGGCCACACCATGGGCAGGTGACGGTCGATTAAAAGCTGCATCTGACCGTACAACCGTCTCTCAAATCACTTCATTCCTTGATGGGGTTTGCGACTCCGGCTCAATAAGAGACCGGGTCTTCTCCGCAGCGTCATATATCTTGACCTGTAGCATGGGGAATTCTGCTTTCAAATCCCGACCCCGTTTCTGTGCTGCTGCAAGACCGGGAAACACCATCTTCATTCGTCCGTCTACTTCCAAACCAAACCCTTCGTTTACGACAAGGTCGGCGCGAGTGACGTTCCGAGGCTGCGTCTCCTCGGGGATTGTCAGAGGTTTTTTCATGGCTCCTCCTAGCTCACTTTGGTTCAAGGCGTTCGATAGCGAGCTCCAAGGCCGCGTCAGAAGCTGCCAAGCAATCGAACGGGGTGAATTATTTCAAAATTTGCAGCGACCAGATCGTAAGAACCTCTGCTTCCCCGAACATAGAGCTTGGCCGCGGCGGCACAAATCAAATCACGGTTCGAATCGAACGCGTTCAGGAAGCCGAACTTGTCGGGGCGGGCATCCGGTTGAATTCGCTTCAACGCGTCCTCGTTTATAAAAAATGATGCCTCTATTGCGCTGTCGTGCCCCCAAAATCGCACGGCATGCCGCGTGGGTTCATATGAACGGCTATGATTTGGGAAATTAATCATGTGATCGAGGCCGATCAAGTCGTCGCTGATCGACCTCGCTTATTGCGACCGGAATCAGCGAACCATCATTGTTCAATACCTGTTGTAACGTTCGCTTTGTTGCAACCACAGCTTGGTTGCGTATCTGGCTTAGCGCCTTAATGCGTTCAGCCCACTGCCCTTCAATGCGGCGATGGACGTTCAATGGATATATGGCACTCATTAGGTCAACCTAGCTGACGCGCCTACGTCTCTGTAATCATCTACTGCATTACTTATGTACTATTTCGGCTTTTGCGAATCCTGACGGCATGTAGCTCTTGCGCCTCCCATGGACCACGAATGGATCTCACCCGCCAAGGCAAGCGGGTACTACGGCTATGAGTTAACCGATGAACGATGGAAGAAGCATCAAGATCAAGCGAACCCCCTGAGCGCTTTGACTAAAGTAGGCGAAGATCGAGATAGCCTCCGATCGTAAAGGCAACGTTTCCACCTGAGCTGCACCCGGTTCCGAAGACACCGAGTTAGGTGTTTTATGGAGCAGGAGGTGTGTCATGGAGAGACGGCAGTTTACGCGGGAGTTCAAGCTTGAGGCTGTACGCCTGATCAAGGAGCCCGGCGTGTCGTATGCGCAGGCGTCAGCAGACCTTGGCGTTCATCCAACGCAGTTGCGCAATTGGGTGAAGCAGCTTGCAGATGATCCGCAACATGCATTCCTCGGCCAGGGCCAGATGAAGCCGGAGCAGTTGGAGATCGCGCAGCTCAAGCGCGAGGTCGCCAAGCTGAGAGCCGAACGGGACATCCTAAAAAAAGCCGCGGCCTACTTCGCGAAGGAATCGACATGAAGTTCGCCTTCATCGCGAAGCACCGGGGGATCTGGCCGGCGGAATGGTTGTGCGCAAAACGGCAACGATGTGCTGGGTTTCGATCTCGTCAAGCCGCAGCCTGTGCAGTGGTTTGGTGATCACCTGCACGATGCGCTTGAGCTTGTTGCGCGCGGCGTTGTGTTTTAGGCCGGTCTCATAGGTCTGCCGCCATTCCTCGGCGAACTCGCCGAACACGCGCGATCCTTCGCTACGCTTCTGGTCATCGCGGTGCTCTCTCGGATCGGTTCCCTTGGCGAGCAGTCGCAAGGCGTCAATCGCTTTATCCTTAGCATCAGAGAGCTTAAGGCCCGCTGGCTTAGCTGAGCCGAGACCCATCTTTTTCACGACACCGTTGCGCTGGTAGCGGAACGCCCAGCGACGGCCGCCACTTGTCGTGACGATCAGATAGAGGTTGTTGCCGCACGGGTATTCGCCGGGGCCGACAGTAAGATAGTTCTTTGCGGTGATATTGGGCTTCTCGGTTCTGAGCTTCATGCGGTTTCGAACTCCCGACACTCGCGCGGCAACCGCGCTTCCAGAGGTACTGGAGATTCTAACTCAGATCGAGGGACAGTCAAAGGGACGTTCAGGCGGAGACTTGTCGACGACAGCCGACGACACTCCGCGGTCGCCGACAGTGCGATAAACGTCTATTTTACGTGGCTTTGCTGGATGTTGAGGCGACAATGGGCGATGGTGAGTGAAGCGTGGCGAAGGTGGGGTTGGCGCGCTCGGAGAGATTCGAACTCCCGACCCTCGGAATCGAAATCCGATGCTCTATCCAGCTGAGCTACGAGCGCGTGCCGGCTCGATTACCAGACTTGGCCGGATTGGGCCAGCGGGCTGCCGGCCCGTCGGCTTCGGGCACAAGGGCCAAAAGCCTGGTGCCGGACGGCAATTTTGCCCCAATCCGGATGCTTAACGGATTGCCAACACAGTAAGGCCAGAGTTGTGCCGTCTGGTCGGTCACCCGACCCGGCATTCCCACGTTCCGACAGGCTCATCCGGTTTCCGAACGACCCATGCGCATCACGCCTCTCGCCCTGCTGGTGCCGTTGTTTCTGGCCGCGACGCCGGCGCGCGCCGACCTGCGCATCACCCGCGACCACGGCGGCTATGTCGAGGAATACAAGGCAAAGTACGAGCGCATCCGCGACCGCCATGAGCGCGTGATCATCGACGGCATCTGCAATTCGGCCTGCACCCTGGTATTCGGGATCGTCCCCCTCAACAAGATCTGCGTGACGCCGCGGGCCAGCGTCGGCTTCCACCAGGCCTATTACGACAAGGCCTTCACCTTCGGCATCAAGGTCACCAGCTTCCGGGGCACCGCGGATCTGATGTCCTATTACCCCGATACGGTGAAGGACTGGATCCGCCGCAATGGCGGGCTCACCACCGACATGAAGAAGATCAGGAACGGCGTCGATCTCTGGAAGATCGTCGACCCCTGTCCGGACGAGTTCTAAACAGCCCAGGCCTCATCCCCTCGCAGAATCAATTGAGCCTTCGCCGGTTTGGCGATTGCCGGACGGGCTTTGTTCAGGCAAGCAAAGCCGCAAATGATTCAGAATATCGAAGATCTCGCCGGTCGCGCGGCGCCGGCGCTGTTCGTCATCCTCTGGAGCACCGGCTTTATCGCCACCAAATATGTGCTGCGCGACGCCGATCCACTGACCTATCTGGCGATCCGCATGGTGCTGGTGGTGGGGCTGATGGCGCTGATTGCCGCGATCGCGCGACCGCCATGGCCGGACCGGCGCGGTATCGCCCACAGCGTCGTTGCGGGCTGCCTGGTGCACGGATTCTATCTGGGCGGCACCGCGATCGCGATCGCGCACTCGATTCCGGCCGGACTCTCGGCGCTGATCCCGGGCCTGCAGCCGATCCTGACCTCGACATTGGCCAATCGCTGGCTCGGTGAACGGGTCACGCCGCTGCAATGGGCCGGGCTGGTGCTCGGGCTCGGCGGCGTGGTGCTGATCCTGCACAATCGCCCGATGAGCGGGGAGGCGGGCTGGGGCTGGCTGGCCTCGGGCGTGTCCCTGATCAGTATCACGCTGGGGACATTGTACCAGCGCCGCTATTGCAACCGGATCGACTGGCGCGCCGGCAATCTCGTGCAGTACATCGCGGCCGCGATTTTCTTCGCCGCCGGCGCCTGGCTGTTCGAGAGCAATGTGGTGCACTGGACCAGCGAGTTCGTGCTGTCGCTGATCTGGCTGGTGGTGGTGCTGTCGATCGGATCGATCGGATTGCTGTACTGGCTGATCCGCCACTCGGCGGCGACGTCGGTGGCGAGCCTGTTCTACCTGGTGCCCGCAGTGACCGCGGTCATGGCCTATCTGCTGTTCGGCGAGCGGCTGGACCGGATTGCGGTGGCGGGCATGGTGGCCTGCGCCGCCGCGGTGTTCCTGGTCAATCAGCGGATACGGGCCTGACGCGCGCGCCCGGATGAAAGGCCTCCGGATCTTGATCCGGAGGCCGCGATCCGATCAGCGCTTCGCCTTCTTTTTCTTTCTGGTGGCTTTCTTCGCGGCCTTCTTGACGGCCTTCTTCACCGCCTTCCTGGCTGATTTCTTCGCCGAGGATTTCTTGACGGCCTTTTTGGCCTTGCTGGCTTTGACCGCCTTCTTCGGCGTCACCTTGTTCGCGACCTTCCTGGCCGCCTTTCTGACTTTCTTGACCACGGTCTTGGCAGCTTCCGTCGTTGCCGTTGCGGCGCTGCCGATCGCGTCGGTTACTTGCTCGAGTACCGGTTTGTCGTCGTCCATATCGTCCCCCAGGGTTCTGTCGATGCGGCAACGATAGCGAGATTCTTCAGGGTGTCAAAACAGCGCGATGCGCTCAGGCGTTGCGGACCACGGCATAGGCGGCAAGCGCACGTTCGCGCCCGGCCTTGTGGTCGATGATCGGCGCCGGATAGCTCTCGCCGAGACCAACGCCGGCACGGGCCAGTTCGAGCGGTGCCGCGTTCCACGGCTGGTGGATTACACCCGCCGGCAGTCGACCGAGTTCCGGCACCCAGCGCCGGATATAGATGCCATCGGGATCAAACTTTTCGCCTTGCAGTACCGGATTGAACACGCGGAAATAAGGTGCCGCATCGGCCCCCGAGCCTGCGACCCATTGCCAGTTGACTGGATTGCTGCCGGGGTCGGCATCGACCAGCGTATCCCAGAACCATTTTTCTCCCTCGCGCCAATCGATCAGAAGGTGTTTCACCAGGAAGGACGCCACCACCATCCGCACCCGGCTGTGCATCACGCCGGTGTGCCACAACTCGCGCATCCCGGCGTCGACGAGGGGATAGCCGGTCTGGCCGCTTTGCCACGCCCGCAGGCCCTTGCTGTCGTGCTTCCAGGGGAAGGCGTCAAAGGACGGCTGTAGATTGCGCGTCGCAAGATCGGGCACGTCAAACAGCAGGTGACGGCAGAATTCGCGCCAACCCAGTTCGCTCAGGAATTTGTCGATATCGCCGGAAAGGACGGGCCGCTGGGCCATCGCAAAGCGCGCCGCGTGCCAGACCTGCCGGGGGCTGATCTCACCGAAACGCAAATGCGGCGACAGAAGCGACGTCCCGTTACGGTCGGGCCGGTCGCGATCGCCGGCATATCCGGCCACGCCGCCTTGCAGGAATGCGCCGAGCTGGAACTGGGCCGAGGGCTCGCCCGGCTGCCACGTTTCGCGTAACCCGCCGGCCCAGTCCGGGCGGGTCGGTTCAAGGCCCCAGCTCCCGATGCGGTCGCTGCCCAGCCCTGGCACGGTGCCCAGCCTCTTCGGTGCCGGCAGCGGTCGCGGCGGATCGCCGGATGCCAGCACGCGCTTCCAGAACGGTGTGAACACGCGCAGTCCCCGGTTGTCCTTGTTGCGGATGTTGACGGGTGCCACCAGCAGATCGCCGTAAAGGCTGTGAACGGCGACGCCGATCTCGCCGAGGCTGGCTGCGACCTGTTCGGCCACCGCCTGATGCGGCGCCTGTGCGATCGCGTTCCAGAACACGGCCTCAGCGTTGGTTTCGCGCGCGAGTTCGGCGATGATCTTCGCCGCAGCTCCCCGTCGCAGCAGCAGCGGGGAGCCGATCGCGCCGAGGCGCTCCTGCAGATCGCGCAGCGACTGCGCGAGCCACCAGCGCGCCGCGCCGCCCGCTGGACGCGCGGCAGCGAGCCCCGGGCTTTGGTCGTCCAATATGTAGAGACAGATCACCGGCGCGCCGGCGCTGGACGCGGCATGCAGGGCGGGATGATCGGAAAGCCGCAGATCGTCACGAAACCAGACGATGCGGGGAGGGGTGGATTTGCGGGCCATCGACCGGTCAACTCCGGTGGTGCAGCTTGGGTCCGCGCATTCGACGGCGCCGACGGCCTTAGCCGCCGCCGGCCAGCACGACCAATGCATTGTCGACCAGGCTGGCGGAGAGCGCTGCAACCTTATACGCGTCGACGCGTAGCTCAAACGGCTCGTCATGAACAAGGAAGGAAAGCCGTGAAGCGGTATGTCGCGCTCTATTTGGCGACCCTGGTCGTGATCGTCCCGATTGATTTTCTGTTTCTCGGGCTCGTCGGCAGGGGCTTCTTCACCGCGCAGGTCGGCGACATGCTGGGTGAAATCAGGCTGGTGCCCGCGGTCCTGTTCTATCTGCTGTACGCGGGCGGCATCCTGATCTTTGCCAACGGACCGGCAACCGCGACATGGCCCTCGGCGCTCGCCTATGGTGCGCTGTTTGGCCTGTTTTGCTATGCGACGTTCGAACTGACCTCGCTGTCGCTGCTCAAGCACTGGACCTGGCCGGTGGTCGCCGTCGACATCTGCTGGGGAGCGTTCGTCACGGCGGGGTCGTCGGCGCTGGGGCTCGTGATCGCCAATTGGCTGGCACCGAGGCTCTGACGGCAACGCGACGTCGTTCCGGGGGCGATGCGAAGGCATCGAACCCGGAACCCGACGATTTCCGGGCTTATTGCCTCGCGATGCCCGGAAACGACAGCAACTGGAGATTATTTCGGCTGCGGCACGATCCGGATATAGGGTTTCGGCGATTTCCAGCCCTGCGGATAGATCGTCTTGGCCTCGTCGTCGCTCACCGAACCCGAGATGATGACGTCTTCCCCCTGTTTCCAATCGGCCGGGGTCGCGACGCGGTGTTTCGCGGTCATCTGCAGTGAATCGATCACGCGCAGGATTTCCTGGAAGTTGCGTCCGGTGGTCATCGGATAGACCAGCACCAGCTTGATCTTCTTGTCCGGCCCGATGATGAAGACGTTGCGGACGGTCTGGTTGTCGGCGGCGGTGCGCTTGGTGACGTCGCCGGACGTCGCCGCCGGCAGCATGTCATACAGCTTGGATACCTTGAAATCGGTGTCGCCGATCATCGGATAATTCGGTGCGGTCCCTTGCGTCTCCTTGATGTCTTCGGCCCATTTCGAATGGCGATCGACGGGGTCAACGCTCAATCCGATCAACTTGACGCCGCGCTTGTCGAATTCCGGCTTCAGTTTGGCGAGCGCGCCGAGCTCGGTGGTGCAGACCGGGGTAAAATCCTTCGGATGCGAGAACAACAGCGCCCAACTGTTGCCGATCCAGTCGTGGAACCTAATTTTGCCATCGGTGGTTTCGGCTTCGAAATCAGGGGCTTCGGCGCCAATCTGAAGAGCCATGTTCAACCTCATGTCGTTCTTGTTACGGATCAATCGTGGTCAGATGATAGAGCGCGGAACCGGCGGGCGAAACCGGCCGCCAAAAAGGAAAAAGATCCTTCTGGTTTTGCACGTATTTCTAGCATCTTTTTCCGCAAGCTGCTCCCCCGACAGTGAAAAAACTGTAATGCTTTCAAGGACCTAATTGCCCCTATGTTGCCGCTTCGGTGCCGCATCGCTGCCGGACCGCTCTGCGATCCCCGCAGGCCCTGCAAATCGAGGTCCCCGCGACCAATCGGCCACTGTCTAAAAAACTCGCGATCCGAGTTTCGAATCGTTAACCAGTCGTTTACGCCCGCATGAAAATGCTGGCCCAGAACAAGAAAATGAAAAGAGTACCCATGTCTGCCCCTATCACCAACGTCAACGTCGCCGAGCCAATCGGCGCCATCGAGACCGCCAGGATTTCCTGCCGGAGTAGCGCTGCCGAGGCACTGACCATTGTTCGCGATGGCGTCATCACCGGAGAGGGCCCGACCACGCGGGGCCGGGTGCATTTTTCGCGGGCGCTGGATGCCCATGACGCCGCCTGGTGCGCGCGGATCCTGACTGCGACGGCGGTCGAGCATCAGCCGGTCAGCCGGGCCGAAGCCGAAGCGCTGTTTGAGATCAACGATGCCGCCGCCGAGCGCAGCGATGACGGGCGCTTCGACGATTTGCTGGCGAAGGCGGTGGTGCACCACGCGGCCTCCGAGTCCGGCCTGCCGGTGCCGCCGCGTACCGTCGCGCTGTCGCCGGACACGGCGATCGAGAGCTGGGCGCCGGCTCACCGGGTGGTGGACAGCGAGGTGCTGGAATGGATCGCGGGCCAGATGCGCGGCAAGCCGCGCAGCAACCGCACCCTGATGACCCTGGTCGCGACCCTTGTCGGGGTCGCCGCGCTACCGCTGGCGCACCTGCCGAACGTATTCGACATCGGGATGTAGTTGGCCAACGCCGCCCAGCGACGAACACTGGTCAAAGCCGCCAAATGGAATTCAATGGATGACGTCCGGTCGGCCGCCTCGAACGCAAAAATTCTGAACGGCGAACGAGCAAGGTTCGAAATCGCCGGAGGAAACTTTCGCATGATCGTTGCTTTCGATTTCGCCCGCGACATCGCGTTCGTCAAATTCATCGGTACACACGCCGAAGACGACAGGGTCGACGCCTTGACGATTTCGCTGTTTTAGAGAAGCTCAATATGGAAATTCACCCCATTCGAAACGATGAAGATCACGCCGCGGCGATCAGGGAAATAGCGAAGCTCTGGGGCGCCGAGACCGGAAGCGAGGAGGGCGACAAGCTCGACATCCTTGCAACGCTTGTCGAGAAATACGAGGAGCGTCGCTGGCCCAATGTGGATGTATCCGACCCGATCGATCTGCTGAATTACGCGATCGCAGAGTTCGGACATTCGCAGGCGGAACTTGCCGATTTGCTCGGCTCCCGATCACGCGCATCCGAAATACTGAACCGCCGGCGTCCCTTGACGGTCGAGATGATTCACAGGATCAGCGAAGTGTGGAAGATCCCCGCTGATCTTCTGGTGAAACCGGCTCGGGTTGCGGCTTGACCGGCGGCGCTATTTCCCTGCCGTTTTCTGCTTGCCGTCCTGGGCATCGAGCCCGAGCGTCCGGCCGGGAAATCCCGCGGCGTCGAAATAGCGTTGCGACTGCACGCGCTGGAAGTGCAAAACCGTGCGCAGGCCGTTGGCGGCCGGTTTCGATGTGACCGTGCCGGAAAACGCCCGCGGAATCGCGCCATGGGGCATCGCTTCCGTGATCACCCGCCCGGTCAGATGGCCCTTGGGTCGTGGCGTGAGGCCG
This sequence comes from uncultured Alphaproteobacteria bacterium, assembly GCA_963748165.1. GTDB lineage: Bacteria > Pseudomonadota > Alphaproteobacteria > Rhizobiales > Xanthobacteraceae > Bradyrhizobium. The sequence goes on from CAVVIM010000019.1 coordinate 85,923, forward strand.
AGCAGCCGCGCCGCGGTGACGCCGACGTCGGCGTTGCTGACCGGCAAGGCGTCGACATAGCCGGCCTTGAAGTCGGGGCCGATCGCGGCCGTGAAATTCAGGGTGTCGGCGCGGCTGAAACTGCCATGCATGCCCTGGCCTTGCCGCAGCACGGTATCGGCCACTTCGACCGCGCAGTTGGTCGGCTGCTCGCAGCCGCTCGCATAGGAGCGGAAATTGACCACGATCGCAGGCTGTGGCGTGACCGCCTTGCCGCGAAGGAAGAGCTGCGACAGCGGCAGGGTGCCGGGCAATTTGCCGAGATCGTCGTCGACAAAGATGCCGCTGATGTAATCCTGCTGCAGCAGCGCCGTGACGGTGCGGTCCGCCAGTTTCCTGTCCTTGCTAGGCAGATAGATCAGGTCCGAGCCGCCGTTGGTGGCGACCACCAGATCGGGCTTTGCGGGATCGTTGCCCAGTAGCGCATTTCCCGCCTTGGGATGGGCATCGTCGGCCACGCGGGCGTTGTTGTCGTTCGGATCGAACAGCGGCAGCTTGAGCGCTCGCGCAAGATCGATCGCGAGAAATCCCATCGGCAGGAAATCCTTCGGGGTGTCGGCGTAGCTGCTTTTTGCCGATGGGCTGGTCTTGCTTTCCTTTGATATCGTCGAGAAGCCGTGGTCGGAGGAGATGATGACGTCGGTGGTGGCGGCAAGCCCGAGATCGTCGAGCGCCGTGCGCAACTGCGTCAGGTTGTTGTCGGCATTCCTGATGCCGGCGAGCGAGGTGGGACCGTTGATGCCGGGCGTGACGGTGTTGAGGCTGTCGCCATTGTTGTGCTGGCTGCCGTCGGGATCGCGCGACCAGAACACCAGTACGAACGGCTTGTTGCGGGCCTTGAACATCGGCAGCACGACCTTGGTGGCGACGTCGGCGAGATAGGCCTGCTGGGCGGTGTTGGGCACGAGCGTGCCCGGTGTCTTGGCGTCGCCGGCCTTGGCGTTGTCGCCGCGTGACGGCGTCACAAGCGGAAGATTGGCCTTGCTCAGCGCGGCCTTCATTTCGTCGGAGAGCGGAACGCCGCCTTTGCCGCCGGTTGAATCGTCGATGATGATCGAATGCAGGCCCTCGGTGCCGATCTTGTCGGTATGGTCGAAAATCAGGGTCGGACCGAGCTTGCCAATCGCTGCCGTGCTGTAGCCCCTGGCGCGTGCCATTTTCAGCAGGGTTTCCTCGTTCAGATAATCGCCGCCGAAATGCTCGTCGGCATCGAGGATGACCGGATCGGATTCGAGGAACGGGGTGACGGTGCCTTGCGCCGGCCCGACCGGATAGCCGGTATAAATCGTGTTGCTGAAGTCGCCGGTATCGCCGAGATAGTGACCGGTCGCGAGCCCGGACGCGTTGGCGGTGGTAAAGGTTGGAAACAGCGCGTGCGAATTGCTGAAATTCACGCCCTTGTCGCGGACGTCGGCCATTGCCGGCGCGGTCTCCGGGCTGACGATACGGCTACGCAGGCCGTCCGGCACGAACAGCACGAGGTTGCGGGGCGGGTTGCCCTGCGCGAAGCCGGTTCCGGCGGACAACAGCGACACAGTGACAGACAGCAGGATGATCGGGCGGTGCATTGATATCTCCCCATAGGTCGTCCAGTTTCGACCACGGGCACTGTTTAGTTTTGTCATGCGACGGTTTTGTTACATTCGCCCTGGCGTGCAGACCGCACGCCAGGATTCCTGGTCGCGGTTGCGGGAGTGTCGAATTCCCGCACCCGGCTGTCAACGCGTCTCGGCCGGGCGAAAGGGCAGGTTTCCGGCATATCAGCCGTTGCCTCCTATGCGACGGAATTGTTACATCCATCTGCGCGGGCCAGATTGCGGACCTGGTCCGCGCGCGATCCCGCCCAAAGGTTGCAAGCAAAAGCCCATGTTCAAACGAATTCTGATCGCCAATCGCGGCGAGATCGCCTGCCGGATCATCAAGACCGCCCGCCGGATGGGGATCGCGACCGTCGCGGTCTATTCCGAGGCCGACCGCGACGCGCTCCATGTCGAGATGGCGGACGAGGCGGTTCTGATCGGGCCGCCGGCGGCGGCCGAAAGCTATCTTGCGATCGACAGGATCGTCGAGGCCTGCCGCAAGACCGGCGCGGAAGCGGTGCATCCCGGCTACGGTTTCCTGTCCGAGCGCGAAGCCTTTCCGCGCGCGCTCGGCGAGGCCGGCATCGTCTTCATCGGCCCCAACGCCGGCGCCATCGCCGCCATGGGCGACAAGATCGAATCCAAGAAGGCCGCCGCGAAAGCCCGGGTCTCGACCGTGCCGGGCCATCTCGGCGTGATCGAGGACGAAAAACACGCGCTGAAGATCGCCGACCAGATCGGCTACCCCGTGATGATCAAGGCTTCGGCCGGCGGCGGCGGCAAGGGCATGCGGATCGCGCATTCGAAATCCGAGGTCGCCGAGGGCTTCAGCCTCGCCAAGGCCGAGGCCAAATCGTCGTTCGGCGACGACCGCGTCTTCATCGAGAAATTCATCGTCGATCCCCGGCACATCGAAATCCAGGTGCTGGGCGACAAGCATGGCCATGTGATCTATCTCGGCGAGCGCGAATGCTCGATCCAGCGCCGCAATCAGAAGGTCATCGAGGAGGCGCCGTCGCCGCTGCTTGATGAGAGCACCCGCCGCAAGATGGGCGAGCAAGCCGTCGCGCTCGCCAAGGCCGTCAATTACGATTCCGCCGGCACCGTCGAGTTTGTCGCAGGACAGGACAAGAGCTTCTTCTTTCTGGAGATGAACACGCGGCTGCAGGTCGAGCATCCCGTGACCGAACTGATTACCGGCATCGATCTTGTCGAGCAAATGATCCGGGTCGCCGCCGGCGAACCGCTCGCGCTCTCGCAGAAGGACATCGCGCTGACCGGCTGGGCGGTGGAATCGCGGGTCTATGCCGAAGATCCGTTTCGCAACTTCCTGCCTTCGATCGGCCGGCTGGTCAAATACCGGCCGCCGCCGGAAGCGAGCCTGGACGGCATCACGATACGCAACGACACCGGCGTGCAGGAGGGCGGCGAGATTTCGATTTATTACGATCCGATGATCGCCAAGCTGGTGACCCACGCGCCCTCGCGCGCTGCCGCAATCGAGGCGCAGTCCCGTGCGCTCGATGCTTTCTATGTCGACGGCATCCGGCACAACATCCCGTTTTTGTCGGCGCTGATGCATCACCCGCGCTGGCGCGAGGGCAACCTGTCGACCGGGTTCATCGCCGAGGAGTTTCCGGGGGGATTTGTTGCCCGTCCACCGGAAGGCGAGGTGGCGCGCCGGCTGGCTGCGGTCGGCGCCGCGATCGATCACGTGCTTGGCGAGCGCAAGCGGCAGATTTCCGGCCAGATGAATGGCCGGCTGGTGCAGCGCGAGCGCCGCCGTGCGGTGTGGTTGGAGCGCGCCGAGACCATCCTCGATATTGCCCGCGACGGCGACGGCATCGCCGTGCAATTTGTCGGTGCCGATGGCATGCCGGGCCAGCCGCATCATCTGGTCTCGCGGTGGAAGCCGGGCGATCCGGTCTGGCATGGCAGCATTGACGGCCAGGCTGTGGCGATGCAGGTGCGGCCGATCGCCAACGGCTTCCGGCTCGCGCATCAGGGGTTTGAGGTTCCGGTATATGTCTTCACCGAAGCCGAGGCGACTTCGGCGCGGCTGATGCCGGTAGCGACCGCGGCCGATACCGGCAAGAAGCTGCTGTGCCCGATGCCCGGCCTCGTGGTCTCGATCGCGGTGACCGAGGGCCAGGAGGTCAAGGCCGGCGAGACGCTTGCCGTGGTCGAGGCGATGAAGATGCAGAACGTGCTGCGCGCCGAGCGCGACGGTACGGTGAAGAAAATTCATGCGGTCGCCGGCGCCACGCTCGCGGTCGACGCGCTGATTCTCGAGTTTGCGTAGCGAGGCTTGCGATGACTTTTCGAAAGCGCCGCGAGGCGTTGCGTTCGATCCTGGCCCGATTCGGCTGCATCCGCCCGGGATCGGTCTACGACGCGGTTTCGATCCGCATCGCCGAGGATCTCGGCTTTGAGGTCGGCATGTTCGGCGGTTCGGTGGCGTCGCTTGCGGTGCTCGGCGATCCCGATATTGCGCTGATTACCTTGACCGAGCTGGCCGAGCAGATGCGGCGGATGTCGCGGGCGGCCGCGCTGCCGGTGCTGGTCGATGCCGACCATGGCTATGGCAACGCCCTCAATGTCCGCCGCACGGTGCAGGAGCTCGAAGCGGCGGGCGCGGCCGGTCTCACCATCGAGGACACGCTGCTGCCGCAGGCTTTCGGGCAGACCCGGATGCAACTGATTCCGCTGGAGGAGGGCGTTGGCAAGATGAAGGCCGCGGTTGACGGCCGCGGCGATCCCGCCTTGGTGATCATGGCGCGTACCGGCGCCGCAGCGGTGTCAGGCATCGAGGACGCGATGGCGCGCGCGAAGGCCTATGAGGCGACCGGCGTCGACGCGCTGTTTTTCACCGGTTTGAAATCCCGCGCCGAACTCGAGGCCATCGCCGCGGCCACGCGGCTTCCGATCGTGCTGGGCGGTTTCCCGGAGGAGTTGGTCGAGTGCGACCTTCTTGCGGCCCAGCGCGTTCGCATCGCGTTGCAGGGACATGCCCCCTTCGCGGCGGCCACCCAAGCCGTCTACGAAACGCTGAAGGCATTGCGCGACGGCGAGCCGCCCAACAACCTGAAGGGCCTTGCGTCGTCGGAACTGACCGGTCGGGTCACGCGCGATGCCGCCATGAAGGCGCGCGGCGCCGAATTTCTCGGACTCAGGAAATAGATGAGTGGAGCCATACGTCAGGTCATGATCAGGGGCCGGGTGCAGGGCGTCGGCTACCGGGCCTGGGTCAGGCACCAGGCGAGGGCCCGCCGTCTCGATGGATGGGCGCGCAACCGTCGCGATGGCTGCGTCGAGGCGCTGTTTGCGGGACCGCCGGATGTCGTGTCCGAAATGATTGCCTTGTGCCGGCGCGGGCCGCCAGCTTCGCGCGTCGAAGCCGTCGAAGACCAACCCGGCCATTGCGATGCGCTGAATCTGCGGCACGCCGGCGAGGCGTTTTCGCTGCTGCCGACGATTTAGCCCGGCGCCGGAACAAGCCGTCGAATCCGCAGATTGCGAAATCGTTCCCCGCGGGTCACCGCACCACCATCATCAAGAGGCAAGATGAGCCGCGGGATCGCACCACGATCATCAAGAAAGAGCACGAGGATCCCCCGGATCGGGTGATCGTGAAAGAGCACGACCGCGACTGACCGATTTCAGGAGCCTCGCGTTTTCCGCGAGGCTCTTTTTTCGTTGCCGGCCACAGCATCGGGAGACAGCAGTTTGCCGATCGCCTCGCTCAATTGGTGAATTTCATAGGGCTTGCGCAGAATGACAAAGTCGCCGCGAACATTGACCGCGGCTTCGCTGTAACCCGTCGCCAGCAGCACCGGCAGACCGGGCCGGATTTCCCTGAGGCGATGCGCGAGGCCGACACCGTCCATCTTTCCCGGCATGACGATATCGGAGAAAACCAGATCGAATTCCATCGCGCTCGATTTCGAGCAACGCCATGTTGGCGTCCAATGCTCTGCGGACATTGTAGCCAAGCTGTTCAAGCAGGCTGGCGCTGACCGAGGCGACGTCCGGATTGTCTTCCACCAGCAGCACGGTGCCGGTTCCGCTGATCGAAACGACCTCATTATTGGCCGCCTGCGGGCGTATCTGGTCGCGCGGCAACAGGATCGTCACCCTGGTGCCCTTGCCGATTTCGCTTTCGATCTTGACCGTTCCACCGGTCTGATGCGCGAACCCATGCACCTGAGAGAGGCCGAGGCCGGTGCCCTTGCCGATCGGCTTGGTGGTGAAGAACGGATCGAATACCTTGCCGAGGACGTCGGGAGCGATGCCGACGCCGGCATCCTCGACGCTGACGGCGACATAGTCGTCACCGCCAGGGCCGCCGTCGGTCGGCTGATTTTGCGCACTGATCCGGACCGTCCCGCCCGACGGCATGGCGTCGCGGGCGTTGATCACGAGATTGACCAAAGCGGTCTCCAGTTCCGCGACGTCGACCCTGGCCGGCCAGACGTCGTGATCGATGTCGAACGCCAGGATGACGGAGCTGCCGACGCCGGTGTTCAGCACCTCGCGCACGGCCTCGATCCTGTCGGCAAGGTTGACTGGCTGCGGGTTGAGGCTCTGCCGCCGCGCGAAGGTCAGCAACTGGCTGGTCAGGGTAGCGCCGCGCTTGGTGGCTGCTTCGATCGCGGCCACCGCGCGCTGGAGCCTGGCGTCGTCGGCTATGCCTTTCTTCAAGGTGTAGACGCTGCCGCTGATCACCATCAGAAGGTTGTTGAAGTCGTGCGCCACCCCGCCGGTGAGTTGGCCAAGCGCGTCCAGCTTCTGCGACTCCGCAAGCTGCCGCTGCATTTGCTCGAGCCTGAGCTGCGCGTCGCGGCGCTCGGTGATGTCGCGGGTGATTTTGGCAAAGCCGGCCAGCTTGCCATCCTCCCGGATCGCATCGATGACCACGCTGGCCCAAAAGAAGGTGCCGTCCTTGCGGACGCGCCAGCCTTCTTCCTCGTAGCGGCCATGCGCCTCGGCAATGCCGAGAGCGTAGCGGGGCTTGCCATTGGCGCGATCGGCTTCGGTGTAAAACCGGGAAAAGTGCTGGCCGAGGATCTCCTCGGGTGAATAGCCCTTTATCCGCTCACCGCCGATATTCCAGCTCGTGATGATTCCGGTGGGGTCGAGCATGTAAAGCGCGTAGTCAGCGACACCTTCAACAAGAAGGCGAAAACTGCGTTCACTCTCGACTAGGTCCCGCTGTTGCCCGTCTTTTTCAGCCATCAAACCCTGCCTTGGACGGGCCAAACGCATCATGGCCGCTTTGGTTCCGGCGCGTCAGCGGCTTTTGCAATGCGGCGCGGGTGGGCTGCCTCGACATCACCTCGCCGCCGCCGGCAGCAGGCCAAACAGGGCGTCAGCTCGCACGGGGGCCGAACACCTCTTCAAAGGCGTGCCGGAGCGCGATGTCGACCTCGGCCATGGACACGGGATGGCCGAGGTCAGCGAGGCTGGTGACCCCATAGCGCGGGTCGGAGACGCCGCAGGGCACGATCGCGGCGAAATGCGTCAGATCGGGCTCAACGTTGATGGCGATGCCGTGGAACGAGACCCAGTGCCGCAGCCGCACGCCAATGGCTGCGATCTTGTCTTCAAAGCCAGGGCCCTTGTCCGGCCGCCTGACCCAGACCCCGACCCGATCCTCGCGGCGCTCGCCCCGGACGTTGAAGGCCGCCAGCGCTCGAATGATCCACTGCTCGAGGCCCGCCACATAGGCCCGCACGTCGGGTCGCCGGCGCTTCAGATCGAGCATCACATAGGCCACCCGCTGGCCGGGGCCGTGATAGGTAAGCTGGCCGCCGCGTCCGGTGGCAAAGACCGGGAATCGGGCGTCGAGCAGGTCGGCGGCGTTGCTGCTGGTCCCGGAGGTGTAGAGCGCGGGATGCTCAAGCAGCCAGACCCGTTCGGCGGCTGCATCTGCCGCGATCGTCGCCACGCGCGCCTCCATCGCGGCGATGGCCTCGGGGTAGGGTACCGGCCGGTCGGAGATCAACCATTCAACCGCGCCGCCGGGAGGGGTTGCAAAGGTCGTCAGATCGAGGCTTTGGCGGTCATTAACCATTGGCTAACCATAACGTGGTGATCTGGAACCAGGCAATTCTGCATTTGTCGGTCAGTCCGGGTTCCCAGTGCCAACCCTCGATAAAGTCACCGTCGATCTCATGGTGGTCCTCGGGACCACGACGATGCCCATCCATCAGGTGATGCGGCTCAGCCGTGGCGCCATCATCGAACTGGACGCCACCGAGGCGGACGAGGTCAAGATCCTCGCCAACAACCTGCCGATCGCCAGCGGTGTGGTGCTGGTCGATCGCAACCGGATCGCGGTCGAAGTCAAGCAAATGCTGCCGCGCTCTCCGGATGTCCGCTGAGCCAAACTGTCGCCACCGGCCCTTGTCCCTCCATGGCTGATTTGTTACATCGCGCCATTGATCCGGTCCGGCCATGCCGTACCGATCCTGAAAAAGCGCTCGTGGCGGAATTGGTAGACGCGCTGCCTTGAGGTGGCAGTGAGTAACATCGTGGGGGTTCGAGTCCCTCCGAGCGCACCACAGGCAATAAGCGATTGATACGAAAAATCTCGCGAAGGAAAACCACGAACTGCTTATAAGAGGGCGGCAGCGTAGCCCATCGTAGAGACAGGCGGGCGACTTTCATTTCGAACGATAGAATAGCACGCGTCCGGTTGGTATGAGCTGGAGTAGAATATCATAGTCGCCGACATTTGCAGTCAGGACAACGAAGCCGAGCTTTTGCGCCTGCAGGAAGAGTACGCAGTCCTGAAGCGCGCGCAACTTGCCGTTCTTTTCATATCCCTGGAGGCGGCAGAGGATCCCCGATAGCAGCGCGGCTCGTCCCAGCACCTCTATGTCCGGCGCAAAGATCCGATGTGGCGGCATCGCTTTGATCTGCTTCCCGATCACATCGACGACAGGGGCGGTTCGCGCGTCGGACGGATTCAGCACGCCGACCGTGTGCATCAACTCCTGGATCGCGACAGTCGAATGGTTGACTTCTCGCTGCGCGATCAGGTCGTCCAGGACCTGATGCGAACGATCTTGCATTTGATCGATATAGACGCAGGTATCGAGCAGGAGTGCCTGTCCGGCGATCAGGCTGGCGCTGACGAATGGAAGTTCATCGTCGCTGCGCCGTGCCAGCGTGTTTTCCGGATCGAACCGCGCCCAACGTCGCGCCGCGTCAAAGTCGAATTCCGCCACCTTAGAAACCGAGCTTCAACGTTGGATCGACCTTGCCCCGAACTCCTTGAAAGCTTCTGCGAAATTGTCCTCAAGTGCGACCGTCGCCAATGCAAACTCGATCAAGTCCGTATCCGTCTCGATGCCCGTCTGGCGCTTGGCCTGCCGGACCAAGGCCGGACTTACCCGGCCACCGATGCGGCTGCCTTTTTCGCTCAGAAGGCCAGATTGTTCCGCAGCCAGCATGACCGCTTCAAATCGCGCCTTGCTCACGACAAGCCCGCTGGTCGTAAGCTCACGCTTAAAGGTCTTTATCAGTACCGAGTTGCCCTTGGATGCAGTTCTCCTCTGTTTCGCCCGGAGCAGCGTGGGCTTCTTCGTTGATGTCTTTGCCATGGAATTTCGCCCGTATGTTAGACAAAAATGGATTTTGTCTAACATAGCGCTTTGCTGCCCCATCTTCAAGGCGTCTGCCGAGGGGCGTCTGCCAAGGGGAAGCCGGGAGGGAAGGGTGTCGGACGCAGGAAATGGTCGGATGTTTGGGCGACCGTCGCGACGCGCGTGACGGCGAGGGGCGTCTACCGCGCCGGGGGCAGTGCTGCGAACGGATGCTGCGCGCGGACGCCGAGCGGCTCGAAATGCTTCAGATTGCGCGACAGGACCGTCAATCCGTGCTGGAGCGCCGTCGCGGCGATGATGATGTCGGCGAAGCCCGCCGCCTGCCCTTGTCCGCGCGCGCGATCGGACAACATTCCCGCTACGTGCGCGGTCGCAATATCGAAGGCAAGAACGCGCTCGCCATAGAGATGCAGCAGTGTCTCGAGCCAGGCGTCGAGGTCGGCCGCTTTACGCGTCGCGCCCTCGCGCCGCGCCTTGGCGATGCCGTCCCCGATTTCCGCGACCGTGACCGCCGACACATAAAGCTGCGGCGAATGATGATCCATCCACACCATCAATGCGGGTGGCGCTGTTCTCGACGGCGCACCGGCCGAGATCACGTTGGTGTCCACCAGATACAAGGCGATTAAAGCTCGGTTTGACGCAGCGGCATGGTATCGCGTGGCGGCAGATCGTCAGGCGACAGTGGCGCAGCCATCAGCAGGCGGCCGAAGGAGGGGACCTGCGACAGCCGCTCCCATTCCTGATAGCTCAGAAGCACGGCCTCGCGTTTGCCGTGTCGGGTGATGACGGCCGGCTCGCCGCCCACGGCATCATCGACCAGCGCCGATAGGCCAGACTTCGCATCCCGAAGCTGAATTTCACGCATAGTGACACCTCAACTATGTATGACTACAGTAGTCATATAGCCGCTGTGTCGTGGAAATCAAGCTGCGATCGCTATCGCCCCAAGAGTGAGCTGACCACCGATCGGAACAGATCCATGAAATTCCTCGGCTTCGCCTACCGGTTCGTTTCCAATTTCATCTTTCTGGCGCTGGTCTATTACAGTCTGAATTTCATGGAGAAATACCAGCAGCGCGCGATCCTTGCGATTCTCGTGCTGGTCTATGCCACGATGCGCGCGGCAACGGCGTTTCGTTCGTTCTATTTCTTCCAGCGCATCGAGCGCCTCGAACTCGACGCGCGCCGCCTGGCCGGCGTCGCCGGGGACGGGCCTGCGGCCAGCGCCTCGCGCAAGCAGATCGTCAATGACGTCGCCTCGCTGCGTCGCGACGGCGAAATGAAGTCCTATATCGATCTTTTGTTTTTGGCGCTGGTCATCTTGCTGTGCATCTCGAAACTCGTGACGGATTGAGCGGTCACAGGTTTTTTCTCTTGACCGGCACCCGATGCTTCAGCGCGCCTCGCCGGGCATGCGCGGTCCCCCGGATTTTGCCGGCGGTCGCGTGAGCGGTGCGCAGGCGACCGCCGTGCATCGGGCGCTTGCCGCGGACCTTGGCTCGGGAACCGACGGCCTCGATCGCGGCCCGACGCGCGGCCCGGGTTTTGCGTTCGACCTGCTCGGCGGAGCGCGGCGCCGGCGCAGCGGGCAAGAGCGCCGCGTAAGACTTTTCCGGTATCTGGAAGACGCTCGACGCCGGCACCGGCAGGGTGGCCGCGGCGCTATTCATGGCGAGGACCGCCGGTTGGCCGCGCCACGAGGTGTCCCAGGGCGACGTTCCGACATTCCAGCGCGGGCCGCTGCGGTCGAACGGCTCGGCACGCGGCACCAACTTTCCGTCGCGTCCCTCGAAATCGGACCGCGCCGGCACGGGAAGCGTGCCGGCGTCAGCGAAGACGAAATTCGGTATTTTTGGCCAGTGCGAGATCGCCACGGTTTCCGATGGCGGATGCAGCAGCCATTGCTGCGGCTCCGTCGGCGTCGCGGGGCGACCGGGGCTTGCCGCCACGACGTGAACGATGTGGTAGCCGCGCGCCTTCAGCTCGTGCAGGATCCGCGGCAGGGCGGCGACGGTGCGCGCCTGGATGTCGTGCAGCAGCAGGATGCCGCGGCCCTTGGCCTCGATCCGCTCCATGGCCAGATCGTAGACCCGCGACGCCGAGATATGCCGCCAGTCATCCGCCGGGAAATCCGCGCTCCAGATCTGGATGCCCTGCGAGGCAAGGTAGTCCTCGACGGCCTCCGCACGCAGCAGGCCGGGAATGCGAAAGAACGGGCCGAGTGCCGCCGGGTCGTCGCCGAGCGCGGCCTTCACCGAGGCGATGCCGTCGTCGATCTCCTGCTTGGCGCGATCGATCGGCATCTTGTTCATGGTGAGCGGGTGGTCCTGGGTGTGGGTGCCGATGGTGTGGCCGGCGTCGCGGAGCTTGCGGACGCCTTCCGGATAGGCTCGTGCCATCTGGCCGATCACGAAGAAATTCGCCTTCACGCATTGCGACGCGAGAATGTCCAGAATCTGGTTGCTGTTGCGGGGCAGCGGCCCGTCGTCGAATGACAGCACCACCTCGTGATCCCTGAGCGGCAGGGTTTCCGGATATTGCATGGTGCCGATCCGAGGGTGCTCCCGCGGATCGACCACCAGGGTTCGCGATGTGCCGATGGCGTCGGGATGGCCGGGGCAATCGGCGGCCGACGCGCTCTGTGCGGCGATGCAGCCCAGCAGTCCCATCCACAAGGCTGCCCATGGCCGCATCCGAACACCAAGTTCACCGATCATGAAACACCAACATTCCCGTTTTCCCGGCTGTCATTAGCCGCCGCGGCATGAACGGCACCTTAATCGGGGATTCAATGGCCGGTTTTGGCGTCAGGGCCGGCGGCAACGGTGCCGGGCGCGGCCGACACCAGATGAACCACGCGATAGTGATGGTCCCTGAGATAGCGCAGAAAAGCTGGCAGCATGACGGCGGTCCGCGCCTTGAAGTCGTGCAGCAAAATGATCCCCTTGCGGGCGGCTTTGAGCCGGTCGGTGATCAGCTTCAGTTCCTGCTTCGGCGTCATCGGATCCCAGTCGCTGGCCCAAAGGTCGGCGCCGAAAACGACGATGCCCCGCGATTGTAGCAGGTCGAGGGTCGCCGGCGTGCTCTCGAAGCCGGGAAAGCGGAAAAACGGCGTGCTCGGGGTCGTGGTGGCGACGCCGTGCAACGCCATTTCGTCCGCCGCGATGCCGCGATTGATTTGCTCGACGGCCTGCTCGGGCGGGATCCGCGCCAGGCTGGGATGGCTCCAGGTGTGATGTCCGATGCTGTGGCCCTCGGCCGCAATCCGCCGCACCAGGTCCGGGTGTTCCGAGGCCGACCTGCCGATCAGGAAGAACGTCGCGCGCACGCACTGATGGGCCAGCGCCGCCAATACAGGCCGCGTTGTCGGCGGCCAGGGCCCGTCATCGAAGGTCAGCACGACTTCGTGGTCGCCGAGCGGCAGCGTCTGCGGAAAGCTCTTCAGCCCGACCCGCGGGGTGGTGGCGGCATCGACCGCCAGCACGCGCGCAGTATTGAGCGCGTCCTTGCGCGGACAGTCCGTCGCACCGGCCGCCGCCGTGCCCGCCATTGTGGCGACAAGGGCGGCCGCCAGGGCGGGGATCAACTTCCAGAGACCGGTTTGCGGCTGCATGTTTTTCATTGCGCTTGGTATTGCCCATTGGGTAATGCGTGAAGCGACACTCAGACGAGTTCAGCAAATCTGTCAAACCGGCGAGGCGCGGCATGGCCAAAGATGTGGACGTTGCCGGACCGGCCGCAGTGCCGGGGCTCGACCGGCTGCCGATGCGCGGCGAAAATGGCGAAATTCGCCGCGAATTCGTCGAGCAAATCGCGCACGCCATTCATCGTGCCGACGTGCCCCTGCTGCGCGAAATCGTCGCCGAACTGCATGAGGCCGATCTCGGCGATTTGATCGAGGCGCTTGAACCCGAAGACCGTGTCAACCTTGTGGAATTGACCGGCGAGGATTTCCATTTTTCGGCGCTCAACGAAGTCGACGACGCGGTCCGCGAGGAAATCCTCGAGGAGCTCGAGCCGGAAACCGTCGCCGAAGGTGTTCGCGAACTGGAATCGGATGACGCCGTCGAATTGCTTGAAAGCCTCGACGAGGAGGACAAGGAGGAGATCCTCGAGAAACTGCCGCCATTGGAGCGCGACGCCCTCGAGCGCAGCCTGCTGTATCCGGAAAATTCCGCCGGGCGGCGGATGCAGACCGAGTTCATCGCGGTGCCGCCGGACTGGACGGTGGGGCAGGCGATCGACTACATGCGCGACACAAGGGACCTGCCGGACCGGTTCTATGAAATCTACGCGGTCGATGACAACAGGCATTGGCAGGGCGCCATATCGCTGGATGCGTTGCTGCGCTCGCGAAGGCCGGTGTCGCTGGGCGATATCGTCGACGAAAACCGCCAGCGCGTGTCCGTCCTGGACGACCAGGAAGAGGTGGCGCGGATGTTCGGCAAATACAATCTGGTCGCCGCCCCCGTCGTTGACACCACGAACCGGCTGGTCGGCGTCATCACCATCGACGACGTGGTCGACGTGATCGAGGAGGAGGCCGACGAAGACCTCAAGGCGCTGGGCGGCGTCACCAGCGACGAAGAACTGTCCGACAATGTCTGGACCATCGCCAGGGGACGCTTCAACTGGCTGCTGGTCAATCTTGCCACGGCCTTTCTCGCGTCCTCGGTGCTCGGCCTGTTCGAAGGCGAGCTGGAGAAAATGGTGGCGTTGGCGGTGCTGGCGCCGATCGTGGCGAGCCAGGGCGGCAATGCCGCGACCCAGACCATGACCGTTGCGGTGCGCGCGCTGGCGACCCGCGAACTTGGTCCGTCCAACGGCCTCCGTGTCGTGATGCGCGAGGGCCTGGTCGGCCTCGTCAATGGTCTCGCCTTTGCCGTCATCACCGGCATCGCCGCGGTGGCCTGGTTCAAAATTCCCGGGCTCGGCATCGTGATCGGTCTCGCGATCATCTGCAATCTGGTGGCGGGCGCGCTGGGCGGGATCCTGATCCCGATGGCGCTGGAGCGGGTTCGGGCCGATCCCGCGGTGGCTTCGGGAACGTTCGTTACCACGGTCACCGACGTGGTCGGATTCTTCTCGTTCCTTGGTATCGCCACCCTGTGGTTCGGCTTGAAATAGCGGCTCAAACTGCACTACCCGTAGCAAGGAATCGGGGTTGCCGACGCAACGAAGCGCCTGCACGCGATTGCGGGGGCATCAACAGTAATGGCCCCGGCCATCATGCCGGGGCTTTCTGCTGGCGGCATTCTCGCGTCCTTGCGCCGAACGTTGCGGCGCGGTGGGCAGGTAGGGTGACGTCTCCGCCACTTTGAAGAACATGACGATCTCCCTGCAGGCCCCGCACCGGAAGGCCCGGCCATCGCTCACCATCGGTTCCTTGCACGCCGGACATTCAGTCGTCATGACGGCGGCAACGGCGGAAGCGGCCTGCAGTTCCTATTTGCCGCCCAGAAGGAGAGCAGGGCACGCACAGTTGAAAATCGCGACCTCCGGGCCGACCAGCAGACAGAGAACCGGTCCACATCAGTTTGGGAGGCAAAGCCCGTTCGGGAACCCTCTGAGGAGCCGAGAGATAGGTAATCGAACCTTAACGCGCATCGCCGACTATGCCGGCAGGCGTGGGGTGGGACATGCGGCGGCTGCGGCTGAAAGCGGATGGGCGGATTGTCGAATTGCGTGGCGGGCGGGAGTTTCCGCTCGCCCCGGCATTGCCTTTGGCTTCACCGGCCCCGGCAGTACGCGACCTGCGCCACCGCGCGCGCCTGACGCAGCTCGAATTTGCCGCCCGGCTGGGCGTACCGGTCGAGACCATTCGCAACTGGGAGCAGGGCAAACGCCTGCCGCGCGGGCCGGCACGGGCGCTTCTTGCGGTGATAGCCCATGCCCCCGACACGGTGTTTGCCGCTTTGGCCTCCCATTCTTCGGTGATCTGAGCGCGCCAGCCCTGCGGCCATGTTGGCAGCGTGCGGCCGGCGGGACATAATGGGGGGTTCAGATGCTTGAGAACCCGTCCATGCAGTTCGTCGAGGCCAACGGCGCCAAAATCCCTGCGATCGGGCTCGGGACCTCGGAGCTGCGCGGACGAACCTGCACGCGCCTGGTCGAACAGGCCGTCAGGCTCGGCTACCGCCATATCGACACCGCGCAGGTTTATGAGAACGAGCGCGAGGTCGGCGAGGGCCTGCGCGCGTCGGGAGCAAGGCGCGACGAATTGTTCGTGACCACCAAGGTCTGGACCACGCATTTCGCACCGAACGATCTCGAACGCTCGTCCAAGGAGAGCCTGACCAGGCTGCATTTGTCCGAAGTCGATCTGTTGCTGCTGCATTGGCCGAATCCGCGGGTGCCGTTGCCGGAGACGCTGGGGGCGCTGGCGCACGTCAAGAAACTCGGCCTGTGCCGGCACATCGGCGTCTCGAACTTCACCGTGGCCTTGATCGAGGAGGCCGTCGCGGCCTGCCCGGAGCCGCTGGTGTGCGACCAGGTGGAATACCATCCCTATCTTGACCAGACCAAGGTGCGGGAGGCATGCGCGCGCAACGGCCTCGCGGTCGTCGCCTATAGTCCGATTGCCAGAGGCCGGATCAAGAACGACCAGACCCTGGCCCGGATCGGGCAGGCCCACGGCAAGACCGCAGCGCAGGTCTGCCTGCGCTGGCTTGTGCAACAAAATGTTTCCGCGATCCCGCGCACCTCGCGGATCGAGCGGCTGTCGGAAAATATCGACATTTTCGACTTTGCGCTGGCGGACTCGGAAATGGGCCAGATTTCCCAGATGGGAAGCGCCAAAGGCCGGCTGACCGATTTTGGCTTTGCGCCGAAATGGGATTGAGGCCGGCCGTGGCCTTGCGGATACACCCCGCCGATCATCCTGGCGCCCCGGCCAAAAAACCGAACCGCGCGGCGGCAATGCCCGCTATGCTGAGCGCCGGGGCGCGACGTCGAAACGTTGATCGAGTACGGTGAAACTAGCAGGCTTCATACGCTCAGGCATTGCAGCGTCGGCGCTCGTCCATCTGTCGGCGCTCACAATGATGCTGGTGTTTGCCGAAGTGCATCCGTTCAGTTCGGTCACCGCCGAGCCGATCGCCGTCGATATCGTGGCGCCGGATCAGGTGAAGCCGGATCCCGCGCCGCCCAAAACGCAACCTTCCGACGCTTTCGATCTACCTACACCGTCCGCCGCTCCGCCGCCGGCCGCGCAGCCGCCAACGCAGGCCGCCACGCCTCCGCCAAAGCAGGCGGTCGCACAGCCGGAACAGCAGGCCGCGCTGGCGCCCGATCCCGTTGCGCAACAGCCGGCCGCGCCATCGTCACCATCGCCCCCGCCACCGCCGGCCTATATTCCGGCGCAGCCGGACCTTTCCGTCAAATATCATGTGATGCTCGGGCTGCCCCAGGACCGGCCCGCCGACGGCTTCGACGCCGCTGCGATCCAGAAGGCCGACGTCGGATCGGGGGTGGTTGCGGAGTTTCGACGTCATCTCAGGACCTGTTCGACGTTGCCGGAATCGATTGCCGCCTCCGACAAGATCGCCATCAAGCTGCGCGTGCTCATGAACCCCGACGGCAGGCTTGCGGCCGCCCCGATGCTGATCGAGGCCAGCGCCTCCGCAAAGGGGCCGCTCCTGATGCAAAGCGCAATCGTCGCGCTCAAGGCCTGCCAGCCCTACGCGATGTTGCCGGCGGATAAATATCGCGAATGGAAAGTCCTGGATCTCACGTTCACCCCGCAGGATTTCACCGGCGCCTCCTGATCCTTTCGCGCACCTGGCCTCTCACGGGAACACGTCTCATGACCTTGAAGCTCGTCATCGGCAACAAAAACTATTCGTCATGGTCGATGCGGCCATGGCTCGCCCTGAGGGCGAACGACATCGCCTTCGAGGAGATCTTCATTCCGCTTTACACCGGCGAGGCCGACAAGAAACGGATTCTCGGCTTCACCCGATCAGGCAAGGTGCCAGCGCTGCTGGATGGCGACGTCACGGTCTGGGATTCGCTTGCCATCATCGAATACGCCGCCGAGCGGTTTCCGGAAGCGCGGCTGTGGCCCGATGATCGCGCCAGCCGCGCCCATGCGCGCGCGATCTCGGCCGAGATGCATTCCGGATTTGCCGCGCTGCGCAACGAATGCGGCATGAACCTGCACCGGCCGGTCGGCAGCATTGCCCTGTCGGCGGATGCCCGCGCCGACATCGCCCGGGTCCAGCAAATCTGGATCGAATGCCGCGAGCGCTACGGCCGGTCCGGTCCGTTTTTGTTTGGCGCATTCGGCGGCGCCGATGCCATGTTCGCGCCCGTGGTGCACCGGTTTCAGACCTATGCCATCGAGGTGGAATCCAGCGCGCGCGGCTATATGGATGCCATGATGGCGCTGCCGGCATTTCGGCAATGGACCCGCGCGGCGCTGGCCGAAACCCTCGTGATCGAGAAATTCGAGACCGTGTGATCGAATGCTCGCGACCTCGCGTCATCTTGCCTTGACGGGGCGCCGGTAAAGCGGTCTGAATTCGAACCGTCTCGGCGCGCATCGAGCGAAAGGACCACAACATGGGAATTCTCGATTCACTGGAAAATTCACCCGCATTCCGGGGAGCGCTCGGCCAGCTTGAGGGTGCGGTGCTTCCGGTTGTGCTGAGCGAAGTGCTCGGCAATGGCAGCCAGGGCGGGCTTTCGGCGATCGTCGCCAAGCTGCAGCAGGCCGGTTTTGGCGACCAGGTCAAATCGTGGATCGGAAACGGCCAGAACCTGCCGATCACGGCCGAGCAATTGCAGCAGGTGCTGGGCAGCGACACCGTCAAGCAGTTGGCGGCGCGGTTCAATATCCCGGTCGATCAACTCGCCAAGGTGCTGGCGGAACAACTGCCCAAGGCGGTCGACAGCGCGAGCCCGAACGGCAGCCTTCCGGCTTCGTCCTAGGCCCGGGCGCAACGGTTCCGGACGCCGGCGCGCAGATTCGTCCGAAACCGCCGGAACGGCGTTTATCGTACTGAAAAACCTGCAAAATTCGCGCATTTGCCATGCCTTGATGGTGCTGGCCAAAAACCACGATGTTGTGCTAGGGTTCGGCGGGGTTTTCAGTCGGCCACAGCTAGCGGGACCATGAGCGTGGCCGGCGTCTTTTTGCGTATGGAGAGGGCGTTGAAGCATAAATTCACCGTGGGAGAGACTGTCTATTTCACTGCCAGCAATGTGGCGCGTCCGGCCGCCAGCGGCACCTACGAGGTGATCCGGCTGCTTCCGACCGATGGCGATGACTGCCAGTATCGGATCAAGAACTCGACCGAGGCTTTCGAGCGGGTGGCCAAGGAAAGCCAGCTCGCCGTCTCCTAACGTCGTCGCGCCGGCGGCGGATCGGGCGAGACTGTTTCGCCGCCGCCAAAAAGGCCCGGTTCGCAGCAACATTCGCATTGGCTGGACGGAATCGGCATTCGCGTTCGCCGAATACGCTCTTATGCTGCGCTGAGGGACATCGCGCATGAACTGGGCCTGGGCTAATTCGCTCGATCAACTTTGGCGGTCGGCGACCTTTCCGATGTGGCTGACATTGGCGGCCGCCGGCTTTTTCGCACTCATCCTGCTGGTCACGCTGTTGCGCGCCGAGCGATCCGTCGCCAACGGCGCCCTGACGGTAATCACGCTATTGGCGATTGGCGTTGCGGGTGCGGCTACCATTCGCGGCCTCGGCAGCAGCGGTGGTGGCGGCGGCGGCGGCGGGGAGGACGGCGTTCCGACCGCGACGGCAGCTTTCTCGCCGATGAACGCGACGCTGCCGGCATTGTCGTGCATCGACGATCTGGCGGGAGAGGCGGTTTTGGCAGCGTGTGAAAAGGTGCTGTTCGGTTCTCCCAAATCGGCCGCCGCGGCCGTTTCCTATGCCGCCTCGCGGATCACGCGGCTGACCGCATCGGGCGACGTCGCCACCGCCGACAGGAACATGACGCCCGACCTGCAAGCGCTGCGTCACGCCGTCGAGCGCGATCGTTACGGACTGGTGGCGCATGTGTTGCTCACCCGCGACCATTGCACGCCGGTGGAATGCGCGGCCTTCCGCTCGCTGACGGATCACAACCAGATCGCTGCCAATATGGATGAGCGGGTCTATGACGGCTTGATCTCGCGATACGCGCCGTCGTGGAACATGCCCGTGGCGGCCGCGCCCGCGACGGTCGCCGCGCTGCCGCCGTCGATACCGACGGGCAGGCCGACCAATGCCGATTTTCCCTCGGCGGCCTCGACACCGCCGGTCAGCATCATGACACCGGAACCGGGCCCGGCCCCGCGCCCCGCGCCGGCCGCGGCCGTGCCACCGCCGCCGCCACGCCCGGCGGTTCCAGCGCTGGCGGCAGCGAAAAGGCCGCCGCGACATCCGACTGCGCCGGTTCAGCTTGCGCCCGCAACCCCCGCGGCGCCCATTCCCGTTCCGGCGCCGGCAGCTTCAAACGATTGATCCTGTGCGCATCGCGACAATTTGCGCGTATTCTGCTCGCAAAACCGCTATCCATCTCCGGATCCGCCAGCCGCACCGATCGCCGACACAGAAAACATGCCGCTTCATCTCATCAAGCTTGCCGTGGGTTGCGAATCCGTCAAGGAACTGACGGGCTGGGTCGCCGAACGCATGCGAACCGCGCGGCAAAAGGGCCTGCCGCGTCATCATATCCACATTACCCGCATGACACCGAAACGCGGCGAGGAGCTGCTGGCGGGCGGCTCGCTCTACTGGGTCATCCGCGGCGAGATCGCGGCGCGGGAAAAGATCATCGGTATCGAGCCGTTCCGTGATCGGGACGGGATCGGCCGCTGCCGGCTTGCCATGCAGCCCAAAGTGATTGCCGTGCTGCAGCGACCGATGCGGCCGTTCCAGGGCTGGCGCTATCTCGCCGACGCCGACGTGCCGCCGGATCTCGGCTCCGCCGGTGCCGGCATTGCGGCAATGCCGGAGCCGTTGCGCCGCGAACTGCGCGAACTCGGGCTGCTTTAGACCGCGACATTGTCGATCAGCCGCGTTCTTCCGATTCTGGCCGCCACCAGTATCCGTGCCGGTGCGTCTTTCACCGAGACGACCGGGGCGAGCGTCTCGGCATGCCGGACTTCCAGATAGTCCAGCCCGAAGCCGGCGCTGGCGATCAGCTCCGCGCCGCCGGCCATGACCGCGCCGATGTCGTCGCCCGCCCGCAGCCGCCGGGCGCTTTCCCGCATCGCGCGGTGGAGTTCCGGCGCAGCACGGCGCTCCTCCGGCGACAGGTAGATATTGCGCGAAGACATCGCGAGGCCGTCGCGCTCGCGCACGGTTGGCGATCCCGTGACCTTGACGCCGAGGTCGAGATCCCTCGCCATCCGCGTCACCACCCGCAATTGCTGGTAATCCTTTTCGCCGAACATCGCGAAATCCGGCCGGCATTGCGTGAACAGCTTGCCGACCACGGTGGTGACACCGCCGAAGAAATGCGGACGGAAGCGATCCTCCAGACCCGCGGTGGCCGGCCCCTCGGTCAGGATCCTGGTGGCGAAGCCGTCCGGGTACATGGTCTTGACGTCCGGATTCCAGATCAGGTCGACTTCCGCGGCAGCGAGCCTGGCGACGTCGGATTTCCAGGTGCGCGGGTAGGAACTGAAATCTTCGGTCGGCGCGAACTGAGCGGGGTTGACGAAGATCGAGACGACAACCCCGGTCGCGCGCCGCTTGGCCAGTCGGACCAGCGACAGGTGGCCGTCATGGAGCGCTCCCATGGTCGGCACCAGGGCGACCGTGGCCCGTCGCGCGCGAAGGCCTTCGAGGGCGCGCCGCAGCGCGGGCATCGTGCGGACGATCATCGGACTTCGCGACATCGGCACTCGATCTCGGGGGGAAGCAGGCCGCTTGTTCCGGCCTAGCGGTGGGAGTGTCGACCCTATCAAGTCCGGCGTACCTTCGCCAAGCAGACAGTGTGAGTCGCGGCTTCGACCGGCCGCGCTTGCACATCGATGCGGCAGCATCGCGCACGCAATTCATGATTAAGACAGATGCTTCATTATTCAACGTCGCTGCCGCGCAATTCACTTGACCGCAGTCACACGTAATTTGAAGATATCGAAGGGGTCGAAACATGCTGGTGCAGGCAACTCAGGGACAATCGGGCTCGGCCCATGTCGTTGTGCTGGGCAATGAGAAGGGCGGTTCGGGCAAATCCACCACCGCGTTGCATATTGCCGTTGCCCTGCTGAAAGCCGGCCAGCGCGTCGCTACCATCGATCTCGACTGCCGGCAGCAGAGTTTCACCCGTTACATCCGCAATCGACGCGCCTGGGCGAGTCGCACCGGCCTCGACCTCGAACTTCCGGTGCATAGCTGCATCAAGCTCGGCGAGACCATGCAGATCGCCGACAACGAATCGTCCGAGTTCCAGCAGTTCATGGAAGCCGTGAGCGCAGTCGAGCGGACCTTCGACTTCATCGTCATCGATACGCCGGGCTCTGACAGCTATTTGATGCGGCTTGCCCATTCGATGGCCGATACGCTGGTGACGCCGATCAATGACAGCTTCCTGGATTTCGACGTGCTGGGGACCGTCGACCCCGCGACCTATTCGGTGACCGGCGAGAGCCACTATGCGGAGATGGTGCGCGAGGCCCGGCGCTCGCGCCGTCAGCTCGACGGCACGAGCTGCGACTGGATCGTGGTCCGTAACCGGTTGTCGATGCTGGGATCTCGCAACAAGCAGCTCGTCGCCGATAGCCTCAACGATCTGTCGTTCCGGCTCGGCTTCCGGGCGATCGATGGCTTCGCCGAGCGGGTGGTCTACCGCGAATTCTTTCCGCGCGGGCTGACCGCGCTCGACGACCTCGACGAGACGACGCTCGGCACCCGCCCGAGCATGGGCCATGTGACCGCGCGCGAGGAGGTCACGAGCCTGCTGCGCCAGTTGAAGCTGCCGCTCGACGAGCGCGGCCGCCGCCGCGCCGCCAACCGGGCCGAATGGTTCAACCAGGTCGACAAGCCGCTGGAAGTCCACGATATCTTCGGCGCCTGACGTTTCGCGCCGCGAGCCCTGCGCGCCATTGCGGCTGCCGCGCATTGACCGCTGGCCGATCCCGCTCCACATAGAGCGGGCGGCAACCAGCGAGTGCTCATGTCGGGCGAGCCTACCAGACCGAAATCCGCAGGTGAGGTGTCTTCGGCGCAGAAGTCCGGCAGCGCCGGGTCGCTGCCAGAGCAGAGGGCGTCGGCCGCGGAAGACATTGCCGCCTTCGTCGCCAAGGCCCGGGCGATGTCGCCCCATGCCGAAGGCGCCAGGGGCCGGCTGGTGTTCGCGCTCGATGCCACCATGAGCCGGCAGCCGACCTGGGACATGGCCTGCGCGCTGCAGGCCGATATGTTTCGCGAGGCGGCGGCACTTGGCAGCCTGGACATCCGCCTCGTCTATTACCGGGGCCTCAATGAGTGCCGCGCCACGGGATGGATTTCCGACAGCAGCCAGCTCGCGAAATTGATGGGCAAGATCGATTGCCGTGGTGGCAACACCCAGATCGGCAAGGTGTTGAGCGAAGCGCGGCGTGAAGCGGTGGCGTCCGGCGTGCGCGCGGTGGTCTTTGTCGGCGACGCCATGGAGGAGGCCATCGACGAATTGTGTGCCAAGGCGGGTGAACTTGGCCTGCTCAAGGTGCCCGTGTTCATGTTCCAGGAAGGCCATGATGAGGTGGCCGAGCAGGCGTTCCGTGAAATCGCCCGGCTGACAGGCGGCGCGTGGTGCAGATTCGATCCCGGCGCCGCGGCGCAACTGCGCGAATTGCTCCGCGCGGCGGCGGCCTATGCTGCGGGCGGACGCGAGGCGCTGCTGCGGCTGTCGAAAACCGCGGGCGGCGCCGCCCAATTGCTTGGGCAGATGAAGTGATATCGTCGCCGGCGTGCCGCGGTGGACGACATGCTTTTTAGCACCGACCGGTCTATATTGAATCCATGCCCACCCTGATTGCCGGCGTTGTCGCCGTTATCCTTCTGTATTCGTTGCTGCAGATGTTTCGGGCGGCCAATCCGGTCGTGCTGGCACGTGCGATCAAGATCGCGGGCGGCGTGCTGGCGCTCGCGGTGGCGGCCTTTACCGGCTTCAGGGGCGAGCTTGCGGTGGCTGTTCCGCTCGGGATCTTCGGCGCGGGGCTGCTGGGCTGGTCACCGTTCGGAACCCCCGGCTTTGGCCATATCGGCGGATGGTTTGCACGCGCGGGCGCACAGCGCTCCGCCGGCCAGACATCGCAGGTCCGCTCGCAATTTCTCGACATGCGGCTCGACCATGACAGCGGCGAACTGAGCGGCCAGATCGTTGCCGGAGCGAACGCCGGCCATTTGCTGGACGAATTCGACCTGCAGCAGTTGATCGCGATGATCCCGGGCTTCGACGCCGAAAGCGTGGCCTTACTTGAAAGCTATCTGGACCGCAGGTTTCCCGCCTGGCGTCAGGACGCGCAGGGAGATGCGGCAGGCGGGCAGCGCCGCGCGGCGCCGAGCGGCAAAATGACGGACGAGGAGGCCTATCAGATCCTTGGCCTGCAGCCGGGGGCGGGGCGTGACGAGATCGGCCGCGCGCACCGTGGGCTCATGAAGAAACTGCATCCCGATCAGGGGGGGTCGACGTACCTCGCCGCCCGTGTAAACGAGGCCAAGGATACTTTGCTTCGCACGCATCACAGCTAACTCCGGCAACGCTACAAACGCTACTGTCCGCGAGGTGCTTCTGATGGTCGCTCTGGCTGACGCCCCATTGCCGCCCGCCGTTGTCCGACGTGGTCGATCTTTCCCTTCTGCCGTTGTAATCGCCAAATCTTGACGAGAGGTTTGCGGGTACGGGGATTTGTGCGGTCAAAGCGCACGGGCCGGACGCAGGCCGGGTCAGGTCCCCTGCGCAGGACAGTCGGCTTGGCGCGCCCTCAGGCGGGCTCCGATCAGTTCTTGACGGTGATGCAGGAGATCTCGGAGCGCTTCAGGGTCCGGCAGACCGCTTCGGCCTGATCGCGATCGAGTCCGGCGAAGCGGGCGCGAAACAGCTTCTTGTCGCCCCTGGCGACGACCGGTTCGGTAAAGGGATCGGCCTTGCTGAGCAGGCCGTGGGCCTGGCTTCGCGCCGTCTCAATGCGTTCGCGGGCTTCGCTCTCGCTGTCCAGCGCGCCGACCTGGATGATCCATCCGGTGTGGGCCGCAAGCGGCTTGATGGCGCCGTTCTGCTGGATGGCCTGCGGCCGGGGGGCGGGGTCGGCATAGGCCAATGCCTGCGAGCCGGCGGAAGCCGGCACGCTCGATGCCGGCAAGACGCCGAGCACGCCATGGCCGGTGCCGAAATTGGCCGGCTGCGGCGGCATTTCGGGCGCGGCGGCAGGCTTGTCGGACTCGGCCCTGGCAACGATGGCGCCCGACGTCTCCGGCACGTCCGGACGAGACGAGGGGATTGAATTGGTGACCGGGGTCGCCGGCTGCACCGGGCCGGCGGAGGCCAGCTTGAGCTGTCCCGCCCTGATCTGGACAGTCTTCACGCGGACCGGCTTCATCGGCTCGGACGAGCCGGGAATCGCGGCGATCGACTGGGACTGGATCACGCCACTGGTAAGCGGCGCGGGTTCAGGCTTGGCCTGCGGCGGCATCGCCGCCGTCGCGGCGGCGATCACCGATCGCGATGCCGGTGCGACGGAATGCACCGGCGGTGCTGCGGCCGGTTCGGACGATACCGCCTGAACGGCGCCGTCGACCTGAATGGTCTCGGTCGGCCGCGACTTCGGCTTCGGCCTCCGCAACGTCGGCATTGGCGTCGGCAGGATTGCGCTCGGTAATCGCGGCGACGGTCCGTTTGGTCGCGGCCTTGTCCATGTTCTCGGCCAGCAGATTGCGCATGATGGCATCGCGCGATCCGCCGCTATGGCCGCCCATCACGACGCCGATCAGATGCCGATTGCCGCGGCGAATCGAGGTGACCAGGTTGAAGCCCGATGCGCGGGTGTAGCCGGTCTTGATTCCGTCAACGCCCTCGACGCTGCCGAGCAGGTGATTGTGATTGCGGATGGACTGGCCGTGGTAGTTGAAGGCCTCGGTCGAGAAGTAATGGTAATAGCGCGGAAAACGGTCCTGGATCGCCCGGCCGAGGATCGACTGATCGCGCGCGGTGGTGACCTGTGCGTCATCGGGCAGGCCGGAGGCGTTGACATAGACCGTTCGGGTCATGCCGAGGGCGCGGGCCTTGCGCGTCATCATCTTGCAGAAATCATCTTCGTCGCCGCCGATGGCTTCGGCGATCACGACGGCAGCATCATTGGCCGAACGCGTCACGATGCCCTTGATGGCGTCCTCGACGCGAATGCTTTGGCCGGGACGCAGGCCGAGTTTGGTCGGCGCCTGGACGGAGGCGTGCTCCGATACCGGCATCTGGGTATCGAGCGTCATCTTGCCGTTCTCGAGGCGCTCGAACAGCAGATAGAGCGTCATGATCTTGGTCAGCGAAGCCGGGTGGCGCAACGCGTCGGGATTGCTGGCGGTGAGCGTGGCGCCCGAATTGGCGTCCACGATGATGGAAGCGAACGGCGGACTATAGCTGTCCTGCGCTTCATGGTGCCGGCCGCTGTGGTGATGCCTGCCGCGGCGAGCGTCGGCGGCGCTGGAGGTCAGGATGACCGCGGTGGCGATGGTGAAACCGAAAACACAAGCCCGCAGAACGCGCGAGGAAGGCAAGGTTGTGCGAAGCATGAACTTCCCCGTCCCATTTTCTCTGTCTAGTTCACCGGTCCGTGAGGCCAAATTATGCCCAATGCCACCCGTGAGTTGCCCTCTGTTCAATGCGTGATTTGGGTAAATTGGGTTCACCCGGATGGCCGATCAGGTCGCTGTTCTAGCTAAACTACTGCAGGATCAATACTTTTCACGGCTCGCCCAATCCGCGGGCAAGTTTGGATTGAGGTTAGGGGCCCGGAGTTTCCAAAACATTAAGCATGCCTTGCATCGCGCTGTGGAAATTGCCACGAATCCGTATCAATTTGTGCAATGCACAATAGCGCTTGACTTTATTGTGCATTGCACTATCGGTGAGCCGTCAGGGCGCCGGACCTTCCGGCACATCAGTCCAATCCGGGAAAGAACCGCACCGATGCTCAAA
This sequence comes from uncultured Alphaproteobacteria bacterium, assembly GCA_963748165.1. GTDB lineage: Bacteria > Pseudomonadota > Alphaproteobacteria > Rhizobiales > Xanthobacteraceae > Bradyrhizobium. The sequence continues at coordinate 112,278 of CAVVIM010000019.1, forward strand.
ATCGAAGAATTCCAGCAATACGGCAAACAGCAGCTCGAGACCGTCGCGGCTTCGGCCGCCGACCTTCAGAGCGGCATTCACGCCATCGCCAGCGCCTATGGCGACTACACCAGGAAGTCGTTTGAAGACACCAAGCAGTTCGTTGAGAAGTTTTCCGGTGTGAAGTCGCTGGACAAGGCGGTCGAGGTGCAGACCGAATATGCAAGGTCGGCCTACGAGACCTTCGTGGCGGAGGCGCAGAAGATCGCCGGACTTTATGGCGATCTTGCCAAGACAACCTTCAAGCCGCTGCAGGGCATTGCCGCCAGGCTGGTCCCCGCCGCCAAGGGCTAGGCGGCTTTCGCGTCCTTGCGAATCAAAAGCCCGGCCGTCGCGGCCGGGCTTTTTCTTGTCGAGCGTTGCGGTTATCTCGCGACGCGGAGCTGGCTGAGCGCGGTGCCGATCGTGTTGAACGTGGTGACGATCTGGTTGGCGTTGGTCAGCAGGAAAAACTTGCTGGGATCAGCGACCCCGTCGTAGCTGGCGCAGGATTGCAGGATCGCCGAGGTCGGATCCGCCGGCGTACTGGTGTCGACCTGGATCGTGTAGATCGTGTACATCGGTTTGCCGTTGGCATCGGTGGCGTTGCGAAGATTGTTGCACAGCAATTGCTGCCGGGCATCGATCGCACCATTGTTCTGGGTATTTCCGTTGCCGTTCACCGGCCAGCGGTCTTCGGTATTGAGGCCGTCCGACAGCAGGATAATCACCCGGTTGTAGGTGGAGTTGGAATCTTCGGCGGGAGCGGCTACGGGTCCGGTCTGCAGGAGCGTCTGCCAGGCCCAGGCGAGGCCGATTGCCTGATTGGTGCCGCCGGTCGGCTGCATCGCGGCGATGTTGGTCTTGAGCGTGCTCCAGTTGTAGGTCATCGGCATGATGGGCTCGAGCGGAGGCGAGTTATTGGGCTTACAATAAGCCTCGCTGTTCTCGTAATACTGGTTGGCCGGGAACAGCGTGGCCGCGATGTTCGAGGTCGGCGCGTCGCCGGTGGTGTCATAGTTCTGGGTGCGGTCCGTGACGCAACCGGTCCACGTGCTGGTGGCATTGGCGACCCAGGTGTGAGTGAAGGTGTATTCCTTGCAAACCTTGCCGCTGCCGCTGCCGCTGCAGGTGGCCGTGCTGTTGGCGCCGCTCGTGCTGCAGGAGGAGCCGGTGCAATAGGTTACCTGCGTCGTGGTTTGGGTGCTGGTCCAGCAGCCGTTGTAAAGAGTGTGCGAGTTGTAGTCGACGCTCGGGCAGATGTAGCCTTTGTAGCTGCCGCTCGACGGAACGCTCGAGACCGTCGAACTGCCGTTCACCGGGCTGCTGGTGCAGACGAAACCGCTGTTGTTGTTCGTGAATGGACAGGTCGAGCCCGGTCCAACGTTGGCCCAATTGCTCGGCAATGTTGCCTGGTAGGTGCCATTGTTGGGTTGCTGCGTCGGCGGGTTCTGCCAGTCGGTCCAGTCGATCCACGTCGCGCCGTAATTGCTGGAGTCGACATTGACGACCTTGGCGAAGGGAACCACGGAAATGTAGACGTCGCCGGGATTCTTGGCGAGCGCGCTGAGCTGGTCGACGAGGTTGCTCGCGGCGGTGCGCAGCGCGGCGATCTTGCCGTTGTCGGCCATCGATCCCGTGTTGTCGAGCGCCAGCGCCACCCGCATCTTCACATTACCCCACGCGGTGGTCGAGGTGCTGCTGAAGGGGATGGTGGGAAAGCCCGCGACCTTCATGAAGTCGGTGTTGATATACGCCGATCCGTTGACCTGGACGGTCGAGCCCATGCTGCCGGCATTGGCGGTGTAGGTCGCAGTGACGGAAACCGATTGCGCATCGGGGTTGACGTAAAGCGCGTTGAAATAGGCCTGGGCCTGGGTGGCGATCTGGGCCGTCGTGATCACCCCGCTGGCGAGGTCCTTGGACAGCATCAATGCCGTCGAATCGAGCGCGGCCTGCATCGTCGAGCGCGCATTGTTGGCCCGGCTATAGTCGATTGCCGCGCCGATGAAACTGATGAGGGGGATGAGTGCGATGGTAAAGATCACCGCGATATTGCCCTCATTGGCCCGGGCAAAGCGGCGGACCGCTTGCTGGACACTAAGTTTAATGAATGCACCGCACATGGCTTGCCACCGAGGTTTAGGGTTATTCCGTCATTTCGGTTGCCGCCGCTAAACAGGTGGTAAATTCCTTCCGATAAAACTGGGTCAATAGCCGCGCAACGGCGATTCGGCCCAAAAAGCCGCTACTATTGTCAATGCGCGCTAAATGGCCGGCGATCCCGCTTTGTCAAATCCAAAGGGATTGGTTAACCTTGGCGCGGCCGTCGAGCCCGGAGTGCGGCCGCCGCAGATTGGATTCGGACCGTGTTTGCGTGCTTGCGGCGAGCCGGTGGCGGACCCATATTCCCGGTATCGATCCAGCGGATGGGTCGGGTCGGGCGGGAGCGGCGGTCTGAAAACGTCTGGGAACTCCTTGAGATGGCTCCGACAGGGGACATCACCCGGTCGTTGTGCAGTTTACCGTGGGGATGTCGAACGCCTGTGCCATGCCGCAATTAACTACCAGATTTGATTCGTCCGTGCCGCCCGCCGTCGCCGCATCTGCCGTCCGAATGAGCAACGACGAGAACCGGACCGGTGGGACCGGCGGCCCGGCTACCTCCGTGATTGCCAAGGTCAAGCCGAAGACCAAGCGCCCGAATCTGTATCGGGTCCTGATCCTGAACGACGACTACACGCCGATGGAGTTTGTCGTTCACGTGCTGGAGAAATTCTTCCAGAAGGACGTCGAGGCCGCGACCAAGATCATGCTGCACGTTCATCATCACGGTATCGGGGAGTGCGGCGTGTTCACCTACGAGATCGCCGAGACCAAGGTGACCCAGGTGATGGATTTCGCGCGCAAGCACCAGCATCCCCTGCAATGCGTGATGGAAAAGAAGTAGACTGAGGCTGGAATCCAGCAAAACCGGAACGGGATTTGCATTGTCGGCCGGGCTGACCTGCGCGCGCACGTGGAACGGCCGGCGAATTCCACGCGCGGTTCGGGCGCAAGCCGGGGCGCCAACCAGCCGTCGGAACCAGTCTTTCGCCATGATCGAATGTAACTATATATGATATGACGAAGGTTGTTGTTGCCTGACCGGACAACGGCGATCATGATGGCAGGGGGCCACAGAGGACGCGAATGCCGACTTTTTCCCAGAGCCTTGAACAATCACTGCATCGTGCGCTTGCGATTGCCAACGAGCGTCATCATCAATATGCAACGCTCGAACATCTGCTGCTGTCGCTGATCGACGATTCCGATGCCGCGGCTGTCATGCGCGCCTGCAGTGTCGATCTCGACAAGCTGCGCACCAGTCTTGTCAACTACCTCGAAACCGAGTTCGAAAATCTGGTGACGGATGGCGCCGATGACGCCAAGCCGACTGCGGGCTTTCAGCGCGTGATCCAGCGCGCCGTGATTCACGTCCAGTCCTCCGGCCGCGAGGAGGTGACGGGGGCCAATGTGCTGATCGCGATCTTCGCGGAGCGCGAGAGCCACGCCGCCTATTTCCTGCAGGAGCAGGACATGACCCGCTACGACGCGGTGAACTATATCAGCCACGGCATCGCCAAGCGCCCCGGGGTCTCGGAAGCGCGCCCGGTGCGCGGCGTCGATGAGGAGACCGAGACCAAGGGCAACGAGGACTCCAAGAAAAAGGGCGAGGCGCTGGAAACCTACTGCGTGAACCTCAACAAGAAGGCGCGCGACGGCAAGATCGATCCGGTGATCGGGCGCAATGCCGAGATCAACCGCGCGATCCAGGTGCTGTGCCGCCGGCAGAAGAACAATCCGCTGTTCGTCGGCGAAGCCGGCGTCGGCAAGACCGCGATCGCGGAGGGGCTGGCAAAGCGCATCGTCGACAGCGAGGTGCCGGAAGTGCTGGCGGCGGCAACCGTGTTCTCGCTGGACATGGGTACCTTGCTGGCCGGCACCCGCTACCGCGGCGATTTCGAGGAGCGCCTGAAGCAGGTGCTGAAGGAACTCGAGGCCCATCCGAACGCGATCCTGTTCATCGACGAGATCCATACCGTGATCGGCGCCGGTGCTACCTCGGGCGGCGCGATGGACGCGTCCAATCTGCTGAAGCCCGCGCTGGCATCGGGCACGATTCGCTGCATGGGCTCGACCACCTACAAGGAATATCGCCAGCATTTCGAGAAGGATCGCGCGCTGGTGCGCCGGTTCCAGAAGATCGACATCAATGAGCCGACGGTGGAGGACGCGATCGCGATCCTCAAGGGCCTGAAGCCCTATTTCGAGGACTACCACCGGCTGAAATACACCAACGAGGCGATCGAGGCCGCGGTGCAACTGTCGTCGCGCTATATCCATGACCGCAAGCTGCCGGACAAGGCGATCGACGTGATCGATGAATCCGGTGCGGCGCAGATGCTGGTGGCGGAAAGCAAGCGCAAGAAGATCATCGGCATCAAGGAAATCGAGACGACCATCGCGACCATGGCGCGAATCCCGCCCAAGAGCGTGTCGAAGGACGATGCCGAGGTTCTCAAGCATCTCGAGCAGACGCTGAAGCGCGTGGTGTTCGGCCAGGACAAGGCGATCGAGGCGCTGTCGGCTTCGATCAAGCTGGCGCGTGCCGGGTTGCGTGAGCCGGAAAAGCCGATCGGTTCGTACTTGTTCTCGGGGCCGACCGGTGTCGGCAAGACCGAGGTGGCAAAACAGCTCGCCGCATCGCTCGGTGTCGAACTGATCCGCTTCGACATGTCGGAATACATGGAGCGGCATACGGTGTCGCGCCTGATCGGCGCACCTCCCGGTTATGTCGGCTTCGACCAGGGCGGTCTGCTCACCGACGGCGTCGACCAGCATCCGCACTGCGTGGTGCTGCTGGACGAGATCGAGAAGGCGCACCCTGATCTCTACAATGTCCTGCTGCAGATCATGGATCACGGCCGGTTGACCGACCATAACGGCAAGCAGGTCAATTTCCGCAACGTAATCCTGATCATGACCACCAATGCCGGGGCCGCCGACCTCGCGCGCCAGGCCTTCGGCTTTACCCGCAACAAGCGGGAAGGCGACGATCATGAGGCGATCAACCGGCAGTTTGCGCCGGAATTCCGCAACCGGCTCGATGCCATCATCTCGTTCGCGCATCTCAATGCCGACGTGATCGGCATGGTGGTCGAGAAGTTCGTGCTGCAACTCGAGGCGCAGCTCGGCGACCGTGACGTCACCATCGAACTGTCGGAACCGGCCAAGGCGTGGTTAATCCAGCGCGGGTATGACGAGCAGATGGGGGCGCGGCCGATGGCGCGCGTGATCCAGGAGCACATCAAGAAGCCGCTGGCGGACGAGGTGCTGTTCGGCAAGCTCAAGGGCGGCGGCCATGTCCGCGTCGTGCTGGTCAAGGACGAGGCGGCCGCGGAGGCCGGCCAGGACAAGATCGGCTTTGAATTTGTCGAAGGGCCGGTGACGCCGAAGCCGGAGAAGCTGCCTGGCGCGCGCAAGCGGACGGTGCCGCGCAAGCCGAAGCCGAGCGGACCGGGCGGCGGGTCGAAGGGCCCGGCCTCGCGAGGTCCGCTGGTCAAGGCGTGAAGACCTGATTCCGCAAACGCTTGTGAAGAAAACGCGTCAAAACAACAAACCAGAGCCTGGTTCTGGTTTAATCAGAACAGGGCTTCAGTCGCCCTTGAGGCGCTGGCCGTCGCGGACCTGGACCCGCTCGAGGCCTCTTGTGCCCGCCGGCGACAGCCGCAGCATGCTGAGTGCGGCGCCGGCCAGCGCAAAGGCCACCGCAACCAGCAGTGCAATCCGGGTGCCCGCGACGGGATAGCGGGCCAGAAACAGCGCCACCAGCGCCGCGCCCACGGTCTGGCCCAGTAGCCGCGCCGTTCCGAGCATGCCGCTCGCGCCGCCGGTGCGCTCGCGCGGTGCGGCCGCAATCATGGTGCGGTTGTTGGGCGTCTGGAACAGGCCGAAACCGAGGCCGGCAAGCGCCATGCGCCAGACCACGTCGAGCGCCGAGGGAGCCTCCGGTATCAGTGCCAGGGCACCGAGGCCGCCTGCAAACAGCACGAGGCCGATGCCGCCGAGCAGCCCGGCCGGGTAGCGTTCGACCAGCCGCCCGGCAAGCGGGGCCGCGAATGCGACGGCGATCGGCCAGGGCGTGATCAGAAGTCCGATCTCGACCGCCGAATATCCGAAACGGCTCTCGAGATAAAACGGCATGGCGACGAACGCCAGCATCTGGGCGCAGAACGAGGCGATCGAGGTGCCGATCGACAGCGCGAAAATGGGAATGCGCAACAGGTCGACCGGCAGCAATGGCGAGGGCTGATGGGTCTGCCGGAACACCAGCAGAACCCCGGCGACGGCCGCGATCCCGAACTCCAGCAGGCACAGCAGCAGGGCCTCGCCATGGCCGACACTATCGATGGCGGCGATGCCGAGGCCGAACGCGACCGCGCTGAGTACGCCGCTCAACCAGTCGAAGCTGTGAACGGCGCGCGGGATATGGGGCAGGCTGCGCCAGCCCAAAACCAGCGTCACGACGCCGAGCGGGATGTTGATGGCAAAAAGATACGGCCATGTTCCGATCGCCAGGATCGCCGAGGCCACCGTGGGGCCGATCGCGGCGGAGACCGCGACCACCAGGGCATTGAGGCCGATGCCGCGCCCGAGCAGCGCCTGCGGATAGGTAAAGCGGACCAGCGCCGCATTGACGCTCATGATCCCTGCGGCGCCAAATCCCTGCATGATGCGCGCCACCGTCAGCAGCACCAGCGTGCGCGAAACCGCGCAAAACAACGACGCCAGCGTGAAAAGCAGCAGGCCGGCAAGATAGACCCGGCGATAGCCGATGATTTCGCCCAGCGACGCCAGCGGCAGCAGCGAGATCGTGATCGCGAGCTGATAGCCGTTGACGATCCAGATCGAAAATGCCGGGCTGGCGTTCAAGTCCCTGGCAATGGTCGGCAGCGCGACATTGGCGATGGCGCCATCGACCACCGCCATGACAAGACCGAGCGCAATGGTGAGGATGGCCCACTGGCGTTGCGGCTTGGGCAGGCCATCGGCGTGCTCGGCTATGGCGGACGACATGCGGTGGATATGCCCCTAACTACGACATCGACGGGTTACCGCTTGCAAGATTAGCCGATCCTTTGCAACTTCGAACCGCCAATCGGGTTTTGGCCGGCTGGGGTCAGACCTGCGGCAAGCCGGGGGCGGCGATGCGATCGTCGGCGAGCACTGAATGGGATGGGTTCAAACCCGTCAGGGCCGCGGCGCGGGCTCAGTCCCGGCTGAGCAGCGCGTCGATACGGCGCTGAAGCTGGCGCTTTTTCCGTTCGCTCTGGCGCAGCCGCTGCTCGAGGTCGGAGAACGGCAGCTCATAGGGCTTTTCCGAACCGAACGCGACGCCGACGAACCTGTCGCGCCACTGGACGATTTTGGCGCGCCAGGAGCGGTCCGTCTGGCGCGATGCCGAGCGAGGTCTGCGGCTTCGGGAATTTGACGACGTTGTTGAATTCGATGCGGCGCCGTCTTCGGAACGGTTGCCGCCGATGCTATCCCGGGTCATGCCGCGCTGGCCGATTTCCTCGACGCCGCCATGGATAACCTTGTTGCGCGCGCTCTCGCGTCGGTCCAGCATCGAACGATCCCCCGGTGAGACGGCCGGACATTACGCGGCTTCGCCGGCTGCGAAAGGGCGGGACCGGAAAATGCCGCGTTAACGTAAACCGATCGCGGTCGGAAAGGGGCGTATTCGGCGCTTTTGGCCGTGACGGAAGCGGTTCTGCTTCATGCGAACCGAAGTTGGTCTGAAAGTTGCGGTCGCGGTGGTGTTCGCGATGCTGGGCTCGCCGGCCACGCCGGCGCCTGCGGAGGATGCGGCGACCGCTGACAGGTTCGTAAGGCCGAGTGTCGAGGAACTCGCGATTGCCCAGTACCGGGACAAGGGCGACAAGGCGGGCGACGACGGCACCCGCGAGGCGATGTGCCTGATGATCGAATCGGCTGCCAGGGCGCAAGGCCTGCCGCTTGAGTTCTTTGCAAGGGTGATCTGGCAGGAAAGCCGGTTCCAGTCCGACGCGGTCGGACCGGTGACGCACAGCGGCCAGCGCGCCGAAGGGATTGCGCAATTCATGCCTGGCACCGCCAGCGAACGCCGTCTGCTCGATCCGTTCGACCCGGTGCAGGCGCTGCCGAAGTCGGCGGAGTTGCTGGGCGAGCTGCGCGATCAGTTCGGCAATCTCGGACTGGCGGCGGCGGCCTATAATGCCGGGCCGCACCGGGTCCAGCAATGGCTCGACGGCACCGCGGCGATGCCGCAGGAGACGCGCAATTACGTGGTCGCCATTACCGGCAGCACGGTCGAGGAATGGTCGACCGCCGGCAAAGCCGGCAAGATGCCCGACCGCGTCCCGACCAGTAGCTGCCGCGAGCTGATGGCGCTGCTCAGGCGCGCACCCAATCCCTTCGTCACCCAGCTCGAGCAACATGTGAAACTCGCGGCGGCCAAGCTGTGGGGCGTCCAGCTCGCCGCAGGCTTCGACCGCAACAAGGCGCTGGCAATGTATGCGCGGGCGATGAAGCGGCTCGCCGCGGTGATCGGCGATCAGGACCCGAGCCTGTTGAGCTCGGTGATGCGCAGCCGCGGCACCCGCGCCTTCTACCAGGTACGCATTGGCGCCGACACGCGGCCCGCCGCCAACGATCTGTGCAACCGCATCCGCCGCGCCGGCGGGGCCTGTTTCGTGCTGCGAAACCTGAATGTGCGGAGCTGACGGGGCCGCCGGCTGCCCGACCGGCGGCCAGTCGGTTATTTCTCGCTTCGAGGCCCTGCCATCGCGCCGCGCGTGTTAGCAAGGGAAGTCATGAGCACCGACCCGTTGGCGGCGCTCGCCGCAGCGCGCCGCGAGAGATCGGCGCGGCGGCCGGCTTTTGCCGGCGTGGTCGGCGGCGAATTGCTGATGCTTGCTGGCAAATGCTGGCTCGGGTAATGAAATCCCGGTTTGACGGCGAGGCGCCGATGGTTCGAGAGAATGAAATCCGCGAAGGCGAACGCGCCGTCGATGCGCCCGCGGCGCGCGATGCCGGGCTTGTCTTCATCGGCCGTATCCGTACCCCCTGGACCTCGCGCCTGGCGACGCCGCGGCAGGGGCGTCCCGACGGCCCGGTATGTCGGCTGGAGATTTTCGAGCCCTGGGTGCCGGCGTTGAAGGGGGTCGATTTCTACTCCAACCTCGAGGTGATCTATTGGCTGCATCGGTCGCGCCGCGATCTGGTGCTGCAGAGCCCGAAGAACAACAAGTCGACCCGCGGTACATTTTCGCTGCGCTCGCCGGTGCGGCCGAACCCGATCGGCACCTCGATCGTCAAGCTGGTCAGCGTCGAGGGCAGCACCGTCTTTGTGCGCGGGCTGGATTGCCTCGACGAAACGCCGCTGCTCGACCTCAAGCCCGACCGCTGCGAGTTCACCCCCTTGGCGCCCCCGCAGGACGGTGACTTCGAGACGGAGTGAGCGATTTGCCTTCATCGCGATGGCGCGCGTCATTCCGGGGCGATGCAACGCATCGAACCCGGAATCTCGAGATTCCGGGTACGGTCCTTCGCACCATCCCGGAATGACGATCTGCCTCAACCGGCCTTCAGCGCCGCGATCAGCCGGGCGGCATGGTCTTCCAGCACCCTGGCGTCTTCCTTGCGGCTCGCCGGCGGCAGCAGCGCGATGCCGTCGTGGCGCGGCATCACATGCATGTGCAGGTGATACACCACCTGTCCGGACGCCGGCTCGCTGAATTGCTGGATGGTAATGCCGTCGGCCTTGAACGCCGTCATCGCGGCGCGGGCGATGCGGTGGGAGCCGCGTGCGACATCGGCGAAATCGTCTGCGGCGATATCGAGGATGTTGCGGGCCGCCGCTTTCGGGATCACCAGCGTGTGCCCGGGAGACCGCGGCATGATGTCGAGGAAGGCGAGAACATGATCGTTCTCGTACACCTTGTAGCAGGGCAATTCGCCGCGCAGGATCTTGGCGAAGATGTTGTTGGGGTCATAAGCGGTCATGGCGTCTCCACAAATCCGGTTCCATCAGGACGGATCGTCCGCGGTTTTGCGAAACGGCCCGGCCTCGGTGAGTTCGCGCCCGGCTTCCGCCACATAGGCGCGCTCGCGCTTGAGATAGTCCGCGATCGCCCGGCGCAGGCCGGGATCGGCGATGTAATGCGCCGAATAGGTGGTCTGCGGCAGATATCCGCGCGCGATCTTGTGCTCGCCTTGCGCGCCGGCCTCGACCACCCGCAGTCCACGCCGGATCGCAAAATCGATCGCCTGATAATAGCAGACCTCGAAGTGGAGGAACGGGTGATGCTCGATCGCACCCCAGTTGCGTCCGAACAGGGTATCGGAGCCGATGAAATTGATGGCGCCGGCGATCCAGCGGCCGTTGCGCCTCGCCATCACCAGTAGCACGTCCTCGGCCATGGTTTGGCCGATCAGCGCGAAGAAGGCGCGGGTCAGATAGGGCCGGCCCCATTTGCGCGATCCGGTGTCCATGTAGAACGCAAAGAAGGCGTCCCAGGCGTCTTCGGTGATCTCGCGGCCGGTGAGGGCTTCGATGGTGATGCCGGCGGCAAGCGCCTCGCGCCGTTCGCGCCGGATCGCCTTGCGATGACGCGAGTTGAGGGTGGCGAGAAAATCCTCAAACCCGCCGTAACCCTGATTGTGCCAGTGAAACTGCTGGTCGTTGCGCTGCAGGAAACCGTATTCGGCCAGCAATTTCTGCTCGGCCTCGCGGGCAAAGGTGACGTGAACCGAGGAGGCCTGCACGGCCTCGCACAGCGCCACCAGTCCGCCGGCGAGGGCGGCAGCGATGCGTTCGCGATCGACGCCGCTCCGGATCAGCAGGCGCGGCCCGGCGGCCGGCGTGAAGGGAACCGAGGCCTGCAGCTTCGGATAATAGCGTCCGCCGGCACGCTCATAGGCCTCGGCCCAGCCGCGGTCGAACACGTACTCGCCTTGCGAGTGCGATTTCAGATAACACGGCACGACGCCGGCGATGGCGCCGTCAAGCCGCGCCAAAAGGTGGCGGGGTCCCCATCCGGTCCGCGCGGTGGCCGACCCGGACGCTTCGGCGGCCGAGAAAAAAGCATGTGAAACGAACGGGTTATAGGCCGGTCCTGGGTTGGCGCAGGAAACCGCTGCAGGATCGGGTGAAGCCAGCCGGTCGAGGCCGTTGCGGCAGCCGGGAGCGGGAGGCGGGTTGGCGCAGGCATCCCAATCCGCAGCCGGGATCTGGCTGATGGAGGAGACGGCTTCGAGGGTTATTTCGGATGGCGCCATCGACGATTGGGAACGGTCTCATGTCACGATCGGCCATCGCACATGGTGACCAACCCACCCAAGATCGTGCATTGCGGCCGTGACTTCAAGGGTGCGCCACAGCTCAGGTTCCCGGCCGGAAACCTTCAAAGATCATCTGGTCGGCGTAGCGCGCGGCGCGGTCGCGCTGCTCCGGCGTGCGCACGGTCCAGGTCAGCAAGGGAAGGCCGAACAGATGGCGCGCCAGCCATGGCGCCAGGGCCGGCAACTGCTTGACCGAGAAGGCAACGAAATGCGGCCGGGTGCGGAAGGCATGGCGCAGATGCAGCATGCTGTCGCGCTGGGCCGGGGTGAGCTTGTTCCAGTCATCGTCGTCGTAACTGCGCTGGGCGATGATGCCGCGCGGCAGCTCCGGCATCTGCTCGCGCAGCGCCAGCAGTTGATCCGGGTCGAACGACATGCCGACCGCCGGCCCGCGATAGCAGGTGAGAAGTTCGGCCATCCGTGCCACCAGTTTGCGGTCGCCGTCGAAATGGCTCTTGACCTCGATCAGCAGCGGCGCGCGGCCGCCGACCAGCGCGCAGAGGTCGCCGAGCGACATCATCCGCTCGGCGGTATCCTTGAACCTGATGGCCCTGAGTTCGGCCGCGGTCATGTCGCGCAGCGCGCCCGAGCCTTCGGTGAGACGGCCAAGTTCGTCGTCATGGTGCACCATCGCCTCGCCATCGGCGCTGAGCTGCAGATCGACTTCGATGGCGAAATTTCCGTCGATCGCCGCCTGCACCGCGCCCGGCATGTTTTCCACGATGCCATGCGCGCGGTCGTGCAGGCCGCGATGGGCTACCGGCCGCGCCGTCAGCCAGTCCGGTGCGCGCATCCGGCCGCTCCGCTTACGAGACCTCGAAGATGCCTTCGACTTCCACCGCCGCATCCGACGGCAGCGAAGCGACGCCGACGGTGGTGCGGGCGTGACGGCCCTTGTCGCCGAACGCCGCCACCATCAGGTCGGAGGCGCCGTTGAGCACCTTCGGCCCGTCGAGGAAATCCGGCGCTGAATTGACGAATCCGCCGAGCCGGACCACGCGGACCACCTTGTCGAGATCGCCAAGCGCGGCCTTGATCTGTGCCAGCAGATTGATCGCACAGCCGCGCGCCGCGGCGTTGCCCTGCTCGACCGTGACGCCGGCGCCCAGCTTGCCCCTGGCGATCAGCTTTCCCTCGGGATTGACGCATACCTGGCCGGACACGAACAGCAGATTCCCGGTACGCACGAAGCCGACATAGTTCGCTACCGGACTGGCGGGCTCGTGCAAGACCACACCTTGCGCCGCAAGTTTCTGCTCGATCGTACCCGCCATGTTTCGTCCCCGTTTGATGGTCCAGCGCCCGATCCAGGCGATCGGGTCGGCTTTGTTTCGCGCATCGCGCCGTCACTTGCAAGCGAGCACCGGCCGCCGGCGAACGCAACCGCCCGCCGTCGCCGGCGCGGCAGCAGGCCAAAACACCGTGGCTCGGCCGGTAATTCCGTCCTTTTTTGCGGCGCGGCCCTAGTTGTGGCGCAATACGTCGGTCATTAATGCGACAAATCACTGTCGAGGAAAAGAGTCGAGGAAAAGACATGGCTCGCTTGCTGCGGATTGCGTCCCGAGAGGTTACGGCCCTGGCGCTGACGGTTGCCGCCATCGCGGTCGCACCGCTGCTTGCCGGCGGCCGGGCCGAAGCCGCGGCCAGCATCCCGTTTCTGCCGCATCAGGCGCTTTACGATCTCAGCCTGGTGAAGTCGCGCGGCTCGAACGCGATCAGCAGCGCGCGCGGGCGCATTCTCTACAATTTCTCCGGCAGTGCCTGCGAGGGCTACACCTCGGAATTCAGGCAGGTGTCGGAGCTGGAGAGCGGCGAGGACAAGGTGACCTTGAGCGATTTGCGCTCGACTTCCTGGGAGGACGGCGCGGGCAAAAGCTATCGCTTCAAGATCGAGACCCGAATGAACGACAGCGACGCCAGTCCGGTGGATGGCGTTGCCGAGCGGGTTGGCGACCATGTCACGGTCAAATTGAAACAGCCTCAGGCCAAGACCTTTACAATCGACGGCGACACGGTGTTTCCGACCCAGCAGATCCAGCGCATCATCGAAGCGGCGCGCGCGGGAAAATCGGTTCTCGAGCTCACGGTCTATGACGGCTCCGACAACGGCGAGAAGGTCTACAACACGCTTTCGGTGATCGGTCAGCCGATCCCCGGCGATCGCACCATCGCCTCGCCCGACCCCTCCACCGAAAGCGATGCGATGAAATCGCTGACGCGCTGGCCGGTCACCGTGAGCTATTACGACCGCGACGCCAAGGCCACCGAGGGCGAGCAGACCCCGGTCTATTCGATGTCGTTCGAGCTGTTCGAGAACGGCGTGTCGCGGGCGCTGGTGCTCGACTACAATGATTTTGTCGTCTCCGGCGCGCTGGGGAAATTCGACATCAAGGACTCCAAGCCCTGCAAGTGACACGCGCCCCGGAATGACGGCAAGGATGTGGCCCGTGCTGACGGGCCATCATTGCTCCGGCTTTTCCGGTCCGTCATAGGCGATGCCGCGGATCACCGCAGTGCTGCCGAATTTCCGGCGCAGATCGTCGATCGCGCGCTCGGCATGGGCCGACCGGCGGTCGAGCATGTCGGTGTCGTCGGCCTGCGAACCCGCGCGCAGCGCGCTGACGCCGGTGCCCATCAGGCGGAACGCGGTGCCGTCGATCTCCTTCGCCAGCATTTCACGGGAAACCGCGAAGATTTTCGCCGCGAGCTGCGTCGGCGCGGGAATCGACTGCGAGCGGGTACGCTGCCGGAAGTCGGCCGTCTTCAGCTTCAGCGTGATGGTGCAGCCGGCGAGATCGCCGCCCTTGAGCCGCGCCGACACCTTCTCCGACAGCCGCCACAGCGTTTTTTCCAGCGTGGCAAGATCGCGGATATCGGTCTCGAACGTGGTCTCGCTGGAGATGGTCTTGGCGCCGCGATCGGGCACCACCCGACGGTCGTCGATGCCGCGGGCGAGCCGCCACAATCTGCGGCCCTCGGTGGCGAACTGTTGCATCAGTTCGATCTCGTCGGCACGCTGCAGGTCGGCGATGGTGCGGAAGCCGCGCTGGGACAGCCGTTCCTGGGTGGCGGGGCCGACGCCGAAAATGAACCCGACCGGTTTGTCCGCCAGCATGGCGCGGGCTTCGTCCTGGTCGAGCGCGGCGAACCCGCGCGGCTTGTCGAGATCGGAGGCGATCTTGGCCAGGAACTTGTTGCAGGACAGGCCGACCGAGACGGTAATTCCGATATCGCGCTCGACCTCGCGGGCAAAGCGCGCCAGCACCTTGGCCGGGATCATGCCGTGGACGCGCTGGGTGCCGCTGAGGTCGAGAAACGCCTCGTCGATCGAAAGCGGCTCGACCAGCGGCGTCAGCGCCTGCATGGCATGGCGGACCTCGCGGCCGACCCTGACATATTTCGCCATGTCGGGCCGGATCACGATCGCCGAGGGGCACAGCGCCAGCGCCTTGAACATCGGCATCGCCGAACGCACGCCGAAGGTCCGGGAAATGTAGCAGGCTGCCGACACCACGCCGCGCTTGCCGCCGCCAATGATGACCGGCTTGTCGGCGATGTCGGGGTTATCGCGCTTTTCCACGGTCGCGTAGAACGCGTCGCAATCGATGTGCGCCAGGGTCAGCGAAGGCAACGCGCGGTGGCGGACCAGGCGAGGCGAACCGCAGGCGCTGCAGCGGCGCGCCGCGAAGTCGAGTTCGCCGAGGCAATCCCGGCAGAAGCAGGTCGGGGCGGCGAGCTCGGGCGCGGCGACAGTCACGGCACGTCACGCTCCCAGGTCGGATCGCTGAGCGCCTGGCGGGCGGCTGCGATGTTGGTGGGATGGAGCTGCGAGGCGGCCGCGAACGCCTTCACGGTGGCGTCATCGCGTAGGACAAAATCGAGCACATGCAGCAGGAAATGTGGGTCAGACGCAGCCGTGCGCAGCGTCTCCGGACCGATCCCGGTTTCGGCCAGGAACTGGCCCAGCCGCCCAACGTCGCCGGCGATGAAGGAAAGCGCCTGAACGGCAACTATTTCAGCTACTTCCCGTGGGTTGTGAACAGGCTTCTTCAACCGAGGTATTTGCCTTTCCGTAACTTATGGTCTCTATTTTGCAAGCATCATGCCCAGAGTCTGCGGAATGTGTTCAAGCAAACGGCAAGCATTTTGCAGGCGCTTTGCAAAAGAAAGCGCTGGGGCTTAACGGGTTAGAGCGAATCTGGCGCTAGCTTGATCTCACATTTCGACACGCCCGGCGACCGCGCACGCTGAAATCATCCAACGGGGATTGGGAGGACGGGATGGCAAAAACCGTCCTGATCGTGGAGGACAACGAGCTCAATATGAAGCTCTTTCGCGATCTCTTGGAAGCGCACGGCTATCGGACCTCCGGCACCAGCAACGGTTTCGAGGCGCTCGACCTGGTTCGCAAGCTTCGTCCCGACCTCGTGCTGATGGATATCCAGCTTCCCCAGGTGTCCGGGCTCGAAGTGACAAAATGGATCAAGGACGATCCGGAACTGCGCGCCATTCCGGTGGTCGCGGTGACGGCATTTGCGATGAAGGGCGACGAGGAGCGGATTCGCGAGGGCGGCTGCGAGGCCTATCTGTCCAAGCCGATCTCGGTCGGCAAGTTCATCGAGACCGTTCGGCGATTTATCGGGTAGGAGAAATTTTCGATGTCCGCGCGTATCCTGGTCGTCGACGACGTCCCCGCCAACGTCAAGCTGCTGGAAGCAAGACTGTCCGCCGAGTATTTCGACGTGCTGACCGCGAGCAATGGAGCCGAGGCGCTGGCGATCTGCGCGCGCGCCGAATGCGACATCATCCTGCTCGACGTGATGATGCCCGATCTCGACGGTTTCGAGGTGTGCCGCCGGCTGAAATCCAGCCCCGCCACCCATTTCATTCCGGTGGTCATGATCACGGCACTGGACAGCCCCGCCGACCGCGTGCGCGGCCTCGAGGCCGGTGCCGACGATTTCCTGACCAAGCCGGTGTCCGACATCGTGCTGATTGCGCGGGTACGGTCGCTGACCCGGCTCAAGATGATGACCGACGAGCTGCGCATGCGCGCCGTCACCTCGCTGGAGATCGGCATGCAGGCGCCGGAGCGCAGCGCGGTCGCCGACAGCGGCAAGGGTGGCCGCATCCTGCTGGTCGACGACCGGCCGTCGTCCTATGAGCGGCTGGCCCCGGTGTTGAGCGTTGAACACACCGTCGATGTCGAGATCAACCCGGCGGAAGCGCTGTTTCGGGCCGCCGAAGGCAACTACGATCTGCTCATCGTCTCGCTTGGCCTTGCCAACTACGACGGTCTGCGGCTGTGCAGCCAGGCGCGCTCGCTGGAGCGGACCCGGCAGGTGCCGATTCTCGCCATCTCCGACGCCGACAACAACGCGCGGCTGCTGCGAGGCCTCGAAATCGGCGTCAACGATTATCTGCTGCGCCCGGTCGACAAGAACGAGTTGCTGGCGCGCGCGCGTACCCAGATTCGCAAGCGGCGCTATAGCGACCATCTGCGCGACAACGTGCAGAACTCGATCGAAATGTCGATCACCGACGCGCTGACCGGCCTGCACAACCGCCGCTACATGGAAAGCCATCTGGGGACGCTGGCCGAACAGGCCGCGAGCCGCGGCAAGCCGCTGGCGCTGATGATGCTCGACATCGATTTTTTCAAGTCGATCAACGACAATTACGGCCACGATGCCGGCGATGACGTGCTGCGCGAATTCGCGGTCCGGATCCGCAAATCGATCCGCGGCATCGATCTCGCCTGCCGCTATGGCGGCGAGGAATTCGTGATCGTGATGCCGGAGACCGACCTGCACGTCGCCGGCATGGTGGCGGAACGGCTGCGGCGTTCGATCGCCGGCGAGCCGTTCGCGGTCAACAAGGGCGCCAAACGCATCGAGGTCACGATCTCGATCGGGCTGTCGACCCTGGAAATCAAGGGCGAAGCCGTCGCCGACCTGCTCAAGCGCGCCGACACCGCGCTCTACCGCGCCAAGCACGACGGCCGCAACCGCGTCGTCTCCGCGGCGGCGGCGTAGACCGCAATGACAGCCGGCGTAGCGCGGATGAAGCTCGCAAATGAAAACGGGACCCCGAGGATCCCGTGCAAATCCATCCGCGGCTTGCGCAGACCTACCTGATCTTGGACTCGCGGAATTCGACATGCTTGCGCGCGACCGGGTCATACTTCTTCTTGACCAGCTTGTCGGTCATGGTGCGCGAGTTCTTCTTGGCGACGTAATAGAAGCCGGTATCCGCCGAGGAGACGAGCTTGACCTTGATGGTGACCGCTTTGGCCATGTTCAGGACCTCAATTAGCAGGGAAATCGAGCGCCGGCCGAACCGGCCTGCATTCGCGCGCAACCTAGCCCCGATCCGCCCAAAGTCAAGGTTTTCGGGGCCAGATACCGCGCAATTCCCTGCCGTCAACTCTCAAAGAAGCGGTTTTTCGGCCGGGGCAGGCCAAGATTTTCCCGCAATGTCCGCCCTTCATATTCGGTGCGAAAAATTCCGCGCCGTTGCAGTTCCGGCACGACCTTGTCGACGAAGTCGTCGAGGCCGGCGGGCAGGAACGGGAACATGATGTTGAAGCCGTCGCAGCCATGGCTCGTCAGCCACTCTTCCATCTGGTCGGCAATTCCGGAAGGAGTGCCGACGAAGGACAGTCCGCCATAGCCGCCGACGCGTTGCGCGAGCTGGCGCACGGTGAGCTTGTCGCGGGCGGCGACGTCGACCAGCCGCTGACGGCCGCTCTTTGAGGCATTGGTCTCGGGGATGTCGGGCAACTGGCCATCGGGATCGAAGCCGGACGCATCGGTGCCGAGGATCACCGACAGCGATGCGATGGCGCTGTCGTAATGCACCCTGCTGTCAAGCAGCGCGCGCGTTTCCCTGGCCTCCTCGACGCTGTCGCCGACCACGACGAAGGCGCCGGGCAGGATCTTCAGGTGATCGCGGTCGCGGCCGAGCTTGTCCATGCGGCCCTTGATGTCGGCATAGAGCTTTTGCCCGTCGGCCAGGCTGCCGCCGCCGGTGAAGACGGCTTCCGCGGTCTCCGCCGCGAGCTGCCTGCCGTCATCGGACGCGCCGGCCTGCACGATCACCGGCCAGCCCTGCACCGGGCGGGCGATGTTGAGCGGCCCGCGCACCTTCAGGTATTTGCCGTTGTGATCGAGCACGTGCATTTTGGCCGGATCGAAATAGAGCCCGGCCTCGACGTCGCGGACAAAGGCGTCGTCGGCAAAGGAATCCCACAGCCCGGTGACGACATCGTAGAATTCGCGCGCCCGCTTGTAGCGCTCGGCGTGCTCCATGTGATCCTCGAGCCCGAAATTCAGCGCCGCGTCCGGATTGGAGGTGGTGACGATATTCCAGCCGGCGCGGCCGCCACTGATGTGATCGAGCGAGGCGAAGCGCCGCGCGACATGATAGGGCTCGTCGAAGGTGGTCGAGCCGGTCGCGATCAGTCCGATATGGTCGGTGGCGCCGGCCAGCGCCGACAGCAGCGTAAACGGCTCGAACGAGGTGACGGTGTGGCTGCGCTTCAGCGCATTGATCGGCATGTTCAGCACGGCGAGATGGTCGGCCATGAAGAAGGCGTCGAATTTTCCAGCCTCGAGCTTGCGGATCAGGCGCTTGATATGGGCAAAATTGAAATTGGCATCCGGCCAGGCGCCGGGATAGCGCCACGCGCCGGTGTGAATGCTGACCGGCCGCATGAACGCGCCGAGCCGCAACTGACGTTTTGCCATCGCCCGATTCCATGTTGGTTGTGGTCGGCAAGAGATAGGGATGAAGCCGCGCCGTGCCATCGCATGCGGCGCAGAAGATTATCTTGTTTTTCTGTCAGTCCACAACTGCGACCGTCATCCCGGGCTACGCGCTCTACGCCCCCAGCACGTCGCGATGCATCCGGCCGCTGTAGAAATGGAAGAACGGCACCATGGCGTCGTGGCGGAGCGGTCCGGTGGCGAGGCGCTTTTCGAGTTCGTTCAGGACATTCCTGGTCATGGGGTGCAGGTCGGCGAGCGGCTTTGATCCGATCTCGACCCACACCAGCTCCACCAGTTCGGCGTCGGCGTGGATCACGCCCTCGACCCGATGGGCAATCGCCGAGGCATCCGCGGTGAAGAACCTGGTGTCGAAGCGCCGCACCCGGCCGGGCGGGGTGATGGCGCGCGCGATCAGGTACAGTCCGGATGGATCCGGCAACAGGCCGGCTTCGGCAAACGGCGTCCATGGGCCTTCGAGCGCCGGCATCGCGCCGCTGCTCTTGCGGCCGAGACAGAGGCCGGTTTCCTCGCAGGCTTCGCGGATCGCGGCAATCGCCAGCGAGCGCGCCCGCGACGGCGTGATCTTCGGGCTGCCCTTGAGCAGATTGGCTTCGAGCGCCTGCGGAATCGGCGCGGCCACCGGAACGCGGTTGTCGGATTTGTCGACACGGCCGCCGGGGAAGACGAATTTGCCGGGCATGAACACCACCTTGTCGTGGCGTTTGCCGACCAGAACTCTTGGAACGGCGGCGCTGCGATCGACCAGGATCAGCGTGGCGGCATCCTTGGGACGGAAATAGGGGTGGTGATCGGCTTCCTTTTCTTCTTTTGCGACTTTTGCGGCGTCGGTCATTCCACCCCCAATCGCCTCTGGTTTTCGATTGCAATAGCGTTTTCGAGCGAAGTGATCCGGTTCGTCGAAATGCGTTCTGATTAATCGAACCAGGCTTCAGACCGGCGGAATGCCATCCACGGCATTCTCGTCAAAGCCATGCATGCGCAACGCCCATTGCAGCCCGACCACGGTGCCCTTCACCGGTTGCAGCAGCAATAGCGAGGCGATGAAGGTGATCGGCAAATAGATCGCGAGCTGCAACGCCACCGGCGGCGCATAATTGGTCTCGATCAGCAACGCCAGCGGCACCATGATGTGCCCGACGATGACGATGACGAGGTAGGCGGGCAGGTCGTCGGCGCGGTGCGGCGTGAAGTCCAGTCCGCACACCGAGCAGTTGTTGTCGACCTTCAGGAAGGCGCGAAACAGCCTGCCTTCGCCGCAGCGCGGGCAGCGGCCGCGAAAACCGCGCTTCATCGCGGCCCAGACGTCGCGTTTTTCGGTCGATCCGTAATCCCGGGTCCAGACCTTGGTCGCGGCACTCACGGTTTCCATGATTTGCCCTTCTTCGATTTGCCAGGCCTGCGCGGGCCCGGCTTGCGGTCTTTCTTGCGCGGGTTGCGGCCCGGATGGGTCCCGGCTGCTGCGCTGGTCTGCGCCGTTGGCCCGTCGCCGCGGCCGCGCTTTCGCCCGCGCGGCATGACCTGGCCTTCCGACAGCAATTCAAACCGCAGCGCGCCCGCCACAGGCGCTGCTTCTACCAGACGAACGTCGACCACGTCACCCAGCCGGTGCATGGCACCGCTGCGCGAGCCGACCAGGGCGTGGCGGGTCTCGTCGTAGTTGAAATACTCCGATCCGAGCGTGCGGATCGGGATCAGGCCGTCGGCGCCGGTGTCGCTGAGCTTGACGAACAGTCCGGCGCGGGTGACGCCGGAGATGCGGCCCTGAAAGGTCGCCCCGATGCGGTCGGCGAGAAAATGCGCGATCAGGCGGTCGGCGGTTTCGCGTTCGGCCTTCATGGCGCGCCGCTCGGTGACGGAAATTTCGGCCGCGACCTCGCTCAGGCTTTCCACCGTCTCGGTCTCCGGCAGCGCACCTTCGCCGAGGCCGAGACCCCGGATCAGGGCGCGATGCACGACGAGATCGGCGTAACGCCGGATCGGCGAGGTGAAATGCGCGTAGCGCCGCAGGTTGAGACCGAAATGGCCGTAATTCTCCGCGGCATACTCGGCCTGGGCCTGCGAGCGCAACACCACTTCATTCACCAGCGGTTCGGAATCGTGACCTCTGACCTGCGCCAGCACCCGGTTGAACAATGCCGGCCGCAAGGCGCCGCTTTTCGCGAACGGCAGGTCGAGCGTCTTGAGGAATTCCTGGAGATTGTGGACCTTCTCCAGCGTCGGTTCGTCATGCACCCGGTAGATAAGCGGCAGCGCCTTCTTTTCAAGCATTTCGGCCGCGGCGACGTTGGCCAGGATCATGAATTCTTCGATCAGTTTGTGCGCATCCAGCCGCTCCGGCACGATCACGCGGTCGACCGTGCCGTCGGGCTTCAACAGGATCTTGCGTTCGGGAATGTCGAGATCGAGCGGATCGCGTTCGTCGCGGGCGCGCTTCACCACCGCATAGGCGTCGTACAGCGGCTTCAGAATTGAATCGAGCAGGGGACCGGTGACGTCATCGGGCCGCCCGTCGATCGCCGCCTGCGCCTGCGCATAGCTCGAGCTTGGCGGCCGAGCGCATCAGGATCCGATGGAAGCTGTGCGAACGCTTGCGGCCGTCCGCGCCGATCACCATCCGCACCGCGAGCGCGCCGCGGGGCTCCCCGGGCACCAGCGAGCAGAGGTCGTTGGAGATGCGCTCCGGCAGCATCGGCACCACGCGATCCGGGAAATACACCGAATTGCCGCGTGTCAGCGCGTCGCGGTCGAGCGCAGAGCCCGGCCGCACATAGAAGGCGACGTCGGCGATGGCGACATCAACCACATAACCGCCCCGGTTTTTCGGATCGGAGTCGGCCGCGGCATGCACCGCGTCGTCATGGTCCTTGGCGTCGGGCGGATCGATGGTGACGAGCGGCAGCGCACGCCAGTCCTCGCGGCCGGACAAGGTCGCCGGCTTTGCCGCTTCGGCTTCGCGCAGCGCCGCCGGCGAGAAGACTTGCGGGATCTCATGGGCGTGAATGGCGATCAGGCTGACCGCCTTTTCCGATGCCAGTGAGCCAAGCCGTTCCCGGACCTTGCCGGAGGCAAGCCCGAATCCGCGCGAGCGGACCAGATCGACGCTGACGAGATCGCCGTCCTCGGCGCCGTTGCTGTCCGCCTTGGCGATGTTCAACTCGCGGCCGGCCTGCTTCTTGTCGACCGGAACCAGACGTCCGCCGCCGCCGGGCAGGGCGCGAAAAATCCCGAGCAGGCGTGTCCGGGCGTGATCGATGACCTTGATGACGCGTCCGCTGTAGACGCCGGCTTCGCCGTCGCTCGATTTCTCGACCCGCAGCAGCGCGCGGTCGCCGACACCGGCCGCGGTGCCCGGCTGCGGTCGGCGCGGGATGTGAATGCGTATCTTCGGCGGTTCGCCGCCTTCGACCTCATCCCATTCGGCAGGGGTGGCGATCAATTCACCGTCGCGGTCGCGGCCGGTGATGTCGGCGATAACGGTCGGCGGCAACGCCGCCGGCTCGTGGACCTTGTTGCCGCGCCTGGCGATCGTGCCTTCGTCCGCAAGCTCGCGCAGCAGGTCTTTCAATTGCACCCGATCGGCATTCTTGAGGCCGAACTCGCGGGCGATTTCACGGGTTCCGACCTTTCCCGGATGCGCGCGAATGAAGGCGACGATGGCGTCCCGGCCGGGAAATTCGCTGTCGCGTTGCCCGGCCACTTATCCGCTTGCCTTGCCGGCGCTCTTTTTCGCGACGGGCTTGGTAGCCTTGGCCGGCGATGTCTTGGCGGTTGCCGTCACCGGCGCGCGCGCCTTGTTGGTGGCATCGGATTTCGGTTTTGCCGCGGATTTCTTCGCCGCGGGCTTTTTGGCCGGCTGCGCCGCCGGGCTCGGAAGGACCCGGCTTGGCTGCGGCCTTCTTCGCCGGCGTGGCCTTGTTGCCGCGCTTCGGCTTGCCGCCGCCTTTCGCCACGCGCTCGTCGATCAGCGCGATGGCTTCCGGCAAGGCGATGGTCTCCGCGGTCTTGTCGCTCGGGATCGTCGCATTGACGCCGCCGGCCGTGACATAGGCGCCGTAGCGCCCGTTCTTGACGGCGACGCCGCCAAGGGTCGGATGCTCGCCGAGCGGCTTGCCGGGATCGGCACCGAAACGGCGTCCGCTCGGTCCCTTGGCGATCTTCTCGGCAATCAGCGTGACCGCCCGGTTGAGCCCGATGTCGAACACCTCGTCGCCGGCCTCGAGACTGGCATAGGTCTTCTCATGGCGCACGAACGGGCCGAAGCGGCCAAGACCCGCGGTGATCGGCTCGCCGGTCTCCGGGTGCCGGCCGATCTCGCGCGGCAGCGACAGCAGTTTCAACGCCAGTTCAAGCTCGATATCGCCGGGCGACAGGTTCTTCGGAATGCCGGCACGCCTGGGCTTTTCGCCCTCGGCATAATCCTTCTGCTCGCCGAGCTGGATATAGGGACCGAACCGTCCGGCCTTCACGATGACGTCGAGATCGGACACCGGATCCCTGCCGAGGATGCGATCGGCGCTGGCCTCGCTGTCGGCGGCGAGCGGCCGGGTGTAGCGGCACTCCGGATAATTCGAGCAGCCGACGAAGGCGCCGAATTTTCCGGCCTTGAGATTGAGCCGGCCGGTGCCGCAGGTCGGACACTGCCGGGGATCGCCGCCATCCTCGCGCGGCGCATAGATGTGCGGTCCCAGCATGTCGTCGAGTGCGTCGAGCACCTGCGTGACGCGCAGGTCCTTGATCTCGTTGACGGCGCCGATGAAGTCGCCCCAGAAATCCCTCAGCACCTGCTGCCAGGAAATCTCGTTGTTGGAGATGCGGTCGAGCTGCTCCTCGAGATCGGCGGTGAAATCATATTCGACATAGCGGGCGAAGAAATTTTCCAGGAACGCGACCACGACGCGGCCCTTGTCCTCGCCATGCAGCCGCTTCTTGTCGAGCCTGACATAGCCGCGATCCTTCAGCACCTGCAGGATCGAGGCGTAGGTGGAAGGCCGGCCGATGCCGAGTTCTTCCATGCGCTTGACCAGCGAGGCTTCCGAGAAACGCGGCGGTGGCTCGGTGAAATGCTGGGTGACGGCGAGCGCCTGACGTTTCAGCGCTTCGCCCTCGCTCATGGCGGGGAGGCGGCGACTGTCCTCGTCGTCGCCGTCGTCGTCGCGGCCCTCCTGGTAGAGCGCAAGGAAGCCGTCGAATTTGATCACCTGCCCGGTGGCGCGCAGCTCGAGCAGGCGCGCGCCGGCCTTGGCGGCGATATCAACCGTGGTGCGTTCCAGTTCCGCCAATTCCATCTGGCTCGCGATGGTGCGGATCCAGATCAGTTCATAGAGTCTTGCCTGATCGGTATCGAGCCGGCGGCGCAGGTCGGCGGGGCGGCGCGACAAATCGGTGGGCCGGATGGCTTCGTGCGCTTCCTGGGCATTCTTGGCCTTGGTCTGGTACTGGCGCGGCGCATCCGGCACATAGGCGTTGCCATAGTCCTCGCCGATCACCTTGCGCGCCTGGGTGATCGCTTCGCCGGCGATCTGCACGCCGTCGGTCCGCATATAGGTGATGAGGCCGGCGGTTTCGCCGCCGATGTCGATGCCCTCATAGAGCCGCTGCGCGATCCGCATGGTATGCGCCGGCGCAAAGCCCAGTTTCCGGCTCGCCTCCTGCTGCAGCGTCGAGGTGGTGAAGGGGGCCTGCGGGTTGCGGCGGGCGGGCTTGGCTTCGACGGTGGAGACGGTGAAATTGGCGGCCTCGATCGCCTTCTTGAAATTTTCGGCTTCCGCGCCGCTGCCGATGTCGAGGCGCTGGATCTTCTTGCCGTCGGCGCCGGCCAGGCGTGCCTCGAAGGCTTCGCCGCGCGGCGTCGTCAGGGTGGCGACCAGCGACCAGTATTCGCGCGGCACGAATTTCTCGATCTCGAGTTCGCGGTCGCAGACCAGCCGCAGCGCCACCGACTGCACCCGGCCGGCCGAGCGCGCGCCCGGCAATTTGCGCCACAACACCGGCGAGAGCGTGAAGCCGACCAGGTAATCCAGCGCGCGGCGCGCCATATAGGCGTCCACCAGCGCGCCGTCGATCTCGCGCGGATGCTTCATGGCGTCCGTCACCGACTGCTTGGTGATGGCATTGAACACGACGCGCTCGATCTTCTGGCCCTTCAGCGCCCGCTTTTCCTTCAGCACTTCGAGCACGTGCCAGGAGATCGCTTCGCCCTCGCGATCGGGGTCGGTGGCGAGAATCAGCTTGTCGGCGCCCTTCAGCGCCCTCGCAATGTCGTTGAGCCGGCCTGCCGCCTTGGGGTCGATCTCCCAGATCATCTGGAAGTTTGCCTCCGGGTCGACCGATCCGTTCTTTGCCGGGAGATCGCGGACATGGCCGAACGAGGCCAGAACCTCGTAGGACGCGCCCAGATATTTGTTGATCGTCTTGGCCTTCGCCGGCAACTCGACAATGACGATATTCATGTCATTCCAATGGCTTACGGGAAAAATAAAGGCCGCTTCCGCGAGACTCGCGTCGGCCGTTTCGCCCCGAACATGGGTGCAGCGGAGGCCCCTGTCAAATCGCCTGATGTTGATGGGGTCTCCGGGACGTGCCGATTCGTGTCCCGAAAGTTGCAAAATACACGCTATAGGTGCGCGGCTTTTGGTTGTATTGTAACAAAAGTCGCGCAGTCGGATAGGCCGGTCAGGCTGAAATGCGCCGAGGCGGTTTCAGCCTGGGATTTGGCCGCAACTCGGTTTCGCCCTGGCCGAGCAACCGGCCGTCCCGGGAACGCAGCTCGAGTTTCCGCACCGGCCGGCCCTTGTCGCGGTCGACCAGCACGGTCGCGATGGTTGGTTCGGGCGAAAATTCCTCGCTCCACTGCCGCAACGCCACCAGGATCGGAAACACCCCGCGGCCCTTCGGCGTCAGCACATATTCCCGGTAGGTGCTGCCGTCGGAGGCGGGCGCAGTCCTCAGGATGCCATGCTCCACCAGCGCGCGCAGCCGAACTGCCAGGATGTTCCTGGCAAGCCCCAGACGCTTTTGAAACTCGCCGAAACGTCGGGCGCCCAGCAAGGCGTCGCGGATGATCAGCAGCGACCACCAGTCGCCAAGCGCGTCCAGCGCGCGCGCGATCGGGCATTCGGCCTGCTCGAAACTCGTCCGTTTCACCATGACGGTCCTCCGTCTCTCCTGGCCGCGATCTGCCGCCCATCACGGGGTTGTGCAGTTGCATTATGAAACCATGGGCGCTAGAAGGCAACCTGGTTTAATGATGCAACCGTAGGAGATTGCCGTGAGGCTTGCCAACAAGACAGCGTTGATTACCGGCGGCAACAGCGGGATCGGGCTTGCCACCGCGCGGCTGTTCGTGAAGGAGGGCGCCCGCGTCGCCATCACCGGACGAAACCAGGCCACGCTCGACGCCGCCGCAGCAGAACTCGGGCCGAACGCGCTGGCGATCGTGGCCGACGCCACCGACATCGCGGCGACCGAAGCGGCGGTGGCGCGGGCGGTGGCGAAATTCGGCAAGCTCGACATCGTGTTCGCCAATGCCGGCATTGCCGGCAATACGCCGATCGGGGGCACCACGCTCGCCGCGTTTGAATCGGTGATCCGGACCAACATTACCGCAGTGTTCTTCACCGTGCAGGCGGCCGCGCCGCATCTCAACGACGGCGCATCGATCGTGCTGAACGGTTCGGTGATCTCGGTGCTCGGCAATCCCGGCTATGCCGCCTATGCCGCCAGCAAGGCCGGCGTTCGGGCGATGGCGCGGGTGATGGCCTCGGAGCTGTCGCCGCGCCGCATCCGGGTCAATGTGGTATCGCCCGGCGCGGCGCGGACCCCGATCTGGAGCGGCGCGGCGCCGACGCCTGAGGCCTATGCGGCGCTGGACAAGCGGATTTCCCGCAGCATCCCGATCGGGCGCCTTGGCGAGCCGGAGGAAATCGCCAAGACGGTGCTGTTCCTTGCCTCCGACGAGGCGTCGAATATCCAGGCCGCGGAGATCTTTGTCGACGGCGGCTCGACCGGTTCCCCGGCCGGCGCGCCGATCTATCGCGGATGAGATTGATTGCGCGCCGGCTAGATCAGCGACAGCAGTCCGCCGCCGTGGCGCTCCAGCCGCCCGGCCAGTTCCAGTTCGAGCAGCACGGTGCGGACGATGCCGGGCGAGGTCGCCGCCATCCGGATCAGGTCGTCGAGGCCGATCGGGCTGGGGCCGAGCAGATCGACAATGCGCGTGCGATCGCCTGCATCGGGTTCGAATTCGAGCGGCTCGTTGCGGTCCGGCTCGCGCAATTCGATCGGCCGTTCCATGATCGGCGCGACGGCGTTGATGACATCCGATGCCTCCGTGATCAAGGTGGCGCCCTGCTTGATCAGTTCGTTGGTGCCGGCGGCGCGCGGGTCGAGCGGCGAGCCCGGTACCGCGAACACTTCGCGGCCCTGTTCGGCGGCGATGCGCGCGGTGATCAGCGAGCCGGAGCGGTGCGCCGCCTCGACCACGACAACGCCGAGTGCGACGCCCGAGATCAGCCGGTTGCGCCGCGGAAAATCCCGCGCGCGCGGCACATGGCCGAGCGCCATCTCGGAAATCGCGCTGCCGGATTCCAGCATCGTGGCGAGCAGATCCTCGTGCTCGGGCGGGTAAACCTTGTCGTGTCCGCCGGCCAGCACCGCCGCCGTGCCGCTCCCGAGGCTGGCGCGATGGGCCGCCTGATCGATGCCGCGCGCCAGTCCCGAGGCGATCACAAAACCGGCCTGGCCGAGATCGTGCGCCAGCCTGGCTGCGAATTTGAGACCGGCGCCGGACGCATTGCGGGAGCCGACGATCGCCATCATCGGCCGCATCAGCACCGCGAGCGCGCCGCGCACGCCGAGCAAAGGCGGCGCACCGTCGAGTACGGCGAGCCGTGGCGGGTAGCCGGGCTCGCCTGGCGCGATCAGGCTGACGCCAAGCTGCTGGCAGCGTGCAAGTTCGCTGCGGGCCGCGTCTTCGCTGCAGATGCGGCCCGGTCGCGCCGCGCCGCCGCGCCGCGCGAGATCAGGCAGCCGCTCCAGCGCGGCGCTGGCGCTGCCGAAATGGCTCACCAGCGAACGGAACGTCCGCGGCCCGATATGGTCGCTGCGGATCAGCCGCAGCCAGTCGATCCGCTCGGCCTCGGGTAGCTGTGTCGTGCCTGGCGGTGTGATGTCCACGCGGTCCCCCCGCGGCGAGCATGACTCAACCCTAGGGTGCGATCAACCGCAATTGATCGCCGGCGCCCGGTCGCGGGTGGTCTTCCGGCCGGGCGTGACGCGCCTACTTCGCCCCGATCCGTCCTTCGGTTCCTGCCCGCAGCCGCCTGATGTTTTCGCGGTGCATGTAGAACAACAGCAGCGTCAGCACGCCGAACAGGGAGGCGAGGGCGAGGTGGCCGAGCCACCACAGGAAAATCGGCGTGACCAGGCTCGCCACCAGCGACGACAGCGACGAGTAACGGGTCATGACGGCTGTCACGAGCCACAGCGCGCAGAACAGCACCGCCGCCGGCCAGAACAACCCGATCAGCACCCCGATATAAACCGCGACGCCCTTGCCGCCGCTGAACCTGAGCCACACCGGAAACAGGTGGCCGAGGACGGCGCCGAGCGCCGCCAGCATCGCGGCGTTGGGGCCGCCGTAATAGCCGGCGATCAGCACCGCGATCGTGCCCTTGAGCATGTCGCAGATCAGGGTTGCCGCGGCGAGGCCCTTGCGCCCGGTGCGCAGCACGTTGGTGGCGCCGATATTGCCGGAGCCGATCGAGCGCAGATCCTGGGTTCCGGCGAGTCGGGTCAGGACCAGCCCGAACGGGATCGAGCCAAGCAGATAGCCAAGCAGGAACGCCACGACCGGGAATGCGTCAGCCCACATCGCGGTTGCTCCCATCGACGTCGATTCGTCGGTCAGACATGCTCAAACACCGTGCGCCCACCGATGATAGTGCGTACCACGCGGCCGGAGAACCGTGCCTCGTCGAACGGCGTGTTCTTGCACTGCGATTTCAGATCGGCCGGGTCGAGCACCCACGGCGTGTCGGCGTCGATCACGATCACGTCAGCGGGAGCGCCGGCGCGCAGCGATCCGCCCGGCAAGCCCAGAAGTTGCGCCGGGCGCGTCGACATCGCGCGGATCAGCGTCTTGAAATCCACCTCGCCATTGTGGATCAGCCGCAGCGCCGCCGGCAGCATGGTTTCCAGGCCGATCGCGCCGCTGGCGGCTTCGGCAAACGGCAGCCGCTTGACTTCGACGTCCTGCGGATTGTGATCGGACATGATGACGTCGATCAGGCCGGACGCGACCGCCTCGACCAGCGCCCGTCGGTCATCCTCGGTGCGCAGCGGCGGCGACAATTTCAGGAAAGTCCGGTACGGGCCGATATCGTTTTCGTTCAGCGTCACATGATTGATCGAGGCCGAGGCACTGACCGACAGTCCGGCATCGCGCGCCCGCCTGAGGATTTCCAGCGAGTCGATGCAGCTCAGCGCGGCCGCGTGATAGCGGCCCCCGGTCAGCGCGACCAGCCGCATGTCGCGCTCCAGCATGACCGCTTCGGCGGCATTGGGTATGCCGGCGAGACCGAGCCGGGCGGCGAACTCGCCCTCGTTCATGACGCCTTCGCCGACCAGATGCGGGTCTTCGGTATGGTGCACGATCAAGGCATCGAAATCGCGGGCATAGGTCAGCGCCCGCCGCATCACCAGCGCATTGGTGACACTGACGTCGCCGTCGGTGAAGGCTACCGCGCCGGCGGCCTTCAACAGCCCGATCTCGGTCATTTCCTCGCCGCGCATGCCCTTGGTCAGCGCCGCCATCGGGTGGATGTTGACAATCGCGGTGTCGCGGGCGCGGCGCAGCACGAAATCGACGGTCGCCGAATTGTCGATCACCGGCGAGGTATCGGGCTGGCAGATGATGGTGGTGATGCCGCCGGTTGCGGCGGCCTGGCTTGCCGAAGCAAAGGTCTCGCGGTGGCTGGCCCCGGGCTCGCCGACAAAGGCACGCATGTCGATCAGCCCGGGCGCGACGATCTTGCCGGCGCAATTGACGATGTCGGTCCCCTCGGGCACCCCGGCGGCGCCGATGCCGCGCCGCGCCTCACGGATGACGCCGTCGGCGATCAGGACGTCGGCGGGGCCGTCGAAATCGCGCGCGGGATCGATGACGCGGGCGTTGGCGAGCAGGATCGGGCGGCGGTCGGTCAGCATGGTGTCACGCGTTCGGCAGGTTGCGGGCGAGCGCTTCGAGCACCGCCATCCGCACCGCCACTCCCATCTCCACCTGCTCGCGGATCAGCGATTGCGCGCCGTCCGCCACGATCGAGTCGATCTCGACGCCGCGGTTCATCGGCCCCGGATGCATCACCAGCGCATCCGGCTTGGCATAGGCGAGTTTCTTCTGGTCGAGCCCGAAATAGTGGAAGTATTCCTGGCTCGACGGCACGAACGAGCCGTTCATGCGCTCGCGCTGCAGCCGCAGCATCATGACAATGTCGGCCCCGTTGAGCCCTTCGCGCATGTCGCGCGCCACCTCGACGCCCATCCGTTCGATGCCGCGCGGCAGCAGCGTGGAGGGCGCCACCACGCGGACGCGGGCGCCCATGATGTTGAGCAGAAGGATGTTGGAACGCGCCACCCGCGAATGCAGCACGTCGCCGCAGATCGCGATCACCAGCCCTTCGAGCCGACCCTTGTTGCGGCGAATGGTGAGGGCGTCGAGCAGCGCCTGGGTCGGATGCTCATGGGCGCCATCGCCGGCATTGACCACGGAACCGTCGACCTTGCGCGCCAAGAGCTCGACCGCGCCGGAAGCGTGGTGGCGCACCACCAGGATGTCCGGATGCATGGCGTTCAACGTCACTGCCGTGTCCATCAGGGTCTCGCCCTTGCGCATCGAGGACGACGACACCGACATGTTCATGACGTCGGCGCCGAGACGCTTGCCGGCGATTTCGAACGAGGATTGGGTGCGGGTCGAAGCCTCGAAGAACAGGTTGACCTGGGTTCGGCCGCGCAACGAGGTGCGCTTCTTGTCGATCTGGCGGTTGAGCTCGACATATTCCTCGGAAAGGTCGAGCAGGCCGGTGATATCGGCAGCGGAAAGGCCCTCGATTCCCAGCAGATGCCGGTGACCGAGGACGAAGGTCGATTTCGATGCAGGGGTCATTAAAACCAGAGCTATAGGCGGGGATCGGCGGCGGGGCAAGGACGAAAGGCGCGTCAGCGAGTTTTCCCCCGATCTGTCCCATCCCCGTCATGCCCGCGCTTGTCGCGGGCATCCACGTCTTTTCTTCCGGTTAACCGCAAGAAGACGTGGTTGGCCGGAACAAGTCCGGCCATGACGATGTGGACCGGTTAGCGTAAACTGATTCCCAGATCTCCGAGGAACGGCCATGGCTCAAAACTCATCGGCGACCCACGAGGCGTTGAACCAGTCGCCGCCGTTCGAGGACGTCGACCTGTTCGCGCTCGACCGGCCGCTGGTCGAGGCGGTGGCGGCTAACGGCGGGGCGTCGGCGGAACAGGAACTAGCCGGCTTCGGTCAGCATTGGGGTTCGGCGGCGATGGCGGCACGGGGCCGGCTCGCCAACGAGAACACGCCCAAGCTGCGGACTTTCGATGCCCGCGGCAACCGGCGTGACGAGGTCGAGTTTCATCCGGCCTACCACGAACTGATGGCCCACAGCGCCCACGCCGGCATTCACAATTCGACCTGGGACGCGCAGGGCAAGCCGGCCGGCGGCGCGGCCGAAGTGGTACGCGCCGCGAAATTCTACATGGCCGCCCAGGTCGAGACCGGACATCTCTGTCCGATCACCATGACGCGTGCGTCGGTGGCGGCGCTCGCGGCGCAGCCGGATGTGCTGGCCAGCACGATGCCGGTGATCGCGACGAGGTCCTACGATCCCACCTTTGCGCCGTGGTGGACCAAGCGCGGCATGACGCTCGGCATGGGCATGACCGAAAAGCAGGGCGGCACCGACGTGCGTTCCAACATCACGCGCGCGACGCGTGACGGCGATGGCTACCGCATCACCGGTCATAAATGGTTCATGTCGGCGCCGATGTGCGACGCGTTCCTGGTGCTGGCGCAGGCCGATCAGGGTCTGAGCTGCTTCTTCATGCCGCGTTTCGCGCCGGACGGGTCGGTCAATGCGATTCAGTTCCAGCGCCTGAAGGACAAGCTCGGCAACCGTTCCAACGCTTCCTCCGAGGTGGAATTCGAAAACGCCTACGCGATGCCGGTCGGTGACGAGGGCAAGGGCATCCGCACCATCATTCAGATGGTGCAGCTAACGCGGCAGGATTGCGCGATCGCCTCGGTTGGCCTGATGCGCTCCGGGCTCGCGCACGCGCTGCATCACGCCCGCCATCGCAGCGTGTTCCAGAAGCACCTCGCCGATCAGCCGCTGATGCAGGCGGTGCTGTCGGACATGGCGCTGCATGTCGAGGCGTCGGTGGCGCTGGTGATGCGGCTCTGCCGGTCGTTCGACCGGGCGGCGGATGACGCGGGCGAGACGGCGTTGATGCGGCTGCTGACGCCCGCGATCAAATACTGGGTCTGCAAGAGCGCGCCGGGCTTTCTCTATGAAGCGATGGAGTGCCTCGGCGGCAACGGCTATGTCGAGGAGGGCATTCTGGCGCGCCACTACCGCGAATCCCCGGTCAATGCGATCTGGGAGGGTTCCGGCAATGTGATGTGCCTGGATGTGTTGCGGGCATTGTCGCGGGAGGCCGAGGCGGCGACGGCGGTCTTGCAGGAACTTGCCGATGAGGTCAGTGGATTGCCGGGCGCGCGCGAGGCGGTGGCGTTGATCGGCGAGGCTTTCCGTCGGCCGGACAGCGAGCGGATCGCACGGCTCGCCGTCGAAAGGCTCGCACTGCTGTCGGCCACGGCGGCGCTCAACGGCGTGATGCCGCGCCATGCCGAATTGTTCGCCGCGACGCGGCTTGCCGGAAATCACACCGGCATGTATGGCGCCGTCGATCTCGCCAGCAGCGATATCAGAGGTCTGCTGGCGCGGGCGTTGCCTTGATGTCCGATCGATGGCCGTGCCACCGCGCTGGAGGCCGATCTCGTCTATCTCGTCCCGGCCAGACTCGTCCCGGCCGTCCACGTCTTTGGCTTGCGTCGAGCGCAAGAGGGTGGACGTCCAGGAACAAGGCGGACAAGGCCGGGCATGACGACAACCACTGAAAGCCGTTCATGAACTCTCTCGAAGGTCCCGCTGATCCGATCGCGCCTGCAACACTCGCCCCGGCACTGCGTCCGCCCCGGATCTGGACGTTCTGGGCCACCGCCCTGTGGGGCCTGTTCATCTTCGCGGCGATGTTCGCGGGCCAGATCGCGGTGGTGGCGTGGTTCGTGCTGCGGCAGGCTGGGCCGTTTGACTACGCGGCGGCCGTCCATGTCCTCGGCGGCGGCCTGACGATTTCCCTCTCGGTGATCACCGGGCTGCCCGCCGTTCTGGCCGCGGTGTGGGTGCCGATCCGCCTGTCGCGCACCCCGTTTGCGGACTATCTCGCGCTGCGCTGGACCTCCTGGGTCAATGTTCTGGTCGGGATCGTCGCCATGGCCGCGGTGGTGGTGGGATGGGACATGATCTCGCGCCTCGCGGGTCGGGAAGTGACGCCGGGATTCATGGGAGAGGTGTTGCAATCGGCGCGCGCCGACGGCGCGCTGTGGCTGCTGCTGCTCGCATTCTGCGTCGCAGCCCCGGTCTCCGAGGAGTTTTTCGCGCGCGGCTTTCTCTACCGGGGCTGGTCGGAGTCTGTTCTCGGGCCGGCCGGCGCCATCGTGCTGTCGTCACTGGTATGGACGGCCCTGCATCTGCAATACGACTGGTTCTTTCTCGGCGAGGTATTTTCCATCGGCCTGGTGCTCGGCTATCTGCGCTATCGCAGCCAATCGCTCTGGCTGACGGTGCTGCTGCATGGCCTCAACAACCTCGCCGCGACGCTGCAGACGCTCTGGCTGGCGGGGTCGAACTGACACGCCGTCTGCACAAACCGGCGCGTCAGCGCGCGCCGCGCAGCCGGATCAGCCGGTCGAGGGCGCCCTGCAGGATGAAAATCGCGGCGTGTTCGTCGATCACCTCGGCGCGCCGGGCCCGGCTCATGTCCATCCCGATCAACTCGCGCTCGACCGCGGCGGTCGAAAGCCGTTCGTCCCACAGCGCAATGGCAAGATCGGTCAGCTTGGAAAAGCTGCGGGCAAAGGCGCGGGTCGATTGCGCCCGCGGGCCTTCGCTGGCGTCCATGTTGATGGGCAGTCCGAGCACGAAGCCGACCGCATGGCGTTCGGCAGCGATCGCGAGCAGGCGCGCCGCATCGGTCTTGAAGACCTTGCGCCGGATGGTCTCGACCCCGGTCGCGAGCCGGCGATCGGGATCGGACACCGCGACGCCAATGGATTTTGTACCAAGATCGAGCCCGACCAGCGCGCCGCGTTCAGGCCAATGGGTGACGGCGTCGATCAGCGGCAGAATGAGCGCGGGCATCGCCACCGCATACCACGCGGCACCCGGCGTGCGCAAAGCGGCGGCCGATGCGCTCGGTTGCGACGCTGTACTGGTTCCTGCGGAGGGGCCGATGCGTAGCTTGGACGACCCGCGTTGTGCTAGGATCAGAATGGCCCGGCACCGATGCCTGCGCCGACATCCCCCATCATCCGAGTGAGCACACCATGTGGCCGGATCGCCGACTTCTCGACCTCTTCAGGACTGAATTTCCCATCGTGCTGGCGCCGATGGCGGGGATCATGGATGCGGAACTGGTGATCGCGGCGTCGCAGGGCGGGGCGCTCGGCTCGCTGCCCTGCGCCATGTTGACCGCGGAGAAGGCCCGCGAGCAGGTCAATATCATTCGCCAGCGTGTCTCCGCGCCGCTCAACATGAATTTCTTCTGCCACACGCCGACCGATGCCGACGCGGGCCGCGAAGCAAGGTGGAAGCAACGGCTCGACCCCTATTACAGGGAATTCGGGCTCGATCCGGCGACGCCGGTCAATGCCGCCAACCGCGCGCCGTTCGATGCCGCGATGTGCCGCGTCGTCGAAGAGCTGAAGCCGGAAGTCGTCAGTTTCCACTTCGGCCTGCCGGATCAGGCGCTGCTCAAGCGGGTCAAGGCGGCGGGCGCTGTCGTGGTGGCGTGCGCGACCATTGTGCGGGAGGCGATCTGGCTCGAGGAAAACGGCGCCGATGTCATCATCGCGCAGGGGGCGGAGGCGGGCGGCCATCGCGGCATGTTCCTGACCCGGAACATCGCCGAGCAGCCCGGCACCTTCGCGCTGGTGCCCCAGGTGGTCGACGCAGTGAAGGTCCCGGTCATCGCGGCGGGCGGCATCGCCGACGGTCGCGGCATCGCGGCAGCCTTTGCGCTGGGTGCGGCGGGCGTGCAGATCGGCAGCGCCTATCTGCGCTGCCCGGAGTCCAAAGTGATCGCGCCGGCTCGATCGGCGCTGGCCCAGGCGCAGGACGATTCCACGGTCATCACCAACGTCATGACCGGGCGGCCGGCCCGTGGCCTCGCCAACCGCGTCATCCGCGAAGTCGGCCCAATTTCGCCGGATGCGCCGGCTTTTCCTTATGCCGCGACCGGGCTTGGCCCGCTCAAGGCGGCTGCGGAAAGGCTCGGCAAGGTGGATTTCACCAGCCTGTGGGCCGGGCAGGCGATCCGGCTCGGTCGCGAAATGCCCGCCGCCGAGCTGACGCGGGCGCTGGCCGGGGCGGCGCTGGCGCGGCTGAGCCGAATGGCCGGCTAGGACGTGCCGATCGCTTCCCCGCCTCGAGGGCGGCCACTTCACGCGTCTCGAAGCATGAAGCCCCGGTACTGGAAAATGAGCTGGCGGGGGCCGCGCGCGGTTGCAGCGCAAAACCGCCCTCTGCTATACGGCAGGCTGAATTTGCCGTTTGAGGCCTTATATAATGTCTGTCGATGCCGCCACCGTTCGCCGCATCGCGCATCTGGCGCGGATTGCGGTCGCTGAGTCAGAGGTTGCGCATTTGCAGGGCGAACTGAATGCGATGCTGGCCTTTGTCGAGCAGCTCCGCGAGGTCAATGTCGACGGCGTCGAGCCGATGACATCGGTGACCCCGATGGAAATGAAGAAGCGACCCGACGTGGTCAATGACGGCGAGATCGCGGACGAGGTGGTCGCCAATGCGCCGGAGACCCAGGACCATTTCTTTCTGGTCCCGAAAGTCGTCGAATAGGCCGCCTCTACCAGAGGCGGCAAACCACGAGTTCTCGAGGCGGGAAATCCGATGTGTCTGCTCTGCGACGATGAAAAGGCCTATCAGGCCTATATGAATTACCTCGACGCCATGGAGCGGGCTGGCAAGCCCGCCGATCCCGACAAGGCGATGGATGCCGTGCTCGACCAGCTCGAAGCGGCCGACCGGGCCGGAGCGAAGGCCATGCGCGACGATCCGGCCAACGACAAGACGCTGTCTCCGTTCTTCTGCAGCCCGGTTGATAAATGACCGATTTGACATCGCTGACGATCGCGGAGGCTCGCAGCGGCCTCGCGCGCAAGTCGTTCACGTCGCTTGAACTGACCGACGCGCACCTCCAGGCAATCGAAGCGGCCCGCGCGCTCAATGCCTTTGTGCTGGAGACGCCGGATCAGGCGCGCGCCATGGCCGGCGCGGCCGATGCCAGGATCGCAAAGGGCGAGGGCGGCCCGCTTGGCGGCATTCCGCTCGGCATCAAGGACCTGTTCGCGACCAGGAACGTGCGTACTACCGCGTGCTCGAAGATCCTCGGCAATTTCGTGCCGCCGTATGAATCCACCGTGACCTCGCAGCTCTGGCGCGACGGCGCGGTGATGCTCGGCAAGCTCAACAACGACGAATTCGCGATGGGCTCCTCGAACGAGACTTCGTGCTTCGGCGCGGTGGTCAACCCGTGGCGGCGCGAGGGCTCCGATATGGCGCTGGTGCCGGGCGGCTCGTCCGGCGGTTCGGCTTCGGCGGTGGCGGCGCTGTTGTGCATGGGGGCGACCGCAACCGATACCGGCGGCTCGATCCGCCAGCCGGCCGCCTTTACCGCGACCGTCGGGATGAAGCCGACCTACGGACGTTGCTCGCGCTGGGGCATCGTCGCCTTCGCCTCCTCGCTCGATCAGGCCGGTCCGATCGCGCGCTCGGTGCGGGATGCGGCGATGCTGATGCGGTCGATGGCGGGTCACGACCCGAAAGACACCACCTCGGTCAACCGCGAGGTCCCGGACTACGAGGCGGCGATCGGACGATCCGTCATGGGCATGAAGATCGGGATACCCAGGGAATATCGCCTCGACGGCATGCCGGCCGAGATCGAAAAGCTCTGGACCGCGGGCGCGGCCTGGCTCAAGGCCGCGGGTGCCGAACTGGTCGAGGTGTCGCTGCCTCACACCAAATATGCGTTGCCGGCCTATTACATCGTGGCGCCGGCCGAAGCTTCGTCGAACCTCGCGCGCTATGACGGCGTGCGTTACGGCCTGCGCGTGCCCGGGCGCTCGGTCGGCGAGATGTACGAGAATACCCGCGCGCGCGGCTTCGGCGCCGAAGTCCGCCGCCGCGTCATGATCGGGACCTATGTGCTCTCGGCCGGCTATTACGATGCTTATTATTTGCGCGCGCAGAAGGTGCGCAGCCTGATCAAGAAGGACTTCGAGGACTGTTTCGCCGCTGGCGTCAATGCGATCCTGACGCCGGCGACGCCATCGGCGGCGTTCGGCATCGGCGAGAAGGGCGGCGATCCCGTCGAGATGTATCTCAACGACATCTTCACCGTGACCGTGAACATGGCCGGGCTGCCCGGGATTGCGGTTCCCGCCGGCACGGATTCGCAGGGGCTCCCGCTCGGCCTGCAACTGATCGGACGGCCCTTCGACGAGGAGACACTGTTTTCGCTCGGCGAGGTCATCGAGCAGGCGGCAGGGCGGTTCACGCCGCCAAACTGGTGGGGTTGAGTTCCATGCGATGCCGAAAGCTTTTGCGTTGCGTTTTCAACAGCGCTTCGCCATGGTTTGCCGGATGAAAACGGTTCGTGTATGAGCGCTGACGACGGTATCCCGTCTTCCCAACAGGTCGACCAGATTCTGGGTTCGTCGAAGCTCGCTTTGGCGATCGAGAACGACAGATACAAGCACCTGCTCGATCATGCGCCGGTCGCCGTCGCGGTGTCGCGCGGCGCCCGCGACCAGCAGCGCATCGTCTACATCAACAAGTCCTTCGAGATTTTGATGTCGATGGCCGCCGCCGACGTCGAGGGCCAGGGCTGGACCTGTCTCGATGGCTTTCTCAGCGAGGATCCGCCGACCAGGACGCTCGGCGAGGCGATACGGGATGGCGAGGATTTCATCGGCGTGTTCCGGCCGTCGGCGCCGCTCGACCGTCTGGTCGTGGTGCAGGCCTACGCTTCGGTGATCGAGAGCGATGTCGAGAGTTTTCGGATTGCGGCGCTGGTCGATGTCGGCGGCCGGGAACGGGCGCAGATCGAGCAGTTCGAAAGCCAGATCCGCGACCGCGACATTCTGATGCGCGAACTCCAGCACCGGGTGAAGAATAACCTGCAGTTGATCACGGCACTGATCCGTCTGGAGGCGAGATCGGCAGCGGAAGGGGAGACGGTGGCGCTGGCGCGGCTGGCAAGCCGGATCGACGCCCTGACGGTGCTGTACCGGACCCTGTCGGCGGAAAACGCGCCGCCTGAAATCGATCTCGGCCAGTATCTTTCCGACATCGCGACCTCCGTGATGGACGTCAACGCCGTCGAAAGCGTGCAGATCGAGATTGAAGCCGGCTATTGCCCGCTCTCGATCAATATCGCCATGCCGGCCGGGCTCTTGATCAACGAGATGCTGACCAACGCGCTGAAATACGCCTTTGTCGGCCGCAACGGTGGGCAGTTGAAGCTGATCTGCAAGCAGGAGAGCGGTCGCGTGACGATCGTCGTGTCCGACGACGGTGTAGGACTGGGTGAGCACCAGGAATGGCCGTCGCCGCGCAAGCTTGGTGCGCTGATCCTGCAGACGCTGAAGGAAAATGCCAGGAATGTCGTGTTCCGCGCCGAAAGCATCCGTGGGCAGGGCACCTGGTTCACCCTGGTGTTCGATGCGCCGGGGACGATGCCGAACTGAGCCGCCTGGTCCGGCGGCAGATTGGCGACCGAAGCGGAAAATCAGCACCGATGAGGCCCGTGATGAGTTTGGCGGATTTCAAAGCCAGTCTGGCCGGCGCCGCACCCGCGCCGGGCCTCGATGCCCCGCTCGCCGCGTTGTGGTGGGCGGCAAGGGGCAAATGGGACGAGGCGCATCATCTCGTCCAGGACGAGCCGACCGCCAACGCGGCCTGGGTCCATGCCTATCTGCACCGCGTCGAGGGCGATCTTGGCAATGCCGGCTATTGGTACCGGCGGGCCGGTCAACCGGTCGCGACCGATGCGCTCGCGACCGAATGGGACCACATCGTTGCCGCGCTGACTTCCGGCAAGCCGCCGGCATGATAAACTCAGCGCCGTCTCGAAGCCTGAAGCCGCTGCCACCCGAACCGAGCCGCCGATGAATGTGCCTGTCAAACCGTCGAAACTGATCAAGGGCGCGAGCGGCGAGTGGGAAGTCGTGATCGGCATGGAGGTCCATGCCCAGGTCACCTCGAACTCGAAGCTGTTTTCCGGCGCCTCGACCGAATTCGGCGGCGAACCGAACAGCCATGTTTCGCTGGTCGATGCCGCGATGCCGGGAATGCTGCCGGTGATCAACGAGGCCTGTGTCAGGCAGGCGGTGCGGACCGGCCTCGGCCTCAATGCCCGGATCAATTTGCGCTCGGTGTTCGACCGCAAGAACTATTTCTATCCCGATCTGCCGCAGGGCTACCAGATCAGCCAGTACAAGTCGCCGATCGTGGGCGAGGGCGAGGTGATCGTCGAACTGGCCGGCGGGGAGAGCGTGACGGTCGGAATCGAGCGGCTGCATCTGGAGCAGGATGCCGGCAAGTCGCTGCACGATCAGAGCCCGACGCTGTCATTCGTCGATCTCAATCGCTCCGGCGTCGCGCTGATGGAGATCGTCTCCAAGCCCGACATCCGCTCGTCCGAACAGGCCAAGGCCTACCTGACCAAGCTGCGCTCGATCCTGCGCTATCTCGGCACCTGCGACGGCGACATGGAAAAGGGCAGCCTGCGCGCCGACGTCAACGTCTCCGTGCGCAAGCCGGGCGACCCGCTCGGCACCCGCTGCGAGATCAAGAACATGAACTCGATCAGCTTCATCGGCCAGGCGATCGAATACGAGGCGCGGCGCCAGATCGAAATCCTGGAAGACGGCGGCGCCATCGAGCAGGAGACCCGGCTGTTCGATCCGGACAAGGGCGAGACGCGCTCGATGCGTTCCAAGGAAGAGGCGCACGACTACCGCTATTTCCCCGACCCGGACTTGCTGCCGCTGGAATTCACGCAAGCCTATGTCGATGGCCTGAAGGCCGATCTGCCGGAATTGCCGGACCGGAAGAAGGCCCGCTTCATCGCCGAACTCGGGCTTTCGGCCTACGACGCCGGCGTGCTGGTGGCCGAACGCGAGAGCGCAGCGTTTTACGAGAGTGTGCTGGCGAAGCTCGCAGACCGCGCCCGCGACGGCAAACTCGCCGCCAACTGGGTGATCAACGAGCTGTTCGGCCGGCTCAACAAGGAAGGCCGCGACATGTCGGCCTCGCCGGTTGCGGCGGGACAGCTTGCCGCCATCGTCGAGCTGATCGGCGAGGGCACCATCTCCGGCAAGATCGCCAAGGACCTGTTCGAGATCGTGTGGCGGGAGGGCGGCGATCCCCGCACGCTGGTCGAAGCGCGTGGCATGAAGCAGCTCACCGATGTCGGGGCGATCGAGAAGGTGGTCGACGACATCATCGCCGCCAATCCGGACAAGGTGGCGCAGGCCCGCGCCAAGCCGCAACTGATCGGCTGGTTCGTCGGCCAGGTGATGAAGTCGTCCGGCGGCAAGGCCAATCCGCAATCGGTCAACGATCTTTTGAAATCCAAACTCGGCGTCTGAACATCGCGCGCGATGTGACGCCGGCACGTCGCCGCGATGCCGCCGGACGCGCGGACGAGCATGCGCTGCCGCTTGCCGACGCCCGCGCCGCGTCGTCTCGGCGGCGATCGGCGTTGTCGAATCGGCCGCGGCGATTCGCGCAAAGAACCGGTTTTGGCGAGCTGCGATGCGACGCGCTGCCGTTAACCGTGAAAATTTTTTCATTGCCAAAAACCGCGACTCAGAGTCCGCGCGAGGCGCTTTCGGGCGGCACCGCCGAGTCGCCTTGAACTCGAATGCGCGACGAGCGCGGATGCGTGAATGACGAAAGCGCCTGCAGCGCGGGCACTTCCTGCGATATTGACAATCGAGAGTCTCGCGTTTCCGCGCCTTACTCGCATCGCCGTCGCGATGCCGGGCGGTGTTGCCGACCAGCGCGTGTGACACGCGCCCGCATCGCCGCGTCAACACTTCCTTAAGCGGGACGCTGTTTTTTTCAATGTGTTGGTGTATTCGGGATGTAGTGCATTTCGATTCCCGAGTGCACGCAGCGATAAAGCCATCTCACGACATTAGGAGGGCAACATGGCCAAGAAAGCGAAGAAGGCGAAGAAGGCGAAGAGCGCAGTGAAGAAGACTGCGAAGAAGACCCGCAAGGTCGCCAAGAAGAAGAAGTAATCTAGCCTGAGAAATTGCCGGCGGCTTGATGCCGGCGACGTCACAAGAGCCCCTCAGGACGAATCGCGCTTCGGCGCGGATTTCAAACCGGCGGCTCTGGTCGACGAAAGAGGGTGTCGGCGAGACATCAGGTCAAACGGCTGGATCGTCTTTCGCGGAGTTCGCTCCGGGAAAACCGGTCCGGCAGAAGAAACAGGTTTTCTTCGTTCGGTGCGGATCCGTGGTCCGCAATTTCATCGGGCTGCAAAGCCGCAAGGTGAAATCTGCTCCTGACGTGTTCGCCGACGCCCTCGTTCGAAGTGCCAGCGCAGCCGCTGCCTGGCAGTCCTGCTCCCGCATCATTCACATGCAGTCTGCCATCCACGGCTGTTGGGCCGGCGGTATTGCTGCGCCGCGGCGGCGCCGGGCGCGCGCGCGGATGGTTATCATTTGGCGAAACCGCAGGGTAAACCGAATCCCCG
Organism: uncultured Alphaproteobacteria bacterium; assembly: GCA_963748165.1. Lineage (GTDB taxonomy): Bacteria > Pseudomonadota > Alphaproteobacteria > Rhizobiales > Xanthobacteraceae > Bradyrhizobium. Next base: position 154,658 of record CAVVIM010000019.1, read on the forward strand.
GATCGGTGAATAATCCGCGCCGGACGCGCACTTCTTCGACTTCATGATTGCCCGCGCCGGTCCGGCATTCACCTTCGAATTCATCGCGATAGTTAAACTGCCCTTCAAATTTGATCGGCATGATTCCCGCAACACGCCGGCAACGGCGGTGAGGCCATAGCGGGACGTTTCGACCAGTGGGCAGGGGCCGCGCTCGACAACAAGGCGGCAAAAAACAAAGGGAGACGACGGATGTTTCAGGGGCACATCGATCTGGATGCAGCGACGGCGGTGGAGGCAAACGCCATTCCCGACGTGCTGTTCGAACGCGGCCTGTATTGGGCGAGCGGGCGTTCCGGCGTGGTCAATCTCGTGGCCGCGCACAAATGGTTCAACCTCGCCGCCGTCAAGGGCCGCAGCGATGCCATCCGGTTGCGCCGCGAGGTCGCCGAGATGATGTCGGAACTCGAGATCGCCACCGCCCAGCGCGAGGCCAGAGCCTGGATGACCGCGCATTAGCAGTGAGCGCGGATGGCGATGCGCCCGGAGGTTATTTTTAGCCAGGTGCTCCAATCTGCTCCACGCTTAGACGGGGGCAGAACCCAGGCGGTCACACGCCGCCTGCCGGACCGGCGGCCGCCGCGAAAGGCCGTCGCCGTCAGTGATAAATTGTACAATTATTTCAAATAGATGGATTGATCGCCGAGGCCGGCCTTCGTTTGAGGGCGGCTGTGGCTTCTAGGTGACAGCCTTTGGCCCGAATCTGGGTATGATGCCGCCTAGTTTGAAACGCCTATTGGGGATTTGGTGATGAAGAAGTTGGCCATCGCGCTGATTGCCAGTGCAGCGCTTACCGGATCGGCCGTTGCGGCTGACCTTCCGGCCCGGACCTATACCAAGGCCCCCATGATGCAAATGGCCCCGAGCTGGACCGGCTTCTACGTCTTCGGCGGCGCCGGCGGCGGCATTTGGGACGCTGACAGCAATGCAGTAACCCAGCCCGGCGGATCTCCCGTGACGATTGATCAGAGGTTTGGCGGTGACGGCTGGTACGGGACGGTGGGCGCCGGCTACGACTGGCAGTTCAACAGTAGCTGGGTGGCGGGCATTTTCGCCGACGGACAATTCGGGGACCTGCGAGGCTCGGCGACGGACTCGAATTGCAACTGCACGGGCAGGCAAAAGCTGAACACCAGCTACGCGGCTGGCGTCAGGCTGGGCTACCTGGTGGCGCCGAATGTGTTGTCCTATGTCAACGGTGGCTACACCGGTTCTGAGTGGTCAGGATCAACCTATGCCTCCGTGTTCGGTGGCGCGCCCGTCTTCACGACCCCCTCCTTCCATCGTGACGGTGTATTCGTTGGCGGCGGTGTCGAAAACAACCTGAATATCTTCGGCATTACGGCGCCCGGCTGGTTCATGAAGACCGAGTACCGCGCGGCTTACTATGACCGCATCACGTTGCCGGAAACCTTTGTCGGCGGCGGAGCCACGCCGGACTCGCTCACCTTCAAGCCGCTGGTGCAGACCGTCAGCACCTCGCTGGTCTATCGGTTCAACTGGAGTGGCCCGGTGGTCGCGAAATACTGATCCGGCGTCGATACAGATCACAGAAAGCCCCGGCATCATCCGGGGCTTTTTTGTGCCGGCTTGGGCAGCCTGCTGATCACGGGACTGTTCCTGGACCGCCGTCAGCGGCTATAAGCACCGGTGCAAGGACAATTCACCAGGCCCATGCCGAAGCATCCAACTTTGCCCGCCGTCAGCCGCGGAAGCCACCCCGCCCAGTTGCTCGAACGCGCCGCCCTCGCACTGCGGATGCAACATTTCGGTGAGGCCGAGCAGCTCGCCGCCGAAGTCTTGCGAACCAGCCGGACCGACACCGCCGCCACGATGATGCTGGCACAGGCCCTGATCGCCCAGAACCGCGCAGCAGAGGCGATAGCGCCGCTCGAAAAGGCTGCGCGTCGCAGCAGCGATGCGAGGATCGAAACCCTGCTTGGTGCGGCGCTTGGCAGCGCCGGACGCGGCGCGGAGGCGATCGAACATCTGCGCCGGAGCGCCGCGCGGCGGCCGCCCTTTATGCCGGCCTTCCAGGAACTCGCTGGCCAGCTTGCCAAGGCCGGACGCGTCGAGGAGGCCATCGCCGTCGCCGAAAGCGCTCTCGCATTGACGCCCGAAAGCATCGATCTGCAACTCGACCTTGCGCGCCTCGAGCTCTACCGCAACGAGCGCGGCAAGGCCCGCGCGATCCTCTTGAAGGCTCGCGAAGCGGCGCCGGGACGTCCCGAAATCCTCACCGAGCTCGGTCGCGTGCTGCTGCTGGACGGCGAATATGCCGCTGCCGCCGACGCCTTCCGGCATGCGCTGGGGCTGCGTCCCGACGATGTCATGACGCGGGCCGATCTCGCCGCATGCCTTCTGGAAATGGGTGATCGCGACGCCGGCGAGGCCAACCTGCGTTCGGCCATGCGCGGCCGGCCTCAGATGTTCGGTCGAACCACCTACGCGCTCGCCGCTTCATCGCATGGCCGCTTCTTCTTCCGTCCGAGCGCGCTCGCAAAATTCCTGCAGGGCGACCGGTCCGAGCCGTCTACGCCCTGAATTTCCGACGGTAAAGTCCGGGCTCGCGACTGAGCGCCTTCCTGAGCTCGTGCACGCGCTGCATCTCCTCGGCCGTGAACGGCGCTGTATGCGCGACCCAGTCTTCCCGTTTCACCAGCACGCACTGGGCGATCGGCGTGCCCCTCGGCAGCACGCCGCTGAAATCGACGTCATGCCAGTGCGCCGGGAAATGAATCCAGCCGTCACGATAGCGGTCGCAATCGACCAGGCCGCTCAGTGTGGTGAAGGGCAGATCAAAGCGGTTGTGCGGATGGGTGAACAACAGCGCATAGCCCTCCGGCGCTTCGATGGTCCAAAGATTGTGAAACTTGATCACGAACCGATCGGGCTCGAACAGCGGCGTGTCGATGACCTGGCTTGCGTCATGGAAACCGATAGGCGAACGCGGGAAATCGAGCGCGCCACCAGGCGGAATATCATTGTCCCAGGTGATCGCTCCGTTCTCGATCCTGAGATCGCAGATCAGCGGGATCAGGAATCCGCAGGTCATGGCGTCGACGAACGGCGGACAGCGCTTGATGGTATCCTCGTCGCGCATGTTGATCGCGTTGAAGGCCTGCGTGGGCATCGCCCTGAGCCAGCCGGGAAGGCCTGATGTCGCTGCTGTCGGCGGCGGCAGCGTTCCGTAGAGTTCCGGTGGGCAGCGGAATTTGAGCGCCAGAGGTTCATGGTTGGTCACGGTTCTCGTCTTTCGTTGGGTTGAGCTGCCTTTGGGCATTTTGCGACATTGCGCCCGGGCCTCGGAATCCAAGCAGGGCGACGGCCGCCGCTCGGTCCCTTGATATCACCAAATCGGCTGGCACGGCCTTCTGCTCCAAGCCAGAATATCCAAAGATCTCGTGCGAACCCGGAATCTCTCGTCCTGAGCCAGGTTGCACTGACGCTCGAGTGTGTATATAGTGATCAATCTATACACAATGATCGACCGGGCCGGCCGCGATGCGGACCAACATCGAAATCGATGACGAGTTGTTATCCCAAGCCATGACGGCGACCGGCTTGGCGACCAAACGCGCCACGGTTGAAGAGGGTTTGCGGCTGCTTGTCCGGCTGCGCAAGCAGACGAAGGCGCTGACGGAACTCAGGGCATTGGGTTGGGAGGGCGATCTCGGGGAGATGCGCCAGGGCCGCCCGCCACGCCGGTCGTGATTCTCGTCGATAGCTCCGTCTGGATTGCGCACCTGCGCGGGCATCGCACGCCGGCGACCGACAAACTGGCGGAGGCCGTTGCCCGTGAACCGATCCTGGTTGGCGATCTCATCCTGCTCGAAATCCTTCAGGGCGCTCGGGACGACGCCCATGCCGCGCGCATTGAACGCGGATTGCGCCAGTATGCGATGGTGCCTCTCCTGGATGCCGATCTAGCCGCTCGTGCCGCCCGAAATTACCGCAAGCTGAGAGAACTGGGCATCACGATCCGGAAAACGGCCGACATCATCATCGGCACCTTTTGCATCGAACGTCGCCACGCGTTGCTGCACGATGACCGCGATTTTGCACCCATCGAGGAGCATCTTGGTCTCAAGGTCGTGTAGAGAGGGTGCCCATCCTGCGAGGCGCGTCAGCGCGAAGCAGGTGGCGGAGACGGAGGGATTCGAACCCTCGATAGGGCTTTACAACCCTATAACGGTTTAGCAAACCGCCGCCTTCAGCCACTCGGCCACGTCTCCGGTCAAGCCGATATGCCCGACGCGGGGGCGAGCCGCAAGCGGCAGATTTCAGGCCGTCCGATTCCCGGTCTTTCCACGGCTTGTGGCTGCGATCGAAGCCAACGGGTCCCGCCAAAGCCGTGGCAACAATGGGTCGACTTGCCGTCGGCCCGCCGCAAACCCGGCAGTGCCGCCGGCTGCCGGTTGCCATCATGAAGTTCATCGGAGCGTGTTAAATCACATCCACCAATCGCGTCGTCGTGGTGTCGCGGCAACGCCGGCGCGGTTCGTCGCCGTTCTTTCGGAATGACGTTTGCGCCTGTGAAATAAGTGTCCTGCGCTATTCCGTCGCGGCGGCCTCGCGTGCGCCGGCGCAGCGATCGGCGCCAGTCAAATGATCCGCAGCGATTCATCTGCAGCGAATAATTTTCCGACCACCGCGGTTCCACGGCCTCTCGGAGAGGTTGCGGACCCCGCTCCAGTCGCCGAACCGGCCGTGCGCGCGCCGATCGATCACCGCAAATCCGGGAGAATCCGACCGTCACGGCGACTCGATTCGGCTGCGATCCGCGCGCTGCAAGCGAGCAAAACGGGCGACCCGACGGCTCCGGTGGCGATCGGCGCGCCAAATGGAACTAATCGAAAACATCTTTTTAGAACAATGACTTCCGTGGAAGGGTCGGTCACGGTTGCGTGCTATTTGTGCAACACCCATTCAAAAACGGACAAAGCACCATGTCCCGAAGCGGTTCCTTTATTGCGTGTGTAAGGACCTTCGGTAATTGTGGTGGTGCGACGGAGGGGGGCATCCCGAGGTCGTCCCGTTTTAGGTGGTTCGCTTAAGTCCCTCGCGTTCATGCGGGTGTGTCCGAAGGCGCGAAGCGACTGGGCGGGTTTTAAGGGACAAGGGAACCAACCTTAGGGTGTTTCACCCAGCGGATCCGGAACCTTCCCTACAGAGCAACTTGGAGGTTTAACATGAAGATGATTAAGAGCCTACTGCTCGGCTCAGCGGCGGGTATCGTCGCGATGAGTGGGGCACAGGCAGCTGATCTTCCGCTGAAGGCGAAAGCGGTCGAATATGTGAGGGTCTGCTCTCTCTATGGTGCGGGTTTCTATTACATCCCCGGCACCGACACCTGCATCAAGCTGAGTGGTTACCTGCGTGTTGACGTGCTTGCCAACACCAACGCCGACGACACCGGAAACACATCGGGCACCGCCGGTGCGCAGAACCGGCTCAGCGCTGGCTATACCTGGCGGTCTCGTGAAGACTTCGACATCGATACGCGCACCGCGACCGAATACGGCGTGGTCCGCACCTTCTTCGATGCGACCTTTAGCTGGACCACTGGCGGCTATGCCGGTGTCGGCACGACCGCGTATGACGCGGCTCCGGCCGGAACAAATGGCAACGGCTCGGTTGCCGGCGGTTCGCTCGGCATGTACTACGCGTTCATCCAGTTCGCTGGCTTCACGATGGGTAAGGCCATCTCGCAGTTCAGCGCTCCCTGGACCGCGTATCCGGCCAACAACTTCGACGGTCTCGTCGGTGGTGGCGGCACGGTTACGGGCGTGAACCAGTTCAGCTATACGGCTGAGTTCGGCAACGGCGTCAGCGGTACGCTGTCGGCGCAGGACCCGACCCAGTACTATCAGGCTGGCGTCAACAACCTTGCCACTCTCGGTTATGGCACCAGTGACTACGGTTCAACGGTTGCTCCTGACTTCGTCGCGATGCTGCGTGTCGATCAGGCTTGGGGTCTCTTCCAGGCGTCGGTCGCCGCGCATGACAACCATGTCGCCTATTACGGCGTCACGGCTGGTGACGAACGATCCGGCCATCCCGACGACGTGTGGGGCTTTGCTGGTCAGTTGGCCTTGTCGATCAAGAACATCCCGACCGGACCCGGTGACACGATCAACGTCCAGGGCGTGTACACCGACGGTGCAACCCGCTACAATATCCAGGACCTCGCCGGCTCGGCTGGTGCTTATACGGTCTATGGCAGCACAGGCGTACCCGGAAACTACGGCAGCATCGGAATCGGGTTTGCTCCCGACACGGTGTTCGCACTGGGAGGTTCTCAGCAGATGATCCAGACCTGGGGCTTCCGCGGCGGCGGCACCCATAACTGGAACGCCTACTGGAACAGCAGCATCTACGGTGCTTACGCGAGCATCCACTACAACGACACCGCCAAGGGTCTGATGTGCGGTGTTAACGGTGGGACCGGTACGATCCAGGCTGCCTTTGGTGCAGGTATCACCACGTGCGACCCGGACTACAACATTGCGCAGATTGGTTTCATCACCCGGTGGACCCCCGTCAAGAACCTGACCTTCTCGGCTGATCTGACCTACACCCATCTGGATCAGAAGTACGCAGGTACGGCGGCCGTCAACGGAACTGCTGTTGGCAAGCCGAATGCCCTTTACACGCTCGCGGACCAGGACACGCTGCTCCTGCTGCTGCGCGCTCAGCGCAACTGGTAATCCAGTTCGTCTGATCGAAGCCTGACAGAACCCCCGGCGGGCAACCGCCGGGGGTTTTGCTTTGCCTGGCAGCCGCAGTTGCATTTCACGTCGCCGAGGCGCGCGACAATAGCCGGCGTCCCGTAGCCCGGATGCAGCGCCGCGAAATCCGGGGCCATCCCATCCGCATCGCGATTCCCGGATTGCGCTGCGCTGCATCCGGGCTTCTGTAACGGGCCTCGACGTGTCAATCCCTTTTTGCGTTATCCACTCGCCGGGGACTTGCTTCTGTACGGGATCGGCGCAAGGCCGTCGCCTGATGGAGTTCATGGAGGATAGGTCGGCCAATCTACGGAAGCGTGATCGCATCTTGGAGATGTGTCGACATCCCGGATGACGGTCTGACCTGATCCATCGTCCCGGCGAAGGGACTTCGCTTCGGGAGAGCTGGTGTCGTGCTCCGCCCGAAAACCTGCTTTTCCCTGTTAAGCTGCTGCAGCAGCAGCGTTGAATGGTGTTGCGTTGGCGAGCATGCGATGCAGGATCACCGCGAGCTTGCGCGCCAGCGCGACTTTGGCTTTGCTGCTGCCGGCTCGCCTGGCGATCCGCATCGCCCAGCTCTTGAGCTGCGAGCAGCCTTTGACGGGCTTTGTCAGCATGACGTGAGCGGCCTGGTAGAGCGCCTCGCGCACCGAGGCGTCACCAATCTTGCTGATCCGCCCCGAGTAGTCGGTCTCGCCGGACTGATACTTCTTCGGCGTTAACCCGAAATGCGCTCCGGTCTGCTTCGACGACTTGAACCGTGCCGGATCGTCGATCGCCGAGGCATAGGTGAGCGCCACGATGGGCCCCACCGCCGGCGTCGTCATCAACAACCTGGTTCTTGCATCCGAGCGTGCCATCGCGCGCACGCGCTTCTCAAAGACGTTGAACTCGCGCAACAGAACCGTGCGCACCGAGAGCAGCGCCTCGCCGATCGTCTCCAGGTGGCGATGACCCTTCACCAGTTCCTGGATGCGTCCGGCAAAGCTCCGCGCCGTGGTTTTGCCAACCTTCAGCCCGAAGCCGCGCAAGATACCGCGCAGGCTGTTCTCGACGTCCAGGAGCTTGCTCTGGACCAGCTTGCGCGCGGTCAGGACCGCTCGTGCTTCCTGCGCACTCAGCGACTTGCAGTGCACCGGCCGGAACCAGCCGAGCCGCATCAATTGCGCGATGCCGCGCGCGTCATTGCGGTCCGACTTCACCGGCATCGCCTCGAACGCCTTCCGCACGTGCCGTGTCTCCAGCAGTTCGACCGCCAACCCCGCTTCCCGCGTTGCCGCATAAAGCCACTGCGACAACGGCCCGGCTTCCAGCCCGATCCGGCTCAGTTCATAGCCCAGCGACCTCAGCCAGCCGATCAGCGCTTCCGGCTCGCTGGCTGCCTTGCCTTCCCGAATAATCTTGCCGTTGCTATCCACAACGCACACACTCGAGCATTCCAATGACACGTCGATTCCTGCATAATAGTCCATGGTCGTCTCTCCTCGATGTTTGGAGCGAGGTCCACACCTCGACTCCGTTACACCATCAATGTGAGGGACGACCGCCCGCCTTCCAAGCCAGCCGCGCGACGCGCGCAATCAAACAGCGCCGTAGCTAGCGCGGCTGGCCTGGAGCGCAGACCGGGGCCCGTTACCCCATCTACGAACGGGGTGATGGTCGGGGGCGTTCGAGACGGACTATTCGACGCTGGCGCCGCGGTGCAGGTCGGCTTCGATCTGAAGCCGCGTGCCGCCGCCAAATCGCGCGCGGTAGACCTGCAGATTCTCCATGATCCGCTGCACATAATTGCGGGTCTCGGAGAACGGAATCTGTTCGACCCAGTCGACCGCGTCGACCTGGGGATCACGGGGATCGCCGTAACGTTCGATCCACTTTTTGACGCTGCCGCGGCCGGCATTGTAGGCCGCAAACGCCATGACGTAGGAGCCGCGATAATCCTCCAGCAGGCCGCCGAGCTCGGCCGCACCGAGCGCCGCATTGTAGACCGGATCGGTTTTCATCCGCGCGAGATCGAAGCCCACGCCATACTTCCTGCAGACATAGCGTCCGGCGTCCGGCGTCACCTGCATCAAGCCGTAGGCTTGCGCCGGCGAGACCACGGCCGGATTGAAGGCGCTTTCCTGCCGGGCGATGGCAAAGACCACGCTCTGCTCGACCTCGGGGCCGATCGACTTGAACGGCGGAATCCCGTTCACCGGGTAGGCGTAGAAATCGAACGGCAGGCCGCGGTTGAGCGCGGCCTTGCCAAGCAGCAGCATGCCGCGCGCATCGCCATTGCGCGAGGCCAGCTCGCCAAGCCCAACCAGCGCGTCGGGATCGCCATTATCGCCCATGTCGGCAAAGATCGGCACCGCGATTTCGCGTTCGTCCAGCGCGTACAGCAATTGCACCGCGCGGACGATCTCCAGCCGTTCGATGCCGCGTCCGCGTGCGGCCGGCGCGCCGTTCAGCTCGATCTGGGTCAGGCCGAGTTTGGCGCGTGCCAATTGGCCGTAATAGCTGGTCGATTGTACTGCCGCCGCGCTGTAGGCGGCGCGCGCTTCCTGGATGCGGCCGGCGGCTTCGGCCGCGCGTCCTTGCCAGTAACCGGCCCGCGCCAGCGTGGTCGGGTTGACGCTGCCTATTCCGATGCGCGCAAAATGCTGCGCAGCCGTTGCCGGGTCCCGCAGGAAGCGCAATGCAATCCAGCCGGCGGTGAATTCCTGCTCGGTCTTGTAGATATCGCGCTCGGGCAGGGCGGCATCGCGCGCGATCAGATACGCCGTGCGGTTCTCTCCGATATCGAGCATCTTGCGCGACAGCAGCCGCCGCTCGATCCACCATTCATCGACATTGTACAGACGGGCCGGATCCCTCGGCGCGTTCAGCATCATCTGTGCGGCCTCGGCATATTTCTCTTCGCGCCGGAGCAGTTGAATCCGGCTGAAGATGTAGCCGGGGTCGCCACGCAACTCGCGCGGCACGGCCTCGAGCAGCGCCCGGGTGTTGGATGCCTTGCGGTCGGCCGCCATCCGTGCCTTCGCCAGCGCGACCTCGCCGCTTCCGAGCCGCTTGGCGGCCCGCAGCGCGGCCTCGTGCTCGCTGCCATAGAGCAGAAGATCCATCCTTGCCTTCTGGTCGCCCGGCGTCAGCAACGCGCCGAACTGCTCCAGCGCCGCGTTCTCGGTCTCTTCCGACATCGCATCGTTGCGCCAGGCGTCGCGCACCAGACGCTCCGCATTGTCGCGGTCGCCGCGCGCGAGCAGCGCGTGCGCCAGCGAGAATTTGCCTTTGGCGGAGAGCGGCAATTCATGTTCGAACCAGGCCATTACGGTGGCATCGTCGCGATGGTCGTCCCACAGCGCGGCCTCCAGGCGCCGGCGCAGGAAGGTCTGCGACGGCCAGCTTGGATTGGCGGCGATGAAGGCGCGATAGCGCTCGACCGATGCGCCGTTGTCGTCGCTGCGCAGGATGATCCATTCCGCGAGTTTGCGCGCCACCGGATCGGATATCGCCGCCTCGACCTGGGTCGCGTCCGCGGGTTGGTGCTTGCGCACGAGATCAATGACGTTCTCCAGCGTCTCGGCGTCGGCCTGCGACGTCGTCGAGGTGGCAGCCATTGCGGCGGCGGGCGGCGGCTTTCGCAGCGGTGGCAGCGCCGCATGCCGGCGCGTCGCGGGCTCGATCGCCGCCGTCGTACGGCCGGGTGGCATCGGGACCGCGGTCGTCCTGGCGAAGGTCTTTGCGGCGGACGTCGTCTTCGCAACGACGCTGCGTGCGATCGGCCGCGGCTTCGGCAGTGGAACAATTGGCTTGGCCGAGGCCGTGGTCGCCGACCAACCGACTGCCAGCGCGAGGCCAGCCGTCAGGGCTGTTGATAAAACCGTCGAATGCGATGCGCAGGCGGATCGGGTCACAGCGTTCCTTCGCGGCAAATCATTCAAGCGCGGATGTCCTGGAACTACTCGATTGAATATATGGACAAAATGCTAATACGACGCGACCGCCGAGGTCTGCGCCGGTTCCGCGGCAAAATCGCGGCCGGATCGTGCCGGATCAGGGCCTTTCGCCGGATCGCCAGACCCGTTATGAATCGACCATTCCCGTAGCGGCGAAACCGTCAATCGCGTAGTCGGAGGAGTTCATGGCAGCCAGAACGCATTTTCGGGGCTCCTTCACGGCGCTGGTCACGCCATTCAAGAACGGCTCGCTCGACGAGACCGCTTTTCGCGCGCTGGTAAACTGGCAAATCGCCGAGGGCACGCATGGTCTGGTGCCGGTGGGAACCACCGGCGAAAGCCCGACGGTCAGCCATGACGAGCACCGGCGCGTGGTCGAATGGTGCATCGACGAAGCCCGGGGCAGGGTGCCCGTGATTGCCGGTGCCGGGTCCAATTCGACCAAGGAAGCGATCGAGCTGGCGCAACACGCCGAAAAGGCCGGTGCCAGTGCCGTGCTGGTGGTAACACCCTACTATAACAAGCCGACCCAGGAAGGCATGTACCAGCACTTCAAGGCGATCAACGATGCGATCGGAATCCCGATCATGATCTACAACATCCCGCCGCGCTCGGTGATCGATATGAGCGTGGATACGATGGCGCGGCTGTTCGAACTGAAGAACATCGCGGGCGTCAAGGATGCGACCGCAAGCATGGTGCGGGTTTCGCAGCAGCGCGCGGCGATGGGCGAAGACTTCAACCAATTGTCGGGCGAGGACGCCACCGTGCTCGGTTACATGGCCCATGGCGGTCATGGCTGCATCTCCGTTACCGCCAATGTCGCGCCGCGGCTGTGTTCCGAATTTCACCTCGCCTGGCAGAAGGGCGATCTCGCCGCCGCGCTCAAGCTGCACGACAAGCTGATGCCGCTGCACACCAACCTCTTCATCGAGTCCAATCCGGCGCCGGTCAAATACGCGCTGTCGCTGCTCGGCAAGATCGGCGAGAAGCTGCGGTTGCCGATGGTGCCGGTGTCCGAGCCGACGCGGGTCGCGGTGCGCAACGCGATGGTGCATGCCGGTCTGATCAACTAGACTGCCGTGCCATCGCGAGCAGTCGTTTTGGGGCCGAGCGGAAGGGGTTGCAGATGCTGAAGGAATTCCGTGAATTCGCGATGAAGGGCAACGTGGTCGACCTCGCGGTTGCTGTCATCATCGGCGCCGCGTTCGGCGCTATCGTGACCTCGCTGGTCGGCGACATCATCATGCCCATCATCGGCTCGATCACCGGCGGGCTCGACTTCTCGAATTATTTCACCGGCCTCTCGAAAGCGGTGACCGCAAATAATCTTGCCGATGCGAAGAAACAGGGCGCGGTACTGGCATGGGGTAGTTTTCTGACGCTGACGCTGAATTTCCTTATCATCGCCTTCGTCTTGTTCATGGTGGTCCGTCTCATGAGCAACCTGAAGCGCAAGGATGAAGCCGCTCCTGCGCCGCCGCCGAAGCCTACGCGCGAGGAGGAACTGCTTACCGAGATCCGCGATCTCCTGAAGAAGGCGTGACGTGGCGGAGAAAAACGAGCGCGCGATCAAGGTCGTCGCCGAAAATCGCAAGGCCCGCTTCAATTACGCCATTGAAGACACGATTGAGGCCGGCATTTCGCTGACCGGCACCGAGGTCAAGTCGATCCGCAACGGCAAGACCACGATCGCGGAATCCTACGCCAACTCCAGGGACGGCGAGATCTGGCTGATCAATGCCAACATCCCGGAATATCTTCAGGCCAACCGCTTCAATCACGAGCCGAAACGGCCGCGCAAGCTGCTGCTGCACAAGAAGCAGATCAACCGGCTGATGGGCGCGGTCGACCGCGAGGGCATGACGCTCGTTCCGCTCAAGCTCTACTTCAACGAGCGCGGGCGGGCCAAGCTGTTGCTGGCGGTCGCCAAGGGCAAGAAGCTGCACGACAAGCGCGAAAGCGAAAAGAAGCGCGACTGGAGCCGGGAGAAGGGCCGCCTGATGCGGGCGCGGGGATAGGCCGAGGAGGTTAGCGATGAACCAGAAGAACCTGCTCGAGGTCGATTGGAGCAAAATCCCGGCGCCGTCCGACGATGGCGCGGCGGCGCACCTTGCAGGCATGAGCATCCCGCCATTGAGCCTGATCGCCACCGACGATACCGCGGTGACGCTGGCAGCGCTGCCGGGACGCACCGTGCTGTTCGCCTACCCGCGCACCGGCGAGCCCGGCAAGATCAGCCTGGTCGATGACTGGGACATGATCCCCGGCGCGCGGGGCTGCACCCCGCAGACCTGCGCGTTCCGCGACCTGTTCGCGGAACTGAAGGCGGCCGGCGCGGCGCAGGTGTTCGGGCTGTCGACGCAAAGCAACGCCTACCAGACCGAAATGGCCTCGCGGCTGCATCTGCCGTTCCCGGTGTTGTCGGATGAAAAGCTCGCGTTGACGCGTGCGCTCAATCTGCCGACCATGCAGGTGGCGGGGCTGACCCTGATCAAGCGGCTCGCGTTGATCATCGACAACGCCCGCATCGCCCGGGTGTTCTATCCGGTGTTTCCGCCAGACCGCAACGCCGGCGACGTGCTGGCGTGGCTCAGGAAGAATCCGGTGTAGTTCGCAGGCTTTGCCTACACACCGTTATTGCGAGCGCAAGCGAAGCGATCCAGCACCGCTGTCATTCCGGGGCGCGCGACAGCGCGAACCCGGAATCTGAGATTCCGGGTTCGATGCTGCCTGCGCATCGCCCCGGAATGACGGGTTGCTACGGATTGAACTAACTCAGATCCGCGCGCACGGCGGCGAACACGTTGCGAAACATGTCCGGCGTCAGCACCCTGGTATTGGTGTTGTAGCGCGAGCAGTGATAGCTGTCGTAAAGCCTGATCGACCCGGCCTGATGCATCGCGCCATGAGCAAACGGCGCCGCGGCGGCGCGCAAGGCGAGCAGTTTCAGGACGGTGTCGTGTGCCACCCGGCCGAGCGCCACGATGGCGCGCAGCCGCGGCATAGTCTCGATGGTCGCGGACAGGAATGCCCGGCAGGTGTTGATTTCCACCGGCAGCGGCTTGTTCTGCGGCGGCACGCAGCGCACCGCGTTGCTGATCCGGCAATCGACCAGCTTCAGGCCGTCGTCGGGCCGTGCCCGATAGACCCCGCTGGCGAACCCATATTCGAGCAAGGTTGCGTAGAGCAGGTCGCCGGCATAGTCGCCGGTAAACGGTCGCCCGGTGCGGTTGGCGCCCTGCATGCCGGGCGCGAGACCGACGATCAGCAATCGTGCATCGGGATCCCCGAACGAGGGCACCGGCGCATTGAACCATGCCGGCTCGCGCGCGCGCGCCGCCGCGCGGAAGTTGGCCAACCGTGGACAGCGCGGGCAATCGGGATCGGGTTCGGCGGGAAGAGAGTCGCCGGCGAGCGGCGGATCGCTCGCCTGGCCGGTTTCAATCGTCGAAATCGTCGTCATCGCCCCTCGGCGCCATCGTGGTCGCGCGCTGCAGGAATTGCGGGGCGTGATGCCGCGGCTCGCGCGGGGCCGGACGCTCGGAGGGATCGCGGCCAAGCTTGGACTGCAGTTCCACCAGATCGGTGAAGACGTCGGCCTGGCGCCGCAGTTCGTCGGCGATCATCGGCGGCTGGCTCGAAATCGTCGAGATCACGGTCACCCGGACGCCGCGGCGCTGTACGGCTTCGACCAGCGAGCGGAAGTCGCCATCGCCGGAGAACAGCACGATCTGGTCGACATGCTCGGCCAGTTCCATCGCGTCGACCGCCAGCTCGATATCCATGTTGCCCTTGACCTTGCGGCGGCCGCTGGCGTCGATGAATTCCTTGGTGGCCTTGGTGACGACGGTATAGCCGTTATAGTCCAGCCAGTCGATCAACGGTCGGATCGATGAATACTCCTGATCCTCGATGATCGCGGTGTAGTAGAACGCGCGCACCAGCGTCCCGCGGCCCTGGAATTCCTTCAGCAGTCGCTTGTCGTCGATATCGAAGCCGAGCGTCTTGGCGGTCGCATAGAGGTTGGCGCCATCTATAAAGAGCGCGATCTTGTCGGAACTGGTGACATCAAGTTTTCTCGCGGTGTTGTTAACGTTTTTGGCGCGGCGAGGGCCGCGCGATCCAGGACATGCCGTTCAAAGCTCGGTTTGATCGAGCCTCAGCAAACACCGTCCAAACGCGGTGTGGCAAGGGCGAAAGACCTATACCTTTGACGTGCAATGAAGCGATTTCTTGTCAGGACAGCATTCGCCACGGGTTTGGCTGCGTCCGACGCTCCGGCCTTTCTGGCCCCGGAGACGGGTTAGCAGAGGGAATTGCGGAGGCCAAATCACAAATTGGCCTTGCGAAAAGGCGCCGCGCCCTATAACTAGCCGGCATAACCAGCATATTGGGTCCCATTTAACGGAGCGACAGTCGATGGCGCGCGTCACCGTAGAAGATTGCATTGACAAGGTGGACAACCGGTTTGACCTCGTCCTGCCGGCGGCGCATCGCGCCCGTATGATCTCGTCCGGATCGCAACTCACAGTTGATCGCGACAATGACAAAAATCCGGTGGTGTCGCTACGTGAAATTGCCAATTCGACGATTTCGCCAGAGGATTTGCGCGAGGAACTGGTTCATTCATTGCAGAGTTTCGTCGAGGTCGACGAACCGGAGCCCGACACGGTACCGCTGATCGGGTCGGCCGGCGCCAGCGTCGATGCCGATGACACCGAGGTCGCGGTTGAGCGCATGACCGAGGAGGAGCTTCTGAAGGGCCTCGAGGGCCTTGCGCCCCCGGAAGAGCAGCCCGAGGAGGACGAGTAGCCCGTGCCAATTGTACCACGGGTATCCCAACCCGACTCGATTCGCCAAAAGGCCCGGACATTTGTTCGGGCCTTTGCTTTTGTTGAGGTTTTCATGGTTACCTTGGATCTGCTGCCGATGCAGGCGAATTCGGCAGCGGCTGTCTCCGATTTGATCGGGGAACGGCCGGTTTGGCGGTAGAGTGGGTCCGGCATCCGAAAGCCGCGCGTTCCGGCCGGAACGGCGGCGGTTCGGCCCGGAAATGCAACACAACGCGGGATGAGGCGGGCCTTCCGTGGCCCGCGCGAAGGCAGTGATACCATGGCGAACTGGCGCCGCACCCCACGGCAGATGCAGGCCGCGACCCATTCGGTCGCCGTGGCGCCTTCGCCGGCCGCGCCGGCGGCCACCCCAGCCAAGCCGGCCAAATCGCCGCGGGCGCGCATGATGCGGCAATATGATCTGGTCGAGCGCGTCAGATCGTACAACCCGGATACCAACGAAGACCTGCTGAACCGCGCCTACGTCTATGCCATGAAGGCCCACGGCGCGCAGACCCGTGCATCCGGCGATCCCTACTTTTCTTACCCCATAGCTGACTTACCCCCAGCACCCGCGTTTCACCGAAGCTTGGATCTGCCGCGGCAGCCGGTCTTTTACGGAGAATAAATGAATGGCCCGTCGCGCATTTCACCCTCGTCGAACTGCTTGTGGTCATCGCGATCATCGGCATCCTGATCGGGCTATTGTTGCCGGCCATCAACGCCGCACGCGAGGCCGCGCAAAGGATGCAATGCCAAAACAACTTGAAGCAAACCGGCCTGGCGTGCATCAACCATGTCAGCACGCACGGAATCTATCCGACGGGCGGTTGGGGCTTTTTCTGGACCGGAGATCCCAACCGAGGATTCAAGGAGGCGAAGCCCGGCGGCTGGGTTTTCAACATTCTGCCTTTCCTTGAGTTCAACTCCTTGCACGAGATGGGATCGAACGGGCCCTCGGGCAGCGCGGCGCAAATGGCGGGTGCCACTCTACGGTGCAAGACTCCGATCCCCGCTTTGCATTGTCCCTCGCGTCGCCCGGCGAAACTTTATCCCTCGCCCTGGAACGGAACTTTTATCGCCTACAACGCCAATGACAACGATCCGAACAATAACGTTCTCTCGCGCTCCGATTATGCCATGAACTGCGGTTCGGGCGCAAGACGATCAGCCTTTCGGCGGCGGACCGACCTCCTACACTGACGCGAAAACGACGGTGTGGCCGGCCTATGGCGATCCTCATTCTCCGGACTTTCAGTCTGGACTAAGTTATGTCCGCTCGGTCGTCACGCCGGCCCAGATCACGCGCGGCCAAGCCCATATCATCATGCTTGGCGAGAAAGGCATGGATGCGGCTCACTACACCGATGGCGGCGACGGCGGCGACAACGAATCCCTGTTTGTAGGCCAGGACAACGACAACTATCGGACAACTTACGGCGGCGCTCAACTCGATCAAGCCGGTGTCACCAACTACGGCAATTTCGGCAGTTGCCACGTGGTCGGCGCCTATTTCGCCTTCGGCGACGGTTCGGTTCATCTCGTTTCATACGAGGTTAACCCGGCAATATTCCTTGCCTGGGGAACCCGCGACTCGCGGCAGGTGGGCGACATTGTCGCGAACTAACGGGCTGTTCTGGTGAACAAGGATTTGGCCGGACGAGCAAATACACGGGTTGAGTTGTTGGCCGTGATTGCCAGTCGCGCCGGTGCTGGAACCGTGCCTCGTCGTGCTCTTGGCAACTAACAACTGGAAGTCACGAGTCAACCGCGGCTGCCGGGGCGGTCAGATCGCAGTGTAAATGAATTCTCACACCGGCCGGTTTTTGCCCGGTCGGCTCGGTGCTGTCACCCCTAGCACCTTTTCGTTTCACCAGGCATGGATCTGCCTCGGCAACCGCTCTTGTCCTTGTTTGGCTGCCTAATTGTCTCATCAAGTCAACCGTTTCTTCGGAGCCCCAGAATACGACCGTTTCTCGGAACGTGTTTTAATCTCTCATTATACTTCGAATTCGAGCAAGCTGGGAAGGAGTTGTGAAAGCCAGTGGAATACTGTGGCGCTTGCCGGTTGATGGGCGAGGTTAAAAGAGTTCAAGGCGGCCGATTGCGGAAACTCAAGTCTTCTGGTGCGGCGGCGGCTGGCAGCCGGCGGCGTATTCGTTCTGCCAGTCTTCCAGCGTCCAGTGAGCTCGAGCATCGGCCAATCGCTCCGCTAGGGGCTTCCGCTTGAACTTCGGCGCCAGCACGGCCGGCGTGTCGCCGGTGATGGTGAGCACACGGTCATTGTAGTCCTCCGGCAGTTCGCCCAGCACCGCCATGCGGCCCACCCGCTTCAGGAGGAGCTGCACGGAGTTGCGGTAGGGGATGCCCTTGGGGTTGAGACGACGTGCCCTTCCACCAGTGCTTGTCTTGCCGGTTGACGAAGCCACGCTCCTCGCAGTATGCGTAGAGCGCATTGCCGCGGAGCCGTCGTCTTCCGCAGCATGAGCAGCTCACACACCTGGTCGAGCCACTGCCGGTCCGGGAGATTCCTTTTGAAGTCGCCTTTAGTCGATAAAACTCCCCCTTGCATATCTCCTTGCCGTCAGGTCGTAGTACTGGATGAAGTAAAAAGCTCGTTTGCCAGCGCAGAGGCCCTGGCTACGCGAAATCGCTAGTCCTTCCTTTGTCCTTTCGGCACCTTTCGGGCCTCCTCTTCGCTGACACCCATGACAAGATCGCCAACAGCAGTCGCGATGTCGGATCGCGAAGATCTATAATCGAACTTGACCAGCCCTTGATGATGACGATCCTGACGCCGCGGTTGAAAAGCGTATCGATGGTGTGAAAGCAGTCCATCATGTTGCGTCCCATGCGATCGAGACGTAGGGCAACAAGAGTGTCGCCCTTGCGAAGATTCAGCAGGCACCACAGGCCCATTGGCCTATCAGCGAACTTTGTCTTGTATCCCGAGGTTCCCGGTGGTTCCTCCAAAATCTGCGGCTCAGGCAAGCCCATGCTCTTGCAGGCGGATTGGATGAGTTGAGCCTGCGTGGCGCACGATTCAGTTTGGACTAATGATGATGCCCTGGTAAGTCCACAAACTCGCCCCTGGTTATCGCTATCCATCTTGCTCCTCGCTTTCTTCTGGTCCTTCCTCGCCATCTTCCACCCGCCGGCAGTTGCCGAAAGTAAAGGTGCCGCACGGCACGCCGTCTCGGCTCAGTTCGAAAAGCGCACCGGTGGCTAGGCCGTCGATGAGCAGCTTCAGCAGCCGCTCCTCTTCAAACGTGTCGGCCGCGAGCTGGATCCGCTTGATGCGATCGGTGAGACCGCTCTCGGTGATGATGGCTTTCATAGGTTATCTCCCCTGCACGGCTCGCGCCGCGTCTTCAATGCTCTGCCACTTACGAGCCTCGGTGTCTGATGACCAGCGCCAGAGCCCGGCGACCACGAGGGCCAGTACGATGATGAGGCCTGCCCAGTTACCAAGGGTCCAGGGTTCCTGCTTGATTATGAGCGGCGGCGGCTTGGGGCGGAACCGCCGGTAGTCTCCCCGCGGAGCACGAGGCCGGCGGGTCTTGCGCGGTCGCGTGGAGACGGGTGTAAACGGAGGGGCGGGCGTAGGGGGCGCTAACGCCGTGTTAATGGTGGGGACGTTTGCCGCCTGGCCGCCTCTCTTGGTTTGCCGTGGTGCTTTGCCGATACGCCGCCCGGGAATCTCGGCCTGACTGCCGTTGCGGTCTAGCGTATGGCCGATGCACTCGAAGATGTGGCCGGCGAGAACGAAGGTGGCACCAATCGGTGTGAGTGGCCGCGCGCTTTGGGTTTGGTTACTCATGGTTTCTCTTTCTTTGAATCGCTGCCTGCCCCAGCCGAAGGAGCTTAGACGTGGGGCTTGAATCCGGTTTCGCAAACGGGCGGCGGCGGAATGGTCATTGTGTTGGGCGGCCGCGATCGACCTGCGCGGGCATTTCGCATCGGCGTCTGGCCACTTTTGCCATTTCTGCGAAGGCGGCATCAACCGCCTCTATTCCGCCCAAGAGAATGCGATCAATCTCTTCGTTGACTTCCAGGATCACATCTTGAACCCGCCGCGGTCGATCTCGCCCTGCTGTTCTTCGAGCACACGGGCCAATGCACGGAAGACCGAAGCCAGGGTATCGCAGTCATCACAGAGCGTCAATCCAGCAATTCTATCGTGCGCCTCCGCCAGCGCGGACTGGTCACCGTCAGCAAGCCGCTCGGCGAGCTGATCGAATTGTGCGATGAGCTGCAGGCGGAGGCGGAGGTTGGCCGGGCTAGGCATGGTTACTCCCAGAAAGTTCCTTGAAAAGCAAGATCATCCAAATGATCCAGCAGGGCAAGTTGTTTTTGTGGCGGCAGCCGTTCTTTGGGCTGCTCGGGTTTCGGCGCTCGGCGGCGCGCTTGCGCATGAATCCGATAAAGTCGTCCGCGCCCTTCGTCCTCTTCCTCGTCCAGGGCCGATGCCGTTGGCCGCAGCGCACATTTCCTCGGCGATGGCCACTGCAATGGCCTCTTCCTCCTCGGTCGCCGCGGCGGACAGTTCAATCGTCACGTCACCGTTAGGCTGGATCGCGAAGCGAGCGGTCTCCGTCGTGGCTGCACTCATGCCACCACCCTCGCTTTCTCTGCCACGATGTCCTCCACAATGTCGATTGCCCTGCGCATCGAGAAGGCCCCGTCGTCGTCGAAGGCCTCCAGGAAGGTTGGCGGCTGGATGCCTTCCACGACGCACACCTGGGCCAGCCTCGCGAGGCTGGCCGTCGCGAAATCGACGCCTCCGGTGAACTCATAGAGCTTAAATCGATCAAGGAAGGCCCGCTGGCGGTCCTTTTTGAAGGCGCTGATGTCGTTGCTGGTGGCGATCACGATCACTTTGCGGTCGCGGTTCTTGATCGTTCGCTCCAGATTATCCTTGAGATAGTTTATCGTTTGCTGGTGCAACCATTCGACCTCCTCGACGAGCAGGACGTGCCAGTAGGGGCCGCTCTTGAAGCGGAATGGGGTGCTATCAGGCTCGAAGTACCGCTCGGCCAGTTCCAGGCAGAACTTTGTTCCGTTGGTGCGGTAAACGGTTGCGGGAAAATCTTGGGTCCCCGGCGCGGCGGCCACGGCCTCGGCGGCTGTCGTCTTGCCGATTCCCGAGGGACCGTACAAAAGCAGGGCGTCGTTATGTGGGTTAGCAACGAAGTGCTTTAACCGTGCAATGCACGGTTGACCTACGATCTCGTCGAGAGTCGTCGGCTGCCAGTCGCAGTAGAGTCGTGTCATTGATGGCTCCAATGTGAAACGCGAAACGAAAAATCGCTCGCTATATACCCGCAAAAAACTCCACTAGATACTAAAGCCTCATGCTTGCAGTCCTAACGCGAGTTGGTACGCTTGGCTAGGCGGGACGACGGCGCCGGATGTCTTGATCACCTGCTCGCAGGAGTCTCCGTGCTTGGCGCCATTGACACGGGCCCACACCCGCTCGGTCTCGCCGAACTCGATGTTATCGACGAGGCTCTTCGCCAACTCCATCGTCAGCGAACCACTGTCGGCGGACATGTCGGCCAGGCCCTCGGCAGAGAACTGCCCTTCCAATGCGAGCGACGCCTGTAGTTTTTGTGCCATTAAGGCCATCGCACGTTTCTTGGAGCGTTTGAGAATAGTAAAGAAGATGCACGTCGCATGGCGATACCTGACCAATGCGCAACTGCGCCGACTTGCTTGTCTCAAGGTGAAGGTGTTAAATCCCGTCTGCCCAAAGATCAAAACCGGGAAGTTGTATGCCCCCCTCGGATCGAACAGGGTTAAGCCGGTCGAAACAACCTCCGGGTGAGAGATCATAACATCCACGCCTGGTGCATTCTCAACGATCCATGCGGATCGACTGCGGGTCGGAACCTGGTCCGCGTTGAGTACCTTCACCTTGAAGCCGGCGTTTGCCATGACGCGTCGTAGCCGTTCCGTCACAGGATGCACGCCCGTATAAGTGGCAAAAACCCAGCATTGTTTCCCGCAGGCTCGTTCTTGCCGGAGTATCTCCAAGAGCTTCTTCTCCTTCGGCCAGATCAAATTCTCGTCCAGCGTTGGCGGCTGAACCACCGGCACGAAACGCCCATGCGGGCCGTCCTTGCGGTCCGTATATCCGATCAAATTCCAATTGTAAGGCAGGTCGGGCCAGCAGAGTAAGCAGTGCAGCATGGGACTGAGTAACTGATGACTTCCTTTCCGCAGGAGATTCTTCACAGCGTCCCTGAGCTTTTCTTCTATGGCCTTGTAGGGCACAGCCAAGTCCGGGCACATCGTTACCGGCGTCGGGTGCTCGGTATAGGGCGGAAGATTATCGGCCACGTCCTTGAGCGAGAGGAAAACGGTATTAGAAATCAAATGTCGACCGTAAAGCGTGGGCATCACGCCGGGCTGCTCGGCCTGCCGCTTGGTCGTGGTCCCCTTGCTGCGGCGGTTGTCGTAGCTGGGCCCGCTCTTCTCGGTGACGATCATATCGACGCGGCCGTAGCGATGGGCGAACTCCATCTGTCCTTCCACGCCAGGTCCTCGCGCGGAGGCTCTTAGCTGATAAGCGAAACAACAGCGAGCGGACGTGGCTCGCCTTGCCGCCGATCAGCGTGCCGGTCATGGCGATGACCTTGCGACAGGAGGCCACGAGGGCACCCATAGCATTGGCGCGGGCGGAAGTGGCAGATTTTTCTTGGTGCGCCTCATCTATGATCAGGTAGTCGAACACGCTTTTCATGTGCTTATGAATGAAGTCGGCCGGGGCCCAGATGCGTTCCTTGGGCGTGTACTGCCAGAGAGCCGCGCCGCAGGTCCGTACCGTACCGTTGCCGTCTGCGTCCAGCCGCCGCGTGGGCACTTCGGCGGTGCAAAACTTCCGGGACTTCTCTAAGTCTTTCATCACCATGAGATCGCCCGGCTCCCCGCTCCCCGCTCCCCGCTTCCTCAGTATCTGGCCGCATGTCGGACAACGGAGAAGGCCGCGGGCGTCCTTATGTGCGGCGGGTTCCCAATAGGGGCCGTTCTTTGCCGTGGTCTCGCTCATGATGAGCCAGGTGGGGCGGTCGGGCTTGTTGCGGCCCCAGACAAGCTGCCAGAGCAGGAGCTGGTCCCACTTCTCCAGGACGATGATCTCGACGGCGCGGGCAGGAAAAATGGCCCGCAGTTCCGACCGCCAGGTCTCAATCAAATGGGGTGGAACTAGCGCTATTGCTCGGTACGGTTTGCCATTGGCGTGAGCGTGGACAGTGCAGGCACCTATCGTGGTTTTGCCGGTCCCCATTTCTGCCGCACAGAACACGGCCTTCTGGTGGCGGAGCCTTGACCATTGCCGTTGCGGCGTGCGCCTGGGCGGGGAGCAACGGCCGCTTCAAGTCGAGCTCGACGACGGGGTCAGTGGCCGGGACGTGCAACGGCTCGAACGCTTGGCGGGCGCGGTCGGCAACGAGCTGGCCATAGGCGTCCAAATACATGGACAGTGTTGTTGCGTTCACGGGTTTCTCCTATTTCCAGATTTCGTAAAGAACGCTGCTGGTTGTTGTGATTTTTCGGTTTACGCCACCATATCCAGATGGCCTTGTGCACTCCCGACGAGACGAGAATGTCGAGGTTTTCCGGTGTTGCTGTCAGCACCCCGGCTTTGCTTCCGTATCCCTGCGCGGCTACGATGCCGCCGGTGTCGAGCAGCCGCTGCCGGATCCACGGCGTCCACTCACGTAGGAGCGGCGTCGTGTAGCGCTCGCCGCACAGCTCGGTCCACAGGCGGTCGTCGTCGAACGTGGGCATCAAGCCCGGCAGCTTGGCCATGGCAACCAGATGGATCGCACCGGGGGCCAAGCGGGCTAGCGCCGCCGTATAGCCGACCGGGTTGCCGTCGTAGGCGGCCCGGTTCATGCAGTTGATTGTATTCTCGCCCTCCAGGCGGAACTCGGCCTCGATCTCGCTGACGTGGAGGATGGCACGGATTGCCTTGGCGGCCGTATCGGGACCAGTTGCACTAAGCAGCAACAGCCCCGGCTGATAGCTGTTCGTGCCGCTGTAGTCGTCGCTCCAAGCCGCGGCGTGACAGCGGAGGCGGAAGGAGCTATGGCCGGTTGTGACGAGGAGGGTGGGAAGGGTGACAGGCATAGTCTCACTCCAAAGTAACAAGCGTTCCATCGGAATCGAGGACGCGAAGGTAGAGCTTTGATCGTTCGGATATCACGGTTTTCCTGATGACGTTCCCCTCGTCATCTTCTATTTCGTCACAGGACGATATGTATTGTTCCTTGGATAGGATTCCGCGCACCACATGCGGTGGCTCATATGGTGGACAGATTTTTCCATCCAGGAATCCGCTCGCCAACAACATCGCCCTATGCCCAATGCCCACGCTCATCGGCGGCCTCGGGCGGTAATCCTCTTTGCCCGCCGGTCGATCCATCATAAACCTGAGCGGGCTTTGCATCACGAGACGCATCAGTTCGGCGTCGGTCGGCTCGGTCTTCTTGAATACCCTGGGCCGCGTGCCCGGCGGCAGGTCGTAGACAACGTACTTTTCCATCTGCCGGTCAAGCCAATCGTAGCTGCCCACGTAGCCAGGCGGCTTATAGTGCTGCCGTTTCGCGCCCATCACGATGGTTTCGTTGTAGTTCCTGACCTCGGCCGGGAACGGCATGGCGGAAATGTCCTCGAACTCGCCTTCGAAGAAATCGGCCGTGCTGCGGTCGCGGGCAATATCCTCTGGGGCAACGAAGCACATCACGCCACCGTCCGCCAGCAGCCCGGCGGCGCGGTGGAGAAACTGCGACTCGACGCGACCAGCGGTGCCGGTGCAATAATCGTAGTTGGGGTTGACGTAGGCCATCGAAAATGATCGCGGGCTGATGGCGGTGCGGAGGAAATCGGCTGGGGCAAGCGAGTTACCTTCATCAAGCAACGACGCCATAACAGCAGCTCGATCCTCGCTCAGCTCCGCGCCGTAGGGCACGCCATCAATTCCGTCGGCGAGTTGCAGCAGGGCCGCGCCGCATCCAGCCGCCGGGTCCAAGACGAGGCACTCCCCGGACTTCGGCGGCAGAAGCCGGTCCAGCACGGCGGCAACAGCCTCTGGCGGACTAGGATAAAATCCGCCTTTGGCTTGAGAGGCAAGTCGGGCCATGTTATTCTTTCTCCGCGGCCCAAACGTGGCCGTTGGGGCATTCCATCATGGCCTTGCCATCTTCGTTGAAGCGGGTCTCTTGGCCGTTCCAGTACATCTTGGTCTCGCCTTCGTACTCAGCATCGCCATTGTCGTCGAAGTTCAACAGAGCAAGACCGGGAACAGTTTCGAGCGTACCGGCGGCAGGCTTTTGGCATTTCGGGCATTTCCAGGGTGTGAATTGCATGACGTAGTCTCCTGGTGGTTAGGTGCGGTTCTTATTGTGGTGCGGGCCGTAGCTCCGCTCTTCGTCGGTGGCAATGTGTTCGTTATCGCCCAGCAGACAGTCGAGGCCGTGGCGATCGTGGGCCTCGTCGGCGATGCTCGTCCTATTTCTGGGCAGCATCAGCGTGCCCTTCACGAGCCAGAGCTTGATCTCGTCCAGCGGGAAGTCGGTGTGGGGGATGCCCTGCACGCAGACCTGGTTGGCGTTGTGCGGCTCGGGGGTGTCGCTGTAGCAGCGAGCGTAGGCCATCGGCTTGCCCTGGGGCGGATGGCGGTTGACCTTGAGGAATCCAGACCTGGAACTCCTCGCGGCCGATCTCGGGCTTGATCTGCCAACTCGCCACGAGGTCGATGAGCCAGTAGGCCCCGGCCTCGTCGGCGAGGAACTTCACGCCCTCGGTAAAGCGGATGCGCCGCATCCAGTGGCGGTCAACTCTCGCTCGCTGAACTGCTCCAGTGCGGCCTGCAGTTCCGCGGGAGTCATCTTCGTGTCGGTGCTCATAGGGCTGCTCCTTCGGTTGGAAGCGAAAAACTTCGCTGTAATAAACGCAAAAAACTCGCTCTAGGCGTGGCTATGCTCGGGGTTCGTGCAGCCGGTGCAGGTTTTCCAATGCTCCTGACCGATCCACTCCTGGCCGCAGCAGCGGCAGGCCGGGGAAAGGAGAGCAAGGGATCCTCCTTGTGCGGCGACTCTTCAATGGTGTAGGTGATCCTGAACGTGCCGCCGTCCTTGCCCTGCCACCAAGTGCCCCTGTTCGCTAGGTGTCGCCCACCTTGGGCACACTCTTGTCCTAGTAGTCGCGGTGGTGCGTGCAGCACTCTTCGCACCAGTCCTCGTCGCGGCTGGCCGACGTGATATGCCCGGTAGCGGCGTTGGTGCGGACCTCGATCTTGTTGACGGCGTAGCTCGCCCGCCGCTCGTCGCAGTGGTCGCAGATTTGTCCGTACATGGTCAGCCTCCAGGGGAAGCGTGGAGTGGTGCGGCCTTGCGCCGTGCCTTGGCTCGCTCCGCCTTGACCCCACACCAGTCCTCGCGAGCGTACTCCGCCAGCTCGGAATAAAGCGGGTCGCACTCGTTGATGTCCGAAAAGCGGGGCTCGGCTTCGGTGGGCGGGTCTCCATAGCTCATTCCGCCGGTAATGAGCATCAGGTAGTCCGCTCCGGGAACGCACAGCGTGACCACGTCGCAGCAGCAATGGTCCACGCTCCGGGGCGGTCGTCAGCCGCTTCCGCCATAGGACGATGCCGGCGGCGGGGCGACGGCTGTCATCGTCGTCGATGTCCTCTAGGTTGACATCGTCCAGAACAAAGTCCGGGCAGTCGTCCTGAGTTAGGCCGGCGATGATGGCGGCGAGCCGCGCTCTTGCGGATTCCTCGGTCAGTTTGCACTTCGGCACACAAGAGCAAATGAAGTCTGCACCCATGATGGTTTCCCTGTGGTTGGTGGTGAAGGTGATGATCATTCGAATGCCAGTTCCTGCTGTGCTGGTCGGGGATCGCCAGGACCGCGGACCTCGGCGTTGTGACGACCGCGGCGGTTATTTGCCCACTTGAACCACTCGCCGGCCTCGGAGCGGTCGAAACGGAACTCGCGGAACTTGCTGCCGTACTCCTGGTACTGGATCATCGGCCGGGACTTCAGCAGTTCGCCGATCATCCACTCGTCCGAGGGGCGTTTTTCGCTGGGGCTGGTGTACTCGTCCGGTTCGTAGAACCGCAACCGCAGCCCGAAGCTCAGGCCGCGTTCCGCCGCGCCGTCGAAACCGTGGACGGCGCGGTCCACGCCTTGCGGCAGGCGCGGATGAACGACTCGGCATGGCAGTCGCGGCCGAACGGCTTGAGCATCCCGCCCTCGCAACTCCTCCGCCGGTTCACCATCGCACCCATGACCTCCCAACGGGAGCCGACCGAGCCAGGCTACCGACCAGTCGGGCAGCGCCGTCCGGTCTTGGTCTCGGTAGAAGTTGCTCGATCCTGCCTGCCGAGACGATGATGTACTTGTCCTAACCATAGTGGCCGGGATCTCCTCGGCAGTGAACTTCACGGCCTCCAAGCCGTAGATGATCTCGTAGCTCATGGTTTTCCTTTCTCGTAAATATGAAATGCCTCAAAGGGGCAACGCGCAGCCGGCGCGGGTGTCATTGACGTTACAATGCCGTCGTCCCAGCTCAGATGGCAAGGCCCGCAAGTCGCCTTCTCTTCGGCGGTGTCGCCTGGCTTGAGTGGCGGCACCTCCCAGTGGACCAGGGATCGGGCGCACACGCTTGTTGCGACCAAAGGCAACCACGATCTTGCCGGGCAAGTGGCGGGTTGGCACGAAAGGAATCTGCTGTTCGCATTGGACGCAGACCGTCTGGCAGAATCCTTGACCGTGAGCGGCGTGCATCTCGGAACCCACCTTGTCGAGGTCATAGACCTCGCGCAGGTTGATACCGAGCGCTCTTCGGCAGCTTGCGGTAGATTCGATAAGCCTTTAGCACAGTGCCTCCAGTAGTTCGGTGTTGAGTTGAAAGACAATGCCCGGCTTGGGGCTGATTCCATTGACTTGGCGGTAGGTCAGCGAATAGGTGCCGATGTAACTGTCGAAGGACGACTTGCGGGTGCCGTGTTGCCACACGACCACGCCCGCCTTGATGGTTCGCGGTCCGCCTATATCGGGCCACACCAAAGCGTCTTTCCTCAAGCGGAAGAGGCGGGTAGTGAGAATGTTTACACTCATCGCGGCCTCGGAAATGGTTCAATCGCCAACGCATCACGAAACGACTTTGCCACGGGTTCGGTTGTGGCTTCGATAAAGCGGATGCGATTTGCCTTGGCAAACGCCTTGCCGCGTTTATTGGCGTCGGTTTGCGAGCTGGCCTCGTCCTGCATGAGGTAGCGGGCAGGACCGCTACCGTCGTCTGTATGCACGTAGAATATGAAGGTGAATGTCTTGCTCATCTCAGTCTCGCCTCCCAAATCTTCTCGCCGGCGTCACAGCCCTTACCGTAGTGGCTTGGGTAGCCAGCATCGGTGACGGCCTGCTGAACGGCGTTTCGCGCTTCCGGTGGCACGGAAAGCATTTCGTTCCAGCCGGAGAAATGCTCGGCGGGCTGCTCCTGCCACACGACGCCGAAGCGGTTCATGTGATAGATCTGGCCGTCAATCGTGACGTTCCAGTGGCCCTTGACGCGCTCGACAAGCGCAGCTTTACTGGCCAACGGTGGACATGGTAGCTCCTTGGAAAAATCGAGAGGAAACTTCAACGCTGGGCCGCAAGGGGCTTTGCCTCACTCGCGTCGCGCACAAGCTACTCATTGTGTAGCGGCCAGTCGCGTGGAGCGGCCTTGCGGCCCAGCGTTGACGGCTGACGTTTCCCGCGGTCAGCCAACGGCGGTTCCCTTTCCCAGGCGTCACTCATCTCCAGGTCGCAGGCAGACCGTTCGCGTCCAGGCCGGCGGCGGCGAGCACCAGCACGGTTTGCGAGTGAGACAGACCATGACCTTGGCCTGCACCCGGTCTTCGCGGCACCACGGCGTCTCGCCGTCGGTGACGCAGAGGATGACCTTTGGCGCCGGTTTTTCCTGATCAGCCACGCGGATGAATGATCCGATGTCGGTTCCGCCGCCGTCCAAAATCTGAATCTGCCCGGGCTTGAATACCTTCTTGGCGGCCTCAACCCGCGTGCCGCCCACCAGCACCCGCAGCCGCGCGGGTCGGGCAGGTGTTTCAAGACGTTGCCCAGCACTTCCAAGGCCAACGCGGTGTCGTCGCTGCCCATGGATCCCGACGAGTCGATGATGAGCGTGATGCGAGGGATCGGCTTTACGCTAGACGGCAGCAGACAGCCGCCGGGTATCTGTCGGTTGCTCGGGCAAGCGTAGGTGAACTCGCCAAACCCCGCAATCGTGTCCACGGCATACTTCGTCATCGCGGCCAACTCGCGGCACGGATCGACCGGCTTGTGCAAGAGTTCGCTGGCCTGCTTCGCTAGCGGTGCCGGCACGCTCCCCTTGCCGTGACTGGCGACGTGCTGCTCGATGGCCTTGGCGACGGCGGCCTCGATCATGTCCTGGTCGGACTCCGACAGGCCGGGGTTCGGAGTCGTCCAGGCGGCCCGGATTCCCAGGGTCGCTGGATGCCGTCGCAGGCGGAGCCGCCGATGTCTTGGGCAAGTTGGCTCAGGGCTTCGGGGTCCAGAGCTCCCCGGCATCGCCCTGGCCAGAACCGCCGTTGTCTTCGACAGGGCGAGTACACTGACTGTTGCTCGCCCGACTCCTGGCCCTCTGTTTCGCCCTGCCCGACTTGAAGGTCATCGGCTACTTCGCTTGGCTCACGATCCGCTCCAGGCTGGCCGTCATCTCCTGGGGCGGTCTGTCTCCCCGACTCCATCGCTTTGCTGATCTCCTTGCGAATCTCCGTCCGGATCATCGCCATCA